>NZ_JAACZO010000043.1 GCF_010993975.1 Halomonas faecis
GATCGAGTACATCGAGATGGAGTACAACAGCTGCCGGCTCCACTCGACCCTGGGCTACCAGACGCCGAGGGAGATTGAACTGGCAGCTGCGGCTTGAAAATGTGTCCGCTCTGACTTGACCAGAACAGGCTTCGGGCTTCGGGCTAATGCGTCGTCACTAGCCAGTCGACGAACTCGTCCAGGTCGGCAAAGACTCTTGCCGTCTCCAGCCCCTTGCCCTTGGCTAGAGTCCGCGCCCCTTTTCCCGTGCGGACGAGCGCTGAATGGCAGCCCATGGCTTCGCCGGCTTGAACGTCGCGCAGGCTGTCGCCGACCATCCAGCTGCCTTTCAGGGTTTTCATGCCAAGTGCATCTCGAATCTGTTCGAGCAGCCCCGTTAGTGGCTTACGGCAACTGCAGCCGTCGTCGGGCCCATGCGGGCAAACGGCAATATGGGCGATTTCTCCTCCCGCCTCCCGAACCAGGGTATGAAGCCGGTGATGCATGGTTTCCAGCGTAGTCTCGTCGTAATAACCACGAGCGATACCCGACTGGTTCGTGGCGACGGCTACCGACCAGCCGGCCTGACTCAATCGCGCGATGGCTGCGATAGCGCTGGGATAGGGGATGAATTCATCGAGTGTCTTGATGTAGTCATCGGAATCCTGGTTGATAACCCCATCCCGGTCGAGGATCACCAGGCGGTCGGCACTTGGCATAGAGTAACAGTCTGTCGGTGTGGGCTTGTTGCTATCGTGGCATGTTTCACGTGAAACAGCATCCGAGATATTCGAATCTGTCTGGTCAGTGGCGCGCTCGCTCCAGCTTTGCGAAACGGAGATGTTTCACGTGGAACAGTTGCTGCCTGGCCTAGGCCTATGATAACGGCAGGCGTTCGACCAGAAAGTCGATAAAGGCCGAGACCTTGAGGGGCGTATGCTGGCGTGCGGGTATGACGGCATGGACGGCGATATTGGGCAATCTCCAGTCGCTCAGCACTTCATGCAAACGCCCGCTGGCCAGGGCTTCGCCAACGATTGACGCCGAGGTCTGGACCAGGCCTAGTCCCTGCTCGGCGGCTAGGGTCAGGGGTAGACCGTAATTGGACTTGAGCCGGCCCCGAACGGGAACGACATGGCGCTCGTCATCACGTTGCAATATCCATTGCGCCGGTCCCTGAAAACGCGTGAAGTGAAGGCAGTGATGATCGAGCAGGTCACGAGGATGGCGCGGCTCGCCATGGTGAGCCAGATAGTCAGGTGCCGCCACGATCAGGCGACGGTCTTTGGCGATGCGCCTGGCCACCAACCGGGAGTCGCCGAGCTGGCCGATACGGATGGCCAGATCGAAGCCTTCTCCGATGATATCGACGAAATGATCATCGAAGCAGGCATCGATGCTGACCGAGGGATGCAGGCGCAGAAAATCGGCCAGATGAGGGGCAATATGCAGGCGGCCATAGTTGACCGGCAGGGAGACGCGTAGCTCGCCCTGGGGACCATTGTGCCGGTCTCGCAGGCGGTCTCCTGCCTGGGTGATATCGGCCAGTGCGGGCTCCACCTGGACGAGATAGTGCTCTCCGTCCTCGGTCAGGGTCAGAGCCCGGGTCGAGCGGTTCAGCAATCGTGTGCCAAGGCGCTGCTCCAGAGCATCGAGCCGCCGACTGACCGAGCCGCTGCTGATCAATAGCGTTTCGGCAGCGGCCTGCAGGGAGCCGCGGCGTGCTACCTCGATGAAGGCGGCGATTTCGTCGAGGGTCACACCATGGTGTCGCGTCATGACGGGGACCAGTGGCTGGAGGAAGGGGGTGTCTATACACAGATTCTTGCACGGCACGCAAGACAGCATAGCAAGCGACGCGCTGGAAACGGACATCTCACCGCCGCATGATCGAGGCATTCCCTGAGGCGGATGAAAAGGAGTGATAGACATGTGGGCGTATGAAGTCCAGGGCTTTGGGTGGGATGCCTTGAAGCGAGTGGAGAGGCCACGGCGAGCGCTGGCCGAGCAGGAGGTGCGGATTCGGGTACGGGCTGCCGCCACCAATTATCGCGACCTGGCGCTGCTGCGAGGAGAGTACCTGCCGGATATGCCAAGGCCCTATGTACCGCTCTCGGAGGGCGCCGGTGAGGTGATCGAGGTGGGGGAGGGCGTCGATACCCTGGTTCCGGGGCAGAAAGTCCTGGGACACTATACCAGCGCCTGGCTGGAGGGCCCTTTCCAGCAGATGTATCATGCCAGCAAGGTCGGAGGCCCCGTGGATGGCTGGTTGGCGGAAGAGATCATCCTTCCGGCCTCGGCCCTGCTGCCGATGCCGGAAGGCTGGCGTTTCGAGGAGGCGGCCGCCCTGGCCATCTCCGGAGTCACGGCATGGCATGCACTAGGAGATATCAAGGCCCTGGCGGGACGCTGGGTGCTGATCGAGGGCAGCGGTAATGTCTCCTTGCAGGCGCTGCAACAGGCCGCCGCCGCTGGGGCGCACCCTGTGGTACTGACATCGCGGGATGACGACGAACGTAGTCGGGCCTTGCGTGAACAAGGTGCCACGGCCGTCATCGGTCCCGGAAGCGCCGCCGATCGGCGTGAGGCCATCCTGGAGGCGAGTGCCGGACATGGCATCGATGTGGCCTTGGAGGTCGTTGGGGGACGAATGCTGACGGAGCTGGTGCTGCCGGTCATGGCCACGCGGGGTCGAGTTGCCATCATCGGCTTTCTCGAGAGCGATCGGGTCGAGGGTGAGCTAGTCGGGCCCATGCTGGCGAAGCTGTTACATCTGGTCGGTGTCAGCGTCGGCAGCCGCCAGCATTTCGAGGCACTGCTGGCATTCATGGTCCGGTATGGGTTGCGCCCCTTGATCGGAGGGCGCTATGTGCCGGAAGCGATACGGGAGGCACTATCGTCTTCGGCGCCCCTGGGCAAGAGCGTTATTCTGATGCCGTAGGGGAAGGTCGGGTGTTCCACGTGAAACATGGGAAGCGCTCGGATACGAAAAAGGCCGGCAAGCATGACGCTTGCCGGCCTTCGCCTTCCTGTGCGTGGGGGCCTACTGCTGGAGCTGAGCGATATCGGCCACTTCCAGGAAGAGGCCGCGCAGGCTCGCCAGCAGGGCGAGACGATTACGGCGCACCGCCTCGTCTTCGGCCATGACCATGACCTGGTCGAAGAAGGTGTCCACCGGTTCGCGCAGGCTGGCCAGGGCGTCCAGGGCCTCCTGATAGTGGCCTGAGGCGAACAGCGGCATGACGTGCTCATGCTGGGCGGCCACCGCCTCGTGGAGCGCCTTCTCGGCGCTCTCTTGCAGCAGCCCGGTATCGATCTCGCTGCCGACCTCGCCTGCCTGCTTGGCCAGGATATTGGAGACCCGCTTGTTGGCAGCAGCCAGTGCCGTCGCTTCCTCACGGCCGGCGAAGGCGGCGACGGCGTGTAGCCGTCGTGCGAAATCCAATGGACGGGTGACGGGGCGGGCACGCACGGCAAGATAGACCTCGGCATCGATGCCTTCGTCCTGAGCCCAGGCGCGAAAGCGGTCGAGCATATAGTCGAGAACTTCGTCGACCAGGCCGTCCGCGTAGGGCAGTTCCTGGTGCTGGGCAGCAGCCAGTTCGAGCAGCTCGCGAAGGTCGAGGTCGAGTTCGCCCTTGACTAGAATGTTCAGCACGCCAATGGCGGCTCGGCGCAGCGCGAATGGATCCTTGGTGCCGGAGGGGCGGGCGCCGATGCCAAAGATGCCGGTCAAGGTGTCGAGGCGGTCGGCGAGCGCCAGGGCCTGGCCGGTGCCGCTGGCAGGGATGGCGTCGGTGGCGAAGCGCGGCAGGTACTGCTCCTCGAGAGCCTGGGCCACTTCGGAGGGTTCGCCGTCATGAATGGCGTAGTAACGTCCCATGATGCCCTGCAGCTCAGGGAACTCGAGCACCATCTCGGTCACCAGGTCGCACTTGGCTAGCTCGGCGGCACGCCGCGCATGACCGACGTCACCATCGATCTGGCCGGCGACGAAGGCGGCCACGGCGGCACTGCGGTGGGCCTTGTCGGTCAAAGAGCCCAACTGCTGCTGGAAGAGCACGCTGGCAAGCTCGGGGATGCGATCGGCCAGCGGTCGCTTGCGGTCGGTATCGAAGAAGAAGGCGGCATCGGCCAGGCGCGGACGAATGACCTTTTCGTTGCCTTCGACGACTTGCTGCGGATCGGCGCTGTCGATGTTGGCGATGGTGATGAAAAGGGGTTTGAGCCGGCCGGCATCGTCCAACAGATGGAAGTACTTCTGGTTGGCCTTCATCGATGAGATGAGGCACTCGGGCGGCACTTCGAGGAAGCGCTCGTCGAAGCTGCCGGTCAACGCTACCGGCCATTCGACCAGTCCGCTGACCTCGGTAAGCAGATCTTCATCGATGACTGCCGAGGCCTCTTGCACCTCGGCCTCGGCCAGTACTTGCTCGCGGATGCGTTCGCGACGCTGCTCACGATCGGCAAGGACCCAGGCACTCTCCATTGCGGAAAGGTAGTCGTCGGCGCGGGACAGCTCGATCGCCTCGGGAGCGTGGAAGCGGTGCCCGAAGGTGGTACGTCCGGCAGTGAGCCCGAGGGCCTCAGCAGGCACGACCTCGTTGCCGTACAGCATCACCAGCCAGTGCACGGGGCGCGAGAACTCGGTGCGCGAGGCGCCCCAACGCATATACTTGGGGACCGGCAATCCAGCGATGGCCTTGCTGACGATGGCCGGCAGCAGGTCTTTAGTGGTCTCGCCGGGGCGCCGCTCACGATAACCGAGCCAGGTACCCTTGTCGGTTTCCAGCTGAATCAGTTCGCTGACGTCGACGCCGCAGGAGCGAGCGAAGCCTTCGGCCGCCTTGGTGGGTTGACCCTCCTTGAAGGCAGCGGCCAGAGCCGGGCCGCGGCGCTCGACCTCACGGTCGGGCTGCTTGTCGGCCAACTCATGGACCTGCACGGCAAGGCGGCGAGGCGTTGCATAGGCGCGTATGGCGCCGTGTTCGATGTCGGCTTCGGCGAGGCCGTGTTGGACGCCGTCGGCCAGGGCATCGGAAAGGGTATCGATGGCGTGGGGCGGCAGTTCCTCGACGCCCAGTTCCAACAGAAAGGTGGTGGCAGCCATGCTCATGCGTCTCCCTGGTCGGTCAGCGATTCTTCGGCCAGTAGCTCGTGGCGCAGCGCTTCGGGCGCCATGGGGAAGCCGGCCGCCCGGCGCGATGCATAATAGGCGTGTGCCACATCGCGGGCCATGGTACGCACGCGCAGGATATAGCGCTGGCGCTCGGTCACCGAAATGGCGTGTCGGGCGTCGAGCAGGTTGAAGGTATGCGAGGCCTTGAGTACCTGTTCGTAGGCGGGCAGCGGCAGGCTCGCGGCGAGCAGTTTGCCGCACTCCTGTTCCTGGTGGTCGAATGCCGCGAACAGTGCCGGTACATCGGCATGTTCGAAATTATAGGCGGACTGTTCGCGCTCGTTCTGCAGGTAGACGTCACCGTAGGTGACTCGTGAGCCGTCGGGTGCCACGGTCCACACCAGGTCATAGACGCTGTCGACGTCCTGCAGATACATGGCAATGCGTTCGAGGCCGTAGGTGAGCTCGCCGGTCACGGGGAAACATTCGAGGCCGCCGGCCTGCTGGAAGTAGGTGAACTGCGTCACTTCCATGCCATTGAGCCATACTTCCCAACCCAGGCCCCAGGCGCCCAGGGTGGGCGACTCCCAGTTGTCTTCGACGAAGCGGATGTCGTGCACCAGCGGGTCGATGCCCAGGCGCTCCAGCGAGCCCAAGTAGAGTGCCTGAAGCTCCGCCGGGGAGGGTTTCATCACCACCTGAAACTGGTAGTAGTGTTGCAAACGGTTGGGGTTCTCGCCGTAGCGGCCGTCGGTAGGGCGGCGCGAGGGCTGTACATAGGCGGCGTTCCACGACTCGGGGCCGATGGAGCGCAGGAAGGTGGCGGGGTGGAAGGTGCCGGCACCGACTTCCATGTCGAGTGGCTGAAGCACCACGCAGCCCTGTTCGGCCCAGTACTGCTGTAGGGCCAGGATCAGGCCCTGGAAGGTCGTCGCGTCCGGCGTCGACCCCGGGGTCGAGGTCGACGAGAGTGTCGAGAGCGTCATCGGAAAGCACCGTTGGCCATGAATTCACTGGTGGCCAAGTATACAATCACAGGCACATTGGTTATAGGCGCAGCCCGCTGCGCCATAGTGAGGAATTCCATGATCGTAGTGACAGGCGGGGCCGGCTTCATTGGCGCCAATCTGGTCAAGGCGCTCAATGCGCAGGGCCGTGATGACGTTCTGGTCGTCGATGACCTTGCCGATGGTACCAAGTTCGTCAACTTGGCGGACTGCACACTCGGTGACTATCTGGACAAGGACGACTTCCGCGCGCGGGTGGAAGCGGTATTGCGTGGTGAGCCATCCCAGCTACCGCCCATCGAGGCAGTCTTCCACGAAGGGGCCTGCTCCGATACCACCGAGTGGGATGGTCGCTTCATGCTCGACAACAATTTCGAGTACTCCAAGGTGCTGCTGCACTTCTGTCAGCGCCAGGGGATCCCCTTTCTGTACGCTTCCTCGGCAGCCACCTATGGTGGCAGCGAGGTGTTCGTGGAGGCGCCTGAGTACGAGAAGCCGCTCAATGTCTACGGCTACTCGAAACTGCTGTTCGACCAGTACGTGCGTGCGCGTTGGCACGAGTTCGATAGCCAGGTGGTGGGTTTTCGCTACTTCAATGTCTATGGTCCCCGCGAGCAGCACAAGGGAAAAATGGCCAGCGTCGCCTATCATCACCATACGCAGATTCGCGCCGGCGATAACCTCAAGTTGTTCGGCGCCTGGGACGGCTATGAGGCGGGCATGCAGAGCCGCGACTTCGTCTACGTAGGCGATGTGGTCGACGTCAACCTGTGGTTCCTCGACCATTCCGACAGGTCCGGCATCTTCAATCTGGGGAGCGGTCGTGCCGAGCCGTTCAAGGCGATCGGAGAGGCGGTGGTCGGCTATTATGGCCGTGGCGAGATCGAATACATCGACTTTCCCGAGGAGCTCAAGGGGCGTTATCAGAGCTATACCCGGGCCGACATATCGCGGTTGCGCAAGGCGGGCTACGATCGCGAGTTTCGTACCGTGGCCGAGGGAGTTGGCGAGTATCTGGAGTGGCTGAATGGCTGATGCCGGCGTGGCGCCACGCATCCTCGTGGTCGGCCCTTCCTGGGTGGGCGACATGGTGATGGCGCAGAGCCTGTTCAAAACGCTCAAGGCTCGATATCCCGGGTGCTACCTCGGTGTCGCGGCACCGCCCTGGTCGCGTCCCATCCTCGAGCGCATGCCCGAAGTGGGCGAAGTGGCCGAGTTGGCAACCCAGCACGGCAAGTTCGGCTGGCGCCCTCGGCGCGCGCTGGCGAAAAAACTGCGCGGGCGATTCGATTGGGCGATCGTGCTGCCGCGTTCGTGGAAGTCGGCTCTCGTGCCATTCATGGCCGGCATACCCCGCCGGACGGGGTTTACCGGGGAGCAACGCTATGGTTTGGTCAACGATCGTCGGGTGCTCGACAAGCGGGTGCTGGACCAGACCGTCAAGCGTTTCGTGGCACTGGGTCTGCCGGCTGCCGAAGCGGCCAGAGGCGACTTCGCACTACCCCATCCGCGGCTCTGCGTGGATCCGGAGAACCTCGTCGAGCAGCGTCTGGCGCTCGGTCTCTCGTCGCGGCCTGCCATCGGCATGATGCCGGGTGCTGAGTACGGTCCCGCCAAGCAATGGCCGCTGAGGCATTTTCGTACTCTGGCCGAGCGCCTCGTTGCGTTGGGCTTCGAGGTTCGGGTGCTGGGTGGCCCCAAGGATGCCGAGGCGGGTCAAGAGATCGCCGCGGGTCTGGCACGAACCCATGATCTATGTGGCAAGACGCGACTGGCCGACGCCGTCGACTTGCTCGCCGATTGCCGCCAAGTGGTGACCAACGATTCCGGGCTGATGCACGTAGCGGCAGCCGTTGGCACGCGCATACAAGCCATTTACGGTTCTTCCTCGCCGACCTATACGCCGCCTCTTACCGACAATGCCGAAATCCACTACCTGGGGGTGGAATGCTCCCCTTGCTTCGAGCGCCACTGCCCGCTCGGCCATACCCGGTGTCTTGTCGACCTCTCGCCGGAGCGTTTGCTGAAGGCGATTCTGGCGGCTGACGGGCCGGCTGGCGAGCGCATCGCCAGCGGCTGATGGGCGTCACTGCATGACTGGGGCCGGTTCGTCTGCCGTGTCTTCGGGTGTCTCCACCACCTGCTCTTGTGGCGTTTCCGGGGGATCGTCCTGGCGCTGAGGGGCGAGGCCTTCCCAAAGCCGCTCTTGCAGGGCGGTCTCTCCACGCATGCGTGCGTTGAGCGTCTCCAGGCCGTGTTCTTCGACCAGGGTGGGCTCGTTCGACAGAAGCGAAACGCCCAGTCCTGCCCGGTGCCAGTCGATGGTGAAGCCCATCGCCTCGAGCACGGTGGGGAAGACATCCATCATGGAAGACGATCGATGACGACGTTCGGCGGGAACATAAGGGCCCAGCAGCATGAAAGTATTCTCGCGCTCGCTCTCGATCAGCGCTTCCCAGGCCGATACGCGCATGGTGAGATGGTCGCTGGCGATTACCACCAAGGTATTGTTGAGTAGCCCTTCCGTATCCAGCCGTTCGATCAGCTTCCGGGCCAGCCAGGTGGAGCATTCGACGGAGTAGAGAATGTCCTGACCACCGAATTCACCCTGGCGTTCGCGGCAGCGTTGAGCAGGGTAGCCATTCGGTGCATGGCCGGTGATGCTCAGACTGACGACTCCCCAGGGCTCGTTGGTTGCATCGAGGCGGCGTATCTCATCCACGGTGAAGTCGTAGAGAGAGTCGTCGTAGAGCCCCCAGTTATTGACGTAGTCAGGATCGTCCAACCGAGGTTGCAGCGCGTCTCGGCCGAGCACTCGCTCGAAACCGTGGCCTTCGTAGAAGACGCCCTTGCCGGCGAAATCGGTGCTTGCCCCACCGAGGTAGCTCAGGCGATAGCCATGAGAGGACAAGACATCACCCAGGCAGTCCACGCCGGGCACCACCTGGTCGAGTGGTTCGAGCTGGCTGTCGTGAAGCAGTCCAGCCGGCATCAGCGGTGTGCCGCACTGGCTAGCGATCATGCCGGCCATGGTCCAGCCGGTGTTGTCGATCTGCTTGACGCCTTCGAAGACCAGAGCCTCTTCGCCAATGGCCTCGAGGTCTGCATAGGCGTCGCCGAAGCGTTCACGATCCGAGTAGGTTCGCTCAATGCTCTCCAGGTAGAGCAGCAGTAAGTTGGGAGGAGAAGCCGGTGCATCGAGGACGACGGGCTCGACGTACTGGCGGTCTACCCAGGCACCATCATCGGTGACGATGGCGGCACCGCGTTGCGATACGCCATAGAGCAATGGGTTACTGGCCAGCAGCACCAGGGCCAGGAAGTGCTCGACCCGATGCCACCGCCCATCATGGTGCGTCAGCCAGGTAAAGCTGACCAGCAGAGCGATCATGGAGAGCGTGTAGCCGATGGCAGCGAGACTCCGGTCGACGCCCCCATGGCCTTGCATGCCGGCTTGAAGGTGAAAGAAGACCGCTCCGAGATCGACCTCGCCGAAGCTGTCGGCCAGATAGATGTAGAGCCCCCACAGGGCAATGGGAAATAGCGACCAGGGCCAGCTGCGCTGGGTGGGAGGCGCGGCAGCTCCCCAGCGAAACTGCCAGCCCAGCCACAGCCAAGCAGCGGCGATGGGAAACATCAGCCATGGGGGCAACAGCGCCATGGAAGCGATGGCGTGGCCAAGCCACAGGCCGATGACCAGCAAGGCCCACCAGCGGGTATGAGTACCCATATTTTGTAGACGTGCTAACATATGTGCCTGTGGCTTCTATGTCGTAGTGTTTCGGTTATTGTAGCCCGCATAGGAGGCCTTGGAACACCGGAGATGTTTACATGGCTAGCTTTATTGAGAATATAACACCTGTCATCATTGTGAAAAATGGTGAACAGCATATGAAAAAAACTCTGAAATGTCTCCAAATATTTCGTCGAGTTGTTCTCTTCGATAATGGCTCTACGGATAGAAGCATTGAATTTGCAAAAACTTTCGATAATGTTGAAGTGAAACAAGGTTTATTCATAGGGTTTGGCCCAACCAAGAACTTGGCTGCGAGCTATGCTAAGACATCTTGGGTCTTATCATTAGACATTGATGAACGGCCGGATAGAGTGCTGTTAGAAGAGTTAAAAAATTGGGAGCCAAAATGTAATAGAGAAGTAGGACGGCTACATCGAGAGAATTATTTTTGTGGAAAAAAGGTCCGCACAAATGGCTGGGGTGGCGATTACCTTGTTCGAGTTTATAATAAAGATTTTTATGCTTTTAACAATAATCGCGTGCATGAAAAAATCGAGTTTGATGACGAAGCGATTGTGCATGAATTTGGCGGTTTGATCCACCATGATGCGATACAAGATGTTTCACAGCTTTTAGATAAAGCACAGCTTTATTCTGAAATATATGCTGATTCGGGAAAGGCTAAACTGTATCCTTTCCCCATTATTATTGTGAAGACAATATTTGCCTTCGTGCGCTCTTATATCATTAAGGTTGGTTTTCTTTCGGGGTGGAGGGGATTCTCTATTGCATTTGGAGAGAGTGTTGGCGTCTATTTTAAATACACTAAAACTTTCCAAAGATATTGGAGGAAAGGTAAAAGATATGAAGGTTAGTTTGGTGATTACTACTTACAACTGGCCAGAAGCTTTGAAAGCCTCGCTGCATACGGCTTTTCGGCAATCTTATGATAGCTATGAAGTTATTGTCGCCGATGACGGATCAAGTGATGCAACACGCGATGTGGTATTGAAAATAAAAGAAAAAGCAGTATCTAACCTTCACCATGTTTGGCATGAGGATCGTGGCTTTCGCGCGGCTGCTATAAGGAATCGAGCTATAGCAGCCGCGACAGGTGATTATGTGATTTTTATAGACGGAGATTGTTTGCTTCCGCCAACCTTCATTGCTGACCATATATCCTTAGCACAAGAAGGCTGTTTTGTTGCTGGGTCACGTGTAAAGATCAGGTCCGAGGCTACAAGGGATCTTCTAAATGATCCTGAAAATATAATACCCCTAACCCGTAGAGCGTTGCTCAGTTTCTGTTTTTCTCGTAAAATTAAACGTCCTCATCCTTTGCTAAAGTTACCCTTGGGGCCTTTGAGGCATTCGCGTGCGCAGCGATGGAAAGGCGCGGTAACGTGTAACATGGCTGTATGGAGAAAGGATCTTATTGAGGTTAATGGGTTTGATAATGCCTTCGTAGGATGGGGGCTAGAAGATAGTGACCTTGTTGCACGCTTGCTAAATCTTGGGGTTACGAGGAAAGAAGGGAAGTTGTATTCTTTCGTGGCTCACCTCCATCATGAAGAGCGTGCGCGTGATTCTGAAAGTGTTAACCGAGAGCGGTTTGAGAAATCTTTGCTAAGTACTAAGGTTTGCGCAGGATCTGGTTTGAATGAAGTAAGTCAAGTTTAGCTTAATTTTAGTTCTGTTTTTTAGGTTTCTTTCGGTGAAGTAATGAAGGTGAATAGTTAGCGTTTGGCAGTTATTGTATTAGTGGTTTTTAATATCATGGTGTCAAATTTATAACTGGTAGGGATTGTAAGTTAAAGCGGTGCCTATGTATAATGTATTTACATATTTAATCATTTTTAAAGAGTGTTGATGCAATGAAATGCCCATTGACACCTGCTGGTAAAAAAGTAAACCCGGAGCTTTATCATCCAAGCTTGCGATGTGCCATGCTTCGGTCTCGTTATTCTCATAAGGTACGTGAAGCTATCGTATCGATGCTTGTTAATTCTCTTGAGAATATGCTTTTCCTTAACTGGGTGAGAGATGGTAGGTTTGCAAGTTATATAGAAAAATCAGGGCTTCCGCGACGTAGTGTGGAGCTATATTGTGGAGAATCATTGGTTATTGTGGTTGATCCTAAAGAAATAACGCATCACGCCTCAATGGTTGATTCTTTTGAATCTAAGTCTCAAGGGAAAAGGGCGAGGAGTCAGTTTATTTGGGCAGGAGATTGGGATTTGAAGACCATTGATTTTAGATCGGTCAATCGCTACCCATTCATTGAAGACATCTGGGGTCACCGAGATGATCTTTCTAAAAGCATTGCCTATGGCGATCTCTCGAAAAAGTTGCAGTCTGGGAAGCCGTTACGCTCCTACCAAAAGGGGGTTTTTCTTGATGCGCCTGAGAAAATAATGACGTATCTTGGTCGATATGTCGGTTATATGAAAAATATGCAGGAAAATAGCTTTGATGGCTCGCTTGGAAAAGATGCGCTTGCTGTTGCGGTTGGGCGTGATGGTCAGCTTCTGAAGCTCAACCGTGGCCTGCACCGCTTGGCAATGGCAAAGGTTCTGGGGTTGGAGAGCATCGTCGTAAGAATTAAGGCGGTACATTATGGATGGTGGAGTGAAGTTACGGAAGATGTGGTTGGCAATGGAGAAAAGCTTGACTCGATGTTAGTCGGTCTCGATCGTCAATGACTTCATGTCGAAGTTTTCGGGAGTCTGGGGCGCTTGGAGATGTTTCTGCTGTTGCGAAAAGTGATAATGGGTAACGACACTGTCAACCACCAGTCCGTTGGCAAGCGTTCGGTTTGCCATGTTGAAAGTGGGGGAATCCAGTGAGCGCTTTGACCCAACGGGCGCACAAGAACCTTCACAAGCTGGGATTCTATACCCGGCATTTTTTGAGTCTTGCAATACCTGCTACTTGGCAACGGCGCTGGTTTGAGCGAGCGTTGGCCGACCTAGAGCGACTCCCTGTCGAAGAGGTCAGTGCCATATGCAGGCGTGTCCAATATTACAATCGGTTGAGCGAACCGTTTGACCCGTCCGAACAATCCCGGCGCATCGATGCTTTTCAGCGTGAGAAGAGTTGGTCATACTACCTGGACTTGTTGACGCTATTGAGAGCCTTCCCCGGTGAATATCGCTTTGATCATCTATTCGGCGATGTCAAGTGGGTTCCAGAAAGACCCGCCTTAGTCAAGAGTCGCCCGATTGTGTCAGACAATGCCAATGCCGTACTGTTGAAGCTGAATCGAGTTCGGCACTACTATTTTGTCGATGACAAGGTACCTTTCGAAGCGAAGCATGATCAGCTCGTCTGGCGAGGGGCGTGCCACCAGCCGCATCGTCAGTATTTTATCCAGGCGTTTCATGATCATCCACTCTGCAACGTTGGCGACGTGCATCGAAAGGCTCAGGGCATGCCTTGGCATCGCGCTTTCATGTCGGTTCCCGAGCAGCTGAACTACAAATTCATACTGAGCATCGAAGGCAACGATGTGGCTACGAACCTGAAGTGGGCCATGGCTTCGAATTCGCTGTGTTTCATGACGCGGCCAAAATTCGAAACCTGGTTCATGGAAGGCACTTTGATACCAGCATACCACTACGTAGAGTTGAAGGACGATTATTCTGATCTGGAAGAAAAAATCCACTACTACACTCACCATCCAGATGAGGCAAAAGCCATCGTTCGCAATGCCAATCGCTACGTGGCTCAGTTCCGTAATGAGTCCCGTGAACGCCTCATCGGGATGTTGGTTCTGCAAAAATATTTCGAAAGATCGGGGCAGTTATCGCTGCCTCAACGTGCATACCCCTGATCAATCGCATGCATCGCGTGCGTATTTCTAAACTTCACCAGAGATCGGTGGAGTCGCTCCAGGTTGGCTTGCTGCCAACTTCCAGGCGGTTGCAGCCGACACCGATCCAGGTCGATCATCCAGACCTTGTTCTCCTGATCCACCAGCAGGTTGCGGGCATTGAGGTCGACGTGATCCAGCCCGGCGTCGTGGAAGCGGCGGATGGTGGCGCCAACGCGTTGCAGCAGGTCGTCGTCGGCTTCATCGGCGATCAGCAGGTCGGCAAGGGTGCGGGCGCCCGGAATGCGTACGGTGATCAGGGCCGCCTCGTAGGTCAGTCCGTAACGGGTAACGCCGGCGGCCACCGGGCGTGGCACGGGAAGGCCTTGCGCATACAGGTCGGCGGTGAGCCGGAATTCGCGAAAGGCACGGGTGCGTTCCAGGCCGGCCCATACGTAGCGGCGCTCGCTCAACCGCGCGATCATGCCGCCGCGGCGGTAGGGGCGTAGCACCCACTGCTCCTCGCCGGCATCGAGGAACAGGCTGGCACCACGGCCGGGCGCTTCGCCCACGACGAGCCCGTGCTGGCGCCAGGCATCGGGATCGAGAAGAGCCGGACCAAGTTGTGGCGCCGAGTCGGCGTCACATACACTGTCGGCATCATATAGAATGACGCTCTTTCTCGTCCGATACGTTGCCAAGCGCATGAAGCATCCTCTGCCTGCCGAACCTCGCCATATCGGCGTCCTCCGCCTCTCCGCCCTGGGCGATGTCTGCAATCTGGTTCCTACCGTGAGGGCGCTGCAGCGCCAGTGGCCCGAGGCGCGGATCACCTGGATCATCGGCAAGACGGAATACAGTCTACTGACGGGGCTTTCCGGGGTCGAGTTCGTCGTCTACGACAAGGCGGCGGGCCTGGCCGGCATGCGCGAGCTGTGGCGGGAGCTTGCCGAGACACGCTTCGATGTGCTGCTGCACATGCAGCAGGCACTGCGCGCCAGCGTGCTTTCCCTGGGGCTCAAGGCCGACGTGCGCGTCGGCTACGACAAGGCGCGGGCCAAGGATGCCCAGCACTGGTTCACCCAGCGCCACATCGCGCCTCATCCGCGGGCCCACGTGCTGGAGTCCTTCCTCGACTTCGCCCAGCTGCTCGGCGTGGAGGATCTGTCGCTCGATTGGAATCTGCCGGTGCCGGAGAGCGCCGTCGCCGAGGCAGCCACGCTCAGTGGCCAGGCACCCTACCTGCTGCTCAGTCCCTGTGCCAATCCGCGGCTGCGCAACTTTCGCAACTGGTCGGCCGAGGGCTATGCCGCGGTGATCGAACACGCCTGGGTTCAGCACGGCCTCAAGGCGCTGCTCACCGGCGGCGGTAGTACGGCGGAGCGTGAAATGGGCGAGCGGATTCGCCGCTTGTGCCGTCCTGAAGCGGTGGTCGACGCCATCGGTCGTTCTTCGCTCAAGGGACTGCTGGCGTTGATTCAGGGGGCGCGTGCCGTGGTGGCGCCCGACTCGGGGCCGGTGCACATGGCCAACGCCCTGGGCACTCCGGTGGTCGGCCTCTATGCCACCACCAATCCGGATCGTGCCGCACCCTACCAATGGCGTGACTACGTGGTCGATCGCTATCCCGATGCCGTGCGGACCTATCTGCACAAGGAGCCGGAAGCGATCCCCTGGGGACAGCGCGTTCGCCATCCCGATGCCATGTCGCTGATTCACGCCGAGGACGTGATCGCCCAGCTGGATCGCCTGCTGGCGGCACGCAACGTAACGGAGACTCCCAATGAAGCTTGACCTGACCGCGCTGGAGCAGGCCCGCGTTCTGGTGGTGGGCGACGTCATGCTCGATCGCTACTGGTATGGCGGCACTTCGCGCATCTCGCCAGAGGCACCGGTGCCGGTGGTGCGCGTGGAAGACACCGAGGATCGCCCCGGTGGTGCCGCCAACGTGGCACTCAATATCACGGCTCTGGGCGGCCAGGCATCGCTAGCCGGCCTGGTGGGTGACGATGCGCATGCCGACGAGCTGGCGCGGCGTTTGGAAACCAGCGAAGTGAACGCTTACTTATCACGTCGCCCCGGCATGCCGACGATCACCAAGCTTCGGGTGATGAGTCGCAACCAGCAGTTGATCCGTCTGGACTTCGAGGAGGGCCTCGGGGTGGCGGATACCGGTGAGTTGATGGAACGAGTCGCCGAGGCCTTGCCCGCCGCCGATCTGGTGATTCTCTCCGACTACGGCAAGGGCACCCTGAACCGGATCGAGACGCTGATTGAGATGGTGCGTGCGGCCGGCAAGCGAGTGCTGATCGACCCCAAGGGCAGCGATTTCACCAAGTATCGCGGTGCCAGTGTCATCACCCCCAACCTCACCGAGTTCGAGGCAGTGGTCGGCCCTTGCCACAGCGACAGCGACCTGGCCACCAAGGGCGAGGCGCTGCGCGTCGAACTCGAGCTAGAGGCGCTGCTGATCACCCGCAGTGAAAAGGGCATGACGCTGATTCGCGAGGGGCACGAGCCTCTGCACTTGCCGACCCGCGCCCGCGAGGTGTTCGACGTCACCGGCGCCGGGGACACCGTGATCGGGGTGCTGGGCCTGGCGCTCGCCGCGGGCCATGCCTTCCCCGAGGCGATGATGCTGTCCAACCTCGCCGCTGGCCTGGTGGTGGCCAAACCCGGGACCGCCACGCTCTCCATTGCCGAGCTCTACACCGCCCTGCAAGGCGACAAGCTGGCCGAGTTCGGCGTCATCGCCGAGGCGCCGCTGGTCGAGGCGGTTCGCGCCGCCCAGGCCCGCGGTGAGCGGGTGGTGATGACCAACGGCTGCTTCGACATCCTCCACGCCGGCCACGTCGCCTACCTGGAACACGCCCGCGAGCTTGGCGACCGGCTGATCGTGGCCGTCAATGACGATGCCTCCGTGGCGCGTCTCAAGGGCCTCAAGCGGCCCATCAACACTCTGGCGCGGCGCATGCAGGTGCTGGCCGGTCTGGGGGCGGTCGACTGGGTGGTGCCTTTCGGCGAAGACACGCCGCAGCGACTGATCGAGGCAGTACTGCCCGACGTGCTGGTCAAAGGGGGCGACTACCGCCCCGAGCAGATCGCCGGTGGCGAGGCCGTGCGTGCGGCGGGTGGCGAAGTGCGGGTGCTCGACTTCGAGGATGGCGTTTCCACCACGGCCATGATTGCCACCATTCTCGATCGCGAGCAATGACGAGCGGAGCGCAGCGCTGGGCGCGTCGCCTGTATTCGGCAGCCCTCTACCTCTTGGCACCGCTGATCTGGCAGCGGGTGTGGCGTGAGCAAGTGCCCACTCGCTCTCGCAGGGAGCGGCTCGGCTTGATTCCTGCGGACCCCGCGCAAGAGCGTCGGATCTGGTTGCACTGCGCCTCCGTCGGCGAAGTGCTGGCGGCCCGCCCGTTGATCGTGGCGCTGCACGAGCGCTATCCACATCACCATTTGGTCATCACGACGATGACCGCCACTGGCGCCGAGCGGGTAGCGGCGATCGCCCGAGAACTCACGGCCACCGCATCCGGCGGCAAGGTGAGCCATCACTTCGTGCCCCTCGACTTCCCGGGAGCGGCACGGCGCTTTCTCGCGCGGCTACGCCCGGAGCTGGCGTTGTTGTTCGAGACGGAGCTATGGCCCAACCTGATTGCCGGCTGCAGTCGAGCCGGCGTGCCAGTGGCAGTGGTCAACGGGCGCCTGTCGTCGCGGGCCTTTCGGCGTTACTGGCGCATTCGGCCGCTACTGGCGGATGCGCTAGCCCGAGTCGACTGGCTGGCCGCCAAGTCCCGGACCGATGCCGGGCGCTTCCGGCGTCTCGGTATGCCGGCCGCACGCACGACGGTCGTTGGCTCGCTGAAGTTCGACCTGGAGGTGTCGGCACAGCAGCTGGCCGCGAGCCAGCAGCTGTGCCAGGCGCTGGGGCCGCGTCCGGTATGGATCGCCGGCTCGACGCACCCGGGTGAAGAAACGATCCTGCTCGAGGTGCAGTCGCGGCTGCGTCAACACTACCCCACTGCTCTGCTGATTCTCGTCCCACGCCATCCCCAGCGCTTTGGCGAGGTGGCGAAGCAGTGCGGCGACCGCGGCCTTCCGCTCGCCCGGCGCTCGCTGGGTGAATGGCCCGAGGCGTGCACTGCCGTCTATCTGGGCGATACCATGGGGGAGCTGCTCACCCTTTACGGGGCCGCGGACCTTGCCTTCGTGGGCGGAAGCCTGGTGCCGGTCGGCGGACATAACTTGCTCGAGCCCGCTGCCATGGGCGTACCGGTACTTAGCGGGCCGGCGTTGGCCAACTTCAGTGACATTGCCGATGAGCTGCGCCAGGCCCGGGCGCTGGTGGAGGTGGCCAACGGTGAGGCTCTGAGCGAGGTGCTGCTACGCCTGTTCGACGACGAGCCGGAGCGCCACCGCCTGGCGGAAGCCGGACAGGCGGTGGTGGCGGCCAACCGCGGGGCGCTGACGCGCACCATGGAAGGCCTTGAGGCGATACTCCGGGAGTGAGGGAGCACTCACTCACGCCGGAGTGGTACGCTCCACGCCCTGCTCGGTACCGAGCAGGAGTACATCGGCGCCGCGCGCGGCGAACAGGCCGTTGGTGACCACGCCGACGATAGCGTTGAGCCGCGCCTCCATGGTCAGCGGATCGTCGATCGGAAAGTCGTAACAGTCCAGTATCTGGTTGCCGTTGTCGGTGACCACGCCCTCGCGATAGACGGGGTCGGCGCCGAGCCTGACCAGCTCGCGGGCCACGTAGGAGCGCGCCATGGGAATCACTTCAACCGGCAGCGGGAACTCGCCCAGTCGCTCGACGCGCTTGGAGGCGTCGACGATGCAGATGAAGCGTTCGGCGCAGGCGGCGACGATCTTTTCGCGGGTGAGTGCGCCGCCGCCGCCCTTGATTAAATGTAGGTGAGCGTTCACTTCGTCGGCGCCGTCGATGTAGAAAGGCACGGTGCCTACGCTGTTGAGCTCGAAGACCTCGATGCCATGGCCGCGCAGGCGCTCGGCGCTGGCCTCGGAACTGGCCACGGCACCGCGGAAGTCGTCGCGAAGCGGGGCCAGGCGGTCGATGAAACGGTTGGCGGTCGAGCCGGTACCGATGCCAAGCACGCTGTCGCGTTCCAGGCGTGGGCGGATTTCGTCGATGGCGGCTGCAGCCACGGCGTCCTTGAGTTCGTCCTGGGTCATCTCTTGCTCGCTGTCGGGTGGGTGGCGGATGCGCCGCCATTATAGGCCAGTTGCGTCGCCACTGCCGGCAGGGCAAATGTAGCGCCCAGGGAGGAGTTCACAGCGCCTCTTCGCAGACCTGTCTACGGATCAGTCCAAGAGACAAGCCAATTGCATTCGCCCTGCACTGTCGGGCGGCGGCTGGACGCGGGGGCTGCCGGGATGCTACCAATAGGGATTTCCCTTCCGCGCCATCTCTCTGGAACCTCAGGATGCTCGAAGCCACCGTCAAGAAAATTCTCCAGGCCCGGGTCTACGAAGCCGCCCGGGAAACGCCGATATCCCCGGCCCCTTTTCTGTCGCGGCGCTTCAATAACCAGATCCTCATCAAGCGCGAAGACCTGCAGCCAGTCCACTCCTTCAAGATTCGTGGCGCCTACAACAAGATGGCGCAGCTCACCGACGAGCAGAAGTCCAAAGGCGTGATCGCCGCCTCGGCGGGCAACCATGCCCAGGGGCTGGCGATGGCGGCCAAGCTGATGGGCGTCAAGGCGGTGATCGTCATGCCGCGCATCACGCCGGACATCAAGGTCCAGGCGGTACGCGCCCGCGGTGCCCGGGTGGTGCTCAAGGGCGATGCCTTCTCGGCGGCCGCCGAACATGCCCAGGAGCTGATTCGCGAGCACGGCTACACCTACATTCCGCCGTTCGACGATATCGACGTGATTGCCGGGCAAGGCACCATTGGCATGGAGATTCTCCACCAGCATGGCGGCAATCTGGACGCCATCTTCGTGCCGGTCGGCGGTGGCGGGCTGATTGCCGGGGTGGCGGCCTACGTCAAGTACCTGCGCCCCGAAATCAAGATCGTCGGCGTCGAGTCCGAAGACAGCGCCTGCCTCAAGGCAGCGCTCGATGCCGGCGAGCGGGTGGTGCTGGATCAGGTGGGCGTGTTCGCCGAAGGCGTGGCCGTGGCGCAGATCGGCGAAGTGCCCTTCTCGATCATTCGCGAGCTGGTCGACGAGGTGATCACCGTCAATACCGACGAGATGTGTGCGGCGGTCAAGGACATCTTCGACGATACTCGTGCGGTATCCGAAACCTCCGGCGCCCTGTCGCTGGCGGGGCTCAAGAAATACGTCCAGCAGACGGGTGCCGAAGGCCAGACGCTGCTGTGCATCAATTCCGGTGCCAATACCAATTTCGATCGCCTGCAGCACATCGCTGAGCGTACCGAACTCGGCGAGCAGCGCGAGGCGATCCTCGCGGTGACCATCCCCGAGCGGCCCGGCAGTTTCAAGAAGTTCTGCAAGACCATCGGCAAGCGCATGGTGACCGAGTTCAACTATCGCTATGCCGATCCGCAGGCCGCACACATCTTCGTCGGCGTACAGGTCAAGCCCGGCGGCGACGATCGGCAAAGCGTCATCGACAAGCTCCACGATGCCGGTTATCCGGTGGAGGATCTGACCGATAACGAGCTGGCCAAGCTGCATATCCGCCACCTGGGTGGCGGTCGCCCCAAGGAACACTTCGACGAGGAAGTCTACCGCTTCGAGTTTCCCGAGCGGCCGGGCGCGCTGATGAATTTCCTGACTCACCTGCCCCAGGACTGGAACATTTCGTTGTTCCACTATCGCAATCACGGTGCGGCCTATGGTCGCGTGCTGGTAGGCATGCAGGTGCCCAATGGCGATCGCGCCCACGTCGAAGAGTACTTCGATGCCATCGGTTATCGCTACTGGAAGGAGACCGACAACGCCGCCTATCGCCTTTTCATGGCGTGAAACGGCTGGAAGTGAACGTTGACTCACGTCAAACGTCAGAAATGACGCGTCTTTCTTGGATTGATTGCGGCCTGAGAACGGTTGTCAGTGCGCTACCGCTGGCACTATAGTCGGCGTTGGTTACAGCCATTCATACAACCGTCAGTCTCAATCGTCGTTCAGGAGTGAATCATGAGGCGAAAACCCGATCTGGTCATGGCACTGGTGCTGGCCTTCGGCATCGGTGTGGTGGTGACAGGCTATGCTCAGGCACTGGTGGGAAGTTGATCCGGGAAGCAGTGCCATGACCAGAAGTGCAGAAAGAGCGGGCCGGTGCATCTGCATCGGCCCGCTTGCATTCAGGGGTGGATGGTACGCCGATCGCTGACGATGGCGTCCAACGGCACGTCCCAGGGGGCGGCGGGTAGCCTCTCCACTCGCTGGCACTCGTGGGCCAGGCCGATCAGTGTTGGGCGCGGACCGGTACGGCGAGTGAATGCCAGGCTGCGATCATAGAAGCCGCCGCCCATGCCCAGTCGGTTGCCCTGAGCATCGAAGCCCACCAGCGGCAGCAGGATCAGGTCCAGCGTCCAGGCCGGCTGCCGTCGTGCGCGGTGGGCGCCGTGACGGGCTTCGGGCTCGGGAATGCCGAAACGGTTGCGCCGCATGGGCGTGTCGCGATGGTAATGCACGAACCACAGAGCATTATCGGAGAGCGGCCTGAGTACCGGTAGATAGATCCGGGCGCCACGGCGGCGTAGCCAGGGAATCAGGGGTTGGGGATCGATCTCGCCGTCGTTGGGCAGGTAGAGCGCCACGCGGCGGGCGCGCTTCACCTCGGGGAGCCGGCGCAGTCGGTGGCACAGCGCTTCGGCAGCCAGGCGCCGTTGTCGTGTGCTGAGCGTTCGGCGTCGGCGACGCAGTTCACGGCGTAGCCGTCGGCGTGACTCGGCTGTGTGGGTATCACGGTCGAAGGTCGCGCGCATGATGGGCAAGGTTCCCCAGAGTGCCGCTGTCGTTGTGGCCCTTGAACCCTTGGTTCAAGGTGGGTGGCCGCAGCCGAACCGTCAGGCTTTCCGTCGCACGGACATGCACACGGGTCCGGCTAGCCGTTGGCCGCCCTGGGTATTGCTCATAGGCTCGAGGGACTATAACGACTGGCCAACACCCCAGGGAACGTTTTCATCCTAACAGAGCCAGTGATGGCGTCCAATGTCATTGCGCACGGCGGTCGGCATCTTCCAGTGCCTGGGCCAGGCGTTCGCTGAGGCGGTCCAGGGTGCGTTCGCCGTCGCGCCGTTCCTCCAGGGTTTCGAGCAGTTCGTGGGTGATGTTGAGTGCGGCCATGATGGCGATGCGCTCATTGCCGAGCAACGAGTTCTGGGCATGAATGCCATGCATGGCGCGGTCGAGGTAGCGGGCGGCGCGGTCGAGCTTGTGTTCCTCGCCCGGTTCGCAGGCAATGGTGTAGTGGCGGCCCAGCAGGTTGATCTCGGCGGTCGGCCGGGAGGCGTCGCTCATGGCAGGCTCCGGTGTCGAGGGAGTGGCGCGATGCGGTACCATCCGGATTGATAGAATGGCGCAGCCGGCCAATCGCCACTATAAGAGAGCCGTTTGCAACCGGTCAACGCATTGCTCAGGCCACGCCGGCCTGCCGCCATCGCCGCTTTTCCCACCGCTGCCAACCAGGAACCCGTGATGTCTCCGATTGACGAACGCCCGGACTTCTCGACCATCGCCGACCTCTTCCTGCTCCACGGCAGTCTGCAGTCGCCGGCCTTTCTCGACGGTCGCCTGTGTGCCGCCCTGGCGCTCAGCGACCTCGATGCCGATGCCTGGCTTGAGAGCGTGTGCCTGGGGCTGGGGGTCGAACAGCCACGGGATCGCGACAGTGCCGCGACGTTGCTGGCCTGGCGCCGCCATACCCTCGAAGCCCTGGCCGACAGCTCGCTGGACTACGAACCGCTGCTGCCCGACGAGCTTTACTCGCTGGCCGAGCGCGCGCGGGGGCTATCCGAGTGGACCCAGGGGTTCCTCGAAGTGCTCGACGAGGTCGGTGATGCCAATCGCCAGGGTTGGTCGGCAGCGTTGACCGAGGCCGTCGAGGATCTCGGCGCAGTGGCGACGCTGGAGGTCGACCTCGATGACAGCGCCGAGAACGAGAACGATCTGTTCGCGCTGACCGAGCATGTGCGCATGGCGGCGATGCTGCTCTACACGGAACAGCATCCCGGCAAGCCCCAGGTCGAGAGCGTTGATACGCCCACTCATCATTGATCCTCTCCCCCATTTCACGTTCCAGGAGACGCCATGCTGCCCGAGATCCTGCCCCGGCCTGCGGCGATCGGCAATGCCGAGTATCGTGACCGCCGTGCAACGCTGATGGCCGAACTACCCGCCGACAGCGCCGTACTGTTGCCGGGAGCGACGCTGGTCACGCGTTCGCGAGACAGCGAATACCCCTTTCGCCAGGCCAGCGACTTTCACTACCTTACCGGCTTTCCCGAGCCCGATGCTCTGCTGGTGCTGCTGCCGGGGCGTGCCGAGGGCGAGAGCGTGCTGTTCTGCCAGGACCGCGATCCGGCGCTCGAGACCTGGACGGGTATCCGCCTGGGGGCCGAGGGTGCCAGGCGAGAACACGGCGTCGATCAGGCCTTCGAGAATGCCGAGCGCGAGGCGCGACTCGACGAGCTGCTCGATGGGCGCACCACGTGCTATCTGATGTTCGACGATGCCGATTCGCTGGCTCTGGCCCAGGCGGTACGCCATCGGCTGGCCGCCAGGGCGCGCCGAGGCGCACAGCCGCCGCTGGCCTTCGCCGACCTGGCGCCGCTGCTCCATGAACAGCGCTTGATCAAGAGTGCGGCCGAGCTCGAGCTGCTGCGCCATGCCGGTGCCATCTCCGCCCGTGCTCACTGCCGTGCCATGGCCGCGGCCCGTCCCGGTCTGGCCGAGTACCACCTGCAGGCCGAGCTGGAGCACGAATTCCACTGGCAAGGCGGCAGTGGCCCTGCCTATGCCAGCATCGTCGGTGGCGGCGCCAATGCCTGTGTGCTGCACTACGTGGAGAACCGCGCCCCGCTGCGCGACGGCGACTTGGTGCTGATCGATGCCGGTGCCGAATTCGACCTCTATGCCGGCGACATCACGCGTACCTTTCCGGTGGGCGGGCGTTTCACCGCGGCACAGCGGGAGCTCTACGCGGTAGTGCTGGAGGCCCAGGAGCGCGCGCTGGAGGCCGTACGTCCCGGCACCACCCTGGCGGCGATTCACGATGGCGTGGTGCGCCATCTCACCGCTGGATTGGTTCATCTGGGGCTGCTCGATGGTGACGTGCAGGCGCGAATCGATGACGGCAGTATCAAGCGATTCTATCCGCACAGCACCTCTCACTGGCTGGGGCTGGACGTGCATGACGTGGGCGACTATCGGCGCGACGGCGAGCCCCGGCCGCTGACGCCGGGCATGGTCCTCACCGTCGAGCCGGGCCTCTACATCCCCGATGATGACGACATTCAGGCCGCCTTTCGCGGCATCGGCATTCGCATCGAGGACGACATCGTCGTGACTGCCGAGGGTTGCGAGGTGCTCACCGCCGATGTGCCCAAGCAAGTGGCCGATATCGAAGCGCTGATGGACAACTTCTGACCGTGAACCGAGTTGGGTGCCATGCCGTTATGTAAATTACGTTACGCAATACAGGGGGCCCGCCATGGCCGAGGCTGAACGGCAGACGGCGGATATCGCCATCGTGGGCGGTGGCCTGGTCGGAGCCAGTCTGGCCTGCGTGCTGGCGCCGCTGATCGCACGTTACGCTCTGCGTGTGGCAGTGATCGAAGCCGCACCCATGAGCGAATCGGCGCAGAGTGCCTGGCAGCCCAGCTTCGATGCCCGCGCCAGTGCCATTGCCGAAGGCTCCGCCCAACGCTTCCAGGCCATGGGCGTGTGGGAGGCCATGGCCGAACGAGCGGCAACGATCCGGCGTATTCATGTCAGCGAGCGAGGGCGGCTCGGGGCCACCCGGCTCAGTGCCGAAGACGTCGGTAGCGCAGCGCTGGGGCATGTCGTGCCCAATGCCTGGATGGGGCGGGTACTGCATCGCCGTCTGGCGGAGCTGCCGCTGACCTGGCACTGCCCGGCAAGCGTCGAGGGGATCGAACCAGGGGAGGCGGGCTACCGTCTGCGCCTATCCGACGGCAACGTCCTGCAGGCCGGCCTGACCGTGCTGGCCGACGGTGGCCGTTCCGGTCTCAAGGAGCGGTTGGGCATCGCCAGTCGCGAAGTGCCTTACGATCAGGTGGCGTTGATCGCCAACGTGGCGGTGAGCCGCCCCCATGGCGGTACCGCCTACGAACGCTTCACCCGCGAGGGGCCCATTGCCCTGCTGCCGCTGCCTGGCCAGCAGATGGCATTGGTGTGGACCCATGCCAAGGGGCGGGAGCAGGCCCGGCTGGCCCTGTCCGATGGCGATTTCCTGGAGGCGCTGCAGCGCGCCTTCGGCGATCGAGCCGGGCGCTTTCGTCGGGTGGGCAGCCGTCACGCCTACCCGCTAACGCTGATCACCGCCCGCGAGACGATTCGGCCCGGTCTGGCGGTGCTGGGCAATGCCGCCCATGCCCTGCATCCGGTGGCCGGCCAGGGCTTCAACCTGGCGCTGCGCGGGGTGACCGACCTGGTCGACACTCTGGGCGAAGCGCTGGCGGCGGGAGAAGCGCCGGGGGATCTGACCACACTGCAGGCGTTCGAGGCGCGACGTGCCAGTGACCGCGATGCCGTGACCCGCTTCAGCGATGCCCTGGTGCGCCTGTTCGACATCGACGACTTCCTGTTCTCGCATGCCCGGGCAGCCGGGCTCATCGGCCTCAACCTGTCCGGGCCGTTGCGCCGTGGCCTGGCCCGTCGTGCCATGGGCGTGGAGCGCTGATGAAAGCCATCAGGAGTCAGAAGGAAGAAGGTAGAGGGATGGCGGGGAAGGACGGAGTGAGACGTGAAGCGAAGGATGACGACGATGCGAGCAGCATGCTGATGCATGACTTGGAACGAGCTGGCGATGCCGCCGAGGTGATCGTCGTCGGTGGGGGTATGGTGGGGGCCGCGCTGGCGGCATTGCTCGGCGAGGCCGGTGTGGCGGTGATGCTGCTCGATGCGCGGCCAAGGCCGCTGGATCGCGACACGGTGGGCTGTGGCCGGCCGGCGCGGCGAGTGAGTGCCATCACGCCCGTGTCACAGCGTCTGCTGGAGGGGCTCGGCGCTTGGCACTGGATGGCGGCCCGCCGCGTGACGCCCTATCGCTACATGCAGGTATGGGATGCCGAGGGCAGTGGCGCGGTGCACTTTTCCGCCGACCAGGCCGGAGTGCCGGCACTGGGCCATATCGTCGAGAACGACGTGGTGCTGGCCGGGCTGGAGGCGCGCCTATGCGAGCTGCCTTGCGTGCGAGTTCGGCTGGGGGCTCGAGTCGCGGGAATGCACGAGACGCCACACGGCCGCGAGGTAGTGCTGGAGGACGGCGAACGGCTGGCAGCGCCCCTGGTGGTGGCTGCCGACGGTGCGCGCTCGCCGCTGCGCGACCTGGCCGGCATCGGCGTGGTGAGCCGTGAGACCGGCCACGTGGCCATGGTCACCACGGTGCGTACCGCGAAACCCCACGGTGGCGTGGCGCGCCAGACCTTTCTGTCCAGCGGGCCCTTGGCGTTCCTGCCGCTGACGGTGGACGGTGACGACCGCTTCTGCTCCATCGTGTGGTCCACGACGCCGGACGAGGCCGAACGGCTGGTCGCTCTGTCGCCCGAGGCGCTGGGCGAGGCGCTGACCATGGCCTTTGCCGGCGAGCTCGGTACGGTGAGCGTGGCGGACGAGGCCCTGGCGGTACCGCTCACCCAGCGTCATGCCGAGCGCTACGTGGCATCGGGCTTCGTCCTGGTGGGAGATGCCGCCCACACCATCCATCCGCTGGCCGGCCAGGGCGTGAACCTGGGACTGATGGATGTGGCGGTGCTCGCCGAGGAAGTGCTCGCGGCGCGGCGGCGCGGCATGCCACCGGGCGAGGTCAGTGCGCTGGCCCGCTATGCACGACGCCGGCGTGGCGACAATGCCGCCATGCTGGCGCTGATGGACGGCTTCCGGCTGCTGTTCGGTGCACGCCACCCGGCATTGACGGTGGCGCGCAACCTGGGCCTTTCCGGCGTCGACCGCCTGGTGCCCATCAAGCGGCTGCTGATGCGCCAGGCGATTGGCGAGCGGGGGCGGTTGCCCCGGTCGTGTCGCTAATCGCGCCGGGTGCGCTGGCCCACCACGTTCAGCGCCTTGAGCAGATTGAGTGCTTCGGCGAGCTGGTAATCCTCGCGTAGCCGCTCGCTCATTTCGCTGCGTTCGCGGGGCGCTTCGCGGGAGCGCAGGTGGCCCTCCAGGTCGGCTTCGCGTACGCCGATGTCCTGGCCCTCGGCCACTTCCAGCCGTCCGCGCACCACGTCGACGTCGGGCTCGATGCCCTGGGCCTGGATGGAACGCCCCTCGGGGGTGAAATAGAGCGCAGTGGTCAGCTTGAGGCCCTCGCCGTTGCCCAGCGGCATGATCTGCTGCACCGAGCCCTTGCCGAAGCTCTCGGTGCCCATGACCACGGCACGGCGTTGATCCTGCAGGGCACCGGCGACGATCTCCGCCGCAGACGCGCTGCCGCCATTGATCAGTACCACCAGCGGTACGTCAGGCGCGGCCGTCTCGCGCTTGGCGGAGAAGCGCATTTCCGTGTCGGGCAGTCGCCCTTCGGTATAGACGATCAGCCCTTCTTCCAGGAAAGCGTCGGCGACGTCGACGGCGGCTTGCAGTACGCCACCGGGATTGTTGCGCAGGTCGAGCACCAGACCGTCGAGAGGCACGTCGGCGGCCAGCTCGCCCAGGGCTTCCACGACCTGCTCGCCGGTACGGCTCTGGAACTGACTCACCCGCAGGTAGCCGAAGCCCTCCTCCAGCAGCTCGTGCTTGACGCTTTCGGTGCGGATGATCTCGCGGGTGATGGTGACGCGCCGCGGCGACTCCTCGCCACGGCGCAGGATGGTGATAGTGATGTCGCTACCCGGCTCGCCGCGCATCAGGGTCACCGCTTCCTGCAGTGACAGCGATTCGGTGGGCGTGTCGTCGATGCGCAGGATGACGTCCCGAGATTGCAGGCCGGCGCGGGAGGCCGGCGTGTCGTCGATGGGGGCGATGATGGTCAGTTGGCCATCCTGCATGCCCACCTCGATGCCGACGCCGCCGAATTCGCCCTGGGTCGACTCGCGCAGGCTCTCGAACTCCTCGCGGTCGAGGTAGGCGGAATGCGGGTCCAGTTCGCCGAGCATGCCGCGCATGGCGTTGCGCAGCAGGGTGCGGTCGTCGACGTCTTCGACGTAGGCGCGCTTGATGCGCTCGAATACCTCGGCAAAGGTCTGGACGTCTTCGACCGGCAGTTCGTCCACCGCCGGCATGTCGTCAGGCGTGGTCTGCGCAGCGAGTGGCAGGGGAGCCAGACAAAGCGCCAGCAGCGCCGTCAACAGCATCCGTCGGGGATGACGCGAGGCACGGCCAGCATGAGCGAGAGGTGACAGCATGCGAACTCCGCAAAGTCAGGAGGCAGGGCAGCCCAGCATAGCCCGCGCCTCGGTGCTTGTGAAAGAGGCGGTGCCTACCGCCGGGCGATCCATGCCTGGGGGTCGATGGGTTTGCCCTCCCGGCGGACTTCGAAGTAGAGCGCGGGCTGACGCTGGCCGCCGCTCACGCCGACCGCGCCGAGGCTGTCGCCTCGCGACAGGGCTTCGCCGACGCTGGCCTCGAAGTGTTGAAGATGGGCGTAGAGTGTCATCACCTGGTCGCCGTGGTCGACGATCAGCAGGTTGCCGAAACCGCGCATCCACTCGGCGAAGACCACCCGGCCCGCATGCACGGCCGTGACGGGGGTGCCTTCCGCGGCGCGAATCAGCAGCCCGTTGCGATGCACGCCATTGCTGTTGCCGAAGGTGGCGGAAAGCTCGCCTTCCACCGGCCACGGAAGTTCGCCCTGGGTTCGGGCGATGGCGGTGGAGGGCGGGGGGCGTTCGAGCCGTGCCAGCTCCTGACGAATGGCTTCCAGGCGTTGCTCGGCGGCTTCGCGGTCCTGCTCGAGCGCCGCCAGACGCGCTCGTTCGCTGCCGTGGCGTGCCGCCAGGGCGGCCACCAGCTGCTCGCGTTCGGCGACCTGCTCGGCCAGCTCGGCGCTGCGCTCGGCAAGGGAGTCAGCCAGGGAGTCGAGGCGCTGGCGCTGCTCGCGCCGCTCGCGCTGGTTGGCGTCGAGTGCGGCGTCGAGTTCGGCGATGGCATCCAGCCGGGCGTGGCGTGCTTCAGCCAGGCGGTTGAGATAAGTCTGCAGGCGGTCGAGACGCGCCGGGTCGTCCTGGTTGAGCAGCAGTTTGAGCTGAGGCGTCAGGCCCAAACGGTAGAGAGCGTCGAGCTGGGTGCGCAGCGCCTCGACCTGGTCGCTGCGTTCTGCTTCGAGCCCTTCGCGAGCGGTCTCCAGCTCGGCGAGCTCGGCATCGACCTGGCGCCGCTCGGCCTGGATGGCATCGAGGCGGCGGTGGGTCTCGGCCAGCGCCGTTTCCACGTCGCGCAGTGCCTGGGTGGCCTCGTCCTGGGCTTCGCGGGTCGTGGCGAGGCGCTGGCTGGCCGACTCGATGGCCGTGCCGATGGCGTCGAGGCGTTCGCGCGCCTCGCGCTCGCTGGGCTGGGCGAGCAGTGGAGAGGACGCCGTGGCGAGCGCGAGGACGACGAGTCGGAGATACCCTCGGAGCATGGAAGGCGCGAGGCGCTCAGTCTGTCGACTCGAGCAACACCCGGCCGGTCATTTCCTCGGGTATCGGCTGCGCCATCAGAGTCAGCAGAGTCGGGGCGATGTCGCACAGGCGGCCATCGTCCAGCAGGCGTAGCGGTTGCGCTCCCACGTAGATCAGCGGCACCGGAAAGGTGGTGTGGGCCGTCTGGGGCGCACCGGTCTCGGGGTGGACCATCTGCTCGGCGTTGCCGTGGTCGGCGGTGATCAGACAGGCGCCGCCGACGCGCTCGATGGCTTCCACGACGCGTGCCACGCAGGCGTCCACCGCTTCGATGGCCTGGACGGCGGCGTCGAAGTCGCCGGTATGGCCGACCATGTCGCCATTGGCGTAGTTGCACACCACCAGGTCGAAGGTTTCGGCGTCGATGGCCTCGACCAGCCGGTCGGTGACCTCGACGGCGCTCATTTCCGGCTTTTCGTCATAGGTGCGCACGTCCTTGGGCGAGGGCACCAGGATTCGGGTTTCGCCGCGGTACTCCGCTTCGCGCCCGCCGGAGAAGAAAAAGGTGACGTGGGCGTACTTCTCGGTCTCGGCGATGCGCAGCTGGGTCAGGCCACGGCCTTCCATCACCTCACCGAGGGTGTTGTGTAGCGCCACGGGCGGGAAGGCGGCCGGAGCGGGGATGTCCGCGGCATACTGGGTCAGCGTGACCAGGCTGCCGCTGGCAAGCGTGGGGCGTTGGCGGCGTTCGAAACCGGAAAAGTCGTCCTCGACGAAGGCGCGGGTCAGCTCCCGGGCACGGTCGGCGCGGAAGTTCATGAAGAAGGCGGCGTCGCCGTCGTCGATGGTGACCGGCCCACTCCCGTCGTGGATGGCGGTGGCGGCGACGAACTCGTCGGTTTCGCCGCGATCGTAGGCAGCCTCGAGCCCGGCTTTGGCGCTGGCTGCGGTGAAATCGCCCTGGCCGTCGGTGAGCAGGCGGTAGGCCTTCTCGATGCGCTCCCAGCGGTTGTCGCGGTCCATGGAATAGTAGCGGCCGATCAGCGAGACGACCCGGCCGTTGCCGGCGCCCACCAGTTCTGCGAGGCGCGTTTCGGTGCGCTCCAGCGAGGCGTTGGCGCTCTTGGGAGCGGTGTCGCGGCCGTCGAGGAAAGCGTGCACGTAGATGCGCGTGGCACCACGCCGTGCGGCCAGCTCGGCCATGGCCAGGATGTGGTCTTCGTGGCTGTGCACTCCGCCGGGCGAGAGCAGGCCCAGCAGGTGCACAGCCTTGCCTGCGGCCACGGCGGTATCGATGGGATCGGTGAGGGTATCGATGGCATCGAGACCGCCCTCTTCCACTGCCTTGGTGATGCGCGTGAAGTCCTGGTAGACGATGCGCCCGGCACCCAGGTTCATGTGGCCGACCTCGGAGTTGCCCATCTGGCCGTCGGGCAGGCCCACATGGCGGCCGTCGGTGTGGATCAGGGTGTGCGGTCGCTCGGCCCACAGGCGGTCGAGGGTCGGGGTGCGTGCGGCAGTGACGGCGTTGCTTTCGCGGTCGGTGTTGTGACCGTAACCGTCGAGTATGATCAGCGCTACCGGGCGCGGTGCGGCGGAAGGAGAAGCGGTCGTCATGTCGGGAAGGCCTCGTGTTGGTCTCGGCACGGCCCGCCATCGGTCTCGGCGACGGGGTCGCGACTTGCATCGGCTTGCGGCATCATAACGCACGGCACGCTTGGCCGTCATGACGACGGCAGCGAGCCTCGCGCCCTTTCGTGTATACTGGGCGCCGCCCAGTATTGCTCAACCGTGTACCCGACCCAGAGTGTCCCGGACCCATGATCGATCAGCTGTTCGAATTCGTGCAGAATCACCCGCTGTTGGTAGCCGCCTTTCTGATGGTGCTGGCGGCGTGGATCTTCTACGAGGCTCGCAACGCCTCTTCCAGCGGCGTGAACTCCAGCCAGGCGACGCAGCTGATCAACCGCGAGGATGCGGTGGTGGTGGATACCCGCGAAGCCGGCGACTTCAAGGCCGGCCATATCGCCGGGGCGCGCAACATCCCCCAGAGTCGCATCGACAACCGCATGAACGAGCTCGACAAGGTCAAGGACAAGCCGATCATCGTGGTGTGCAAGAGCGGGCAGAGTTCCGGCGTTACCGTGGCCAAGCTCACCAAGGCCGGCTTTGCGCGGGTCTTCAAGCTCAAGGGCGGCATGGCGCAGTGGCAGGCGGATGGCCTGCCGGTGGTCAAGAAATAATTCATTCCAGCGACGCAAAGGATCATTCCCATGGCGGAAGAGAACAGCCAGAACGGCGGCGGCGAGAGCCAGGCCGCCGGCCAGCAGAACCAGCAACAGCTGCAGTTCGCCGTGCAGCGCGTCTACGTCAAGGACATCTCCTTCGAGGCGCCCAACTCCCCGGCGGTCTTCCAGCAGCCGTTCAAGCCCAAGGTCGGCGTGGACCTCAACTCATCGAGCCAGAAAGTCGGCGACGACCTCTACGAGGTCACGCTCAAGGTCACGGCCCAGGTCACCCATAGCGAAGAGGGCACTACTTCCTTCCTCGCCGAAATCGAGCAGGCCGGCCTGTTCCGCATCAGCGGCATCGAGGGCTCGCAGCTCGAGCACACCCTGGGCGCCTTCTGCCCCAACATGCTGTTTCCCTATGCCCGCGAGTGCATCGACAACCTGGTCAATCGCGGCGGCTTCCCGCCGCTGATGCTGGCGCCGGTCAACTTCGAGGCGATCTACGCCCAGAAGAAGAAACGTGCTGCCGAGCAGGCCCAGCAGGATGCCGGCGGGCAGACCACCCAGTAACGGCGGTCGAGCCGTGGCATCGAGAGCTCCACGCATCCACGTCGCCGCCGACTTCCGTATCGGCGGCGACGTCGTTCTGCCGGAAGGCCCCGCCCGCCACGTGGCACGAGTGTTGCGCCTGGGGCCGGGCGCGTCGCTGATCCTGTTCGATGGCGCTGGGCGGGAGGCGCGCGCTGTGCTCGTCGAAGCCGGCCGCAAGCAGGTGGTGGCACATGTCGAGGCGCTCGTGCCGGGGCAAAGCGAATCGCCGCTGGCCGTTCATCTGGGGCAGGCGATCGCCAAGGGCGACCGTATGGACTACGCCATCCAGAAGGCCGTGGAGCTGGGCGTGGCCGCCATCACGCCGCTGCATACCGAACACGGCGACGTGCGCCTCAAGGGCGATCGTGCCGCCAAGAGACTCGCCCACTGGCAGGCGGTGGCAGCCAGCGCCTGCGAGCAGTGCGGGCGCGCCGTGGTGCCGCGCGTCCACCCGCCAGCGGGGCTCGACGACTGGCTTTCCGCCCGCCACGAAACGCTGCGTCTGGTGCTCCATCCCGGCACTGCGGGGGCGCTCGAGCGTGGTGAGGTGCCTGCCGCCGTCGCCCTGCTGATCGGCCCCGAAGGCGGGCTGGCCGAGCCGGAGGTCGAGGCCGCCCAAGCGGCGGGGTTTGCTCCGCTGGGGCTCGGTCCGCGCATCCTGCGTACCGAGACCGCGCCAGTGGTGGCGCTTTCTCTGTTGCAGCACCGCTTTGGCGACCTCTGAACGTTATCGCCCCTTTTCTCTGCCGATGGAGTCGCTGCCATGCCCGATTCACGAGACTCGCGATCTTCCCGCTTCGCGACTTCCGGTCCTCGTCGCGCACGCACGCCGAAGGCCCAGATCGGCGAGGTCGCCTATCTCGAGGTGGTCGTCGTCAACGATACCGGCGCCTTCCTCGATTGGGGGCATCCCCGCGATCTGCTGTTGCCCTTCGGCGAGCAGCGCTTTCGCCCCACGCCGGGCAAACGGGTGCTGGTGCGCATCTACGAGGATCAGCAGGGGCGGCCGGTGGCCTCGCAGAAGCTCGACCGTTTCGTGCAGGACGCGGCGAAGGGGCTGGCGCCGGGCGACCAAGTCGAACTGGTGGTCGCCGATCACACCGATCTGGGCGTCAAGGCAGTGGTCGATCACCGTTTCTGGGGGCTGCTCTATCGCGATGACATGACCCGGCCAGTGCGCCGCGGACAGCGCCTCACGGGGTTCGTCAAACGTGTGCGCGACGATGGGCGGCTGGATCTCTCGTTGTTGCCGCCGGGAGCAGCGCGCCTCGATGCGGTGGGCGAGCGGGTGCTCGAGGCGCTGCGCAAAAGCGGTGGGTACTTGCCTCTGGCGGACAAGAGTCCGGCGCACGAGATTAAAGCACGCCTGGGAGTGAGCAAGAGTGCCTTCAAGCAGGCCATCGGGCGGCTCTACAAGGAGCAACGCATCACCATCGAAGCGAGCGGCATTCGCCTGGTGCCCGGCAGGGAGTAGTCCAGGATCGTTGCCGGCACCTCAGCAGCATTGCCCAGCGACTCCTAGGCGCCTTGGTGTCGCCAGGGGGCTCGGGCATACTGCGTCTGACCACTGATTCGACCGGATACCGATCATGAGCGAACGCGCCCTCCACGTCGGGGTGGTGATGGATCCCATCGCCGACCTCGCCTACAAGAAGGACACCACCCTGGCCATGCTGTGGGCGGCCCAGGCGCGCGGCTGGACGCTGCACTACCTGGAGCCGGAAGACCTCTTTTTGCGCGATGGCCGTGCCTTCGGCCAGCTGCGTGAGCTCGAGGCGTTTCGCGACCCGGCGCACTGGTACGCCCTGGGTGAGCCGGAGACGCGTCCGCTGGCCGAGCTCGACGTCATCCTGATGCGCCAGGATCCGCCGGTGGACGATCACTTTCTCAATGCCGTGCACCTGCTGGGCTTCGCCGAGCGCGAGGGGGTGCTGGTGGTCAACCCCACCCGGGCGCTGCTCGAGTGCAACGAGAAGCTGTTCGCTCAGCAGTTCCCGCACTGCTGCACGCCGACGGTGGTCACCTGCCGCGAGTCGGTGCTGCGTGACTTCCATGCCGAGCATGGCGACGTCATCCTCAAGCCGCTGGATGGCATGGGGGGCAGCGGGATCTTTCACGTCCAGCCCGAGGGTCGCAATCTCGGTGCCATCATCGAGCTGCTGACCGAGCGCGGCCGACGCCAGATCATGGCCCAGCGCTATATCCCCGAGATCCGCGACGGCGACACGCGCATCCTGCTGGTGGATGGCGAACCGGTGCCCTTCGGCCTGGCTCGCGTGCCCATGGCCGGGGAAACGCGCGGCAACTTGGCGGCCGGCGGTCAGGGTATTAGCCGCGAGCTCACCGACCGCGACCACTGGCTGGTCAGTCAGGTGCAGCCGATGATTCGTGACAAGGGGCTGCTGTTCGTGGGCCTCGACGTCATCGGCGACTACATCACCGAGATCAACGTGACCAGCCCCACCTGCGTGCGCGAAATCGACGACCAGCGCGGCACCGACATCGCCGGCCTGCTGATGGATGCCATTCTCCGGCGCCTGGCCGCGCAGCGCCGCGTCTAGGCAGAGGACGTGTCATGCCGGCGGCGCTCAGCGATCCCATCCAGTACGCCCCGGTCACGCGGCCCTATCGTCGCTGGTTGGCGGTATCGGCCGCCGTGCTGCTGCACTTGGCGCTGCTGGGCAGTGTGGCAGGCCTGCCCTTCGTCGCTTCACTGCCGCCCGCCACCAGCTTGGACGTGGTGCTGGTGACACGGGCTTCGTCGACGCCGGTGGAGGCAGCCGCCATGGCCGAGCAGGATCAGCGTGCCGCCGGCCAGCCGGAAACGTCGGATCCCGCTGAGGCGCGGGCGCTGGCCCAGGCCCGGCAACCCCGCCACGAGGCTGCAGCGTCGACCGCAGAGCCGCCCCAACCATCCCCTGAAGAACTCGCTGTCGATGCCAGCCAACTCGTTGCGTCTCGCACGGCGTCTGCACGCGATGCCGAGTTGCGCCCTGGAGCGGCCCGGTCCGATACGGTTTCGCCGGCTACGGCCAGCGCTGATTCTGCCTCGGGGCGCGACCGGGTGGCCGAGGCCGCCCAAAGCCGGCGTGAGCAGGGGCAATCGCCCGAGGTGGCGGGTCCCAGCGGACAGCGCTCCCGCCAAGCGGCTCGGCAAGCCGCCGAGGCGCGTTACATCGACGACTGGACACGTCGCATCGAGGTCTACGGCAACCGGGCTCACCCTGCGCCACGCGAGCTTCACGGTCAGCTGCGCATTCGCGTGGTGATCGCTCGCGATGGCGAGCTTCGCCAGGCAGAGGTGATACAATCCTCGGGACATGCCGAACTCGACCGGGCAGCGCTGGACACCGTACACGGCGCTGCGCCCTACCGTCCTTTCGACGACGACATGGGCGCGCTGGACAGTCTTTCCATTATCCGCGTCTGGCGGTTCGGCCAAGGCAATCACTACGGCGTGCGGCAGGGCCCCTGACCCGCCGCCCGGGAGTCCCATGCAAAGCTTGAAACACCATTTCCTGCTGGCGATGCCGCACCTGGAAGACCCCAACTTCGCCGGTACTCTCAGCTACCTGTGCGATCACGACGAGAACGGCACCATGGGCGTGATCGTCAACCGCCCGCTGGACATCACCCTGGATGCCCTGTTCGAGCAGCTCGAGCTGGGGGGCGAGGAGAGCCCGCACCGCAATGCGCCGGTCTACTACGGCGGGCCGACTCACAAGGATCGTGGCTTCATCCTGCATCGTGGCGATAGCGATGCCTGGGATTCCAGCATCCAGGTGACCGAGGACATTGCCCTGACCACCTCCATGGACATGCTCCAGGCGCTGGCCAAGGGGCGCGGCCCCGAGCAGTTCCTGATCTGCCTGGGCTGCGCCGGCTGGGAAGCGGGTCAGCTCGAGCACGAGCTCAAGGAGAATGCCTGGCTCACCGTCGAAGGGCGCCCCGACATCCTCTTCGAGGTGCCGTCCGAACAGCGTCTCTCCGCCGCTGCCGGCATTCTCGGCGTCGACCTGAGCCTGATGACCCGCGAGGCCGGGCATAGCTGATGAGCGAGGCCGGACAACGCCTGGTGCTGGCGTTCGACTTCGGCACGCGGCGCATCGGCGTGGCCGTGGGCAACGAGCTGGTGGGCCGCGCTCGGGAGCTCGAGCCGCTGCCGGCCCGCGACGGCATTCCCGACTGGGACGTCATTGCGCGGCTGGTGGAAGAGTGGCAGCCGGCACTGTTCGTGGTGGGGTTGCCGTTGCACGCCGATGGCAGCGCGTCGGAGATGAGCCGGCGCGCGCGCAAGTTCGGCAAGCGGCTGTTCGGCCGCTACGGCGTTCCCTGCGAGTGGGTCGACGAGCACGGCTCGACCCGCGAGGCCAAGTCGATTGCCCGCGAGGCAGGGCACCGCGGCAACTACCGCGACCAGGGGGTCGACGGCATCGCCGCGGTGCTCATTCTGGAAAGCTGGTTCGCCCGGGAGGAGGGCCTGCCTGCTCGTTGACGGTGCCAGGCTACCCCCCGCCTCACCCAGGAGAAGCCGGCTGCGCACTCATCAGCTCATGGAACTCGGCGACGGCCATGGCAGCGAACTCCGGGTCGTTGATATGCCAGGGACAGCGAATCAGGCGACGCTCGGGAGTCTGCCGTACCGTGGCTTCCAGGGCCGCGAACAAGGCGGCGTCCGCTTGCGGATCATGAAAGGGCTGGCCGGGAGCATCGAGGGCCGAGACCCCGCCTTCGGGCAGCAGGAAGCGCAACGGCCCCCGACAGCGGTTGAGCTTCTCGCCGATCCAGCGGCCCATCTGCGCGTTCTCCTCAGCGGTGGTGCGCATCAGGGTGATCTGGGGGTTGTGCTCGTAGAGCCGCCGCTGCCGATAGCGCTCGGGTAGCGTTTCGGGACCGGCGAAGTTGACCATGTCGAGAGCCCCGCAGGAGCCCACATAGGGCAGGTCGGCTTGCGCCAGGACGTCCAGCCGCGTTTCGCCAGCGCTGAAGATGCCCCCCATCAGCAGGTCGCAGACTTCGGTGGTGGTCATGTCCAGCAGCCCCTTCAGCATGCCGCTCGCGGCCAGTTTCTCCATCGAGCGCCCGCCAGTACCGGTGGCATGGAAGACCAGGCAGTCATACGACGGCGACAGTGCCTTGGTCATCCGGTTGACGCACTGCGTGGTAACGCCGAACATGCTCAGGCCGATGGCCGGCTTGTCTTCGGCGACCTCGGGGATCTTGCCGCTGAGCATCCCGAGCAGGGCATGAGCGGCATTGCCGAGCACGCGGCGCGAGATCCGGTTGAGCCCCGCCACGTCGGTCACCGAATGGATCATGGCGATGTCGCTGGGCCCGACGTAGGGGGCCACATTGCCCGAGGCGATGGTCGAGACCATCACCTTGGGCACGCCGATGTCCAGGTCGCGCATGGCGGGGGTAATCAGCGCGGTGCCGCCGGAACCGCCAATGCCAATGACGCCGTCCACATCGTCACGTTCCGCGAGCAGCCGGCACAATGCCTCGGCCATCTGCGCCACGGCACGCCCCCGGTCGTTGACGAAAACCGCCTCGGCGCCTTGGGGGTGGCAGGCGGCCACCTGGCTGGCGGGAATGTCGGCCTCGGGAGCCGCATCGCCGCCGGTACCGACATCGACGATCAACGCGTCGACCCCTGCGGTCCGTAGCAGGTCGCGCAGGTAGCATAGCTCCTCGGCCTTGGTATCACAGGTGCCGATGATGAGGGCTTTGTGTCCCATGGTGCCTCCTGGTCGGCATGCGTCGTGCCGGCCTGATCGTTATCGGGTCTGGGGCGTCAACCTCGTGCGCAGCGTTCGGTAGCCCCTTCGAAGGCGAGCCGGAAGGTATCCGAGACTCGCTGCACGACCTCCTTGCGATCGGTGTCATCCACGTCGAACTCCGCCCACCACTCGCCGAAGCACTGATCGGTGGTGGTGATGGGTTTCAGGCTCATCTCGGCCACGTAGCCGCGCACCGGCAGCGCTGGCGCCTCGAGGATGCGGTAACAGCAGAGGTGTTCGCGATCGGAGAGCGTGAGCAGCTCTTCGCGGATGACATTACCGTCGTGATCGTGGAAATGGCGCACGCAGCCGATCTGATCGGCGGGTTTGCCCGCCTCGATTTCGCTCCTGGCAAAGAAGGGGTGGTAATTCGGCAAGCCGTTGAAGTCACGCAGCACGCTCCAGGCCTGCTCGAGGGTGATGGGCATGACGGCGCTGACGTAAACCCGGGTCATGGTGGCGTCTCCTCGAGTCGGTCAGGCAATGGCCTTGAAGCGTCGAATCTGGTCGGTCAGGGCGAGTTCCGTGGGCAGGCGCTCCATGCTCGAGGCGCCGTAGAAACCGTTGCAGTGCTCGCTCTCGCGCATGACGTAGGTAGCGTCCTCCGGTGTGGCGATGGGACCGCCATGGCACAGGATGATCACGTCCCTGCGAACCCGCCTGGCCGCCTCGGCCCAGTCGTCGATCAGGCGCACCGATTCGTCCAGCGTCTTGGCCGACTCGGCGCCGATGGTGCCGCCGACGGTGACGCCCATGTGCGCCACGATGATGTCGGCGCCCGCTTCCGCCATGGCCACGGCCTCGTCGGCCGAGAACACATAGGGCGTGGTGAGCATGTCCATCTCGTGCGCCTGGCGGATCATGTCGACTTCACTGCCGAAGGTGATGCCGGTCTCTTCCAGGCTGATGCGAAAGGTGCCGTCGATCAGGCCTACGGTCGGAAAATTCTGGACGCCGGAGAAACCCAGCTCCTTCAGTTCACGCAGCAGCTTGGGCATGATCACGAAGGGGTCGGTGCCGTTGACGCCGGCCAGCACTGGGGTGTGCTTGACCACCGGCAGCACCTCCAGCGCCATCTCCTGCACGATCTGGTTGGCGTTGCCGTAGGCCAGCAGGCCGGCGGATGAGGCCCTACCCGCCATGCGATAGCGGCCGGAGTTGTAGATCACGATCAGGTCGATGCTGCCGGCTTCTTCGCACTTGGCCGAGATGCCGGTGCCGGCGCCGCCGCCGATGATCGGCTGGCCACGTTCTGCCATGGCCTGGAAGCGGGCCATGAGTTCCTGTCGAGCGAAGGGAGGCATGAAGTTCTCCTTGTCATTGCGGGTGGCTATGGGGTCGGGGCTGAGGAGTGGCTGCAGGAGCTGAGGATTTGCGTGTCCGGTATAGCTGGCCGAGCTGGCCCACCACGCCCTGGCGGAAGGTGAGTATGCAGGCCATGAACACCAGGCCGGTGATCACCGTGACCCAGGCGCCGAACGGGTCCAGGTAGTGATTGAGGGTGGAGACCAGCGCTGCGCCCACGGCGGGTCCGAACACGGTATTCATGCCGCCGAGCAGCGTCATGAGGATGACATCGCCGGACGTGTGCCAGTGCGCATCGTAAAGCGCCGCCAGCTGGAAGATGATCGCCTTGAGCGAGCCGGCGATACCCGAAAGCCCGGCCGAGAGGGTGAATACCAGCACCTTGTAGCGGGCCACGGGGTAGCCCAGCGAGATGGCGCGGGGCTCGTGCTCGCGGATGGCGCGCAGAACGTGGCCGAACGGCGAATTGACCGTGCGCCATACCAGCCACAGGCCGGCGCCGACGATGCCGACCACCACGTAGTAGAGTGCCGTGTCGTTGGCGAGGTCGATCACGCCCAGGAAGGTGCCGCGGGGAATGCGCTGCAGTCCGTCCTCGGCGCCGGTGAAGGGAGCCTGGAGGAAGAAGAAGAACACCAACTGCGACAGCGCCAGGGTGATCATTGCCAGGTAGATGCCGCTGCGACGAATGGCCAGGGCTCCCACGATGGCACCCAGCGCAGCTGCCACCAGGCCGCCGGCAAGAATGCCCAGTTCGGTGGGAACGCCGTAGGCTTTGACCAGCTGGCCGGTGATATAGGCGCCGGTGCCGAAGAAGGCGGCGTGGCCGAAGGAGAGAATGCCGGTATGCCCCAGCAGCAGGTTGAAGGCGCAGGCGAAGAGTACGAAACACAGCATCTTCATGATGAAGATGGAATAGACGAGCTGCGGAAAGAAGGGCACGGCGAGCAGGGCCGCTAGCCCGAGAATCAGCAGGGGGACGCTCAGGTAACGCAGGTGCATGGTCATCCCTCCTCACGGCCGAAGAGGCCGGCGGGGCGCAGCAGCAATACCAGCACCATCACCAGGAAAACGATGGTGGAGGAGAACTCGGAGTAGAACACCCGCGTGAAGCCTTCCACCACGCCGAGCCCCAGACCGGCGACGATAGCGCCCATGATCGAGCCCAACCCGCCGATGACCACCACGGCGAAGATGATGATCACCAGGCTGGAGCCCATGGAGGGGTTGACGTGGAAGATGGGGGCGGCGAGCACACCGGCGAAGGCTGCCAGACCCACGCCCACGCCATAGGTCAGCGTGACCAGGCGCGGCACATTGATGCCGAAGGCCTGGGTCAGCTCCGAGCGCTCGGTGGCGGCGCGCAGGCTGGCACCCAGCGAGGTGCGCTCGATGATGAACCAGGTGGCCAGGCACAGCAGCAGCGCCGAGACGATCACGAAGCCGCGATAGAGCGGCAGGATCATGAACCCCAGGTCGATGGTACCGCGCAGCAGTTCTGGAGTGGCGAAGGGTTGGCCGGAGGAGCCGAAGGCAACGCGGAAGCCTCCCTCCAATACCAGCACCAGGCTGAAGGTCAGCAGCAGCCCATAGATCGGATCGAGCCCGTACAGCCGACGCAGGAACAGGAACTCGAATGCCATGCCGAACAGCGCCACGGCCAGCGGGGCGATGGCCAACGTCATCCAGTAATTGGCGCCCATGTACTGGGCCAGCAGGAAGGCGGTGAAGGCGCCCAGCATGAAGAAAGCGCCGTGGGCAAAATTGACGATCTTGAGCACGCCGAAAATGATCGCCAAGCCCAGGCTCAGTACGGCATAGAAGGAGCCGTTGACGATGCCCAGCATGAGTTGACCCATCAGGGCCGGAATGGGGATGCCGAATATATCCATGGTCACTGGCTCGTGAAGCTAACGGTGAGCAAGGCCCGATGCCCGGCCGCAGCCGGGCACAGAGAGGGCATCAATCGTTGTCGAGCAGGTGGCAGGAGCTCTCTTCCAGCGGCTGGAAAGCCTCTTCGCCGGGAATGGTGGTCACCAGGCGCAGGAAGTCGTAGTCATACTCCGACTCGCCGGGAGACTTCACTTCCCACAGGTACTGGTCGTGCACCATGCGGCCATTGGGGCGGATATAGCCGCCTTTGGCGAAGAAGTCGTTGATCTCCAGCTCGCGCATCTTTTCGGAGACGGCATCGGAATCGTCGCTACCGGCAGCCTCGATGGCGTTCAGGTAGTGCATGGTGGAGGAGTAGTTGCCGGCCTGGGCCATGTTGGGCATGCGTCCGGTGCGCTCGTAGAAGCGCTGAGAGAACTCGCGGGTTTCGTCGTTGGCATCCCAATAGAAGGCGTTGGTCAGCATCAGGCCCTGAGCGGTTTCCAGCCCCAGACTGGCGATGTCGTCATACCACAGCAGCAGTGCGGCCGGGCGTTGATCGGGCGTCACGCCGAATTCGGCCAGGGCGTTGATCGCGTTGATGGCATCGGCGCCGGTGGAGGCGATGCCGATGATCTCCGCACCGGAGGCCTGGGCCTGCAGGGCATAGGAGGAGAAATCGGTGGTGTCCAGCGGGTGGCGAGCGGCGCCGACGACCTGTCCCCCGGCGTCGCGTACCACTTCCGACACCTGCTCCTCGAGCCCGATGCCGAAGGCGAAGTCCACGGTGAGGAAGAACCAGGTGTCGCCGCCATCTTCGACAATCGACTTGCCGGTACCGTGCGCCAGCGAATGGGCGTCGTAGGTGTAGTGGGTCACGTAGGGCGAACAGGCATCGTTGGTGAGCCCGATATTGGATGACGAGTTGACGATGGCGTGGCGCTGTTGCTCGTCGGCCACGGCGGCCACGGCCAACGCGACCCCGGAGTTGGACAGATCGTTGATCATGTCCACCCCCTCGCTGTCGTACCATTCCCGGGCACGGCTGGCTCCGGTGTCGGCACGATTGCGGTGATCGCCGTGAATGACCTCGATGGGGGTGCCGTCGATCTCACCCCCGAAATCCTCGACTGCCATCTCCACGGCCGCGACGGCGGCCTCGCCGGAGAGATCGGTGTAGATCCCGGACATATCGGTGAGCACGCCGATACGCACCACATCGTCGCTGTAACCGTCGCTGGCCATGGCGCTGGAGAGGCCGCCCAGGCCCAGAACGGCGGAAGACAGTACGAGGGTTTTCAAGGAGTTCGTGGCTGGCATTGTTCGTTTCTCCTGTTCTCATGGGGAGCTATTGTTGTAATTTGCTCGGATTAGAACGGTTTGTTGTCTTGCTGCCTTTACCAGTTAGGGCCAACACGGGCGATTGCGCCATGGCTACAGAGCACGAACAGCTATCCGAAACCCACATCGTTGGCGATGATACCCTGCAATGGATCGTGCGTGCCGACGACTGCGCGGCACTCGAGCAGAGGCATATCTCGCATGTGGGCTTCGGCGATGCCGCGGTGCCTTATCGCATCGTCCGCACCCGCCTGAGCGGCGCCTACATCCACGGTTCGCTGGGCGGTGAAGGCCGCATGCTGCTCGACGGGCGCTGGTGCACCATGCGCCGCAACATGATGTCCTTCGCCCCGGCCCACGGGCTGCATGCCTTCCATGCCGTGCCCGACAAACGCTGGCAGTACTGCTGGCTTCGCTATCTGCCCAGTGCGCCGCGCTCGGTGGTAGGAACCATCGCGCCGATCATGCAGCACTTCGACCCCGAGCCGATGAAGCATGCCATCCTGGGACTCTACAGCGAGGTGTTCCGCGGCCAGGGGGACCCGGCCAGCTGCGTGATGTGGGTCGATACCATCGAGCGCTATATCTCGCGTTTCGCCGATCCCTGGCGACGCGATGCGCGTATCGTGGCGGTCTTCGAGGCGGTGATACCGACGCTGGAACGGCACTGGACCATCGAGGAGATGGCCGAGATTGCCCACGTCAGCAGCGAGCACCTGCGGCGTATCAGCCGCAAGGTCTTCGGGCGCAGCCCCATGCAGCAGCTCACCCAGCTGCGCATGCAGCATGCTACCCACCTGCTGGCGACCAGCGATCTACCGATCGAGGAGATCGCCGAGCGGGTGGGCTATCGTAGCCCCTTCGCCTTCTCCAAGACCTTCAAGCGCATGAATGGCGTCTCGCCCTCGCACTTTCGCCGGCACGCTCGTGACTGACCCCCGCGATTGAGCGTGCCGCTACACTCCCAGGCGTGACAGTACGCTGTCGACGTCCTGTTCGATGCCCTTGCGGTCGTAGCGTGCTGCCACCTGGCCGTGGTCGATCAGGTAGAAGTGATCGGCCACGTCCATGGCGAAGTGAAGATTCTGCTCTACCAGCAGAATGGTGTAGCCCTGCGCCTTGAGGTGGCGGATGGTATTGCCGATCTGCTCGACGATGCTGGGTGCCAATCCCTCGGTAGGTTCGTCGAGCAACAGCAGCCTGGCCCCGGTGCGCAAGGTACGCCCGATCGCCAGCATTTGTTGCTCGCCGCCGGATAGCTTGGTGCCGGGGCTATGTCGTCTCTCGCGCAGGTGGGGAAACAGATCGAGCACCTGCTCGGTGCTAAGACCGCTGTCGTTGACTCGCGTCGGCAGATCGAGGTGCTCCCTGACGTCGAGCGTGGCGTAGATCCCCCGATCCTCTGGGCAGAAGGCCACGCCGTGGCGGGCGATATGGAACGGACGCAGGCCGATGGTTTCGGTGCTGGCAAGCCGAATGCTGCCGCGGCGCCGCGGGACGATGCCCATGATCGACTTCAAGGTGGTTGACTTGCCGGCGCCGTTGCGGCCCAGCAGAGTGACCACCTGACCCGGCGGGACATCCAGGTCGATGCCGTGCAGCACGTGGCTTTCGCCGTACCAGGCATGGAGGTCACGGATGGCCAGCATGGGCTCGACGGCTTGTTCCACGGCGGCTTCAGTCATGGCGGGCACCTCCGATGTAGGACTCGATCACCCGTGGGTCGCGCGACACGGTGGCGTAGTCGCCCTCTACCAGCACCTCGCCGCGAGCCAGCACGGTGATGCGGTCGCAGAGTTCGGCCACCACGCCCAGGTTGTGCTCCACCATCAGCACCGAGCGCCCCTCGGCCACGCGGCGGATCAGTTCGGCAGTGCGGCCCACGTCCTCCGTACCCATGCCGGCCAAAGGCTCGTCGAGCAGCATCACCTCGGGGTCGAGCGCCAGCGTGGTGGCGAGTTCCAGCGCCCGTTTGCGTCCGTAGGGCAACTCGGCGGCAGGGGTATCGGCCCAGTTCTCTAGCCCGACGTCGTTCAGCAGCCTCATGGCACGCTCGCGGTGGTGGTCGAGCCGGTGATGCGAAGCCCAGAAGTCGTAGGATTCGCCGCGCTGGCGTTGCAGTGCCAGCTTGACGTTCTCCAGTGCGCTGAGGTGGCCGAACACGGCAGATATCTGAAACGAACGGACCATGCCGCGCCTGGCCACCTGGTCCGGCTTGAGGCGGGTGATGTCGCGCCCCTGGTAGAGAATGCTGCCGGCACTGGGTTCGAGGAATTTGGTCAGCAGGTTGAAGCAGGTGGTCTTGCCTGCGCCGTTGGCGCCGATCATGGCGTGAATGGTACCGGGCTCGATCCGGATGGAGATGTCGTTGACCGCCGTGAAGCCCCGGAAGTTCTTGGTGAGGCCCCGGGTCTCGATGATTGCCTCTGCCATCGTGTACTCCGCCGTTATTATTGTCGGTTGGTCAGGTATCGGTTGACGGGGCGTGCCGGTATGGGCCAACGGCATCCGTCAGCCTCAGTGTTGACGCGGCTAGTCGGCAGCGCCATGGCTGCAGAGCACGTGTGGCTATCCGAAAGGCACATGCGGTGCGCAAGGCCATGCGGTGAATGACGAAAGGTGAGAGGGGTACTGCCTGGGTCGTGAACGAAGAAGCCGGACTCCGCTGCGAGTCCGGCTGGAAAGGGTCAAGCCGTTCTCGATAGCCGACTCAGGTGGCCGGTACCCGGTCGTCGGTAGACTGGGCGGCGATGTCGCTGACCGAGATGCAGGTGAACTTCTCGATGAAAAAAGCCAGTGTCGACGGGCAAGCGAAGCGCTCCTCGAAACGTTCCTGCTGGTCTCCGTAGCGGCGCACCACGCTGGCGCGATACTCGTCGCCGGCCTTGGTGAGGGTCACCGAGGCTTCGCGATCGGTCTCGTGCTTTTCCACGAACAGGTTCTTGCCTTCGGCGAGCAGCTCATCGAGCACCTTTCCGCCTTCGCGCTCCTCGGGCGTGGCCCACACGTCCTGGTCGCGCTTGCCGTACTGGAACAGCATGATGGCCGGCAGCACGGAGAAGATGGCGCCGGTCAGCAACCAGGCCAGTTCGGCACCGGGGGGATGCAGCGCGAACACGGCGAACAGCTGAACGAGGAAGGCTACCGCCAGGATGCCCGCCAGCGGGCGCCACATGCGTGGATTCATCACCGGCTTGCCCATAGTGTGGCCCCATAGGCCAGTGGCGACCAGGGCACCCAGTCCCACCGAAATCACCCCCCAGAGCGGGCCACCGCCCACCAGCAGGGCAATGATGCCGATCGCTACCAGGATGCTGTAGAACACTGCCAGCAATATGTACGCGCGTTCCAGGGTCATGCGTCACATCTCCTTTCTCCGGTTGCCTTGGGTGGCAACGCCGTTGTTATTCGAGCTCGTTATCCGGGTTGGCCGGCTCGTTCGAGCCGTGTCGTCAGGGTACGGCGACCACCGGCCGCCGAGACAGCTTCGCATACTCTCCGTGCATCATCAGCATAGCGATGCCCAGCGTTGGCTGCTTCGTTACAAGACGGGATCGTCCGTCCCGATCCGTTCGGGCACGAACCAGCGCACCGGGCGCAGATCCTTCTCGATCAGTTCCTCTACCTGGAGCAGGGTCGCGAAGATCGCCATGCGCACCGGGATGCCATTGTCGGTCTGGCGGAAGATCGCCAGGCGTGGATCGCCGTTGAGATCCACGTCGAGATCGTTGGCATCCGGGCGGCTGTCGCGGGGCAGCGGATGCATGACGATGGTATCGCGGCCGCAGCGCTCGTTCATGAAAGCGCGGTCGACGGTGAAGTCGCGCGACAGGCTGAAGCCCTCGCTCATCTCGGCGGTGAAGCGTTCTTTCTGGATGCGGGTGGTATAGACCACGTCCACATCCGCGTAGTCGTCGGCCAGGCTGTCGCGCTGCTCCACACGGTGCCCGCGCGAGGCCACCAGGTCGATCAGGTGGCTGGGCATTTCCAGCCCCGGTGGGGCGACCAGGGTGAAACGCATGGGGGCATAGAGCGATAGCAGCTTGATCAGCGAGTGCACGGTACGGCCGTACTTGAGGTCCCCGGTGAGCAGGACGTGGGCGCCGGCGAGTTTCTTGCCCAGCCGGCTGAACTCCTTGTCGATGGTGTAGAAGTCGAGCAGGGCCTGGCTGGGGTGTTCGCCGGGGCCGTCGCCGCCGTTGATGACCGGCACGTGGGTGGCGGCGGCGAATTCCGCCACCGAACCCTGGTCGGGATGGCGCATGACGATGGCATCGCAATAGCCGCTCATCACCCGGCTGGTATCGTAGAGCGATTCGCCCTTGGCCATGGAGGAGAAGGTGAAGCCGGTGGTGTCGCATACGCTGCCGCCGAGGCGGCAGAACGCCGCGTGGAAGCTGACCCGGGTTCGGGTGCTGGCCTCGAAGAAGAGGTTACCGAGCACGGCCCCTTCCAGTATCCGGGTTACCTGGCGGCGTTGGGCGATGGGCTCCATACGGGCGGCTATGCGCATCAGATGGTTGACGCGATCGCGGGACAGGGAATCGATGGAGAGCAGGTGTGGGGGCATGGCGGGCCTCGAGTGGCAGCGGGAAATGCCGCTAGTGTAACCGCGCAGGGCGTCGGGCTTCAGCCTAGTCGCCCGGGGAATGATGCGACAGGAGGTTATCCTCCGTGGGGGTTGCTCACTATCAAGGACGGTGGTGGGCCGATGTGCCTTAATCGCGGCAGACTGTGGACAGTCTGCAGTTGGCGTGAACGGCTGGTGCCTGTGCCGTTCTCGCCATCGGGTACGGCGAATCGGGCGAGGTAAAACATCATGAACATCGAGCGGACAGAAGTCGTGGGACAACCCGAGCTGGATCTCGACCAGTTCCTGCCCTACCGTCTCAATAGCCTGGCCGACCGTATCAGTCAGTCCTTGGCGGAGCTCTACGAAGAGTGCTATCAGCTCAACATCGCCCAGTGGCGGGTGTTGGCATGGCTCAGTCACTGCGATGAGCTGACGGCGAAGAAGGTCTGCGACTGCACCAACATGGACAAGGCGCGTGTCTCGCGGGCGATTCAGGCCCTGGAAGAGCGTGGGCTGATCAGCCGCACGCCGTCGCCACGGGATCAGCGCCTGCACCAGCTGTGCCTCACCGAGGCGGGCCACGCGCTGCTGACCCAGCTGATACCCGATGCCCAGGCCTGGGAGGCGGAGCTCGTCGCCACCCTATCCGCCGGCGAATACCGGGATCTGTTCAACATCATGCGCAAGCTCGAGCGCCAGCTCGAGCGACTCGGTTGAGGTCAGCGATCGTTGCGGGGTGCGCGACACCCGTCAGTCGCCTTCCGTTGATCCATCACCAGGCGCACGTGGAACGAGCCGGCCATGTTGCAGCGGGTGCGTCCATTGCCGGCGAAGTCGACGAAGCAGTCCTGTTGGGAGTGGCCGCCGGCGCTCGCCTGGTTCCAGTACCAGCCGCGGGGCGTGTCGGGAAACGCGCTCGTATCGATGGCCACGTCGGCCTGGCTCTCTTCCTGCATCAGCGAGCGCAACTCGAAGAAACGCGGCAGCCGCCAGGGGCAGTCGCGGCTGGCCTGCGCCGCGGCGTAGGACTCGGCCTCTGACAGCGTGACGCCGGCGGCCTCCCCCGTGCAGCGCCCCTCGACGAAGGTCTGTCCCAGGCTGCAACGCTGCCAAACCAGCTCCTCGGCGGTGTCCACCACCAGGCCCTCGACGGGAAAGCGAAAGCGTTCGGCCTCGTTGCCGGCTGCCAGCGGTGCCGCCAGGGCCAGCAGAAGCAGGGCGGGGCGAAGAGACGTCATGCTTCCGCCAGCGATTCGCTGGGTGACGGGACTCGCCCGCCCAGGCGGGCGGTGATCTCGGCGGCGGTGTCGCGCACCAGCTCGCCCAGCTCGGCGAGTCGAGTTTCGGGAATTCGCGCCATGGGCCCGGAGACCGAGATGGCCGCCAACGGCGTGCTATGTTCATCGTGGAGGCAGGCCGCCACGCAGTGCAGGCCGATGGCGTGCTCCTCGCGGTCGCAGGCGTAGCCCCGGCGACGAATTTCGGCGAGGTCGGCGCGCAGCGCTTCGGGGGTGTGCAGGGTATTGGCCGTGACCCGGGCGAGGCCCCGCTCGGCAAGAATGCGCTCGAACTCGTCATCGGGGAGCCAAGCCATCAGCGCCTTGCCCACGCCGGAGGCATGCAGCGGTGCTCGCGAGCCCAGCCGGGTGATCATGCGCATCATCTGCGGCGACTCGCTCTGGGCCAGGAACACCGCCGTGCCGCCGTCGCGGATGCCCAGGTTGGCGGTTTCGCCGGTCTGGGCGGTGAGGCGGCGCAGGAAGGGGCGGCTGGTAGCCACGAAGTCGCGCGCCTCGAGAAAGCTGTTGCCGATGCGGAAGGTCTTGACGTCGATCTTCCACACGCCGAGTTCGGCGTCCTGGGTGACGAAGCCCTGGCCGTGCAGTGCCTGCAGCAACCGATGCGTGGTGGAGGGCGCCAGGTCGACGGCCTCGGCCAGCTCGGAGAGCGCCAGTCCTCCGGGCGTTGCCGCCAGGCGCTCGAGCAGGGTCAGGCCGCGTACCAACGACTGACTGTGACCGCTGCTGCTCTTGCCGGGTCCAGGGGGACGTCCTGCCGTTCTGCGTTTGCCGTCACTCACCCACGTCTCTCCTCGTGCCAGTAACCATCACGGCCACAGGATACCCGCTCGTGGCGGTGATGTCGCGGTTGCGGAAAAGGCTTCCATACTCTGCCGTCTCAGCGATGCCGCCATTGCGGAGGGCGCTTTTCGATGAAGGCATCGATGCCTTCGGCCACGTCTTCGGCCATCATGTTGGCGGCCATGGTATCGCCGGCGAGGCAGTAGGCCTCGTCCAGCGGCAGCTGTAACTGGCGCTGGAACAGGGCCTTGCCGGTGCGTAGCGCCACGGCACTCTTGGCGCAGATGGCATCGGTGAGCTCGCCGACCGCCTCGTCCACGGCCTCGTCGTCGGCCACGCGGTTGATCAGCCCCCATGCAAGGGCCTGGTCGGCGTCGATGAACTCGCCGGTGAACAGCATCTCCAGGGCGCGCTTGCGGCCGATGGTGCGCGACAGCGCCACCGCCGGGGTGGAACAGAACAGCCCGACGTTGATGCCGGAGACGGCGAAGCGCGCCGAGCGAGCAGCCACCGCCAGGTCGCAGCTCGCCACCAACTGGCAGCCGGCCGCCGTGGCTAGACCCTGCACCCGGGCGATCACCGGAACCGGCAGAGCGACGATGCGCTGCATCACCTCGCCGCAACGGGCGAACAGGTCACGGTAGTAGGTCTCGTCGGGGGTGGCGCGCATCTGCTTGAGGTCGTGACCGGCACAGAAGGCGCGCCCCTCGGCGGCCAGCACCACGCAGCGTACGCTGTCGTCCTCGGCGAGCCGCCCGAGCTCGCGGCCCAGCGCGTCGAGCATCGCTTCGGAGAGGGCGTTGAACTGGCGGGGACGCTGCATCGTCAGGGTTGCCACGCCGCCGTCGTCATGGCGGCGTAGGGGAAGGTCGTCGTCAACGCTGGACATGGGAGCTCCTGGCGGGTGTGGGGTTGGCTCACCAGCCTAGCGCGTCAGTCGCGCCTTTCGTTACGCTTGCGACCAAAGACGACCGTTGCCGCGTAGAGGTCCATCATGCTCGACTCCCCCAACACGCTCCTCGACAAGGGGCTGCCGGAAACCGGCAACGACTTGCTCGCCGACATCAGCCTGCCCGCTGCTGTGATTCACGAGGCGCCGCTCGCCCATAACCTGGCGTGGATGCAACGCTTCGCCGACGACCACGGGGCGCGCCTCGCCCCTCATGGCAAGACCACCATGGCTCCGGCGCTCTTTCACCGCCAGCTCGCCGCCGGGGCCTGGGGCATCACCCTGGCCACGGCGCCGCAGTGTCGGGCGGCCTTCGCCCACGGCGTCACGCGTTTGCTGATGGCCAACCAGCTGGTCGGTGAGGCCAACATGGCCATCGTCGCCCGGCTCATCGAAGCGGGGGCGGAGATCTACTGCGTGGTGGACAGCGCCGAGAACGTTGCCCAGCTGGGGCGCTATTTCGCCGCGCGCGGTCTGCGCCTGTCGGTGCTGATCGAACGGGGCCTCGATGGCGGACGCTGCGGCTGCCGTGACCAGGAGGCCGTGCTGGCGCTGGCCGAGCGGGTGGCCGGCGAGCCGGCGCTGGTGCTGGCGGGGCTGGAGGGCTACGAGGGCGTGGTACCGGGCGACGACCCCGCGCGTGACGTGCGCGCCTACGCCTGGCATCTGATTGAGGCGGCCCAGGCGCTCGACCGTGAAGGTCTGATCGAAGCCGCCGAGCCGCTGATCACCGCCTCCGGCTCGGCGTGGTATGACCTCATCGCTGCCGTCTTCCAGGAGGCCCGGCTCGGCGCTCACTTCGTGCCGGTGCTGCGCCCCGGCTGCTACCTGGTGCACGACCACGGCCTCTATCGCCGCGCCCAGCAGGACGTGCTCGCGCGCCGCCCCGACCTGGAGCGCGGGCTCGAGCCGGCACTGGAGGTGTTTGCCCAGGTGGTGTCGCTGCCCGAACCGGGCTTGGCCATCGTCGGCCTGGGCAAGCGCGACATCGGCCATGACCAGTTGCCCGAGCCGCTACGCCGCTACCGCGAAGGCGGCCGGGCCGACCGTCCACTGGCGGTGGACGGCTGGCGGATAACCAAGCTGATGGACCAGCACGCCTTCGTGACGCTGCCGCCCGACCCCGACGGGGTGCGCGTCGGCGATATCGTCGCCTTCGGCACCTCGCACCCCTGCCTCACCTTCGACAAGTGGCGGCGCCTGTGCCGGGTCGACGAGCGGCTGGCCGTCGTCGAGGTCCTGGAAACCTGTTTCTAGGCTCCCGTTTTCCAGTCCTCACTCATGATAGTTGGTCTCCGAGTAGAGCACCCGCACGCGCAGGGTGTGCTCGACATGGCGAAGTGCGTCCAGCGCCTTGGGACCGTAGGCCTTGTCCACGTCGATGACCACGTAACCGACCTTTTCGTTGGTCTGCAGGTACTGGCCGGAGATGTTGATGTCGTTCTCCGACAGCACTCGGTTGATCTCGGAGAGCACACCCGGCACGTTGTCGTGGATGTGCAGCAGGCGGTGCTTGTCCGGGTGTGCCGGCAGGGCCACCTCCGGAAAGTTGACGGAGGTAACGGTGGTACCGTTGTCGGAGTAGGTGATCAGCTTCTCGGAGACCTCGATGCCGATGTTCTCCTGCGCCTCCAGGGTGGAGCCGCCGATGTGCGGCGTGAGAATCACGTTGGGCAGGCCGCGCAGAGGGCTCACGAATTCCTCCGAGTTGCCCTTGGGCTCCACCGGGAAGACGTCGATGGCCGCTCCCAGCAAGCGACCGGCCTCGAGCGCCGCTGCCAGTTCCTCGATGACCACCACGCTACCCCGCGACGCATTGATCAGGATGCCGCCCTGTTTCATCAGCGCCAGCTGCTCCTTGCCGATCATCCACCGGGTGGAGGGCACGTCAGGGACGTGCAGGCTCACCACGTCGGCACGGGCCAGTAGCTCCTCCAGGCTCGCCACCTGGGTGGCGTTGCCCATGCCGAGCTTGGCCACCACGTCGTAGTAGAGCACGTTGAAACCGAGCGACTCGGCGAGCACCGAGAGCTGGGCGCCGATGTTGCCGTAGCCGACGATGCCCAGCGTCTTGCCGCGCGCTTCGTGGGCATTCTTGGCGCTCTTCAGCCAGCCGCCCTCATGGGCGCGGGCATTCTTCTCGGGGATGCCGCGCAGCAGCATGATCGCCTCGGCCAGCACCAGTTCCGCCACCGAGCGGGTGTTGGAATAGGGGGCGTTGAATACCGGGATGCCGCGGGTCAGTGCCGCTCCCAGGTCGACCTGGTTGGTGCCGATGCAGAAGCAGCCCACCGCCACCAGCTTCTCGGCGGCGGCGAAGACGCGCTCGTTGAGCTGGGTACGCGAGCGGATGCCGATGAAGTGGACGTCGCGGATCTTGTCGATCAGCGTGGCTTCGTCCAGCGAAGTCGGCAGATGCTCGATGTTGGTGTAACCGGCATTCAGGAAATTGTCCACTGCGCTCTGGTGGACGCCCTCGAGCAGCAGGATCTTGATCTTGCTCTTGTCCAGGGACGTTTTGGCCATGGTCGAATCAACCCTTCGATGGTGTGATCCGTCGGCATCGACGCAGTCTGGCCGACGGGATCGGGCGGGAAACTGGGGCACATATCGTAGCACAGCGGGCCGTCACGACGATGAAAAGGCTGTGCTGCGTGGATGAGCGCTCTGCATGTTGGGCAGACGACCCCGGGGGGAGAGCGTGTATACTGTCGCCTTCTTGAATTCGAGCGTATGAGCGCTGACGGGTGGCGACCCATGGCAGAGCAAGACAAGCAGGCCTCCGAGACGCGCGCCGAGGCGTCGGCCGACACCGACTTCGCAGCGACCGTGGCGCGTCTCGAGCGCCTCGTGGAACGGTTGGAAGGCGGCGAACTGTCGCTGGAAGGGGCGCTTTCCGCCTTCGAGGAGGGCGTGAGGCTGACCCGCGATGCCCAGCGTCGACTGGACGAGGCCGAATTGCGCGTACGTACCCTGACCGAGCGCGGCGATGGCAGCGTCGATCTCCAGCCGTTCGCCGATCCGACGGAGGATGAGGGTGAACGCTGACTCACTGACTGCACGCCTGGCCGCCGATCGTGCGCGGGTCGACGCCTACCTGGCGGGACTGTTCGAGTCGCGCCGGGCGACGGCACCGCGTCTCGAGGCGGCCATGCGCCACGGCGTGCTGGTCGGCGGTAAGCGGTTGCGTCCGGTGCTGGTCTACCTCTCGGGCCGCGCGCTGGGTGCCGACGATGCGGTGCTGGATGCGCCGGCCGCCGCCGTGGAGCTGATCCACGCTTACTCGCTGGTGCATGATGACCTGCCCGCCATGGATGACGACGATCTGCGTCGCGGCCAGCCCACGGTGCACAAGGTCTATGACGAGGCGACGGCGATACTCGCCGGTGATGCCCTGCAGTGCCTGGCCTTCGAGGTGTTGGCCGGCAGCCCGCATCGGCGCTTGCCGGCCCAGATGCGCACCCTGGCCGAAGCCGCTGGTCGCGATGGCATGGTGGGCGGTCAGGCGCTGGACCTCGCCGCGGTGGGCGGCCACCCTGACGTCGAGACGCTGGCTCGCGTGCACGCTCACAAGACCGGGGCCCTGATCGGCGCTGCCGTGCGTCTGGGGGCGCTGGCCGCCGTGGACGAAACGGACCCGCGGGTGGCGGCATTGTCGCACTACGCCGCCGCCATCGGCCTGGCCTTCCAGATCCATGACGACGTGCTCGACGTGGCCGGCGACACCGGCACTCTGGGCAAGGCCTCCGGTGCCGATGCGGCGCGCGACAAGCCCACCTATCCGGCCCTGCTGGGGCTGGAGGGCGCGCGCCGGCGGGCTGGCGAACTGGTCGACGAGGCCGTTGCCGCACTCGCGCCGCTGGGTGATGCCGCGGCGCCGTTGGCCGAACTGGCCCGTTACATGATCGAACGTGACCACTGACACCACAGGGCACCCATGAAGCTCTACGACGACATTCCCGCCGAGCGCCCGTACACGCCGCTGCTCGATACCCTGGACACGCCATCGGCGTTGCGGGCGATGAACACGGCCCAGCTCGCGCAGGTGGCCGACGAGCTTCGCGCCTACCTGCTGTACAGCGTGGGGGTCTCCGGCGGTCACTTCGGCGCCGGCCTGGGCGTGGTCGAACTCACCGTCGCCCTGCACCACGCGCTGGAAACGCCCCACGACCGCCTGGTGTGGGACGTGGGGCACCAGGCCTACCCGCACAAGATCCTCACCGGACGCCGCGAGGAGATGACCACCATTCGCCAGCATGGCGGCCTGGCGGCCTTTCCGCGGCGCGCCGAGTCGGAGTACGACACCTTCGGCGTGGGGCACTCCAGCACTTCGCTCTCCGCGGCGCTGGGCATGGCCCTGGCGGCCCGCACGGTCGGCAAGAAACGCCGCGTGTGCGCGGTGATCGGCGACGGCGCGCTCACCGCCGGCATGGCCTTCGAGGCGCTTGCCCATGCTGGCCACGTCGATGCCAACCTGCTGGTGGTGCTCAACGACAACGAGATGTCGATCTCCGAGAACGTCGGCGGCATTGCCAGCTATCTGGCCAACATCCTCTCCAGCAAGCCTTATCTCGCCATGCGCGAAGAGAGCAAGAAGGTGCTGGCCCACCTGCCCGGTGCCCTGGAGCTGGCGCGGCGCACCGAAGAGCACATGAAGGGGATGGTCAGCCCGGCCACGCTCTTCGAGGAGATGGGCTTCAACTACATCGGGCCCATCGATGGCCACGACCTGCCGACCTTGGCCCAGACGCTGCGCAACATCCGCGACCTGGATGGGCCGCAGTTCCTGCACGTCAAGACCTGCAAGGGCCGCGGCTTCCTGCCCGCCGAGGCCGATCCCATCGGCTACCACGCCATCACCAAGCTGGAGAAGAACGGCGACACGCCACCGCCGCTCAAGCCGGCGGCACCCAAGCCCAAGCCGAAGAAGTATTGCAACGTCTTCGGCGACTGGCTGTGCGACATGGCCGCGGCCGATGCCCGGCTGATCGGCATCACCCCGGCGATGCGCGAGGGCTCCGACCTGGTGCGCTTCTCCCGGGAGTATCCGGAGCGCTACTTCGATGTGGCCATCGCCGAGCAGCACGCGGTGACGCTCGCCGCCGGCATGGCCTGCGAGGCGATGAAGCCGGTGGTAGCGATCTATTCCACCTTCCTGCAGCGCGGCTACGACCAGCTGATCCACGACGTGGCGGTACAGGGGCTCGACGTCACCTTCGCTCTCGACCGCGCTGGTCTGGTCGGCGAGGATGGCCCCACCCACCATGGCGCCCTGGACCTCAGTTACCTGCGCTGCGTGCCGGGAATGGTGGTGCTGGCGCCGGCCGACGAAGCGGAGTGCCGTGGCATGCTCAGCGCTGCCTATCACCACCCGGGACCGGCGGCGGTGCGCTACCCACGCGGTACCGGGCCGGGGGTGGCGATTCCCGATCACCTGGAGGCACTGCCCATCGGTTGCGCCGAGTGGCGGCGCGAGGCCGGTACGCAGGCCCCGCGGGTGGCGCTGCTCGCCTTCGGCAGCCTCAACGGCCCGTCTGCCGAGGTCGCCGAGCGTCTCGATGCCAGCCATGTCAACATGCGCTCGGTGAAACCCCTCGACCGCCAGGCCGTGCTCGCTGCCGCCGCCGATCACGACCTGCTGGTAACGCTGGAGGAAAACGTGGTGGCTGGCGGGGCCGGCAGTGCGGTGGGCGAGCTGCTGGCCGCCGAGGGGGTGCAGGTGCCGTTGCTGCATATCGGTTTGCCCGACGCCTTCGTCGAGCACGGCAAACCGGCCGAGTTGCTCACCGACTGCGGCCTCGACGCCAATGGCATCGAGGTGACGATTCGTCGGCGGTTGGGTGCCGGTGACGTGAAAGAGCGCGACACGGGGAGACGGACGACATGTTGATGGCCATGCTGATCGGTGCCTTCGTGGGCTTTTGGATAGGCGGTCCGCTGGGCTTGCTGGTGGGCGGTGGGTTGGGTTACTGGCTCGCCCAGCGCCTACGGCGCAGCGCCCTGGGCCGTCTGGCCGAAGCTCAGGCGCAGTTTCTGGAATCGACCTTTGCGGTCATGGGCTGCCTGTGCAAGGCCGATGGTCAGGTCACCGAGGATGAACTGGATGCATCGCGCCAGCTGTGGGATCGCCTGCGCTTGAACGAGGCCCAGCGCGCCAAGGCTCGGGCCGACTTCACCCGCGGCAAGTCGGCGGACTTCGACCTGGAGGCGGAGCTGGCCAAGGTCCGGGGTATCGTGGGCAGCCAGCCGGCCATGCGCCAGGTGTTCCTGCAGGTCCAGTTGGCGGCAGTCGCTGCCGACGGGCAACTGCATCCCGCCGAGCACGACATGCTGATGCGGGTGGTGCGCGGGTTGGGCTGCTCGGAGGCCGAGGTCGCCCAGATCGAGGCCATGCTGCATGGCGCCGCCGAGTCGGCGAGCGACCAGGCGACGTCCCTCGACGAGGCTTATCGGGTGCTGGGGGTCGAGGAAGACGCGAGCGACTCCGAACTCAAGAAAGCCTACCGCCGCCTGATGAGCCAGAATCATCCCGACAAGCTCGCCGCCAAGGGCCTGCCGGAGAGCATGCGCGAGGTCGCTCAGCAGCGTACCAGCGAGATTGCCAATGCCTACGAGCGCATCCGCAAGGCGCGCGCGGCCTGAGGGCATCCTGGCCGCTCAAGCGGTGTGGGGCAGCACCGCGGTGTACACCGCAAAGTAGTGGAAAGCGCTGCCGCCGAGGACGAACAGGTGCCAGATGGCGTGGTGAAAGGGGATCGCGCGAACGGCATAGAAGATCGTGCCGAGGGTGTAGGTGATGCCGCCGGCGACGAGCAGCGCAATGCCGGTTGCCGAGAGGCTGACCGCCATCTCGCCGCTGGCGAAGACGATCAGCCAGCCCATCACCAGGTAGATGGTGATGCGCAGGGCGGTGAAGCGGTGGGGCCAGCAGAGCTTGCAGGCGATGCCGCCCACTGCCAGGCCCCAGACGATGGCGAACAGGGTCCAGCCCGTCGCGCCGCGCATGTTGACCAGCAGGAAAGGGGTATAGGTGCCGGCGATCAGCAGGTAGATGGCGCAGTGGTCGAAGAGTTGGAACAGGTGCTTCAGTCGGGGATGGCGGAAAGCGTGGTAGAGGGCCGAAGCGGTATAGAGCAGGACCAGGCTGGCGCCATAGAGGCTGATGCCGACCAGCTTCCACGGATCGACATCGGCGGACAGGCCGACCAGTACCAATAGAACCACGACCCCCGCGAGGCTGAGGCCGGCTCCGATCCCGTGACTGACGCTGTGCAGCAACTCTTCCATCCGCGAGAAGTCGTGCCCTGCCGCTCTGTCGCGCTTGTCCATGTCCGAGATCCCGTGGCCGTCGTGTCGAAACGTGCGTCGTTACACGCCCATTCTAGAATGGGACAGACGAAGCCGATAACGGTTCGTATCGGTTGCGGTTCAGGGCTTGCGCTCGATGTCCACGTCACTGGCCTGGGTGAAATCGCCCAGCGCCATCATGTGGCCGAGCTTGCCGGCCTTGGTGGAGAGGTAGTGCTCATTGTGCGGGTTGAGACCGGTGGTCAGCGAAACCCGTTCGGTGACGTTGACGCCGGCTTCGGTGAGTGCGGCGACCTTGCGCGGGTTGTTGGTCATTAGCCGCAGGGCGGCGACGCCCAGGTGCTCGAGCATCGGCACGCAGAGATCGTAGCGGCGCAGGTCGGCGCCGAAGCCGAGACGCTCGTTGGCCTCCACGGTGTCGGCGCCCTGGTCCTGCAGGTGGTAGGCGCGGATCTTGTTGAGCAATCCGATGCCGCGCCCCTCCTGGCGCAGATAGAGCAGCACGCCGCGCCCCTCGTCGGCGATGCGCTTCAGCGCTTCCTGCAGCTGGTAGCCGCAGTCGCAGCGCATGGAGAACAGCGCATCGCCGGTCAGGCATTCGGAGTGCACTCGCCCCAGCACCGGCTCGCCATCGGCCACGTCGCCCAGCGTCAGAGCGATATGATCCTTGCCGGTGGCCTCGTCCTCGAAGCCGTGCATGGTGAAAGTGGCCCAGGGAGTGGGCAGCCGGGAGGCGGCGATGAATCGAATCGTCACGGGGTACCTCGGGTGAAAGACCACGGCGCTGCCGGAAACAGACCCGCCATTCTAGCAGGAACGCCGTTTGGGCTCACGGTCCGTGGTGAGCGCCGACCTTGGCCTCGGTCAAGCCGCGGGCCGAACGATGCGCTACAATATCGCGACATTTCCTGTGGATGACTGCCTGCATGGAACTCAAGAACGACCGCTTTCTACGCGCCCTGGCGCGCGAACCCGTCGACCGTACGCCGGTCTGGATGATGCGTCAGGCCGGCCGTTACCTGCCGGAGTATCGCGCGACCCGCGCCGAGGCCGGCAGTTTCATGGACCTGTGCCGCAATCAGGACTTGGCCTGTGAGGTCACCCTACAGCCGCTGGAGCGCTACCCGCTGGATGCGGCGATCCTGTTTTCGGACATCCTCACCATTCCGGATGCCATGGGGCTGGGACTCTATTTCGAGACCGGCGAGGGACCGAAGTTCCGCAAGCCGGTGCGCAGCGCCCAGGACGTGGCGGCACTCGCCGCGCCCGATGCCGAGCGCGACCTGGACTACGTGATGCGCGCCGTGTCGACCATTCGCCGGGAACTCAACGGCCGCGTACCGCTGATCGGTTTTTCCGGCAGCCCCTGGACGCTAGCCACCTACATGGTCGAGGGCGCCTCGAGCAAGGATTTCCGTCACGTCAAGACCATGCTCTACGACATGCCGAGCGTGATGCACGAGCTGCTCGACACCCTGGCGGCGGCGGTCACCGATTACCTCAACGCCCAGATTCGTGCCGGCGCCCAGGCCGTGCAGATCTTCGATACCTGGGGCGGTGCGCTCTCCACGCCGGCCTACCTGGAATTCTCGCTGCGCTACATGGAGCAGATCGTCGCCGGGTTGATCCGCCAGCATGACGGGCGCCGGGTTCCGGTGATCCTGTTCACCAAGAACGGCGGTCAGTGGCTGGAGGACATCGCTCTGGCGGGGCCCGACGCCGTGGGCCTGGACTGGAGCACCGAGCTCTCCGATGCCCGCGCACGGGTGGGTCACAAGGTCGCATTGCAGGGCAACCTCGACCCCAACGTGCTGTTCGCCCGCCCGGCGGCCATTCGTGCCGAGGTGGCGCGCATCCTCGACAGTTACGGTCATGGGCCGGGCCACGTTTTCAACCTGGGTCACGGCATCAATCAGTTCACCGACCCCGATCGGGTCACCGCCTTCATGGAGGCGCTGCACGAGCTGAGTCCGCGCTATCACCGCTCCATCGAGCATGCCAGCGTCTAGGCCTCGCTGGCTGGTGGTCTGGCATGACCGGCGCCGCCTGTGGGCGGCGCTGGCCATGCTGGCAGCCTTCACCATCGCGCTGGGCAGTCTGACGCCGGGCAACGAGATGCCCAGTCGCCTGCCCTGGGACAAGCTCAATCACTTCCTCGGCTATGCCGGTCTGGCAGGGCTCGTCGGGCTGGCCGGCCTGCGTCTGTCACTGGCCTTCGTCGTCACCCTGCTGTACGGCGCTGTCATCGAAGTCGCTCAGCTCGCCGTGCCGGGGCGTAGCGGTGGCGACCCGGCCGACCTCCTCGCCAATGCCATCGGGGCAGGTGCCGCGATACTGCTGTTGTCCGCACTTCGGCGCGGTTCGAGACTCGACGACCGCTAGACGTCGTCACGCCATGCCCTGGCCCCCGCCACTCCTTGGTGGGGGCTTTCGTATGGGTGGCGGTCAGTGGATCTCGGCGCTCTCGATCACCACCGGGTCTTCCGGCACGTCCTGGAAGGGACCGCGGCTGCCGGTGGGCACCTGGGCGATGGCATCGACCACGTCCATGCCCTCGATCACGCGACCGAACACGGCATAGCCCCAGGTCTGACCGGAATCCTTGCTCTGGTGGTCGAGGAAATCGTTGTCGGCCAGGTTGATGAAGAACTGGGCGGTGGCGGAGTGCGGGTCGCCGGTACGCGCCATGGCCAGGGTGCCGCGCTCGTTGGACAAGCCGTTGTCGGCCTCGTTGGGCACCGGGTCGCGGGTCGACTTCTGGCGGAGATCCCGGTCGAAGCCTCCGCCCTGGATCATGAAGCCGTCGATTACGCGGTGGAAGAGCGTGCCCTCGTAGTGGCCTTCCTGCACGTAGGTGAGGAAATTGTTGACGCTCTGCGGGGCCTGCTCCTGGAACAGCTCGATGGCGATCTCGCCGTGGCTGGTGTGCAGGGTGAGGTCGGCATCGTCGCTGGCGGCCGAGGCGGTCAGCGGCAGGGCGGCAGCCATGAGCAGGGGCAGTAGGGTTCGTTTCAGCACGTCCAGGGCTCCTTGCGGTGGGGAGGTGTCAGCTTACGGGTTGGAGGTCGGCTTGTCAGTCGCTGGAGTGCCCGGCGTTCGGGGACCTTTGCGGGTCGGGACGGATACTTTGACTTGGGTCACAAGGGGCGGGTGGAAAGTGGTATCCAGTATGGATTTTATCGCTCGTTCGCCGGACCATCACGGCATGTCGGTCGAGTCGTCGCTCAATCCGGCGACACTCGCCCCCTATTCCGACCCGATACGACCGGTCGTGGCGCCCGTCGGCGCCGACGTCGGCAGGAGGTGGTCCATCCATGGTGGCGGAGCTCGGTAACTTTGCCCTGATCCTGGCGCTGTGCCTGGCGGTGATCCAGGGTGTGCTGCCCCTGCTGGGCGCCCATTACGGTGAGGCGCGATTGATGCGCTCGGGGCGCTTCCTGGCCACTGGCCAGTTCGTCTTCCTGGCCTTCAGCTATGCGCTGCTGACCTGGGCGTTCGTGGTCAGCGACTTCTCCGTGCGCTACGTAGCGAGCCATTCGAGCCTCTCGCAGCCGCTGCTCTATCGCGTCACGGCAGTGTGGGGCGGTCACGAAGGCTCGATGCTGCTGTGGGCGCTGATCCTGGGCGGCTGGGGCCTGGCCGTGGCGATCTTCAGCCGCACGCTGCCGCGCGAGATGCTGGCCCGGGTGCTGGGCGTGATGGGGCTGATATCGGTGGGCTTCATCGCCTTCACGGTGTTCACCTCCAATCCCTTCGAGCGCATCGTGCCGGGGCCGTCCGATGGCCGCGGCATGAATCCGCTGCTGCAGGATCCGGGCATGATCCTGCATCCGCCGCTGCTCTACATGGGCTACGTGGGTACGGCCGTGGTGTTCGCCCTGGCCATCGCCGCGCTGCTCGGTGGTCGCCTCGACGCTGCCTGGGCGCGCTGGTCGCGGCCCTGGACCACCGTGGCCTGGGTGTTCCTGACGCTGGGCATCGCCGTGGGCGCCTGGTGGGCCTATTACGAGCTGGGCTGGGGCGGCTGGTGGTTCTGGGATCCGGTGGAGAACGCCTCCTTCCTGCCCTGGTTGACCGCCACGGCGCTGATCCACTCCCTGGCGGTGACCGAGAAGCGCGGCGGTTTCAAGGTATGGACGCTGATGCTGGCGATCATCACGTTCGCGCTCACCGTGCTCGGCACCTTCATCGTGCGCTCCGGGGTGATCACCTCGGTGCATGCCTTCGCCACCGATCCGCAGCGCGGCGTCTTCCTGCTCGGCCTGCTGGCGTTGACCCTGCTGGGCGCCCTGTCGCTGTACGCCTGGCGAGCACCCAAGGTGGGTCTGGGCGGTGCCTTCGGTGCCTACTCGCGGGAGTCGTTGCTGCTGGCCAATAACGTGCTGCTGACGGTGGCCTGCGCGGCGGTGTTCATCGGCACGCTCTATCCGCTGGTGCTCAGCGCCCTGGGGCTGGGCAAGATATCGGTGGGCCCGCCCTTCTTCGATACCGTCTTCGCGCCGCTGATGCTGCCGCTGCTACTGCTGGTCGGCCTCGGCCCCACGGTGGCCTAGAAGCGGGCGAGCCCCGCGGCGACCCTGCGCGAGCTGCGCGGCGTTGCCGTCGTCAGCATCGTGGTCGGCGGCCTGTGGCCGCTGGCGGCGGGCGCCTGGCGACCGCTCACCGCGCTGTCGCTGATGCTGGCGACCTGGATCGTGCTGACGGCCGGCAAGGATATCCATCGCCGCCTGGGTAGCCGCCGCCAGCCGCTCGCCACGCGTCTCCGGCGGGTGCTGCGGCCCTCGTTCATCGGCATGCACCTGGCCCACGTGGGGTTGGCGCTGGTGGTGGTGGCCATCGCCATGGTCAAGACCTACGAAGTGGAACGCGACGTGCGCCTGGCGCCCGGTCAAAGCGCCACGGTGGCGGGCTACGACTTCCGCATGGATAGCGTCTCCATCGTGGAGGGCCCCAACTACGAGGCCGATCAGGCGACTCTCGAGGTGACGCGCGACGGTCGGCCGGTGGCGACCCTCGTTCCCCAGCGGCGCTACTACGATACCCAGCCCGACATGCCCATGAATCAGGCGTCGCTGCATCGGGCCCCGACTCGCGACGTCTATGTCTCGCTCGGCGAGCGGCTGGAAGGCGATGCCTGGAGCCTGCGGCTCTACTACAAGCCCTACATGTTCTGGATGTGGTCCGGCGCGCTGATGCTCGCCCTGGGTGGCCTGCTGGCCGCGGCGGACAAGCGCTACCGTCTGCGCCAGCGCCGCAAGGCGGCGGTGCGGCCATCGGGCGCTATCATCCGGGAAGAAGGAGTCGGCACATGAGATGGCGAATCCTCGTGCCCCTGGTGGCCGTGCTCGCTCTGCTGGGCGTGCTGCTGGTCGGCCTGGGCCTCAACAGCCGCGAACTGCCCTCGCCGTTGGTAGGGCAGCCGGCCCCCGCCTTCTCGCTCACGGCACTGGAAGATCCGGAAACGCGGCTCACCGAGGTGGATTTCACCGGTGAGGTGGCGCTGGTCAACGTCTGGGCCACCTGGTGCAGTACCTGCCGGGCCGAGAAGCCGCTGCTCATGGCGTTGGCGGAAGAGGGCATCCCCATCCACGGCATCAACTACCGCGACGAGCGTGCGGCGGCGCTGCGCTACCTCGAGATCAGTGATGATCCGTACCGTACCATCGCCTACGACCCCGACGGCGATGTCGGCATGGAGTGGGGCGTCTATGCCACGCCGGAGACCTATCTGCTCGATGCCGAGGGAGTGATTCGCTACAAGCGTACCGGGCCACTGAGTCGCGAGCTGATTCGCGAGGAAGTGTTGCCGCTGATCGACGAGCTGCGCGCCGAGCAGCGGGAGGCCTCGTCATGATAGGGCGCTTTTCCGAGGGCTTATCGCGCACGGTGGTCACTGCGCTGCCCTGGCTACTGGTGGGCTGGCTGTTGCCGGCAGGCTTGGCTCTGGCTCTGGCCATCGGGGAGCCCGGCGATTTCGCCAGCGAGGCCGAGCGCGAGCAGTACCAGAGGTTGATTCGTGAACTGCGCTGCACGGTGTGTCAGGGCGAGACGATTCATGAATCCAACGCCACGTTGGCCGGCGACATGCGGCGGCGCGTCTACGAGATGACCCGTGACGGCCAGAGCGCCGAGGCCATCGTCGCTTTCATGGTGGCGCGCTATGGCGACTACGTACGCTATCGCCCTCCGCTGCAGGCTAATACCGCCCTGCTGTGGGCCAGCCCTTTCCTGCTGTTGCTGGTCGGCGGCGTGGTGTGGTGGCAGGTAGTGCGAGGGCGTCGTGCCATGGTGGCGCGGCCCACGTTCACGGCCGAGGAGCGAACGGCGCTCGAGCGTCTGCGCCGTGGCGACTGATTCTTGCGACTGACCCGGGGAGGTGGGTGATGAACGGGTTGTTCCTGATGGCGGCGCTGGTGCTCTGTCTGGTGGCGCTGGCTTTCGTGGCCTACCCGCTGCTGAGCTCCGGCCGACAAGCGGATGCCGACAGCCAGGCGGACGTCAACCGGGCGGTGCACCGAGACCGCGTGCGCGAACTCGACCAGGACCTGGCCGCCGGCACCCTGACCCAGGCGCAGTACGACCTGGCGTTGGCCGATCTGGAGCGCGAACTGCTCGATAGCGGTGCCTTGGCCGAGGACAGCTCGACGGTGCGGCCGCGGTCGCGGCGGTTGGCGATGGTCGCTGCGGCACTCTGTCTGGGCGGTCTGCCCTTTGCGGCCATGGGACTCTACCTCGGTGTCGGCAGTGCCGAGACGGTCTTCACCACCGCCGATCCGGCGACGAACGAAGCGCCATCGGTGTCGGCAGAGGGCCGTCAGCGTGAGTTCGAGATGCTGGTGCAGCAGCTGCAGGGGCGCCTCGCCGAGAGCCCCGGCGATCTCGACAGCTGGATGCTGCTGGGGCGCACCCAGGTGTACCTGGATGACCTGGCCGCCGCGGAGCGGGCCTTCCGTGAGGCCATGGCCCACGGCGGCGACCGCGACCCCGACGCGCTGACCCGCTATGCCGACCTCCTGGCCGAGCGCCAGGGGGGCTTGAGCGGCGAGCCGGCAACGCTCATCGAGAAGGCGCTGGAGATCGACCCCGATCACCCGCAGGGGCTGTGGATGGCCGGAAGCCTGGCATTCCAGAACCAGGAGCTGGCCACCGCCAGACGGCACTGGGAGCGCCTGCTCGAGGTGCTGCCGTCCGAGTCGCGCGAGGCCGAGATCATTCGCGGCAACCTGGACCGGGTGGGTGCGGCAACCGGCGAGGGCTGAGACGACAACGCTTAGCGTGGGAGGTGCATATGAAAACGCCACTGAGTCGAGACGCCCTGCAGGCCGTTCGGCAGGTGCCGCTGTTCACGGGGCTGGCCGACGACACCTTGGCGCTGTTGACGTCGGGCGCTCTGGAGCGCAGCTATCGCCGCGGCACCCTGCTGTTCAGCGAAGGGGAACCGGCGGACCGTTTCTACGTGGTGCTCGACGGTTGGATCAAGCTGTTTCGTGAGAGCCCCGACGGCAACGAGTGCATGGTGGGACTGTTCACCCGCGGCGAATCCTTTGCCGAAGCGGCCATGTTCGACCGCCTGGGCTTTCCGGTGAATGCCGCGGTGGCCGAGGATGCCCGTCTGCTGATCTTCACCGCCGATCACTTCCTCACCACCCTGGAGCGGAACCACGGTCTGGCACTCAACCTGCTGGCGAACCTCTCCAGCATGCTGCGTTACCTGGTACGCCAGCTCGACCAGTTGACCAATCAGCCCACCTATCAGCGCCTGGCGGCCTTCATCGTCTCGTTGTGTCCGCGCGATGCCGGGGCGGCCACCGTTTGCCTGCCCTGTGACAAGCTGCTGATCGCCGGCCGGCTGGGCATGAAACCGGAGAGCTTCTCGCGGGCCATGGCACGGCTCAAGGAGGTCGGCGTGAGCTGCGAACGCAACTGCGTGCAGATCGATGACATTGCCGCGCTTCGTGACTTTGCCAGCGGGGCTGAGGTTGCCGCCATTCCAGGGGGAGGACTCGGCGGCACGGCGGCCCGCTCGTCTTCGCCATCGACCCTGGCCATGCGCTGATCCACCGGGCGTCGGAGAGGCGTCAAGGTGGTCGGCGTCGCTTTGATGATTTAGTTGATGCCTCATCTGACATAAGTCAACTCCAGAATGCATCTATTGACAGTGGTCAAGTGAGGGTGGGGCCAAAGCTGCTACTACTAACGCAGGTGGAGGGTGGCAATGAATCCGGCGACCACAGCCGGGTCGGGCACCCGCCAGCCACTACCCGAAGGGGAAACCAAGCGAGGCACGTGTTATGTACAAGAGAGCTTTGAGCAAGGGGATCTTCGCCCTCAGCTTCCCGCTGGCCGCCCTGGCCGGCACTGCCCAGGCGGCGGCACCGGAGCTGAGCGCCGAGGAAACGGAGCGCGCCAGCGACATCTACTTCCAGCGCTGCGCGGGCTGTCACGGCACCACGCGGAACGGTGCCACCGGCCCCGACCTGCTGCCGGAGAACACCCAGGAGCTGGGCCAGCGTCGTCTGGAGAGCATCATCACCCTGGGTACCGAAGGCGGCATGAACAACTTCGACGGCATGCTCTCGGAAGACGAGATCACGCTGATTTCGAAGTACATCCAGAACGAGCCGGTCGATCCGCCGGAGATGTCGCTGGCCGACATGAAGGAGCGCTGGAAGGTCTTCGTCGAGCCCGAGGACCTGCCCACTGAGCCCCAGCACGATCTCAACTGGGAAAACTTCATGGTCACCATCCTGCGTGACCGTGGCGCCATGGGCATCATCGATGCCGACACCAAGGAGCTGGTCACCGAGGTCGAGACCGGCTATGCCGTGCACGTGGCCAAGGAGAGCTCCGATGGCCGCTTCTGGTACGTCCAGGGCCGCGACGGTCGTCTCTCCAAGATCGACCTGTGGATGGACCCACCCCAGGTGACCGCCGAGGTCTTCATCGGCTATGACGCCCGCGACGTGGCCGTTTCCCACTACGGCGAGTGGAAGGACAAGTACGTCATCGGTGGCGCCTACTGGCCGCCGCACGCCGTGATCACCGATGCCGACACCATGGAGCCGCTCAAGGTCATCTCCACCCGCAGCTACGATACGGAAGGCAACTTCCGCAACGAGGCTCGCGTGGCGGCACTGTACAACACGCCGCATGCGCCGACCTTCCTGGTCAACGTCAAGGAGTCCGGTCAGGTCTGGCAGGTCGACTACAGCGACCTCGACAACCTGCGCGTCGACATGATGGAGACTGCCGAGTACCTGCACGACGGCTTCTTCGACCCGACCGGTCGCTACTTCCAGATCGCGGCCAACATGAGCGACAAGATGGTGTTCATCGACACCGAAACGCGCAAGAAGATCAGCATGCTGGAGACTGGCGTCAAGCCCCATCCGGGGCCGGGTGCCAACTGGGACGATCCGGAGTGTGGCCCGGTGGCCGGCACCACCCACCTGGGCGAAGGCCGCATGACCTTCTGGGGCAACGATCCCGAAGGGCATCCCGACCAGGCGTGGCAGATCTGCGACAGCGTCGAGACCGACGGTCCGGGGCTGTTCGTACGCACGCACCCCGACTCCGACAACGTCTGGATCGATCAGGCCATGCACCCCGAGGCCGACGTCAACCAGTGGGTCATGGTCATGAACAAGGAGACCCGCGAGCTGACGCCGGTCCACGTGGCCGACCGCCCTGCCGAGCATGACGCCGTGGCGGTGCACATGGAGTACGACCAGACCGGTACCGAGGTGTGGGTCTCCATCTGGGCGCGCGGCGAAGGCCACCAGGACGATGGCGCCATCGTCGTTTACGACGACAAGACGCTGGAAGAGAAGGCGCGCGTCGAAGGCCTGAACACGCCGACCGGCAAGTTCAACGTCTACAACCGCAAGAAGCACATCGGCTGATCAATGGCCGAGCCCGCCGGGGCGCCTTCGGGCGCTCCGGCCTCTTCTTCAGCCACTCCCGCTGCGTCACGAGCGGGAGTGGCTGGGCAAGGGGCCGGACACGACAACCACAACCCGACGGCAGGGCAGGCAATGAAAGCGACAACTCGTGTCACGACATATTCGGGAGACTGACATGCAAGGGGAGCGTCCACGCAACTGGCGCAAGATCACGATCATGGGGGCGTCGATCAGTGCCGCCGTGGTTTTCTTCGTGGCGGGCATCTTGTTCTGGGGCGGCTTCAATACCGTGATGGAAGCCACCAACAACCTCAAATTCTGCAGTTCGACCTGCCACGAGATGAGCTGGGTCTATGAGGAGTATCAGGATCGCCCGCACTATGAGAATGCCACCGGGGTGGGTGCCGAGTGCTCCGACTGCCACGTGCCCGATGCCTGGGGCCCCAAGATGATCCGCAAGATCCAGGCCAGCCGTGAGGTGTGGCACTGGATGCTGGGGACCATCGATACCAAGGAGAAGTTCGAGGGCAAACGCCTCGATCTGGCGGAGAACGTCTGGCGCTCCATGCTCAAGACCGATTCCCGCGAGTGTCGCAACTGCCACGACTGGTCGCACATGGACCTCGAGGAACAGGCCCAGCGCGCCAGTCGCGAGCACTCCCGCGCCTTCGAGCAGGGCCAGACCTGCATCGAGTGTCACCAGGGCATCGCCCACGAGCTGCCCGAGAACTGGGATGAGTCCGAGGTGTGGGCCGGCCGCTTCGATTACGATACCGAAGCGGATGCCGATACCGTGGGCGACGAGCCTGAGATGCCGCTGGAAGCCGAAGATCTCGGCGAAGCCAAGGCGGTGGAAGATGATCTTGCCGCATCCCTTGACTGGGATGAGCTGCCAGCCGTTGACTTGACGCTGTTCCTGCCCGGTCAGGCCTCCATCGAGTGGATCCAGGACGGCAGCGAGCATGGCGGTGGTCGCGCCTTCAGCTTCGGCGATCGCTGCATCTGGTGCCACCAGGGCGAAGAAGAAGACATCGGGGCTCTCGCGGTTTCCGGCGAGAAGATCGAGACCTTCGATCTGGGCGACAAGCGTGGCCACGTACCGATGAGCGTCAAAACGGCCTTCGACGACGACTACCTCTACATGCAGTTCCAGTGGGAGGAAGGCGAGCACGCGCCGCTGCCCTTCGCCGAGAACGACGGCAAGATGGATCCCGACAACCCCTTCAAGTTGACCCTGAGTCTCTCTGACGATCGCGTCGACATGGCAGAGAAGGCGGGCTGTTGGGCGAGCTGCCACCACGATTCGCGGCACATGCCCGATGCGCCGGAGGCGGATGCTTTGGCCACCAGCGATCTGGTCGAGCGGTTGGATCTCTCCGACGGTGTGACCAAGTACATCGGCGAGAGCCGCACCGAGATCGAGGTGCGGGGTCGTCGCGGTGCAGCCCGTGGCGGCTGGGACAAGCTCAAGGAAGAAGCGGAGATCCAGGAGCTGCTCGACGGCGGTGCCTATCTCAACCTGGCGCGCTACAAGAGCGGCGACGGTTCCACCGAATCCGGCTACGTTCTCGACGAGCGCCATTTCAGCGACAGCGAGGCCGTGGTATTCAGCGCCGAAGAGGAAGACGGCGTGTGGACGGCCTACCTGACGCGTGCGCTCAAGACCGGCGTGGAAGGCGACAAGCCGCTCGATCTCGACAAGCTCTACAGCGTCAACATCGCGTTGCACGACGACTTCGCCGACTCGCGCTTCCACCATGTGTCCTGGCAGTACGGCCTGGCCTTCGGCGTCGAAGATCCCGACGAGACGTTCGGAGCCGACATGGTGGAGATCAACGCCACGCGCGTTGAATGACGCGCCATACAGGAGAGGACGCTCTCATGCGACATCCGCGACTGACACTCGGTGCTACCGCCCTGGCCGCCCTGCTTACGGGCGGGGTGGCCCTGGCCGGCGACTCGGTGGTCGAAGTGGAGATGCTCGAGTACGGCTACCATCCTGCGGAACTGGAAATCGAGGCTGGCACCACGGTGCGCTGGGTCAATAGCGAGAAGCGCACCAGCCATGACATCTACTTCCCCGAGGAAGATGTCGGCTCGCAGCGCCTGTTCCCCGAGGAGAGCTGGGAGCGCACCTTCGACGAACCGGGTACCTATCCCTACCACTGCCGTCCCCACGAGAATCGCGACATGGATGGCGTGGTAACGGTGGTGCCGGCCGAGTGATGCCAGACATCATGCATCGATGCGGTGGCTGGCCGAGACCGGTCACCGCGTCCCTAGTATCAAGAGGAACGAAAATGCAACGATTCGTTCGAGCCTCGGGCTGGCTTGGCGGCTGTCTGGCCGTCCTGGCATTCTCCGGGGCGCTGGCGGCTGAGGGGCCGGCCGGCTATCGCAGCGCCGAGTTCGGCATGTCCTACCAGGAGGTCATGTCGGCACTGGGCAACGATGACGCCGTGGTCAATCTCTCCGTCGAGGAGACCGAGGATGGCGACCGGATCATCGATGGCGAGCTTCAGGCCGATGAGGCGCCCGAGACAGACCTGCGCTACGTTTTTCCGGCGGGGGGCGATGAGCTGGCGCTGGTGGTCACCTTTCATCCCGATGTCGCGGAACGTGAGCAGGTCATTGCGCAGCTCGAAGCGAACCACGGCGATCCCTGGGAGGAAGAGATGGCCGAGTGGTGGTTCGAGCAGCTTCAGGAGGGAATGCCCGAGCCCCCGCAGAGCCTGATGGTGTGGGGCGGCAGCGGCGACGAAACGGCGCAGCGGGGCCGCTTCGTGCGTCTATGGACCTTCGATGACTATCTCTCGGTGGAGTATCTCGATACGCAACGATTCGAGTGAGCGACCGCCGATGGCAGTTCGAGCATGGCCGCCCTGCCGGGGCGGCTTTGCTATGTGCAGGCGTCGGGCCCGACTCGACGCGATGAGGGAGGAGGCAGTGATGAAACGTAGCGGGTTGCTGGTCGGCCTGGCACTGGCTTGGCTGAGTCTGGGTGTGCAGGCCGGCGACATGGCGTCGGCGGAAGAGGGGCATGCGGCGCGCGGCATTTTCCTCGGCTACGACGAGGCGGAGCGCCGTATCACCATCGCCCACGAGGCGGTTCCCGACGTGATGATGGCCATGCGCATGCACCTTGCCCTGCCGGACGGCGAACCGACCCCGGACTTCTCCGTCGGCGACAAGGTCGCTTTCCAGATGTTCAGCCGCGTTGAGAACGGCCGCAGCTGGTATGCCAAGGAGTTCGAGGCGCTGCCCGCCGGCACCGAGCTAGAGTTGCCGGAAGCGCTGCGCGACAAGATCGGGCACTAAGGGAAGGTAACGACATTACGCCATCAGTGTCATCGTCTCAGAGGGCGTTCAAACGCCCTCTTAGGCGATGGCGTGCTTCTTCATGCGGTACAGCAGCGTATCGCGCGTCAAACCCAGCAGGCGTGCCGCCTGTGAGCGGTTGCCGCCGCTCTGGTCCAGTGCCTGGCGGATCAGTTGCTCTTCCAGCAGGGCCAGGTCCATGCCGCAGGTCGGTAGCTGCCACTCACCAGTATCATCCCGACCGCCAGCCTGTGGCGGGCACAGCCAGCCGTCGGGGATGTCTTCCGGCCCCAGCGTATGGCCCGGCAGCAGAACCACGCAGCGCTCAACCAGGTTGCGCAGCTCGCGGACGTTGCCGGGCCAGGAGTGGCAGGCCAGCCGTTTCAGCAGCGGTTTGGAGAAGGTCGGTGCGCTGACGCCGTGACGCTCGGCCAGCGCGTTGGCAAAGCGCGATACCAACAGGGGGAGATCGTCGTCGCGCTCGCGCAGTGCGGGAAGTTCCAGCGGAATGACATGCAGCCGATAGAAGAGGTCCTCGCGGAAGCTTCCCTGCGCCACACGGCGGCGCAGGTCCTGGTGCGTGGCGGCGAGTATCCGGACATCGACGTGCTCCGCATGGCTGGCGCCCAGCGCCTGGCACTCCCCCTGTTCCAGAAAGCGCAGCAGCTTGGCCTGGGCTGCCAACGGCAGTTCGGCGATTTCATCGAGAAACAGCGTGCCGCCGTGGGCCTGCTGTACGCGTCCGAGCCGGTCGGTTTCGGCGCCGGTGAAGGCGCCGCGCTGGTAGCCGAATAGCTCCGACTCGATCAGCTCGTCCGGCAGGGCGGCACAGTTGAGCGTCACCCAGGGGCCCGCGGTGCGGCGACTTTCCCCATGTAGCAGCCTGGCCAGCAGTTCCTTGCCGGTGCCGCTCTCGCCGAGTATCAGCACCGTGGCGTCGGTTGCCGCTACCAGGCGTGCCGAGCGAATCACCGCCTGCAGCGCCGGCGATTCGCCGATCATCGCCGCCTCGTATGGTATGCGGTGCGTCATGACGCGATCCCTTTCATGATGTCCTCCCAATGGGCCAGTGCCAGCGGCAGCGGTGCCAGTCCGATGATCAGCACCCCGGCCAGCCGCCGCACCGCCGGTGTGCGCAGCCGCGGGACGATGTGGCTGGCCATCACACCCACCGTGAACAGCATGGGCAGCGTGCCGAGCCCGAAGAACCCCATGAACAGGGCGCCGCGCCAGGCCGATTCGGTGGTCAGGCTGTAGGCCAGCGCCGCATAGACCAGTCCGCAGGGCAGCCAACCCCATACCATGCCGAAGGCATAGGCGTGCGGCAGACGGCGCACCGGCAGCAGCCGTCGTCCCAGCGGTTCCAGGTGCTGCCACAGTGGTCGTCCCAGGGTCTCGATGCGGGCGAAGCGAGGAAACCAGCCGGCAATGTGCAGACCCACTGCCGTCAGGGAGAGGGCGCCCAGGCTGCCCATCACCAGTGGGTCGCTGGCTCCCAGCGAGGCGAGTACGGCTCCGGCGCCGCCCGCTGCCAGGCCGCCGGCGATGGTATAGCTGCCGATGCGACCGGCGTTGTAGGCCAGGTTGAAGGCCGGCAGGCGCTGCGGATGCTGGCGTACTTCCGGGGCGAGGCTGAAGGTCAGCGCCCCGGCAATACCTCCGCACATGCCCAGGCAGTGCGTGCTGCTGAACAGGCCGAGCAGGAAGGCGACCGTCCACTCCGCGGTCATCAGCCTCGTTCCCCAGCTAACGGGTCATGGCGGATACCCATTGTGGCATTTGCCGCGGTGAACATGGCAATTGCCACAAGGCTTGTGACAGGAGCGGCGAGCTTTCTCTTGAGGGGTACCGCTGGTCGAGCGCACTTCGCTTTTGAATCAATGAGATACATTGTCTCCATCCGCAAACAGCAGATTGGCATGGAACCTGCTTGGTAAGTCATACCGTTTCAAGAGAGAAGTGCCTCCGGCCCCACAAAGGGGCCTTTTTTGGTTTGGCGTTCGCTCGGCATGCTGCTATGCCAATTGCCGCAATGCCTTGGGTATATCACGCATTCACGATGAATGGTCACCGCCTTGAGTCACACCGAAATGCTGAACAATGGAAAAGAAGCACGAAAAATCAATTGATTAGTTTTATTTTCCTGGTTTTTCTCATGTATGGAACCCATTTTGCATGAAGTGAGCGCTTTTTCATTGTCGGAGATCATTGCATGTTTAACCGCTCACGCTTTCCACTCGCCCCTCTGGCTGCCGCCGTCGCCTTGCTGCCCGGCCATGCGGCATTCGCAGATAAAGGTGAGACGCAGTCGTCGGCAACTCTGTCGCCCCTGGTGATCACCGCACCGGCCATGAGCGATCCATACACTGTCACGACCGATACGCGTCAGCCCCGTCTGCCACTGCCGGCCCAGGATGGCGGTGCCTTCCTCGAGTCCATCCCAGGCTTTGCCGTCAGCCGCAAAGGTGGTACCAGCGGAGATCCGGCGCTACGTGGGCTGGGTGGCTCGCGGCTCAACATCCAGGTGGATGGAGCCAATATTCTCGGCGGTTGTGGTGGGCGTATGGACCCTCCCACTGCTTATATCTTCCCTCAAGCCTATGACCGTGTGGAGGTGATCAAGGGGCCCCAGAGCGTGCGGTATGGCGTGGCACCGGCCGGGGTGGTGCGCTTCGAGCGTGACAAGCCGGTGCTGACTGAGTCTACCGTAGAGGGATTTACCAGCACCACGCTGGGCAGCCGCGACCGTTTCGACCTGGTCGGTGACGTGACTGCCGGCAATCAGCAGGGCTATGTACGCTTGATCGGTACGCTCTCCGAGCAAGATGACTATCAGGACGGCGACGGCCACGATGTCCATTCGCAGTACAACCGTTGGAGCGGTACCGCCATCGTCGGCTGGACGCCGGATGCCGACACCCGCATCGAGCTGGCCGTTGATCGCAGTGACGCCGAGGCCGCCTATGACGACCGCGGCATGGACGGAACCGAGTTCGACCGTACCGGCTATACGCTGAGTTTGGCGCGCCGGAATCTCACGCCCTGGCTGGCAGAAGTCGAAGCGCTGTTCTACTACAACGACATCGACCATGTCATGGACAACTTCCGGCTGCGTGAACCACCCGGCATGCGCATGGCTAGCAACCCTGATCGCCGTACCCAGGGAGGCCGGCTGGCAGCCGAAGTGCTGCTGGGCGAGTCGACATCGCTGTCGACGGGGTTCGACTATGTCGAGAATCGCCATCGTTGGCGTGGCACGACCGATTGGCGCAATCAGCCTCGCACCGAGCGAGCCGAGTTCACCGACTACGGCGCCTTTGCCGAGCTGGAGCGAGAGCTCGACGAGCGCAACTGGCTGACGCTGGGGCTACGCACGGATCGCTCAGAAGCGGAAGCGCTCAACCCTGCTGGTTTTGGCGGTGCCGAGCGAGGGGATACCGAACGCTCGGCTCTCTGGAGTGGTTTCGTGCGCTACGAACATGTCCTCGAGGCCCAGCCGGCCAGTCTGTTTGTGGGAGTGGGGCGTGCCGAGCGGGCTGGGGATTTCTGGGAGCGAAGCCGGGTCTTCGATCTGGATAGCGAAGTGCTGACTCAGCTCGATACCGGAGCCAGCTGGCGGGGAGCGCGCTTGAGTGCCAACCTGTCGCTGTTCCATGGCTGGTACGACAACTATCTGTTGATCGACGAAACAGGAGCCGCTCCGCGGGCTCGCAACGTCGATGCGACTACTTATGGAGCCGAAGCCGACATGACGCTGAGTCTCTCTGACAGCTGGAGTCTGAGCGGGAGTCTGGCTTGGGTGCATAGCGACAACGACTCCGACGACCGCCCGCTGGCCCAGACTCCACCACTGGAGGTCACGCTGGGGCTCGACTATGCCCAGAATGCCTATTTCGGCGGCCTGCTGTGGCGTGGTGTGGCCCGTCAGGATCGTATCGCCGAGGGCCAGGGCACCATCTACAGCCTGGACACGCGGGAGACGCCCGGATTCGCTACCGTCTCTGCCTACGCGGGCCGCGACCTCTTCCACAACATCACGCTGACGCTGGGTGTGGATAACCTGTTCGATCGCACCTATGCCGAGCACATCCAGCGTGGCAGTGCGGACCTGGGGGCTTCCTCCGACCCCGTCAACGAGCCCGGCAGGATCGCCTGGGCCAATTTGACGATGCGATTCTGAGTCTCGCGTCACGTTTTTACGAGCCCGTCATTTCGGCGGGTTCGTAGTATTTGGAAGAGCCGTTTTTCGTTCAGCAATATACCAAGCAACAACAAGAATCGATGCCAGAAAGGCAGTTTGTTGAGTCAAGTTGTCGCATTTAGGTTATCGATAAATTCTTTTTTGATATAGATCATCTTTTCCCACCGCCTGACCGCTAAGCTGAGCGGTAAAACAACATCCTGTATGCGACTTAAGGCGCAGCGCTGGCTCAGCAGAGCCTCGCTGCATTTTCGGTCAACCCATTGATATTAAAAATCATATTCTCGGTAATCTTGCTTAATGACTTCCTGAGAAGTCATGCCGCCGTTCTGTTGGAAATCCGGAAGAAAGCCATCTTATAAGCAAATATTCCGGTCATTTTTGCGAGAAAGGCAGCTACCCGGTAACCGAATTCAGTGTGAATGAGCGGATGATGGAGACAGTTTATATGGGGAAGATCGGGGCATGGGTAGTGTCGGTCGTGGCTCTCTTGATGGTGTCGCTTTCGTCGCTTGCCTATTCGCAGGATGAGCCACGGGACTGGCTGCCCGAGGTTTTTCCGGAGGCGGATGCCGTGGGCGAGGCCGTCGAGGGCGTGGAGGCGGTGACCGTGCTGCGCGACGGCGAACCGGCGGGCTACGTCTTCGAGACCAACGACATCGCGCCGATTCCCGCCTACTCCGGGCATCCGGTCAACATGCGCGTGGGGCTCGACCTCGAGGGGCGCATCACCGGCGTGCAGGTGCTGGAACACTCCGAGCCGATCATGCTGGTGGGCATTCCCGAATCGGTGCTCGACGACTTCGTCGCCCAGTACCACGGCAAGACGGTGCAGCAGAAGGTGCGCGTGGGGCTGTCGCGAAAGCAGCGCGAAGGCGTCGAGCGCGTCGATGCGGTGTCCGGGGCCACCGTCACCGTAGTGGTGATGGGCGAAGGCATCATGCGTTCGGCGCGGCGCGTGGCGCGCCATGTCGGCATTCTCAGCGGCGGCGGCATCACCGAACACGCCCGGGTGCGCGACGACCTCTTCGAAGAGGCGAGCTGGAGCGAGCTACGCGAGCAGGGCGTCATTGGCAATCTGTACCTGACCCGCGGTGAGGTCGACGACGCCTTCGAGGGCACGGAGGCCGAAGACGTCGATCCCGTCCCCGAGGGAGCCGAGGACGAGACCTTCATCGACCTCTACTTCGCCTACCTCAATGTGCCCACCATCGGTCGCAACCTGCTCGGCGAGCGCCAGTACGACGACCTGATGGAAGCGCTGGGCGAAGACGAACACGCCCTGGCGATCATGGCCGACGGCCGCTACTCCTTCAAAGGCTCCGGCTTCGTGCGCGGCGGCATCTACGACCGCATCCTGATTCACCATGAAGGGCGTGCCGACCAGTTCCACGACAGCGACATGCGCCGTCTGTGGGGCATCGAAGCCGACGGGGCACCGACGCTGCCCGAGCGCGACATCTTCATCCTGCGCGAGGCCTCGCGCTTCGACCCCGGCAAGCCCTGGGAGCTGGAACTGCTGGTGCGCCGCCAGGTCGGTGCGCTGGACACCGAGTTCGCCAGTTTCTCCTCCGAAGTCCAGGTGCCCGAACGTTTCCTCGACGTTCCTGAGCCGGCCGCCGACGCCATGGCCGATGAGGAGAACGCCCCGCTGTGGGTGAGCGTGTGGGAAGACCGCGTGCTGCACATCACGGTGCTGGGTGCCGGCCTCGGCGTGCTCACTGCGATTCTGCTATTCCAGGACTGGCTGGTGCGCCGCCCGCGCCTGCTGCACGTGCTGCGCTACGGCTTTCTGATCTACACCGTGGTGTTCATCGGCTGGTACGCCCTGGCGCAGCTGTCGGTGGTCAACATCCTGACCTTCACCAACGCCCTGTTCACCGACTTCCAGTGGTCCACCTTCCTGATGGACCCGATGATGTTCATCCTGTGGAGCTTCGTCGCGGTGACGCTGCTGCTGTGGGGTCGCGGCGTGTTCTGCGGCTGGCTGTGTCCGTTCGGCGCCATGCAGGAGCTGATCAGCGCCGTGGCGCGCAAGCTCAAGGTCCCCCAGCTCTCGGTGCCCTTCATGCTGCACGAGCGGCTGTGGGCGCTGAAGTACATCATTCTGCTGGGTCTGTTCGCGGTGTCGCTGCAGTCGCTGGGCCAGGCCGAGCGCTACGCCGAGGTGGAGCCGTTCAAGACGGCGGTGCTGCTCAAGTTCCAGCGCGAATGGGGCTTCGTACTGTATGCCGGGCTGCTGCTGGCGATCAGCGCCTTCAACCACAAGTTCTACTGCCGCTACGTGTGCCCGCTGGGCGCCGGGCTGGCGATTCCCGCGCGCATTCGGCTGTTCGACTGGCTGCGCCGCCACAAGGAGTGCGGCAAGCCGTGCCAGATCTGCGCCCACGAGTGCGAGATTGGGGCGATTCACCCCGACGGTCGGATCAATCCCAACGAGTGCCACTACTGCCTGGACTGCCAGGTGACGTATTACGACGACCGCAAGTGCCCGCCGATGGTGGTTCAGCGCAAGAAGCGCGAGAAGGCATCGCGGCTGAGCAGCAAGGCGGCGGACGAGCAGCGCATTCCCGTCACGGAGATGGCCGAGTAGCACGAAAAGTCGGCGACGGCTTACGGATGAAGCCTGGGGAGCGGCTCAGAGACGTTTCTTGCATGGAACCGGAAGGAGATCAGAACCATGAGCGAACACAAAGACGATGGCCGAATGGCCGAAACCGCCACTATCGAGCCATCAGTCAACGAGGGACGCCGCCGTTTTTTGGCGGGTAGTGCGGCACTCGGCGCCGCGGGTATGGCAGGGGTGGCCGGGGTGACAGGCACCGGTACGTTGGTGCGCAGCCAGTCGGCCCAGGCGGCCAGTGAGAGCGGTGACGCGAGTATTCATGTGGCACCGGGTCAGTTGGATTCCTACTACGGGTTCTGGAGCAGCGGCCAGACCGGCGAGGTTCGAGTGTTTGGGGTGCCTTCCATGCGCGAACTGACGCGCATCCCGGTCTTCAATCGCTGCTCGGCCACCGGCTGGGGGCAGACCAATGAAAGCCTGGCTGTACTGGGGGAAAACGCCAAGTGGCAGAACGGAGACCTCCACCATATCCACATGAGCTACACCGATGGCAAGTACGATGGCCGCTATCTGTACATGAACGACAAGGCCAACACCCGCGTGGCGCGCGTGCGCCTGGATATCATGCGCTGCGACAAGATGGTGCACATCCCCAACGCTCATGGTATCCACGGCCTGCGCGTGCAGAAGGCGCCCAAGACCGGCTACGTGTTCGCCAACGGCGAGATGATCGTACCGTTGCCCAACGACGGGCGTGACCTCGACGACCCGTCTCAATACTGGTCCGTGTTCACCGGCATCGACGGCGAGAGCATGGAAATCAAGTGGCAGGTGTGGGTCGATGGCAACCTCGATAATACCAACTGTGACTACTCAGGGCGTTTCGCCATCTCCACTTGTTACAACGCCGAGCGCGGCGTCGTGCTGGCGGAGAAGATGCGACTCGAACGTGACTGGGTGGTGGTCTTCGACATCCCTGCCATCGAGCGCGCCGTGGAGAACGGCGACTACGTGACCTTTGGCGACAGCGACATTCCGGTGGTCGATGGCCGCGGTGAGGACAACCCCTTTACCCGCTATATCCCGGTGCCCAAGAACCCGCACGGCATCAACGCGTCTCCCGATGGCAATTACCTGATCGCCAACGGCAAGTTGTCACCGACTTGCACCGTCATCGACGCACGCAAGCTGCCCGACCTGTTCGACGACAAGATCGAGTTGCGCGATGTCGTGGCCGCCGAGCCGGAGCTGGGTCTGGGGCCGCTGCATACCACCTTCGACGGTCGCGGCAATGCCTACACCACGCTGTTCATCGACAGCCAGGTGGTGAAGTGGAACGTTGCTGAGGCGATTCGCCATTACGCTGGGGATGACGTCAGCTACATTCGCCAGAAGCTCGATGTCCACTACCAGCCCGGCCATCTCAACGCCTCCCTTGCCGAAACCGCCGAAGCCGATGGCCGGTGGCTGGTGGTCCTCAGCAAGTTCTCCAAGGACCGTTTCCTGCCGTCAGGCCCGTTGCATCCCGAGAACGATCAGTTGGTCGATATCTCCGGCGATGAAATGAAACTGGTGCACGATGGGCCGACCTTTGCCGAGCCGCATGATTGTATTCTGTGCCGCCCCGATCAGGTGTCGCCGGCCAAGATCTATGACCGCGACGATCCCTACTGGAGCCAGGCACGGCAGTGGGCCGAGGAAGATGACATCACTCTCGAGACGGACAGCAAGGTGGTTCGTCATGGCAATCGAGTGCGCGTCTATCTGACGGCAGTCGCCCCGCAATACAGCATGAGTGAGTTCCGTGTGAGGCAGGGGGATGAAGTGACCGTGATCGTCACCAATTTGGACAAGATCGAGGACCTCAGTCACGGCTTCTCGATCATCAACTATGGCATCAACATGGAGGTCAACCCGCAGCAGACGTCGTCGGTGACCTTCACGGCGGACAGAGCTGGGGTGTACTGGTATTACTGCTCTTGGTTCTGTCACGCGCTGCACATGGAAATGGCCGGTCGCATGCTGGTCGACCCGGCCTGATTGATTCCGTCGTGCCACCGGGGTCGGTCCGCAGGGGCGATCCCGGACCTTCATCGGCGCTGATTTCGCCGTCCATGCAGGGCGCGCCGCTTCGGTGAGTCGTGGTATCGCTGGGTGCGGCATTATGGATCTTTTTCCGGCAGGAAGCGTAATTCAAGATCCTTGATGATGACCGACTTATCGGGAGAGTGAGAATGCTGACACGCCGAACCTTCGTGATCGTGCTGGGCGGCCTATCGTTGGCCGGGTTGTCGGGCTGTGGTGGTGAAGAGCAGTCGAGCATCGCTTGCTCGCCCGAGCCCATCGGCGACGGCGACGAGTGTGCAGTGTGCGGCATGTTCATCGCGAATTATCCCGGCCCTAAGGCTCAGGCATGTCTGCGCGATGGTCGGCTGCTCAAGTTCTGCTCCACCTCGGATATGTTCGTGTGGCTGCTGCAGCCGGATTCCGTGCCGCAGTTGAGCCAAGCATTCGTCCATGACGTAGGACGGACCGAGTGGAATGCACCCTCCGATGACGCTTATATCGCCGCTGATACGGCTATTTACGTGACCGAACAACCGCTGATGGGTGCCATGGGGCCGACCCTTGCCGCTTTCGGCAGTCATGCCGATGCCGAGGCTTTCATGGCTGAACACGGTGGTCGCCAGCTGGCTTTCGAGGAAGTCGACGTGGCCACCATCAACGAGTTGGTTCGCTCACACGTTCAGCGCGGCATGTAGTGGCAACTAGCCACGGTTCTGCCATGCCGACCGCTGCCAATTCATTGAGGGAAAGACGGAGATGAGATGAGCAAATTCGCCCTGGAAGAGGTTTTGAGCGTCCACCACTGGAACGACACTCTGTTCAGCTTCTGCACTACCCGCGAGCGCAGCCTGCGCTTCAAGAACGGCCAGTTCGTGATGATCGGCCTCGAGGTGAGCGGTAAGCCGCTGATGCGTGCCTACTCCATTGCCAGCCCCAACTACGAAGATCACCTGGAGTTCTTGAGCATTAAGGTGCCGGATGGCCCGCTCACTTCGCGGTTGCAGCATCTTCGGGTGGGGGATTCCATCATGGTCAGCCGCAAGCCCACCGGGACCCTGGTGATCGACGACCTGCTGCCGGGGCGTCATCTCTATTTGCTGGCGACAGGGACCGGGTTAGCGCCCTTCATGAGCGTGATACAGGACCCCGAAACCTATGAGCGTTTCGCGAAGGTGGTGCTGGTGCACGGCGTGCGCCGGGTCAGCGAACTCGCTTATTCGGACTTCATCACCCGGGAGCTGCCGGCCCACGAATACCTGGGCGATGAGATCCGCGACAAGCTCATCTATTACCCTACCGTGACTCGGGAGGCGTTCCACACCCAGGGACGACTCACCGACCATATCCGCAGCGGCAAGCTGGCCGAGGACACGGGACTGCCGGCGCTCGATCCGCAACGGGATCGCGCCATGATCTGCGGCAGCCCCTCGATGCTCGATTCGACCAGTAACCTGCTCGATGAGCTGGGCTTCACCATCTCGCCACGTCAGGGCGAGCCGGCCGACTATGTGATCGAGCGCGCCTTCGTCGAGCGCTGAGCGGCGTCACGGCGTGCCGTCGGCTGCCAGGCAGAGTCTTTCTGCCCGGGCGATGGCGGCGTCCGCGCCGTTCAGGGTGAAGGTCAGGAACCAGCGCTCGTCCTCTTCGAGGGTGAAGCGCAGTCGCAGCGTTTCGCCCTGGCGCATTTCCTCCATCAATAGCGTCTGCTGCGGTAGATAGAATTGGGCGTAGAAGCCACTGTCGCCGCGCTCGGTGATGAACTCGGCCATGCCGCTGTGAATGGTCTCGTGATCGACGCGAAAGTCGGCGGGCACCAGGTTGACCGCCCGGTCTGCCGCCTGGCGCTCGTCGAGGTCGACGCGCACTTCCAGCCAGGGTAGGTCGCATACGCCCGCGGTGTGGTTGAGGCTGAGGATGGTGTCGCTGTAGCTGTCGGCTTCCAGAGCGCGGAAGTGGCGCTCCTCGCCGAGGCTCAGCACGGCCGACTGCCAGTTCTCGTGGCGCTGCAGGGCTTCGGCATTGAAGGTGGTGGCCTGGGCGCCGGTCAGCAGGCCGATGAGTGGCAGGCAGGCGAGAGCGGCAGTTGGGCAACGCGGCATGTCAGAGCTTCCCGAGGCAGGCGCAGGCAGTGGTGAAGGCAGCATGGTAGCAGTCGGGCGGCCCCTCGGCGACGCAGCGCGGGCGCGGCTGGCATCATTCGAGTCGAGAGTAGTGAGCGGCCAGGTCGGCAATGTCCTGATCGCTGAGACCGCGGGTCATGCTCTCCATCAGGTGGCTGCTTTCGCCGGCGCGAAACGCCTTCAGTCGCTCGATGATGTGGGACTCGGGCAGACCGGCGATGGTGGCGTAGCGAGTGGTGAGGCTGTGGCCGTCGGGGCCGTGGCAGCTTTCGCACAGGTGGGCCATGGCGGCCCCGCGTTCGGCGTTGCCACTGGGCATGTCGGTCGTGTCCGACGCTGCCGTGTTCTCGTTGCGATTGGCTGTGCCGCCGGCCATGGCCGGGATGCCCATGACGATGAGCGTCAGGGCACAGGCCGTGGTGAGCGTCCTGAGTGGGTGCATGGTCGTCTCATTGCAGTTCGCCATTGGTCGCCAGCATAGCGTGGTAGCCAACCGACATGCCTTGACGAATGTCAGCCAGGTGCAGGCGCTCAGTCGAAGTCTCGGCTGGGCAGCAACCAGTCCTCGGAGGGGCGGTGGCCGGCCTGCTCGGCTTGCTGATACTGCTCCACCATGACATCGGCGATGGCCGTCAGACAGGCATCCAGACTGGCATGCTCGTCGCCGCTCTCGAAAGCCGGCTCTTTTTGCAATGGTGTCTGAATGTAGTGGCTCTGCTCGGCACTGTAACGCTGATTGGCCAGCTGGCGGTAGACGCGAACGCGGATGGTGGTGGATATCTCGCCCAGGCAGAAGGCGAACTCCGTCACCAAGTGGCGCTGTTGCGTGATCAGCGAATGGGGGACGGGGCGGGGTTCTTCCGGGGGCATGGCGGCTCCTTGCCACAAACGCATGGGGATGATCCGAGCCTAGCACTACGCTCTGCTGACGAGAAGCGGGCCGTGACGCTTTGCCCCAGCGGATGAGAGCAAACGCTCTGGTCACGCAGAGTTGCGGAGAACGAGGGATGGCAAGTCGGGGTTGATGCAGGTCAGGGTTTCTGCTGCCTTGTGTGCTAACGTTGATCATGCTTGAAAAATACTTCTTTTGTCGCTGCCGTCGCTCGTCCCGCCTTTAGCTAGCCGAGTGACTTCCAGACGACAGGCGAGCGCATGGAGACGAGTGAATGAGGGCGTTGCACACCGCGCTGAGGGTGCTGGTTCTGCTGGCGATGACCTGGATGTCACCGACCGTGATGGCGGCAGACTGGCTGCCCGAGGTTTTTCCGGAGGCGGATGCCGTGGGCGAGGCCGTCGAGGGCGTGGAGGCGGTGACCGTGCTGCGCGACGGCGAACCGGCGGGCTACGTCTTCGAGACCAACGACATCGCGCCGATTCCCGCCTACTCCGGGCATCCGGTCAACATGCGCGTGGGGCTCGACCTCGAGGGGCGCATCACCGGCGTGCAGGTGCTGGAACACTCCGAGCCGATCATGCTGGTGGGCATTCCCGAATCGGTGCTCGACGACTTCGTCGCCCAGTACCACGGCAAGACGGTGCAGCAGAAGGTGCGCGTGGGGCTGTCGCGAAAGCAGCGCGAAGGCGTCGAGCGCGTCGATGCGGTGTCCGGGGCCACCGTCACCGTAGTGGTGATGGGCGAAGGCATCATGCGTTCGGCGCGGCGCGTGGCGCGCCATGTCGGCATTCTCAGCGGCGGCGGCATCACCGAACACGCCCGGGTGCGCGACGACCTCTTCGAAGAGGCGAGCTGGAGCGAGCTACGCGAGCAGGGCGTCATTGGCAATCTGTACCTGACCCGCGGTGAGGTCGACGACGCCTTCGAGGGCACGGAGGCCGAAGACGTCGATCCCGTCCCCGAGGGAGCCGAGGACGAGACCTTCATCGACCTCTACTTCGCCTACCTCAATGTGCCCACCATCGGTCGCAACCTGCTCGGCGAGCGCCAGTACGACGACCTGATGGAAGCGCTGGGCGAAGACGAACACGCCCTGGCGATCATGGCCGACGGCCGCTACTCCTTCAAAGGCTCCGGCTTCGTGCGCGGCGGCATCTACGACCGCATCCTGATTCACCATGAAGGGCGTGCCGACCAGTTCCACGACAGCGACATGCGCCGTCTGTGGGGCATCGAAGCCGACGGGGCACCGACGCTGCCCGAGCGCGACATCTTCATCCTGCGCGAGGCCTCGCGCTTCGACCCCGGCAAGCCCTGGGAGCTGGAACTGCTGGTGCGCCGCCAGGTCGGTGCGCTGGACACCGAGTTCGCCAGTTTCTCCTCCGAAGTCCAGGTGCCCGAACGTTTCCTCGACGTTCCTGAGCCGGCCGCCGACGCCATGGCCGATGAGGAGAACGCCCCGCTGTGGGTGAGCGTGTGGGAAGACCGCGTGCTGCACATCACGGTGCTGGGTGCCGGCCTCGGCGTGCTCACTGCGATTCTGCTATTCCAGGACTGGCTGGTGCGCCGCCCGCGCCTGCTGCACGTGCTGCGCTACGGCTTTCTGATCTACACCGTGGTGTTCATCGGCTGGTACGCCCTGGCGCAGCTGTCGGTGGTCAACATCCTGACCTTCACCAACGCCCTGTTCACCGACTTCCAGTGGTCCACCTTCCTGATGGACCCGATGATGTTCATCCTGTGGAGCTTCGTCGCGGTGACGCTGCTGCTGTGGGGTCGCGGCGTGTTCTGCGGCTGGCTGTGTCCGTTCGGCGCCATGCAGGAGCTGATCAGCGCCGTGGCGCGCAAGCTCAAGGTCCCCCAGCTCTCGGTGCCCTTCATGCTGCACGAGCGGCTGTGGGCGCTGAAGTACATCATTCTGCTGGGTCTGTTCGCGGTGTCGCTGCAGTCGCTGGGCCAGGCCGAGCGCTACGCCGAGGTGGAGCCGTTCAAGACGGCGGTGCTGCTCAAGTTCCAGCGCGAATGGGGCTTCGTACTGTATGCCGGGCTGCTGCTGGCGATCAGCGCCTTCAACCACAAGTTCTACTGCCGCTACGTGTGCCCGCTGGGCGCCGGGCTGGCGATTCCCGCGCGCATTCGGCTGTTCGACTGGCTGCGCCGCCACAAGGAGTGCGGCAAGCCGTGCCAGATCTGCGCCCACGAGTGCGAGATTGGGGCGATTCACCCCGACGGTCGGATCAATCCCAACGAGTGCCACTACTGCCTGGACTGCCAGGTGACGTATTACGACGACCGCAAGTGCCCGCCGATGGTGGTTCAGCGCAAGAAGCGCGAGAAGGCATCGCGGCTGAGCAGCAAGGCGGCGGACGAGCAGCGCATTCCCGCGACGGAAGTGTCGGGGAACGAGACCTGAAGGCGTGGGCCTGAAGGCGCAGCAAGGGCGGGACGCCACGACAACGAGCGCCTCGCCGGAAAACGCCGACCATAGAGTCGGTATCGAGAACTTCTCTCGACATAATGAAACGGAGGTAGTGCCATGAGTGATCAGCATCACGACGACAAGCCGGCCGAGGTGCCGGGCGCCACGGTCAACCAGGGACGTCGTCGCTTTCTCGCCGGCAGCGCCATGGTCGGTGCTGCTGGCGTGGCCGGGGCGACCGGTGTGGCCGGGGTCGGTGCCCTGACCCGCAGCCAGCCGACCCAGGCAGCCAGCAACGGTAACGGTCCCGACATTCACGTAGCGCCGGGCGAACTCGACGAGTACTACGGCTTCTGGAGCGGTGGCCACAGTGGCGAGGTGCGCGTCTACGGCGTGCCTTCCATGCGCGAGATCATGCGGATTCCGGTCTTCAACCACTGCTCGGCTTCCGGCTGGGGCATGACCAACGAATCCAAGCGCATCCTGGGCGACAGCCATCGCTTCACCAACGGCGATGCCCACCACCCGCACATCAGTTACACCGACGGTAGCCACGACGGCCGCTATCTGTTCATCAACGACAAGGCCAACACCCGCGTGGCGCGCGTGCGCCTGGACGTGTTCAAGACCGACAAGGTGGTCACCCTGCCCAACGTGCAGGCGATCCACGGTCTGCGTCTGCAGAAGGTGCCGCGCACCAACTACGTGTTCTGCAACGCGGAGTACATGATCCCGCAGCCCAACGACGGTCGCGATCTCAACGATCCGTCCAAGTACCACACCATGTGGAACGCCATCGACGCCGATACCATGGAAGTGAAGTGGCAGGTGATCGTCGACGGCAACCTGGACAACATGGATGCCGACTACACCGGCAAATATGCCGCGGCTACCTGCTACAACTCGGAAGGTGCCGTGGATCTGGCCGGCAAGATGCGCGCCGATCGCGACTGGGTGGTGGTGTTCAACATCGAGAACATCGAGAAGGCGGTGGCCGACGGCAACTTCACCACCATCGGCGATTCCGACGTGCCGGTCGTGGACGGTCGCAAGAGCGCCGATCTCAACGTCACCCGCTACGTGCCGGTGCCCAAGAACCCGCACGGGCTCAACACGTCCACCGATGGCAAGTACTTCATCGCTGCCGGCAAGCTCTCGCCCACCGTCACCATGATCGAGATCGCCAAGCTCGACGACCTGTTCGCCGGCAATCTGTCCGACGAGCGCGACGTGGTCGCCGCCGAGCCGGAGATCGGTCTGGGGCCGTTGCACACTACCTACGATGGCCGCGGCAACGCCTACACAACGGTGTTCATCGACAGCCAGATCGTGAAGTGGAACATGGACGCTGCGGTGCGCAACTACAACGGCGAGGACGTGGACTACATCATCCAGAAGCTCGACGTGCACTACCAGCCGGGCCACAACCATGCGACCCTCTCTGAGTCCAAGGACGCTGACGGCAAGTATTTGTTCTCATTGAACAAGTTCTCCAAGGACCGCTACCTGCCGGTGGGGCCGCTGCATCCCGAGAACGATCAGATGATCGACATCTCCGGCGACGAGATGAAGGTGATCCACGATACGCCCACCTTCGCCGAGCCCCACGATGCCGTGATCATTCGCCGTGACCAGATCTCCACCAAGCAGATCTGGGAACGCGACGACCCGTTCTTCGCCGAAACCGTGGCCATGGCCAAAGAGGATGGCATCAACCTGGAGACCGATAACCAGGTGATCCGCGACGGCAACAAGGTGCGCGTCTACATGACGTCGGTGGCGCCCAACTTCGGCACGACGGAGTTCACCGTCAAGCAGGGCGACGAGGTCACGGTGACCATCACCAACATGGACAAGGTCGAGGACTTGACCCACGGCTTCTGCATGGTGGGTCATGGGGTGAGCATGGAGGTCAGTCCGCAGCAGACTGCCTCCATCACCTTCACCGCCGACAAGCCCGGGGTGCACTGGTACTACTGCAACTGGTTCTGCCATGCGCTGCACATGGAAATGACGGGCCGCATGCTCGTCGAGCCGGCATAATGTCGGCTGGGGCCGGCCACGGCCGGCCCCTCGCTTTTTCTTCTGCCGAGATCCCCATGCGACCGATCTGGTTATTGAGCGTTTCCCTATTTCTTCTAGGCTCGGTTGCCGTTCAGGCAGCGGAGTTCGTGGCCTCGCCGGACGAGCGGCCGCTGCAGGCGGTGCTCGACAGCGCTGAGCCGGGCGACAGCGTTCGCCTTTCCCCCGGGGTCTATCCCGGCAACTTCGTGATCGACGAAGCGATCGTCCTGAGCGGTGACGACGGGGCCATTCTCGACGGCCAGGGCCGCGGCAGCGTGCTTACCGTCGAGGCCCCCGGCGCGCACGTCAGCGGGCTGCACATTCGCAACGACGGTGCCAACATCACCGACATGGACAGCGGCATCTTCGTGGCCAAGTCCGCTGCGGGAGCGGTGATCGAGAGCAACCGCATCGAAGCCCGCGGCTTCGGTATCTGGCTGGATGGCACGGCCGACGTGCGGGTCGAAAGCAACCGCATCAGCGGCGACACTTCGCTGCGCTCCCAAGACCGTGGCAACGGCCTGCAGCTCTACAACGTGAGCGGCGCCGAGATCATCGACAACGAGGTGTGGGAGGCCCGCGATGGCATCTACATCGATGTCAGCAACGGCAATCGGCTGATCGGCAATCTGCTGCGCGATCAGCGCTACGGCGTGCATTACATGTTTTCCCAGGACAACGTGGTGCGCGACAACGTGACCCGCAACAACCGCCTGGGCTATGCGCTGATGCAGTCGCGCAACCTCGAGGTGGTGGGCAATCGATCGATACGCGATCAAAATTATGGCTTTCTGATGAACTACATCGTCGATTCGGTGATCGCCGAGAACGTCTCCATCGAGGCGCAGCGAGGCGTCACTCCCGGTTCCGCGACCAGCGACGGTCACGCCATCAGCGGTGCCGAAGGCAAGGCGTTGTTCGTCTACAATTCGCTGTTCAACGAGATCCGCGACAACCTCTTCGCGCGTACCGAAATCGGCATTCATCTGACGGCCGGTTCCGAGGATAACGAGTTCCACGGCAATGCTTTCGTCGCCAACCAGACCCAGGTGAAGTACGTGGCCGTTCGTGAGCAGGAGTGGTCTCATGAGGGGCGAGGCAACTACTGGAGCGACTATCTGGGTTGGGATCTCAGCGGCGACGGCATCGGGGACGTGCCCTACGAACCCAACGATTCGGTGGACCGCCTGATCTGGACCTACCCCATGGCCAAGATCCTGATGAACAGCCCAGCGGTGCAGGTGCTGCGCTGGGTGCAACGCGAGTTTCCCGTGTTGCGTCCTCCGGGCGTCAAGGATAGTCACCCTCTGATGAGCCTTCCGGACCGGATGGCGGAGATCCTGCAATGACCCAACCCGTGATCGAGATGGCTGCCGTCAGCAAGCGCTTCGGTGCCCTCACTGCCCTCGACGAAGTCAGCTTGACGTTGGCGGAGGGCGAGGTGCTGGGGCTGATGGGCCACAACGGTGCCGGCAAGTCCACGTCGATGAAGCTGATCCTCGGCCTCATCCGTCCCAGCGCGGGCCACCTCGAGGTATTCGGCCACGCCCCGAGCGGTGCCGAGGCCAATGTGCTGCGCCAGCGCCTGGGCTACCTGCCCGAGAACGTGCAGTTCTACGAACAGCTCAGCGGCGTCGAAGTGCTGCGCTATTTTGCCCGTCTCAAGCGTGTCGACCTGCGTCGCGTCGCTGATCTGCTGGAACGCGTGGGGCTGTCCCACGCCATGCACCGTCGAGTGAAGACCTACTCCAAGGGCATGCGTCAGCGTTTGGGACTGGCCCAGGCACTTCTCGGCGAGCCGCGTCTGATGCTGCTCGACGAACCCACCGTGGGTCTCGATCCCATGGCCACCCGCGACTTCTACATGCTGGTCGATGAACTGCGTGGCAAGGGAGTCAGCGTTGTTCTTTGCTCTCACGTGCTGCCCGGGGTGGAGCGTCACATCGACCGTGCCGCCATCCTGGGCCAGGGGCGCCTGCTTGCCTCGGGCACCATCGACGAATTGCGCGAGACGGCCGACCTGCCGCTGGTCGTGCGGTTGCGCACGTCGCGTGGGGGGGGCGAGCTGGAGCAGCGACTGGGCGCCTTCGGCGTGTCGGTCACGGGCGTGGCCGGGGAGCGCGTCACCCTGGCCGTGCCGGGCAGTGCCAAGATCGAGGTGCTGCGCGCCCTCATGAACGATGGCGCCGTCGAGGATGTCGACCTCGAACCGCCGACGCTGGAATCGCTCTACGCCCACTTCGATGCCACCCTGCACCCGCAAACGACCGTACCGGGAATGCGGGCGAACGAGTCGACGACCCCCCGCCGCGAGGAGGCGAACGCATGAATCATCTCGTCACCGTGGCCGGCAAGGAGTTCCGCGACGGCCTGCGCAACCGCTGGGTGCTGGCCATTACCCTGGTCTTCGGCCTGCTGGCCATCGGTCTGGCCTACTTCGGCGCTGCCGCTTCCGGTCAGGTGGGCTTCACCGGCGTGGCGACCACCATCGTCAGCCTGTCCAGCCTGGCGGTGTTTTTGATTCCGCTGATTGCACTGCTGCTGGCCTACGACAGCATCGTCGGAGAGGACGAGCAGGGCACGTTGCTGCTGCTGCTCACCTATCCCATCAGTCGCGTGGAGATCCTGGCCGGCAAGTTCCTCGGTCATGCTGCCATTCTGGGCGTTTCCACCCTGGTCGGTTTCGGCGTGGCGGGGCTGGTGATCGCCGCCTTCGGCAATCACGAGAACCTCGGTCAGCTGCTTGCGGCACTGGCACTGTTCATCCTTTCCGCCACCCTGCTGGGCTGGGCCTTCATTGGCTTTGCCTATCTGATCAGCGTCAGCGTGTCCGAGAAATCGCGCGCGGCGGGCATCGCCTTGGTGGTGTGGTTCGCCTTCGTGCTGGTCTTCGACCTGCTGCTACTGGGGCTGCTGGTGGGGACCGGCGGCGAGGTGAGCCAGGGGCTGTTTCACGTGCTGCTGTTGCTCAACCCCGCCGATATCTTTCGTATCGTCAACCTGACCTTCTTCGAGGCGGCGCGTACCCAGGCGGGACTCGCCTCCATCGGTGCCGATGCCGCCTTTCATCCGGCGTTGCTGCTGGGGGCGCTTTTGGCCTGGGTGGTGGTGCCGCTGGGCCTGGCGCTGTGGATCTTTCGCCGGCGGGAGGCGTGAACGTCATGCGTGATTCGAATCCGGCTGATGCGCCCCGTCTGACGCGGCGTCGCTTCATCCTCGTGGTCGGCGGGGTGTCCCTGGCTGCTCTAGCAGGCTGCGGCGCTGAAGAGGAGGCGGACGTCGCCTGCTCGCCCCAGCCCATCGGCGACGGTGACGAGTGTGCCGTATGTGGCATGTTCATCGCCGGTTTCGCCGGGCCCAAGGCGCAGGCTTGCCTGCGCGATGGCCGGCTGCTCAAGTTCTGTTCCACGTCGGATCTGTTCGTGTGGCTGCTGCAGCCGGACTCGCCTCCGCAGCTGCGTCAGGCCTATGTGCACGATATGGGCCAGACCGCGTGGGATGCACCCTCCGATGATGCCTATATCGCTGCCGATACGGCCGTCTACGTGACCGAGCAGCCGCTGATGGGTGCCATGGGGCCGACGCTCGCCGCCTTTGCCAGCGCTGCCGACGCCGAGGCGTTCATGGAGGAGCATGGCGGTCATCGGCTGGCTTTCGAGGAAGTCGACGTGGCCACCATCAACCAGCTGGCCCGCTCGCACATCCAGCGCGGCATGTAATCGGCTGGCTTGGGCCCCAAGTCAGGGGCGCATTGCGGCCCTCCCGTTTCCTTACGAGAAACGCCCCGGCCGGGGGTGCCGGTCGGGGCGTCTGCCAAGCGAGGCGTGTCAGGGGCTATTACTGCGAATTTTCCACCATGAAGTCCACGGCGGCCTTCACTTCCTCGTCGCTCAGGCTGGCGTTGCCGCCTTTGGCCGGCATGGCGTTGAAGCCATTGAGCGAGTGATCGTAAAGCGTCTCCATGCCCTTTTCGATGCGCGGCGCCCAGGCGTCGGCATCTCCCTTGATCGGTGCGTCGGCAGCTCCGGTCATGTGGCAGGCCATGCAGGCCTGGTTGTAGACCGCCTCGCCGTCCGCTTCTGCCTGGACGGTTGTGGTGAAGGCAAGGGCGGCGGCGCCTGCCAGAATGGCTGTGCTCAGCTTGTTCATCGAACGTCTCCTCATGTGCAGTTCACGGTGAAGTCAGCAGGGGCAGGGCCCATCTAGGACGGGCTCCATAATATGCCAAACCCGTTGCTTGGCAATTCTTATGTCTCGGTGGTAGGTATCTGCATCAGCTGGGCCAGCTGCGGTTGGCGCCTGCCCAGCATGTCCGCCAGGGTATAGCGGTCGAGTACCTCGAGAAAGGCCGCCAATGCCTCGTTGAGGATCGGCTTGAGCCGGCACGCCGGGGTGATGATGCAGTCGTTGTGATCACGAAAGCACTCTACCAGTGACAGCTCGTGTTCCATGTCGCGAACCAGCGTGCCAAGCGAAATGTCTTCGGGGGCGCGATTGAGCAGCAGCCCTCCGTTCTTGCCGCGGATGGCGGTGATGTAGCCCTTGTGGCTGAGTTCCTGCACGACCTTCATCAGGTGGTTGCGCGAGATATCGAAAGTGTCGGCGATCTCGGTGATGGTCGAGCGCTCGTCGCCCTTGACGGCCAGGTAGATCAGCACGCGTAGCGAATAGTCGGTGAATCGGGTCAGGCGCATAGAATTTCCAGCTCGGCACAGCCTTGATGCTTATCAAGGTTGATGGTTCAGGGGGCGTGACATTCTACCATCGACCCACTTACCCTCGGCGCCAGGTGACGGTGCGGCATCGGGTCGCGTCAGCAAGAAGATGGCCACGCCGACGAACAGTAATGCCAGGCTGGTTAACCCCCAGGCGGGCATGCCCGAAACCCACAGCAGCCCCCAGCTCGAGAGCAGCAGGAGCAGCGCCAGGTATTTGCTGCGCCGTGGCACGGCGCGTTCACGTTGCCACGCCTGCAGTACGGGCCCGAGCCGCGGATGCTCCCACAGCCAGCGGGCAACGCGTGGTGAGCCCTTGGACGCCGCCCAGGCCGCCATCAGCAGGAAGGGCGTGGTGGGCAGCAAGGGCAACAGCAGCCCCAGCACGCCCAGGCCGATACTGACGATGGCCAGCAGGCTCCAGCCGAAACGTGGTATCTGGGCGATCATGGCGCCTCCCGATTGGCAGCAGGACTCTTAAATAGTATTTTATATGCATGTTTGAAGGCAAGACAAAATCGCGTCCTCCTCCGGGACACCGCTTACCGGCCTGGCGATGGTTCTTCCCGCTGGCAGCGCTGCATGCGGCCCTCATGGTGCCGCTCTCGCTACTGTCGCTCTATCACCAGCTGGATGTGCTGCCGCAGCTCGCCTCGCCGGCGGCGCATGCTCGTGAGCTGGTGTTCGGCTTCGCTCTGGCGGTGATCGCCGGTTACCTGCTGGGTCCGTTGCCACGTCGTCGACTGGCGGGGTTGGTCGCCCTGTGGGCGGTGGGGCGTTTGGGGGTGCTGGCCTGGCCACTGATGTATGTCGCCACGCTGGCCGATGGCCTCTTTGCGCTGTGGGTTGCCGGTCTGCTGGTTCCGCGCTTCATGGCCGCCAAGAAATGGCGCAACCGCGTTCTCTCGCCGCTGCTGGGGCTGATCTGTCTGCTCGGCGTGGTGACGCTCACCTGGCGCTACCTGGGCGACATGCCCACCACGGCGCCACTGATGCACCAGAGCGTGTTGTGGCTAGTGCTGTTGATGACCTTCATGGGCGGGCGCATCATCGCCCCGGCGGTGAATGGCTATCTGATACGGCGTCATGGCCAGTCCGGAGCCGGCGTTCAGCCGCGCATCGAGGCGGCGTTGATCCTGCTGCTGGGGACCGCGCCCTTCCTGATGCTGTGGCCACGGCTGCAGCCGCTGGCGGCCGTGCTGGCGCTGGCCGCCGGAGGACTGGTGCTGCTGAGGCTCTATCGCTGGGGGCCGGCCCAGTGCCGCGAGCGACCCGACCTGCTGGCGCTGATGGCCGGCTACGCCTGGCTGAGCATGGGGCTGCTGCTGATGGCCCGCACCTGGTGGCTGCCGGCCCACGACAGTGCTCCCCTGCATGCCTTCACCATCGGCGCCTTGGGCACACTGGCCAGCACGGTAATGTTGCGTCAGGCGATCCTGCGCGCCAAGGAGCGCCCGGAGCGGGAGTGGGCGCTGCTACCGTTGGTCGTGCTATTCGCCACGGCGGCGATCCTGCGGCTGTGGGCCCTGGAAACCGGGAGTGCCTGGCTGGGCGTGCTGTGGGGGGCGGCGCTGGCGTGGAGCCTCGCCTGGCTGCTGGTGGCCGGCCGGCTGTGGTACTGGATCGGCCGGCTGCCGACACCGCGTCCGGTCATGAATTGACCCCGAGCAAGAGAGGCGCGCCTGGCCGAGACGATGTGGTTCGCCAATGGCATACTGGTGGCATGCGGCCATGGCCAGTCCATGCCCACCCTTTCAAGAGGCTGTTTTCGACCATGCAAGACGAGCTGCTGTTCAATCGCCCCCTGGTAGAGAAGTACGACCGGCCGGGGCCGCGCTACACGTCTTACCCCACGGCGCCGCAGTTTCACACGGCCTTCGCCGAGGACGACTATCGAGCCGCCGCCGAGCGCAGCAATCGGGTCGCCTCGCCCAAGCCGCTGTCGGTCTACGTGCACATTCCCTTCTGCAAGAGCCTGTGCTACTACTGCGCCTGCAACAAGATCATCACCCACAACACCGACCGCGCCGCCGAGTATCTGGCCTGGCTCGAGCGCGAGATCGAGGTACAGGGCGCGCTGTTCGACGACTCGCGGCGCATGACCCAGCTGCATCTGGGTGGCGGTACCCCGACCTATCTCAGCAATGCCCAGCTCGGCGAGCTGATGGCGGCGCTGGATGACGCCTTCCATTTCGCGCCGCCCGAGGCGCGCGAGTTCTCCCTCGAGGTGGACCCGCGCACGGTATCGCCCATCCAGATCCACGAGCTGCATGCGCTGGGTTTCAACCGCCTGAGCTTCGGTGTGCAGGACTTCGACCCCGAGGTACAGAAGGCGGTCAACCGCGAACAGAGCGAGGCGCAGGTGGTGGAGCTGGTCGAGGCGGCCCGCGAGGCCGGCTTCCAGTCGGTAAGCGTCGACCTCATCTACGGCCTGCCACTGCAGACGGTGGCGAGCTTCGACGCCACCCTCGACAAGATCATCGCCCTGCGCCCGGATCGCATCGCCACTTACAGCTACGCCCATCTGCCGGAGCTGTTCAAGTCGCAGCGCCTGATTCGTCCCGAGGACATGCCGCCTCCCGAACGCAAGCTGGAACTGCTGGAACTGACCATTCATCGTCTCACCGAAGCCGGCTACGTCTACATTGGCATGGATCACTTCGCCCTGCCGGACGACGAACTCAGCCTGGCCCGCGAGAATGGCACCCTGCAGCGTAACTTTCAGGGTTACTCCACCCACGCCGACTGCGACATCATCGGGCTGGGGATCACCGCCATCGGCAAGGTCGGCGACACCTACAGCCAGAACGTCAAGGAGACCGCCCAGTACCAGCACCGCCTCGAGAGTGGCCGGCTGCCGGTGATGCGAGGCTACCGACTCAACGACGACGACCGCCTGCGCCGCGACGTGATCAACGCCCTGATGTGCCATGGTCGGGTCGACTTTGCCGACATCGAGGGGCGCCATGACATCGTCTTCCGCGACACCTTCGCCGAGGCTCTCGAGCAGTTGACCGAGATGGCCGACGATGGCCTGATCGCCATCCGCGAAGACGCGCTCGAGGTGCTGCCTGCCGGGCGGCTGATGATGCGCAACCTGGCCATGGCCTTCGATGCCTATCTCAAGCCCGAGGAGAATCGCTACTCGCGTACGGTTTGAGCGCCCGAACCACCGCTGCCGACGGTGAGGCACCGAGGCCTCACCGGTCCCAGAGTCAACGCCTCATGCTCGTCGATACCCTGCTGGCCGATCTCACCGCCGACCTGCCCAGCGCCGTGCGCCTGCAGCGGCTGGTGCGGACCTTGCGTGAAGGCTTCCACTGCGGGGCCGTGTGTTTGCTGCGCCTGCAGGATGGCGTACTGGCCCCGGTCGCCCTGGACGGGTTGGTGCGCGAGGCGCTGGGGCGGCGCTTCGAGGTGGCTCGACATCCGCGGCTGGCGACCATTCTGGCCAGCCGTCGTACCACCGTCTTTCCGCCCGACTCGAACCTGCCCGACCCTTACGATGGCCTGGTCGAGCAGCATCCCGGCGAGCCGCTGCACGTGCACGACTGCATGGGCATCAGCCTATACGTGGAGGGTGATCCCTGGGGGGTGTTGACTCTCGACGCTCTGGTCGCCGGCACCTTCGACGAGGCCGCTCACGAAGCTCTCGAGCGCTATGCGCTGCTGATCGAGGCGGCGGTGCGGGTGACACGACTGGAGCGGGATCTGCGTGCGCTGCGCATGGCGCACCATGGCGAAGTGGCTCGGGTCGAGCCTGGCGATGGCGGTGAGATCCTCGGCCACAGCGCCGTACTGCAGCGGCTGCTGCGCGAGCTCGACGTGGTGGCCGAATCCGATCTGCCGGTGCTGCTCTCCGGCGAGACCGGCGTGGGCAAGGAGCTGTTCGCGCGCCGGCTGTACCAGCGCTCGGCACGTCGCGACCGGCCCCTGGTGCAGGTCAACTGCGCCGCCCTGCCCGAGTCGCTGGCCGAAAGCGAGCTGTTCGGGCATGTGAAAGGGGCCTTTTCCGGGGCGACCGCAGAGCGGCCCGGGCGCTTCGAGGCCGCCGACGGCGGCACCCTGTTTCTTGACGAAGTGGGCGAGCTGCCACCGAGCATCCAGGCCAAGCTGCTGCGCGCGCTGCAGAACGGCGAAGTGCAGCGCCTCGGTGAGGACACCCCGCGCCAGGTCGACGTGCGCATCATTGCCGCCACCAACCGCCACCTGGCCGAGTCCGTGCGCGAAGGCAGCTTCCGTGCCGACCTCTACCACCGTCTCTCCGTCTACCCGGTGGCAATCCCGCCGTTGCGTGAGCGGGGCAGCGATGTCCTGGTGCTGGCCGGCCACTTCCTGGAGATCAACCGCGCCCGTCTCGGCGTGCGCAGCCTGCGTCTCTCGCCCGAGGCTGAGGAGGCACTCACCGCCTACGCCTGGCCGGGCAACGTCCGCGAGCTGGAACACGTGATCAGCCGCGCCGCCATCAAGGCGCTGGGGCGAGGTGCGCGTCGCGACGACATCGTGACCCTCGAGCCGGACCCGCTCGATCTGCCGGTTGCCCGGAGTGGCGATGCGCTGGGTGCTGCCGGAATGCCGCTGGCCCCTGCACAGACGGCGCGACCGCTGCGCGAGCAGGTGGAGCAGGTTCAGCGTCGTGCCATTCGCCAAGCCCTGGCGGCGAGCGACGGGAGTTGGGCACGCGCCGCCCGCACGCTAGGGGTGGACGCCAGCAACCTGCATAAGCTCGCGCATCGGCTGGGGCTCAAGTAGCCGGCACGCGGCATTCCCTTCATTCATCGCTTCCGATGCCGCGGCGCTGCGATGGGGCGCCGTGGGGCACGGAGGTGGATCAAGTGTGCCGGCAAAAGGCAAGCGCAGATACAAAAAGTTAACCAGATATGGTGCTTGAACCTCGGATATGGACTATATATGGTGTGCAGGCCCCGGTCGGGGGCAATGGAGAGGGCTTGACGCATATCAGTGCGCCGTGACGGCGAGCCACCTAGGATGAAGGGTTCGTCGGCCCGTGCAGTATGGGGCCGTCCGTCAATGGTCCAATGATTCGCACGCCGAGTGAGGAGAGTTTCCATGCTGCCGCTGTCGCTGCCACGCCCCCCCGCCCCGACCCGTTTGATTCGTGCCATCGACCCGCGGGTGCCCCTGCCGGTCAAACGCCGAGTGATCGAGCCGGTGCTCAACCGTACCTTCGCCGAGCCTCTGGACGAAGGCGAGTTCGACGCCCTGGAAGGACGGCGCATCACCCTCGCCGTGGAGGATCTGGGCGTGGTGCTGACCCTTTCGCTGGCCGACGGTCGCCTGGTGCTGTGCGGCGAAGCTGGCGAGGCGACCATTCGCGGCGGCTGGCGAGAGTTCCTGTGCCTGGCCACGCGCCGCGAGGATCCCGACGCGCTGTTCTTCCAGCGCCGGCTGCTGATCGAGGGCGACACCGAGCTGGGGCTGATGGTCAAGAACCTGCTGGACAGCCGCGAAGAGGGCCTGGCCCAGGGCCGGCTGGGTGAGTGGCTGGTGCGCCTCGAGCGCCTGGCGCGGCGCGACGACTGAACCGACTTTCGAGCTTGCGGAGACTTCCCGACATGAGCACTTCCACCAAGGCCGTCAAGACATCCAATGCGGTGCCGCTGCAGGCACCCTCGCGCGATATCTGGGACTCCAAGTATCGTCTCAAGGACCGTCACGGGCGGCCGGTGGACAAGGACGTGACGGCGACCTGGGATCGCGTGGCGCGCGCCCTGGCCGCCGTGGAAGGCGACAAGGCCGACGAGTGGCTGCCCAAGTTCCGCTGGGCGCTGGAGAACGGTGCCATCCCCGCCGGGCGTATCATGTCCAACGCTGGCGCCGAGGCCTACAAGCCGGCGGTGAGCCTGATCAACTGCACGGTGTCGCGCACCATCCGCGATTCCATGCACGACATCCTCGACTCCGTGGTGGATGCCGGCATGACCCTCAAGGCGGGCTGCGGCATCGGCTACGAGTTCTCCACCCTGCGCCACAAGGGCGCTTTCGTGTTCGGCGCCGGTGCCGGCACCAACGGCCCGCTGGCATTCATGGACATCTACGACAAGATGTGCTTCACGGTGGCCTCCGCCGGGGGGCGTCGCGGCGCCCAGATGGGCACCTTCGACGTCGGCCATCCCGACGTGCGCCAGTTCATCGAGGCCAAGCGCGAGGCGGGGCGCCTGCGCCAGTTCAACCTCTCGCTGCTGATCACCGACGAGTTCATGGAAGCGGTGAAGACCGACGCCGACTGGCCGCTGGCCTTCCCGCTGCATGCTGGCGAGAAGGACGACGTCGAACCCTCCGAGCTCATCTATCGCGACTGGCCGGTGATCGAGGAGGGCTACACCGTCGACGACGAGGGCCGCGTGGCCTGCCGCATCGTCGAGGTGATCAAGGCGCGCGAGCTGTGGGACACCATCATGCGCTCCACCTACGACTACGCCGAGCCGGGCTTCATCCTGATCGACCAGGTCAACCGCATGAACAACAACTGGTTCTGCGAGGAGATCCGCGCCACCAACCCGTGCGGCGAGCAGCCGCTGCCGCCGGAGGGTGCCTGCCTGCTGGGCTCGGTGAACCTGACCCGCTTCGTCATCGACCCCTTCGGCAAGAAGCCGCGCTTCGACTGGGAGCGCTACCGCAAGGTGGTGGCGATCTTCACCCGCATGCTCGACAACGTGGTGGAGATCAGCGGTCTGCCGCTCGAGGGCCAGCGCCGCGAGATCGAGGCCAAGCGTCGTCACGGCATGGGCTTTCTCGGCCTGGGCTCCACCCTGACCATGCTCAAGATCCCCTACGGTTCGGCCGAGTCGCTGGCCTTCACCGAGGAGGTGAGCCGCAACCTGGCCATCGAAGGCTGGAAACAGGCGCTCGAACTCTCCCGCGAGAAGGGCATGGCCCCGGTGCTCGGCGAGGACTTCGCGATCACGCCCAAGATGCTGCGCGAACGGCCCGAGCTCAAGAAGGACGGCTACGAGGTGGGCGACAAGGTGCCCGGCCGCATTCTGCATGCGCGCTACAGCCGCTACATGCAGAAGGTCGCCGAGGTGGAGCCGGAGCTGGTCGCCGCACTCGCCGAGCACGGCGCGCGTTTCACCCATCACAGTTCCATCGCGCCGACCGGCACCATCTCGCTGTCGCTGGGCAACAACGCGTCGAACGGCATCGAGCCGTCGTTCTCGCACCGCTACTTCCGCAATGTCATCCAGTCGGGCAAGAAGACCAAGGAGCAGGTGGAAGTGGTCTCCTTCGAGCTAGCCGCCTACCGCCACTTCATCGCTGCCGATGCGGTGGAGAGCGATCTGCCCGACTATTTCATCACCGCCGACGCGGTGACCCCAGAGCAGCACGTGGCGGTGCAGGCCGCGGCGCAGACCTGGGTCGACTCGGCGATCTCCAAGACGGTCAACGTGCCCACCGAGTTCCCCTTCGAGCAGTTCAAGAATCTGTATCTGGACGCCTACGAGAGCAAGCTCAAGGGCTGCACCACCTTCCGCTTCAATCCGGAGGCCTTCCAGGGCGTGCTGGTGCGCGAGGACGATCTCAAGAACACCACCTACGTCTTCGAGCTGGAGAACGGCGAGACCGTCGAGCTCGCCGGCGACGAGAAGGTGATCTACGACGGTGAGGAGCACAACGCGGCCAACCTCTATGATGCGCTGAAGGAGGGTACCTATGGTAAGTGGTGAGCCAGGGTACTCCCAATTGCCGGTAGCGAGGGGCGCCGGGGACGAGCCGAAGAGGAGGTCCGACGTCATGGATGTCGTCGGTAGCGTACAGGGACGTATTCACAGCGCCTCCTCGCAGGCTCGTTGCCGGATCAGCCCCGAGCGATGGAAGCTTTGCGCCACTCAACAATTTTCCGGAGGAGCCTCCTGATGGCCGTCGAAATCAACTCCAAGATCGTCTCCTACAGCGTCAAGAAGGCCGTGGAAGAGGCGCCGCTGGCCGATGAGAACCCGCTCACGGTGCGCATTCCCTCGCGCCCGGAGGGCACCCTCGAGGCCGTCTCCGAGAAGATATCCTACGTCGGTGCCGAGGGGCGCAAGAAGGTCTACCTGCTGGTATCGTTCATGCCCGTGGAAGGCGTGCTCGACGGCAAGCGGGTGGTGATCGAGCGCCCGGTGGAGTTCTTCTTCCCCTCCGGCCAGCTCTCCAGCGAGCACCAGTGGATCACCGCCACCATGCGCAGCTTGTCGCTGGCGGCGCGTGGCGGCTATGTCACCCAGGCGGTGGCCGACCTGCGCAAGGTGGCCTGGGACAAGGGGCTGGTGCGCTGCGGCATGAACCGCTGGGGCAAGCCGATGTTCCACGACTCCGAAGTGGCGGCCATCGCCTGGTCGATCCAGCAGATCCTCTACCGCCGCGGTTTCCTCGACCAGGACGGCAACCAGGTGCCGGTGGAGGAGCTGGTGCGCCGCTACGCTCACCGCCTGACCCACGGCCACGCCTGGCAGCCTTCGGCCGAGGAGGAGGACGATGCGCCTGCCGCCGGCACCGTATCCCCCATCGACGGCAGCGAAGCGCGTGGCGACAAGAGCGACGGCCCCACCGTGGTCGGCCACTGCCCCGAGTGTCGCGGCGAGCTGATCATGATGGATGGCTGCCCTACCTGCTATGCGGGTTGTGGCTGGTCCAAGTGTGGCTGAGGAAGCACTGTACAAATGGCTGCGCGAGCGAATCGCTGCGTTACGCGGTGCTCGGAATCCCCACCTATACCCCATAGGCTCCGGTTGACTCGCAGCCTTCGGCTTCTCGCCCCTTCGGGGCCAGCCTACGGCTGTTTGTCGCTTCGCTCGGTTCTGCGCTCCGTGCGCCTTGCGCTTCATCTCGCTCGCCAATTTGTCCAGCACTTCCTGAAAACTGGCTGCGCTCGGCCAGAACCCACCCACGAAGCCGGGCATTGCCCGGCTTCGGCGCGTCTGGCATCGCTCAGGCGGCAACGATGCGAGGCCGAGGCTCTCCCGCCGCGGTGGATAGTTTGGCGTCGCTTTCGGTGATCACCACGTCGAAGTCGCTGAGCCGGGCGAAGTAGGCGGGGCGGATCGCGCCGAGCTTGCTTTCGTCCACCACCAGCAGGCGCTGGGCGGCGCTGGCGATGGCCGCCTGCTTCGGCGCCACTTCGTGGAAGTGGAAGCAGCTCACCCCGCGCTCGGCGTGTACGCCAGCGGCCGATAGAAAGGCGCGGTTGATGCCCAGGCGACGGATGGCATCGCCCATGGCATCGTCGGCGAAGGTCTGCGAGACGTCGTGGTAGAGCCCCCCGAGTAGCACCAGGCGCACGCCTTCCAGCCCACTCACCGCGTTGGCCACGTTCAGCGCGTAGGTCACCACGGTGAGCTCGGGCTTGTCGGCGAGCTGGCCGACGAGGGGCATCAGGGTGGTGCCGCAGTCGATGAACAGGGTGTCGCCGGGTTCGATGAACCCGGCGGCCCGTGCGCAGAGACGTTGCTTGGCGGGATAGTGACTGTCCTGCTGAACCGCCAGGTCATAGGCCGGGGCATAGCGCGGATCGTCGGTGCGGACCAGGCGGCCACCCATCAGCATGAGCGCCCCTTCGCTGGCTGCCAGGTCGCGGCGCACGGTCATCTCCGAGACGCCGCACAGCCTGGCGGCCTCGCTGAGATGGATGGTTCCACCGCCGGACAAGGCGTCTTTTAGCCGAGCCAGGCGCGTGGCGCTTCGACCGTTCATCGACTCTGCCTCTCCTCATCGTGTCGCATTCCGTCACTTCCCATGCTGAGCCAGCCACCGCCGAAATGCCACCGTCATGCACCGGAGCGGGCCTCGGGAGCCGCGGGTGGATGCCGATTCGGCGAATGGCGGCAAAAAATGTTAGAAAAATAACATCACGTGTTATAGGTTTCACATTAGCCTGCTAGCACAGGCCATGCATTCACCCCCGGCCCGGCCGGGACGCCAACAATGACAATCGTCTCGAGGCCCCCATGAATTCCGTACGCAAGATTCCCCACGCGCTCTCGTGTGCCGGCGTACTGCTCGCCGCTGCCCACGCCAACGCCGATGCTCCGTCCCCCCAGTGGTCGTTCGCCAACGTTTCCGTCAACTACCTCGACTGGTCCTCCGGCACCGAGCGACGCACCGCCGATAACGCCGCCAAGAGCGACTTCTTCTACCTGGAGCTGGAGGGGGGGCTCGGCTACGAATGGGGCGAGTTCTACGGCTTCTTCGATGTCGAGAACCCTGGCAACGACCAGTTCGACGAGGCCAGCGGCGGCAAGGACAACTTCCGCACCGCCGGCAAGGTGACGTCGCACCTCTATCTCGGCGAATCGCCGTTCTCGGTCTACGCTCACCTCTACGACTTCCGCGACTACGGGTACGATCTCCGCGAACAGGATCAGGTCCTCGGCCTGGGCTACCGCCACACCTTCGCGAGCGGCCTGTGGTTCAAGCCCTTTCTCGGTGCGGCCAGGGTGCAGAGCGACGGCTATACCGGCATGAACGGCTTCATGGCCGGCTGGGTGGCCGGCTACGATTTCACTGCCTTCGGCCAGGAATTCAGCGTCACCAACTGGCACGAACAGACCTTCGGTCGCGACGACGACTACTTGGCGAAGAACTACGTGGGTGGCAAGGCCGACAGCGTTGGCACCAACGGTGCGCTGAGTCTATGGTGGCACCCCCATGATCGGATCACCACCGGCGTGCAGTACCGCTATTCCGATGAAAAGCTGGGCGCACCGGGCCAGTACCAGAACGCCATGATTTACACCCTCAAGCTCAACCTGCTGTAAGGCAAAGGGGATTCCCATGACCCTCATCATGAGCCTCGTCGGGATGGTGACCCTGATCGCCATCGCCTTGATCTTCTCTTACGACCGCAAGTCGATCCGTCTGAGAACGGTGGTCGGCGCCTTTGCCATTCAGGCCGGCATCGGTGCCTTCGTGCTCTACGTTCCGTTCGGCCAAACGGTGCTCTACACCATATCGGCGGCGGTCAGCCAAGTGGTCGCCTATGCCAACGACGGCATCGAATTCCTCTTCGCCGGTCTGGCCGATGCCGATGAAGTGGGCTTCGTGTTCGCCATCAAGGTACTGCCGGTGATCATCTTCTTCTCCTCGCTGATCGCCGTGCTCTACTATCTGGGCATCATGCAGTGGGTGATCCGCATTCTCGGCGGCGCCCTGCAGAAGGCCCTGGGTACCTCGCGTACCGAATCGCTGTCGGCGACGGCCAACATCTTCGTCGGTCAGACCGAGGCGCCGCTGGTGGTTCGCCCCTTCATCGCGCGCATGACTTCCTCCCAGCTGTTTGCGGTCATGTGCGGCGGGCTGGCCTCGGTGGCCGGCTCGGTGCTGGCCGGCTACGCTGCCATGGGGGTGCCCATGGAGTACCTGGTGGCCGCTTCCTTCATGGCCGCCCCGGGGGGCTTGCTGTTCGCCAAGCTGATCATGCCCGAAACGGACGAGCCCGAAGATAGCGTCTCCAAGGTCGAAGAGGAGCGGCAACACGACGAAGACCGCCCCAGTAACGTGCTCGATGCCGCTGCCACGGGGGCCACCTCGGGCCTCAAGCTGGCTGCCAACGTCGGTGCCATGCTGCTCGCCTTCATTGGCCTGATCGCCCTGATCAACGGCATGCTGGGGGGCATCGGCGGGTGGTTCGGTTTCGAGGCGCTGAGCCTGGAGTGGATCCTCGGTTGGCTGTTCGCGCCGTTGGCCTTTCTGCTCGGCGTGCCCTGGGAGGAGGCGACGCTCGCCGGCTCCTTCATCGGCCAGAAGCTGGTGGTCAACGAGTTCGTGGCCTACATCAATCTGGCGCCTTACCTCGACGGCGAGCAGGTGGTGGCCGCCACCGGCGAGGCGATGAGTGCCCATACCATGGCGATTCTCTCGTTCGCCCTGTGCGGCTTTGCCAACCTCTCGTCGATCGCCATCCTGCTCGGCGGGCTGGGCAGCATCGCGCCGAGCCGACGCCACGATATTGCTCGCTTCGGCCTCAAAGCGGTGTTGGCAGGTACACTATCGAATCTGATGTCGGCGACCATTGCTGGGTTCTTCCTGGCCTTGGGCGCACTGGGATGAGGTGATTTATTCTTCAAGGTGAACCCATGATCGAACTGCAGCAGGCCGCTCGCCAGGCCTTGGCTCTGATGGACCTGACGAGTCTCAACGAGGACGACAGCGACGCCACCATCGAGGCGCTCTGCCAGCGTGCCAAGACACCGGTGGGGACGCCGGCGGCGGTGTGCATCTACCCCGCCTTCGTGGTGACCGCCCGGCGCGCCCTCACTGCCCACCAGCTGGGCGGCACCGTCAAGGTCGCTACGGTGACCAATTTTCCCCACGGTGACGACGACGTCATGGCGGCGGCGCGCGAGACTCGCTCGGCCGTCGCCTCTGGCGCCGACGAGGTGGACGTGGTCTTCCCCTATCGCGCGCTGATGGCGGGCGACGAGGAGACCGGCCGCGAACTGGTGGCGTGCTGTCGCCAGGCGTGCGGTGGGGCGACTCTCAAGGTGATCCTCGAGACCGGCGAGCTGGCCGAGCCGGCGCTGATCCGACGTGCCGCGGAGCTGGCCATCGAGGGGGGCGCCGACTTCCTCAAGACTTCCACCGGCAAGGTGGCGGTCAACGCTACGCTGGAGGCGGCCGAGATCCTGCTCGAGACGATCAGGGCCAGCGGCAAGGAGGTCGGCTTCAAGGCCGCCGGCGGAGTGCGCAGCGTCGAGGATGCCGAGGCCTACCTGAAGCTGGCCGAGCGGGTCATGGGATCGGCTTGGATCACCCCGGCGCATTTCCGTTTCGGCGCTTCGGGGCTGCTCGACGACCTGCTGGCCACCCTGGGGGTGGTGCCGGCGCCGACCGTCGAGACGGGAGGCTATTGATGGAGGCCCAGGCCCTACCCCAGGAGCGGATCCGCGCCAAGCGCGACGGCCGGGCGCTGGATGCCGCGGCCATCCAGTCGCTGGTGGCGGGCATCAGTGACGGCACCCTGAGCGATGCCCAGGTGGGGGCGCTGGCCATGGCGATCTTTCTCAACGGCATGAGCGAGGCCGAGACGGTGGCGCTCACCGAGGCGATCCGCGACTCCGGCGAGGTGCTCGACTGGGCGGGCCTCGATCTGCCCGGCCCGGTGATCGACAAGCACTCCACCGGCGGTGTCGGCGATCTGGTGTCACTGGTGCTGGGCCCCTGGGTCGCCGCCTGCGGCGGCCACGTGCCGATGGTTTCCGGCAGGGGGCTGGGTCACACCGGGGGCACCCTGGACAAGCTCGAGGCGATCCCCGGCTACTCGGTCACGCCCGATACCGCCACCTTCCGCCGCCTGGTCAAGGAGGTGGGCGTGGCGATCGTCGGCCAGACCGGCGAGCTGGCCCCGGCCGACAAGCGCCTCTATGCGGTGCGTGACGTCACCGCCACCGTGGAGTCGCTGCCGCTGATCGTCTCCTCCATCCTCGGCAAGAAGCTCGCCTGTGGGCTCGACGCCCTGGTGATGGACGTCAAGACCGGCAGCGGTGCCTTCATGCCCACCCACTCGGCGTCGGTGGAACTGGCCGAGTCGATCGCCTCGGTGGCCAGCCGCGCCGGCACCCGCACCACGGCGCTGGTCACCGACATGAGCCAGCCGCTCGCCTCCTGTGCCGGCAACGCCGTGGAGGTGCGCGAGGCCGTCCGTATGCTCACCGGTGAAGGGCTGGATACGCGGCTTCACACGGTGACCCGGGAGCTGGCGGCCGAACTGCTGCTGGCCGGCGGCCTGGCAGCGGATCGCGAGGCCGCGCTGGCGAGGCTCGATGCGCGACTGGCCTCCGGCGCGGCCGCCGAGCGTTTCGCGCGCATGGTGGCGGGGCTCGGTGGCCCGCACGATCTGCTCGAACGGCCCGATAGTCACTTGCCCGAGGCACCGGTCAAACTGGCCGTAACCGCGGAACGGGCCGGCATCGTTCAATCCATGGACACCCGCGCTCTGGGTCTGGCCGTGGTGACGCTGGGCGGTGGGCGCCGCAGCCCCGGCGAGGCCATCGACCCCGCCGTAGGTCTCGGCGAGATCGCTGCTCTGGGCGCGGCGGTCGATGCCCAGCGCCCGCTGGCGGTGGTGCATGCCGCCAGCCGCGCGGACGCCGAGCAGGCCGCCCGGGCAGTGCGCGCCGCGGTGACGATCGGCGAGGCCGACGTGACCGTGCCGACCCTGATTCAGGACGTGATTCGTCGGGAGGTGCCATGACTCGTGCCATCGTGCTGGTGCTCGACTCCTTCGGCATCGGCGCTGCACCCGACGCCGCGCGCTTCGGTGACGAGGGTGCCGATACCCTGGGGCATATCGCCGCGGCCTGTGCCCGCGGCGAGTGCGACGACCGCGGACGCAGCGGGCCGCTGCACCTGCCCAATCTGGCCCGCCTGGGGCTCCTCCACGCCCACCGCGAGGCGACCGGCGGCTGGGCCGAAGACGTCGCGTTGCCTGACGAAGTCATCGGCGCCTGGGGCCACGCTCGGGAAATCTCCTCGGGCAAGGACACCCCCTCCGGCCACTGGGAGATCGCCGGGGTGCCGGTGCGCTTCGACTGGGGTTACTTTCTCGATGCGCAGGACAGCTTCCCTCCCGAGCTGCTCGATGCCCTGGTCCGCGAGGCCGAGCTGCCCGGCGTCATCGGCAACTGCCACGCCTCGGGCACCGAGATCATCGCCCGCCTCGGCGAGGAGCACCTCGCCAGCGGCAAACCCATCGTCTACACCTCGGCGGATTCGGTGTTTCAGATCGCCACCCACGAAGAGGCATTCGGCCTGGAGCGCCTCTACGCGGTGTGCGAGACGGCCCGTCGCCTGCTCAAGCCCTACAACATCGGCCGGGTGATCGCGCGGCCCTTTACCGGCAAGCGCGCCGCGGACTTCGCGCGTACCGCGAACCGCCGCGACTACAGCGTCGAGCCGCCCTCGCCCACGCTGCTGCAGAAGCTGCACGCCGATGGCGGCGAGGTGATCGCCATCGGCAAGATCGCCGACATCTACGCGCATTGCGGTGTGTCGCGCACGGTGAAGGCCAGCGGTCACGACGCCCTGATGGACGCCACCCTGACCGCCTTGAACGAGACCGGCGAGCGTTCGCTGATCATGACCAACTTCGTCGACTTCGACATGGTCCACGGCCATCGCCGCGACGTGGCCGGCTATGCCGCCGCCCTGGAGCACTTCGATGTCCGGCTGCCCGAGCTGCTGGCCCGGCTCGGCGACGACGATCTGCTGATCCTCACTGCCGACCACGGCTGCGACCCCACCTGGCACGGCACCGATCACACTCGCGAAGTCGTGCCGGTGTTGGCGCGGGGGGCGGGGCTCGTGCCCGGCACGCTGGGAGCGCGGGCGACCTTCGCCGACATCGGTCAGAGCCTGGCCGACCATTTCGCTCTGCCGCCGTTCGCCGATGGCACTTCCTTCCTCATCGACAGCCAAGGAGACCCCTGATGGCCACGCCGCATATCGAGGCGACGCGCGGCGACTTCGCCGATACCGTGCTGATGCCCGGCGACCCGCTGCGCGCCCGCTACATCGCCGAGACCTTTCTGGACGATGTCCGTGAGGTCAATGCGGTGCGCAACATGTTCGGCTACACCGGCACCTACCGAGGGCGACCGGTCTCGGTGATGGGGCACGGCATGGGGATTCCCTCGGTCTCCATCTATGCTCGCGAGCTGATCGCCGACTACGGCGTGACCACGCTGATCCGTGTCGGCTCCTGCGGAGCGGTGCGCGACGACGTGGCGCTGCGCGACGTGGTGATCGGCCTGGGCGCCTGCACCGATTCCGGGGTCAACCGCACTCGCTTCGCCGGCATGGACTTCGCCGCCATCGCCGACTTCGCCCTGACCCGTCACGCCGTGGACGCTGCGGCGGCGCTGGGCGTACCGGTCAAGGTGGGCAACCTCTTCTCGGCGGACCTGTTCTACGATCCACGCCCGGACACCGTCGAGCTGCTCGAGCGCTACGGTATCGTCGGCGTGGAGATGGAGGCCGCCGGCCTGTATGGCGTGGCCGCCGAATACGGCGCTCGGGCGGCGACGATCTGCACGGTCTCCGACCACATCCGGCGCGGCGAGTCGCTATCCAGCGCCGATCGCCAGAGCACCTTCGACGAGATGATGCGCGTGTCGCTGGACGCCGTGCTGCGCGACGATGCCGCGCAGCGGGGAGAGCGGGCATGAACGAGACGAGCATCGACACGGCCATCGTCGGGGAACTGATCGCCGTGCGCGACCGCGCTTACGCGCCCTACTCGAAGCATCCGGTGGGCGCGCTGGTGGAGAGCGACTCCGGCGCCCGTTACCTCGGCGCCAACGTGGAGGTGGCCCACTACAAGGGCCTCTGTGCCGAGGCCTCGGCCATCGCCGCCATGGTCAGTGCCGGCGAGCGGCGGCTGCGCGACGTCTACGTGATCGGCCCCGGCGAGCACCTGTGCACGCCCTGCGGCGATTGCCGCCAGCGCATCCGCGAGTTCGCCACGCCCGAGACGCGCATCCACGTGATCGACGCCCGGGGTCGGTTGCTCAAGCGCTACACCATGGACGAGCTGCTGCCCGATGCCTTCGGGCCGGAGAATCTTTCCGCCTAGCTGGCCGTCACGAACCGGGACAAGAGGCCTCCTCGTCCCGGTTCGTGGTTATCTCAGCGCCGCTGGGGCCGCTGCGGAGCAGACCGATCAGTGGTCGTGCGCCGCGGCCTTGCCGGCAATGGCGTTGTGGGCATCTTCCAGATAGTGGACGTACTGCACGTAGTGTTCCACGTAGTCACGCCCGGCCGCCACGCTGTCGTCGGCGGCGTGACGGGCCGCCAGCGTCGCTTCGAACTGCTCCCGGGCCGTTTGTTCGAACTTGGCGCTGACCCTCGCGAGCAGCTCGTCGATGCTGCCGTTCTCCAGGGCCGCGTCGGCGGCCGCGACGGCTGGGTCGATCTCGCCAGCGGGCTTGATGCCGGTGAAAGGAGCGCCCTCGGAGGCGCGGTGGATTTCTACCAGGGTGGCAAAGAACTGCCGGTCGGCCACTTCCCGGGCGTCGTCGCCGAGCTGGCGCACCTCGAGCGTTCTGTCGAAGGCATCCGACAGCGCTGCCTCGTTGGCTGCCGGTACCCATTTGAGCAGCGGCGTGATGTCACCCGCAGCCAGGGCCGCCTCGGCCTCAGAGATCACCGGGCCGTCCATGGCGTCGCAGTGAGCGAAGACTGGCGTGGCCAGCGGCATGGCGAAGGCGATGGTGGTGGCGATGGCCAACAGGTGCTTGCGAAAGGTTGATGTCATGGGGTCTTGCTCCGAAGTCGTGGATGGGGCAGCCGGCTTCGCTTGCCGACTGTGCCCCCATGCTAGGGAGCCGCGGCGTCAGGGTCGTTCGGCAACGCGGACTCGTACGCGCTGTGTCGCTTGTTGAGCGCTTTCAATATCAGTAGGTTACGGGTTCGGTTGCGGCGTACCGAAAGTCGAACGCCGAAGGGACTAGGCGTCCCCGGGCGAGGCATGGCTATGACCGGGCCCGGTAGGCGCTGGGGGTCATGCCGGTGGCCTTCTTGAAGGCCGTATTGAAGACCGACTTGGAGTTGAAGCCCGAGTCGTACATTACCTGCAGGATGGTGGTGCTGGCCCCGGCCGCTTGCAGTCGTCGGCAGGCTTCGGCGATGCGATAGTCGCTGACGAACTCGAAGAAGTTCTTCCCCATCCCCCGGTTGATGGTCCGCGACAGCTCGCGAGGGGCGGTGCCAAGTTGATGCGCCAGCTGCTCCACGGAGAGGTTGGCATCGAGGTAGGGTTTGGTCGTCGTCATGTGCGCCTCGAGTTGCTGGAGCAGCTTCCTGTTCACCGCGATGACGGGCGTGGCGTGGCCGTCGTCATCGCCTTGTGCGAGCTGCGCTTCTTCGGCGCTCAGCCCCGAGAAGATGGCGGGCTGGCGCAGGGCATGGATGATCAGGTAGTTGATGAACGAAAAGCCGGTAATGGCACCGACGGTCGAGACCCATTGGGCGCTGGCACTGCTCTTGAAGACATGGGCGGAGAGGCAGTAGAGCAGGCTGATGGTCCAGACGAAGGCGTAGCCGATCAGCAGTGTGCGCAGCCAGGCCAGCTGCTTGTTCTCGAGATTGGAGAAGAGTTGGCGCACCGTGGTGCCGAAGCGACTGAGGGCGCGAATGGTGGCCCACAGGTAGCCGAGTACGACCAGGTGAATGGCGGCAGCCAACAGGGGAGACGTCAGCACGCCGGGGTGATCGCGACTCAGCAAAATCTGCAGTTTCACCTCGCTGGGTTGCAGGTAGTACTCCACCAGGAAGATGGCCGATACCACCCAGAACAGCAGGGTGTGGACGGCATGCCTGGGCACGAGGCGGAAGTCGCGATACATCAGCGACTGGGCATAGAGATAGAGCAGACCCGCCTGCAGCAGGCCGATCAGCGTGCCCAGATAGGCTAGGTTGGGGTGCTTGAGGGCGAGGCCGGTGGCGTAGAGGAAGACCTCGCCGAGGCCTGCCGCGAAGGTGATCACGCTGGCGGCCAGCAGCCGGTTGCTGACCAGGCGGAAGGTTTCAGGCAGCAACAGGAAAACGGCCAGGGCCAACGACTGTACGATGCTGGTGGCCAGCAGGATATCGACCAGAGTCAGATACATCTCGGTTGCCTGCCTCCCGTACGCTGTCGACTAACCGCGCAGTTCGAGGCTCTCGAAATAGGGCCTGAGCCTGCGTACCAGGATCTCCAGGCTCTCCCGCGTGGGGGCGTCGGGGACCGGGTGGCAGTAGTCGGGGTTGCGGCACTGGGCGGTGCGCGCCAGCTGGATGGCGTAGTGGCGCACGCCGCAGTCGGCCAGCGTCAGTGCCAGCTGCTCCAGGCTCGCCAGGTCGAAATCCTTCCAGTGTACCGTGGTACGGCACTCGTAGGGCGTGTCGTCGTCCAGCAGCAGCCCCAGGCTGCGCACGTGGCGCTGCCAGACCCGCTCTCGCCCGACGATGCGGTCGAAGTCGCGGCCGCGCCCCTTGGTGTCGAGCGCCACCCAATCGAGCAGCGGCAGCAGCCGTTCCAGGCGTTCGGGATAGGGGCCGGCGGTGTGCAGCCCCACGGCCAGCCCAAGCTCCCGGCACACCGCGGCAGCGGCGGGCAAATCGGGGTGCAGGGTGGGCTCGCCACCGCTGAATACCACGGCGTCGATCTCGCCCTGCCGGGCCTCGAGAAACGCCAGGATTGCTTCCCACTCGCCGGGGCTGGCGCGGCGCGCCTCGGCCATGGGGCCGCTGTCGCAGTAGTGGCAGGCCAGCGGACAGCCCTGCAGGAACACCACCGCCGCCCGGCGACCGGGAAAGGCCGTGGCACTGTCGGCGGCCAGCCCCGCCACCGGCAGGCGGATGGCCGGCGCCGTGGTGTCGACCAGGCGCAGCACGGCGCTCATGACTGGCTCGCCGACCGGGTGTTGTCCATGCCGGGGCGGCCGTGCCAGTAGCCGTCGCAGATCTCGGCGTCGATCAGGGCGAGTGGGTCGGGGGCGGGCAGGTCGCCGCGTCGAGCGGCATCGAAGGCGGCGACCACCTCGGCCATGCCCTCGGCGCGTGGGCTCAGGCGGGCCACGCCGACGCCCATCTCCTGCATGCTCGGCACTTCATGGCGCAGATTCTGACAGGCGCCGGAAAGGGTCTGGATGCCGTTCAGCGTGAATACCTCCCGGGATTCCTGGGAGCGCAGCGCCAGGCCCTCCGGGTGTTTCTGGCAGACGAATTGGCAGCGATCCTTGGGCTTCTGGTAGCGCCGGGCAGTGAAGCAGCGCGAGGACCAGGCCAGCGGCAGGTGGCCGTAGGCGAATACCTCGCAGGGGTGGTCGAGCCCCTCGGCGCGGCAGTCGGCGAGCAGGCGGGCCAGGTCGTCGCGCGACATCTCTACCGGGGCGTTCCAGCGCTGCATGCCGACACGCGCCATTACCGTCAGCGTGGTCGGGTTGTAGAGATTGAGCGCGGCCCCGGCAACAAAGGGCACGCGGGCGGCGGACAGGCGCTGAAGGGCGCTCTGGTCGTTGGCTTCGACGCTGAACTCGCCGTTGTCGCACAGCTTGCGCAGGTCGCGCAGGTCGGCTTCGGATTCGATCAGCGTCTGACTCGACAGCACCACCTGCTTGCCGCTCTCGGCCAGCTCGCGGCCGATGCCCAGCCAGTCGTCGAGCTTCATGTCGCGCCGGCGCGAGCACACCGACTCGCCCAAATAGACGATCTCCACCGGCCAGTCGGCGGCCTCGCGGTAGAAGTCGGCATAGCGCTCGCGGGTCCAGTAGAAGAGCACCGGGCCCAGCGACAGCTGCAGGGTCTGGGGGATGGACATGGCTCTCTCCTATTTCCAGCGGCGCTCGTAGGCGCCCAGGGTGGTGGTGCTGCCTTCGGAGACCTCGCCAAGACCTCTCATCCAGGCAGGCTCGGCGTGGAAGCGACCTGGAGCGACTTCCAGGCGGTCCAGCGCCTGGCGCCAGATGCCGGCGACCTTGGAGACGTAGGCAGGGCTGCGCTGGCGGCCCTCGATCTTCACTGCGCTGATGCCCAGTTCGTGCAGCTCCGGCAGCAGTTCCAGGGTGTTGAGGCTGGTGGGCTCTTCGATGGCGTGATAGGTCTCGCCGCCCACCTCGAAGCGTCCCTTGCACAGGGTGGGATAACCGGCGTTCTCGCCCTCGCCGTAGCGATCGATCAGTACGCCGTTGAGGCGCGACTCGAGCCCCTGGGGAGTCTCCTCCCAGCGCACGTGGGCGGCCGGCGAGCAGACGCCGCGGGTGTTGGGCGATTCGCCGGTCAGATAAGACGACAGGTAGCAGCGCCCCTCGGCCATGATGCACAGGCTGCCGAAGGCGAACACTTCGAGCTCCACCGGGGTGTGCTTGGCCAGGTCGCGCACCTGGGTGATGGAGAGCACCCGCGGCAGTACGGCGCGCTTGATGCCGAACTGATCGTGGTAGAAGCGCAGCGCCTCATGGCTGGTGGCCGAGCCCTGCACCGAGAGGTGACGGGACAGCCCCGGATGGCGGCGGGCGGCGTAGTCGAGCAGCCCCATGTCGGCCAGGATCAGCGCGTCGACACCCAACTCGGCGGCCTGGTCCACGGCGCGGGTCCACATGGCCCAGCCGTCGGGCTGCGGGTAGGTGTTGATGGCGCAGAACACCCGCTTGCCGCGAGCGTGGGCGTAGTCGATGCCTTCCCGGGCGCGCTTGTCGGTGAAGTTGAGGCCGGCGAACTGGCGGGCGTTGGTGGTGTTCTGGAAGCCGAAATAGACGGCATCGGCCCCTTCATCCACGGCCCGCTTCAGGGCGGGTAGATTGCCGGCGGGGCAGACGAGCTCCATGGTGAGCCTCCTGTGGTGGGAAACCCAACCATGCTAGTCGACTATGCGGCATGGCCTTTTGACTCGGGTCATGGCGAGACACGGTCCCGGGAGGAGATGGGATCAATCGCGCAGTTCGAGCCGCTCGAAGGCGGGGCGGAGCGAGGCGAGCAGCGATTCCAGGGCCTCGCTGTGAGGCCGGTCGGTGAAGGGGGCAGCATAGGCAGGATCCAGGCACTGCCCCGGTCGCGCCAGCTGGATGGCGTAGTGCCCCACGCCCTTCCCGGCGAGGTCGAGTGCCAGCCGGCGTAGACCGTCCAGATCGAAATCGTGCCAGTGCACCGTGGTGCGGCACTCGAAGTCGATGCCGCTCTCCAGCAGCATCTGCAGGCTCATACGATGCCCGGCCCCGAGCCCCGTGCGGCCGACGATGGCATCGAAGCGCTCGGCCGGGCCCTTCACGTCCAGCCCTACCCAGTCGAGCCAGGGCAGCAGCGCCCGCAAGCGCCGCGAATAGACGCCAGCGGTATGCAGCCCCACCTTGAAGCCCAGGGAGCGGGCCCGCTCGGCGGCATTGGGCAGGTCGGCGTGCAACGTGGGCTCGCCGCCGCTGAACACCACGCCTTCCAGTAGGCCCTGGCGCCGTTCGAGAAACGCCTCGATCTCGACCCACTCTTCCGAGCCGGCCTTGCGCGGTTCGAGCATCTGCGGATTGTGGCAGTAGCCGCAACGCAGCGGGCAGCCCTGCAGAAACACCACGCAGGCCAGGTGGCCGGGGTAGTCCAGGGTGGTCATGGGCGTGAGGCCGGCCACGGGAAGGCGCAGCTGGGGCGATACGGATGCGGGCATTGGCGCTTTCCAGGCAGGCGCCCGGGGTCGCCGGGGCGCCTGGTATGGCGGTGGGGTTAGGCGCGACCGGCCGATTCGCTGAAGTGGCGGCGCTCGCGGTGCTCGGACTGCTTGCCGTGATTGAACTGGCTGACCGGGCGGTGATAGCCCATCACCCGGGTCCAGACTTCGCAGCGCTGACGCTGTTCGGTGGGCAAGTTCTCGATGGCCTGGTTCATGTGATGCTCCTTTTCACGGTGGTTTTTGCGGGGGAATGGCCTCAGGCAGTCGTCGCGGCAGCCGAGGCCTGTCTTGCCAGAAGCGCCTCGTCGCACTTCGGACAGAACTCGTGCTCGCCGGCCAGATAGCCGTGCACCGGACAGATCGAGAAGGTCGGCGTCACGGTGAGATAGGGCAGGCGGAAGCGCGACAGGGCGGTGTGCACCAGCTGCTTGCAGGCCCTGGCCGAGGAGAGCTTCTCGCGCATGTAGAGATGCAGCACCGTGCCGCCGGTATAGCGCGTCTGCAGCGGATCCTGGTGAAGTAGCGCCTCGAAGGGATCGTCGGTGAAACCGACCGGCAGCTGGCTGGAATTGGTGTAGTAGGGCGCCTCCGACGTGCCGGCCTGCAAGATGCCGGGAAAGCGCTTGCGGTCTTCCTTGGCGAAACGGTAGGTGGTGCCCTCGGCGGGGGTCGCCTCCAGGTTGTAGAGATGGCCGGTGCCTTCCTGGAATTCGCGCATCCGCTCGCGGACGTGATCCAGCAGTTCGAGGGCCAGCTGCTGGCCTTCGGGGTCGGCGATGTCGAAGCGGTCGTCGCTGAAGTTGCGTACCATCTCGTTGAGGCCGTTCACGCCCAGCGTCGAGAAGTGGTTGCGCAGGGTGCCCAGGTAGCGCTGGCTGTAGGGGTAGAGGCCGTCGTCCATCCACTGCTGGATGCATTCGCGCTTGACCTCCAGGCTGTCGCGGCCCAGTTCCAGCAGGCGGTCCAGCTCGGCGTAGAGCCCTGCCCGGTCGCCGGCGAAGCGGTGCCCCAGGCGCGTGCAGTTGATCGTCACCACGCCCAGCGAGCCGGTCTGCTCGGCACTGCCGAACAGGCCGTTGCCGCGCTTGAGCAGTTCGCTGAGGTCGAGCTGCAGCCGGCAGCACATGGAACGCACCATGTGCGGTTCCAGGTCGGAGTTGAGGAAGTTCTGGAAGTAGGGCAGACCGTACTTGGCGGTCAGCGCGAAGAGCCGCTCGGCGTTGTCGCTCTCCCAATCGAAATCCGCGGTGATGTTGTAGGTGGGGATCGGGAAGGTGAACACCCGGCCGCGGCAGTCGCCCTCCTCCATCACTTCCAGGTAGGCGCGGTTGAGCAGATCCATCTCGGCCTGCAGCTCGCCGTAGGTGAAGGGCTGCTCCTCGCCGCCGACGATCGGTACCTGATCGCACAGGTCCGCCGGGCAGATCCAGTCGAAGGTTAGGTTGGTGAAGGGCGTCTGGCTGCCCCAGCGCGATGGCACGTTGAGGTTGTAGATGAACTCCTGCACCGCCTGCTTCACCGCCGGGTAGTCGAGCCGGTCGATGCGCACGTAGGGCGCCAGGTAGGTGTCGAAGGAGCTGAACGCCTGGGCGCCGGCCCATTCGTTCTGCAGGGTGCCGAGGAAGTTGACCATCTGCCCCAGTGCACTGGAGAGATGCTTGGGCGGCCCGCTTTCCGCTCGGCCTGGAACGCCGTTGAAGCCTTCGATCAGCAGGGTGCGCAGCGACCAGCCGGCACAGTAGCCGCCGAGCATGTCCAGGTCGTGAATGTGCAGATCGCCGCGGCGGTGGGCCTCGCCAACGGCGCTGGGGTAGACCTCGTCGAGCCAGTAGTTGGCGATCAGCTTGCCCGAGGCGTTGAGGATCAGCCCACCCAGGGAGAAACCCTGATTGGCGTTGGCGTTGACGCGCCAGTCGGCGCGCTGCAGGTACTCGTTGACCGTCGAAGCGACGTCGACGACGCCGGGCTGGGGGCTTTCCATGGCGCTTTCCTCGCTGGCCGATGATCCATATATGGTGCTTTTAAAATCCATGAACACCATATGTTGTGTCTCGTGCAGGGTAGACACTCCGGCGGGACAGGAAAATGATCCAGGTCATGAAGGTTGCAATGCGTGATTTCCAGCAGCCGTTGCAGTGCTGTCGTCTCGATTGCTGCGCCGAGCTGCCGGTTCCGGTAGCGGATCTTGGGCGATAGGGGCAGGCGCGTCGGCTGTCTCGGGCAAGCGAGCCTGGCGCGTGTCCGGCCGATACTTGCGCATGATATAGCGCAGTCGCTTCATGACGTCCAGGTTGGCGGATTCCATCGTCGCCAGGGCGTCCATCGCCTCGTCCATGCGCCCTTCCTGGTGATGGGTCACGGCCTCGATGGCGCGCTGGTGCACGTCGCGGTGAGGGGCCTCCAGCGCCTGGAAATCGCGGTCGCTGTAGAAGCGCTGGCTGCCGGTACCGTCGTAGTACCAACGGCCCAGGGCACACTGGGTCTCGTCGGGTAGGTCCTCCGCTCGCTTGTCCGACAGGCCCATGAAGATGCGATAGACCTCCAGCTTGATTTCCAGCTCTTCCAGGTTGGCCAGCTCGACTTCGCTGAGCATGGCCGAGAAGGCCAGCGCCTGACTGCTCTCGCCGCTCAGGCCCAGCAGCTGTTCGGTGCGTTGCATGACGCGGCTGGCCTCGGCGCTCAAACGCTCGGCCTTGCGGGCGTTGTCGTCCATCACGCCGTCGACCTGGTCGGCCTGGCTCAGAATGCTGCCGTTGAGCCCGCCGATCTCGTCGGTGGCGTCGTTGGTCCGCGAGGCGAGCTGACGCACTTCGGTGGCCACCACGGCGAAGCCGCGCCCGGCATAGCCGGCCCGGGCCGCCTCGATGCTGGCGTTGAAGGCCAGCAGCGTGGTCTGCATGGAGATCTCGTCGATGACGGTGACGAAGTTGTCGATGCGCCCGGCATCGCCGCGCAGCGAGGTGACCTGCTCGGCGGCCTGGCCGATGCGTGCATTGAGGGCACGCAGCTCCTCGACCATGGCGTTCAAGGCATCCTGGCTGCGCTGCGATTCGCTGGTGGTGAAGTCGGCGACCTGCTGGTTGCCCTGCAGTAGCTCGGAGAGATCCGAGAAGGATTCGCGCAGGGCCACCACGGAGTCGCCGAATCCGGTGAGGTTGGTGAACAGGTGCTGGTGGAGGCGCTGCTCGGCCTCGAGGGCGTCGATGCGGGCCTGAAGACGGTCGCGCTCGGCACGCAGGGCGTCGGCAGTATCGCCGCTGGCGCGCTGATGAGACGCTGCGGTACGTGGAAAGAGTCGCATGAAGTCTCCGGGTCGGTCAGGGGAGAAGCCGTCTGCCATGACGAGACGGCGCGCAAAGTCGGGTGGTGGTGCTTCAGCCGGCACGCTCGAAGAGCAGGTTGTTCTCGAGGTGGATGTGCTGCATCAGGTCCTCGCGGAATTCGCGCAGGCCGGCATACAGGGCGCGCCAGGTGGTGCAGGCGCCCCTGGGGGGATGGATGTCGTCGGTGAGCACCATCAAATGCTCGAGGCTGGCGCCGTGATCGTCGTGTTCGTGGCGCATCACCGTGATCGGCCCCTGGGCCTGGGCGCCCTGGCCGCGGCGCAGCATGGGGAAGAGGATCTGCTCCTCTTTCTGCATGTGGCTTTCCATCTCCTGGTGGATGCCGGCCAGCAGGTCGGCGAGCCCGCGGGGACAGGCATCGCGGTCGCCGTGGACCTGCTCCACGCGGCGCGCCATGCGCGTCAGTTCGGGCAGCTGCTGGCGGTGGACGTCGTGGTAGCGGGTCAGGATGTGGTCGATCAGTTCGTCGTTGTCAGCGGCTTGCCAGTCGTGCTCCTCGCTGGCGTTGGCCGGCAACGCCTCCAGTTCGGCGATGAGCCTGTCGGGATGCAGGCCGGCGCGCTTGGCCGCCTCTCGCAGCGTGACGCGACCGCCACAGCAGAAATCGATGTGATGGGCATGGAAGACGCGAGTGGCGCCGGGCAGGGTGAGGGCGGTACGGCCTACGGTCTGGTCGAGCAGGGGCATGGCAGTGACTCCTTACAAAGAATGGTCTCTTGAGTTAGCAAAAGGCGTGCCACTCAAATCTTTGCTTTTCAATCAATCTATTATGGGTTTTAGGGTCGAAATCACCCTGTTGAGTCAGGGTTTTTATGACCGTGAAGGGTTTTTTTGACCATGTCGCGTGTCCTTCAGAAGTAAGACACCCTCTCAGTGGATGGCTGGAAGGAGGCCGATCTGACTGATAAGATAGTAATCAATTACTATCTTTTGGGGTTCGGCCATGTCGGAACGTCAGCATCTCAGTGCCGAGGCGCGTCGCGAGCGCACCGTGGAGACCGTCATCGACTTGTGCGGTGAGGAGGAGCCCGCCACTCTCACCACCGGGCGCATTGCCCGGCGCATGGGCGTCACCCAGGGCGCGCTGTTTCGCCATTTTCCGAGCAAGGACGCCATCTGGGAGGCGGTGGTGACCTGGGTGGCCGGGCGGGTGATGGCGCGCGTCGACGCCGCCGCCGAGGGTGTCGATGACCCCCTGGCGGCGCTGGAGGCGATGTATCTGGCACATGCTGCCTTCATTGCCGAGCACCCTGGCGTACCGCGGTTGCTGATGGGCCAGCTTCAGCATCCGCGTCCGACGCCGGCCAGTCGCACGGTGCGCGAGCTGATGGAGCGCTACCGCCAACGCCTGCTGAGCCTGCTGCAACGTGCCCGCGACGAGGGGCGCCTGCGCCCCGGGCTCGATCTGGATACCGCGGCGACCCAGTTCATCGGCACGCTTCAGGGGCTGGTGATGCAGGCGTTGATCGTCGATGACGTGGCGGGCATCGTCGAGCGCGCGCCGGCGGCCTTCGACCTCTATCGGCATGGCATCTGCCAGGCGGTGGGAGGTGACGCATGAAGCCCTGGAGTCGGCGGTTGGGGCGGGCGCTGACGGTGCTCGTCGGCGTCGCCCTGGGTGTGGCGCTGCTGGTCGTTTTCGTGGCCAATCGCCAGGCCCCCGAGCGCCAAGAAGCAGCAGTGGCCGCCACTCCGGTGCGGGTCATCGAGGCCCGCCCGCTGGTTTTCCGCCTGGAAGCGCGCGGACACGGCGTGGCGCGCCCCGCCGAGACCTGGCAGGCGGTGGCCAACGTGCCGGGCCGGGTGGTGGAGCGCCACCCGGAGCTGGAGAGTGGCACCTTGCTGCCCGAGGGTACCCTGCTGGTGGCGTTGGATCCCAGCCGCTATGAGCTGGCCATCGCCGAGGCCGAGGCGGAGTTGGCGAGCCTGGCCGGCGAACTGGCCCAGCTTCGGGCCGAGGAGGACAATACCGGCCGCCTGCTGGCCTTGGAGAAGGAGGCGCTCGCCCTGGCCGAGCAGGAGTTGTCGCGTATCGAGCGCCTGGCGGACAGTGGCTCGGTTTCCACCTCGCGGCGTGACGAGCAGCGTCGCAGCACCCTGGGGCAGCGCCAGGCGGTGGCTTCGCTGGAGAACACCCTGGCGCTGGTGCCCGCACGGCGTGCGGTGCTCGAGGCTCAGCGCGAGCGCGCCGCCGTGCGCCTCGCCCAGGCCCGCGAGGATCTTGCGGATACGCGCATCAAAGCACCCTACGACCTGCGCCTGGGCGAGGTGGAGGCGGAACGTCACCAGTTCGTGGCCAGCGGACAGCGGTTGTTCGAGGCCGACAGCCTGGCCGCTGCCGAGGTGGAGGCGCACGTTCCCATCGGCATGATGCGCCGCCTGCTGGGTGCGATCCTGCCCGACGAACCCTTCGATCCGGGGCTGGACCTCGACGAGCGGCTGGATCTCTCCGCAGTGGACGCCGAGTTGTCGCTGGCGGGTGCCGAAGGCGTGGGCTGGACGGGGCGGTTGGTGCGTGTCGCCAGCGGGCTGGACCCGAGCACGCGGACGGTGCGTGCCGTGGTACGGGTGGACGAACCCTACCGAGACATTCGACCGCCAGATCGTCCACCCCTGCAACGCGGCATGTACGTGCGTACGCGGCTCACGGCATCGAGCCCGCAGCCACGGCTGGCGATTCCGGCCAGCGCCGTGCATCAGGGCGAGGTGTGGCTGGCGGATGCCGAGCAGCGCCTCGAGCGACGCGACGTGAGCGTGGCCTTCACCCAGGGCGACCTGGCGGTGATCGATGCTGGCCTCGAGCCCGGTGAGCGAGTGGTGGTCGACGACCTGCCCGCGGCGATCGTCGGGATGGCGCTGGCAGCACGGCGCGACGAAGCCCTGGAAGCACGCATCGCCGCTCGCGCGCGGGGGGAGCGGCCATGATCCGCTGGTTCGCCGCCCATCCCACCGCCGCCAATCTGCTGTTGGTGCTGCTGATCGCCGCCGGGCTCTTCACCGCTCCGTCGCTCAAGCGCGAGACGTTTCCCGACTATCGCCCGGTGGAGGTGAGCGTCGAGGTGGTCTACCGCGGGGCCAGTGCCGCCGACGTGGAGGATGCCGTGTGCCGGCGCCTGCATGAGGCGGTGAAGGGGGTGGAGTACCTCGACGAATTCGTCTGCATGGCCCAGGACAATCTGGCCAGCGCCACTGCCACCATGCAGGGCGGCGGCGACCCGATACGCTTCGTTAGCGAGATAGACACCGAGGTCGGCGCCATCACCGAGCTGCCGGCGCGGGCCGAGCCGCCGGTGGTGCGCGAGTTGCATCGCAGCGATTCGGTGGCGGCGGTGGCGGTGTCGGCCGACATGCCCGCCCGCCAGCTCGAGGAGTACGCCCTGCGCCTGGAGGCGCGCATCATGGCGCTGTCCGGCGTGGCGGACGTGACCATCCACGGCATGTCCCAGCGCCAGTGGCTGGTGGAGGTGCCCGGTGACGTGCTTGGTCAGCACGGCCTCTCGGCTCGCGAGCTGGCGCGGCGGATTTCCGCCCAGAGCCTGGACTTGCCGCTGGGCACGCTGGAGACGCCCGAGCGCGATATTCTGCTGCGCTTCACCGACCAGCGCCGCTCGCTTGCCGAACTGGAGCGCCTGGTGGTGGTGTCCGACTCGGCCGGCGGCGAACTGACCCTGGGCGACATCGCCACCCTGACCGAGACCGGGGAACGCGAGGAAGAGAAGCTGCGCTTCAACGGCGAGCCGGCGCTGGTGTTGGAGGTGAGCAAGAGCCTGCGCGACGACGCCCTGACGGTGAAGGAGGATCTCGAGGCGCTGCTGGCGGCGGAGCGCCGCCGCTTCGATGATGGCATCTCACTGTCCCTGACCCAGGACATGACCCGTATCGTGCGCGACCGCCTGCAGATGCTGGTGGCCAACGGCCTCATGGGTCTGGCGCTGGTGGTGCTGGTGATGAGCCTGTTCTTCCGCCCGCGCCTGGCGCTGTGGGCGGTACTGGGACTGCCCGCCGCCTTCATGGGCGCCTTTCTGGTGATGGGGCTTGCCGGCCTTTCCCTGAACATGATCACCCTGGTGGCGCTGCTGATGGCCATCGGCATCGTCATGGACGACGCCATCGTCATCACCGACAACATCGCCGCCCACGCCGGGGAGGGCGCCACGCCGCTGGAGGCGGTGGTGGCGGGGACCCGTCAGGTACTGCCCGGCGTATTGTCGTCTTTCCTGACCACGGCTTCCGTGTTCGTGCCGCTCTCCTTCCTGGCCGGCGAGTTGGGGGCGGTGCTGGAGGTGCTGCCGGTGGTGCTGATAGCCGCCCTGGCGGCGAGTCTCGTCGAGGCGTTCTGGATCCTGCCCCACCATCTCAAGGGCAGTGTGAAGCATCTGCAGCAGGGCCATGATTCGCGTTTTCGTACCGCCTTCGACCGTGGCTTCGAGCGCTTCCGCGAGGGCGTGGGACGGCTGGCCGACCGAACGATTCGTTTTCGCCATGTAGTGCTGGGGGCAGTACTGGCCGTCATGTTGGGGTCGGTGGGTTTCATGGCCGGTGGCCATGTCGGCAGGGAGGCGATGCCCGACATCGACGGCGACGTGCTGGAGGCGCGCATCCTGATGCCCCAGGGCACGCCGCTGGAACGTACCGAGGCGGTGGCCGAGCGGGTCGAGGCGGCGATGCGCGAGCTCGATGCGAGGTTCTCCCCCGAGCAGCCGGAGGGCAGGGCGCTGATCGAGGCGATTCAGGTGCGCTTCAACCACAACCTCAGCGCTCGGGAGACGGGCCCCCACGTGGCCACGGTGAGCGTCGACCTGCTCACTGCCGAGCGACGCACCAAGAGCCTGGACGAGCTCACCGCGGCGTGGCGCGAGGCGATCGGCGAGATCGAGGGCCTGCAGCGCCTGATCATCCAGGAACCGGGCTTCGGCCCTGCCGGAGTGCCGGTGGCGGTGCGCCTCACCGGTGAGGATCTCGATGCCATGAAGGCGGCAGCCCACGAGTTGACCGAGCGACTCGAGGGTTACTCGGCGGTCTATAACGTCATGGATGACCAGCGCCTGGGCAAGCCCCAGCGCGCCTACTCCCTGGCCCCTGGGGCTCACGGCCTGGGCCTCACCGCCGACGAGGTGGCCGGCCAGCTGCGTGCCGCCCTGCTCGGCGAGATCGCCAATACCCAGCGCATCGGCGAGCAGGAGATCGAGGTGCTGGTGCGCCAGGCCGAGGCAGACCGCGACGGCCTCGACGACCTGGCCGACCAGACCCTCATGCTGCCCGACGGCAGCCAAGTGCCGCTTTCGGTGGTAACCGAGATGGCCGAGCGTCGCGAGTGGGCACGCATCACTCGTATCGACGGGCGGCGCACGGTGACCGTGGAGGCCAACGTAGACGCCCGTCAGGCCAGCGGCCAGGCCATCGTCGACGATCTGATCGGCAGCGGCTGGCTGCAAGACTTCCGGGAGAAGCATCCCGATGTGGAAGTCACCTTCGAGGGCCAGGTGGCCAGCTCCGCGGAGACCGGCGGCTCCATCGGCCGCGCCCTGCTGATCGGCCTGGTGGGGATCTTCGTGATCCTGTCGTTCCAGTTCCGCAGCTACGTGGAGCCGCTGATCGTCATGCTCTCCATCCCGCTGGCGTTCATCGGCGCCATCTGGGGACACGTGATCATGGGCTACTATCTCTCCACGCCCTCGCTGATCGGTGCAGCGTCCCTGGCCGGCATCGTGGTCAACAATGCCATTCTGCTGATCCACTTCATCAAGGAGCACAGGGCGAGAGGGCTCGACGCCGCAGCCGCAGCCGGCCGCGCCAGCCGCGACCGGCTGCGCGCCATCCTGATCTCCTCCTCCACGACCATCGCCGGCCTGCTGCCGTTGCTGGCCGAGACCAGCACCCAGGCGGATGCCATCAAGCCCCTGGTGATCGCCGTAGTGTTTGGTCTGCTCAGCGCCACCGTGCTGGTGCTGCTGGTGATTCCGGCGCTCTACGTGCTGTTCGACGACTGGGGGTTGGCGAAGGTGTCGGAGTGCCCATGATGGGTTGACCGATGGTGCACGGCGGCTATCCTATAAGAAGTAATTCAAATACATCTTTTGTTGGCAGGAAGCGATGCCCATCAGTGGCCTTTGTCGTGGCCTGCCCAGAAGCGAGGAGGAGCCGTATGCTGTTGCATTACTTCGAAGATCCCGGCCGAACCCATACGCTAGGCGACACCCTGCTGATACTGGGGCTGGCATTGCTGGGGGCCGGCGTGATGGGCGGCTACGTGATCGACGACCGGCTGTCGCTGATGGTCCAGGTGCTGGCGCATATTCTGGTCATCGTCGGCCCTACTCTGGTCAAGATCGGCTACGTCATGCGTATCAATGCCCGGCACCGCTTGCATCTCGCCTACTGAGGCCTACCGCTTTCCGATCGACAGCCGCGCTGCCGACACGGACGAGCGCTTGGCCGATCTCGACGCTCCGTTCAGCGTGTTCCGCTGTCGGCAGATCGCCAACTGCACCTGGGTGTGTCCCAAGGGGCTCAACCCGATGCGTGCCATCGGCCGCATCAAGGCGATGCTGCTGGCACGTGGAGCCTGACACTCGTCGACGTGGCCCTCGCCGGGGTTGCAGCCCGCGATATCGCTCGATGGAGGTCATTGAAGGAGACATGACGTACAGCGGATGTGCACCGATACCGAACCACCACAACGACAAGCGACGAGGAGGTTGCGAGATGACCGCACCCGTGATGATGCAGCGACGCATGCCGCTGGCCGTACTGTTCTCCACTCTGTTGGGAGCGAGCGTGTTGGGAGGCCCGGTCTGGGCCGATGAGCACGGCGACGGTGAGGCAGAGAGCTGGCTACCCAGTCTGGTCACGGAAACGCCGCAGGCGGGGTTCGCTCTGGCGGTGACTCTGTCGCAGAAAGGGGTAGCGACGACTCAGACCGATGGCGAGGTACGCCAGGCATTGCGCCCCGAGTATGCCGAGGACGCCGATAGCCTGATTGCCGTATCCCAGGTCATTGCCACCCACTTCCAGACGGTCGCAGCTGCCAACGGCTACTGGCGCGACTGACCCGACAGGCGCGATAGACCGCCGTTCCACTGCAGTGAGGCCCCGGCCATGACCGGGGCCTCGCTGCATCGTGGCCAAGCGTTGCGCCTCAATACGCCCAGACGATGGCCATCAGCAGCCCCCAGGCCAGCACCCCGGCGGCCATGATGGTGTAGGTGGCCGACATGGTCGTCACGTCGTTGTCGCTGCGCGCGCACAGCGCTTGAAGGCCGTGGTAGACCTGGCTGCAGGAGATGCCCAGTGCCACCAGCACCGCCAGGGCGTTGAGCAGCAGGCTGGGAATCAGCAGCACGATGGCCGAAGACCACAGCGGCAGCGGCGCCAGGGCGGCCAGCAAATAGGCGTCTTGATAGCCGATCGACAGTTCGCGGGTGCCGTTGACCACGGCATGGATCAGCCAGCCCATCACGCAGAAGGTGAGCAGCTCGGCCAGCAGCAAGATGGTGGTGATGAAGCGCCATTCGCGCTCGCCGAAGCCGGCCACGAAATCGTCGCCGTAATGCGTACCGGCGTAGTAGAGCAGTACCGGCGGAAGCAGCGACATGGGCAGCACCAGGCACCAGGCCAGCACGGCGATCGAGGGCTTGCGACGCTGCAACTCCTTCCAGCCCGCCTGGCGAGTGAAAGGCAGCTGAATCACGGTGATGGGGTTCATGGTGGTTTCCTGTTTCGTCGGGGGCAGTGTAAAATATCATAGCATGATATGATTAATTTCTAGGCGCTGCTGCCTGGCCTGTCAAGGTAGCCAGAACCCCAGCATCGGAGCCGCCCATGAGTGACGACGCCCTGAGCAAGCAGGATTTCGAACGGCTCTCGCACTTCCGCTATCGACTGCGCTGCTTTCTGCGCGCCAGCGAGGACATCTGCCAGCGGCACGGCTTGACCGCGCTGCAGTACCAATTGCTGTTGCACTTGAAAGGCTTCGCCGAGCGCGAGTGGGCCACGGTTGGCGAGCTCGCCGAGCGGCTGCAGGCCAAGCACCACGGTACGGTGATGCTGGTCGATCGCTGCGCACAACTGGGCTTGGTAGAGCGCCGCCCCGGACGCCATGACCGCAGACGCAGCGAGGTGCATCTGCTGCCCAAGGGAGAGCGGCTGGTCGAGGCGGTCGCCGGACTGCACCAGCCGGAGCTGCGCCACCTGCAGGAGGAGTTCCAACTGCCTGGGTGGCCCGACTTATCGTGATCGTCATGGGCTCGTCTTTCCCGTTCCGGGCAAACGCCTGAATTTGTGGCAAGTGACATGCATCAATACGGCTTTGGCCGACTTCTGGTTTCCTGTGATCCTCTGCAGACACCCGTTAAGGAGTGACGATGAGCGAGACCCCGCAACCCGACTGGGATCCGCGCGCCGAGTTCGTACAGCGCGATCAGATCGCCGCCTACGATGCCATGCGCAGTCGCTGCCCAGTGGCCTACAGCGACTACCTGCAGTGGTCGCTGTTCCGTCATGCCGACGTCAAGCGCGTGCTCGAGGATCACGACACCTTCAGCAACGCGGCGAGCCGGCACCTCTCCGTGCCCAATGCCATGGATCCGCCCGAGCACACTCGCTTCCGGCGTCTCATCGAGCCCTATTTCGGCCCCGGACCCATGGCGGCGTTCGAGCCGCGTTGTCGTGAGATCGCCGAGAGTCTGGTGGCCCGCCTGCCCGAATCGGGCGAGATCGAGGCCATGGCCGAGCTGGGCCAGAATTTCGCTCTGGAGATCCAGTGCGCCTTCATGGGTTGGCCGACGAGCCTGCATGAGCCGCTGCGCGACTGGACGCGCCGCCAGCACGCCGCCACCCTGGCCGGCGACCGTCAGGCGCTGGGCGAGCTGGCACTGGAGTTCGACGGGGTGATTCGCGACCTGCTGGAGTCCCGTCGCGCCGCTGGCGAGGCCGCGCCTGACGACGTCACCACCCGCATCATGAACGAAACCGTGGCGGGGCGAGCGCTCACCGATGAAGAGATCGTCAGCATCCTGCGCAACTGGACGGTGGGCGAGCTGGGCACCATTTCGGCCAGCATCGGCATACTGATGGGCTATCTCGCTGCTCATCCCGAGCTCCAGGCACGACTGCGGGAGTCGCCCGGGCTGCTGCCGGCGGCCATCGACGAGATCCTGCGCATCGATGCGCCGCTGATGTCCAACCGTCGACGCACCACGCGGGCGGTGGAGATCGGCGGGCGACGCATTCCCGCCGGTGAGCGGCTGACCATCCTGTGGGGCTCGGCCAACCGCGACGAGGCAGTGTTCGGCGACCCGGACGCGTTCCGCCTCGACCGCGATCCCGGGGACAACCTGCTCTACGGTGCCGGCGTTCACGTCTGCCCCGGCGCACCGCTGGCACGCATGGAGCTCGAGCTGTTCATGGAGGCGCTGCTGGCCCATACCGTGCATCTGTCACCGGTGCCGGACAAACCGGCCGTACGCGCCAAGTTCCCGGCCGGCGGCTATTCTGCGGTGCCGCTGAGGGTAATGCGCTGAGGCCGATGAGCATCACGCAGCGGCGATCCCAACAGCAGGGCCCGGGTCGATGACCCGGGCCCTGGCGTTTGCCGGCGCGCTTACAGACCGATGCGATGTGCCCGGTAGGTGAAGAACACGCCGCTGGGCGATTCGGCCTCGAGAGTGGCCAGCTTCTCGAAGGTGCGGGTGTCGTAGACGGTGACGGTATCGCTGTCGCGGGCCGAGATCCAGATGTGCTCGCCGCGCGGCGTGAACTCCTTGTGCAGCACCGAATCGCCGGGCGAGAGGGTCTCGATCACTTCGTGAGTCCGGCTGTCGATGACCTGCACCGCGTCGTTGTCGGGGTGGGCGAAGGTGACCCACACCTGGCGTTCGTCGGGGCGGCTCATCACGAAGATCGGCTGACCCTGCACCTCGATGCGGTCGGTCAGCGACCAGTCGTCGGTGTCGGCGACGAGCACCTCGTGGCGTCCTACCGCCGGGAAGAAGGCCTGGTCGCCGGCCATGGCCCAGCCTTCCAGATGCGGCATCTTGTAGACCGGCAGGCGCTCCTCGCCGCGGCCGTAGTCGGGCAGGATGCGCTGCACGCCTTTCTCGGGGTGCCACAGGTCGAGCAGCGCCATGCCGTCCTCGCCGAACAGCCCCGCTATGTAGTAACGGCCGTTGGCGGTGATCAGGGCGTCGTAGGGCTGGCTGCCGATGTCGCGGTACTTGGTCACCTCCGGCGCGTCGCCGCTCATGTCCAGCACCCAGATCTGGTTCGCCTCGAAGAGGCTGAACACGAAGCGGTTACCGGGGGCGTCCACCACGCCCACCACCTTGGCCTGGGCGGTTTCGCCTTCGTCCGTTTCATAGTCGGCGGGTACGTCGGCGACCAGCTCCAGCGTTTCGGCATCGAACACCTTGACGCCGCCGGGCTCGTAGTTGCCCACCGCGACGTAGCGGCCGTCCTGGGAGATGGCGCCGCCGATGCTGTTGCCGGACTGGATGACACGCCCATCGATCTCGCCGGTGAGCAGGTCGAGGCGCGTGAGCCCGCCGTCGCGGCCGAACACGAAGGCATGGCGGGCGTCACGACTGAACTTCACCGAGGCGTGAGAGAGGTCGCCGAAGCCGTCGACATGCTGCAGTACGGTCTTCTCGGTGGTGTCGACCAGCGCTACGCTGCCGGTGGCGCGCTCGATCACCACGCCGAGATCGCCAGTGCCGCGCAGTGACGGGGTATCGTCGCCACTGGCATCGGCCAGCGCCGGAGTGGCCGCCAGCAGTGCCAGGCCAGCAGCGACGAGCAGGGTCTTGAGCGAAGCGGTAATGGGCATCGGGTCTCTCCTGGTTGGCCGGATTGGCCTGTTGCGGCGCAGGGTCACTCCTGCGAATCCACCGTATCAAGGGGGTTATCGGTCTGCAGGTGCTCGGCGATCCAGCGTGCGTCGGCCTCATCGATCAGCGCTCCCCACCCCGGCATGGCGGTGCCGGGAATGCCGCTGAGGATGAGGTGGCTGAGCGCTTCGACGCTGTATTCGTTCATGCGGTCGCGGGGTAGGGCAGGGCCCAGCCCGCCGCGCAGCGTCATGCCGTGGCAGGAGCCGCAATCCTGGTAGAGCAGCGTCTCCAGTTCGGCCTGGCGTTCGGCGTCGGGGGCCTGCGGTTCCGCCTGGGCCACCAGCGGTATCAGGAGAGCGCAGAGCAGCAGGGGCAGCAAGTGCATGGAAAGCCTCGCGATGCAGAATGGTCTGAGCGTCGGCGAAGGACGCTCGAGCGAGTGTCCCGCCGGCGCGGAGGCGTTGCTTTGACCGGCGTCAATGGCAGTGGGGTTTGTCGTGTCGCGCCTGTGGAAAAGTCATATGGAGGATACCTCTTTTGACCTGTGTCAACGGCAGCGGCGATCATCGCTTCCCGAGTGAATGTGGCATGTAAGATACCACTGAGCCAGATCATTCCACTCGACCCCGGTGACTGCCCAATGGTCGCACTCGATGCCCTCGACCGACACCTCATCGACGCCTATCAGCGCGACCTCCCGTTGTGCGAACGCCCCTTTGCGGCCATGGCCGAGCGGCTCGGGGTGAGCGAAGCGGCGGTGCTGTCGCGGCTCGAACGTCTGGCCGCCGAAGGTGTGTTGAGTCGAGTGGGCCCGGTGTTCGACCACGCCCGGGCCGGGGCCAGTCTGCTGGCTGCCGTGGCCGTGCCGGAGGCCGAACGCGATACCGTTGCGGCACGTATCAGCGACTACGCCGGGGTGAACCACAACTACGCCCGTGAGCACCGCTACAACCTGTGGTTCGTGATGACGGCGGCAGACGAGTCGCAGCTCGACGCCCGACTCGATGCCCTGGAAGCCGAGCTGGGCCGTCCGGTGCTGCGCTTGCCCATGCTCGAGGCGTTCCACATCGACCTCGGCTTTCCCATTCCCTGGTACGAGCTGGAGGGCGTATGAGCGATATCGTGTCTCGCCAGGCGGCCGAGCGCCAGCTGCGCGCCCGGCTCGAGCAAGGTTTGCCACTCACGGCGCGTCCGTGGCAGGCGTTGGCCGAGCAGTGCGGGCTCTCCGAGGGCGAGGTGCTGGCCTGCGTCGAGCGCTGGCAGGCCGAGGGTCTGATCAAGCGCCTGGGCCTGGTGGTGCGCCACCGTGCCCTGGGTATCGACGCCAACGCTATGGTGGTGTGGGACGTGCCCGATGGCTCCGTGGGCGAGCTGGGTCAGCGGTTGGCCGCTGAGCCGGCCGTCACGCTCTGCTATCGGCGTCCGCGGCGCCCCGACTGGCCCTACAACCTGTTCTGCATGATCCACGGCACCCGCCGCGAGCAGGTCGAAGCCCAGCTTGCCGACATCGTCGTCCGCCAGGGCCTAGAGGCCATCCCCCATAGCGTGCTGTTCAGTCACCGGGCCTACAAGCAGTGTGGCGGCCGCTTTACCCAAGAGGAATCGAGCCATGAGCGCCGAGCCCATCACCCGGCCTGAGCCAGCCACGCTGGATGCCGCCGATCGACGTATCGTCAACCGCCTGCAGGATGGGTTGCCGCTGGTGGCGGCGCCCTATGCTGCCGTAGCGGCCGAGCTGGAACTCTCCGAGGGCGAACTGCTCTACCGCCTCGAGCGGCTGCTGGAGAGCGGCGTGCTGAGCCGTTTCGGACCGATGTATCACGCCGAGCGGCTGGGCGGGGGCCTGACCCTGGCCGCACTGGCGGTGCCTGAACCCGATTACCCGCGGATAACCGAGCTCGTCAACGCATTTCCCGAAGTGGCACATAACTATCGCCGCGAGCATCGGCTCAACATGTGGTTCGTGCTGGCTACCGAAACGCCGATGCGCATCGATGAGGTGGTCGCCGAGATCGAGGCGGCTACGGGCCTGCCCGTCTACAACATGCCCAAGCAGGAGGAATTCCATGTCCGTCTCCACCTGCCCGTCTGAAACCGAGGTGAGCAACCCTCCCCGGCAGGACGGGCTGGATGTCCTCGACCGGGCCATCGTAGTGGCCACCCAGGCCGGTTTGCCGCTGGTTCCCGATCCGTGGCGCGCCGTGGGCGAGCCGCTCGGACTGTCGGGCGAGGCGGTGCGCGAGCGCATGGTGCGCATGCTGGCGACCGGGATCATCCGCCGCGTGGCTGCGGTGCCCAACCACTATCGCCTGGGCTACGTGGCCAATGGCATGACGGTGTGGGACGTGGACGATGCGCACGTCGACCGGCTGGGTCGCGAAGTGGCGACGCTGCCCGGCGTCAGCCATTGCTACCGCCGCCCGCGCCACCTGCCGGAATGGCCGTACAACCTGTTCGTGATGCTGCATGGACGAACCCGCGAGGAGGTGGAGCAGCAGGCCGCACGGCTACGTGAGCGTCTGGGTGCGGCCTGCCGCGACCATCGCATCCTCTACAGCTCGCGCATTCTCAAGAAGACCGGGCTGCGCCTGGCCGGCCGCTCCGACCGGCAGGGCCAGTCGCGCTAGACGCTGCCGCTTTCGAGGAGAGTCTCATGTTCCGAGTCACCCGCTACATCAAGTCCCTGGTCGAACCGACCCCAGTGCCGCCGGCCCACAAGCCACCCGGCCCGGTGGTGATCTGGAACCTGATCCGGCGTTGCAATCTCACCTGCAAGCACTGCTATACCACCTCGGCGGACATCGACTTCGCCGGCGAGCTATCCACCGAGGAAGCCATGGCAGTGCTCGACGACCTGCACCGCTTTCGCGTGCCGGCACTCATCCTCTCGGGGGGCGAGCCGCTGATGCGCCCCGATATCTTCGACCTGTCGCGCCGCGCCCGGGCGCTGGGCATCTACACCGGCCTGTCCACCAACGGCACCCTGATCACCGAAGACAACATCGATGAGATCGCCGACGTCGGCTACGACTACGTGGGCATCAGCATCGACGGACTGGAGGCCACTCACGACGTCATCCGTCAGCGCCAGGGGGCGTTCCGCGAGTCGATGCATGCCGTCAAGCTATGCAAGGAGCGCGGCATCAAGGTGGGGCTGCGCTTCACCCTGACCCGTGAGAACTACGAGCAGCTCGGCGATATTCTGGCGCTGCTCGACGAGCACGACGTCGACAAGTTCTATCTCTCGCACCTCAACTACGGCGGTCGCGGGCGGCGCCACAGCAAGCAGGATGCCTGGCACCAGATGACCCGCGATGCCATGACGCGGCTGTTCGATCACTGCCGCAGCGAACTCGAGCGTGGCATCGAACGCGAGTACGTCACCGGCAACAACGACGCCGACGGTCCCTTCCTGCTGATGTGGGCGCGTGAACACTTCCCCGAGCAGGCGGATGCCCTGGAACAGCGCTTGCTGAACTGGGGGGGTAACGCCTCCGGCGAGTACATCGCCAACATCGACAATCTGGGCCACGTCCACCCGGATACCTTCTGGTGGGACCACGACCTGGGCAACGTTCGGGAACGCCCCTTCTCGGCGATCTGGCGCGATACCACCGACCCGCTGATGCGTGGCTTCCGGCAGCGCCCGCGGCCGCTCAAGGGGCGCTGCGCCGAGTGCGGCTTTCTGGCCATCTGCAACGGCAATACCCGGGTGCGCGCCTGGAAGGTAAGCGGAGATCCCTGGGAGGAGGATCCCGGCTGCTATCTCAGCAACCCGGAGATCGGCGTTGCCGAGGGGAGCGCACGTCGCGTGGCCGCGCCCTACGATGCCATTCAGGCCATCGAGCTATAGCTGCGCCATAACATGACACAAGACCGACCAGACAAGACCGCGTTGACGCTTCGGGGAGAGGCCGACCATGACGACATACCGCCAACCGCGACACCTGAGTTTCGACCTCGACGAGGCGCCATTGGCGCCTGGTGAGGTCGCCATCGTCGGCGCCGGGCCGGGCGACCCGGGCCTGCTGACCCTACGTGCCCTGTCGCTGCTGCAGCAGGCCGACTGCCTGGTTTTCGACCGCCTGGTCTCCCAGGAAGTGCTGGCGCTGGCGAGCCCCGGCGTAGAGCGTTTCTACGTCGGTAAGGCGGCGAGTCACCATGCCCTGCCTCAGGAAGAAACCAACGCTCTGCTGGTGCGCCTGGCCCGCGACGGACAGCGGGTGCTGCGTCTCAAGGGCGGCGACCCCTACATCTTCGGCCGCGGCGGTGAGGAGGCCGAGTACCTCATCGAGCATGGCATCGGCTTTCGCGTGGTGCCGGGCATCACCTCGGCATCCGGCTGTTCCACCTACTCGGGTTTTCCGCTCACCCATCGCGACTTCGCCCAGAGCGTCACCTTCGTCACCGGCCACGCCAAGGCGGACGGCGAACTGGCGCTGGACTGGTCGGCGCTGGCGGTGCCCAATCACACCGTGGTGTTCTACATGGGGCTGGCCAACGCCGAACTGATCAGTCGCGAAATGCAACGCCATGGGTTGCCCGCCTCGCATCCGGTAGCGCTGGTGGAGCGCGGCACCACCCCCGAGCAGCGCCATGTACTGGCCACTCTAGGTGATGTTGTCGAGGTCATCGAGCGCGAGGCGTTCCGCCCGCCGACCCTCATCGTGGTGGGCGAGGTGGTTCGCCTGGCCGATCATCTGGCGCCGGCAATGACCAACCTGACCCGGCATGCGATGGAGGAACCGCCCATGGGGAGGCTGGCACTGTGAACCTGCGCATCACCGTGACGACTCTGTTGACCGGAGCCCTGTGGGGGCTCGGCGTGATGGCATCGCCAGCATTGGCCGAGACGCCGGATCCGCACATGCTCTACAACCAGCACTGCTCCGCCTGCCACGGCGTGGGGCGGCTGGGCGGAATCGGGCCGGCGTTGCTGCCGGAAAACCTATCGCGACTCAAGCCCGACGCGGCCCAGGAGGTGATTCGTGACGGTCGCCCGGCCACGCAGATGCCGGCCTTCGGTGCGTTGCTCGACGATGACGAAGTCGCCGCACTGGCCGAGTGGATCTATGAGCCGCCCGAGGAAGAACCGACCTGGACGGATGACGACATCCTCGCCAGCCATGTCGTCGATCATCCTTACGGGAGTCTGCCCGACGAACCGGGGTTCGAGGTCGAGGATCTCAAGAACCTCTTCATCGTGGTGGAGACGGGCGACCACCACGTCAGCCTGCTTGATGGCGACACCTTCGAGCGCATCGAGCGCTTTCCCAGCCGCTATGCTCTGCATGGCGGGCCCAAGTACACGCCGGATGGCCGTTACGTCTACTTCGGCTCCCGCGATGGCTGGATCACCAAGTACGACATCTACAACCTCGAAGTCACCGCCGAGGTGCGTGCCGGCATCAACATGCGCAATATCGCCGTCTCGGCCGATGGCCGCTACGTGATGGCCGCCAACTACCTGCCGCACACCCTGGTGCTGTTCGATGCCCGCAATCTCGAGCTGATCGCCACCCTGCCGGTGGAGGCCGAGAACGGCGAGACCTCGCGGGTCAGCGCGGTGTACACGGCGCCGCCGCGCAATAGCTTCGTCGCCGCCCTCAAGGACATTCCCGAGATCTGGGAGGTCCGCTGGCCCGAACAGCGTGCCGAAGGTGACGAGCCGCTGGTCGGCGACTTCGCTCTGCATCGCATGGCGGCGCCGGACTATATGGATGACTTCTTCTTCGATCAGTCGTACCGCTACCTGGTGGGTGCATCCCGCGGCGACGGCGGCGGTGGCGTGGTGTTCGACATGGATGCAGAGGAAAAGGTGGCCGACCTGCCGCTGGAGGGCATGCCCCACCTGGGCGCCGGCACCACCTGGGAACTCGACGGGCGCCGGGTGATGGCGATCCCGCACATCGACAAGGGGCTGGTGTCGGTGTTCGACATGAGCGACTGGTCGCTGATCACCCACATCGAGACCGACGGGCCGGGCTTCTTCATGCGCAGCCACGAGAACTCGCCCTACGTGTGGGTGGACGTCTTCTTCGGCCCCAACCACGACCGCATTCACGTGATCGACAAGCAGACGCTGGAGATCGCCGAAACGCTGATTCCCGAGCCCGGCAAGACGGCCGCCCATGTGGAGTTCGATCGCGACGGCGAGACCCTGCTGCTGAGCATCTGGGACGACGACGGCGCGCTGCTGCGCATCGACGCCGAGACGCTGGAGGAGCTCGACCGCATGCCGATGAAGAAGCCTTCGGGCAAGTACAACGTATGGAACAAGACGCAGTACGAGGAAGGAACCAGCCACTGAGACGCAAAGCCGTCAGCCGACTTCGGTTGCCCGTTCCGGCGACGGCCACTCTTCGTAAGAAGCATTCTTGATACTTGTCATGGAAGCCGCGCGTCAGTTGGCGCACAATGCGCATGTCCAAGCGTTTTACTCAGGTATCGCGACCATGCCGTCCTCTTCGTCTTCCCTGTCTTCTACCACGTTGGCGCGCCTGCCCGTGGCGCGTCTGGCCTTCCGCCCCTTCTTCCTGCTGGCGGCGCTGTTCAGCGTCCTCTCCATGGTGGTGTGGTTCGCCTTCTGGCACGGTGACATCCTGTTGCGCCCCTACGGCGGGCTGATGTTCTGGCATCAGCACGAGATGCTCTTCGGCTTTGCCATGGCCGTGGTCGCGGGTTTTCTGCTCACTGCGGTGCAGAACTGGACGGGGTTGCCGAGCCTCAAGGGAGGGCCGCTGCTGGCGCTGGTGGCCACCTGGTTGGCGGCGCGACTGCTGATGGCCTTTCCCCTGGGGCTGCCGGCCTGGCTGCTGGCATTCGTCGATCTGCTCTTTCTGCCAGCGGTGGCGGCGGTCATGGCGCGCCTGGTCATTGCTGCAAAGCGCTGGCGCAACCTGGTCTTCCTGCCCGCGCTCACACTGCTCTTCATTGCCAACCTGGCCATGCACCTCGGCGTGATGAATGGCGATGCCGACCTCATCCGCCAGGCGTCCTATCTGGCGGTGCTGTTGATCACGCTGCTGATGGTGGTGGTCGGCGGTCGAGTGATCGCCATGTTCACGGCCAATCGCCTGGGACGACCGAGGAAGGCACCCATTCCGGGGTTGGAATACGCCAGCCTGGGTAGCGTCATGGCACTGGTGCTGGCTCAACTGCTGGCCATGCTGGGGCTGACGCTGCCGGCGCCCTTGCTGGCTGCCCTCATGGGGCTGGCGGCAGTGGCCAATGGGCTACGCTTGGCGCGCTGGGATGGCTTGGCGAGCTGGCGTGAACCGCTGCTGTGGGGACTGCATGTCAGCTATGCGTTCATACCGATTGGGCTGGCCATGTGGGCGCTCTCGCAGCTGGGCAGCTTTCGCGCCGAACTCGCCGTGCATGCCCTGACCATCGGTGGCATGGGCACCATGATGTTGGCCATGATGTCGCGCGTTGCGCTTGGCCACACCGCGCGTCCCATCCGTACCCTGCCGGGCATCGGCGTGGCGCTGGGATTGATGGTGGCGGCCGCGTTGCTGCGCTCGCCGGTGCTGGCCCTGTTTCCGCAGATCACCCACTGGACCTACAACCTGGGCATCATCTTCTGGTGTCTGGCCTACGGCGTTTTCCTGTTCCACTATACGGTGCCATTGCTGTCGTCGCGTGCCGATGGCCAGGACGGCTAGCCTGCCTGCACCTCGCGCCAGCTTCGAGTGACGATTCTGCCCGCAGCCCGCAGCTGGAGTCGACCATGCTGGAGTACTACCTGCCGATCAAGCATCTGCACTTGCTGACCGTGACGCTGAGCCTGGCGTTCTTCCTGGTGCGCGCAGTGTGGTCGGTGCGCCAGGCATCGATTCTGCAGCGCCGCTGGGTGAAGGTGTTGCCTCACGTCAACGACACGCTGCTGCTCACCTTCGGGATATTGCTGATGGTAATGTTGTCGATGTGGCCTCACCAGCACCTCTGGCTTGCCGCCAAGCTCGTCGCTCTACTGCTCTACATCGGCCTGGGCACCTTGGCGATCAAGCGCGGACGCCGCCCCGTCACCCGAGCCGTGGCGGCGGTGGCAGCAGTAGCGGCCTTCGCCTACATGGTGGGGGCTGCCGTCGCTCATCACCCGCTCTCCTGGTTGGCGATCCTGTCAGCTGGCTGACGCGTCACGGGTGTCTATACTGAGGGCGCGTCAACGATTCACTCGCCAGGAAGAATGAACCCATGAGCGATCACTCTCTCCCCAGCGGTGCCGGCAAGGTGGCCGAGGAATATCCGGCGGTATGGGAGGCGTTCGAGACTCTCGGTCAACGCTGCGCCGAAAGTGGGCCACTGGATGCGCGCACCCGCCGGTTGGTCAAGCTCGCCCTGGCGGCAGGCGCCGGCTCCGAGGGCGCCGTTCACTCCCATGTGCGGCGAGGCCTGCGTGAGGGCATCGAGCCCGAAGCGTTGCGCCAGGTTGCCCTGCTGGCCGTACCCACGCTGGGCTTGCCGGCCGGCGTTGCATCGCTGACCTGGATCGACGATATCGTCGAGAGCTGAGTCGCATGTGCTGGATTTCTCCGGTCGGCCTGCGACATCGTGTCGCGAGTCGCCAGGCGGCGCCATGATCGCGGCGGTGTCGCTTCTTTCCTCCAATTTGACCAAGGTCAATGCCCGGGCGGGGTGGCTCCTGCTATTCTAAACATGCATCATAAATGCATGTTTAGAAAAAGGGGTGGGACCGGTCGATGACGGCTGCGGGTCCCGCAAATGCCAAGCAAGCAAGGGGGGATGGCCCATGACCGAAGGCCTCACCAAGGCAGCGGCCCGCAATATCTTCTATGGCGGCTCGCTGTTTTTCTTCCTGTTGTTTACCGCGCTGACGGCTCATAGCCATTGGTACATGGTCAACACGTCCACCGACAAAGAGGGGTTGACCGACTCCGTCGAGCTCGGCAAGCACGTCTGGGAAGAGAACATGTGCATCAACTGCCACAGCATCATGGGCGAGGGTGCCTACTTCGCGCCGGAGCTGGCCAACGTCTGGGAGCGCTATGGCGGCCACGACAACCCGGAAGGCGCACGCATGGCACTGACCGCCTGGATGCGAGCCCAGCCGACCGGCGCGGAAGGGCGTCGCCAGATGCCGTATTTCGACCTCAGCGACGAGGAGATGAATGCGCTGATCGACTTCCTCAAGTGGACCGACTCCATCGACGACCAGGATTGGCCACCGCACCCCGCGGGTTGAGCGGCGTGACGTGAGTCCGGGTTGATGATGCAAGGAGAACGATACCGATGAAATACGAAACCCAGAAGGTGGCCTTGCCATTCTTCATGGTGGCCATGGCGCTCTTCGCACTGCAGATCGTCTTCGGTCTGCTGGCGGCCACCGTCTATATCGCACCCAACTTCATGGCTGAAGTGATGCCCTTCAACATCATGCGTGTCAGCCATACTAACCTGCTGATCGTATGGCTGTTGATCGGCTTCATGGGCAGCACCTACTATCTGATGCCCGAAGAGGCCGAGCAGGAGATTCACAGCCCAGGGCTTGCCTACCTGCAGCTGGCAATCTTCGCCTTTGCCGGTGCAGCGGCGCTGGTCGGCTACCAGTTCGGCATCCACGAAGGGCGCGAGTTTCTCGAGCAGCCGTTCTGGATCAAGGTGCTGATCACCATTTCCTATCTGATCTTCCTATTCAACACCAGCATGACCCTGCTCAAGGGGCGCAAGACGGCCATCAACCTGGTGCTGATGCTGGGCCTGTGGCTGGCGGCGGTGTTCTGGCTGTTCGCCTTCTACAATCCTTCGAACCTCGCCGTGGACAAGCTCTACTGGTGGTGGGTCGTGCACCTGTGGGTCGAAGGCGTGTGGGAGTTGATCATGGCCTCGCTGCTCGGCTACCTGTTGATCAAGATGTCCGGCGTCGACCGCGAGGTCATCGAGAAGTGGCTCTACGTCATCGTCGGCCTGTCGCTGTTCTCGGGTCTGCTGGGTACCGGACACCACTACTACTGGATCGGTGCGCCGAGCTACTGGCAGCCCATCGGGAGCATCTTCTCCACCCTCGAGGTGATCCCGTTCTTCGCCATGGTGGTGTTCGCCTTCTACATGTTCTGGAAAGGCAGCCGTAACCATCCCAACAAGGCGGCCATGCTGTGGGCACTGGGCTGTCCGACCATTGCCTTCTTCGGCGCCGGCGTGTGGGGCTTCATGCACACTCTGTCGTTCATCAACTACTACACCCACGGCACCCAGGTCACTGCGGCGCACGGCCACCTGGCCTTCTACGGTGCCTACGTGATGCTGATCCTGGGCATCATCACCTACGCCATGCCGCAGCTGCGTCGCGTGCAGCCGTACAACCAGGTGATGAACATGTGGGGCTTCTGGATCATGACCTCGGCCATGTGCTTCATGACCTTCACCCTGACCTTTGCCGGCGTCGTTCAGACTCACCTGCAGCGGGTGCTGGGCATGAACTACATGGAGGTGCAGAGCCAGCTCGACCTCTTCTACATCATGCGTCTGGGCTCTGGCGTCGCGGTGACCGTGGCTGCCGTGATGCTGCTCTACTCCTTCTTCGGTCCGTCACGCGAGCAGGTGCCTGCCACCAGCGCGCCGTTGACTGCATCCGAGTGAGTGCTCGTCGACGGGGCGCTTGCGCCCCGTCGACCCTTCTCCTGGAGTGACCATGTCCGATACCGCCATTGCCAGCGATCCTGCCGTCGAGCAGACGCTGCCCTATTACGAGCCGGTCGGCAGCGAATGCGCGCTGTTCGAGCAGGCCTACCAGCAGCGACTGCCGTTGCTGCTCAAGGGGCCGACCGGCTGCGGCAAGACCCGTTTCGTCAGCCACATGGCGGCGAAGCTCGGGCGGCCGCTGTTCACCGTCTCGTGTCACGACGACCTCACCGCCGCCGACCTCACCGGTCGTTACCTGCTGCAGGGTGGCGAAACGCGCTGGGTCGACGGTCCGCTGACCCGCGCCGTGCGCGAGGGCGGCATCTGTTACCTCGACGAGGTGGTCGAGGCACGCAAGGACGTCACCGTGGTGTTGCACCCGTTGACCGACGACCGTCGCCTGCTACCGCTGGAACGCACCGGCGAGCTGCTCGAGGCGCCGGACGATTTCATGCTGGTGGTTTCCTACAACCCCGGCTATCAGCACATCCTCAAGTCGCTCAAGCCGAGCACCCGCCAGCGTTTCGTGGCGATGTCGTTCGATTTTCCGCCCCCCAAGGCAGAGTGCGAGATCGTCGCCCGCGAGAGCGGCCTGGCTTACGATCGCTGCGCTGCCCTGGTCAACCTGGCCTCGCGGCTGCGCGCCATGAAGGGCCAGGATCTGGAAGAGGGCGTGTCTACGCGTCTTCTCGTCTATTGTGCGACCCTGATCGCCGCAGGGATGCCGATCCTCGAAGCGACCCAGGCGACCCTGGTGGAACCGCTCTCCGACGATCAGGACGTTCAGGAAGGGCTGCTGGAATCGATCAAGGCAACCTTTGGGTAAGACGGTGCCTTATCGCGAGGTGTATCGGGGGCGGGCCTGCCGCCGGGCTAGTCCCGAGCAAAGAGCGCCGACATGAATTAACGTCTTCTCGCTCAGGAGATTGATGATGCTGGACTTTCTCGAGGTCGAGGAGTTCGTCGGCCGCCACTGGCACCGCTGGGCTTCCAGCGCGGCCAGCTATCCGGATCACCCCGAATCGGCGGTGCATCTGGACGATCTGCGTACGCTGCTCGGCGTCTTCTTTCGCAGTGGCGGTGGCGAGTCCGGTATCGAGGTGGCCGCCATCGCCCGGCGCAACTCTCGTCACCGGCTGTCGCTACGACAGCGTCTGGGTCTCGACGAAGAGGCGCTGGACCAGGCGCGCCGTGACGAGGAGCATTTGCTGTTGCCGCCGCGCATCGCGCTGTTTGCCGACGCCTCTCTGAACCGTGACCTCTACATCTGGCTCACCGCCTACCTGGCGTCGGGCCAGCGTGTCGAGGTTGCCCCCGACCCCCTGCAGAACGATCTACTGGCACTGCGTACGACGCGTCGTACCACCCTGCGGGTGCTCGAACGCTTTCCGGGCCTGGCCGAGCGCCACGCCCGGCTGTGCCAGTCGCTGCGCGAGGTTCGCCCTCAGCGCAAGCGCCTGCCGCCCATGGAGGCGGCGCTGGAGGAAGCGCTGCTCGCCCAGCTCGGTGGTCCGGTGCCCGATGACGACGGTTGGGCCGCCGCCATGCATCGCGCCGTCGTCGATGACGGATTGTCACTGGCCGACTTCCAGGCTCCGCGGGGCTATCGGCCACCGCTGCCGGTGCCGCTGTGGGGGCAGGTGGTGTCGCTGGGTACCCGTGACGGCGCTCGCGAGGACACCGCCGACGATGCGGAGATCGCCTTGCGTCGCAACCAACCGGAAGACGATGCCGGCAAGCGCCAGGCCGACCGCCGCGAGCAGGATCAAGCCGACCGCGACGACCCGCTGATGCTCAACGCCTCAGAGAAGATGCTCTCCTGGGCCGAGATGGTGAACCTCAACCGCCACGTCGAGGACGAGGAGGAGGAGACCGCCAAGGAGGCGGCCGACCAGATGGAGGAGATCGTGCTCAGCCCCAACCGCAAGCAGGCGGCCTCGCGGCTCAAGCTCGACCTTGATCTGGCACCGGACGAGGCGACAGGAGGTCGCCTGGCGGGGCGCCACACCTATCCTGAGTGGCACCACCGCAAGCAGGTTTACCTGCCGGACCACTGCGTCGTCCACAGCGATGTGCAGAGCGAGGAGGGCGAACAGTGGGAGCCCGATGAAGCGACCCGGCGACGCATTCGCCGCGTGCGCCGCGAGTTCGAGGCACTGCGGCCACGTCGCGAGATCCTGCGCGGCCAGCTGGACGGCAGTGACCTCGACATGGATGCGGTGATCCGTTCGCGCTGCGATCTGGCCGCCACCGGCGAAGCCAGTGACCGGATCTACCTGTCGGCCCGCGAGCAGGCGCGCGATCTCGCCGTGTCGATCCTCATCGACGTCTCGCTCTCCACCGAAGCCTGGCTCGAGGATCGGCGCGTCCTCGACGTCGAGAAGGAGGCCCTGTTGGTGCTGGGGCACGGCCTGGCCGGCTGCGGTGACGACTATGCCATCCACTGCTTCACCTCGCATCGCCGCCACAAGGTGTGGGTCAACACCCTGAAGGGCTTCGAGGAGACCATGAGCGATCGGGTGGCGCGCCGCATCGCCGCGCTGCGCCCCGGTCACTACACGCGCATGGGGCCGGCGATCCGTCACGTCACCCAGGAGCTGGCCAAACGCCCCAACCGCCATCGCCTGCTGCTGGTACTCACCGACGGCAAACCCAACGATACCGACTACTATGAAGGGCGCTACGGCATCGAGGATACCCGCAAGGCGGTGCTTGAGGCGCGTCAGCAGGAGGTCAAGGTATTCGGCGTGACCGTCGACAGCGAAGGCCACCGCTACGTGCCGCACCTGTTCGGGCGCGGCAGCTACGCCATCCTCAATCGCCCCGAGCACCTGTCGCTGGCGCTGCCGGGCATCTACCGTCAGATCATCGGCACCTGAGGAGACATGGCCATGACCAATCCCCGTCTCGCCATTGCCGTTGCCATTGGGCTCACCATCGGCCTGGCGGTGGTGCTGCCCCTGGCCTGGCTGATCAACAACCGCGACTGGGGGGTGGGGCTGATGCTGCTCGTGCCCCTCATCGTTTACGGCCTGATGCGCCTGGCCCGCGTCCTCGAGGCGTGGGCACGCAAACCGCCGCCCTCGCCGGGGACTTCCCGCTCCGATTCCAGCTCATCTCGGCGTTGATCGCTGGGACCACGCCAACGGCTTTCAGGCGAGTCCCAGCCGCGGCGCCGCATAGCCGGCACCGATCAGCGCCAGGGTGAAGATGACCAGCCCTATGAAAGTACCCTTCCAGGCCGGCGTGGCGGCGCGCAGATTGAGGTAGACCATCAGCAGCCGCTGGGCCTTGAAACCGGTGACCACGAGTACCAGTCCGGCCGACCACAGCGGCAGCGGCGCCCAGCTGCCCTGATCGAGCCGCGCCGAGAGCATGGCGACGAGCGTCAGCCCCATCAGCGTGAGCCAGGTGGCGAGCAGGCGGCGGGTGCCGGGCAAAGTGGTCATTATCACCTCATCGGGTCGGGCCGCTTTCAGGGCGGTGACGGGGGGTAGCGCAGTAGAGAGCCCTCAGCGCAATAAATAGATAAGCGGGTAGAGCAAAATCCAGATCAGGTCGACCATGTGCCAAAAGGCAGCGGCGGTCTCCACATTGTCGGTGCTGGTACGCCAGGTCACCAGTGCCAGCAGCCCCAGGCCGAACAGCACGTGGGCGAAGTGGAAGGCGGTCAGACCGTAGTAGAAGCCGAAGAAGAGATGGGTGTCGGGGGTGATGCCGGCCGCGAACTTGTCGGCATACTCGATCACCTTGATCACGCCGAACACCACGCCCAGTGCCATGCTGGCGGCCAGCCACTGGCGGGTGCGTCGCCGCTGGCCATGGGAGATGGCTTCCACGGCCAGTGCCACGCACAGCCCGCTGGTCAGCAGCACCAGGGTGTTGAGCCCGCCCATCAGCGGGTCGAGGGCCTGCTGGGCGGCATTGAAGGCGGCCACGTCGGTGGCGCGCTGCCAGGCGTAGAGTGCGAAGAAGGCCGTGAAGACCAGCATCTCACTGAGTATCAGCACCCACATCAGCGGGTTGCCGGGTAATGCGGAGAGCGGTCCCCAGCCGGGGTTGGGCAGGGCGTGCGCTGCGTGACGCTCGCGGGATGACACGCTCAACCCTCCTGTGGCCGGAACTCGTGGCGGACCGTGGGGGAGCCGAGCTTCCACCCTGCCCAGGCGAACAGCACCGCCAGCAGTGTGGCGATGAGGATGATGGCGCTCAGTGTACCGGTGAGCCCGGCAGTGGGGGCGCTGCGATCCACCGCAGCGCTGGTGGCGGCCTCGGGCAGCAAGCTGAAGGTGAGCGGCGTCAAGGCGGCTCCACCCAGCACGGCGACGAAGCCCGTTGCGAGCAGGGCGAGAAAGGCACGTCGCGCCCAGGGGCGGCGCTGCAGCAGCGCGATGGCCAGCCACAGGGTGAGCAGGGCGCCGGCGAGCAGCAGCACGGCCAGGGCCTGGCTGCGCTCGAGTAGCCAGGCGACACCGCCGGTCAGGCCGCCGCTGCCGGGCTCGACGGCCAGGACCAGCGCCAGTCGGTCACCGGGAAGCAGGGCCAGGCCTAGCAGGGCGACGGTCACCACGGCAAAGGCGATGAAGCCCCAGGCGATGGCGGTGACGGCGGTCGAGCGGGCGGAAAGCGGCGCGGAGCGAGTCGTGACCGATGCGTTCATGATGGGTCTCCGTCGTCAGTCGCGCAGGCTGACGGAGGCGCCGCCCAGCCATAGGCTCTTGGGGGCCTCGATGGACAGCCCCCTCATCAAGCGGTTGATGCCCACGCCGCAGCGCCCGACCATCCAGATCAGGCAGGCCGTGAAGAAGCCGTAACCCAATGCCCAGGGGGCCCAGGCGGGCAGGCGGAGCCAGCCGAGCAGCTGCCAGGCCAGCAGGCAGAGTACCGCACCGGCGATGCCCAACCAGAAGGTGCGAATCTGGAACTGCAGATGGCTGGCCACCCAGTCGGCGGCATGGCGGCGGCGCAGGTGGGCCAAGAGGACGCCAACCGGCGCCGTGACCACCGTCAGGACGCTGCCCAGGAACAGCACGTAGACCACGGCGGCGAGCTTCTTGCCGCGTTCTTCGGCGGGAATGGCATCGGAAGGCAGGGGCGCGGATGGTGCGGACATGGCCACCTCCAGGGGGCTGGGTTGCCGGTTGGACGTCGGCCTCGCCAGAAGGCTAGGCCCATCGAAGCATGACTATCGACACTATGCCGCAGGATGCTGTCGCTGTCCTTGTCACGGATCAATACCTGAGCAGAGGGGTCGGGTATTGGCTCGGGCAGATTGTCGCACTCAGGCCCGGGGCGGAGTCTCGATCACGGTCGCCTGATGGTGCTCGTCCCGGGTGAGCATCGGCACTCGCCGCTCGGTCCACCACATCCACACGATGGAAACCAAGGTCACGCCGAAGCACAGCATCCACACGGTGGTGGCCACGCCGGTGAGATCGACCAGGGCGCCGAACATGATCGGCAGCAGAAAGCCGCCCAGGCCGCCGGCTAGCCCCACGATGCCGGAGACCAGACCGAGGTTCTCGTGATAGTCGTTGGAGAGGTACTTGAACACCGAAGCCTTGCCGATGCCCCAGGCGATGCCCACCACGAACAGCGCGGCGGTGAACAGCCATACCGGAATGCCGAAGCCGAACTCCACCATGCCCTCGCCACCAGTGGTCGTCACGCGATACTGGGTCTCGGGATAGGACATGATGAACAGGGCCACCAGGCTCGCCCACATGCACCCCCAGGTAACGGTGTGGGCGCCGAAGCGGTCCGAGAGCCAGCCGCCGAAGGCGCGAATCACCCCTGAGGGCAGCACGAAGATGGTGGCGATCAGTGCGGCGAGTTGGATTCCCAGGCCGTACTCGTTCATGTAGTAGCGGGTCAGCCACAGCGAGACGCCCACGTAGCCGCCGAACACCACCGAATAGTACTGGCAATATTTCCACACCTTGGGATCGTTGAGCACCTTGACCTGCTCGCGGAGGGAAACGCGGTCGGCATTGCGATGCGTCGGGTTGGAGTAGGTGAAGAACCAGAAGACGATCGCCGTGATCAGCATGATGGCGGCGTAGATATTGGGCACCGCCTGCCAGCCCAGTACCACGATGACCGTGGGGGCGATGAACTTGGTCACTGCGGCGCCCGCGTTGCCGGCACCGAAGATGCCCATGGCCAGACCCTGGCGCTCCTTCTCGAACCACTTGGCGGTGTAGGTGATGCCCACCGAGAAGGAGCCGCCGGCCAGGCCGATGAGGGTGCCGAGAATGAGCAACTGCCAGTACTGGGTGGCGAACTGCACCATCCAGATGGCCGGCACGATGAGCACCAGGATGATGAAGAAGACCGGGCGGCCGCCGTAACGATCGGTCATGGCCCCCAGGGGCAGGCGAGTGAGCGAACCCGTGAGGATGGGGATTGCGGTGAGGATGCCGAACTGCGTGCCGTTGAGGCCGAGCTCCTCGGCAATGGGCACGCCGATCTCGCCGAACATCGTCCACACCATGAAGCACATGGTGAAGGCGAAAGTGTTGGCAGCGAGCACTGAATACTGCTTGAAGCGCTGCGAAGCCATGCTGTCTCCTTTGCGGTTCGAAAGATGTCGTGCGACGGCCGCCGGAGCGGCCATCGCACGCCAGGTCGTACTATCCCCCCTGCTGGGGTTTGGGCGGTGCCTGCTCCTGCTCTTCGATCATGCGGTCCACCGAGGAGACGAAGTACTCCTCGTCGAAGGCGCCTTCGGGCTCCTTGAGCCACAGCAGGCAGATCAGCCAGCTGAGGAAGGCGCCGGTGGCGATGATGTAGAAGAACTGAGTGGGCGTGACGAAGGTGAAGATGGTCAGGTAGACCACCGCGCCGACGTTGCCGTAGGCCCCGGCCATGCCCGAGATCTGCCCGGTGATGCGGCGTTTGATCGAGGGAATGATGCCGAAGGTCGCCCCTTCCGCCCCCTGCACGAAGAAGGAGGTGAAGATGGTGATGGCGATGGCGATGATCAGCGGCCAATTGGAGTCGAGAAGTCCCATCAGTACGAAGCCGACGCCGATGCCGAACATGTAGCTGAGCATCACGAAGCGGCGGTTGCCCAGGCGGTCGGAGACCAGGCCGCCCATGGGGCGTGCCACCAGGTTGATGAAGGCGAACGAGGCGGCGATCAGGCCGGCGACGGCAGCGCTGAGCCCCCAGGTCTGCTCGAAGAACATCGGCAGCATGGAGACCACCGCCAGTTCGGCGCCGAAGTTGGCGAAGTAGGTGCTGTTGAGCGCGGCCACGCTGTTGAAGGAGTACTTGTCGTCCTCGGGTACGCCCTTCTTGAGGATCGGCACGTTGACGCGCAGGATCTGCACGATCTGGTAGGCGACCACGGCGACGATGGCCAGGTAAGCGATGACGGCGCCGGTGGTGGAGAGGTAGCCCAGGTTCTGAATGCGCCACACCAGGATGCCCAGCACGCCCACCAGCGGGATGGTCCACAGGATCAGCTTGATCATGTCGCCCCAGCTGCTCACCTCCATGGCCATGGCCTTGCGTGGCTTGCGGTGCGCCTTGGCATCGGGGCCGTCGGTGATGGCGAACCAGTAGTAGACGCCGTAGGCGGCCATGACGATGGCGCTCTGGGCGATGGCCCAGCGCCAGCCATCGGCACCGCCGTACCAGGTGATGGCGATGGTCGGCAGGGTCATGGCGGCGGCGGCGGAGCCGAAGTTGCCCCAGCCGGCGTAGAAGCCCTCGGCGAAGCCGATGTGCTTGGGCTTGAACCACAGCGCCGTCATGTGGATGCCCACCACGAAGCTGGCGCCCACGGAGCTCAGCACCAGGCGGGAAACCAGCAGCTGGGTCATGGTATCGCCGAAGGCGAACACCAGGGCAGGGATCGACATGCTCACCATCAGCACCGAGAACACCCGGCGCGGGCCGAAGCGGTCGAGTGCCATGCCCACGATGATGCGTGCCGGGATGGTCAGCGCCACGTTGCAGATGGCGAACAGCTTGAGGTCGTCCGCCGTCAGCCAGTCCACGCTCTTGAGCATGCTGCTGGCCAGCGGCGCCATGTTGAACCAGACGTAGAAGGTGATGAAGAAGGCGATCCAGGTCAGGTGCAGGGCCCGGATCTCGGGGGTGCGAAACTTGAATAGGTCGGCGACTTTCATGGTCGTGTCATCCTGATCTCGCGAAGGAAGGAGCCTGGAATCCGGTTTCAGGGGCTGGGAAAGATCAGCAGAGGACACTCCACTCGCCGGGCGAGGAAGGAGCTGACGCTGCCGAAGGTCATGTAGTCGAGTTCGTCGACGAAGTAGCTCAACGACTGGGCGATGATGCCCCCATCGGGTTTGTTGCTGTGGCGAGCGATGATCAACAGATCGGGCCGATGCTTCTGGGTGGCGTGCAGCAGCATCTTGCGCGCATCCCCCTCGGCGAGGCTCCAGTCGACGTCGAAACCCTCCCGGGTGGCGAAGTCGGCGCCTTCCTGCAGCGCCTTCTTGAGCTCGTCGACCTCCTCCTGGAAGAGATCTTCGTTGGCGTCGGTGGCATCGCGCGGGTTCTCGGCGACGCCCACCAGCATCAGCAGTGGCGCGTTGCAGCGGAACATGCCGACCGTCTGGGCGAGTGCCAGCTTGGCGTTACGTGAGCCGTCATAGGCGATCATGATCTTCATGACTTACCTCCGTGTGAGACGGACTTTCGAATGACCGTGCCCGGACTCGGGGGAGAAGGGCACGGTCGTGACGGCGCCAGGGTGGGTTGCTGTTAGGGGTTCTTGATCTCGGCGTTCGGGCGCAGGTAGAACCACCAGTTCACCGCCAGGCAGATCGCGTAGAAGATCGCGAAGCCGTACATGGCGAGCTCCGGGGTACCCAGCTTGATCTGCTCGCCCATCACCCGCGGGGCGATGAAGGCGCCGTAGGCGGCCACGGCTGACGTCCAGCCCAGCACCGGGCCCTTCTGCTGTTGGTCGAAAATCACGCCGATGGTGCGGAAGGTGGAACCGTTGCCGATGCCGCTGGCGGCGAACAGCACGATGAAGAGCACCAGGAACATCCAGAAGTACTGGTTGGGGTCGGTCGAGTTGTAGGCCAGCATCATCACGTAGCCCACGGCCGCCGAGGCGATCACCATGATTACCGAGATCACTTGGGTGACGATGGAGCCGCCCAGCTTGTCGGAGATCCAGCCGCCCACCGGACGGATCAGGGCGCCGACGAAGGGGCCCATCCAGGCCCAGGTCAGGGCACTGGGCGCGTCGGGGTTGGCGATGCGGGTGACGCTGCCGTCGGCGGCCACGTCCATCATGTTGCCGAAGATGACGGTGATGGAGAGCGGCAGGGCCGCCGAGAAGCCGATGAAGGAGCCGAAGGTGGCGATGTAGAGCACCGTCATCGACCAGGTGTGCTTGTTCGAGAAGATGGCGAACTGCTTCTGGATGTTGGCGCGGATCTGGCCGGGCAGCAGACGCAGCAGAGCGAGCGTCAGACCGATGGTCAGCGGCAGGGCGATCCACATGTTGAGCCAGCCCAGTGCCACCACGCCGGCGATGGCGGTGAGCATGCCCACGCCGTAGAGGCCGAGGATCTTGCTGAAGGCCGCCATGGGGCTGCCGGGGTTGGGGGTGATGTCGCGGATGTTGTTCATGCCGAACCAGCCGGCGAAGGCCAGCGGGATCAGGAACACCAGCCAGACGAAGCCGGCGTTCTGGATCCAGGTTTCGGTGCCCGCCTCGATGCGGCCGATCAGGGTGCCGCTGGCCTGCTGCAGCTCCATGGGGCCACCGGCGATGGCGCCGAAAATGCCCACGGTCATCACCAGCGGAATCAGGATCTGCATGGTGGTGACGCCGAAGTTGCCGAGACCGGCGTTCATGCCCAGGGCATAGCCCTGTTGCTTCTTCGGGTAGAAGGTGGAGATGTTGCTCATCGAGCAGGCGAAGTTGCCGCCGCCGATGCCCGAGAGCAGAGCCAGGGCCTGGAATACCCAGAAGGGAGTGCCGGGGTTCATCAGCGCGATGCCGGTACCCGCGGCGGGGAGCATCAGCAGGGCGGTGGTCAGGAAGATGGTGTTGCGCCCGCCGGCGATGCGAATCATGAACGAGGCGGGAATGCGCAGGGTGGCGCCGGAGAGGCCGGCAATCGCCGTCAGCGTGAACAGCTGGTCGACGCTGAACGGAAAACCGAGGTTGCGCATCTGAGTGGTGATCATGCCCCACATCAGCCATACCGCGAAGCCCATCAGCAGGCTGGGGATGGAGATCCACAGGTTGCGCGTGGCGACCTTCTTGCCCTCGCGCTCCCAGAAAGCGTCGTTTTCGACGTCCCAGTGTTCGAGGTCGGCATTCTTCCTGCCGGAGGCGACCCTGCCCAGGTCGGCATTGGTATTGGCCATGGTGGTTTCCCCTGATGGTGAGTCCGTCGATGCCCGGCTTGCACCCTGAGGCCTGACCGGGATCAATTCAGTCCAGATGACCGCAAGATACGACGCCGCTAGGAGCGGCGAAACCGGGCGAAATGGCCGGAAAATCAGGGAAATACCACTTGAGGGGTAGCAGGGGTATTTTTATAAACCACTGTTTTTTTTGATGTTGTAAAACTCGACAGGCAAAAGAGAGGCGCCCTGCCGGCGCCGAGAAGTCATTGGAGGTATCCACACAGAACCCGCTCTTACCTCCCTCGTTTTCCTACCGGTCGATGCCCTCCTGGACGGCCCACACCGCTGCCTCCACCCGTGAGCGCAGGTTGAGCTTCTTGAGCAGGTGCTTGACGTGCACCTTGACCGTGCCTTCGGTGATGTCGAGCTTGCGGGCGATCAGCTTGTTGGAGAGTCCGGCGGCCAGCTCGCGCAGGATTTCGCGCTCGCGCTGGGTCAGGCTGTGGATGTCCGGCGTGGCCGGTTGCGTGCGCTGGCTGCGCAGCGCTTCGGCGAGCAGCGCGGTGAGACTCTCGCTGACCACCATGCGACCCAGGGCGGCCTGACGCAGCTGGCGAACCATCTCCTCGGGCTCCATGTCCTTGAGCAGGTAACCGTCGGCGCCGGCGCGCAGTGCCGCTACCAGATCGTCCTCGTGGTCGGAGACGGTGAACATCACGATGCGTCCGGCAAAGCCCGCCTCGCGTAGCGCCTTGAGGGTCTGGATGCCATCCATGCCCGGCATGTTGAGATCCAGCAGGATCATGTCCGGGTCGAGCTCATCGGCCAGGCGTACGCCTTCACTGGGTTCGCCGGTGTCGCCGACCAGTGTGAGGTCGTCCTCCAGCTCGAGCAGCTGGGCGACGCCGCGGCGCAGTAGCGGATGGTCGTCGATGATCAGGATACTGGCGGGAGACTCGAGATCGGACGGGTCCATGGGGATCAGTTTCCTTGCTCGTGAACGGGTGAAGTCGATGCCGGCTGGCGGGTGATCAGTCGGGCCGTCTGCGGGGTGAAGGTGAGCTCGACGCGTGCGCCGCCGCCGGGGCGGTTGACGATGACCAGATCGCCACCGAGGGTCTGGGCGCGATCGCGCATGATCACCAGGCCGTAGTGCATGGGCGGCGAGACGTCGTCCTCGAGACCCACGCCGTCATCCTCGATGGACAGACGGATGCGCGCCTGCTCGAAGCTGACGGTGACCGATGCCCAGTGCGCTTCGGCGTGCTTGTGAGTGTTGCTCAGCGCCTCCCGGGCGATCTGCAGCACGTGGATCTCCTCGTTGGGATTGAGCAGGTGCGGGGGTACGTCGTAGTGCAGCTCCACCGGGGCGCCCATGCGCTCGCTGAACTCCTCGGCGGCCTGGCGCAGGGCCGACTGTAGCCCCGGCCCCTCCAGCTTGAGGCGGAAGGTGGTGAGCAGCTCGCGCAGCTGACGATAGGCGCTGTTGAGGCCGGTGCGCAGCTCATCGAAGACGGCGGTCTGGGATTCACGGGGCGCGTTCTTGGCCTGCATGCGCTCCAGGCGGGCCACCTGCATCTTCAAATACGACAGGGACTGGGCGAGGGAGTCGTGCAGTTCGCGGGCGATCACGGTGCGCTCGTTGATCAACGAGACATGCTGCTCCTCTTCGATGCGTCGCTGCAAGTAGACGGCCGTGGCCAACTGGTCGGCCAGGGCATTGAGCAGGCGGCGCACGCTGTCCGAAAGCCGCTGGTTCCGGGGATGCCAGATCTCCAGGGTACCGAGCATCTCGTCGCCCACGCTCACCGGCAGTAGCAGGCACTCTCCCTCCTCGGTATCCGGCAGGTTGAGGGGGTGTGGGTCGAGCAGGCACGCGTGGCAGTCGTGATCGCGGCAGTAGGCCGGGCGTCGCGCGGACTGGGTGGCCAGGATGGGAATCTGACGGTCGTCGTAGGGATCATTGAGCGACAGTCGGATCGGCCCGATCTCCAGCAGCTGCTCGATGTGCCGCAGCATCGGGGCGGCGCTGGCGCACAGGTCGTTGCCGCCGCCGTACAGCGAGCGGCTGCCGTCGTGCATCACCCGCATCACTTGATTGCTGCGCTCCAGCTCCTGAGTCTTGCGCGCCACGCGCGCTTCCAGCTCGGCATAGCTGGAGGCCAACTGCTCGGCCATGTTGTCGAAGGTGCGCCCCAGGGTGGCCAGCTCGTCGCGGCCGGTGAGTTTGGTGCGGTGGGAGAAGTCGCGCCGGGTTGCCTGACGGGCCAGCACCAGCAGCTGACGCAGCGGCAGTACCAGGTTGTGGCGGATGTCGTAGAGCGCGATGGCCACTACCACCGCCGTCAGGCCGAGAAACAGGATCTGCAGGGCGCTGAGCAGGCGGATCTTGGCTTCGGTGTTCTCCTCCAACTGAGTGACCATGGTGTCGATGTCGCCGACCAGGTCGTCGAGGGTACGGTCGAGCTGGCCGCCGCGCAGCTGGCGGGTATCGATGACCTCTTCCACATGGGGGCCCAGCTCGTTGTACCAGCGGGTGAGAATGAGACGGTACTGCTTGCGCAATTCGTGGGCTTCGGAGCGCGGGATGGCGCCGGTCAACTCCTCGCTTTCCAGCCGTTGGCCGAAGCGTTCGGCGTACACGCGTACCGCCGCCTCGTGGGCATCGGTGGGCTGGTGCTGGTAGCGCTGCAGGGCAGCGACGATCTGGTAGGTGTTCATGCGCAGCGAGCCGGCCACGTTGATGGCGGCGGCATCGCCCTGGCTGCCGCCGGCCACCGCCATGGTCACCACGATGCTGATCAGCGCCATGCCGCTGATGGCCAGTAGCGAGGCCACGATGCGGGCCACCAGGGAACGTTGCAGCAGTTTCATTGCCGGGCCGGATCTCCGCGGGGTGTCGGAATGGGTGGGGCAGAGGCCCGACTATACCGCACGCGACGGGGCGGTGGGGTAGCCGGACTCGCCTCGAAAGAGGTACCTCGTATGCCCTTTTGACGCTACAGACGGCGCTTCCGAGAATGTCTTCGACCATGCCACGGGATACGTCGTTCATGAAACCTGCCCGAAACGGCCCGGCCGCGGGCCAGTCGATCGACTACCGTTCGCTCGTGGTGGTGCTGCTCTCGCCGCTGGCCTTCGCGTTGGTATTCGCCAGTTGGACCATCTTCGCCGTCCTGGGAGTGGAGTTGAAACGCTCGCTCGGTTTCGGCGAGGTGCAGTTCGCCACCCTGCTGGCCATGCCCCTGTTCACCGGTGCACTGGCCGCATTGCCCATGGCGATGCTGGCCCGCCGAGTGGGAGGCCGCCGGGTGATGATCGGCTGTCTGCTGCTGATCTGTCCTTTCCTGTGGGGCATCTCCCTCTCGCGTGGCTATGCCGATTTCCTGCTGGCCGGCGCTGGCCTGGGGCTGGGGGCCGGTTCGCTGGCCGCGGGTCTCGTCTATGTGGCGGCTCTTGGGCCGCGGCGCCATGTGGGGCTGGCGCTGGGTTTGTATGGCGCCGGGATGCTGGGTGCCGGTCTGACTTACTGCCTGCTGCCGCTGATCAGCCGCGCCTATGGCTGGCCGCTGGCGCCCAAGCTCTATCTGCTGCCGGTGCTGCTGGTGGCGTTGCTGCTGTGGGTATTCGCCGATGACGAGCCCCTGGGAAGGTCTTCGGCGGTCGGGAGCCCTCGGTCCGGTCCTTCGCCCCGCCGTTTCGCCGCGGGGCGGTTCGGACTGCCGCCGCTGGCGGTGTGGCGCTTGGCGCTCTATTACAGCTTCTTTTACGGCACTTTCGTGGCCCTGGCGCTATGGCTGCCGGGCTATCTTGCCGCCCAGTACCAACTGCCGCTGCAGCAGGCAGCGCTCGCGGCCCTGCTGTTCACGCTGCCCGGCGGGTTGGGCCAGATCCTGGGCGGTGCCCTGGCCGACCGGCGCGACTTCCGCGACCTGCGCTGGTGGGTCAGCGCCGTCGTGATGACCTGCCTGTTCTTCCTCTCCTACCCCGACTTCTCCATGCAGATCCACGGCATCCACGGCGATCTGGCGCTGCATTTCAGCATGCCGCTGGTCGGTTTCGTCGCTCTGTTGACGACGATGGGTCTGGCCATGGGCATCGGCAAGGGCAGCCTGATGTGCCTGCTGTACCGCGAGCACGGCGATGACATGGTGCGCTCGGGTGGGCTGGCACTCGCTCTCGGCGGACTGTTTGCCGCACTGCTGCCGCTGATGTTCGTGCTCGGCAACGAATGGATCGGCATCCGCACCGCCGGTTTCATGTTCCTCTATGCCGCGCTGGCCGTGTGCATGCTGCTGATGCGCTGGGATCCGCGCTCGCGCACCGGAGTCGTGGCCTGAGGCGGGCTATCTCCCCCGGTCGGGGCCGTCTATCACCTTGGGGGTAGGGCGGCGGTATATGGAGGTAACCGGGCAGTAATCGCCGTACCGATACCCCAGAATCGACGCTTAGAGACCGTGCCTGGAGCGGTGGAGAAGACCCATCGACCGCCCGGCGCCAGAGAGTGACCCAAGCAGCGGTCACGCATCTTTCGAGGAGCCTGGAGAGCGACCATGAGTCACTTCATCGATCGGCTGAACTTCTTCCGCAAGGCCCGCGAGCCCTTCGCCAACGAGCATGGCGAGGTCCGCGACGAGTCCCGCGGCTGGGAGGATGGCTACCGTCAGCGCTGGCAGCACGACAAGATCGTGCGCTCCACCCATGGCGTGAACTGTACCGGCTCGTGCAGCTGGAAGATCTACGTCAAGAATGGCCTGGTCACCTGGGAGACCCAGCAGACCGACTACCCGCGCACCCGTCCCGACCTGCCCAACCACGAACCGCGGGGCTGTCCGCGGGGGGCCAGCTACTCCTGGTACATGTACAGCGCCAATCGCTTGAAGTACCCGCTGATCCGAAAGCCCCTGCTCAAGCTGTGGCGCGAGGCGCTGGCCGAGAAGAAAGACCCGGTCGACGCCTGGGCCTCCATCGTCGAGGACCCGGCCAGAACCAAGCAGTACAAGCGCGCCCGCGGCATGGGCGGCTTCGTGCGCGCCGACTGGGACGAGCTCAACGAGCTGATCGCCGCCTCCAACGTCTACACCGCCAAGCAGTACGGCCCCGACCGCATCATCGGCTTCTCGCCGATTCCCGCCATGTCGATGGTCAGCTACGCCGCCGGCAGCCGCTACCTGTCGCTGATCGGCGGCGTGTGCATGAGCTTCTACGACTGGTACTGCGACCTGCCGCCGGCCTCGCCGATGACCTGGGGCGAGCAGACCGACGTGCCCGAGTCCGCCGACTGGTACAACTCCGGCTACATCATCGCCTGGGGCTCCAACGTGCCCCAGACCCGTACGCCCGACGCCCACTTCTTCACCGAGGTGCGCTATAAGGGCACCAAGACCGTCTCCATCACTCCGGACTACGCCGAGGTCTCCAAGCTCACCGACGAGTGGCTTTCCGCCAAGCAGGGCACCGATGCCGCCCTGGCCATGGCCATGGGTCACGTGATCCTCAAGGAGTTCCACCTCGACAAGCCCAGCGCCTATTTCACCGACTACGTGCGGCGCTACACCGACATGCCCTTCCTGGTCGAGCTGGAAGCGCGCGAAGACGGCAGCTATGCGCCGGGCCGCCAGCTGCGCGCCAGCGACTTCGCCAAGAACATGGGGCAGGACAACAACCCCGAGTGGAAGACTCTGGCCTGGGACGAGACCCGCGACCAGCTCGTCGTACCGCGCGGCTCCATCGGCTTCCGCTGGGGCGAAGAGGGCAAGTGGAACCTCGAACCCCGCGATGCCGATGGCAACGACATCCAGCCGCTGCTCACGCTCGCCGACAAGCATGACGAGGTGGCCAGGGTCGCCTTCCCCTACTTCGGCGGCATCGAGCACGAGCACTTCGATCACGTCAAGGGCGAGGGAGCCGGTGCGGCCGAGGGCCTGCTGTTCCACAGCCTGCCCGTCAAGCGTCTCAAGAAGGCCGATGGCAGCGACGTGCTGACCGCCACCGTCTTCGATCTGATGTGCGCCAACTACGGCATCGATCGCGGCTTCGGCGAGGAGGGCGAGGACGACGGCGCGACGTCCTACGATCAGATCCGGCCCTACACGCCGGCCTGGCAGGAGAAGATCACCGGGGTGCCCGCCGAGCAGGCCGCGCGCATCGCCCGTGAGTTCGCCGACAACGCCGACAAGACCCAAGGTCGCAGCATGATCATCGTCGGTGCCGGCATGAACCACTGGTACCACATGGACATGAACTATCGTGGCCTGATCAACATGCTGGTGATGTGCGGCTGCATCGGCCAGAGCGGCGGCGGCTGGGCGCACTACGTGGGCCAGGAGAAGCTGCGCCCGCAGACCGGCTGGCTGCCGCTGGCTTTCGGGCTGGACTGGACCCGTCCGCCGCGCCACATGAACTCCACCTCCTTCTTCTACAACCACTCCTCGCAGTGGCGCTACGAGAAGCTCGAGATCAAGGAGATCCTCTCGCCGCTGGCCAAGGTCGAGGACTACCCGGGTAGCCTCATCGACTTCAACGTGCGCTCCGAGCGCATGGGCTGGCTGCCCTCGGCACCGCAGCTCGCCACCAATCCGCTGCACCTGGCCGAGGCCGCCAAGGCGGCGGGTCTGTCCACCAAGGAGTACGCCGTCGAACAGCTCAAGAAGGGCGAGCTGGCGTTCGCTGCGGAAGATCCCGACGACCCCCGCAACTTCCCGCGCAATCTGTTCGTGTGGCGTTCCAACCTGCTGGGCAGCTCCGGCAAGGGTCACGAGTACATGCTCAAGTACCTGCTGGGGACCCGCCACGGCATCCAGGGCAAGGACCTGGGCGAGGAGGGCGGCAGCAAGCCGCAGGAGGTCAAGTGGCACGACGCGGCGCCGGAAGGCAAGCTCGACTTGCTGGTGACCCTCGACTTCCGCATGTCCACCACCTGCCTCTACTCGGACATCGTGCTGCCCACGGCGACCTGGTACGAGAAGGACGACCTGAACACGTCCGACATGCACCCCTTCATCCACCCGCTGACCGCGGCCACCGACCCGGCCTGGGAGTCGCGCAGCGACTGGGATATCTACAAGGGCATCGCCAAGGCCTTCTCCAAGGCGTGCGAAGGCCACCTGGGCGTGGAGACGGACCTCGTCACTCTGCCGCACCAGCACGACTCCCCCGCCGAGTTGGCCCAGCCCGAGGTCAAGGACTGGAAGAAGGGCGAGTGCGAACCGATTCCCGGCAAGACCATGCCCGCGCTGATCGAGATCGAGCGCGACTACCCGGCCACCTATGAGCGCTTCACCTCGCTCGGCCCGGCGCTGGAGAAGCTCGGCAACGGCGGCAAGGGCATCAGTTGGAACACCGACAGCGAAGTCGAACTGCTCGGCAAGCTCAACTACCGCAAGGCCGAGGGGCCGGCCAAGGGACGCCCGTGCATCGAGAGCGCCATCGACGCCGCCGAGACGGTGCTGACCCTGGCTCCCGAGACCAACGGCCAGGTAGCGGTGAAGGCGTGGGGTGCGCTGTCCAAGATCACCGGACGCGACCACACCCACCTGGCGCACCCCAAGGAGGAGGAGAAGATTCGCTTCCGCGACATCGTCGCCCAGCCGCGCAAGATCATCTCCAGCCCCACCTGGTCCGGCCTCGAGGACGAGCACGTCTCCTACAACGCCGGCTACACCAACGTCCACGAGCTGATTCCGTGGCGCACGGTGAGCGGCCGTCAGCAGTTCTATCAGGATCACGCCTGGATGCGCGCCTTCGGCGAGAGCCTGCTGGTCTATCGCCCGCCCATCGACACCAAGGCGTACAAGGACGTGGTGTTCGTCAACGACAACGGCAATCCGTCCAAGGCGCTGAACTGGATCACCCCGCACCAGAAGTGGGGCATCCACTCCACCTACTCGGACAACCTGCTGATGCTGACGCTGAACCGCGGCGGCCCGGTGGTGTGGCTCTCCGAGGACGATGCGGCCGACATCGGCGTCGAGGACAACGACTGGATCGAGCTCTACAACGCCAACGGCGCCATCGCCGCCCGAGCGGTGGTCAGTCAGCGGGTCAAGAACGGCATGGTGATGATGTACCACGCCCAGGAGCGCAACGTGAACGTGCCGGGCTCCGAGATCACCGGCACCCGCGGCGGCATCCACAACTCCGTGACCCGGGTGTGTCCCAAGCCGACCCACATGATCGGCGGCTACGCCCAGCTCGCCTACAGCTTCAACTACTACGGAACCGTCGGCTCCAACCGCGACGAGTTCGTCCTGGTGCGCAAGATGAAGCGCGTCGACTGGCTCGATGAAGAGGGCAACGACACCGTTCAGGAGGCCGTGAAATGAAGATTCGTTCCCAGGTAGGCATGGTCCTCAACCTCGACAAGTGCATCGGCTGTCATACCTGTTCGGTGACCTGCAAGAACGTCTGGACCAGCCGCGAAGGCATGGAGTACGCCTGGTTCAACAACGTCGAGACCAAGCCCGGCGTCGGCTATCCCAAAGAGTGGGAGAACCAGAAGAAGTGGAAAGGCGGCTGGCTGCGCCGCAAGGATGGCAAGATCGAGCCGCGCATCGGCGGCAAGTGGCGGGTGCTGGCGAACATCTTCGCCAACCCCGATCTGCCCGAGATCGACGACTACTACGAGCCGTTCGACTTCGACTACCAGCACTTGCATACCGCCAAGCTGGGCAAGCACCAGCCGGTGGCGCGCCCGCGTTCGCTGATCTCCGGCGAGCGCATGCAGAAGATCGAGTGGGGCCCGAACTGGGAGGAGATCCTCGGCACCGAGTTCGCCAAGCGCCGCAAGGACGCCAACTTCGAGAAGGTGCAGGCCGATATCTACGGCCAGTTCGAGAACACCTTCATGATGTACCTGCCGCGCCTGTGCGAGCACTGCCTGAATCCCACCTGCGTGGCGAGCTGCCCCTCCGGCGCCATCTACAAGCGTGAGGAAGACGGCATCGTCCTGATCGACCAGGACAAGTGCCGCGGCTGGCGGATGTGCATCTCCGGCTGTCCGTACAAGAAGATCTACTACAACTGGAAGACCGGCAAGTCGGAGAAGTGCATCTTCTGCTACCCGCGTATCGAGGCGGGCATGCCCACCGTGTGCTCCGAGACCTGCGTGGGCCGCATTCGCTATCTCGGCGTGCTGCTCTACGATGCCGACCGCATCGAGGAAGTGGCGAGCTCCCCGGACGAGCGCGACCTCTACCATCGCCAGCGCGAGATATTCCTCGACCCGCACGATCCGGAGGTGATCGCCCAGGCCAAGAAGGATGGCATCACCGACAACGTGATCAAGGCCGCCCAGGAATCGCCGGTCTACAAGCTGGCCATGGATTGGGGCCTGGCGCTGCCGCTGCACCCGGAATACCGCACCCTGCCGATGGTGTGGTACGTGCCGCCGCTGTCGCCGATTCAGTCCGCCGCCGAGGCGGGCAAGATCGAGTACGAAGGCGTGCTGCCCAAGATCGAGTCGCTGCGCATCCCGGTGAAGTATCTGGCCAACCTGCTCACTGCCGGCGAGGAAGCGCCCGTGGTGCTGGCGCTCAAGCGCCTGATGGCCATGCGTCTCTACATGCGCGGCAAGCACGTCGAAGGTCAGGCCGACGCCGGGGTGCTGGAGGAGGTCGAGCTCTCCGAGGCCCAGGTGGAGGAGATGTATCGTTACCTGGCCATCGCCAACTACGAGGATCGCTTCGTGATTCCGACCAGCCACCGCGAGATGGCCACCGAGGCCTTCCCCGAGCGCGGCGGCTGCGGCTTCAGCTTCGGCGACGGCTGCCACGGCGAGAGCAAGCCGAGCCTGTTCAACGGCCGCTCCCAGACCACCACCCTGGTCAAGCCGGTGGAAGTCTACGAACCCGAAGCCGAGGAGGCCCGTCATGGCTGAAGCCGCCCTGCAGATGGCCCAGCCGGAGCCCGGCATGCGCAGCCTGCGCGTGCTGGCCCGCCTGCTGGACTACCCCACCCCCGAGCACCAGGCCGCGGCCGGCGAGATGATCGAGGTCATCGGCGCCGAGCCACGCCTGGGCGGCGAACTCAAGCGGCGCCTGATGGCCTGGTGCCAGGAGATGGCCGGTGGCGATCTACTGGAACTGCAGGCCGAGTACGTGGCGCTGTTCGACAAGGGGCGCAGCACCTCGCTGCTGCTCTTCGAACACGTCCACGGCGAGTCACGGGATCGCGGCCAGGCCATGGTCGACCTGATGAACGAATATCAGGCTGCCGGCTTCGAGCTCGATGCCCGCGAACTGCCGGACTACCTGCCGCTGTTTCTCGAGTACCTCTCCACCTGCAGCGAGGCGGAGATCGGCCGCTGGCTGGGCGAGATCCGCCATATCCTGGCGCTGCTCACCGCGCGCCTCGAGGAGCGCGAGGCCGACCAGGCGCTGGTGCCGCGGGCGCTGCTGGCGCTGATCGGTGCCGAGGCCGACGTCGAGCCGCACCGGCCCCAGGTGCGCGACGAAGCCCCGGACGACACCCCCGAGGCACTGGATGCGGTGTGGGAAGAGGAGGCCGTGCGTTTCTCCGCCGAATCCGATCAGGACTGCGCGCTGCAGTCCGCCGAGGGGCGGCGACTCGCCGAGCGCAAGAGCGTCACGCACAGCGAGGCCGTACGCATCATGTCACCGGCTGTCGACCGCGGCCCGTCCGATCGCTAACAGGAGAATCGCCATGTTTTCCGAATACCTCACGCACCTGCTCTACGGCTACTACCCGTATCTGGCCGGTACGGTGTTTCTGGTCGGTAGTCTGATGCGCTATGACCACGGCCAGTTCACCTGGAAGACCGGCTCCAGCCAGATGCTCTCGTCGAAGAACATGCGTCTGGCCAGCAACCTCTTCCATATCGGCATCATCGTGATCTTCTTCGGCCACCTGTTCGGCATGCTGACGCCGCACTGGGTCTATGCGCCCTTCCTGAGCGCCGGGGCCAAGCAGGTGGTGGCCATCGTGGTCGGCGGCATTGCCGGGGTGCTGTGCCTGGCGGGCGGCGCCATGCTGCTGCATCGCCGCATCACCAACCCGCGCGTGCGCGCTTCGTCCAGCACCATGGATACGCTGATCCTCGGGCTGATCGTCTTCCAGGCGGCGCTGGGCGTGATCAGCGTGTTCTTCTCGCTGGGCCATCTGGATGGCGAGATGATGATCACCCTGGCCGCCTGGGCGCAGGCCATCGTGTTCTTTGGCGGCGGGGCGGCCGAGTACATGACCGAGGTGTCGTGGATCTACAAGCTGCATATCTTCCTTGGCTTGACCATCATCCTGCTCTTCCCGTTCACGCGACTGGTGCACGTGTGGAGCGTGCCGTTGGGCTACATCACTCGGCGTTACCAGCTGGTGCGCAAGCGGGGTTGATGTCGGCCCATTCGTCCAGGCTAGGGCGAGCGCTGATACCCCCAGCGAGGGGCGCCGGGGGCAAGCCGAAGAGGAGGTCCTTCACCATGGATGGTGAAGGTGGCGCCCAGGGAAGGGTTCACAGCGCCTCCGGTGGGCCGGCCCCGCTCGCAGGCTTGTCGACGGATCAGCCCCGAGCGGTGCCGCGAGTCGCGATAGGTTGTTGATCAGGTTCCTGGAGTTGACCATGCAAATGATCGAGATCGAACAGATTCCCGGCGGGGCCACGCCACCGCCCATCCGGGTCGGCGAGACCGCCATCGGCGAGGCGGATATCGCCCACGAAATGCAGTACCACCCGGCGTCCAGTGCCGGCGAGGCGCAGCTGCAGGCCGCGCGTGCGCTGGTGGTGCGCGAGCTGCTGCGCCGGCGCGCGGTGGAGCGGGGGCTGGTGGCCGACGTCGCCGCGGATGAGGGCGACAACGAGGCCGCCATCGCGGCCCTGCTGGAGCAGGAGCTGGACGTGCCGGAACCCGCGGAGGCGGATTGCCGACGCTTCTATGACGCCGATCCGGCACGCTTCAGCGAACCCACCCGGCTGGCGGTGCGGCACATCTTGCTGCCTGCGGCACCGGATGACGCCGAGGCTCGCGACGCTCAGTACCGCCAGGGCGTGAGCCTGCTCGAAACGCTCCAGACGGTGCCGGAGCGCTTCACCGAATTCGCCCAGCGCTATTCCGCCTGCCCTTCGAAGGACGAGGGCGGTGAGCTGGGCTGGCTGGCGCCGGGGCAGACCGTGGCCGAGCTCGACCGCGCCCTGCACCACCTGCCGGAGGGGCTGCACGAGCGGCCACTCGCCTCGCGCTACGGTTGGCACCTGGTCAGCGTCGATGCTCGCGTCGAGGGTCGTCAGCTCCCCTTCGAAGCGGTCGTCGAGCGGGTGCGACATACCTTGCGCGAGCAGGCGACGCGCCGGGCGTTGCGCCACTACCTGCTGGCGCTGGAAGCGGAGATCGGTGTCGAGGGGGTCGAGCTCGACGACGATGCCGCCGGTTCATTGATGCAATAGGAGAGATTCCATGGCCCATGTCCACGCCGATGCGTCTTTCGTACCGCTCGGCATTGCCGTGCTCACCGTATCCGATACCCGCGGCTATGACCGCGACGGCAGCGGTGACCTGCTCAGCGAGCGCCTGACCGAGGCCGGCCATGCCCTGGTCGAGCGGCGTATCGTGCCCGACGACGTCTATCGCATTCGTGCAGCGGTTTCCCAATGGGTGGTGCGCGACGACATCCAGGTGATCCTGGTCAACGGCGGAACCGGCTTCACGCCTCGCGACACCACGCCCGAGGCGCTCTTGCCGCTGTTCGACAAGGCCGTGGAGGGTTACGGCGAATTGTTCCGCCACCTGTCGCTGGCCAGCATCGGCACCTCCACCATCCAGTCCCGCGCCGTGGGCGGGGTCGCCAACCGTACCCTGATCTTCGCCATGCCCGGCTCGCCCAAGGCGTGCGCCACCGCCTGGGATGGCATCCTCGCCGAGCAGCTGGATGCGCGCACCCGGCCCTGCAACTTCGTGGCCATGGTGCTGCCCGAGGCGCCAACGTGTGCGCCGCGCGAGGGGCAGGCGACGCCTGACCATGGTCAAGGAGCCCATGCATGAGCTGTGCCACGCTCGCCAAGGGACTGCTCGACCTCGACGTCGCCAGGGCGCGCCTGATCGCCGCAGCCGAGCCGCTGTCCGGCGAGGAAGCGGTTGCCGTAGAGAGCGCTTGCGGGCGGGTGCTGGCCCACGACGTGTTCGCCCACCTCGACATGCCCGGCATCGACAACAGTGCCATGGACGGCTATGCCCTGCGCACCGCCGAGCTGGCGGCGGCCGGTGACGCGGGCTTGCCGGTGGCGCTGCGCGTGCCGGCAGGCGCGGAGGTGGCGCCACTGCCCGAAGGCGCCTGCGCGCGCATCTTCACCGGCGCGCCGGTGCCCGCCAGCGCCGATTGCGTGATTCCCCAGGAGCGAGTCACCCGTGACGCGGGGGGGCGCATCCACGTCAGCGGCGAAGCCCGGGGCGGGGCCAACATTCGTCGGCGCGGCGAGGAGTATCGGGCCGGCGAGCGGTTGATGTCGTCGGGAAGCCCGCTGGATGCCGCAGCGCTGGCCATGCTGGCGAGTCAAGGGATTGCCGAGGTCGCGGTACGTCCGCGCCTGAAGGTGGCGCTGCTGTCGACGGGTGACGAACTGATCGAGCCCGGTATACCCTACGAATCTGGTCGGGTATACAACAGCAACCGGGTGATGCTCCAGGCGCTACTCGTGGCCGCGCACTGCGAGGTGGTCGATCTGGGCATCGTCGCCGACACGCCGGCAGCATTGCACGACGCCCTGAGCCGCGCGCGCGACAACACCGACTTGGTGCTGTGCACCGGCGGCGTCTCGGTGGGCGAGGAAGATCACGTGCGCCCGGTGCTCGAGCGCCTGGGCGGGCTAGTCTTCCACGGCGTGGCGATCAAGCCGGGCAAGCCGTTCGCCTTCGGCTACCTGGATGATGGCACGCCCGAGGGCGTGCCGCTGATCGGTCTGCCGGGTAACCCGGTGGCCTCGCTGGTGGGCTGGCAGCTGCTGGCCCTGCCTTTCGTCCGCGGCTGTCAGGGGCGCACGGTGGGGCCGCTCGAGCGGTTCCCGGTTCGCGCCGGGTTCGCGCGGCGCGGCGCGCCGGGACGTACCGAGCTGGTGCGTGTGGTACTCGATTGGCAGGGCGGTCATCCGACCGCCCATCTGGCTGGCGGGCAGGGGTCCCACATGTTGCGGGCAGCCAGCCAGGCCCATGGCTATCTGTTGATGGCTGCCGATACCGATGTGGAGGAAGGACATGACTACCCCTATGTGCCCGGCGGACAGTTCCACGACTGACCTGCTGTTCAAGCCCAAGCAACTGCGCGAGCTGGTGCAGGGCGTGCCGTGGCTCGGCGCAATCGACGACTCCGAAGCGGCGGCACTGCTCGAGAGTTCCGAACTCAAGACGCTGAAGAACCGCGAATGGCTGTTCCGCCAGGATGCACCGGCTCACTGGCTCTACATCGTCATCAACGGGGCGGTACGCCTGACGCGCAGCGCTGGCGACGGGCGACTGGCGACCATTCGCTGCGTGGAGCGCGGCGGCACCTTGGGCGAGCTGAGCATGGTGTCCCGGGGAGGCATCTATCTGTATTCCGCCGAGGCGTTGCGGCGTACCCACGTGCTGGCCATCCCTGCCGCGCATTGCCGCGAGATCATGGACCGTCAGCCCGAGTGTCGTGCCGAGTTCATGAGCCGGCTGGCACTGGAGCTCACCGAGCGGCTGGAGGATCTGGCGCTGCTCACCCAGGCCGATGCCATGTCGCGGCTGGTGAGCTATATCCTTCGCCAGCTGCCGGCGGGCCGCAGCAAGAGCCCGCGGGTGGTTCGCCTGTCGATTCCCAAGCGCTGGTTGGCCTCACAGCTCGCCATGACGCCGGAAACCCTGTCGCGGCTGCTGGCCAAGCTGCGTGACAGCGGCGCCGTCAACATCGATCGCCAGCGACTGGTAGTGCTCGACGAGCAGAAGCTGCGCGACATCATGCTCACCGACGACTGACGGCCGCGCGACAGCCGTGCCCGTTGGCGTCCGACCACGAGGAAAGGCCGCATGACTTCGACTCCGCGCGAGCCCGGCCTGATCGATGGCTTCGGCCGTACGGTGCGTTACCTGCGCCTCTCGGTCACCGACCGCTGCGATTTCCGCTGCGTCTATTGCATGGCCGAGGAGATGACCTTCCTGCCTCGCGCCCAGGTGCTCACCCTGGAGGAGATGACGACGCTGTGCGCGGCCTTCGTCGAGCTCGGCGTGGAGAAGATCCGCCTGACTGGCGGCGAGCCTCTGGTACGCCGCGGCATCGAGACCCTGGTCGAGCGGATCGGTGCGCTGGAGGGGCTGGCCGATTTCGCCATGACCACCAACGGTGCCGGCCTGGCGAAGCATGCGCGCCAGCTGTACGACGGTGGCCTTCGCCGACTCAACGTCAGCCTCGATACGCTCGATCCAGCGCGCTTCCGGGCGCTGACCCGCACTGGCGAACTCGCCCGGGTGATCGACGGCATTCGGGCGGCGCAGGATGCCGGCTTCGCGCGCATCAAGCTCAACGCGGTGATCCTCAAGGGGCGCAACGACGACGAGATACTCGACCTGGTGGACTTTGCCCGGGCGGAGAACGTCGATATCAGCTTCATCGAGGAGATGCCGCTCGGCGAGGCCATCGGCCACGACCGTGCCGAGACCTTCTGCGGCAGCGACGAGGTGCGCGCACGCATCGAGGCGCGTCACCCCTTGGTGCCCACCACCGAGACCACCCTGGGCCCTTCTCGCTACTACCGCATGGCCGACAGCGCTTCGCGAGTCGGCTTCATCTCGCCGCACAGCCACGACTTCTGCGGCGCCTGCAACCGCGTGCGCGTCACCGCCGAGGGCCGGCTGCTGCTGTGCTTGGGTAACGAGCATTCGGTGGATCTGCGCGCGGTGCTGCGTCGCTACCCCGGTGATACGGAGCGCCTCAAGTCGGCCATCGTCGCCGCCATGGCGAAGAAACCCGAACGCCACCACTTCACCACCGATGGCGATGTCCAGGTCGTGCGCTTCATGAACATGACCGGGGGGTAGCAGACACCGCTGGTTGCGTTAATGGCCAAGTGCCGCCAGCACGTTCTCCCGTGACTGTCGCTCGTGCTCGGCGTAGAGTTCGAGCTCGTCGATGATGGCGACGCCGAGCGCTTCCTCGAGTGCTTCACGGCTGGCATTGCCGGTATAGGCCTGGCTCTCGCCACCGCCCAGGTTGGACTGGAAGATGCCCGCCGCGCTGACCGGCAGGAAATCCTCATAGGTGATCGGGCGCGCCTCCACCAGATCACGTTCGATCAGCGTCTCGAGGTCGGTTTCGACCACCGTACCCGCGGCCCTGCCCGCCTCGGTGAGGCGGTACTCGAAGAATGCCAGCCCCTGGCGGCGCAGCTCGCCCTCATCGTCGGGAAACGCCGCGAAGATCTCCGCCAGGACCCGCTGGTGGCTCTCGTTGTCGAGCCCCTGGGTTTTCGCTCGGGATTGGCCCAGTAGCCGGTCATAGAGCGCACGCCCCTCGGCGGTCAGCGCCACGCCGCGCTGCTCGATCTCGCCGAAGCGGGCGGTATGCGTGCCCTGATTCCGGCCGGCGAAGCGAATGGATTCCGTGAGTGCTTTGAAGCTGGTCTGGCGCAGCAGGATCGGGCAGTCGCGCCGGGGCGGCCCCTCGATCACCGCCTTGGGCTCGATGCCCACCTCGGGCATGCGTCGCTGGATGTCGTCGATATCGAGGGTGCGCGGGGTCAAGTGGTTGATGTGCGGCCCGCGGAAGCATACGACATCGGCGATCAGGCGATGTTCGGCGTGCAACGCCTCGTAGGTGTCTAGGTCGACAGTGGCGTCGCTGTGCCAGCGGAAGGTCTCCAGTGCCTCGGTCACGAAGCGGTCGGCTTGCGCTTCGGTGAGGCCGCCCTGGGATTCGAAGCGCTCGACCAGTTCGCGCGCTGCCGGGGTGAAGATGTCGCGTTCGGCGAGAATCGCCGCAGCGCGTTCGCGCAGGGCGTCGTTCTCGACCAGCTCCAGGCGCAGCAGCGAGGTGAACAAGCGGAAGGGGTTGTGCGCCAGTGACGCGTCGTCGATGGGGCGGAAGGCGGTGGAGTGTACCGGCACGCCCGCCACGGAGAGATCGTAGTAGCCCACTGGAAACATGCCCATCACGGCGAACAGGCGGCGCAGCATGGCCATCTCCCCGGCGCTGCCTACGCGAATGGCGCCGTGGCGCTCGACGCCGAGCCGCTCGAACTCGTCGTATCTGGCGAGTCGCTCGGCCAGGGCCGGGTCGTGTGCCAGGGTGTCCCGGTTCACTTGGTCGACCAGGTCGAGCAGCGTCTCGTACTGGGGGACCTCGGCCTGGTACATGGCCGACATGGCGCGTGAGAAGCGGTCGCGAATGACATCGGCCGAAACGTAGAGCGAGAGATTCATGCTTCCTTCCTCATAGCTGGAAAAGGTCGGTGGATGCGCTGAAACGCGGTGATTCTACTGGGGCCCGGCGCCTTCGCGTACGCTTGGCGGCAGGTCAGGGTCATGCCGGCTCGATGCCCACGGCATCTCCAGAGCCTGTTCGAGTCGCGCCAGGCCTTCGCGCATCACCTCGGGTTCCGTCGTCAGCGGTGCAAGCAGGCGCAGCACGTTGCGCCGGCGGCCGCTGGGCATCAGCAGGACCCCCGCCTCGCGAGCGGCACTCAGCAGGGCCGCAAGATGCTGGGTTCCACTGGCGCCGGCGCTGTCCTCGAAGACGATACCGCGCATGCAGCCCAGCCCGGTCAGCGCGCCGACCATCGGGAAGCGCTCGCGCAAGCGCTCATGGGCCTCGACGATGGCTGACTCCTGGGCCGCCCCCATGCGTTGCAGGCTGCCCTCGCTCATCAGGTCCATCACTGCCAGGGAGGCCGCGCAGGCTACGGGATTACCCGAATAGGTGCCGCCCAGGCCGCCCTTGGGCGGGGCATCCATCAGCTCGGCCCTACCCGCCACCGCCGCCAGCGGCAGCCCCGCCGCCATGCTCTTGCCCATCAGCAGCAGGTCGGGCTCGACGCCGAGGTGGGAAAAGGCGAATCGCTGGCCGGTACGCCCGAAGCCGGACTGGATCTCGTCGAGGATCAGTACGATGCCGTGAGCGTCGCACAGCGCCCGCAGGCGCCTGGCGAAATCGCTGCGCAGCCGACGAAAGCCCCCCTCGCCCTGCACCGGCTCGACGATGATGGCCGCCACCTCGTCGGCGGGAATCTCGACCTCGAACAGGCGCTCGAGCGCGGCCATGGCGTGGTCCGTTTCGACGCCGCCGTCGGGGCTGGGGAAGGGCAGGTGATGCACCGGGCCCGGCAGGGCACCGAGCCTCTCCTTGTAGGGCTTGACCTTGCCGTTGAGGTTCAAGGCAGCCAGGGTGCGGCCATGGAAGCCGTCGTCGAAGGCAATGATCGCCTGACGCCCGGTGGCGGCCCGGGCCACCTTGAGGGCGTTCTCGGTCGCTTCGGCGCCGCTGTTGGTCAGCATGCAGGCGAGCGGGTAGGTGACCGGCACGAAGGCATCCAGCGCCCTGGCGACCTCGAGGTAGCCGCGGTGTGGCAGGGCGTTGAAAGCGGAGTGCATCAGGCAGTCGATCTGCGCCTTGACCGCCTCGACGACCGCCGGATGGCCGTGGCCCAGGTTGAGCACGCCGATACCGCCGATGAAGTCGACATAGTGCCTGCCCTGTTCGTCCCAGACCTCGGCGTTGTATCCCCGCTCGATGCACAGCGGATGGACGACGTTCAGCGAGGCACTGATGTGCGGAAGATCCATGTCACGACCCCTTGCGTTCTCATTCGAGGAGAGCTCGTCAAGCATGTAAGCAGAGGCGAGCGACACGCCTCAAACGAAAAAAAGGGGCAAAAACATTCCAAAAAGTGATGCCTTCTCGTTTTAGGCGCTAGCCCTGTGCAAAGTGGTCGTAAATCATGCCTTTTAGGCATGAACTTCGGCGCTCGTGCCGGCCGTGGCGCCGCCTTGGTGCTGCGCCGCGTCATCCGTCGTGGGCCGTTCGAGGTGCTCGAGGATCCAGTCGACGAAGCCCTTCACCTTGGCCAGCTCCGCCTTGTATTCCGGGAAGGCCAGGTAATAGGCATCGCGGCTGGTCAGCGAGAGCGCCCAGGGAATTACCAGTTGCCCCGCCGCGAGTTCCTCCTCGGCAAGGAAGCGGGGTACCAGCGCCACGCCACAGCCCGCCCGGGCAGCACGCAGGGTCATGGAGTAGGTATCGAAGCGTGGACCGTGATAGCTGTGCTCGGTGTAGAGACCTTGGGCAGCGAACCAGTCGTGCCAGGCTTCCGGCCGAGTAGCGCTCTGCAGCAACACGAGTTGAGTCAGGGCCAAAGGATCGTCGACGCCGCCAGCCGGCATGACCGAGGGCGAACAGACCGCCACCACCTCCTCGTCCAGCAGCTTGATGCACTCGGCTTTCGGCCAGGCGCCGTGGCCGAAGAAAAAAGCCACGTCGACGTGCTGTTCTTCGAGATCGAAGGGCTCCACGCGGTTGCTGATGTTCAGATAGACGTCGGGATGACGAAAGCGAAAGCCCTTGAGCCGGGGAATCAGCCAGCGGGCGCCGAAGGTGGGCAGAGTGGTGATGTTGAGCACCTCGCTCTGGCCACCGTAGGACTGCATGTAGCGGGTGGACATCTCGACTTGGGCGAGGATCTTGCGCACTTCGGTCAGGTACAACGACCCCTCGGGGGTGACCTGGAGGCGCTTGCGCACCCGCCGGAACAGGGGGTGCTCGAGCACCGACTCCAGCTGAGCCACCTGTTTGCTGACGGCGCTTTGGGTCAGATTCAGCTCTTCGGCAGCGCGCGTGAAGCTGAGGTGGCGTGCCGAGGCCTCGAAGCACTGCATGGCGGTCAGGGTGGGCAAGTGACGACGGTTCATGGAATAGCCTTGCAAGAAAAAAAGGAATGATCTTCGTATAAAACGTCGTTTGAGGCGGGTCAAGTGCCGTAGCAATACTGCTTGTGTTCTCAACGCAGGTATATCAGCAGTCGGAGGAAGAATGATCGATTCCATCATGCAGCGGCTAGGCGTGGCCGAGTCCCAGTACCGCGGCGGCGATTATGCCGTGGCCTCTCCCACCGATGGCAACGCGATCGGCCAAGTTCGCCTGGAGAGCGGCAACGAGGTCAAGTCGCGCATCGATCGTGCCCAGGCGGCCTTCGAGGCCTGGCGTCGGGTACCGGCGCCGCGCCGCGGCGAGCTGGTGCGCCTGTTCGGCGAGCAGCTGCGCCGCCACAAGGAGGATCTCGGCACCCTGGTGACCCTGGAGTGCGGCAAGATCTACCAGGAGGGCCTCGGCGAAGTGCAGGAGATGATCGACATCTGCGATCTCGCCGTCGGCCAGTCGCGCCAGCTCTACGGCCTGACCATCGCCTCCGAGCGTCCCGGCCACCACATGCGCGAGAGCTGGCACCCGCTGGGGCCGATCGGCCTGATCACCGCGTTCAACTTCCCCGTAGCACCGTGGGCCTGGAACGCTGCCCTGGCGCTGGTGTGCGGCAACAGCCTGCTGTGGAAGCCCTCCGAGAAGACGCCGCTCTGCGCCCTGGCCTGCCAGGCACTGCTCGAGCGCGCCATGGATGAGTTCGGCGGCGAGGCGCCGCGAGACCTCAGTCAGGTCGTCATCGGCGAGCGCGAGGCCGGCGAGATGCTGGTCGACGATCCGCGCGTGCCGCTGATCAGCGCCACCGGCAGCACCCGCATGGGCCGCGAGGTCGCTCCCCGGGTGGCCGCGCGGTTCGGCCGTAGCATCCTCGAGCTGGGCGGCAACAACGCCATGATTCTCGCCCCCAGCGCCGACCTGGACATGGCGGTGCGCGCCATCCTGTTCTCTGCGGTGGGTACCGCCGGCCAGCGCTGCACCACCCTGCGCCGGCTGATCGTGCATGAATCCGTGCGCGACGAAGTCCTCGAGCGAGTCAAGAAGGCCTACGCCAACGTCAGCATCGGCGATCCCATGGCGGGCAATCTGGTCGGTCCGCTGATCGATGCGCAGGCCTACGGCCAGATGCAGTCCGTGCTCGACAAGGCGCGCAAGCAGGGCGCCAAGGTCTACGGCGGTGAGCGCCGTCTGGCCGAGGAGTATCCCAACGCCTACTACGTGGCGCCCGCCATCGTCGAAGTCGAGCAGCAGGACGAGCTGGTCGAACACGAGACCTTCGCGCCGATCCTCTACGTGATGACCTACCGCGACTTCGACGACGCCATGGCGCTGCAGAACGACGTGCCGCAAGGACTCTCCTCCTGCATCTTCACCACCGACGTGCGCGAGGCCGAGGCCTTCGTCTCGGACACCGGCAGCGACTGCGGCATCGCCAACGTCAACATCGGTCCCAGCGGCGCCGAGATCGGCGGTGCCTTCGGCGGCGAGAAGGAAACCGGTGGTGGCCGCGAGTCGGGGTCCGACGTGTGGAAGAGCTACATGCGGCGCCAGACCAATACCGTGAACTACTCCCGCGAGCTGCCGCTGGCGCAGGGCATTCGCTTCGATTGATGAGGGCCCCGTCGCGAGCTGCGCAGCCATGAGGAGGTGTCATGAAGGAACAGTGCCTGTGGCACGAGACGTCACCTGAGCCGGCGCCGGAGTTGCCTGCCCTGGAGGGTGCCCAGTCCGCCGAGGTGGTGGTGGTCGGCGGGGGTATCACCGGGCTGAGCACGGCGCTGCACCTCGCCGAGGCGGGCACCGTCGTGACGCTGATCGAGGCCGGCGAGGTCCCCAGCGGCGGCTCGGGCCGCAGCGTCGGCCTGGTCAACGCCGGGTTGTGGATTCCTCCGGATGACATCGCCGAGGCCTTGGGTAAGGAAGACGGCGAGCGGGCCAATGCCATCCTCGGCGCCGCGCCTGCCGAGGTCTTTGCGCTGATCGAGCGTCACGGCATCGAGTGTCAGGCCACCCGCAGCGGTACGCTGCACCTGGCGCATAACGCCAAGGGCGAACAGGAGCTGGCGCGGCGCGCCGAGCAGTTCCAACAGCGCGGCGCGCCGGTGGAACTGCTCGAGGACGATGCGTGCTGGCAGAAGGTGGGCACGCGGCGTATCCGTCGTGCGCTGCTGGATCGCCGGGCGGGTACGCTCAACCCTGCCGCTTATACCCGAGGCCTGGCCCGGGCGGCGGCCGGCGCCGGTGCGCTGCTCTACGCTCGCAGCCCCGCCCTGGGCGTGGCGCGCGAGGGGGAGGATTGGCGGGTCACGACGCCGCACGGCAGCGTTGTGGCGCCGCGCCTGGTGCTTGCCACCAATGCCTATACCGAGGAGGAGTGGAACCAGGTCCGCCAGCACTTCTTTCCCGGTCACTTCTTCCAGGTCGCTTCTCCCCCGCTGCCGGAGGAGGTCGCCGGCGACATTCTGCCCGAGCGGCAGGGAGCCTGGGACACCCGCATGGTGTTGAGCAGCATGCGGCGTGACGCCGAGGGTCGCTTGATCCTGGGCAGCCTGGGGCGTGGCGACGGGCGCCCGCAGGCCTACGTGCGCTGCTGGGCAGAGCGTATCCAGCGTCACTACTTTCCCCAACTGGGGCGTGTCGACTGGGCGTGCACCTGGACGGGGCGGATCGCCTTCACGCCCGACCACACGCTGCGCCTGTTCGAACCAGCCCCCGGCATTCTGGGTGCCACTGGCTACAACGGGCGCGGTATCACCACCGGCACGGTGGTGGGCAGCGGCCTTGCCCGTTATCTGACCCATGGCGACGACGCCCTGCTGCCGCTGCCGATCCGTTCGCCAAGGCCCATCCAGGCCAAGCCCCTGTGGAGTTCGTCCTACGAAGGCGGCTTCACCCTGTATCACACCGGCCAGTGCCTGCGGGTGCTGATCTGACGGGATTGCCCATAACTACCAACGATTCTCGAGCCAACGACAGCAAACAATGCCAATTACAGCGCTGAGGACCACAACATGACCGACCCAGCAGTATCCAAGCCATATCCCAAGCCGAGCCTTCTCCTTGCTCTGACACCTGTCGTGCTGACGCTTATCGCCATCGGCGTGCAGATCTTCTATTTTGGCGATTTCACGCCGCATATCCCTCTGGCCATCGGCCTGGCCATCACCTCGCTGGTGGGGCTCAAGCTCGGCTTTAGGTGGAAGCGCATCGAGGAGGGAGTCTTCCACGTCATCCACATCTCCCTGCCCTCGGTCTCGGTGCTGATCTGCGTTGGCATGATCATCGGCGTGTGGATCGCCAGCGGCACCGTACCGAGTCTCATCTACTATGGCCTGACCCTGCTCTCGCCGGCCTTCTTTCTTGCCGCCGCCATGCTGCTATGCTCGGTCGTTTCCCTGTCGCTGGGGACCTCCTGGGGCACCGTCGGCACGGTGGGCCTGGCGCTGATGGGGATCGGCGCAGGGTTCGACATCCCGATGTACTGGACGGCGGGTGCCGTGGTCTCTGGGGCCTTCTTCGGCGACAAGGTCTCGCCGTTGTCCGACACGACCAATCTGGCCCCGGCCGTGACGGGCACGGACGTGTTCTCGCACATCAAGAACCTGATGCCGACCACCATACCGGCGATGCTAATCGCCCTGGCCATCTATCTGGTGGCGGGCTTCACGCTGATCGACGACCAGGCGGCCTCCTTCGAGAGGATCAATGCCATCACGTCCTCGCTGAACGAGAACTTCACGATCTCCGGCTGGCTGCTGTTGCCGGCACTGCTGGTCATCGCGCTGGCCGTGAAACGCATGCCGCCCATTCCCTCGCTGTTTGCCGGCGTCCTGGCCGGTGCGGCGACCGCCATGCTCGTGCAGGGAGTCGGCCTGCATGAGGTAGTGACCTACGCCAACTACGGCTACACCATCGAGACTGGCGTCGAAGCGATGGACAGCCTGCTCAACCGCGGCGGAATCCAGTCGATGATGTGGACCATCTCGCTGATCCTGATTGCGCTGGGCTTCGGCGGCGCGCTGGAGAAGACCGGCTGCTTGGAGACCATCATCAAGGCGATCATGGCCAAGGTGACGAGCTTCCGGGGCGTGCAGACCTCGGCCATGCTGACGTCACTGTCCACCAACCTGGTCGCCGGCGACCCGTACCTCTCGATCGCCCTGCCGGGGCGCATGTATGCGCCGACGTATCGCGGCCTGGGCTATTCGACGCTGAACCTCTCCAGAGCCATCGAGGAGGGCGGTACGCTGATGTCGCCGCTGGTGCCCTGGAACGCCGGTGGTGCCTTCGTCATCAGCGCCCTGGGGCTCGGCATCGTCGAGGGCAATGTGGAAAACCTGCTCTACATCCCGCTGGCCTTTGCCTGCTGGATTTCACCGCTGATCGGCATCTTCTACGCCCAGTTCGGCCTATTTTCGCCCAAGGCCAGCGAGGCCGAGCAGCGGCTATGGCAAGAACAGCAGGAAGCCATTGCCACACGCGAGGATCTTGGCGCCGCCGCCGATGCCGCCGTTGTGGCCGAGGAGCCAGATTCTGGTTCGGCTCCTTCCGCGACGTTGGGCCGCTAGGCTGGTGTATTCACCACCGACGGCGATGCCCAGGAAGTGCGCTCCATGAACATGACCGGGGGTTGAGCTTGCCGCCATGACGAAATTTCCCGATTCTTGGGGCTTTGCGACCTGTCGGGAGAAACCATGCTCAACCCGCGTGCTCTGGCCTATCTGGGTGAGGTGATCCGGCGCGGTTCGCTGCGCAAGGCGGCGACCCACCTGGCCATCGACGCCTCGGCGATCAGTCGTCAGCTGAAGGGGCTCGAGGAGGAGCTCGGCGTGGCGGTGGTCGAGCGTCACGGCAGCGGCGTGCGCGCCACGCCGGCCGGTCGCCTGCTGGTCGATCACTACCATGCCCAGCGCACCGCCGAAGAGGCGGTGCTGTCTCAGCTCATGGCTCTGCAAGGGCTGGAGCGCGGTGAGGTGCGCATCGCCGTGGGCGAAGGCTTCATCAGCGATCTCATTTCGGCGCCCCTGCAATCCTTCATGGCGGCCTTTCCCGGCATCGAGCTCGAAGTGTTGATGGCCGGCGTCAACGAAGCCATGGCCCTGGTCAAGGAAGGGGAGGTGGAACTGGCGCTGCTCTACGCGCCCCCCGTCGATCCGCTGCTCCAGCCCCATGTCGAGACTCGTCAGCCATTGGACCTGATCGTCCCGCCGGCGCATCCACTGCTGGCGCTCGGGCGGCCAGTGGGGCTCGCCGACCTGGCCGAGTGGCCGCTGGGGCTCATGGACAACTGCTTCGGCATGCGCCAGATGGTCAACCAGGTGGCCCAGCAGGAGCGGGTGCACCTGCGCGCGCGGCTGCGCACCAATTCGGTGGCGGTGCTCAAGAATTTCGTGCGTTCCGGCATCGGCATCACCTTCATGCCGGAGCTGACGGTAATGGAAGAGGTGCGCCAGGGCGACATCCGGGTACTGCCGCTATCCCATCCGGCGCTCAGCGGCGCCCGGGCCCAGATCGTCAGCCGGGCCGGGCGTGAGTTGACGGTGGCCGCCCAGGCCTGCGTCGACCATCTGCGACGCGGCATGCGCTTTCTCAATGCCGATGCGCCGCGGCTGCTGGACGAGCAAGCGTTGTCGTCAATGCAACGCTAAGCGAATTGCATCGTCAACGGATCAATGGCTAGCCTGCACAAGGCGATATCTTCCACGGTCAGGCGCCCTGAGTGCGCCGCCCGACAACAACAAGGAGTTGCCGATGACCCGTTTCATGCCCAAGTCCCTCCCCGCTGCCTGCCTGCTCGGTGCCATGACCCTGGCCGCTCAGGCCCAGGCGGCGACCACCGTCAACCTCAGCTACAACGGCGCCCCCGACCCGGACAAGAACGCCGTTCACGTCTTCGCCACCAATCTCCAGGAGCTGGTGGCGGAAAAGACCGACGGCGAAATCGAGCTCGAGCTCTACCCCAACAGCCAACTGGGCGACGAGGAGGAGCGCATGGAGCAGACCATGAACTCTCCGAGTCTCAACGTGGCTTCCTTCGCTGGGATGTCGCCGCTGGTGCCGGAGATCTTCGTCAGCGCGATTCCCTTCCTGTTCGAGGATTTCGAGGACGCGCGCACTTTCTTCGACGAAGGCGAGTACTGGCAGGAGGTCGAGGCGGCCCTGCAGGAGCGCACCGGCATGCAGTTGCTGGCCGTGGTCGAAGAGGGCGGTTTCCTGGCCTTCACCAACGATGAGAAGCCCATTCACTCGCCGGCCGATTTCGAGGGGCTGCGCTTCCGCGCCATGGACCCCAGCCAGGTGGCGCTCTACGAGGCCTTCGGTGCCTCCGGCACGCCGATTCCCTGGACCGAGGTGTACATGGCCCTGCGCACCGGGGTCGCCGACGGCCAGATGAACCCGCCGATGTACATCATCCTCGGCAGCCTCTACGAGGTACAGGACTACCTGACGCTGGCCAACATCCAGTACTCCGATCAGTTCCTGGTCGGCAACGGCGCGATGATCGACGGCTGGGGCGAGGCGACCCGCGAGGCCTTCATGGAGGCGGTCGAGGAGGCCAACGTCATGGCCCGCGAGCACAACGAGGCGAGGGTGGACGAACGCATCGCCTACCTCGAGGAGCAGGGCATGGAGATCATCCGCCCATCCGAGGAAAACCTCGCGGCGTTCCGCGAGCAGGGCCAGCCGGCCTACCTGGAGTGGCTCGTCGAGGAGCAGGGCATCGAGCAGCGCTGGATCGACATGGCGCTGGAAGATGCCGGCATGACGCACCTCACCGAGTGATCCTGCCCGCCCGGCCCTTCGCGGCCGGGCACTTCCTACGAAGGGACAGCTTCCCATGACGCGATTTCGTCAACGGGTGCTGGCGGTCAGCCGTCCCGTGACGCTGACCTTGGCCAGCGCCCTGCTGCTGATCAACCTGGCGGTGATCCTGTATGGCGTCTTCATGCGCTATCTGGTCGGCGGTGCACCGATCTGGACCGATGAACTGTCGCGGTTTCTGATCATCGGCAGCGTGATGCTCGCCGCCGGCGCCGTGTGGGTGGAGGGCGGCCACATGCGCGTGGCACTGATCGAACGGTTGCTGCCGGCCCGGCTCACGCGCCTGCTACACCTCTACCAGTGGCTGCTGACCCTGTTGCTGGCGGTAGCCGGCGCGCTGTTCAGCTATCGCTACGCCCTGTCGGTGGCCATGTTCACCACCTCGGGGCTGGGCATCAGCCGCACCGCGCCCATGCTGTCGCTGCCCATCGGCTTTGCGCTGCTGGCCTGGCAGGCGCTGTGGTACGGCCCCGGCCCCTTGCCGTCCCAGGCGGAGGAGGCTGCATGACGTTCACCATGCTTGCCGTCTTTCTCGTGCACGTGCTGCTCGGCCTGCCGCTGTTCGTGTCGTTGCTGGCCACGGCAGTGGTGGGCTTTCTGTTCGTGGACCCGACCATGATCCCGCGCATGATGCCCCAGCAGTTCTTCGGCGGCATCAACGTCTTCTCGCTGATGGCGATACCGCTGTTCATCCTGGCCGGCAACCTGATGAACGCCAGCGGTTTGACCGACCGCCTGATGGGCCTGGCGCGGCTGCTGGTGGGCCACCTGCGCGGCGGCATGGGCCATGTCAACGTGGTCTCCAGCGTGTTCTTCGCCGGGGTCAATGGCTCGGCAGTGGCGGATACCTCGGCGCTGGGGTCGTTGCTGGTGCCTTCCATGCGCAAGGCGGGTTATTCGACGGCGTTCGCCGCCGGCCTGACCGCCGGCAGTTCGCTGATCGGGCCGATCATACCGCCCAGCATCTTCATGATTCTCTACGCTTCGCTGACCAATACCTCGGTGGGCGACCTGTTCCTGGCCGGCGTGGTGCCGGGGCTGATCCTCGGCGTGGCGTTCATGGCCATGAATGCCTGGTACGCCTGGCGCCAGGGCATGGCGACCACGGGGCGCTGGCCGCAGGCCGGCGAGCTGGCCTTGGCGGCGTTTGCCGCGCTGCCAGCGCTGGTCGCTCCGGTGATCATCGTTGCCGGCATCGTCATGGGCTTCGTCACGCCCACCGAGTCCGGTGCACTCACCGCCCTCTACGTGGCGCTGTGCGGCGTGGCGCTTGGCCAACTGCGGCTGGCCGATTTCTGGGATGCCATCGTCACCACCACGCGGCTGACTGCGGCGATCTTTCTGATCATGGCGGCGGCGGCCACCATCAGCTGGCTGCTCTCCTACGCTCAGGTGCCCGAGCGCTTCGTCGAGCTGCTGGCGCCCTATGTCGACCGGCCAGTGGTGATCCTGCTGCTGCTCAGCGCCATCACCTTCGTCACCGGCATGTTCATGGAGGAGGTCTCGGCGCTGATGCTGCTCACGCCAATCTTCTCGCCGGTGGCGATGATGGCGGGCATCGACCCGGTGCATCTCGGCATCATCATCACGCTGAACATCACCATCGCACTCATCACGCCGCCCATGGGGGCCTGCGTGTTCGTCGCTGCGGCGGTCAGCCGGCTCGAGATCACCGCGCTGTTTCGCACCATTTGGCCTTTCGTGCTGATGGCAGTGCTGGTGCTGCTGTTGCTGATCGCGTTTCCCGGCTTGACCCTGTGGCTGCCGGCGGCGCTCGGCTAGCCATGACTGAACGACTGGAATGCCCATGACGCTCGAATCCCCTTCCGACCCGCGGTGCCTGACACCGATTCCGTCCCTGGCCGAGCCGCCCTGGGAGGCGCTCTCCCGTCTGCCCATTGCGGTCGGCGACGAGCCCTTGCTGCCGTTGAGCCTGGCGCCCCAGCCGGTCAAGACGTTTCCCGCCTATGCACGCCTGGGAATTCCCGGCGCGGTGCTCGAGTGCTACGTGCGCGAAGGCGTCTATCGACGCTTGCTGGCCGCGGCTCGCTCATTGCCGGCCGGGCTGGGCCTGGTGGTGCTCGATGGCTGGCGACCCTGGCGGGTGCAGCAGTACCTATTCGATACCCTCTATGAAGCGCTGCAGAGCCGTTATGCCGATCTTGACGAGACGGCGTTGCTGGCGCGCACTCGTGAGTTCGTGGCCATGCCCAGCCGCGATCCGGTGGCTCCCAGCCCGCATCTCACCGGTGGGGCGGTGGATGTGACGCTGTGCGACGCCGATGGCGTGATGCTCGACATGGGTTCGCTGTTCGACGAAGCCAGTGCGGCCTCGCACAGCGATCACCTGGAGCGACTCGGCTCGCTCAGCGAAGCGCAGCGCCGGGCTCGCGACCGGCGGCGTCTGCTCTACCACGCCATGGCCGAGCAGGGCTTCACCAACCTGCCCAGCGAGTGGTGGCACTATGACTTCGGCGACCAGCTGTGGGCCCACTACGGTGGTCATGAGGGCGCTCGTTACGGGCCCACCGAGCCCGAAACCCTCGAGCATCGCTGGCGGCAGTCGTTGGCGTGAGGCATCGTGTATGCCCACGACGTTGAGCGAGGCGTTGCCATGCGATTGAAGCTTCAGGGGGCCTTTCCCGAATGCGTCGGCTTTCTGCTGCTGCCGCGTTTCTCGATGATGGCTTTCTTCTCGGCGGTGGAACCGCTGCGTATCGCCAACCGCATCAGCGGCCGCGAGCTGTTCGACTGGCAACTGATCAGCGAGGATGGTGGCCCGGTCACCGCCTCCAATGGCATGACGCTGCTTGCCGACCGTGCCATCGGCGACGTGCACTCGCTGCCTTCACTGGCGGTATGCAGCGGCTTCGCCCCGGAGGCACACCACAGCCGGCCGTTGATGGCCTGGCTACACCGGCTCGACCAGGCCGGCTGCGTGCTGGGCGGGCTCGATACCGGTGGGTTCGTGCTCGCCGCTGCGGGGCTGCTCGATGGCGAGCGGGTGACGCTGCACTGGGAGAGCCTGCCGGCCTTTCGCGAGCGTTTCCCCGCGATAGAGACCTCTGAAGAGCTCTTCGAGCTTGGCGAGCGCCGCTTCTCCTGTGCCGGTGGCGCGGCGGCCATGGACATGGCGCTGGAGGTGATCGCTCGGCGCCATGGGGCGCGCCTGGCGATCGACGTCTCGGAGCAGCTGATCCACGAGCGCCTGCGCAGCCGCAGCGATCGACAGCGCATGACGCTGGTGCGTCGTCTGGGCACGCACAACCCGCGCTTGATCGAGGCGGTGGCCACCATGGAGCGTCATCTGGAGGCGCCACTGTCGCTGGGCGAGCTGGCCCGGCGCAGCGGCGTATCGCTGCGCCAGCTGCAGCGCCTCTTCGAGGGGGAGCTGGGCGTCTCGCCGCAGCAGTGGTACCTGCGCCTGCGTCTGGAACGCGCCCGCCATCTGCTCGCCGAGACCGATCTCGATATCCTGGCCGTGGGCCTGGCCTGCGGCTTCGCCTCCAGCTCGAGCTTTTCCCGCGCCTTCCGCGCGTACTATGGCCACTCGCCGCGGGAGGAGCGTCGGCAGGCTGGCGGCTGACGGAACGAAGCGTCCGCGGCGTAACGGCTTCACGCCGTCACCAGCCGCTCCAGTTCCTCGAGATAGCTCTCCAGCACCAGATTGGGGGGTGCCCCCTTGCGGGTGATGGCGCTGTAGTGGGTGAAATAGTGCCAGCGCTGAGGGTTCAGGGCGCGCATCCGGCCGTCGCGGACCCATCGCTCGGCGTAGTGGGTCGGCAGGTAGCCGATATAGCGCCCAGACAGGATCAGGAAGGCGATGCCCTCGCGGTCGGTCGCCGAGGCCGAGGCTCTGAGCGGCTCGTGGACTGCTTTGATCTCCGGCGTCTGGGCGTAGGCGGGCACCACGGCGTCACAATCCGCGAGTTGCTCCTGTGTCACCGTTTCGGCATCGAACAACGGGTGGCCTGCGGCGCAATAGAGCTGCGAGGCCTCCTCGTATAGCGAAAGGTACTGCAATCCTGGCAAGGTCTTGAGCGCCGGAACCACTCCCGTGTGCAGGCGTGCATCCAGTACGGCCAGCTCGATGTCGCTGGGCGGAATCATGCGGATGTTGATGCGCACATCCGGCCCACGCTCCTTGAGCGCGCTGAGCGCATGGGTGATGTGCATCTCGGGCATGGTCACCAGGTTGTCGGTGATACCGATGTTGAGTTCGCCCTTGAGCCGGGCATGCAGGCCGTTGACCCGGGTGCGGAAGCCTTCCACCGCGGCCAGCAGTTGCAGCGTCGATTCGTAGACCTCAGCGCCTTCGTCGGTCAGGGCGAAACCGCTGCGGCCGCGCTGGCACAGGCGCAGGCCGAGGCGCGTCTCCAGGTCGTTCATCGCCATGCTGATGGCGGCCCGGCTGATGCCCAGCTCCACCTCGGCGGCAGAGAACCCGCCGCACTCCACGACCTTGCGATAGACCCGCAGCAGGCGCAGGTCGGCGTCGCTGGGCTGTCCCATCGGCGTGGCTTTGCGGTGTGACATGCGACTCCTCCTTGGCGGGCACCCCAGGCGGCAGCGAAAGAACCTGCGCAGGGCCCATAAAGTTAAGCAGGAGCTTGCCTGAAATTAAACACCTTTTGATTTAACTGATTGAAGGCGGGGACTAGCCTGAATCGAAAGAGATCGTCGATGGCCATAATAACGGAGGCCAATGCCATGACCGCTCAGGAATTCCCTCATGCCGCTGGGCTCAGCGCCGAGCAGCTCGATGCCTACTGGATGCCCTATACCGGCAACCGTCAATTCAAGCGCGACCCGCGTATCATCGTGGGCGCCAAAGGCAGTTACCTCACCGATGCCCAGGGGCGGCAGGTCTTCGATGGCCTCTCGGGCCTGTGGACCTGTGGCGCCGGACACTCCCGTCCGGAAATCGCCGATGCGGTCGGCAAGCAGCTGCGCGAGCTGGACTATGCCCCCGCCTTCCAGTTCGGTCATCCCAAGGCCTTCGAGCTGGCCCACCGGCTGCGTGAGCTGACGCCGGCCGGCCTGGACTACACCTTTTTCACCGGTTCCGGCTCCGAGAGCGCCGATACCTCTCTGAAGATCGCCCGCGCCTACTGGCGCAAGAAAGGCAAACCGACCAAGACCAAGCTGATCGGCCGTGCCAAGGGCTACCACGGCGTGAACTTCGGCGGTTTCAGTCTGGGCGGCATCGGGGCCAACCGTGCGCTGTACGGCCAAGGCGTGGATGCCGATCACCTGCCGCACACCCTGATGCCGGAGAATGCCTTCACTCGCGGCATGCCCGAGCGCGGTGCCGAGAAGGCCGATGAGCTACTGGAGCTGATCGCCCTGCACGATGCCTCCAACATCGCGGCGGTGATCGTCGAGCCGCTGGCCGGCTCCGCCGGGGTGATTCCGCCGCCCAAGGGGTACTTGAAGCGGCTGCGCGAGATCTGCGATGCACACGAGATCCTGCTGATCTTCGACGAGGTGATCACCGCCTTCGGCCGCATGGGGTCGATGACCGGCGCCGAGGAGTTCGGTGTCACCCCCGACATCATGAACTTCGCCAAGCAGCTGACCAACGGGGCCGTGCCCATGGGCGGCGTGACGGTCAAGCGCGATATCTACCACACCTTCATGGAGCAGGGCGGGCCCGATTACATGCTCGAGCTTCCCCACGGCTATACCTACTCTGGCCATCCGGCGGCCTGTGCCGCGGCCCTGGCCTCGCTGGACATCCTGGAGCAGGAGCGCCTGATCGAGCGCGTGCGCGAGATGAGCCCGATCTTCGAGGAGGCGCTGCACGGCCTCAAGGGCACCCGCTATGTCAGCGACATCCGCAACTACGGGCTCGCCGGGGCACTGACGATCGAACCCCATCCCGGCGAGCCGGCGCGGCGGCCCTACGAGATTGCCATGAAGTGCTGGGAGAAAGGCTTCTACGTGCGTTTCGGCGGCGACACCATCCAGCTTGGCCTGCCATTCATCGTCGAGCGCGAGGAGATCGATCGGGTCGTCAATGCACTTGGCGATGCGATCGGCGAACTGGACTGAACATCTCAACATCCGACAGACCCATCGAGAGGCGACACATGACAACACTCGGCCATCTGATCAACGGCGTGCGCGTCGCTCGCGAAGGGCGCACCCAGGCCATCTACAACCCCTCCGTCGGCGAGGTCGGCGGCCAGGTGAGCCTGGCCAGCAAGGCTACGGTCGAGAAGGCCATCACTGCCGCCCAGGCTGCCTTTCCGGCCTGGCGGAACACCCCGCCGGCCAAGCGTGCCCGCGTGATGTTCCGTTTCAAGCAGCTGCTGGAAGAACATGCCGACGAGATCGTCCGTCTGGTCGGCCAGGAGCATGGCAAGATCGTCCACGATGCCCAGGGCGAACTGGCGCGCGGCATCGAGAACGTGGAGTATGCCTGCGGCGCCCCCGAGCTGCTCAAGGGTGAGTACAGCAAGAACACCGGCCCCGGCATCGACTCCTGGAGCGATTTCCAGCCGCTGGGCGTGGTGGCCGGTATCACGCCGTTCAACTTCCCGGCCATGGTGCCGCTGTGGATGTACCCCATGGCCATCGCCTGCGGGAATACCTTCGTGCTCAAGCCCTCCGAGCGGGATCCGACCTCGGCGCTGTTCATTGCCGAGCTGGCGCTCGAAGCGGGTCTGCCCGCCGGTGTGCTCAACGTGGTCAATGGCGACAAGGAAGCCGTCGATACCCTGCTCGACGATGCTCGCGTCCAGGCCGTCAGCTTCGTCGGTTCCACGCCCATTGCCGAGGCCATCTACTCCCGCGCCAGCGCCAACGGCAAGCGCTGCCAGGCCCTGGGCGGGGCCAAGAACCATGCCATCGTGATGCCCGACGCCGACATGGACAACGTGGTCAATTCCCTGACCGGAGCGGCCTTCGGCTCCTCGGGCGAGCGCTGCATGGCACTTTCCGTGGCGGTGGCCGTGGGTGACGAGGCCGCCGATACCCTGATCGCCAAGATGCAGGAGTCGATGAAGTCCCTCAAGGTCGGCCCCTTCTCCGACAAGAGCAATGATTTCGGCCCGGTGATCACCAAGGCTCATCAGGAGAAGGTCTGCGGCTACATCGACAGCGCCGAGCGGCAGGGCGCCACCATCGTGGTGGACGGTCGCGACGTACAGGTACCGGGGCATGAGCACGGTTTCTACGTGGGCGGCACCCTGATCGACCGCGTGACGCCCGATATGACGTGCTACCGGGAAGAGATCTTCGGGCCGGTGCTGCTGGTGGTGCGTGCCGGCTCCATGGAAGAGGCCATGCAGCTGATCGACGATCACGAGTACGGCAATGGCACCTGCATCTATACCCGCGACGGTGAGGCTGCTCGCTACTTCAGCGACAACATTCAGGTCGGCATGGTGGGCATCAACGTGCCACTGCCGGTACCGGTCTCCTATCACAGCTTCGGTGGCTGGAAGCGTTCGCTGTTCGGCGACCTGGCCGCCTACGGGCCGGATGCCGTGCGCTTCTACACCAAGCGCAAGACCGTCACCCAGCGCTGGCCGTCGGCCGGGGTGCGCGAGGGCGCCCAGTTCTCGTTCCCGTCATGAGCGTACCGGGGGGACGTGGCCATCGTCCCCCCCCTCCCTTCTCAAGGCACCGACCGTGAGCATCGGGTGATCGGTGGCCGTATCCCTCTCAGCAAGTATCCCCGACTTCCCCTATCTAGTGTCTGGAGGCGTTCCGGCGTCTACGTGAAATGCATGACCGTGAGTGCCGACGCCGGTATCTTCACTATGCCTCGGAAAGCCAGAGAAAGAGCGCCCGTATTATGGCAACCATTGCCAACGATAGCGTCGTGCATGGACGGGTAAAGGTGTGGCATGGAAAGGCATGACGGACCGATCCTTCCTATCAGGAACGGCAGTTATCGGCCTGTGAATTCCTGCACTTTCCGAGTGCATGATCCAGCATTATGAAGCATTGCAGTGCAGCGTAAATCGACTTTACCGGATGGCAAAAAAGTCCTTGACCAACCCGGGCATGGCTTTTACCTTTACCAGTAGGTAAAAAATAAACACAATATGGCTGATACCTGATATGTCAATCAATGTCGATTTAATTCAGTTTTTTACAGGCATTAGGCATGGCTGGCAGCCGTGATGGTCGTGCGGCGAACCGCCATGCCTGGTAGGGCTTGATCCCCAGTCCGGCATTCGCTCTATTCATCAAGTCGACTTGTCCGAATGATTCGATTTCGGGCGATAGGGCGATGTCGTGCCCGGAATAAACGGGGGTTATCGATAGCGCGATAATTGAACTCAACAACACAACAATGAGGTTGCGATATGTCGAATAAAGTGAAATGCGGTCTGATTCAAATGTCGCTAAAGGGCGATACGTCGATGAGCCCGGAGGAGATTCGGGAAAAGATGATAGAAGCGCATCTTCCCTTGGTTGACGATGCGGCGAATCAGGGCGTGCAGGTGCTCTGTTTCCAAGAGGTGTTCACACAACCCTATTTCTGTCCGAGCCAAGACAAGAAGTGGTATGACTCGGCGGAAAAGATTCCCGACGGGCCGACCACCAAGTTGATGCAGGAGTATGCCAAGAAGCATCGCATGGTCATCGTGGTGCCGATCTACGAAGAAGACATGCCGGGCGTTTTCTACAACACCGCCGCGGTCATCGATGCGGACGGCAGCTATCTCGGAAAATATCGCAAGAATCACATTCCGGACACTGCGCCGGGTTTCTGGGAAAAGCTCTACTTCAAGCCAGGAAACTGCGGCTACCCCGTCTTCGATACCGCTTACTGCAAACTTGGCGTCTATATCTGCTACGACCGGCATTTCCCGGAAGGGTGGCGCGCGCTTGCACTCAATGGCGCGGAGTACATCGTCAACCCCTCTGCCACCGTAAAGGGCAAGAGTCGTTATCTCTGGGAGCTGGAACAGCCGGCATCGGCCGCCGCCAATGCCGTGTTCATCGGCGCGATCAATCGCGTGGGGCGCGAAGCGCCATGGGACGAGCAAATGGGTGACTTCTACGGTTCCAGCTACATCGTCAATCCCATGGGGAAGATCGAAGCGCAGGCCAGCGAGGACAAGGACGAACTTCTCGTTCACGAGATCGATCTGGACATGATTCGCGAGGTTCGCAAGGGCTGGCAGTTCTTCCGGGATCGGCGGCCTGAGTCCTATGACGAATTGGTGGACTATTGATACCGCCTGCGAGTCGAGGGCGGGGCTGGAGATTGCCCCGGAAATCACAATAACAATACAGCGAGCTGAGTCATGAGCGAAACGACACAAAAAACCAAGATGAAAGCCGGTTATAGCGCCGAGCTATGGAATGCCGACCTGGCACCGGTCGAGCGAGAAGAACGTACCTGGTCCTGGTTGAACATTGCCAGCCTGTGGGTATCGATGGTGGTCTGCGTTCCGGCCTACATGCTGGCAGCGAGCCTGATACCCGAGGGGATGTCGTGGTGGCAGGCGGTGCTCACCGTCTTCCTGGCCAACACCATCATTCTCATACCCATGCTGTTGCTGGGCCATGCCGGTGCCAAACACGGCATTCCGTTTCCCGTTCTGCTGAGGGCCTCCTTCGGTACCTCCGGTGCCAAGCTGGCGGCCATGATGCGCGGCGTCGTCGGCTGTGGCTGGTTCGGCATCCAGACGTGGATAGGCGGCTCGGCCATCTACGCGATTCTCAACATTCTCACCGATCGAGCCCTGGTGGGAGAGCCGATACCGGCGCTGGGCATCGACCTGGCGCAGCTTCTCTGCTTCCTGGCTTCCTGGGGCATGCATGTCTACTTCATTGCACGCGGTACCGAGTCCATTCGTTTCCTGGAGACCTATGCGGCTCCCTTCCTGATCGCCATGTGTTTCGGCCTGCTGATCTGGGCGGTCACGAGGGCCGGTGGCTTCGGCCCCATGCTGTCGACGCCTTCCGAGTTCGTAGAAGGCGGGGCCCGAGAAGGCGAATTCTGGCAAGCCTTCTGGCCGGGCCTGACCGCCATGGTCGGTTTCTGGGCAACCTTGGCATTGAACATTCCCGACTTCACCCGGTTCGCCAAGAGCCAGCGCCATCAGCTCGTCGGCCAGGCGCTGGGGCTGCCGATCCCCATGGGGATTCTGGCCTTCATCGCCGTGGCCGTGGCCTCTGCCACCATCGTGATCTATGGCGAGGCGCTGTGGGATCCGGTGGCGATTACCGAGCGCATGGGCGGCTTCGCCGTCGTCATTGCTCTGCTGGCGCTGGTCATCGCCACGGTGACCACCAACCTGGCGGCCAACGTCGTCGCCCCCGCCAATGGCTTCGCCAACCTGGTGCCGGGCAAGATCTCCTTCCGCATGGGCGGCTACATCACGGCCGGCCTGGGCATTGCCATCATGCCCTGGAAACTGCTCGAAACCACCGGCGCCTACATCTTCACCTGGCTGATCGGCTATTCGGCCCTGCTGGGCCCGCTGGCGGGGATCATGCTGGCCGACTATCTGCTGCTGCGAAAGACCGATCTGTCTCACGACGATCTGTTCAAGAGCAATGGCAGGTACAGCTACGGCAATGGCTGGAATCCCATGGCCTGGATCGCTTTCGTCATTGCGGTATTGCCCAACCTCCCCGGTTTCCTGGCGGCGGCAGGCCTGCTGGACAGCGTGCCTGGCATCTTCTCGGCCCTCTACAACTATGCCTGGTTCGTCGGGGTCGCCATCGGGGCCATCGTCTACCTGGCATTGATGCGCATGACGAGTCCCGTGCCAGCCGGTGTGACGCCGGAATTGCAACCGCAAAGCAACAATCCACAAGAAAGGTAAGGAGAGATCCATGTCCGTCTTGATCAAGGGTGGCACCGTCGTCACCGCCGACCATACCTTCCAAGCCGATGTCTACTGTGAGAATGGCAAGATCGCCGCCATCGGCGAGAACCTGGAGGTTCCCTCCTCCGCGGAAGTGGTGGATGCCAGTGGCCAGTACGTGATGCCGGGAGGCATCGATCCGCATACGCACATGCAGTTCCCCTTCATGGGTACCGTGGCCAGTGATGACTTCTACACCGGCACCGCTGCTGCCCTGGCGGGCGGTACTACCAGCATCATCGACTTCGTGATTCCCCAGCCGGGTCAGCGTCTCCTGGACGCTTACAATCAGTGGCGCGAATGGGCCGAGAAAGCGGCGGCCGACTACACCTTCCATGTGGCGATCACCTGGTGGAACGACTCCGTCCATGAAGACATGCAGACCCTGGTGCACGAGCATGGCGTGAACAGCTTCAAGCACTTCATGGCCTACAAGAACGCCATCATGGCCGACGACGAGACGCTGGTGAAAAGCTTCCGGCGCTGCGTGGAACTGGGGGCCATGCCTACCGTTCATGCGGAAAACGGTGAGCTGGTCTACCAGCTGCAGCAGGAGATGCTGGAAAAGGGCCTGACCGGCCCCGAGGCCCACCCCCTGTCGCGTCCCCCCTTCGTCGAGGGAGAAGCGGCCAACCGGGCGATCCAGGTTGCCCAGGCCATGCACACGCCCATCTATATCGTGCATGTCTCCTGCAAGGACTCGCTGGATGCCATCACCAGGGCCCGCTCGGCAGGACAGCGGGTCTACGGTGAGGTGCTGGCGGGGCATCTGGTCATCGACGACAGCGTCTACCGCAGCGAGGACTTCGACGTCGCGGCAGGCCACGTCATGAGCCCTCCCTTCCGCTCCAAGGAACACCAGGCAGCGCTGTGGAACGGTCTGCAGGGCGGTAACCTGCATACCACGGCGACGGATCACTGCTGCTTCTGCCGGGATCAGAAGGCCGCCGGGAAAGACGACTTCACGAAGATTCCCAACGGTACCGCCGGGGTGGAGGATCGTCTGGCGATTCTCTGGGACGAGGGGGTCAACAACGGAAAGTTGACCCTGAACGAATTCGTGGCGATCACCTCGACCAATACCGCGAAACTGTTCAACATCTATCCGCGCAAAGGCAGCATCTCGGAGGGTGCCGATGCCGATATCGTCGTCTGGGATCCGCAGGGCACCCGGACGATTTCCGCCGACACCCATCACATGAACGTCGACTTCAACATCTTCGAAGGCCGAACCGTGAAGGGTATTCCCACCCATACCCTGAGTCACGGAAAGGTGGTGTGGAGAAACGGCGAGCTGAACGCGGAACGTGGCGCCGGCCGCTACGTCAAGCGGCCAGCCTTCGCCCCGGTTCTGGAGGCCGTGGCCCGCCAAACGGCGCTCAACGAGCCACAACCGGTAAAACGCTGAGTGCAGAGAGCCAAGCTGGCGGGACGAGGTCCCGCCAGCTTGCTTTATGCCGGTGTGATACGGTCTCGTCTTGCCGTCCGGCGGCGGCACCTTACCCTGACTCGCCGAGAACCGGATCGATAACAACAACGACAGGAGATGACAGTCATGAAGCATTCCGATTACCCGCTGAGCGAGGTGCCCTGGGAGTCACGCAAGGGGCTCCTTTCCACCTCGGTCGTGCTGCTCGGTTTTACCTTCTTCACGGCCACCATGTGGGCCGGTGGCAGCATCGGAACCGCCTTTCCTTTCGACGAGCTGCTATGGGCGATCGTGGTGGGCAATCTGCTGCTGGGGGCCTATGCCTCGGCACTGGCCTACATCGCCTGCAAGAGTGGACTCAATTCCGTGCTGATGGGGCGCTTCTGCTTCGGTGAGCTCGGCAGCAAGCTCTCGGACATCCTGCTGGGCTTCACCCAGATCGGCTGGTATGCGTGGGGCACCGCCACGATCGCCATCGTGCTGGTCAAGACCACCGGCCTGCCCGCCTGGTCCGAAACGCCGCTGATGGTCTTCTTCGGCATCGCCTTCTGCCTGACCGCCATGATCGGCTATCGCGGCCTCGACTGGCTGTCACGCTTCGCCGTGCCCGCCATGCTGCTCTTCATCCTGATCAGCCTCTACACCGGTCTCGCCGATGCGGGCGGCTTCGCCGGCCTGCTGGGGCAGACGCCGAGCGAAGAGATGACCTTTGCCGCTGCGGTGACGGTGATCATCGGTACCTTCGTCAGCGGCGGAACCCAGGCGACCAACTGGAGCCGTTTCGCCAAATCTCCCGCCACTGCGGTGATCGCCACCATGCTGGCCTTCTGCGTCGGCAATGGTCTGATGGTGGTCACCGGGGCCTTCGGGGCGCTCGTCTATCAGCAGGCCGACATCGTCGACATCATGCTCGCGCAAGGGTTCGTCGTGCTGGCCGTGCTGATGCTGTTTCTCAACATCTGGACGACCCAGGACAACACCATCTACAACTTCGCGGTAGCGGGCTGCAATCTGGTCAGAACCCGGCATCGCCGCCTGGTGACCCTGCTGGGGGCCGCGATCGGGACGCTTCTGGCCGTGTTCGGCATGTACGACATGCTGATCCCTTTCCTGGTGTTGCTGGGCACCTTCATCCCGCCCTTCGGTGGCGTCATCATGGCCGACTTCTGGCTGCGTCATCGCGGCCATTATCCACCCATCGCGGAAGTGCAGTTGCCGAACTTCAATCGGATCGGTCTGGGCGCCTATGCGTTGGGGTCGGGCGCGGCGTACTTTTCGCCGGTGCTGCCGCCGGTGGTGGGCGTGGGGGTTGCCGTTCTTGGTTATGCCGTGCTGTTGGCCAGCTTCGACAAGGCGGCCGTCGCTCAAGCTGCCAGAAGGACGGGATGATCGCTTCACCATGAACCGGGGCTGAAGGGTGCCAGGTGGAGCGACACCTGGCATCCCCCCGAGACGAGGCTTCAAGGGAGTGAGTCGCATGTGGTTCCACTTCATCATCGTGCTGGCGGCCGGGGCCATGCTGCCCATGCAGGCCGGGATCAACGCCGGTCTGGCACGTGGCTGGGGGCATCCGCTGTGGGCGGCGGCCATCTCCTTCGGGGTGGGAACCCTGGCACTGCTGGGGGCGGCCGTGACGGCTCGTCTCGCCGTGCCCAACTGGCAGCAGCTTGCCGACATTCCTGCCTGGAGCTGGTCCGGCGGCGTACTGGGGGCCTTTTACGTCACCGTCATGGTGATCTTCGCGCCCAAGCTGGGTGCTGCCACCCTGCTGGCGCTCGTCGTGGCCGGACAGATGCTGGCGTCCACGCTGCTCGATCACTTCGGTGCGCTGGGCTTTCCCCAGCACTCCATCTCCCTGCCCAGGCTGTTGGGCGTGGTGCTCCTGTTCCTGGGAGTGCTTCTCATCCGCCGCTACTAGGGTTGTCGCCAGATCAGCTCATGACTGCGAAGCCCTGCCGCCGCTACTGAGCGGCTGGACGCGGCGCTAGGGCGACGGTATCCTGTCGGCCGTTTCAGCCCCCCTGGTGTGCCCCTCCTTGCGGAACTCTGGCAGAGTCGTGAGCGGCGATCCGTGCTTGCGATGGCGTCTCGTCCGCTGGGTGCGATGGCACACGACAACCCGGTCGAGAGCCACATGAGTCAACCAGCCGACGGGCGCAAGCCGCCTCGCCGTTCCGCCAATCGCAAGGCCCTCGAGCAGCGCATTCTCGATGCCGCAGAGGTCGTTTTTGCGGAACAGGGTTTCAGTGGAGCCTCGCTGGAAGCGATTGCCGAAAGGGCCGGTCTCTCCAAGCAGAACATGCTGTATTACTTTCCCTCCAAGGAAAGTCTCTACCAGAACGTCTTGAAGCACGTGCTCGATCTATGGATCGAGAAGATGGCCCTGATGGAGCAGGCCGGCGACACGCCCGCCGTGATGCTGGAGAACTACATACGGGGCAAGCTCGAACTGTCCCGCACACGCCCCTACGGCTCCAAGGTGTTCGCCAACGAAGTGATCAGTGGCGCCACGCACCTGCAGGTCTATCTCGAGGAGGATCTGCTGCCCCAACTGGAGGCCGATCTGGCCCTGGTGCGGCAATGGATCGCCGATGGGCGGATGGATGAGGTCGACCCGGAGCATCTCTTCTTTACCATCTGGGCGTCCACCCAGACCTACGCCGACTTCTCGTCCCAGGTCAGCCTGGCGCTGGGAAAGCGGGAGCTCGACGAGGAAGACTTCCAGCGTGCCGGAGACTTCCTGACCCACGTCTTCCTGAAAGGGCTGGGGCTGGAGAAGCGCTGAGAGGGGGCGCTTCAACGCCCCCTTTCGACGCTTTGGCTGCCGACGATCAGGCGGCTTCGTTCAGAGAGCCGGTCAGGTCGAGGATCGCCTGCTTGCCGTCGCCGAACAGCATCAAGGTGTTGTCCTTGGCGAACAGCGGGTTGGGCAACCCGGCGAAGCCGGGACTCAGGCTGCGCTTCACCACCACCACGGTGCGCGCCTGGTCGACATCCAGGATCGGCATGCCGTAGATCGGGCTGCCCTTGTCCTCCCGCGCCATCGGGTTGGTGACGTCGTTGGCGCCGATGACGATGACCACGTCGGTCTGGGCGAAGTGCGGGTTCACCTGTTCCATGGGTTGCATCTTGTCGTAATCCACCTCGGCCTCGGCGAGCAGCACGTTCATGTGTCCCGGCATGCGGCCGGCCACGGGGTGCAGGCCATAGATCACTTCCACGCCGCGCCGCTCCAGGGTATCGGCCAGGTCTCTCACCGCATGCTGGGCCTGGGCCATGGCCAGTCCGAAGCCCGGCACGATCACCACCCGCTGGGCGGTCTCCAGCAGCATGCCGATCTCCTCGGCGGAAGAGGACTTCACCTTGCCGGCGTAGACTTCGTCGGCATCCATGCCCTCGCCGCTCTCCTCGGATAGCGAACCGAACAACACGCCGGCCAGGGAGCGATTCATGGCCACGCACATGATCCGGGTCAGGATCAGCCCCGAGGCCCCGACCAGAGCGCCGGAGACGATCAGCACGGTATTGCCCATGATGAAGCCGGCGGCGGCGGCGGCGACGCCGGAGTAGGCGTTGAGCAGGGCGATGACGACGGGCATGTCGGCGCCGCCGATGGGGATGACCAGCGTCACGCCCAGCACCAGAGCGATGGTCGCCAGCAGCAAGAGCGAGCCGATGCCGCCGTTGCCGCCGGCCAGGGTGGCCACGATCACCACGGCTAGGGCCAGCAGGGCGGCATTGAACAGCGTAATGCCCTTGAACCCCATGGGATTGCCGGGCAGCAGTTCCTGCAGCTTGCCGAAAGCCACCGCGCTGCCGGTCAGAGTGACCGCGCCGACCAGTACGGTCAGGCCGATGGCCAGCAGGCCGATGGTGCCCGTGGCGGCAACGGGGCCGCTCGTCGACAGGAAGCTTGCCATGGCCACGGCCAGCGAGGCGCCGCCACCGAAGCCGTTGAGCAGGGCGACCATCTGCGGCATGGCGGTCATCTGGATGCGCGTGGCCAGCAGCGCCCCGATGGTGCCGCCGAGGATGACTCCGGCAAGAATCCAGCCGTAGGAGAGGATCGACCGATCCAGCAGGGTCACCACGACCGCGACCAGCATGCCGATGGCGGCCAGCAGATTGCCGCGCACCGCCGTGCGCGGCCGGGTCAACCCCTTGATGCCGGTGACGAACAGCACCGCGGAAGCCAGATAGAACAGATTGACGAATGATAGGCTCATCGCGCATCACCTCTTGTGGAACATGCGGAGCATGCGGTTGGTGACCAGGAAACCACCCACGACATTGATGGTGGCCAGGGTGACCGCCACCATGCCGAGGACGGAGACCCACAGGCCGCCGACGTCGCCGGAACCGGCGGCCAGCAGGGCCCCGACCAGGGTGATGCCGGAGATGGCGTTGCTGCCCGACATCAACGGCGTGTGCAGCGTGGCCGGTACCTTGGTGATCAGCTCGACCCCCAGGATGACGGCCAGCACGAAGAGCGATATCTGCATGATCAGCATGTCCATCAGGCCGTCTCCTCTTCGCGCGTGGGGGCCGGAGCCAGACGCTCGCGGATGCGCGCCGCGCGCACGTCCCCGCCATGGGTCACCACCGTTTCGTCGAGAATCTCGTCCTCGAAGTCGAGCGCCAGCCTGCCTTCCTCGTCGAGCAGATGGCGCAGCAGGTTCTCCATGTTGCGGCCATACATCTGGCTGGCATGGTGAGGCAGGCTGGCCGCGATGTTGGTCGGGCCGATGAGGGTGACGCCGTAGGCCTCGAGCATTTCGCCGGCCTGGGTCAGCTCGCAGTTGCCGCCCCGCTCGGCGGCGAGGTCGACGATGACCGCCCCCGGCTTCATCCGTTTCACCATCGCTTCGGTGATCAGTATCGGGGCCTTGGCACCGGGGATGGCCGCCGTGGTCACCACCACGTCCTGCTGGGCGAGGACGTCGGCCATCTGCTCGCGCTGGCGTCTCAGGAAGTCGTCGTCCTGCTCGCTGGCGTAGCCGCCCTGGCCCTCGCTCGAAGAGGTGTCCAGATCGAGCTCGATGGGCTTGGCGCCCACGGACAGGATCTGGTCGCGCGCGGCGGGGCGCACGTCGTAGGCTTCCACCACGGCGCCCAGACGCTTGGCGGTGGCGGCCGCCTGCAGACCGGCCACCCCGGCCCCCATGATGAAGACGCGCGACGGATTCAACGTGCCCGCCGCCGTCATCATCATGGGAAAGAGCCGCGGAGCCTGGCAGGCCGCGAGCAGCACGGCCTTGTAGCCGGCCAGGGTGGCGATGGAGGAGAGTGCGTCCATGCTCTGGGCGCGACTGATGCGTGGCACCAGCTCCAGCGCCAGGCTGGTGATGCCGCGTTCGGCCAGCCCGCGAAAACGCTCGGGGCGGCTCAGGGGGTCCAGCATGCCGATGCCGATGTGGCCCGCGCGCAGGTCGGCGAAGGCCTCCTCGTGGGCACCGTCGACGCACAGGACGATCTCGCCCGCGTCGAGCAGCTGGGCGCGCGTTTCGAGAATCTCGGCGCCCGCCTCGCGATAGCCGTCGTTGGCGAAGCCGGCGGCGTCGCCGGCGCCGGTTTCCACGAACACCGCGCAGCCGAGGCCGGTGAGGGTCGATACGTTGGCGGGGGTCAGGGCCACCCGGGTCTCCCCGGGGTGGCGTTCCCGCATCACCGCTAGTCGCATTGTCGTTCTCCTGGGCTCGATCGAGTGGCCATCACGCCTGGGCACGTTCCAGCACCGCCTGGAGCAGGACGTTGCAGCCGGCGGCCAGATCGTCGGCGTCGGCGCGTTCCAGCTCGTTGTGGCTGATGCCCTTTTCGCAGGGGACGAAGATCATCGAGGTGGGGGCCACCCGGGCGATGTAGCAGGCATCGTGGCCGGCGCCGCTGACCATCTCGCGATGGCTGAGTCCGAGCGCCTCCGCCGCCTTGCGCACCGAGGCCACGCAGTCCTCAGCGAAGGGCACGGGCGGCGAGTACCAGATCTGCTCGAAGTCCATCTCCAGCCCGATGTCCTCGGCGATGCGCACCGCTCCCTCGCGCAGCGCGGCGTCCATGGCCTCCAGCACCTCGGCATCGGGGTGGCGGAAGTCCACGGTGAAGAACACCTGCCCGGGAATGACGTTGCGCGAGTTGGGGAAGACCTGCATCAGGCCCACCGTGGCGCAGGCGTTGGGCTGGTTGTCCATGCCGATACGGTTGACCATGTCGACGATGCGCGCGGCGCCCAGCAGGGCATCGCGGCGGCTGGGCATCGGCGTGGGACCGGCATGCGATTCCTGACCGGTGAGGGTGATCTCGTACCAGCGCTGACCCTGGGCGTCGGTGACGACACCGATCTGCTTGCCTTCGTCCTCGAGGATCGGCCCCTGCTCGATGTGCGCCTCGAAGAAGGCCTTGAAGGGGCGTCCGCCCACCTCGGCGCTGCCGGCGTAGCCGATGCGCTCGAGTTCCTCGCCCATGGTCTTGCCGTCGAGGTCGGCGCGGCTCAGGCCGTACTCCAGATCGAAGGCGCCGGCGAACACGCCAGAAGAGACCATGGCGGGCGGGAAACGCGAGCCCTCTTCGTTGGTCCACATCACCGTCTCCAGCGGCGTCCGGGTCTCGATGCCCCGTTCGTTGAGGGTGCGGAAGATCTCCAGGCCGGCCAGCACGCCGAAGACGCCGTCGAACTTGCCGCCGGTGGGCTGGGTGTCCAGGTGGCTGCCCACGGCCACCGGGGGCAGCGAATCGTCCTGACCGGGACGGCGGGCGAAGATGTTGCCCATCTTGTCCACGGTGATGCTGCAGCCGGCGTCTTCGCACCATTTCACGAAGAGATCGCGGCCCTGCTTGTCCAGGTCGGTCAGCGCCAGGCGGCAACAGCCGCCCTTTTCGGTGCCGCCGATCTCGCCCATTTCCATCAGGCTGTCCCACAAACGCTGTTTGTCGATGCGGATGTCGTTCATGTCGTCCTCGTCTGCGTCATTAGCGTGCCGGAGTGACGTGATGGGTACACAGGGGCCCTGAGGGGCTCACGCTGGGTAGCCCGTGCACGTCGTCTTGGAAGGGGAGCCGGTGGCGCAGCCACCGGCTCGGTGGATCAGCGGCGGAAGCGCGGAATCACATGCTCGCCGTACTGGGCGATGATGTTCTCCTCGTCGCCGTTATCCAGGTAGATGTTGAAGTGGGTCATGCCCGCTTCTTGAAGCTTCTGCAGCTTGGCCACATGGTCTTCGGGCTGGCCCAGGACACAGAAACTCTCCACGATCTCGGGGGTGATGAAGTCGAGATAGGGGTTGTCGCTCTGGCCATGCTTGGAGTAGTCGTAGCCCTTGCGCTTCTCGATGTAGTCGGTGAGGCTCTTGGGCACCAGGCCGCTGTCGGTGCCGTACTTCTCGACGATATCGGCCACGTGGTTGCCGACCATGGCCGGGAACCACTTGGTGGCCTCGATGCAGCTCTCCTTGTCGCCGAAGTACGCGGGAGCCGCGACGACGACCTTGTAGTCCGACATGTCGCGACCGGCTTCCTTGCCCGCCTTGAGCGCCTGGTTGCCCAGCCATTCGACCAGGTAGGTGTCGCCGATCTGCAGGATGACGCCGTCGCCCACTTCGCCGGCCGTCTTCAGGGCCTTGGGGCCGTAGGCGCCGATGTGCACGGGCAGCTCGTAGCCCTCGGCCCAGGGGAACTTGACCGGTTCCGGGCACTCGCCGTAGATCACTTCCTCGCCGCGCACCATCGCCTTGACCTTGTGGGTGAACTCGGCGACGCGCGCCAGCGGGGCGGGTTTCTTGCCCATGACGCGCACCGAGCTGTCGCCGCGCCCCAGGCCGATATCGAAGCGGCCGCCGCTCTGCTTGGCCAGGCTGCCGAACAGGCTGGCCGCCAGCGACCAGTCCCGAGCATTGGGATTGGTGACGCAGGGCGCGAAACGCATCTTCGTGGTGTGCTCCATGCACATGGCGATGGCCGGATAGCACTCCCGCCACAGGATGTGCGAGTCGTAGAACCAGCAGTAGTCGAAACCGACCTCCTCGGCCTGCTTGACCAGCTTGCGGGCGCGATCGGGGCTGACGAAGCCCTTGAAACAGATGCCGAATTCCATGGTTGTCTCCTCGTGTTGTGCTTGTTGGATGTTGCCGTTTCGAGGGGTATCTCAGGCGCTGGGCGCCCAGATACGGATACCCGCATGGGTAAAGGGAACCTTCTTGGAGATGTTGAGGCGGATCAGGATCGGGGTGATCGCTTCGATGCAGCGCGCGTTGACGGCAGGGCCGGCGTTGTAGGCGGCGACATCGAGCTGGCGGATCAGCTCGATCACCTTTTCCTTGGCTGCCAGGTCGTTGCCGCACACCAGGACGTCGCAGTTGATGGGGTGATCCAGTTGATTGAGGGTCGCCGCCGAGACGTTGTGCAGGGCGCCGACCACGGGGATCGCCTCGCCGAGCAGGGCCTGGGCGGCCTCGGTGGCCGAACCGGCGTCGGGCATGTTCACCTTCTTCGGGTCGCCATCGGCCAGTGGCACCACGATGTCGATCAGGATCTTGCCGGGCAGCAGGTCGCGGATCGCCTCGAGGGTGGCATCGTGGGCGGCGTAGGGAACGGCCAGGATCACCATCTCATCGGCGGCCGCTACCGCGTCGCGTAGTGCCTTGCCGCTGATGCCGGCCCCTCCGTCGAGCTGCACATTGAGCTCGTCGGCAATGCCCTGAGCGCGAGCCGCATCGCGGGAACCGAGCACCACCGGCGTGCCGGCACGGGCGAAACGCAGGGCGAGCCCTCGGCCCTGGGGGCCGGTACCGCCAAGAATTGCAATGCTCATCGAAACAGATCCTCTTGTTTTGGTCTGATCAGTTCGTTTGCCGAACTCTCTTCGGGTTGCCAGTCGATGCCGCGGAACAGCACGACCGGGGTCTTGTCGCTCTTGCCCATCGCCAGGCCCGAGGCGGCGGCCAGCTCGTCGGCCAGGGCCGGCATGGTCACCGAGAGCACGCGGCCGAAGGCATCGCGCTCGCCCACCATGTCGATGCGGGCGGGGACCCGGGCCAGGCCAATGGCCACGTTGACCAGCCCCATGCGCCAGGGGCGGCCGAAGGTGTCGGTGACCACGATGCCCAGGCGTACCCCGAAGGCGGCCTCCAGGCGTTCGCACAGCCGGCGCGCACTGGCGTCGGGATCCTCGGGCAGCAGAATGACGGTGTCCGCGGCGCCGACGTTGGATTCATCCACGGCGGCGTTGGCGCAGATGAAGCCCAGGCGGTGTTCGGCGATCAGGGTGCCCTCCTCCTGATCGGGACGTTTCATGGCGCGCACCACGCGCGTCGATTCGCCGAGGATGGCCTGCACCTTGCGCGGATCCTTGTTGACCCGCTCGGCAAGCTCGTGGGCCTCGGCGCTCGGGGTGATGTCGGCCAGGGCCACGACGCGCCCTTCGGCCTTGGAGATCACCTTGTGGGCGACGGCGAGGATGTCCCCGTCGCGCAGGGTCATGGCGCGGCGCCGCAGGCTCTCGATCAGCACCTCGGCCAGGTCATCGCCCGGCTGGATGTCGGGAATGCCCGGCAGCGCACGGAGGGCGATGCCGCCGTCCATCAAAGCGTCGTCGGCCAGGCCGGCCATGACGTCGTCCCGGTGGGTGTCGTGCACAGTTTCCATAGCGTCTTGAGCTCCTGCGGCGTCTCGCCGCCGTGATGCCGGATCAAGGTGTCCAGGGTGTCGAGGTCCGTGGGGGTATCCAGATCGAAGCGCAGGTGGGGCAGTGTCAGTACCCGACAGTCCAGCCCCCGACGCAGGGCCGCCTCGCGATGCGCCTCGGCGGAGCGGGGGCCGAAACGGAACGGCAGGGCATCCGGCGGCGAGGTCAGCAGGGCATTGGTGCCGCCGTCGCTGGCCGGGCAGATCACCGCGTACGGGCGCACCTGGTGGGCCGCCAGCAGCCGACGGATTTCCCGCGCGTCGAGTTGGACGATGTCGGCGGGGATCAGCAGCTGGGCCGCATAGCCGCGCCGGCGGGCCCATTCGGCAGCACGACCTGCCGCCCGGGAGAGTCCATCGGCTGCCGGTTCCTCGAGGACCATGGCGCCGTGGTGCTTCGCCAGTCGGCCGATCGCTGCTGAGGCCGTGACCACCAGCCGGTCGTGTTCGGGGAAGTGCCGGGCGAAAAAGGACAGGGTGCGTTGGCACAGACGCTGCGCCAGGGCCGAGCGGCGGTCCGGTGACAGGGTGTCCCCCAGTCGGCTCTTGGCCAGGCCGAAGGCTTTGACCGGAATGACGATCAGCGGTTTCGTGGTCATGCCTCGACCTCCTCGCGGCGCAGAGCGGCGGCGAAGGCGAGGGTTTCCTCGGCCAGGCGCGCCTTCTCGTCGGCGTGGGTCATCAGCGTGTCCGTGGTCAACACCGTCACTCCCTCGGTCTCCAGGGCGGTGCGGTCGGCGCGGTCGCTTTCGTCGATCACCAGGCCGTCGATCAGTCCCGCGTAACAGGCGGCAACGCCCCGGTTGCTGCAGGCATGGCCCATGGCGGTCAGCATGCGGTCCGCCGGTCCCTTGACGGTGCGTCCGCCGATCAGCGGCGAGACCGCGAGCCGCAGTGCGCGCGAGGTTTCGACGGCACGCCGGATGCCCGGCACGGCGAGGATGGGGGCGATGCTGACCACGGGGTTGCTGGGGGCGATCAGCAGTACCTCGGCCGTCTCGATGGCTGCCAGGGCCTCGGGGGTCGGGCGTGCCGCGGCGGCACCCTCGAAACGCACCTCGAGAACCTCGGGCTGGCAGCGCTCCCTGACGAAGTACTCCTGAAACGCCAGCCAGCCCTGCTGCGTTTTCACCGTCGTCTGCAGCGGATCGTCCGTGGGCAGCAGCAGGTCGATGCCCACGCCCAGCGACTCGGCGATGCGCTGGGCGATGGCGCTGGGGCGAACGCCCTGGCGTCGCAGCTGGGTGCGGAAGATGTGGGTCGCCATGTCCCGGTCGCCCAGCGACATCCAGGTTTCGCAGCCGAGGCGCTCGAGACCCGCCAGCACCCGGTGGCTCTCGTCGGCCAAGCCCCAGCCCTGCCGTCGGTCGATCAGGTTCGCCAGGCTGTAGGTCAGGGTGTCGATGTCCGGCGATACCCACAGGCCGTGGAACTCCTGGTCGTCGGCCACGTTGCCGATGATCGACAGCCGCTCGGGCGAGCAGACGGCCGCCAGCCCTTCGGCCAGCTTGGCGCCGCCCACGCCGCCGGCCAGCAGGGTGACGCGGGGCGTCATGCCAGGCCTCCAACGGCGCGGCGAAGGGGTGGCGTGGCGGCGAGTTCGTCGAAGGTCTCTACCGTCTGGTAGAGGGTGTTGCGGCGAACCGGGCGGCGACCCATCTCGCGGATCATGTCGGCCATCTCCTCGGGCAGCATCTCCTGGCCGTGCTGGCCGCCGGCGGCTCGCGAAATGCTCTCGTTCATCAGGGTGCCGCCCAGGTCGTTGACCCCGGCCGCCAGCATCTGGCGGGCGAGCTCCGGGCCCAGCTTCACCCAGGAGGCCTGGATGTTGTCGATCCAGCCGTCGAGCATCAGGCGTGCCACTGCATGCATGCGAATGTGCTCGAGCCGTGTCGGGCCCGGGCGCACGCCCTCGTGCTCGAGGAACAGGGCCGTCTTGTAGTGCACGAATCCGAGCGGCACGAATTCGGTGAATCCACCGGTGCGCTTCTGGATGTCGCGGAGCAGGGCGATGTGCGCCGCCCAGTGCTCGGGACCGTCGATATGGCCGTACATGATGGTGGAGGTGGTGGGCAGGCCTTCCTCGTGGGCCGTGGAGATGATCTCCACCCACTGGTCGGTGGTCAGCTTGTCGCGGGTCAGCTGCTTGCGTACCTCGGTATCGAGGATCTCGGCGGCAGTACCCGGCATCGAGCCCAGGCCGTTGTCCACCAGATCGCGAATGAAATCGCGGTAGGAGAGACGGCTCTTGTGCGCGCCGAACCAGATCTCGAAGGGCGAGAAGGCGTGGATGTGCATGTCCGGCAAGGCTCGCTTGATGGCCTTGAGCATGTCCCGGTAGAAGTGGCCCGGCACGTTCGGATGCAGGCCGCCCTGGATGCACACTTCGGTGGCGCCCCGGTCCCAGGCCTCCTGAGCGCGGCGCACGATCTCGTCGAGGTCGAAGAACTCCGCCTCGGGGTCGTCCTTGCGCTTGGCGAAGTTGCAGAAACGACACCCCATGTAGCAGACGTTGGTGTAGTTGATGTTGCGGGTGATGACGAAGGTCGCATCGTCGCCCACCCGGCGCCGGCGAATCTCGTCGGCGGTGGCCGTCAGGGCGTCCAGGTCGGCTCCTTCGGCCCGGAAGAGGTGTACCGCGTCAGCCTCGCTGAGCTCCTGCCCCGCCAGAACGCTCTCCAGCATGTGCCGCGTCTGGCGACTCACTCGGTGGCTGGCCAGTTCTGCCGGTTGGCGATCGAACGCTCGGAGCTGTGCTGTCGTTGTCGTCATTGGGTGTCTCCTGTTCTGGGTCGCGGTCTTAGACGCACTGCTGCAGTGCCAGGCCGTCGTCGCGAGCGATGTCGTCGAGCCGTTCGGCGAGGGGGGCGGCCAGGAAGCGCTGCGGCTCCTTCAGGTAGCGCGGATAGACGGCCAGGCGCTCCTCGAGGTCGTAGCCGCAGCGCGCGGTGGCCTGGCGCAGAGCCTCGATCTGGGGCCAGGCGCGTTCCGGGTTGATGTGGTCGATGGTCACCGGCGAGATGCCGCCCCAGTCGTTGATGCCGGCACCGATGTAGGCGGCGAACCGCGACTCGAGATTGGGAGGCGCCTGCAGGCTGATGGCGGGGTCCAGCATCAGGCGGGCCAGAACCAGGGTGCGCACCATGTCATCCAGGTCGGGCTCGGGATGATTGGCCATGGCCGTTCCCGGCTTGGCGCGGAAGTTCTGCACGATCACTTCCTGGACATGGCCGTAATGGCGATGAAGGGAGTGGATGGCTTGCAGGCTGTCCACGCGCTCTTCCCAGGTCTCGCCGATGCCGATGAGGATGCCGGTGGTGAAGGGGACGTCGTGCTGGCCGGCCCGCTCCAGCGTGCGCAGGCGCTGGGTCGGCACCTTGTCGGGGCAGGCGTAATGGGCCTGGCCGCGCTGCAGAAGTCGGCGGCTGACGTTCTCCAGCATCATGCCCATGCTGACGCTGACCGGCTTGAGACGGGCGACCTCTTCATCGGAGAGCGTGCCGGCGTTGACATGGGGAAGCAGCGAAGTCTCGTCCAGCACGCGCCGGCACATCTCGATCAGGTAGTCGATCATGCTCACGTGGCCGAGCCTGGCCAGGGCCTCGCGGGCCTCCGGATAGCGCAGCTCCGGCTTTTCGCCGAGGCTGAACAGCACCTCCTTGCAGCCCAGCCGCTCGCCTTTCCTGACCACGGCCATGACCTCATCCGGGGTCATGAGCCGCGCGTTGGGCGAACCCGGTTTCTGGACGAAGGTGCAGTAGCCGCAATCATCGCGGCACATGTTGGTGAGGGGAACGAAGACCTTGCGCGAGTAGGTCAGCGTCTTGCCCCAGTGCTCGTCGCGCACTAGGGCGGCACGCCGGGAGAATTCGTCCAGCTCTTGCGGCGACGCTGTTTTCAGCGCCAGGGCTTCCGGGCGGGTCAGCATATCGATCAGCGCTCCTGTTGTTGTTGTGCGCTTCTGGCTGTGTTTTACCAGTCGGTAAAGTAGACCCTAGACCATGTTTTTCCGGATGGTCAAATTTTTGTGCGGCGTCAGTTCGGTGTGGTGGAAAGGCGTGAAGGCTCTCAATGCCACCCTCTGGCCGGGGTGGCTGGACGTCGTGGGCCAGGTACACTGGCTGTATAGACAATCAACTCACCGCGACAGGATGCCCCATGGCGAGTGCACCCCCGCTTTATCAGCAGATACAGCAGCACCTGTTGGAGAAGATTCAGAGCGGCGACTGGCCGGCCCATCACCAAATTCCACCGGAGGAACAGTTGGCCCGCGATTTCGGGGTCAGCCGCATGACCGCCAACAAGGCGATTCGCGACCTCGTGCAGAAGGGCTACCTGACGCGCCAGCCGGGGTTGGGGACCTTCGTGACCGATCGCAAGGCGGAATCGTCACTGGTCGAGGTGTACAACATCGCCGAAGAGGTGCGCTCGAGGGGGCATCGCTACGGTAACGAGGTACTGACCCGCGAAGCCATCGAGGCGGATGATGAGGTGGCGCTTCGTCTGGGCGTGCGCCTCGGTAGCCGCGTCTTCCACACCTTGCTGGTGCACCGGGAGGACGACACGCCTATCCAGCTTGAGAATCGCTACGTCAACCCGCGCTGGGTGCCGGACTATCTGGAAACCGACTTCTCGCGGCACACCCCTAACGAGGTACTGGTGAAGGCCTGTCCGATCACCGATGTCGAGCATATCGTCGAGGCGGTGCTGGTCGATGCCCGGACTGCCGAGTGGCTGGCCATCGACACCGTCACGCCCTGCTTGAGCATGGTCCGGCGCACCTGGTCAGGCGAGCAGCTGATCAGCTACGCCCGGCTTCTGCACCCCGGCAACCGCTACAAGCTGCGCTCTTCGGTGCATCGCCAGTCCTCCTGAGTGCGTGAAGCCCGTGTGCAAGAGCGCGAGGCCAGGAACCCCCGGTCTCGCGCTCTTTTTTTCCGCCGGAGGACGGCTCAGCCGGCCAGTGCCTGAATCAAATGGCCGGTGGGCACAGCGAGCAGCAGGCTCAGCGCTACGCGAATGAACCACACCGCCAGCATGCGTCCCACCGACAGCGGGATGCTGGTGGAGAGGATGCAGGGAATGGAGGCCGAAAAGAACAGTACGGCGGAAACCGACACGACCCCAGCGGCGAAGCGTGCCGCGAACTCGGCCTCTGCCATCAGCAATGCCGGCAGGAACATCTCGGCCAGCCCTGCGGCGGATGCCTGGGCAAGTGCCGCGGCGTCAGCTACGCCCCACACGGCTACGAATGGATAGAAGAACCAGCCCAGCCACTCGAACAGCGGCGTGTACTTGGCGACTAGCAGTCCCAGCAGGCCCACCGACATGATCGACGGCAAGATGCTGATGGCCATCAGCAGCCCTTCCTTGAAATTGAGCGCCACGCTGCGCTGCAGCGAGGGAGCTTTGGCGGCCACTTCCAGGCCCGTCTGCCAGGCCGTGGTCAGCCGCTTACCAGGGACCGCTTGCGGTTCGCCATCTTCCGCGCTGTCATCCATGCGAGAGAGCGGCGGAAGGCGCACGGTCACGGCGGTGACGACGAAGGTGATCAGCAGTGTTAGCCAGAAATAGAGGTTCCATACCGCCATCAAATCCAGAGTGCGTGCGACGATGATCATGAAGGTCGCCGAAACCGTGGAGAACCCGGTGGCAATGATGGCAGCCTCCCGCGCTGAGTACTGACCAGCCTGATAGACCCGGTTGGTGATCAGCAGTCCGATGGAATAGCTGCCCACGAAGGAGGCCACCGCATCGATGGCCGAGCGACCCGGGGTGCGCCAGATGGGCCGCATCACCGGCTGCACCAGAACGCCTATCAGCTCCAGCAGACCGTAGCTGATCAGCAGCGCTAGGAAGATTGCCCCGATGGGCACGATCAGCCCCACCGGAATTACCAACTTGTCGAACAGGAAGGGCAGCATGTCCGGCTCGTGCAGGAAGGCGGGCCCCCAGCCTGTCAAGGCCATCAGCGCGGCGGCCACCCCGGCTACCTTCAGTACGGTGAAGATGCGTTCGGTGAGGTTGCGGTTCCAGTAGCCCCGAAACAGAGGATAGGCCGCACCGGCTACGATCAGCGCCAGGGCGTAGAGCCCGCTGGCGTCACCCAGCAAGTTGCGAGCGCCGGTCACCATGTGATCGAGCAGAATGGTTCGGCGGTCGCCGAGTTCGACGGGGACGAAGAAGATCAGGATGCCCAGGGCACTAGGTAGGAAGAGCTTGAGAAACGTTGCAGTGCCAGGCTTCTGCCGTGTCTGAGCGTTCGGAGTGTTCATGGGCACGCCTCCGGTAGTGTGGTGACTGAATCGGGATCGGCGATCCGTTTACATATGTATATACATTAAGGTAAGCGTTCACATCGCCGCCGCCCAGCGTCGGCGACTAGACATTGGTCTAAACTGTAGAGGCGTGCCCATCGAGCCTGCATTGATGGTTTTTATATAATCTTTTGTTTTTTAGTAATTTTAAACAGAAGTTCGGGCTCGTTACGGAATGCCGAAAGCCAACTTCAGCGAATGCTGACGGCTTGACGACCTTCTCGGGGCTAGGCTTAATTGTATATACATTAAGCTTTTCCGGAGGAGTCCTCCATGCCGAACAGCACCTCCAAGCGTCGCTTGTGGCGAGATGTCCGGGTCTTCGATGGTCTGCGCACCTTGCCGGAACCGATGGCGGTGGTCACCGAGGGGACGCGGATCGCCTCCCTGGTGGCGATGCGTGACGCCGATGAGAACTTGGTCGAAGGCTGCAGTGACATGGGGCGCGGCGGCGTCATGACCCCCGGTCTGGTGGATTGCCACACCCATCTCGTCTTCGGCGGTGGACGTGCCGACGAGTTCGAGGCGCGTCTGGAAGGGGCCAGCTACGAGGAGATCGCTCGGCGCGGCGGCGGCATCCTCAGCACCGTGCGGGCGACCCGCGAGGCCAGCGAGGAGGAACTGCTGGCACTGGCCAGGCCGCGCCTGGAAGCGCTGATCGCCGATGGTGTGACCACCGTGGAGATCAAGTCCGGCTACGGCCTGGATGTGGCCAGCGAACTGAAGATGCTGCGCGTGGCGCGACGCCTCGGCGAGGAACTGCCGGTACGTGTGGTGACCACCCTGCTGGGGGCCCATGCTCTGCCGCCGGAATTCAAGGGGGATAGCGACGGTTACATCGATCTGGTATGCCGGGAGATGGTTCCGGCCGCCACCCAGGCGGGCCTGGCCGATGCCGTGGATGTGTTCTGCGAGAAGATCGCCTTCTCGGTAGCGCAGTGCGAGCGGGTTTTCGTAGCGGCAGAGGCCCATGGTCTGCCCATCAAGGCCCATGCCGAGCAGCTCTCCAACCTGGGCGGCACTGCCATGGCGGCCCGTCATGGGGCCCTGTCCGCCGATCATATCGAGTATCTCGACGCGGCCGGCATCGCTGCCATGCGCGAAGCCGGCAGCGTCGCCGTGATCCTGCCGGGCGCCTTCCATACCTTGCGCGAGACGCAGCAGCCGCCCATTGCGGCACTGCGTAAAGCCGGCGTCCCCATGGCGGTGGCGACCGATGCCAACCCGGGCAGTTCGCCGCTGTTCATGCCCACCCTGATGCTTAACCTCGCTTGCACCCTGTTCCGGCTGACACCGCAGGAAGCGCTGGCCGGCATGACCGCCCATGGCGCGACCGCGCTGGGACTTGCCGGGCAGGGGCGGATTCGCGAGGGCGCCGAGGCCGACCTGTGCCTCTGGAACGTCGAATCGCCGGCCGGGTTGGCCTATGCGGTACAGCCGGGTCGTCTGCGTCAGCGTCTGTTCCAGGGAGAGCTCACCCATGGCAACTGAAACCACCATCGACATGTCGCTCTGGCAGGGGCGCACCGACCCGGAGCCGGGCAGTGATCGCTGGCACCAGAAAATCCAGCCGCTGACCGAGGGGGCGGCACCGGGCTGTGTACTGCTGGGCTTCGAAAGCGATGCGGGCGTGGCGCGCAACCAGGGGCGCACCGGCGCCGCGGCGGGTCCAAATGCACTGCGTCGGGCCTTGGGGCCGCTGGCCTGGCATCGTACCGGCCCGGCCTATGAGGCGGGCAACGTGAGCTGCGAGGGCGATGCCCTGGAGGCCGCCCAGCAGCGTCTCGCCGACCGTTTGGCTCCACTGCTCGAGGCTGAGCATCTGCCCATCGTGCTGGGCGGTGGCCACGAGGTGGCCTATGCCAGCTGGTGCGGATTGGCCCGTCATCTGCAGGCCAGCCACGATCCGGCACCGCGCGTCGGCATCATCAACCTCGATGCCCACTTCGACCTGCGCGACCCGGCGCATGTGCGCTCCTCCGGCACCCCCTTTGCTCAGATCGCCGATGACTGCGCCCGGCGCGGTTGGCCGTTCCGCTATGCCTGCCTGGGGGTGAGCCGCGCCGCCAATACCCGGGCACTGTTCTCGCGTGCGACCGAGCTGGGGGCGCTGGTCCGCGAGGATCGTGACATCGATGCTCGGCGTCTCGAGCCGATCATCAGAGACGTGCAGCGCTTCATGATGCGCTGCGACCACCTCTACCTGACCATCGACCTGGACGTGCTGCCCGCTGCCGAGGCGCCTGGAGTCAGTGCGCCCGCCGCCCGCGGCGTCTCGCTCGCCTTGCTCGAGCCGCTGGTAGAGGCGGTGCGCGACAGCGGCAAGCTGCGCCTGGCCGACCTGGCAGAGCTCAACCCCGCCCTGGATATCGATGGCCGCACTGCCCGAGCGGCGGCCCGTCTGGTTCATCTGCTGACCCAGGACGATTGACGAGCTTCGTGCTCGACCCGATCAACACCGAACCGAGAGGAGACAGTCCATGTCGCCCAACGACACGCGTCGGCACGCCGGCCGCCACGATCCTTCCCGCAAGATTGCCGCTCCCACCGGGGTCGAGCGCAGTTGCAAGAGCTGGCTCACCGAGGCGCCGCTGCGCATGCTGATGAACAACCTCCACCCGGACGTGGCCGAACGCCCGGATGAGCTGGTGGTGTATGGCGGCATTGGCCGCGCCGCCCGCGACTGGGAGTGCTACGACACCATCGTCGAGACGCTCAGGCGCCTGGAGGATACCCAGACCCTGCTGGTGCAGTCCGGCAAGCCGGTGGGGGTCTTCGAGACCCACAAGGATGCCCCGCGGGTGCTGATCGCCAACTCCAACCTGGTGCCGGCCTGGGCCAACTGGGAGCACTTCAACGAGCTGGATAAGAAAGGCCTGATGATGTACGGCCAGATGACGGCCGGCTCGTGGATCTACATCGGCTCCCAGGGCATCGTTCAGGGTACCTACGAAACCTTCGTCGAGGCGGGCCGCCAGCACTACGACGGCGATCTCAAGGGTCGCTGGATTCTCACCGCCGGCCTCGGCGGCATGGGCGGTGCCCAGCCGCTGGCCGCCAGCCTGGCGGGTGCCTGCTCGCTCAACGTCGAGTGCCAGCAATCGCGCCTCGACTTCCGTCTGCGTACCCGCTATCTGGACGAGCAGGCCGACGACCTCGACGATGCCCTGGCCCGTATCCAGCGCTATACCGCCGAGGGCAAGGCGGTCTCCATCGGCTTGTGCGCCAATGCTGCCGATATCCTGCCCGAACTCGTGAGCCGCGGAGTGAAGCCGGACATGGTCACCGACCAGACCAGCGCCCACGACCCGCTGCATGGCTACCTGCCCGCCGGCTGGTCCTGGGCGGAATACGTCGAGCGCGGTCAGCGCGAGCCCGAGGTCGTGGTCGAGGCCGCCAAGCAGTCCATGGCGGTACACGTGCAGGCCATGCTCGACTTCCAGACGATGGGTGTGCCCACCTTCGACTACGGCAACAACATCCGTCAGATGGCCATGGAAAAGGGCGTCGAAAACGCCTTCGACTTTCCCGGCTTCGTGCCGGCCTACATTCGGCCGCTGTTCTGCCAGGGCATTGGCCCCTTCCGTTGGGCGGCGCTTTCCGGCGATCCGGAGGACATCTACAAGACCGATCGGAAGGTCAAGGAACTGATTCCCGACGAACCGCATCTGCACAACTGGCTGGACATGGCCCGAGAGCGCATCAGCTTCCAGGGGTTGCCGGCGCGTATCTGCTGGGTGGGTCTCAAGGACCGCGCTCGCCTCGGCCAGGCCTTCAACGAAATGGTCGCCAACGGTGAGCTCAAGGCGCCGGTGGTGATCGGCCGCGACCATCTGGACTCCGGCTCGGTCGCCAGCCCCAATCGCGAGACCGAAAGCATGCAGGACGGCTCGGATGCCGTTTCCGACTGGCCGTTGCTCAACGCCCTGCTCAATACCGCCGGCGGCGCCACCTGGGTCTCCCTGCATCATGGCGGCGGCGTGGGCATGGGCTACTCCCAGCACGCCGGGGTGGTGATCGTCGCCGACGGTACGGACGACGCCCACGTCCGCCTGGGCCGGGTGCTGCGCAACGATCCGGGGACCGGGGTGATGCGTCACGCCGACGCCGGCTACGACATCGCCAAGCAGTGCGCTCGCGAGAACGGCCTCGACCTGCCGATGCTCGATAAGTAAAAGCCTCTGCATCCACCACCATGATTCTCGCCGGTACAAGGAGCACCGGTGGCAGGTCGAAGCGAAGGTCCGATTCCAGGGAAGGAATCGGTAGCGCCCAGGGAGGGGTTCACAGCGCCTTCGCGTAGTACCTGCCACCGGCAAGTTCCGGCCCGGCGAGATGAGGAACTCTCTATGAACCATCTCGAGATCCAACCCGGCAAGATGACCCTGGCGCAGGCGCGCCAGGTTTACCAGGCCCATGTGCCGGTCAGCCTGCCCGCAAGTGCCGACGCCGATATCACCAAGGCCGTCGACTGCGTGAATCGCGTGATCGCCGAAGACCGCACCGTCTACGGCATCAATACCGGCTTCGGTCTGCTCGCCCAGACCCGCATCGAGCAGGACCAGCTCGAGGATCTGCAACGCTCGCTGGTGCTGTCTCACGCCACGGGTGTCGGCGCGGCCATGGAGGACGATCTGGTACGCCTGATCATGGTGCTCAAGGTCAACAGCCTGGCCAGGGGATTTTCCGGTATCCGCCGTGAGGTGCTCGATGCTCTAACCGCGCTGATCAACGCGGAGATCTATCCACACATTCCGCTCAAGGGCTCCGTCGGTGCCTCTGGCGATCTGGCGCCGCTGGCCCACATGAGCGTGGTGCTGCTCGGTGAGGGCAAGGCTCGTTTCCGTGGCGAGTGGCTGCCGGCCGCCGAAGCGCTGAAGATAGCCGGACTCGAGCCGCTGGCCCTGGCCCCCAAGGAGGGACTGGCACTGCTCAACGGCACGCAGGTTTCCACCGCCTACGCCCTACGCGGTCTGTTCGAGGCGGAAGACCTCTATGCCGCGGCCACCGTGTGCGGTGCGCTGACCGTGGAGGCGACGCTGAGCTCCCGAGCGCCCTTCGATGCGCGTATCCATGACGCGCGTGGCCAGCGCGGTCAGATCGATGCCGCTGCCGGCTACCGTCACCTGCTCGGAGAACGTAGCCAGGTGAGCGATTCCCATATTGACTGCGGCAAGGTGCAGGATCCTTATTCCCTGCGCTGCCAACCCCAGGTGATGGGAGCCGCTCTTACGCAGATCCGCCAGGCCGCCGAAGTGCTGGGCACCGAGGTCAACGCGGTATCCGACAATCCCTTGGTGTTCGCTGCGGAGGGTGACGTCATTTCCGGCGGCAACTTCCATGCCGAACCGGTGGCCATGGCCGCCGATAACCTGGCGCTCGCCATTGCCGAGATCGGTTCGCTCACCGAGCGGCGCGTCTCGCTGATGATGGACAAGCACATGTCCCAGCTCCCGCCCTTCCTGGTGGAAAATGGCGGTGTCAATTCCGGGTTCATGATCGCACAGGTCACCGCAGCGGCACTGGCCAGCGAAAACAAGGCATTGGCCCATCCGCACAGCGTCGACAGCCTGCCCACCTCGGCCAACCAGGAAGATCACGTTTCCATGGCGCCGGCTGCCGGCAAGCGACTGTGGGAAATGGCCGATAACGTACGGGGCATACTCGCCATCGAGTGGCTGGCCGCCTGCCAGGGGCTGGACTTCCGCGACGGTCTCAAGACCACCGAATCGCTGGAGCGAGCTCGCCAGCTCCTGCGCGAGCGGGTCGCCTATTACGCCCGGGACCGCTTCTTCGGTCCGGATATCGAGGCTGCCACGGCCCTGCTGGCCAAGCGGTCACTGAACGCGCTGGTGCCCACTGGGCTACTGCCCAGCCATTGAGGTCATCGTGGTCGCCCACGATGGGCGACCCATGGCGCATCTCCAATAACAACGTCATACGTCCAAGGATATTTCATGAATGCAGTCGTTCTGGCCATCCTGGTGATGGTTACCCTCAGTCTCGCCCGCGTTTCCGTGGTCTTTGCACTGATTGCGGCTACCCTGGTCGGCGGTCTCTATGCCGGCATGCCGGTAGGCGACATCATGGAAGCCTTCAACGACGGCTTGGGTAACGGGGCCACCGTGGCCATTTCCTACGCCGTGCTGGGGGCCTTTGCCGTGGCGCTGTCGCGTTCCGGCATCACTCAGCTTCTTTCGCAGCGTGCCATTGCCCGGCTGCGGCTCGATGAAGGGATTCCCCATCGCCAGACCATCGTCTTCACGGTGCTGGGCATCCTCCTCGCCGCTGCGGTGAGCTCTCAGAACTTGATTCCGGTGCATATCGCCTTCATTCCGGTGCTGGTTCCGCCGCTGCTCAAGCTGATGAACCATCTCGAGCTCGACCGTCGAGCGGTGGCCTGCGTCATCACCTTCGGTATCACTGCCCCTTACATGCTCCTGCCGGTGGGTTTCGGTTCCATCTTCCTACACGACATTCTGTTGACCAACCTCAACGAGGCAGGCGAATCGTTGGGTTTGAGCGTGACGCCAGGCATGGTGCCAATGGCCATGATCGTGCCGATCGGTGGCATGGCGCTGGGGCTCATCGTGGCGGTACTGGTGAGCTATCGCGGCAAGCGCCGTTATGAAGATCGCGATCTGGCCCATGGCGATGAAACGCCGGCCGAGGCGGCCCAGCACCTGAGGCCCTGGCAGATGGGGGTGCTGGCCATTGCCTTGGTAGGGACCGTGGCGGTTCAGTTGCTCAGCGGTTCCATGGTATTGGGTGGCATCTTTGGCTTCGCGTTGCTATCGGTGAGTGGCGTATTCCATTGGCACGAGCAGGACGATATTTTCACCGAGGGTATGCGGATGATGGCCCTGGTTGGGTTCATCATGATCTCGGCAGCCGGTTTCGCCAGCGTGATGCAGGCCAGTGGCGAAGTCGAAACGCTGGTGGCCAGTTCTACCGAGATGATCGGCGACAACAAAGGGCTGGCCGCCTTGATCATGCTGCTGGTGGGGCTGTTCATCACCATGGGCATCGGCTCGTCCTTCTCGACCATTCCCATCATCGCTTCGCTCTACGTACCGCTGGCGCTGAACTTCGGGTTTTCCCCCATGGCCACCATTGCCTTGGTGGGCACCGCCGCGGCGCTGGGCGACGCAGGATCGCCGGCCTCCGATTCGACGCTCGGCCCCACGGCAGGCCTCAACGCCGACGGGCAGCACGACCATATCTGGGACAGCGTGGTACCCACCTTCCTGCACTACAACGTTCCGCTGATCGCCTTTGGATGGGTGGCTGCCATGGTGCTGTAATTTCAGCATTACTAGCTGGATCAACGTCTTCTGACTATGAGAGGCGTTGCCAGGCGGATGAGTCGGCCGGATCTAGGAATCCAATACCCACTGCCGAAACCGCTGTGCGGCCTGAGTCAGGTGACGATGTTCGGGTGTCAGCAACGACAGTTTGCCCTTGCTAGGCAGTGCGTTAGGCAGCGCCTGGACCAGATTTCCCTGAGACATGTCCTCCTGGAGCAGCCTCGCCCAACCCAGCGTCACGCCTTGGCTGGCTAGGGTGGCATGCATCAGCAGCTGATAGCTGTTGGCTCTGAGGGAATGGTTGGGCTCATGCCAGTGGAGTCCCAATGACCGGTACCAATCGTGCCAGGTCAGCCAGTCGTTGAAATGATCCTCCACGACCAGCAGAGTGTGCCGCTCCAGCAGGTCGGCCGCGTCTCGAATGGCTCCTCGATGGTCGAGATAGCGAGGACTGCACACCGCGATCACGTCCTCGCTGTCGAAGATCGGCTCGGCTCCCAGCCCCGGCGGATCGACCAGGTCCTTGACGTGGTAATAAAGGCCCAAGTCGAATTCCGAGAGATTCAGGCGATAAGGGTCCTCCACCGTGAGGATGCGGATCTCGATGTCCTCGTGTTCGCGCTGAAACTCGGGTAGCTGCCTCGCCAGCCAGATCGAGGCAATGGTGGGACTGGTGGCCAGCGTGAGCTGGCCATCCTGGCCGTGTCGTCGCAGGCGTGACGTTTCCTCGGCCAAATCGCGCAATACGCGGCGCACGACCCGGTAGTAGTGGTCACCCGCCGGGGTACGCCGCAATCCTTCTGGATCCCGCTCGAACAGCGGTCGCCCGAGATCGTCTTCCAGCCGCTTGATCCGACGACTGATGGCGCTTTGCGTCAGGCTCAGCTCACGCCCGGCTTGCGTGAAGCTGCCATGGCGTGCCGACGCCTCGAAGGCTTTGAGACACTGCAGCGGAGGGAGGGCGTCGGAAGCGGACATGAGAATTCTCGAAGCAGGTGCATACGAATCATCGCCGAGAATAGCATGTCGCTCCCTGTGGCTTGAGAGCATGGGCGAGGGAGCCAGTCGCTGCTCAGATGGCCACGCGCGGTACCGCCGTCTGCCAGTGCTTGCGATGCATCTCCTGGCCCTCGTCGTGCGCCACTTGCTCGGCCTCGATGAAGAAGGTGTGCTCGTTGCAACTGAGCCGATAGCGACTTTCCACGGAGACATCGAATTGCCCTGGGCCATCATCGCGACCTGCGTGGTAGTGCCAGACGATCTCGGCCCGTGCAAGCGTGGGGTCGTCCGGGTGAGCCGTATAACGCTCTTCGCAGTGTTGCTCGATTCGGTAACCATGATCGGCCAGGGTCAGCGCACCCAGGTCGTCCTCGACGATCACCGTGATCTCGCCAGTGGCGGCATCCTCCTGGACGGTTCGCCGCGGCTGCGCTCGGCGGCGTATCTCGACGTTGGCCGGCTGGGCCGACTCGGGAGCCTCGAAGGGGTTCGCCACTGGCTCGCCTTCGAATACCGGTAGTTCCAGGTGTTGTGGACCTGGCATCAGTGTCAGAGCCGCCCGCTTTGGGGTGGGCCAAAGGAGTGGGAAGTTGGCCGAGGCCACTGCGATGCGTAGGCGGTGCCCTTGGGGTAGCCGGTAGCCGATCATGTCCAGTTCGAGTTCGATTGCCATGGGTTCGCCCGGCACTGGCGGCTCCATTCGGTCGTGATCACGCAGTGACAGGTTGAGCACGCCGTAGGTGATGCGTGCCACCTGGCCATCCGGCTGCACGTCGCTCAAGCGCACCGTCAGTTGCCCACAGTCCCGATTGCTGGCCAGGGTCAGCCTGACCTTGGGCTTGCCCAGGATGCTGACGGTCTCCTCCAGCGGCTTGCTGTCGAAGCAAAGGGCGTGGGCATCGTCGCTGCGCTGGTCCCCCGGCAGATCGGGGCCGAACCAGATGGCGCAGTATTCGCCCTGATGGCTGCCCGCCGTCAGCGGTGAATCGATGACCTTCGACTCGGCCAGCGGTGCCTCGCCGTTCACCAGTCCTTGTTCAGTGAGCGATAAGGTGCGTGGCTTCACGTGCTGCGACGGCCATCCTTCGGTGCGCACCCAGACACCAGGACGTTCGCGGTACATTGGACTGGGTGGCAGTGAGTCCTGCAGATAGAAGGTGCCGGCTGGCTCATCCATGATCCCGGTGTCGATGTCCTTCAGCCAGTGATCCCACCAGCGCAGGGCTTCCTGCAGGAAGCCGATGGCCGGATCGGGGATCGCGAAGTGGGGATACTTGTGGATCCATGGGCCGATCAACCCCTTGCGTGGTCCGCTCAGGTGCTCCATCAGCCGCGGCACGCTGTTCTTGTAGGCATCTCCCCAGCCACCGATGGCATAGACGGCTGCCTGGATGTCGTCATAGGCCTGGTTGACCGAGCCATGCTTCCAGTAGTCGTCGCGATACTGATGGCTCAGCCATGTCTCCGCGAGTAGCGGCATGTTGTCCAGACGCGCCTTCCAGCGCTTGCGCCAGACGTCGCCGACCAGCGCCGGGTCGGGTGGGGCAGCGGAGAAGTTCAGCATGGTGGCCGACCAGCCCAGGTTCTCGTGCAGCAGGTTGCCGCCCTTGTAGTGGATGTCGTCGGTGTAGCGATCGTCGGTGGAGCACAATGTGATGATCGCCTTCAGAGGCTCCGGCTTCAGTGCCGCCAGCTGCAGGGAATTGAAGCCGCCCCATGAGATGCCCATCATCCCAACCCTGCCGGTACACCAGCTCTGACGGGTCAGCCACTCTATCACCTCCAGAGCATCGGCTTGCTCCTGCGGCAGGTACTCGTCGGCCATCAACCCTTCGGATTCACCGTTGCCACGCATGTCCACGCGCACCCCGGCATAGCCATGACCGGCGAAGTAGGGGTGGGTCAGTTCGTCACGTACCATGGTGCCATCCCGTTTGCGGTAAGGCAGGTACTCGAGGATCACCGGGACCGGCTTCTCCTCGGCATCCTCCGGCAACCAGACGCGTGCGGCCAGTCGGGTGCCGTCCGAGAGCGGGATCTCCAGGTGCTCGATCTCGCGAACGCGCCGGGGAAAGTCGGTCTTCACGCGCATGTCATTCGGCCTTCTGGTCTGTGTGGTGGGCGTGGTCGTTGCGGGGTGAGACGGGTAGCTCCAGCAGGCTGGGGTCGTTGAGCCAGCGCCACAGTGCGCTGCTGGCCAGCAGGATGATCATCATGGCCGGCAGGCCACCCAGGTTGGAAAGCATCTTGACGCCGTCGATGCCGACGAAGCTGGTCATGACCCAGGCGATGAGGCCGACCACGCTGCCCCAGACGATCTTCATCGGGATGCCGGCGCTGAAGTCGGAATCGGCGGTCAGCCCACGGGTGCACAGGTTGCCGATGGCGTCGGTATTGGAGTCGGCCGCGGTGACATAGGAGATGAAAGCGATGAACAGCAGCAGTGGGATCCAAACCTGTGATAGCGGCAGCTCGACGAACAGGCGATAGAGCACGTGCTCCACACCCTGATCGTTGAGCACCGCGTTCAAGTCCACTCCGGTCTGCCTCTGAAAGTAGAGCGTGCCGCCGGAGAAGATGGTGATCCACACCACCGCGAACAGTGCCGGGAAGAGCAGGTTGATGCGCAGGAACTCGCGCACGGTGTAACCGCGCGATATGCGGCCCAAGAACAATGCCGCCACCGGCGCCCAGGCGAACCAGATCGCCCAGTAGAAGATCGACCACCAGTAGGGCCATTGGTCATCACCGGCCGCCCCGGTGAACAGGCTCATGGTGAAGAAGTTGTCGAGATAGACCCCGAAGGATTCGGCACCGATCTTGAGCATGAAGACGGTGGGGCCAAAGACCAGAACGAACGCGCCGAGAGCCAGCAGCAGCCAGGCGTTGAGCGCCGAGAAGCGAGCGATGCCCTTCTGCAGGCCGCTGGCGGCCGAGAACACGAAGGTCGCCACGATCACCGAAATGATGATGCCGAGACGTATCGGGCTGGTTTCACCGTTGACGTACTGGCCGATACCGCCGGCCAGGGTGATGGCACCCGTACCCAGCGTCGAGGCCATGCCGGCGACCAGCGAGTAGAGAGCCAGGGCATCGATCAGACCGGCATAGCGGCCGACGCGTTGGCCGAACAGTGGCTCCAGCATGCTGGAGATCGAGAATTTCTGACGTCGATTGTAGAACGCCAGGGCGAAGATCAGGGCTGGCACCGCGTAGATGGCATAGGGCGTGAACGCCCAGTGCAGGAACATCGTCGACATGGCGAACAGTGCTGCATCGCTGGAGCCGGCTTCGAGCCCCAGCGATTCTGGCGGTCCCATCAAGTGATAGAGCGGCTCTGCTGTGGTCCAGAACAGCACGCCCACGGCCAGGGTGGTGCACAGCGTGATGGAGAACCAGCGGGCCCGAGAGAGCAGGGGGGTGGCCTGCTTGCCACCGATCCGAATCCTTCCCAGCGGCGAGAAGTAGACTACTACGGCCATGACCAGCAAGTAGAGGCTGCCGAGGCTGAAGAGCCAAGAGAAACGGTCGAGGACGGCGTCGTTGAGCTGGCTGGTGAAGGCGAGAAAGCCCTCGAGATCGATGAAGCTGCCGACCACGGCTGCCATCAGGATCAAGAAGGTTGGCCAGAAGACCAAAGGGCGCATGCTATGCGTCATACGGGGGAACTCCGCTCGTTATCGTTAGAAGTCGGATGCGTTCAGGACATGGCAAGCTACCTTACTGTCATGCACAGGGGCCGCCACAAGCGCTGATTGCGAATGGGGGTATGCGCAGAGAGCATGCATGCCACCTTGACTCATTGCCTCCCGGGCGTAGCAGGACAAGCACGACGGAGGGGCGTTGATAGACAACGTCGCTTATGGAGTTCTGAATGTCGTGTTACGTCGAGTCTGATCCGTTCGGTTGGGCACACTGGGAGCACACTTCCCGCAAGAGGCAAGACACCATGAATGACATCACTCGGGGTATCACGCGCGTTGCCGGCCTGGCACTGCCCCTGCTGCTGGCGGGCCCTGCCGCTGCCGACCTCGACGAAGTGCGCTTCGGCGTGCCGCCGTGGCCGGGCGTGACCGTCAAGTCGGAAGTGGCGGCCCAACTGATGGAGGCCATGGGCTACGAGACGCGTCAGCGTGAGCTTGCCGTGAGCGTGATTCTCGAGGGGCTGACTCGCGGCGATCTCGATGCATACCTCGGTGGCTGGTATCCGGTGCAGACCGAGATGGTCGAGCCGCTGGTTGCCGATGGCAAGGTGGAGAAGCTGGTCGCCAACATTCAGGGTGCCACCTCTGGCCTGGTCGTCCCGCAGTATGTCTACGATGCTGGCGTGACGTCGGTCGCCGAACTGAACGCCCACCGCGATCGTTTCGACGCTGAGATTCAGGGGATCGAAGCCGGTACGGGTATCAATACCGCCATCCTCGAGGCGATCGACGGCGATCTGGCCGGACTGGGCGACTGGACGCTGCGTGAGAGCTCCACGGCGGCGATGCTGGCTCAGGCCGAGCAGAAGATGGCCGACGAAGAGTGGGTCACCTTCGTGGGCTGGGAGCCCCACTGGATGAATGTCAGCTTCGATCTGGTCGATCTGGAAGACGCCGACGATGCCGGTATCGCCGAGATCGAGAGCACGGTGTGGACGGTGGTGCCGGCCAGCCTGGCCGAGGAGGATCCCCAACTGCATCGCTTCCTCTCCCAGTATGTGGTCGATATCGAGGACCAGAACGCCTGGGTGCACGGCTACAGCTACGACGACCGCCCCGCTGACGAGGTGGCTCGTGAGTGGATCGGCGACAACCTCGATACCGTGGCCGAGTGGCTGGATGGTGTCGAGGCCCGCGACGGTGTGCCCGCCATCGAGGCCGTGCATGCCGAGTCCCCCTGAACCGCCAGGAGCCTAAGCCGCTATCTGTGCCTGCAACGCCTGGCAGAAATCCTGCCAGGCGTTCTGCATCTCGGGCAGCAGAGTGTGGGCGTGAAGGGCACCGTGCACGAAGAGCACGCGGCCGGGCGCACGATGACGTGGCGAATAGCGCCGCACCGCCACGCCGGCGACCCGCTCATCGGAGACGCCCAGTGCCGCCGGGTCGGGCGGGGCAAAGTGTTGACACAGTCGGTCGTAGCGGCGGCGCGCCTCGTGCCAGCCCACGCCGTCGAGGGTGTCCAGACCCGCTTCGAAACGGGCGATGAAAGCCGACAGTTCCACTACCGGCGCCGAATGCCGATGGTACGCCCGGCCAGTTCCGGCCAGGCACTGGTGTCGGCGTGGGGCAGCGCGGCGATGGCCGTCTCGATGGGGGCGGGAAACGGTGCCGGGCGGCCGGCCACGCTGTCGATACCCATCAGCATCTGCTCGCTGGCGGCCAGCAGGCTGTCTTCGGCGTCGAATAGCTCGAAGAAGACATGCAGCCGCTTGGCATCGCGATCCAGCAGGGTCAGCGTGACCGCAAGCGGCTCTCCCTCGAGGGTCTCGCGGCGATAGCAGAGATGGGTCTCCAGGGTGTAGATCGTGTAGCCGTGGCGTGCGCGACCGGCGGCGTTCAGGCCGATGCGCTCCATCAGCGCCTCTACCGCCAGGGAGAACACGCGGGCGTACTCGGCGTCGTTCATGTGGCCGTTGTAGTCGACCCATGCCGGGTCGACGCGGCTCTCGAGAATCACCATCAGAGTCGCCCCTCCAGACCTTCAGCTTCCGGCCAGTATTTCTTGACCAGGTCGAGCAGTTCAACCAGAAAGTCGTCGCGACGGCGGTCCAGCTCGGCGACCGGGCGGCCGGCGGCCTGGTGCTCGCAGCCTGCGACGACCTTGTCGATCAGCTCGTCGGTCAGCTCCGGGGCCTCGAGCTTGGTCCAGGGCAGCTTCAGCGCCGGGCCGAACTGCTCCAGCATGTGGCGCATGCCCTGCTCGCCGCCGGCCAGGTGGAAGGTCAGGAAGGTGCCCATCAGCGACCAGCGCAGGCCGCAGCCGTAGACCACTGCCGCGTCCACCTCCTCGGTGGTGGCCACGCCGTCGTTGACCAGGTGCAGGGCTTCGCGCCATAGCGCCTCCATCAGGCGGTCGGCGATATGCCCCTCGATCTCGCGGCGCACGACCAGAGGGCGCATGGCCAGGGATCGGTAATGCGTCTGAGCCTTCTCGAGGTGCACCGGTCGTGTCGCCTCGCCGCCCACCAATTCCACCAGCGGCAGCAGGTAGACCGGATTGAAGGGGTGAGCGACGACCACCCGGCCCGGCGCCTTGGCACAGTCTTGCTGCAGGTCGCTGGACTTGAAGCCGGACGTCGACGAGCCGATGATCACCCACTCCTCGGCGGCAGCGTCCAGGGCGGCGAGAATCTCACGCTTGAGCGCCAGGCGCTCCGGGACGTTCTCCTGGATCAGGTCGGCGTCTTCCACGGCGTCTTCGAGACTATCCACGAAGCGCAGCCGCTCGGGACTGGCGCCTTCGGCCGGGCCCAGCCGCTCCAGCGACGACCAGGCGCCTGCCACGAAGTCGCGGGTGCGCGCCGGGGCCTGCGGGTCCGGATCGAAGGCCACTACGTCCCAGCCCCGGGCCAGGGCGCGGGCGATCCAGCCATTGCCGATCACCCCGGTGCCGATGACGGCGAGACGCTGGCTCATGCCTTACCTCCTTCGACGCTGTGGACGACCTTGCCAGTACGCGGATCGCGAAGCCCCAGGTGGGCGCGGGTCTCGGCGGGGCTCATGACGCGGGCGCCCAGATTTTCGATCAGGGTGGCGGCCTTCTCGACCAACTGACCGTTGGTGGCCAGTACGCCCTTCTTCAGATACAGATTGTCCTCCAGGCCGACCCGGGCGTGGCCGTCCAGCAGCACTGCCTGGGCCGCCATGGGCATCTGGTGGCGACCGATGCCGAAAGCCGCCCAGTGAGCGTTTTCCGGCAGCTTGTTGCGCATGGCCAGCAGGGTCTCGGTGTCGGCCTCGGCGCCCCAGGGGATGCCCAGGCAGAGCTGATAGAGGGGATCGCCGTCGAGCAGGCCCTCCTGCTGCAGCTGGCGGGCGAACCACACGTGGCCCAGGTCGAAGCACTCGAGCTCCGGCTTGACCCCGGCGGTCTGCACCAGACGGGCGTGCTCGCGCAGCCAGTCGGCAGGGTTCACGTAGACCATGTCGCCGAAGTTGAGACTGCCGCAGTCCAGGGTGCAGAGCTCCGGCAGCAGCTCGGCCACCGGCGCATGGCGCTCGGCCGGGGTCTGGATGTCGCTGCCCGGGCCGCCGCGGGTGGGGTCCTCGGCGTCGGGGATCCAGTCGCCGCCGCCGCCGGCGGTGATGTTCATAACGATGTCGGTGTCCGCTTCGCGGACGCGCTCCATCACCTCGCGGAAATGTTCCAGGGAGTGGCTGATGCCGCCGGTCTCCGGGTCGCGGACGTGGATGTGCGCTACGCTGGCACCGGCCTTGGCGGCCGCAATGCAGTCGTCGGCGATCTGCTGCGGCGTGACGGGAACGTGGGGGTTCTTGCCGGTGGTGTCGCCAGCGCCGGTGACGGCACAGGTCAGGATGACGTTACGGTTCATGTCGCGCTCTTCATCGGTGCGTTGAGGTCGCGTCCAGTGTGACGGCCTGCCTCGAGCGCTATTTGCCGAAAGGCGTCGCAAGGTCGGCGAATTACGTCATTGGGTGTCGAGCGGAGCGCCAACTGGTGGGGGGCTGCCACTGGTGATGCCAATCCAGCAGTTCCGCGGCCGGCATGGGGCGGGCGATACCGAATCCCTGGGCTTCCGGGCAGCCCAGCTCAATGAGTCGGCGACCCTGGGCTTCCGTCTCCACGCCTTCCGCAATCACCTGGAAGTCGAAAGCCCGGGCCAGTCCGATGATGCCCTTGACGATGGCTTGATCGCCGCGGTCCTCGAGCATGTCGCGAATGAAGGTGCGATCGATCTTGAGCCGTTCGGCGGGCAGGTACTTGAGGTACTCCAGGGCGGCATAGCCGGTGCCGAAGTCGTCCAGCGAGACGCCCACTCCCAGCGCCCGACACTCGCGGATCACGTCGCCGGCACGCTGGATGTCGCCGATGGCGGCGCTTTCCAGGATTTCCAGCTCCAGGCTATTGGCCGGCAGTGCGGGGTGATGCGCCAGGTGGCGGCGCAAGGAGGCGACGAAGTTGGGCTGCTGTAGCTGCAGGGCGTTGATGTTGACGCTGATGGAGAGCGCAAGTCCCTGCCGGTGCCAGCGTTCGACCTGCTCCAGGGCGGTTTCGATCACCCAGTGGCCAATGGTGACCGAGATCGGATGCTGTTCGATGGTGGGTAGGAACTCGCCGGGGGGCACCATGCCCCGCTGAGGGTCCTGCCAGCGCAGCAGCGCCTCCACGCCGATGAGCCTGCCGCTGGCCAGGTCCACCTTGGGCTGATAGTGCAACTGGAGCTCGTGCTCGGCCAGGGCCGTTTCCAATCGCTGCACCAGGCGCGACAAGGCTACCTGGTGGCGATCCTGCTGAGGGTCGAACCACTGCAGGCGCTGGCGTCCATTGAGCTTGGCCTGGTGCAGCGCCTGGTGGGCGTGGCGCAGCAGCGTGTCGGCATCGGCGCCATCCTCGGGAAAGGCGGTGGCACCGAAGCTGGCCGAGCAGCACACGCGGATGTCGCCGATGCGCAGCGGTGTGGTCGTTTCCAGCTGCAGGCGCTGGAGAATGGCATCGGCCTCCTGCACCGAGCTCAGTTCGTCGATGACGGCGACGAATTCGTCGCCGCCCAGGCGGGCCAGGGTGTCGCCGTCGCGAAGTGCGGCATGCAGGCGCTTGGCTAGCAGCTCCAGTACGCGATCGCCCAGCGCATGGCCGTGACGCTCGTTGAGTGTCTTGAAGTCGTCGAGGTCGATGGCCACCACGACGATCACCTTGTCGGAACGACGGCTCACGCCGATGGCGTGTTGCAGGCGATCGCTGAGCAGCATGCGGTTGGGCAGACCCGTCAGCGGATCGTGGTAGGCGCTGTGCTCCAGCTGCCGTTGGTGCTCGCTGGCGCGGTCGGTGATGTCGGTGAAGACCGCCACGTAGTTCTGCAGCTTGCCGCGTTCGTCGTGAACGGCGTTGATGGTCAACAGCTCGGCATACACTTCGCCGTTCTTGCGGCGGTTCCAGATCTCGCCCTGCCAGGAGCCGGCGCTGGTCAGCTGTCGCCACAGCGCCTGGTAGAAGGCGTGGTCCTGACGGCCCGACTGCAGGATGCGCGGGTTCTTGCCGATGGCTTCGTCGCGGGAATAGCCGGTGATGCGCGTGAAGGCGTCGTTGAGGTCGAGGATCGTGGCGCTGGGATCGGTGACCGTGATGCCGTCCTGGGTGTGCTGGAAGACATTGGCGGCCAACTGCAGCCGGGCCTGTATGTGACGCAGAATCAAGAACGACAGGCCCACCGTGGCCAGCGCCACCAGCAGCGTCACGGCCAGATACTTCGCCAGGTCGATGCGGGCCGTCTCCTGCAGGCGCTGAGCGGTGGCGAGGATGTCGCTGGCCAGCCCATCCTCCACCGCTTTGATGCTTTCGATCTTGGCGGTCTGCCAGGTGAACCACCGCTCGGGAGTGATTGCCGGCAAAGCGGAGCCCGGTTGCTCCAGCAGTTGCTCGCGGAAGGTTTCCAGAGGTTTCAGTTCGGGCTGGTTCAGTGCCGAGGCGAGCCGCTCCCGGGGAGAGCGACCGGCGAGGCCGTGGAACGTGGCCAGATAGGCAGCCTGCTGGCCGGCCAGTTCCACCGTGCGCCGGTACACGGCCGGCGAGAGCGTCTCCTCGGTCAGGCCGTCGGAGAGCGTCGCGCGTTCGAGGCCGGCGAGCTCCTTGGCCATCAGCAGGGCATGGTAGGCACCCAGGCGACGATTGATGGTGCCCTTGTCGGTCAGGTGCGTGAGCCGACCGACCAGGATATTGAGCTCCCGGGTGATGCGTGTGTAGTGGCTTACGGCATCCTCGCTGGCGATGGCCAGCTCATCGGTGCGTTGGCGCAGCGTGTCGAGGCTTCGAAACAGCGCAGTGACGGATTCGAGGTCGCGCAGGAAGCTCAGATAGCGGCTTTCGGCCAGTGGCGTGTTCTGGGGCAGGGAATAGTGGCTGGTCCTTTCCGTCAGCTGCGACTGGGCGCTGAGGGCATCGATATCGACCGCTTCCAGGTGCTCCATGAACCGTGAGATCTGCTGGTCGACGCTGTCGCGTGCGGCGACGATCCGCTCGCTGAAATGGCGCCCAGCGCTGCCGAGCAGACCGGCGCTCATGCCACGCTCTACCTGGAGGACATGAACGAGTTCACCGGCTTCGACGGCCAGGTGGGTGAGCGACTCGAGTTCCGCCATGTTGACGGCCAGTTTCTGGCGCTCGATGGCCCCCGAGAAGGCGAGCCAGAACAGGGCTGCCAGCGGCAGGCCGAGAGCGATGACGAAGCGGGCCTCCAGGGAGAGACGATTGAAGAACGACAGCATGTGACGAGATTCTCTGGGCCGGACGCGCAGCGCTCGGCGGTGGGATTGGGCACAAGGCGTTGTCTCGTCGTCAGGAAGGGGGAGCCCGTCGCTATCGAGCGGGCATGTTCGGCGTGTGGTTGGCGTTATGGCCGAACGCGGTAGCTTTCCGCAAAGGTCGGTCAAGTCCGACGGGTTGCCAGGATAGCCGATTCCGGAGGCGTTGACTGCACCTGGCGGGCTGTCGACGGGCGACATCGACAAGCAGAGCCGCGCAGATGGAGTGGAGTGTCGCGTATGGAGAGCAGAAGGAGAAGTGGCGTATCCTGTCGATGGGGCGCACCAGACCACAGCTCACGGCTAGCGAGGTGCCGCCGCTGATCGTGTGCAGCGACGGCCGTGAGGCGGTCTGCCACGCTTTGGAGAGGAGCGTATCGAGTGATACTAACGGCCATGGAAGCGCTTTCGCCGCTCTCGGGCGGTGCCAACCTGGTGCTGCTGGCGCTGTCCACCCTCACCTCGGCCATTACCGCGGCGCTGGGCGTGGGGGGCGGCGTGCTGATGATCATGGCGCTGGCTCAGGTGATGCCGGCCGCGGCGGTGATTCCGGTGCACGGCATGGTGCAGCTGGGCTCCAACGTGGGACGGGTGGCGCTCACCTGGCGTCACGTCGACCGTGCCGTGATGGCCGCCTTCGTGCCCGGTGTGGTGCTCGGCGCGCTGCTCGCTGCCTGGCTGCTGGTGCGCCTGCCGCCGGGGGTGCTGGAGCTGTGCATCGCCGCCTTCGTGCTCTACTCCTGCTGGGGCTGGGGGCTACCCAAGCGCGCCCTGGGCGGCGCCGGCACTTTCGTGGCCGGGACGGCCACCACGGTGCTTTCCAACTTCGTGGGAGCCAGCGGCCCGCTGGTGGCGGCTTTCATCAAGGAGGGGCGAGCCGAGCGGCTGCCGCGGGTGGCCACCTTCTCGGCCTGCATGACCGTGCAACACCTGCCCAAGGCGGTGATATTCGGCGCGGCGGGGTTCGTGTTCCGCGACTGGCTGGCCTTCATCCTGGCGATGGTCGCGGCCGGTTTCGTGGGCACCTGGCTGGGCCTGCGGCTGATGCAGAGGGTCAGCGACCGGCGCTTCGATGCGCTCTTCAAATGGGTGCTGACGCTGCTCGCCCTGCGCCTGATCTGGCTGGGTGGCCAGCGCCTGTGGGGGGGCTGAGACCTGCGAGGAAACGTCTCGCGGGCGGCGGGGAGCCGTCTCCCCCGTTCGCGGGTCTCAGGGTCGTGCTTCACCGTTGATTCGATAGAGGAGAGAGCCATGCAGCGTTGGACGAGACGTCTCGCCCTAGTTGCCCTGTTGGGGGTGCTGACCGGCTGTGCCGCTACCCAGGATCCTCGCGATAGGGCCATCGAATTGCGTCCCGGCGAGTCCTACGAGGTGATGGCGCCGGGGGCCTATCTCTTTACCTTCACGTTAGATACCCGTTCGCGGGTGGTGCTGGAAAGCGAGACCCGTCCCGGTGACTTCGTCACCTCGCCGGCCGGCGTGCTGCTCGACGGTGAGGGCCGGGAGGTCACCCGCGACTGGACCAGCGGGCGCGGCAGCAATTTCCGCATCGAAAAGGCGTTGCCGGCCGGCACCTGGTATCTGCGCACCCGCGACCCGCATGCGTGTCTCTCGGTGCGCCACTGCACCGATCGCGACAACCGCTACCGGGTGCATTTCAGGCTGGATGAGATGCCCTGAGAAGGGGTGCTCAGCTCGTCTGGAGGGCGCGCCGACGACCGATACGTTCCCACGCCTTCTCATGGAAGAAGTAGGCCACGGTGTTCGCCGCGGGTTCGATCAGGGCGACCATGCCGCCGAGCACCCAGCTGCCGGTGAGCAGGTAAGTGACGCTGAAGGCCACGCAGAAGTGCACGAGGGCGAAGGTGGCGGTCTTCTTCATGGCATAGCTCCAAGAGTGAGAATCATGTGCATAGCCTAGGGTGGCTTTGGCGATGATTGAAGCGGATTGCCTGGATGGTTTCGATAGCTTCATTCAATGGCTGTGCCAGGCTTCCCGCTCGTCGGTCAGCGGGTCAGACCAAGGCCTCCTGTGGCTGCCACTCTCTGGGTGCGGCCTTGCGCAAGAATTCGAGCAAAGTGGTGATGCGGCGTGGCCGCTGGCCATAGGGATAGAGCAGGGTGACCGGTAACGGCTCCGGCTGCCAAGCCGGCAGGCAGGGGGTGAGTTCGCCGGGATGGTGCTTCTCGCGGGCGGCCACCAGCCAGTCCGGCAGCACGCCGATTCCACGGCCATGGGCGATGGGGTCCATGTGCAGTACGGGTAGGTCGACCCGCAGTCGTGAGCACGGCGGACGAAACTGGAAACAGCCCCGCGTGGCGTGATGCAGAGTCAGGCCCTCGTGGGTGGTGCCCAGCAAGTCGATCCAGGCGTGCTGGGCCAGTTCGCGGGGATGTCGGGGTTCACCGTGATGCGCGAGATAGTCGGGATTGGCATACAGCCGCCGCGTCAGCCGGCCCAGCGGCTCCTGCTTGAGCCCCGAGGCCGGTAGCTCGCCCACCCATACGTGCACGCAGTGGCTGTCCGGCGCGTTGGGCGCATGCTCTCGGGTGTGTAGGGTCAGCTCCACATCCGGATGGCGGGTCAGAAAAGCGTCGATCACCGGGGCTGCCCAGCTACGCGCCAGGGTAGAGTGGACCTCGAGGGTCAGGCGTCCGCTGATCGCCTCGGAGAGTTCGGCCAGCGCCTCGCGGCTGCGGTTGGCCAGGGCCAGCATCTCCTGACAGTAGTCGTGAAACAGCAGTCCCGCTTCGGTGGGAATCAGCCGGTTGGCCTGGCGGCGCAGCAGGGGCTGGCCCAGCCGCGCTTCCAACTGGCTGATGCGCCGGCTCAGTGTCGATTTGGCCAGTCCCTGCTCCTGTGCGCTGCGCGTCAGGCTGCCGGTAGCCATCACCGCATCGAAGGCGGCCAGTTCGTCGAAGTCGTGCATAGGGCGGACGGTTGCGGCTGGTGGTGACAGCGAGTTTGCCATACCAAGCATAATAATGAAAATTATTGTCATTTGAAGGGCGGGAGCGACGAAAACCCCGGCGTGGCCGGGGCGAAGGGTCGAGGTCGAAACAGGATGCGGAGATACCGTCAGAACTCGTAGCGAGCGGAGAGCCAGAGACGGCGCCCCTCTTCGCTGTTGGCGTAGCGGTTACCGTAGGAGTCACGCGGCCCACTGCGTGTCTGCGCGACATAGTGGCCGTAATCGATGAAGTTCTTGTCGAACAGGTTCTGAACGGTGGCGCTGACGGTGAAGGCGTCGGTGACCCGGTAGCTGCCACCCAGATGGAACAGGGTGTATGACTTGAAGTCGCCCAGGTCGTCATAGGATGCCCCGCCGCGGATTTGCTCACGGGCACGATAGCGCTCGCTGCGGTACTCGCCAGATAGCCAGGTACTCAGTCTATCGGTGGCCTGCCAGCGCAGGGTGCCGTTGATGGCGTGCTTCGGGGTGTCGGTCAGTGGCTCGCCTTGCTGCTCGCCACTCTTCTGCTCGCTGTCCGTGTAGGTGTAGTTGAGGTTCAGGTTGACACTCTCCGACAGTTGGACGCGGGTGGCGAGTTCGATGCCCTGGGTCTCGGCCTCGTCGACGTTGATATCCTGGGCGTAGACTCCATCCGGAATCTGGGGGTTGCCGCTGACGACGATATCGGGACCGGCGGCGATCTTGTCATCGAAGCGGTTGTGGAACAGCGTGGCGCTAGCCATGAAGCCCACGCCGTTGTCGTATTGAGCGGAAATCTCGCTGCTGGTGCTCTTTTCCGGCTGCAGGTCGGGGTTGCCGATGGTCAGGATGGTACCCTGGCCGGTTACGCCATTGACTCCGTCGTGCAGGTCGTTGAGCGACGGCGTCTTGTAGCCACGGCTAATGCCACCCTTCAGTGTCCAGTCGTCGGTGGCGCTCCACACCAGGTAGCCGCGCGGGCTGAACTGGCTGCCGAAGGCGTCGTGATGGTCGTAGCGGCCGCCCAGGGTCAGCGCCCAGTCCTCGGCTAGCCACCACTCATCTTCGGTGAAGAGTGCCCAGGTAGTCTGAGAGAACGTCTCGGTAGCCAGCCCGTCGGTCAGCTCGGAATCCATCCACTGGCCACCCAGGGTCAGCATGTGGTCACCAAGCGGCATCACATACTTGCTGTCGAGCACGGTGTTGGTGGTCTCGAGCTCGCGGTCATCGCCGCCCACGATCTCCGGGAAGCCCGCGTACGACTGCCCCAGGGTGCCGGGGATGGTGCGCCCTTTGGTTTCGGTGGTGTTGTGCATCAGGCTCGATTCCAGGGTGCCGGAGGCGAAGCGCCCAGTGTGGCCGATGGCGACCTGGTCGCGCTCGAAGCGCAGCTCGTCGCTGTAGCCGTTGGCCTCGCCTGGTGCAGGTTCGCAACTGCGGGTGCGCCCGTCGAGGGTGCCCAACTGGCAATTATCATTATTGAAGCGCTGGCGGCTGGTCTCGCCGTCGAGCCACAGATCATGATCCTGGTGCGGGGTCAGGGTGAGCTTGGCGCCCAAACTATAGATATCCCCCTCGACAGGGCTGGGGCCACGCTGGCTGACGGGCTGTTCATCGCCGTTATCGTCGATGTAGGTGAGGTTGGACGCGTCGCGGTCGTAGAAACGGCCGCGTACCTGTAGCCCCAGAGTCTCCTCGACCAGCGGGCCGCTGACATGGACGCTGGTCTCGCGGCTGTCACCATATTCGTTGTGCTCGTTGAGGCTGGTTTCGGCCTGTACCGAGCCACTCCACTCGTCGCTCACCTTGCGGGTGATGATATTGATCACGCCACCCATAGCGTCGGAGCCGTAGAGGGTCGACATCGGCCCGCGGATTACCTCGATGCGCTCGATGGCCGAAACCGGCGGCATGAAGTTGGTGGAGGTCTCGCCGAAGCCGTTGGGTGTGACGCTGCCGGCGGTGTTCTGGCGACGGCCGTCGATCAGAATCAACGTGTAGTCGCTGGGCATGCCGCGGATGCTGATGTTGCGACCGCCGGTTTTGCCCACCTGGCCGCCTACGTCGACACCTTCCACACCCCGCAGGGCGTCGGCGATGTTGGTGACCCGTTTCTCTTCTAGTTCCTGACGAGTGACCACCGAGATGCTGGCCGGTGCCTCGGCCATGGCCTGCTCGAAGCCGGCGGCGGTGACCACGATGTTGTCCAACTGCGGGCTCTCCTGGGCCAGGGCGGAGGAGGAGGCGGCCAGGGCCACGGCGCTGGCCAGGGCTTTGGGGGCGATGCGGTTCATGGCATTCCTTGAATGATATTGATTATCAAAAGCGTGGAAATTCTAGGGGAGAAAGTTCACCAGATGATAGGTATTTTCATGAAACGCCATGTTGCATGAACTGGAACGCTGCCGTGGCCCGTGACTAAGCCCGGCATGGTGGGGCCGATCGGCTTGGAGATCGCTCGCTTGCTGCCGTCGCCGCGCTGCTGTTCGCCTCGGCCCTGGCCGACGCCCTGGTGATGGTGCTGCACGACCTCACCAGCGTCAGCCGCTATGCCGATCATCTGCTGGCCCTTTACGAAGGGCGGCTGGTGGCCGCCGGGTCGCCGCGGGAGGTGGTGGCGGAGGCACTGGTACGGCGGCTCTACGGCATCGACTGCACTCGGGTACGCGACCCGGTCAGCGGTGCGCCGCTGCTTGCCGACCTGCGGCGCGCCGGGGCCGGTCGTCGGGAGACAGGCAGGCGGCATAGTCGGGCGTGACGGCCAGGGTGTCGCCCAGATCGCGGACCGAGATCGGCATGTCGTACAGCTCGCTGAGGCGCCGGTGCGTCAGGACCCGGTGCGCTGGGCCTTCGTCGAGGATGCGGCCATCCTTGAGCAGCAGCAGGCGGTCCGCCACGCTGGCGGCCAAGGTAGGGTCATGCAGGATGGCCAATACGCTGACACCTTCCCGGCAGGCCTGGCGTGCCGCCTTGAGCACCGTCATCTGGTGACGCAGGTCGAGGCTGGCCGTCGGCTCGTCGATCAGCAGGTAGCGGCCGCCGCCCAACGCCTGCCCCGCCCACAGCTGTGCCAAGACGCGTGCCATGTGCGTGCGCAGCCGTTCGCCCCCCGAGAGCGAGGGTACCTGGCGTTCTGCCAGTGAGCGGAGGTCCAGGCGCTGCATGGCCCTATCGACGAGGGTATCGGCTCGGTGGGGGGCCAGCTCGCGGGGAATGCCCAGGCGAATCAGTTCGGCGACGCGAAAGGGGGCCCCGATGCTCGGGGTTTGTTCGAGCACGGCGCGTCGTATGGCCAACTGGCCAGGCGCCAGGCTCGAAGGGACGAGGCCGTCCATCCGCAGGAACCCCGTCGGGCGCTGAGCGCCGCTGAGGCAGTGCATGAGCGTGGACTTGCCGGCGCCGTTCGGTCCCAGCACGGCCACGAATTCGCCCGGTGCCAGCTGCAGGCTAACGTCGTCGAGCAGGGGCCGGTCGTCGACGACCAGGTGTAGTCCGCTTGCCTCAAGCATCTTGCCTCCGATGTCTGCGCGTCAGCAGCCACAGGAAGAAGGGGCCACCCAGCAGGCTGGTGGCGATGCCGATCGGCGGCTCCTGCGGCGGGATGGCGAGCCGCACGGCCAGGTCGGCACCCAGCACCAGGCTCACCCCGAGCAGGGCGGCGGTGGGCAGCACCCAGCGGTGGCCATGGCCGACCAGCAGTCTGGCCAGGTGGGGTGCCACCAGCCCGATGAAGCCGATGGGCCCGGCCGCTGCCGTGACGGCACCCACGCTCACGGCGGCGGACAGCGCCATGCGTCGTTTGCAGCGCTCGACGTCCAGGCCGGCATGGAAGGCCTGGCGTTCGCCCAGTTGAAACAGGTCCAGGCCATGGGCATGACGCCAGAACGTCGGCACGCACGCCAGGGTCGCCGCCAGGGCCACGGTGACCACGGGCCAGCTGGCATGCCCCAGGCCGCCCATGTTCCAGAAGGTCAGGTCGCGCAGCGCCTGGTCGTCGGAGACGTAGACCAGCACGCCGATGATGGCGCCAGCGATGGTGTTGATGGCCACGCCGATCAGGATCAGTGTCGCCATCGAGGTTTCGCCGCTGCGTCGGGACAGGGTGAAAACGCAGGCGATCACCAGGCTGCCACCCAGGAAGGCCGACAGCGGCAGGAGGAAAGGCTGCAGAAAACCGGGCAGCTCGGTGGCGAAGAGGCCGCCGAGGACGATGACGCTGACGGCTCCCAGGGAAGCGCCGGCCGTGACGCCGATCAGCCCGGGGTCGGCCAGCGGGTTGCGCAACACGCCTTGTAGAGCGGTGCCGGACAGGGCCAGGGCCACGCCGACGGCGATGCCCAGGGTCAGGCGTGGCAGGCGGATCTGCCACAGGATGCCGGCGTCCAGCGGCTCGCCACCGCCGAGCAGTACGGCCAGCAGACGGTCGCCACTGATGGTGACGGGGCCGAGCAGCAGTTCGGCCAGCGCCATCAGGATGGCGAGAATGGCCAGGCCCGCAAGGATCGCTTGCGGGCGGTGTCGCTCTGCTACGGTGCGCCGTCGCGACAGCGTGGGCGATGTCATGGTCGGTCGTGCGTCGAGGCGAAGCGCTGCGGATGCAATGCCTGGCCCAGTTCGCGGATGGCCTGCGGCGTGCGTGGCCCGAACCCGAGCAGCAGCATGCCGTCCATGGCGATCAGCCGTCCTTCCTTGCCGGCCGGTGTCTGGCCGAGGTCAGGGCGCTCCAGTAACCACTCCTGGCTGTTCTGCCCCGCCACCTGGGATGACATCACCAGCGCCGCTTCCGGCTGCAGGTCGATGACGGCTTCCGGAGAGATGGGGCTGTAGCCGTCGATGCCGCCCGTCATCGGCTCGCCACCGGCACGTCGGATGATATCGGCCACTGCGGTGCCCTCACCGCCGATCATCAATGGGCCCTCGCCGGCGGAGAGTACGAAGAGCACGCGCGGGCGCTGCGTGACGTCGTCGAGCCGGTGCGTCACCTCTTCGAGCTCGCGCTCGAATCGGCCGACGAGCCGTTCCGCCTCCGCCTGGCGCTCCAGAGCGCTGCCCACGAAGCGTATCTTGGCCGGCACGTCGCGCTCGGCATCGCCCGATAGCTCGGGTGCCCGTTCGAGTGCCACGCCCGCATCGCGAATGCGTTCCAGAGCGGTATCCGGCCCGGCGTAATGGCTGGCCAATACCCGGTCTGGCCTCAGCGAGAGCACGCCTTCCGCCGACAGCGAGCGGACGTAACCGATGCTGGGAAGTTCGAGAGCCGCGTCGGGATGGGTGGAGGTACTGTCGACGCCGACGACGCGTTCGCCTTCCCCCAAGGCATAGACGATCTCCGTCAGGTCGCCTCCGGCGACCACCAGCCGTTCGGCCGCGTTGGCGGGCAGGCTGGCAAGAGCGGCCAGCATGATGGCGGCCAACAGCCATGGAAGGCGGTTGGCGGCTTGGTAAGCCGAAGTTGGCGCCAGCGATCGTGTCGCCGCTCCTCGAGTGGAACGTGGAAAAGCCAGCATGGCGATCTTTTCCTGTTAATAGTGAGAAATATAACCGTTCTCAACAATAGGCGGCGAATCTCGATTTGGCAAGTGCGGCGAATCGGCGCAGCGAAACCATCGGGGATTTTTTGATGCAGGCCATAGTTGTGATCGATTCATGTTTGATAAAGATTATTATTTGTATGTAGGCTGTCATATTGCATCGGATGCCGCATGAGCGTGAGGCATTCGTGGTTTCCAGGAGAACGACATGGCGATGTGTGAAACGAGGGAGTGGGGGTTGGCCTTGTGTCTCGTCGCGGCTGGCGCCAGCGTGGCCCATGCCGAAGCGGCGACCGGGGAGGGCGATTCCGAGCCGGCCTCCCTGGACACCCTGGTGGTACTGGGTACCGGCAGCGAGGTGTCGATCTTCGACAACCCCGCTTCGGTGTCGACCGTGGAGGCGGATGACCTGCGGCGCAACGCGTCGTCCAGCGTGGCGGACCAGCTCAGGGACGTGCCAGGGGTCAAGGTGTTCGACGACGGCACGGCCGGCATGAAGCGCATCATGATCCGCGGCGAGACGTCTCGCCGCGTCACCGTGCAGGTCGACGGCCATGCGCTGACCGATCACTCGCCCTACGGCACGCCGCTGCTGATCGATCCGTCCACCATCGAGCGGATCGAGGTGGTTCGCGGGCCCTCCTCGGTGCTCAGCGGTTCCAACGCCATCGGTGGCGTGGTCAACATCATCACGCGCCGGGGCGGCGAACGACCGCTGGAGGGCAGTCTTTCCGCGACGGGATATTCGGCCACCGACGGGTTTCGCACCACCGCCAATCTTCAGGGGGCGCTGGGCGCCGTCGACTGGCGCCTGACCGCGGGGCTCGGCGACGAAGACGACCGGCGAACGCCCGATGGGCGATTGCGGCCTTCGAGCCATGCGCAGGATCAGCTTTCGGCACACCTCGGTTATACCGCCGGCAATCACTATTGGGCGCTCAAGGCGGACCAGTACCGACTCGAGGCGGACGTCTACAATCCGGTTCCCGAGGGGTTCGACGCCTTTTCCATTCGCCTTCCGCAGCGCGACCTGCGCAAGGTCGGCCTGTTCTACGAGGGAGACTCGCCGTTGCCCTGGGTCGAGAGCCTCGAAGCCAGTCTCTATCACCAGACCATCGACCGGCTGTTCGAGAACCAGGCGGCGATGAGCAACGGCATGGAGATCGGCGGCACCAGCGACGATCGCCAGACCACCTATGGCCTGGACGTTCAGGCCGACCTCCGCGTGGCCGACGTCGGCAACACCGTGATCGGTGTTGAGTACGAAAACGACGCGCTCGACACCGACAAGACCTCGGATGTCTTCATGCCTTTTCCGCCGCCCAACGGCCAGCGCACCGTCACGTCGACGGCCGATGAGGCGCGCATCGAGACCTTGTCGGGGTATGCCCAGCAGGCGTGGGAGCTGGGCGAGGCGACCACGCTCTATTTCGGTGGGCGGGTCTATGCGGTAGAAGCCGAACTCGAGGCCAGTGCCGACAAGGCACTGCAAGACAATACCGATGAGCGCGTGCTCGGCTCGCTGAGTCTCGTGCATCGCCCTTCAGAGGCATGGTCGCTGCGCGCCAATCTGGCTCAGGGCTATTCCTATCCCACCCTGCAGCAGTTGTTCCTGACCACGACGGCAGGCGGCATCACCATCATCGGCAACTCCGACCTGTCGCCCGAGACGGCCGAGACCCTGGAGCTGGGAGCCCGCTATCGCGGCGACCGGGTGACCCTGGATGCCACGCTTTTCCATACCCGCGCCGAAGACTACATCGGCGAGGAAGACCTGGGCGGCGGTGGCTCGGGGCCCAGCCAGCGGGGTTACGTCAACGTTCACGAGGCCCGGACCACGGGGCTAGAACTGCTGGCCGAGTACGGCCTGCCGGCCTGGGATGCCTCGCTCTATCTCAACGGCAGCGTGCTGCGACGCGAGTTCGACTATGGCTCGTCGAGCACCACCGACAGCGGCACGCCGCGCTTTGCCGGGCGCGTCGGCATCCGCCACGACTGGGCGGTGACGCCGGTCACCCAGGCCGAGATCGATCTCTTCGTGCGTGCCGAAAGCGAGGCGAAACAGCGTGACGCCGAGGGTGAACTGACCTCCCGGGCCGCCGGATACGGCACCGTCAACGCCTATCTGGGGCTCAGCCATGGCGCGCGCTTCGATGTCGGACTGAACCTGAACAATCTATTCGACAAGGCCTACCAGCCGTATGGCGAGATCCCGGGGGAGGGGCGCAGTGCCAGCCTGACCGGCACGCTGCATTTCTGACCCAGGTGAAAAGTGAAGGGTATCGAAGATGGGACAGTCCACGTGGGATGAGCCGCGCCGTTCGCCGAGGCGCATCCCTCTGTCTGAGCCGGATCACGCGCTGCCCCGGGTCGCCGTGAACCCGCTGCGTCGGGCATTCGACAAGCGAACTCCGGTGATGCCCTGGCGCGACAAGCGGCCGGTGCCGGAGGCGGACGTGCCGGCGATCTGGCAGCGTCTGATGGAAACGCCGATGGCGGTCGGCCCGTGCCTGGCCTACGTACATGTTCCGTTCTGTGCCAATCACTGCCTGTTCTGCGGGTTCTATCGGAATCGCTATCAGCGTGACGACTCCGCACGCTACGTCCAGGCGATCATCGACGAGCTGTGCCGGGAGGCCGATGCGAGTCAGTGGCAGGAAGGCATCGTGGAGGCGGTCTACCTGGGCGGCGGCACGCCCTCGGCCCTGGAGCCCCCGGATCTGGTACGCCTGATCGAGGCGCTGCGCCAAGAGTTGCCCCTGGCGCCCGATGCCGAATTCACGGTGGAGGGACGCATCCTGCATTTCGACGGCGAGAAGGTGGACGCCTGTCTCGATGCCGGGGTCAATCGCCTTTCCATCGGCGTGCAGAGTTTCGACACCCGGGTGCGTCAGCAGCAGGGGCGGCGTGCCACCGGCGAGGCCGCGGAACGCTATATCGAGTCGCTGGTGGCCCGTGACCGGGCCGCGGTGGTGATCGATCTGATGTATGGCCTGCCCGGGCAGAGCCAGAGAGTCTGGCAGCAGGATCTGGAAACCAGTCTCGCGCTGGCGCCCGATGGGCTCGACGTCTACTGCCTGTCGATGTTCCCGGGGACGCCCCTGCACCAGGCGGTCGGTAATGGCCGCGTGGTGCCGCCGGCTTCGCTGGAATGTCGCGCCGAGATGTACGGCATGGCCAGCGAACAACTGGCGGCGGCAGGGTGGCAGCAGATCAGCAACAGCCACTGGGCGGCCACGCCTCGCGAGCGCAACGCTTACAACCGGCTGATCAAGACGGGGGCGACCACGCTGGCCTTCGGCTCCGGTGCCGGCGGCAAGCGAGGAAGCTACAGCTACACCCTCGACGGCGATCTGGAAGGCTACCTGTCGACCGTGAATCGAGGACGCAAGCCCCTGGCCGGCATGCTGCAGGGCGATGCGTTGCAGCCCCTGCGCGATGTCGTCTGCGGGGATCTGGAAGTGGGGGCTCTCGATCTCCAGCGGCTCCCCGCGGTGATGTCCGCCGCCGCCGATGCCTTGCCGGAGCTGCGTCATCTGGTCGACGTGTGGCAGCGGGCCGGCTTGGCCGAACGTCATGGCGACCGCGTGACACTGACCACCGCCGGCTGCTTCTGGAGTTCCAATCTCATCGCCGGCTTCAACCAACGGCTGGCTTCCCTGACGGCCGTGTCGAGCGACGGCGAGTCATCTTGAACCGGACCACTGCCCTTCAACAGGAGAGACTGCAATGTCACACCCCCAAGCCGATGCAACATCTCGCCAAGGCCGCCTGGACGCACTTCGCCAGCAGCTGGCGGAAAGCCAGGACGGCATGCTGGAGGCCCTGGCCGTCCAGCACTCCCTCTCGCTGCTGGAGGTGGTGAGCTGCCTGCCACGGCACTGTTGGCAGCGCGTCTCTGGCGAGCATTTCGTCGAGGTGCTCGGCGAGCTGGCCGGTTGGGGAGCGCTGACGACCATCGTCCACACGCCGGACGTGATTCTCGAGTACAGCGGCCCCTTTCCCGAAGGCAAGCTTGGCCATGGGTTCTACAACCTGCAGGGCGGGCACGCTCTCAGCGGCCACCTGAAGCCCGACCGCTGTGCAACCATCGTCTTCCTGCGGCGCCCTTTCATGGGCCTGGAAACGGCCTCGGTGCAGTTCTTCAACGAGGCGGGCGATGCCATGTTCAAGGTCTACCTCGGCCGCGATGAGGCGCGCCGGCTGCGAGCCGATCAGCTCGAGCGTTTCACCGCTCTGGGGCAGCGCCTGGCATCTGCCGAAGCCGTCGGTTCATAAGCGCCGTTCTGCTCTCCGTGGCGAGCCATGGGGTCGGTCTGCTGCTGGCCCGGCTCGCGTGATGGGCCAGCAGCGTCGACCCTCTCGCGCCTTCGAGTTGCCCGGTTGCTCGACAGGCCAGGTCACGAGCTTGATGCGGCATGGTTGCCATTCGATAGTATGGCTATGCTACCTGCGGCTATTCGTTGCAGCCAATTGACCAATTTTTGTCCATACTGGTGCAGGCCCCACCTGAAAGAAGAAGGGCAGTAGGGAACCACCAAGGGAACAGAGGTGCCAGCCATGCCACCCGCCTACCGAAATCCTGTCGGCACGCTTCTTGGCGTGCTGTTCGGCTGCCTGATGTTGCTGAGCGTCGGGCAGGTCCACGCCAATCCGCGCTATGCGGCCATCGTGGTCGATGCCGAGAGCGGCGCCGTGCTGCATGCCGCCAACGCCGATGCCACTCGCTATCCGGCATCGCTGACCAAGATGATGACGCTCTACCTGCTGTTCGAGGCCCTCGAAGATGGCGGCCTGACCCTCGACCAACCGCTGCCGGTTTCGACCTATGCCGCTTCCAAGCCGGCCTCCAAGCTCTATCTCAAGGCGGGGTCGACCATTCCCGTGGAGACGGCCATCGAGGCGCTGGTGATCAAGTCGGCCAACGACGTGGCGGTGACGGTGGCCGAGGCGCTGGGCGGCAGCGATGAGCACTTCGCCAGCATGATGACGCGCAAGGCGCGCGAGCTGGGGATGTCGGATACCGTCTTCCGCAATCCCCATGGCCTGCCCGACGCGCGCCAGGTCACCACGGCGCGGGATATGGCCACCCTTGCGCTACGGGTGATGAAGGACTTCCCCCAGCATTACCACTACTTTTCCCGAACACGCTTCCACTGGAACGGCAAGACCATCACCGGCCACAATCGCCTGCTGGACGATTACCCGGGTGCCGACGGTCTCAAGACCGGTTTCATTCGCGCTTCGGGCTTCAACGTGGCCACGTCGGCGGTGCGCCACGACCGGCGCATCCTCACGGTGGTAATGGGCGGCTTCACGGCGGCCTCTCGCGATGCGCACACGGCCGACCTGCTCGATCGCGGCTACCTGCGCCTGGCGATGCAGCGGCGTGGCGACTGGGTCGCCCAGGCCGACCTGTCCGGCGATCGCATGGCGTTGCCCGAACCGATGCCGGCAACGCAGCCCACCCGACAGCTGGCTTCGGCCGAGGCTGATTCATCCTGGTCGCAGGCGCTGGCCGCTCGCGAGGCATCGTCCATGCTGACCGAACCCGATACCGAGATGGGCTCTGCCGACGACCCCATCCAGGCGCTGCTGGCACGCAACGACGCGACATCGTCCGGTGGGGCCTGGGCCGTGCAGGTCGGAGCCTTCAGCAATGCCGACCAGGCGCGCAGCCTGGCGGCGCGGGCGGCCGACCGTCTGGCCAGCGTAGTCCAAGGGGTCCGCGTGGCGGTTGCCGAAGCGCAGGACGCACCGCAGCTGTTCCGTGCGCGCCTGGTCGATCTGCAGGAAGGCGATGCCCACACGGCGTGTCGCAGTCTGCGTCAGCAGGGCATGGACTGCATGGTGGTGGCACACAACTGACGTCGGCGCCCTTGCTGCCCACCGCCTAACCCGTTAGCTTGGGAACCAATCAGCCCCGCCGACCTCCGGTCGGCGGGGTGGTTTTTTGGTCGGGCCAGCCGGGAGGTCGTGATGTCACCGTCGTTCAAGGGGATACTGTTCATGTGCGCCGGCGTGCTGTGCCTGGCCATCGGCGATGCCATCGCCAAGTGGCTGGGCGAGGTGCACTCGCCGCTGCAGATCATCTTCTTTCGGACGCTGGTGTCGTTGCCGCTCATCGCCCTGCTGGCCCACTTCGGTGGCGGCCTGCGCAAGCTGCGCACCCGGCGTCCCGGCGTGCATCTGATACGAGGGCTGATCTACACCGGCACCATGGGCTGCTTCGTGCTGGGGCTGACGATGCTGCCCCTGGCCGAGGCCACGGCCATTGCCTTCGCCGCACCGCTGTTCGTCACCCTGCTGTCGGTACCGTTGCTCGGCGAGCGCGTGGATGGACCGGTCATGGCCGCCTCGCTACTGGGGTTCGTGGGTGTGCTGGTGATCGTGCGTCCGGGCGGCGAGAGCTTTCATCCCGGCGCCCTGGCCATGCTGGGGGCCGCCGTCTTCTATGCGCTGCTGATGGTCACGTCGCGCCGCTACGGAGGGCGCGAGCACCTCTGGGCCATGGTCTTCTACATGAACCTGGTGCCCTTGGTGGTTGCCGCCCTGAGTCTGCCGCTAGTGTGGCGGACCCCCTATCCCGAGCACTGGCCGGCCTTTCTCGCTGCCGGCGTGTTCGGCGTGGGTGCCACGGCCTGCATTACCATGGCCTTTCGGCATGCCCCGGCGGCCATTGCCGCGCCCTTCGACTACACCGCCATGCTGTGGGCGGTACTGCTCGGCTGGTGGTTCTGGGGCGAGATGCCCGACCTGTGGGTGTTCGTCGGCAGTGCCCTGATCATCGGCAGCGGCCTGGCCATCGCCTACCACGACCGCCGTACCACGCTGAAGCGGCGTCCGACGCTGTAAAGCGCCTTCCCCTAGGCGGGGTCCAGCGTCAGTAGCAGGCGCTGCTGGCCATCTTCCAGAGCCGGACTGCGGTGAACCGCGCCCCGCTCCTCGTTGCCGACCCAGCCGCTGCCCTTGAATAGCGCCAGGTCGCCGGTGTCGAGCCGTTGAACGGCGGCCGGGTCGGCGATGGTCTCCGGCTTGTCCGATCGTGGAGCTCCGAGCCCCTGGCGGTTCACGGCCCACTCGGGCAGCCACTCGCTGCCAGGGCCATGGTAGGTCGTGACCAGGCGCACGGGTAGGTTGTCGCAGTGAAAGCGCGGGCACATGGCTTCCTCTAACCGGCGCAGGCGCAGCCCCACGTTGTCGGTGTCAAAGAGATAGGCCACGGCCTCGGCCAGGGTCACGATGTCCTCGATCAGCGCGCTGCAAGCACCGGGAGCATGAAGCCGGTTCAGCAGCTCGATGCGCAGGGTGTCTCCGGGTGTGCCAAGCCAGGAGAAAGATAACGCTCTGTCGGCTTGGCACTGGGCTCTCACGCCGGCCTGCACGTCGTCGGGCAGCCGGCGCCGCAAGATGGCGATGTTGATGTCATCCTCGAAGATCCGGGGCAGGGCGGTGATGTCGTCGCCTTCGACGACATGGGCTGTCTCCTGGGGAGACGGTGTCGCCAAGCATTGAGCGGCCATCGTCATGGGGTCAGTCTCCTCGAATGTGTAGAGCGAGTCTTATGAGGTTGCATATTTGTTATGTTATAACGTATTTTTTCTGGTTCTTGAAGAAGACGCTTGAGGGAGTCCAATGCCATCTGCCGAAGAGGTGCGCCTGCTGGCGATGCCGGATGACGCCTACATGAACGACGAGCAGTTGGCCTTTTTCCGCCGTCGGCTGCTCGATGAGAAGGCCCGCATCGAGGAACACCTGGGGGAGGTTCGTGCCGCCATGGCCTCCCATGATCGCGGCAGCGATGCGCTCGACCAGGCGGCCTTCGAGGAGGAGTTGCGCCTACAACTGCGACAGGCCGATCGCGAAACCCGGCTGCTGACCAATATCGAAGCCGCCCTGAGGCGGATCGAAGAGGACGATTACGGTTACTGCGAAGAGACCGGTGAGCCCATCGGGTTGCCGCGTCTGCTACTGCGCCCCACTGCACGGCTCTGTCTGGAGGCCAAGGAGCGTCAGGAACGGCGCGAGCATCACTATCGCAAGGCAAGAGGAGAGAACTGATGGAGCAAGAACGCGAAGCGCTGCCGGTGACCGTGCTTTCCGGCTTTCTCGGTGCCGGCAAGACGACGCTGCTCAATCATATCTTGGCCAATCGCGAGGGGCGTCGCGTGGCGGTGATCGTCAACGACATGAGCGAGGTCAACATCGATGCCGCCTTGGTGCGCGGCGTCCCCGGCGAGGCGGACGAGGTGACGCTCAATCGGGCAGAGGAACAGCTGGTGGAGATGAGCAACGGCTGCATCTGCTGCACCCTGCGCGAGGATCTGCTGGTCGAGGTCAGTCGTCTTGCTGGCGAAGGCCGCTTCGACACCTTGGTGATCGAGTCCACCGGCATTTCCGAACCGCTGCCGGTTGCCGAGACCTTCACCTTCGAAGACGAGAACGGCCGTAGTCTCTCTCAGGTGGCGCGACTGGATACCCTCGTCACGGTGGTGGACGGGGCCAACTTCCTCGCCCAATACCGGGAGGCGCAGTCGCTGGCCGAGGCAGGCGAAAGCCTCGGTGAGGAGGACGAGCGCAACGTCGCCGATCTGCTGGTCGATCAGGTCGAGTTTTGCGATGTCCTGCTGATCAGCAAGACCGATTTGCTCGACGCGCGTCAGTTGGACGAGCTGATGGCGGTACTGCGCTCGCTCAACCCCGATGCCGAAACGATTCCCATGGCGCATGGCCAGGTGCCGCTGGAGAAGGTGCTGGAAACGGGCTGTTTCAGCTTCGAACGCGCCCAGCAGGCGCCGGGCTGGTTGAAAGAGCTGCGCGGCGAGCACGTGCCGGAAACCGAAGAGTACGGCATCTCGAGTTTCGCCTACCACGCCCGGCGGCCCTTCCATCCGCAGAAATTCTTCGACCTGCTCCACGGCGACTGGTTTGGCAGCAAGCTGCTGCGCTCCAAGGGCTTCTTCTGGTTGGCCACGCGGCCGCAGTTCGCCGGCCAGTGGAGTCAGGCCGGCGGCATCGCCCACTACGGCTTCGCCGGCCTGTTCTGGAAGGCCGTCCCCGAGTCGCACTGGCCCGATGACCCAGCCTATCGTGCGGCTATTCAGGAAAAGTGGCAGGAGCCCTTCGGCGACATGCGCCAGGAGCTGGTGTTCATCGGCCAGAACCTCGACGCGGCGCAGATTCGCCAGGCACTGGATGCCTGCCTGCTGAGCGAGGAGGAGCTGTTGGCCGGCAAGGACGCCTGGCAGGCGCTGCCCGACCCCTTTCCTCCTTGGGAGTGAGCCATGCTGACGGCAGACCTCATCCCGGTCACGGTGCTGACCGGCTTTCTCGGCAGCGGCAAGACCACGCTGCTCAACGAGCTGGTGCGCCAGCCTGCCATGCGCGATGCGCTGGTGGTGATCAACGAGTTCGGGGATATCGGGCTGGATCACCGGCTGGTTGCCGAAGGCGACGAGCACAGCGTGGTGGAGATGAGCAGCGGCTGCCTCTGCTGCACCATTCGCGGCGACCTGAGCCGAAGCGTCCAGCAGGCCTGGGAGGCGCTCGCGAGCGATGGCGGCCGGCCGATCTCGCGGATGATCATCGAGACCACCGGTCTGGCCGACCCGGCTCCGATCCTGCAGACGCTGATGACCGACCACTGGCTCGCCCATCGCTTCCGCCTGGATGGTGTGGTGTGCCTGGTGGATGCTGCCAATGGCGTCTCGACCCTGAACGCCCATCGGGAGTCTCAACGCCAGGCCGCCATCGCCGACTGCCTGCTGATCACCAAGGCCGACCTGGTCGACGAAGCCCGTCTGGCTCGGCTCACCGAGCGGCTGACCGAGATCAATCCGGCGGCCGAGCAGTTGGATGTGCAGCACGGTGCGGTCGACGCCGCACGGCTGACCGCCAAGCGCCTGCCTGTCTCGGATAATGCTGACCGGCAGGTGGAAGGCTGGCTCGGGGCCGGCGCCTATCTGCAGGTGTCACCCATATCGAGCCTCACGCCCTCTGTCAGCGACGCTCCTGCCCCGCTGCTCGCGTCTGACGGCGACGCCCCTTTGAGTCGACACGGCGAGCAGATCCGCTCCTTCTGCTTTCGCGTGGAGACGCCCATTGCCCCCGGGGTGCTGGAAGACTGGCTGGACCTGCTGATGAGTCTGCTCGGCGAAAAGATGCTGCGCATCAAGGCGATCGTGAACGTCGCGGGGCAGGCACAGCCGCTGGCGCTGCACGGCGTGCAGCATATCTTTCACCCGCCGGTGGCCCTGCCGTCGGAAGCCTGCCCGGACGGCGTCTCGCGCTTCGTGTTCATTACCAGCGGCGTGGCGCCCGAGGCCGTGACCCGGTTATTCGACGACTTCGATGCTTAGCAGAAACGCCCAAGCGAGCCCTACATGGAACAACACACTCTGACAGATATCGCCGCCGCACCCGCCACGCGTCTTGGCACGCTGAGTTGGGTCGGGATGGAGGGCATCGCCCTGCCGCTGAAGGTGGCCGGCCAGGCCATCGCCGGCCGCGCTTCGGCGGGCGTCAGCCTCGATGATCCAACGGCCCGCGGCATTCATATGTCGCGTCTCTACCTGGCACTAGCCGAGCTGGAGGGGCAGGAGCTCTCACTGTCGCGGGTGGCCGGGGTGCTCGACGCCTTCCTGGCAAGCCATGAGGGGCTATCCCGCCAGGCCTTTCTCGACCTGGAGGGCGAGGCGCTGTTGCGCCGCCCGGCACTGATCAGCCCGTTGTCGGGATGGAAGACCTACCCCTTCACCCTGTGCTGCCGCCGCGACGCTCAGGGCCTGCACGTCATCCTCGAGCTGAGCGTGGGCTACTCCTCCACCTGCCCATGCTCAGCGGCCCTGGCCCGCCAGCTGATTCAGCAGGCTTTCGACGAGGACTTCGTCGAGATGCCGGTAACCCGCGAAGCGGTACACGCCTGGCTGGGCAGCGAGCAGGGCGTGCTGGCCACCCCCCACAGCCAGCGCAGCCAGGCCCATCTATCGGTGCGTTTGGCGATAGGCCTCGATGAGCTGCCGCTGGAGGCGCTGGTGGAGCGCGTCGAGAAGGCCCTCGGCACGGCCCTGCAAACGGCGGTAAAACGCATCGACGAGCAGGCCTTCGCCCTGGCCAACGGCCAGAACCTGATGTTCTGCGAAGACGCGGCGCGCCGCCTGCATCAGACCCTGCGCGACCTGCCCGGCATCGGGGGCTTCGCCCTTCGCGTGGTGCACGCCGAGAGCCTGCACGCCCACGACGCCGTGGCACGCAGCCAGTGGAACTGGCAGGAGGCGTGATGGATATCTGGCTACAGCTGGAGCAGGCCGAGCGCGGCGAGCGGCGACCGTTGGAGGCGGTGCTAGCCGCCATTCCCTGGAACGCCGACGGCCTGATCACCGCCATCGCCCAGCAGCACGACAGCGGCGAGGTGCTGATGCTGGCCTGGATGAACCGCGAGGCGCTGTTGGAGACCCTGACCACAGAGAGGGTCTGCTACTGGTCGCGTTCGCGGCAGACCCTGTGGCGCAAGGGCGAGAGCTCCGGGCACCGCCAGCGGCTGATAGAAGCGCGCCTGGACTGCGACGGCGATGCGTTGCTGCTGCAGATCGATCAGCAGGGCCCCGCCTGCCACACCGGGCGCCCCAACTGTTTCTACAACGCCATTCGCGACGACTCGGTGGAGGTCATCTCTGCGCCACTGTGACCTGACGCATGAATGCAACGCCACGGGAGCACGATGCAACTCTTCAATACACGGACTCGCCGCCGCGAGGAGATGCTGGCCGGGGCCCGGGTGGAGGTGGCGCCCTACAAGCGCAACCCGCTGGACTTCGTGCTGTGGAAACCCTCCTCTCCGGAGCAGCCGGGCTGGGAGAGCCCCTGGGGGCGCGGACGCCCCGGCTGGCACGTGGAGTGCACCGCCATGATCGGCGAGCGCCTGATGCGCGCCCGCCGCACCCTGCTCGACCACTATCGGGCCCTGTCCGAGCTGGGTGCCGAGGTGCGCGATACACCCGAAGGCCCGAGCTGGCAGCCGACGCTTGCTTAGAACGCGTCCCTGACCCGCCCCCTACAAACGAGAACGCCCCATGACCGAGACGCCTCCTTCCGCCGCCGGCGAGCCCCTCGCCATCACCCTGCCGGACGAGCGCGAGCTCACGCTGGCGTCACCCACCAGCGTGGCCGAAGTCGCCACCGCCATCGGCCCTGGACTGGCCCGCCAGGCACTGGCCGGCAGGGTCGACGGGGCGCTGGTGGACGCCTGCGACCCCATCACCCGGGACGCCCGGGTGCAGGTGATCACGCCAAGCGACCCCGAGGGGCTGGAGATCATCCGCCACTCCTGCGCCCACCTGGTGGGCCACGCCGTCAAGCAGCTCTACCCCGATGCCGAGATGGTGATCGGCCCGGTCATCGACGACGGCTTCTACTACGACATCGCTATCGAGCGCCCCTTCACGCCGGAGGACCAGGCGGCCATCGAGGCGCGCATGAAGGTGCTGATCGCCCGGGAGTACGACGTCATCAAGCGGCGGATTCAGCGGGAAGAGGCCCTGCGGATCTTCCGTGAGCGCGGCGAGAGCTACAAGCGGCGGCTGATCGAGGAGATGCGCGACGAAACCACCCTGGGGCTCTACTTTCATCAGGAGTACGTGGACATGTGCCGCGGCCCCCACGTGCCCAATACTCGCTTTCTCAAGCATTTCCGCCTGACCAAGCTGTCGGGCGCCTACTGGCGCGGTGACGCTCGAAATGCGCAGCTGCAGCGGATCTACGGTACGGCCTGGGCTGACCGCAAGGCGCTCAAGGCCTACCTCAAGCGCTTGGAGGAGGCGGAGAAGCGCGACCACCGCCGCCTGGGGCGCCAGTTGGGGCTCTTTCACTTCCAGGAGGAGGCCCCCGGCGCAGTGTTCTGGCACCCCGGCGGCTGGACCGTGCTGCAGACCCTGATCGCCTACATGCGCCGCCGCCAGGCCGCCGGCGGCTACGTGGAGATCAATACGCCGGACATGATGGACCGTGGCCTGTGGGAAACCTCCGGCCATTGGCAGAACTACCAGGAACACATGTTCACTACCCAGACCGAAGATGGTCGCTCCCTGGCGCTCAAGCCGATGAACTGCCCTGGCAGCGTGCTGCTCTATCGTCATGGCCTGAAGAGCTACCGCGACCTACCCATCCGCATGGGCGAATTCGGCAAGGTGCACCGCTACGAGCCCTCCGGCGCCCTGCACGGCCTGCTGCGGGTGCGCCACTTCACCCAGGATGACGCCCACATCTACTGCACGCCGGAGCAGATGAACGCGGAGTGCCGCCGGGTGGTGGCGCTGGTGCTCGACATCTACCGGGAGTTCGGTTTCGAGGAGGTGCGCCTCAAGCTCTCTACCCGGCCGGAGAACCGCATGGGCAGCGAGGCCATCTGGGACCGCCTGGAGGGGGCCTTGACCGACGCCCTGGAGGCGATGGACCTGGCCTACGAGCTCAACCCCGGCGAAGGCGCCTTCTACGGGCCCAAGCTCGAGTTCGTGCTGCGCGACGCCATCGGACGCGACTGGCAATGCGGTACCCTTCAGGTAGACATGAACCTGCCCGAGCGTTTCGGGCTCGATTACGTGGACGAACAGGGCCAGCGCCAGCGTCCCGTGCTGCTGCACCGCGCGCTGTTCGGCTCCCTGGAACGCTTCCTCGGCATCCTGATCGAGCATCACGCCGGCAAGCTGCCCGCTTGGCTGGCGCCGCAGCAGGCGGTGGTGATGTCGATCACCGAGTCCCAGGCGGGTTATGCCGAGACGCTGACCGAGGCGCTTTGCGACGCCGGGCTACGCGCCGAGGCCGACGTGCGCAACGAGAAGATCGGCTACAAGATTCGCGAGCAGACCCTGCAGCGGATTCCCTTCCTGCTGATCGTCGGCGACCGGGAGACGGCCGAGGGCAGAGTGACCCTGCGCCACCGAGAGGGCACCGACCTCGGCACGCGCGGCGTGGAGGATGCTATTGCCCTGCTCGAAGAGCAGTGTCAGGCCCCCGACCGCGAAGTCCAGCGCCACGAACAGGCGGCCCGTCTGCAGCGCCTGCTCGCCCCGGCGGGCGCCGAGAAGACCTCCGCATGAACTGGATCGGCGATCCATGCCACAAGGCTGATGGGCCGTTACGTCGACCTGCTAACCCGTAGCCGACGTTTGAACTGTCCGGCCAGGCTGGACAGGGCAAACAGGATGGCGGCGAGGCTGACGATGGTCGGGCCGGTGGGCGTGTCGAGCCAGTAGGCCGCCTGCAGGCCACCGGTGGTCGAGGCGACTCCGATCACCGCGGCGAGCAGTGCCATGGCCTCTGGGGTGCGGCAGAAGGGCCTGGCCGCGGCGGCGGGAATGATCAGCAGGGCGGCGATCAGCAGCACTCCCACCACCTTCAAGGCCACGGCGACGACCACTGCGAGGGAGAGCGTCAGCACCAGCTGCTCGCGCCTGGGATCGACGCCGCTGGCCTGGGCGAGGTCTTCATCCAGGGTGGCGGTAAGCAGCGCCGACCAGCGCCATCCCACCATGCCGACGACCAGCAGCGCTCCGGCACCAATGATCGCCAGGTCGCCCTTGCCGACGGCCAGGATGTCCCCGAACAGGTAGGCCATGAGGTCGATGCGGACCCCGGAGAGGAACGATACCGCCACCAGCCCGAAGGCGAGAGCCGAGTGCGCCATGACGCCGAGCAGGGTGTCCATGGCGTAGCCCCGGCCGCTGAGCAGCGAGACCAGGGTGGCCATCAGCAGCGACACCACCAGCACGCCGGCGAAGATGGAGGTGGAGAACAGCAGCGACAGCGCCACGCCGAGGATGGCGGCGTGAGCGGTGGCATCGCCGAAATAGGCCATGCGCCGCCACACCACGAAGCACCCTAGCGGGGCGGCGGCGAGCGCCACGCCAAAGCCGGCCACGGCGGCGCGAACCAGGAAATCGTCGAGCATCAGGGGGTGGCCTCCAGGGAGTTGGCGCCGGCCGCCGGTGGCGCGGGTGTGCCGGAAGAGGGGGCGTGATCATGGGCATGGCGATACAGCGCCAGGGCATCGCCGGTATCGGGGCCGAACAGCGCCTGGTAGGCCGGCGAGGCGAGAACCCGTTCAGGCGTGCCTTGGCAGCAGACATGGCGGTTCAGGCACACCACGCGATCCGAGGCGCGCATCACTACGTGCAGTTCGTGACTGACCATCAGCACCGCGCAGCCCAGCTCGCGCCGCACGCTCGCGATCTGGCGGTAGAAGTCGGCCGTGCCGCGGTGGTCGAGGCCCTGGGTGGCCTCATCGAGGAGCAGCAGGTCGGGATCCTCCAGCAGTGCCCGGGCGAGCAGGATGCGCTGAAACTGCCCGCCCGAGAGGTCCGTCACCTGCTGTCGATCCAGGCTGGGAACACCGGCCTGCTCCAGGGCCTGGCGCACCGTCTGCGTCGAGTGGCGGTGCGGTAGGTTCAAAAAGCGGGTGACCGTCATCGGCAGGGTGGCATCGATGGCCAGCCGTTGGGGTACGTAGCCGATGGTGAGGCCCGGCTGGCGCACGAGCCGGCCGCGGGCGGGGCGCACGGCACCGATGATGGCGCGCAGCAGGGTCGACTTGCCGGAGCCGTTGGGGCCGACCAGGGTGACGATCTCGCCACGGTCGAGGTGCAGGTCGATGCCCTCGAGGACGGTTCGCCCGCCGAGGGCGACGTGAAGATCGTCTATCGACAACAGGTGCATGGCGTCCCTCCGCTATCGTCGCCGTCAGGCCGTTGCACGGCAGGCATGAAGATGCAGGCTTGACATTGATAAGTATGTTATATCATAACAATTAACGTCACAATCGCATGCTTCTCGCGGTGGAACCTTTGGAGAGATCGATGACGATAAACAAGCTGCTACGCCCTCTTTGCCTGCCTTGGCTGTTGGTACCCGCCGTTGCGGTTGCCGAAGTGCCCTCCGTGGCCGTGGACATCCCGCCGGTCCACTCGCTGGTCGACCGAGTGATGGGGGAGCTGGGATCGCCCGATCTGGTGATCCAGCCAGGTGCCTCACCGCACGGTTACTCCATGCGTCCGTCCGAGGCCGAGGCGCTGTCGCGTGCCGATGTCGTGTTCTGGGTCAGCGACGACCTGACGCCCTGGCTGGCCAGGGCTCGGCAGTCGCTGGCCGAAGACGCGCTGAAGGTGGAGCTAATGGAGGCTCCCGGCACGCGGCGTTTGGAGTATCGCCAGGGGGCGACGTTCGAGGCCCATGATCATGCGCACGACGAACATGCGCATGACGACCACGACCACGATCACGACCATCAGCATGAGACCGGTCACGACCATGATCACGGTCATTCCCATGAAGGCCTCGACCCCCACGGCTGGCTCGATCCGGTGAATGCCCAGGCCTGGCTCGAGGCCATCGCCGAGTCGTTGGCCGATCTCGATCCCGACAACGCCGACGTCTACCGCCAGAACGCGGCCGAGGGACAGGCCGAGCTGGAAACCCTGATCGACGACCTGAACGGCCATCTGGCGGACGCCCGCGATGCCCGCTTCATCGTCTTCCACGATGCCTATCAGTATTTCGAGAGCCGTTTCGACGTGCCGGCGGTGGGGGCGATCGCTCTGGGCGATGCCTCTGACCCGAGTCCGGCGCGCATTCGCGAGATCCAGGAGCGGGTCGCCGAACTCGGCGTTCAGTGCGTATTCCGCGAACCGCAGTTCAACCCGGCGCTGGTGGAGAGCGTGTTCGAGGGCAGCGGCGTCGAGACGTCGATCGTCATCGACCCCCTGGGGGTGGACATTCCGCTCGGTGTCGACCTCTATCCGCAACTGCTGCGCCAACTGGCCAACGGCGTGACGCGCTGCGACTCGAGCGCCTGATGGCAGTGCCTCGTCATTCACCCCAACCCAACCTGCATCAATCGATCACGAAAGGAGCGTTAACCATGGAACTGACTTTTCCGAAGACAATGAGTGTCGTCGCCATCAGCCTGCTATCGTTGGCGGGAACGCCGTTGGCCTTCGCCGATGGCGACAGCTCCCCTTCCGGCGACGAGCATGCGCACGACCACGACCACGACCACGACCACGACCACGACCATGAGCACGATCATGGCCATGACGATGACATCGACTCGGGGTATTTCGAGGACAGTCAGATCGAGGATCGGGCGCTGTCCGACTGGGAAGGCGACTGGCAGTCGGTCTACCCCTACCTTCAGGACGGCACTCTCGACGAGGTCTTCGCCCACAAGGCGGAGAATGACGACGGGAAAACCGCCGAGGAGGTCATGGCGTATTACGAAACAGGGTACCGGACGGACGTCGAGCGCATCGTGATCGACGGGAATTCCGTCTCCTTCTACGAAGGGGGGCAAGAAAGAACCGGCGAGTACGTCTACGACGGGTACGAGATCCTGACCTACGAAGCCGGCAATCGAGGGGTACGGTTCATCTTCGAACTCGAAGACGGTGGCGATGCGTTACCTCGCTACATCCAGTTCAGCGATCATGCCATCTACCCGACCGACGCCGACCACTTCCACCTCTACTGGGGCGACGATCGGGAAGCGCTGCTGGAAGAGGTCACGAACTGGCCGACCTACTATCCTTCGCACCTGGATGGCGAGGGCATCGTGCGGGAAATGCTGGCGCACTGAATGCCCGGCTCACGAGGGTGGCCCGAACGGGCCATCGCTCTCCCATGGCCGCCGCATCGCAATGAAGCGGCGGCCTATTTCGTGAAGAACGCCCGGGCGGTAGCCTCCGGGTCGGGTTGGCCACAGATGGCCGAAACGACGGCCGCGCCCTGGGCGCCGACATCGCGCACCGCCGTGGCGTGTTCCGCCTTGAGTCCGCCGATGGCCACGGCCGGCAGGGGGCTGGCAGCAACCAGTGAAGCGAGCCCCGCGAAGCCCAGCGGTTCGGCGTGGTCGTGCTTGCTGGGGGTGGCGAACACCGGGCCCAGGCCCAGGTAGTCGAGCCTGTCGGCGTCGACCCGGGCCATCTGCTCGTGGGTCTGTACCGAGAGGCCGAGGATCGCCGCCTCGCCCAGCGCGGCGCGGGCCTCGGCCACGTCGCCGTCGTCCTGGCCGATGTGCAGGCCGTCGGCACCGCTCTCCACGGCCACCGCCAGACGGTCGTTGACGATCAGTGGCACCTTGCTGCCGGCCAGGGCCGCCTTCAGGCGCCGCGCCTGGTCGATCAGTACGCCGTCGCTGGCGTGCTTGTCGCGTAGCTGAACCAGCGTCACCCCACCGCGCACCGCGGCCACCACCGTCTCCACCAGGCCGCGTTCGGTGCACAGCCGTGGGTCGGTGACCAGATAGAGGGAGAGATCAAGGCGCATCGGTTACCTCCAGGCACTGTCGTGCGGTCAGGGTTTCGGCCTCCAGGGCGTGGAGCGCATCCAGGAACGCCGGCATGAAGCTGCCGGGGCCGCCAGCGTTTTCGCCGGCCAGTTCGCCGGCCACGGCGTAGCAGGCCAGGGCCGCCGTCGTCGCCTCGAAACGGTCGTCGCTGCCGGCCAGGAAGGCCGCCACCACGCCGGTGAGCGCGCAGCCAAGGGTGGTGACCCTGGGCATCAGGGAGTGGCCGCCGCGAATGCGCGCAATCCGCCGGCCGTCGGTGACCAGGTCTTCCTCGCCGGTGACGGCAATCACGCCACCGGTATGGCGGGCCAGGGCGATGGCGGCGCCGAGGGCCGACTCCGCGGCGTGGGTGCTGTCCACCCCGCGGCCGCCCGCACCCTGATCGGCCAGGGCGATGATTTCCGAGGCGTTGCCGCGAATCGCGTCGGGTGACAGGGCCAACAGCCGGGCAACGCTCTCGCGGCGATAGCGGGTGGCGCCTACGGCCACCGGGTCCAGCACCCAGGGCTTGCCGGCCGAGCGTACGGCGCCGGCCGCATCGACCATGGCGTCCACCCAGTGTGGCGACAGGGTGCCGATGTTCACGCTCAGGGCGTCGGCCAGGGCGGCGAATTCGGCCGCTTCCTCGCGAGCATGCACCATGGCCGGCGAGGCGCCGATGGCCAGCAGCACGTTGGCCATGCTGTTCATGGCCACCAGGTTGGTGATGTTGTGGACGAGCGGCACCGTCTCGCGCAGGCGGGCGAGGTGAGTCGCAGGTTCGATCGCAAAGGTCATGTGGGCCTCCCGGGCGCGGGAGAGGCAGACGGCGAGCGCCGCTGCACGACTCCCTACGCCGGCATTATCCGGGTCAGGTTCCGAGGGTACGTCTCAGCCGTGGCCATGCGCCACGGCGCCCCTGTCGTCATGCCGTCACTATCCGCATGGATTGCGCGGCTGTAAAGGCCTCCGCGGGCAGAGTCCGTGCCGCGCTGGGGCACTGCGTCGTCGAGCACGCCTCAGGCGGCCCGAGCGAGCCAGCGCAGGGCCACCCTGCGGGCGTGCGACAGCTCGCGGCAGTACGTCAGCCGGCCGGCGGCCTTGCGGATGCCCGCCCGGCGCAGCTTGACGAGGATTCGCGTCGGCAGGCCGACCAGCACCAGTGCGATCCCTTCGCGGTGCATCTCGTCGATCAGGGCCTCGAGCGCCACGATCGCCGTGCCATCCATGCTCGGCACGTCATGCATGTCGAGGATGACGACCCGTACCCGACGATCCACGAGATGCAGCGACGTGAGTGCCTTCTCGGCAGCGCCGAAGAACAGCGGACCATTGATGTCGTAGAGGGCGATCTCGTCGGGCAGCCCATCGAGGCTGGGGGCTCCTGAGTCGATGCGCTGGGTCTGCGTCAGTAGTGACATGCGCCGGATGAACAGCGCAGCGGCCAGCCCGATGCCAACGGCCACCGCCAACACCATGTCGAAGAGTACGGTCAGGGTGAAGCAGGTCACCAGGATGGCCACGTCGCCCGGCGGTGCCGAGCGCAGCGTGTGCAGGAAGTGGCGCGCCTCGCTCATGTTCCAGGCGACGATGAACAGCAGAGCCGCCAGCGCAGCCATCGGCACCAGTCCCAGTAGGCCCGCCAGGGCGACCACCGAGAGCAGCACGACCAGCGCGTGCACCACTGCCGCGATCGGCGAACGGGCACCGCTGCGGATGTTGGTGGCGGTGCGGGCGATGGCGGCCGTGGCAGTGATGCCGCCGAACAGTGGCGCCACGATGTTGCCGAGCCCCTGGCCGATCAGTTCGGCGTTGGGGTCATGTCGGGTGCGGGTCAGTCCGTCCGAGACGACGGCGCACAGCAGCGACTCGATCGCCCCCAGCATGGCGATGGCGAATGCCGGGCCGAGCAGCGCGCGAATCAGCGCGAAGTTCAGTATCAGGGGCTCGCCGTCCGCACCCGGAAACCGCCAGGGCGCGGCGAAGCTCGGTGCGATCGGTGGGATGCCCACCCCCGTCTCGCCATGGACCTCCCAACTGAAACGCGAGGCAATGGTTTCCACCGCATTGCCCGTGGCCGGATCGCCGAACATCCGGTTGATTGCGTAGACGACGACCGCTCCGGCGACCAACCCGACCAGAGGAGCCGGCACCGGCACGCGCAGGCGCGGCCACAGCAGCATGACGCCCAGCGTGAAGGCTCCGACCCCCAGCTCGAACGGATCCAGGCTGGGCAGGGAAGCGGCGATCCGGCCCAGGTTGTCGATGAAATGCTCGCCGAGTTGCCCGACCTCCAGGCCCAGGAAGTCGGGCACTTGCAGTACCGCGATCACCACTGCGATTCCCGCCGTGAAGCCCAGCACCACGGGATAGGGCACGTACTGGATGAGGCGCCCCATGCCAGCGATGCCGAGAACCACCAGGATCAGGCCGGCCATCATCGTGGCGATCAGCAGACCGCCCAGCCCGTACTGTTGGACGATGGGGAAGAGTATGACGACGAAGGCCGCCGTAGGGCCCGAGACATTGAAACGCGAGCCGCCAGTCAGAGCGATGATGGCCCCGGCGACGATCGCCGTGTAGAGCCCATGCTGCGGGGGAACGCCAGTGGCGATGGCCAATGCCATGGAAAGCGGCACGGCCACGGTGCCAATGGTCAGGCCGGCCAGGATGTCGTGGCGCAGGTCGGCAAGGCCGTAGCCGTCTCGCAACGCGGCGCGCAGGCCGGCGGCGATGCTGGGAAGGGAGAGCGACGGCCGATGGCGTGCCATGGGCTGGATCCTCGTCAGGTGCGCCCAACGCCGCGATCGAGCCGATGACGCATGCCGGGCGAGAGTTGTATCGTATGCAAATCACATTAACATATCGTTTGCATTGTCGACAAACCTCTCCACCGTTGTTCATGTCAGTGCCAGGTATTAACATTCAATGTTAATAATGGCGGGAGACATGCGATGGAAAAGAAGACGGCACGTTTGACCCTGTTGATCGACCCCCACAAGAAGCGCGCCTTCGAGCAGCTCTGCGCCGCTCAGGACCTGACACCGTCTCAGGTGGTACGCCAGATGATTCGTGAGTACCTTCGCGATCACGGCGTTGAGTACGAGACGGGTGCCAATGCGAACCCGAGGGCCTCCATGGAGCGGAAATGAGGTATCGCCAGCTGGGCTGACGCGAAGGGGGCGTCGTCGGGGGCTGTTGTGTGTCGTTCGCCTGTTGGGGGGCAGTGGCCGACGCTCAGGGCGCAGGGCCGGCGGCGCCCAGAAAACGTTCGCGCCAGTAGGCCAGGGTCAGCGAGGTACGCTCCACCCGGCGGCCGCGTCCGGGGGCATGGATCATCTCGTCGTTGCCCAGGTAGATCCCTACGTGGCTGGCCTTGCCGCCACGGCCGGTGGCGAAGAACAGCAGGTCGCCGGGGCGCGCCGAGTCGACCGAAGGCAAGGCCTCGAACTGCTGCTCGGCAGTACGCGGCACCTGAATGCCGGCGCGCGAGTGCGTCATCTGCACCAGGCCCGAGCAGTCCAGGCCGCGTGGGTCGCTGCCGCCAAGCCGGTACGGCGTACCCAGTGCCCGCTTCGCCTCGGCCAGGATCAGCGCCCGCTCCATGCTCAGACCCTCGGCATCGCGGGTGGAGAGTTCACGGCTGGCGCAGCCCGAGAGTGCCAGCATGGCAAGCCAGACCACCAGCATCAGCCGAGCGTTCCGGCAGGGTACGACGCTGTGGTGAAGGAGCGCTGAGCGTTGAGCTGTCATGATGGGTCTCACGAGACGGTAACGACCGTTGTACACTTTACGTCGCCGCGCGCCCGCTTGCCCAGCACCGCCGGCAGGGGTTCTGCCGTCAGGCGAAGGCGTAGACATCCATGGCCAGTACGCCGTGCTCGACGCTGTGGTGGCGCCGCTCGGCCCGGCCGCCTGCCCCTAGTGCCACCAGCAGCGGCTGGAAATGCTCCGGGGTGGGGTGATTGCGCCTGGCCTGGGGCGCGCTTTGCCAGTCGAGCAGCGCGGCTCGGTCGCCCTCCACGAGGCGGGCGTGCACCCAGTCGGCGAACTCGCCCACCCAGGCCGGCATTGCGGCGTCCGGGGCCTGCAGCTCGCCCAGGTTGTGGGTCAGGCTACCCGAGCCGATCACCAGCACGTTCTCATCACGTAGCGCCGTCAGCTTTTCGCCAAGCTCCATCAGGGCCTGATTCGACCAGGTCAGCGGCAGCGACAGCGAGACTACCGGTACCTCGGCGTTGGGAAACATCAGCGACAGCGGGACCCAGGCGCCATGGTCGAGGCCGCGCTCGGTGGGCACGGCGTTGAGCGCCCGGGCCAGGCGCATCGCCAATTCCGGCTCGCCGGGAGCTGGGTACTGGATCTCGAACAGCGCCTGGGGGAAGCCGCCGAAGTCATGAATCGTCTCGGGACGCGCGCTCGTGCTGACCGCGAGGCGATCGGTGGTCCAGTGGGCCGACACCACCACCACGGCCTCGGGGGCCAGGGCCTGGCCGAATTCGCGCAGGAATGCGTGGGCCGGCGTCTCGGTCAGGGCCAGCATGGGCGAGCCGTGGGAAATGAACAGGCTGGGCAGCATGGCAGATCTCCTGGGACATGGGCACGCTCGGCCGGATGAGCAGGCGTCGTATGACCTTAGACTGCTCGAGCGAAGTGGCGGCTCAGCGTCACGATACCGCTCACCGGCCTGGCCTGCACCATCAGAGCCAGAATCAGCACGCCGGGAGTTGGCGACTCCGTCACGGTAGTGTGCTCATCTCGCCGCGCAGCGGGCGGGACAGGGCGTCGCGCAGCACCTGGCCGCGCTTTGCGCGGCCTAACAGCACCTCCAGCTTGGCGATCGCCGCTTCGGGGGTGATGTCATGCCCGGCGATGATGCCGATGTCGTTGAGTCGCCCGCCGCTGGCGTAGGCGCCCTGCTGTACGGAGCCCTGCCTGCATTGCGTCACGTTGACGATGGCCAGGCCGCGTTCGACGGCTTGGCCAAGGCAGGCGAGCAGCTGACCGTCGAGTCCCGGCGGGTTGCCCATGCCGTACGTCAGCAGCACCAGACCCTGCAGCTGCGGATCGTCGAGTTGCCGGGCGACCTGCCCCGCTGCCAGCCCAGGGTGGCAGTGCAATACGCCGACACGGCCTGCTTCGAAGGCGGCCGGGGTCAGGTTGGGAGCACCAGTCGGCAGCGCAGGGAGTTCGGCGAGGCGCAGCGCGATGCCCGCCTCGCCGAGCCAGGGCGCGTTGGGCGAGTCGAAGGCATCCAGGCCCTGGGCGCGACATTTGCGTGCGCGGTTGCCGCGCAGCAGGCGGTCATGGAAGGCGATGCACACCTCGCGGGGAGTGCATGGGTGCCCGGCCGCCTGCAGGGCCAGGAGGACGTTGTTCAGGGCGTCGCTGCGCGGCTCGCCCAGCGGGATTTGGGCGCCGGTGAGCACCACCGGCTTGTCCAGGGCGTCGAGCAGGAAGGAGAGTGCGGCGGCGGTGTAGGCCAGGGTGTCAGTGCCGTGCAGGATCACGAAGCCGTCGTAGTTCGACCATGCCGCGGACAGAGCGTCGATCAGCCGATTCCAGGCCGCGGGCGCCAGATCGGCGCTGTCGATCGGCGGGTTCAGGGCCTGCAGGTCATGGTTGGGTAGGCGATCTGACGGTTGGGCCGCCAGCGCCGCCTGCAGCCTCTCGGCGAAATGCGGCGAGGGCACGTAGCCCCCCGACGAGGGTTCCATGCCCAGGGTGCCGCCAGTGTAGAGGACCAGCAGGCGAGCCATACTCACGCCTTGGTTGCAGGAGCGGGTTGGGCCTGGGCGCCGCTGGCCCGTAGACGTTCCCGGTCCTCCGGCTCGAGTTCCCAAGCCTGCGGATAGAGGTTCAGGTCGGAATGCTGGCTGGCGTCGAAGATCGGCTGAGAGACGCCCTGGCGGCGCTGATCGTCATAGTCCTTGAGGATGCGAAGGCCCTTCTTGAACAGCAGGATCAGTGCGACCAGGTTGGTCACCGCCAGCAGGCCCATGGTCACGTCGGCGAAGCCGAATGCCGTGCCCAGGTCGGTGGTGGCTCCCCAGCACACCAGCAGGACGATGGCGACGCGGAAGGCGTTGAACAGGTTCTGATTGTTGCGGCTGAAGAAATTCAGGCTGTTCTCGCCCAGGTAGTAGTTGTAGAGGATGGTGCTGAAGGCGAACAGCAGCAGCGCTACGCTGACGAAGGAGCGGCCCCACTCGCCGACGTGGTCGGCCAGCGCCGCCTGGGTGAGAGCAATGCCCTCGACGTTGCCTCCGGCTCCGGGGTCATAAACGCCGCTGAGCAGAATCAAGAAGGCGGTGGATGAGCAGATGATGACTGTGTCGATGAATACTGAAAAGGCCTGCACGATGCCCTGGTTGGCCGGGTGCGGAACATAAGCCACGGCGGCCACGTTCGGTGCGCTACCGAGGCCGGCCTCGTTGGAGAACAGTCCGCGTTTGAGGCCCATCATGATGGCCGCGCCGATGCCGCCACCGATGGCCGGCTCGAGACCGAAGGCGCTCTTGACGATCAGGGTCACGATCTCGGGCACGCGGTCGACATTCATGCCGACGACGATCAGTGCGATCGCCAGGTAGCCCACGGCCATGAAAGGTACCAGCACCTCCGAGATGCGGGCGATTCGCTTGATGCCGCCGAAGATGATCAGGCCAACCAGCATGGCCAGGGCGATGCCGCTGTAAAAGACCGGCACGCCGAAGGCGTCGTTGAAGGAGGTCGAGACGGCGTAGGACTGCAGAGCGGTGAAGGCGAAACCGAAAGTCAGCAGCAGCAGCGCCGAGTAGAAACCGGCCAGCCAGCGCCAGTTGCGGCCCAGGCCCTTGACGATGTAATAGGCTGGGCCACCGCGATAGGTGCCGTCATCTTGAGGCTGTTTGAAGGTTTGAGCCAGGGTGCATTCCAGGAAGCTCGTGGCCATGCCCATCACCCCGACCAGCCACATCCAGAATACCGCTCCCGGGCCGCCCAGGGTGATGGCCACGGCGACGCCGGCGATGTTGCCGCCGCCTACACGGCCGGCCACCGACAGCACCAGCGCCTGAAAGCTGCTGAGGTGGCCGTGCTCGTCATGACGGAAAGCCTGGCCGGATCCCAGTATCTGGAACATGCGGCCGAAGTAGCGAAACTGGACGAAGCGTGAGGCGACGGTGAAGCCGATGCCCACGGCGACCAGCAGGACGAGAAGGATTTTGCTCCAGAGGAGCTCGTTGAGCAGATCGAGCATGATGGTCTCCGCTGTTGTCTTGTTGGTAGCGCTTCGCAATTGAAGCAGCTGAGCCGGCCGCGGAAACTTGGCGCAACGATGCACAGCGGTGCATACTTGGCGCACTCGGAGTGCACCAGTCTGCACCATCGAGTCCGGTTCAGTGGCCTGGAGCCAGCGGCATGCAAGACGATTTCGTAGCCAATCTGCGCCTGCTGTGTGGGTATTACCCCTCCATTGCCGAGGTCTGCCGGCGGCTAGATATCAACCGAGCCCAGTTCAATCGCTACCTCAGCGGACGCCACCGTCCGCGCCACGTCACCCTGCAGCGCATTTGCGACTTGTTCGGTGTCGAGTCGCACGAACTCGACCTACCCCATGCGGAGTTTCGCACTCTGGTTCAGGCCGGCCGCCATGCTCGCTCGGCGGCGTTTGGGTTGCCCACGGAATGGCCGAGCGAATTGCTGTCCCAGGGGCAGGAGGGGATGGCGCGATACCTCGGGTGCTACTTCGAGTATTACCACTCGATGTCCCAGCCCGGTTGGCTGATCCGCACGCTGGTCTGTCTGGAGGCTCGTGAGCAGGGTGTGGTCTACCAGCGTACCGAACGCATGCGGGTACGCTCCGGTGCTCGCACTTGCCACAACCGTTATCATGGTCTTGCCGTCCGTTTGGCAGATCGCCTCTTTCTGGTCGATCATGAAACGCTCAACGGCAACGAAGTGACCCAAACCATCCTGTTTCCCAGCTTCCAGAGCCAGGTGCATCGTCTGACCGGTTTGAAGCTTGGAGTCGCTGACAACAGCGAACGCATGCCCTGCTGCGTTCGTGTCGTCTACGAGCGCCTGGGAGAAAGGATGAGCGTGCGACGCGCGCTCTCGCAATGCGGTTTGGTGGCACCTGACGATCCCACGCTCGACCCTGAACTCCGCGACCGTCTGCGCAACGACATCGCCCCGGGCGAGCAGCACTTCCGCGCGCGGCATTGAGCCGGTGCGCTCGCCTCAATACCCGGTCATCTCCAGATAGCCTTCGCCCAGCGCCTCGCCGCTTTCGCGGTCGGTCACCGTCACCTCACCTTCCCAGTAGGGCACGGAAGTGCGCATCCAACGTTGGCTATGAGGCGCCTGGACGACCGCGTCGATGTCCTGGCTCGGCACTTCGAGGTGCCAGCGGGTGGGCAGCTCGCGCCCCTCGACGCTGGCGCTGGCCAGCGGCGTGAGGGTGAGCTCGTCCGGAGCGAGCGGCGTGGTCGTGCCGTCGGCCGCGACCCAGGTGCCCGAGCGGTAGTCGCTGCCGGCCTCACCGCTGCCACGTAGCTGAAAGGCCATCAGCTTGTGGCCGTCGTCGAGATGCAGCGAGAACCAGTCCCAGCCCTGCTGGCGCTCGTCGAGCAGTTGACTGCTCCACTCGCGGTCGAGCCACGCCCGGCCGTGCACCGCGCGGGTCTCGCCGTCCAGCGTTACCTCGCCATCGACCCGCCAGAACGGCTGGCTATAGTACATCGAGCCCTGGCCGTCGACGGCCTTCTGGCTGAAGCCGCCGTTGCCGTGCAGCACCAGCGGACCCTCGGCGGTGAGCTCGAGCCGGTAGCCGAAGCCGCCACGCTCGTCGTTCTCGTGCGCGTCGAGCGTGAGCCGGTCGAAAGTGTCCGCCTCGATGCCTTCGCTTCGTGCGCGTAACGTCCAGTCGTCGAGCCAGGCCCGGAAAGGGCTGGACCGCACGCCGGCCTGGCCATCATCGCGAGCCGAATGGCTGCGCGCGAAGCGCTCCGCCACCCGATGGGTGCTGCCCTGCGACACCCCAAGGTGCGCCATCCACAGCTGGTCGGCCGCCCAGGGTGTGGGCGTCGGGCGTGCATCGGGTGGCACCAGTGCCTGGCGGAACAGCGTCCACTGGGCACCCAGGGGCTCGCCCGCTTCATCCTCCAGGTTGGCGGTGAGATACCACCACTCGATGCGGTAATCGGGGTGTGGGCCATGGTCGTCGGGGAAGTGCAGTGGCGTGCCGGGGCGCGCTTGGGCGAAGTCGCCGGCGGCCTCGCCCAGGCCGGCAAAACCGGCGTCCTGGTCGGCCTTTCGGTCGGTATCGCAGCCACCCAGCCACAGCGCGGCCAGCAGGGCGCAGAGAGGGGCCAAGAGACGCCAGCTCATGGGCGTTCCTCCTCGGCGAGCAGGGCGCGAGGCGGCGTGCGCCACAGCTGCAGGGCCGGCAGGGCGGCGGCGGCGAGCGCGACGCCTACGGCGGTGGCGAGCGTCAGTGCCATCTCGCCAGGAAAGAGGTGCAGCGGCAGCCGCCAGCCGAAGGCGGGGACGTTGATCACCGCCACCAGTCCCAGGGCCAGCAGGCTGCCGAGCGGCAGCGCGAGCAGGCCGGTGGCGAGTGCCGCCCCGCCGAGTTGAGCGAACTGCACCGCCGCCAGGCGTGCCCGCGGCACTCCCAGTGCCCACATCGGCGCCAACTGTCGGCGGCGCTCCCTCGCCTGGGCGAGCAGGCTGGCCAGCAGCGCCAGGGCGGCCACAGCGAGAGTCAGGGCGCTCAGCGCGCGAGTGATGGTGAAAGTGCGCTCGAAGATCGTCACTGCCAGCCGCTTCACCTCGCGTTGGTCGACCAGTGCATCGCGGCCGAACGCGAAGCGCTCGAGCAGGGCATTGTCCAGCGCCTCGCCGCTCGCCCCCGCGTTGAGCACGATGCCGATGGAACTCGCCTCGCCGCCGAAGCGTGCGGCGAGCTGCGGCGTGGCGAGCAGCACCTCGCCGCGGGTATTGCCGTAGTCGGGGTAGACCGCTGCCACGGCGAGCGTATCGCGGCGCCCTCCGGCGTTCACAACGATCTCGTCGCCCGGGGCGAGCCCCTCGGCAATGGCCAACTGCTCGTTGACGAAGGCCGCCCCCTCGCGGAAGGCCTGCCAGGCAGCGTCGCGGCCGGCCTGGGTATCGAGCAGCGGCCAGTGGGGCGTTAGCGCTGCCCCGGGGGTGATGCCGTAGAGACTCACCGGCCGGTCGAGCGGGCGAGCGGTGCCATTGCGCTCGGCCTCGCGCAGGGTTCCTTCGGCATGGCGGGTGGGCAGCGTCTCGGCCACCTCGGCGCGCTCGTCGAGCCATGCCGCGACGGTGGCGAAGCGTTCCGGTGGCGGGCGCAGGTAGAGATCGGCGACCAGGCGCTGGTCGAGCCAGTCGAGGAAGGTGAGGCGAAAGCCCCCCACCATGCTGCCGATGCCCAGGTTGGCGGAAAGCGCGATGAGCAGTGCCATCATGGCCAGTGAGAGTCGCGGCAACTGAAGCTGCAGGTCGGCGCATGCCCACTGCGCCAGCGGCCGGTGACGGAGCAGCCGGGCCAGGCCGGCGATCAGCAGCCCCAGTAGCGGTGGCAGCCACAGGGCGCTGGCCAGCAGCAGCGCGGCGATCAGCGCGAAGCTGGCGATGAGCCCCTCGCCGGATGGTTGACGGCTGAGCCAGATCCACAGCGCGAGCCCAACCACGGCAACCAGCGCCCCGGCCAGTGTCAGGCCGCGCAGCTGTCGCACGAAGCCCGCACGCCACGCCTGGGCCTGGCCGAGGCCCAGTACGCTGAGCCGTGCCGCTCGCCACAGCACGCCGCTGCCGGCGAGGAAGAGCCCGCCGAGGGTCACGCCCAGCCCACCCAGCCAGTAGTGCCAGGGGAGCCGTAGTTCGGCGGCGACCTGGGCTCCGTAGAGGCTCTCCAGGGTGGCAGCCACGTCGGGCAGCAGCAGCCGGGCCAGCCACACCCCGCTGACGATGCCGGCAAGCGCTCCCAGTGCACCGAGCAGCACCAGCTCGAGTGCCAGCAGCCCCACCAACTGGCGAGCGGAGACGCCGAGTGCACGCAGCGTGCGCAGCAGCCCCAGGCGCTGCTCCAGCGCCAGGCCCAGTGCCGCCTGGACGATGAACAGCCCCACTACCAATGCCAGCAGCGCCATGGCGGTGAGGTTGAGGTGGAAGCTCTCGGTGAGCTGGCCCGGTTCGAGCCGAGTGTCGGCGCGGGTCAGCAGGAAGCCGGATGGTGCCTCGTGCAGGGCCCCTGGCGCCGCGACCAGTCGGCTGAGCGTTTCGCCGTGCTCGAGCAGTTTCGCCGCCGCAGCGATGTCCATGACCAGGGTGTCAGGCGGCAGTCTCGACACCAGGGCCAGCGGTGGCAGGCGCCGGCCGTCGGCCAGTCGCGGCTCGGCACCAGAGGCTTCGCTGGCACTCTGGCCCAGCGCAGCGAGGCTATCCGGGGCGAGGCGGGTCTGCCAGGGCGGGGTGAGAAAGCCGCTGAGCTCACCGCGGCTGCCGGCGGTGGCGAAGGCGCTGTCGCCGGGCAGGGTGAGCGGATCGATGCCGATCAGCGTCAGGCGCGAGCCGTCCGGCGCCTCGACCTCGCCTTCCAACAGCGGCGAGACGGGCAGCCCGGCGCGGCGCAGGCGCAGGAAGTCGTCGCGGGTCAGGGGCTCGCCGTCGCGGCGTTCCAGGCGATCCAGACCGGTGGCGAACATCGCCTCGGCGCGGGCGTAGCTGTCGCGGGCCGAAGCGTTGATCGCCTGCACGCCGCTCCACAGCGCGCTGGCCACCCACAGGCCGAGCAGCAGCAAGACCAGCTGACCGGGGTGGCGGCGGTAGTGGGAGAGCAGCGTAGCCAGCGCGGTGAGCATTACTTGGCAGGCTCCGTGAGCGTTGCTGGCCCTAGCCGCCCATGGGTCAGGCGCAGGCAGCGGTCGAGCGGAGCCGCGACGCGGGGGCTGTGGGTGACCACCAGCAGGGCGCTATCGGCTTCGCTCACCAGCTCACGCAGCAGGGCGAGCACGGCGTCGGCGGTGGTTTCGTCGAGGTTGCCGGTAGGCTCGTCGGCGAGCAGCAACGACGGGCGCGGTGCCAGGGCGCGACCGATGGCCAGGCGTTGCTGCTGGCCGCCGGAGAGTTGCTCCGGGTAGCGTGTCTCGAGTCCCGCCAACCCCAGGCGCTGCAGGAGATACGTCGACCAGTCAGGGCGTTCGCGTCCAGCCAGGCGCGCCTGCAGGCGCAAGTTGTCGGCCACGTTCAGGCTCGGCACCAAGTGGAACTGCTGGAACACCAGCCCCAGGGTGTCGCGGCGCAGCCGCGCCCGGGCGGGTTCGCCGAGCGAGGAGATCGCCTGGCCGGCGAGCCGAACCTCGCCATCATCGGGCCGGTCGAGCCCCGCGGCCAGGTGCAGCAGGGTCGACTTGCCGCTGCCCGATTCGCCCATCAGCGCCAGGCTCTCGCCGCGGCGAAGCGACAGATCGACGCTCCGCAGCACCGGCAGCGGCCCTTGAGGCGTGGCGTAGGCCTTGCGGACCTGACGGAATTCCAGCATGACGGGTGTCCTTCAGATGCCGAGGGCGCGGCGCATTACCCCCTGCTTGGCGATGCCGAGACGCTCGCCGACTCCCAGGCCGGCGGAACCGGCCTGGCGCAGCGGCGCCGGGCCGGTGAAGAGGCGGTGGAAGGTCTCCATGGCGGCCATCATCGCCAGGGTCTGGGGGCGGCGGATGCGGGCATAGGCGGCCAATGCCTGTCGGCTGCCCGGATCCTCGCCAGCGGCATGGGCGGCGGTCACCTGCCTGGCCAGCTCGGCGGCGTCCTGCAAGCCGAGATTGAGCCCCTGGCCGGCCAGCGGATGGATGACGTGGGCGGCATCGCCGACCAGGGCGAGGCGGCGGCGCGTGTAGCGCTCGGCGTGGCGGCGGCGAATGGGGAAACTGGCGCGCCCGAGCACGGTGTCGATGCCGCCCAGGCGGGCAGGAAACGCCGCTTCGACGGCCCGGCGCAGCGATTCGTTATCCAGCGCTTCGCGCTCGCGCGTGGCCGCGTCGGTGTCGTACCACACCAGCGAAGCGTGAGGGCCGGGCAGCGGCAGCATGGCCTGGGGCCCGGTGGGTGTGAAACGCTGCCAGCTCACGTCCTGCTGGGGCCGGCAGGTGCGGACGTTGACGATCAGTGCCCGCTGCCGGTAATCCGCATCCCGGGTGGCGATGCCAGCCAGCTCGCGGGTACGCGACCCGGCCCCGTCGGCGCCGACCACCAGCCGAGCGGCCAGCAGGCGACCGTCTTCGAGTTCGACCAGTGCGTGCTGTCCGCCGCGGATCAGTGCGGTGGGGCTGGCATCGCAAAGCGTCGTGACGCTGGGCAGTTCGGCCAGGCGCTGCCACAGGGCGCGGCGAATCATCCGGTTCTCGACGAAGTGGCCGAAATCGGCGAGCCCCAGATCGGCGGCGCTGAAGCGAATATGACGACGCTCGGCAGCGTCGCTGGCCTCGATATGGCGAAAGGGACAGCGGCGCGCCTCGGGAATGAAGGGCCAGGCACCCACGCTTTCCAGCAGCCGCTGTGAGGCCAGATTCAGCGACGAGACGCGCAGGTCGAAGGGTTCGCCGTCGGCGATGGACGCCGGTGGCGCGCCGCCCTCGATCAGCGTCACCGTCATGCCCACCTGGCCTAGCGCCGCTGCCACGGCCGCCCCGACCATGCCGCCGCCGATGATGATCGCGTCCTGCGTCTCGTCCATGCGTGTCTCCTGGTGGGTGCGTCACGCCATCAGGATACCGCGTCAGGGGGCTGGCAGTGGAGAGTGTCGGCCATGCTCAGGTGAAGAGGCGCTCGAATTCCGTTGAAAAGTCCTGGGAGGCGGGTTGCCTGGAAAGCATCTCAAAAACATCTGATGTCATGCGGTATCGTCCAGCGAGTGGGCCTGAGCCAAGGCCATGCCAGGGAGATCATCGACAAACAGCTCGCCACGATTCGTGAACACTGGGACGATATCAGACCGCAGCGCCTGCCCCGGTGGCGTTGACGTGCCAGTTCTTGACTCTCTGCTGCGCTTCCCACATGCACCGATAGCGGCCGGAGACGGCCAGAAGCTCGTCATGGCGGCCACTCTCAACCAGTCGGCCGTCCTCCAGCACCAGGATCTGGTCGGCCCCGACGATGGTCGATAGGCGGTGGGCGATCACCAGCACCGTCTTGTGGCTCACCAAGGCGTCGATGGCGCGCTGAACCGAGATCTCGCTCTCGGTATCCAGGGCCGCGGTCGGCTCGTCGAGAATGACGATAGGGGCGTCCTTGAGAAGGGCGCGGGCGATGGAAATGCGCTGCCGCTCGCCCCCGGATAGGCGTCCACCGATGTCGCCCAGGCGGGTCTCCCAGCCCTGCGGCAGGCGGGCGATGAAATCCAGGCAGTGCGCGGCCTCGGCCGCCGCCCGGACCTCGCCGTCGGTGGCATCGGGGCGAGCCATGCGGATGTTGTTCATTACCGTATCGTCGAACAGGTAGACGTCCTGGAAGACTACCGATATCAGGTCATTCAGACGGTCGACCGGAATGCTCCGCAGATCCACGCCGCCGATTCGAACGCTGCCGACCTGTGGATCGAAGTGGCGCAGGAGCAGCCTCGTCAGGGTTGTTTTGCCCGACCCCGATGGTCCGACCAGGGCGGTCAAGCTGTGTTCTGGCAGCGTCGCGCTGAACTCACTGATCGACGGACTGCCAGCACCGGCGTACTGGAAGGTGACGCTTTCGAAGGCGACGTCGTGGCGCGACGGCACGTCGGCGGGCTCGCGTTGCTCCAGGGGCTCTATGGCGAAAAGGGCCGAGATACGCTCCAGGGCCGATTCGATGAGCTCGAGGATCGCCGTGTAGAGGATGAATGTGGACAGCGGCTCGAAGAAGCGCGCCATGATCACTAGCAGGGCGGCGAGCACGGCGACGTCCAGCGAGCCGTCGAGCACGAACAGCACGCCCACAGCCAGTACGAACAGCAGGCCCAGCTCGACGATGCTGGCGACGAGAATGTTGGGCTTGGCACCCTTGCGGTGCCCGTAGGCTTGGATCTCCTCCAGCCGCTTGAATGTCGTGGCCAAGCGGTCGGCCTTGGCGCCGGCCTGGCACGCAGCCCGCAGCACCGGCAGCCCCTGCATGTATTCGAGGACGTCGGCGTTGGCCTGTTGATGCGCCTCACCCAGGATGCGCTTGCCGCGCCCCAAGGCCGGGCGCCGCCAGCGATAGAGCGGCACGATGGCGGGAAATACCAGCAACAGGGCTACGCCCATGCGCCAGTCCACGGCCAGCAGCGCGACCGCCGTGGTCAGGGGGGTGACCACGGCGATGAAGATCAGATTGAGGATGGTCAGAGTGGTCAGCAGGTTTTCATCGACGTTGTTTAGCACCGTGGAGTTCATCTCGCCGGTACGCTTGTCCTGAAGAACTTCCAGCGGGATTCGGCGTAGCTGTTCGCCCAAACGGGTACGCAGGCGGTGGGTCGCCTGCGCCATCTGGCCGTCGAAGTCGAAAGCCTGGGCCCGCCAGCGCAGCACCGAACTGAACACCATCAGTCCCGTCGACGCCCCTAGCCAGGACAGGGCAGTGGTGATGTCGCGCTGAGTGAGCATGGCGGTGAACAGTGGAACGATGCAGGCCAGCGCCAGGCCCTGTACGACTGCCGCGGCCAGCAGCCCGATCAGGCTGCGTCGCATGCGGGCGGCCCCGGGCCCGACGGTGTCGATCAACTGTCGGTAGGTCGTACGCCAGGGTGTCGGGCCGGTCCTGTGTTGACGAGTTGCGCTTTCGTTCATGGCGTCGAGTCCTGATTCGTGACAGAAGCCTGTCCGGCCTTGCCCAGCGACCAAGACTGGGCCATCTCATAGCTGCGCCATAGGCGGGCATAGGTGCTGCCCTGCGCGACAAGGTCGTCATGCTGGCCGCCTTCGACCAGACGCCCGCGATCGAACACCAGGATCTGGTCCGCGTCGCGGATGGTCGCCAAGCGGTGCGCCACCATGATGACCGTCTTGCCCTGCATCAGCCGGGACAGTGCTTCGATCAGGGCGGCCTCGTTTTCCGGGTCGGCGAAGGCTGTGGCTTCGTCCAGAACGAGGATCGGCCGGTTCTGCAGCAGGGCGCGCGCGATGGTGATGCGCTGCCGCTGCCCCCCCGATAAAAAGATGCCGCGCTCTCCGACCTTGGTGTCGTAGCCCTCAGGCAGCGCCATGATGAAGTCGTGCGCCTGGGCCGCCTTGGCCGCGGAGATGATGTCGTCCATGCCGGTATCGGGGGTCCCCAGACGGATGTTGGCGGCGATGGTGTCGGCGAACAGAAAGGTATCCTGGAAGACGAAGGCGACGTGCTGCAGCAGGTCGTTGGAGTGCATCCGCCGCACATCGACCCCGCCGACCAGGATGCGCCCGTCGGTAACGTCCCAGAAACGCGGGATCAGCCGGGCCACGGTGCTCTTGCCGGCGCCTGAGGGGCCGACCAGGGCGGTGACCGTGCCGGGGCGCACGTCGAAACTGACGTCGCTGAGGGCCTCGGCGTCGGTGGCCCCATAGCTGAAGCTCACGCGGTCGAAACGCACGCTGGCGTCGTGTGGCCGTTCCCCCACACCTTCGGGGACCGGCAGAACCGGCGCGGCCATCACCTCCTGGATACGGACGATGCTGAGTTTGACCTTCTCGATCATGTGGCGGAGCATCATGGCCGGCATTATCGCTTCGGCCATGCCGGTGCACAGCAGCAGCGCGGCCAGCCAGCGCACTGGATCCAGCTCCTCCTGCCAGACCAGAACGGCCCCCAGCCACAGCACCACCGCCAGGGTCGGCATCGGGCTCAACATCACCCACGAGAAACGGGCCGGGAAACCCGATTCCCGATACCAGCGCGTCAGGACGGACAGATAGGCATTCAGGGCCTTCTCATAGCGCCCGAAGATTGCATGCCCGGTGTCGAAGGTCCGGACCACGGGCATCGCCTGGACGAACTCGACGACCGCCGCGCTCACCCGTTCGCGGGCGTCGTTGTACAGGCGGGCCATCTCGCCGCGCCGGCGCAGGGCCGGGCGCAGGATGCCGAAGGCCAGCACTACAACGGCCAGGGCTGCCAGCGCGAGCCGCCAGTCGAGCCACACCAACAGGCCGAAGGCGACCACTGGCGTGACGTAGGCCCGCGCATACAGCGGCGTGCTGTCGGCCACGAACACGTGCAGGGCCTTGACGTCATCATGAATGACCTTGGTCAGCGCGCCCGCGCCCTGACTCTGCACGTATCCCAGCGACACTTGGGCCAGGCGCTCGCTGAGCTGCATGCGCAGGATGCGCTCCAGCCGGAACGCTGCATAATGCGACTGGTTGAAGGCGCCCAGGCGTGCCATGTAAGTGCCGATAGCGCAGGCCAGCACGCCTGCCATCTGTGCCCCTGGCCACTGGTCGGGAGCCTCGATCAACGCTTTGACCGTCAGCGCCAGCAGGGCCATGGTCACCAGGCCCAGCAGCGATGAGACCGCCGCCAGTGCCATGCCATAGCGAATCTGCCCGCGCACGGGGCGCATGATCGACCACGCGTCTATGCGGCGGCGCGACAGCGGTGCAGCGCCATCTGGTGCGGCTTCCGATGGGGGCTGGGAGGCTTCGGCTTGCGATGCGTTCATGATCCAGGTCTCGTGCCGGGCGCGCGACGGTCACTACCGGTTTCGAGGCCGCGCTACTGTTTCGTTCACACATGTTAATGCGACTCAATCTCTTTATCAACTTTGCATGTCTCTGCCGTCACTTCCTTTTTGACGCGTCATCGGCTAACCCCTCCGCGTGTGAAAAAAGATCCTCCATTCGCTCCTCGGCCACTGGCGGCCTTCGCCAGGGCATGCCGGTTTGAGAATGTTCTTCATTTCCATATTGAATCGATATCCATTTCTGAGCTAATGTCATCGGCCATAGCCCCGCTATGGGCTGGCCGAACCGTTGCCCGACCAAGTCCGTCAGGAGGAAAGCGTGCCTTTCGGGAAGAAGATGTTGTCCCTGATGTCGCGGATGGCGGCGGTCATGGCACTGGTGGGTGTGGTGGCGGTATATGCGCCGCATACCGCACATGCTGGGCAGGAGACCGATGTCACAACCGGCTGGCCTCGCACCGTGAGCAATGCCGACGGGAGTCGGACGACCATTCCGAACCGGCCGCAACGCATCCTGTCGACTTCGGTGACCATCAGCGGAACGTTACTGGCCATCGATGCACCGCTGGTCGCGACTGCAACCACCACCAACGGGCACTTCTTCGCTCAGTGGGAGGCGGTCGCTCAGGCGCGCGGGGTGGAGAAGCTCTGGCCCGCCGGGAGCGTCGATCTGGAGGCTGCCTACGCTGTCGGTCCAGACCTGATCGTCGTATCGGCCGGGGGCGGCGATTCCGCCCTCGCTCAGGTTGAAGAGCTGCGGCAGATCGCACCCACCATCGTCCTGGATTATGGCGGCCTGACCTGGCAGGAGCTTGCTACGCGCCTCGGTCAGGCCACCGGCCTTGAGTCGCGGGTCGCCGAGAAGCTGGCCAATTTCGATGCCTATCTCGCCGAATCGCGGAAGCGTATCGCCGTGCCGCCCGGCCGGGCCAACATCATCAGCTACAACGGTCCCGGAACGCTCAACCCCATTGCCACCAGCGACGGTGCTCATGGCCGGCTGCTCACCGCGCTAGGGTTCACCATGGAGTCGCCGCCGCAGGAATGGCACGGCGACGCCAATCCCGTCAGCGGCTTCGTCCGCGCTCAGTACGAGCATCTGACCGAATTGACGGCGCAGACCACTTTCCTGCTCAGCGCCGACGACGACCGCGCCGAGGCCTTCATGCGCGACCCTATCCTGGCTAACCTGCCATCCGTGCGTAGCGGCCAGGTGTATGGCCTTGGCGTCAACTCCTTCCGCATCGACTTCTTCAGTGCCCGCGAGATCGTGGATGGCCTTGTCGCGCGTTTCGCCCGCGACGATGACCAGAGCACTGTTCAGACGACTGATGGCGGAACGTAACGCCGTGGCCGAACGCCGTGGCCTAAATGGGGGCAGCGATTTTCACCCACAGTATCGGACCGAAACAAAGCCAGCAGGAAGTCGTCCCACGTGCCCTTCGGGCAAGGCGCCGCTATTGGGGGCTGGCGCTTTGCGCGGTGCTGCTGGCGGCGCTGGCGGCGGCTAGCGTCTTCATTGGCACTCGCTCAATCCCGCCCCGGGTCACCGTGCAGGCGATCATCGCCTTCGACCCGGCCAACAGCGAACACCTGCTGGTGTGGCATCTGCGTCTTCCCCGCGCCTTGCTAGGTATCGTCGTCGGCTGCGCGCTTGGCGTGGCCGGCGCCATTATGCAGGCCCTGACCCGAAATCCGCTGGCCGATCCCGGCATCCTGGGCGTCAATGCCGGGGCTACGCTGGCCATCGTAGCGGCCATCGCCTTCTTCGACATTATCGACGTTTCCGGCTATCTGTGGTTCGGTCTGGCTGGCGCCGCGCTGGCTGGCGTCGCCGTCTACCTGCTGGGCGGCATCCGCCAAGGTCTCAATCCCGTACGGCTGGTACTGGCCGGCTCGGCCCTGAGCGTCGTTCTGCTGGCGCTGACGCAGATCATTACGGTCAACAGCAACGAGCAGGTCTTCGACCAGTTCCGCCACTGGGTCGTAGGGTCGCTGCAGGGGCGCGGATTCGATGTCCTCCTGCCGACCGCCGTACTCACCGCTCTGGCCCTGGGGGCTTCCATCGCCCTGGCGCGGATGCTCGACGCCCTGGCGCTGGGCCATGATTCCGGCAAGGCCCTAGGGGCCAGCCCACGGGTGGTATGGATCGCCTCTGCCCTGATCGTGATCGTCCTGGCTGGCACGGCCACCGCCGCGGCCGGCCCCATCAGCTTCATCGGCCTGACGGCGCCCCACGTCGCGCGCTTCGTCGTCGGGCCTGACCATCGATGGCTGTTGCCGTTCTCGATGGCGTTTTCGGCGTTGATGGTGGTGGGCGCCGACATACTGGGACGACTGGTGGGCCATCCCGGCGAGGTGGCGGTGGGGATCATGGTTGCCCTCATCGGCGGGCCCTTCTTCATTGTTCTGGTGCAGCGCTGGCGCATGGTACGGCTATGAGCAAGGCGCTCCCCTCCCTGAAAGCTCCTCCGAACACCCGGCTGTGGCGATACGGCGGCTGGTCGCTGCTCTATTCGCCGCGGGCGCTTGTCGTTGGCACCGTCCTCGCGATGCTCATGGTGGTGACGGCGGCCCTGGTATTGACGCTGGGCAAGATGGATATCGGCCCCGGCCACGTCCTCGCCGTTCTGCTTGGCAAGGGCGACGGCGGCCTGCACGACCACATCATCCTCAACATCCGCCTGCCACGTGTACTGACAGCGCTGTTCGTCGGCGTGGCGCTGGGGATTTCGGGTGCCGTGTTCCAGTCGGTGTCGCGTAACGCCTTGGGCTCTCCTGATGTCATCGGCTTTACCACCGGCGCAGCGACCGGGGCGCTGGCCCAGATCATTTTGTCGGGCCCAGATCCACTATGCATAGCCATGGCTGCTGTAGTGGGCGGCGTGCTGACTGCAGTGGCGGTTTACGCTCTGGCGCGCCAGGGCGGCGTGGTAGGCAGCTATCGCCTCATCCTCACCGGCATCGGCGTGGGCGCCGTGCTGACTGCCCTCAACGGGCTGATGCTGGTCCGGGGCGATCTGGACGATGCGGTGATGGCCAACCTCTGGCTCGCCGGCTCCCTGCATGCGCGGACCTGGGACCATGTATGGCCGGTGATGATTGGAACGGCACTGCTGGTGCCTGTGGTCCTGGCTGGCGCATCGGCCCTTCGGATGATCGAAATGGGGGACGACATCGCCAGCCAATTGGGCATTCGCGTCGAGCGGGTGCGTCTGACGATGATTTTTGCAGCCGTGGTCCTGGCGGCGCTGGCCGTCGGCGCGGCCGGCCCAATTGCCTTCGTCGCGTTGGCCGCGCCCCAGCTAGCCGCCCGACTGTGCCGCGGCACCGGACTGCCGGTCCTGTCGGCCGGCCTCATGGGGAGCGTCCTGCTGCTCGCTGCCGACCTGCTGACCCAGTCGCTGCCCCTGGCCGTCAGCGTCCCGATCGGTCGCATGACCGGGATCGTCGGCGGCATTTACCTCATCTGGCTGCTGACCCGCAGCCGCCAGTTGTAAGGGGGCTTCCTCGTCCGGGCAGCAGCTGAAGCGGATTCGCTAATATACGATTGCGGATCATTTGCATTTGTTTATCAACCTCACTATCCTTCCCCTGTGCCTACCCCTGATGATTGCTTGGGCGCTCGTTTGAGTCGCCCATAGATGTTCCGCCCCGTGTTCCAGACCCGGCGATGGCCAGCCGGCACAAGAACCAGGGCGCAAGCCAATCAACTCTCTAGGTGGAGGAGGTTATCGATGAGAGCGAAACACTCCGGGCCGGGGCGCTGCGCGCTCGGCGCCGAAACCCAGCGTGTGACGGCATTATCCGGCGTCATGGCTGGCGTATTGATCCTAGTGGTTGCCGGAGACGTTCGGGCGCAGACGGTCGAAGAGCAGCAGGATGACGCCTCCCCGACCGGCGTCGTCTATGCACTGCCCACGATCAGCGTCACGGGGGAGAAGGTCGACCGGTCCATCCTGGAGACGAGTTCCAGCGTCGAGGTCTTCGATGACTGGCGCATCGAGTCGACGCCTAACGCCACCTACGTCGACGACGTGCTTTCCCTGACCCCTAACGTGATCGACACCGGTGGCGGCAACGACCTGCCGACGGTGCGTGGCATCGATGGATCCGGGCCGGCGACTGGGGCGGTCGCCTTCCTGGCCGGCAGCCGTCCGCGCCTGAACCTCTCCATCGACGGTCGTTCCCTGACCTACACCGAACAATCCCGAGGGCCGCGCTCGTTGTGGGACGTCGAAAAGGTCGAAGTTCACCGCGGCCCCCAGAGCCTTCTCCAAGGGCGTAACTCTATCGCCGGCGCGGTGATCGTCGACACCAAGAACCCGACTCCATACTGGGAAAGTGCGGTGAAACTCGGTGCCGGCGGCCAGGAGACCCGCGAGGCCGCCGCCATGTTGTCAGGCCCTCTAGTCGACGACCAATTGTCGTTTCGCATCGCCGTCGACCGCCAGCAGCGCGAGAGCTTCGTCGACCTGCCAAGCTATGATCCGGTCGGTGACCCGCGTGAGTTCGAGAGCACGACCGCGCGAGCCAAGCTGCTGCTTGAGCCTAACGGGCTGCCGGATATGTCATCGATGCTTACCGTCTCCCATTACGATAGCCGGGCCCCCCAGAACGAGGCGCAGCCGACACCGCCGGGGCATCCCCGCTTCGACCCGTCCAAGCCAGTGATCGAGGTCGAGTCGACCAGCGGTATCTGGGATCTGTCGTGGGAACAGTCCGAAACCCTCTCCTTCGAGAACAAAGTCGTCTACACCTCCTTTTCCAATGATCGCTTGGCTGCCCCTGGCCTTCCGTCGGCGAATATCGAGGGGAAAGAGTTGTCCATCGAGCCGTTGGCGCGCTTCACCGCCGACAACGAGCGCCTGCGCGGCATGGCGGGGCTACGCTACTTCCACAGCAACCAGGACGAATGGGTCGACAACCTGCCGCCGCGGCCGGTCTCGGCCTACACCTTCGACGACACGACGCGAACCGGTTCCGGTTTTGCGGAGCTGACCTACGCCGTGATGCCCGAGGTGGACGTCACCCTGGCTGGGCGCTACGAGCAGGAGCATCGGGAGCGGTCGGGGTCCAACGCCAACCGCACCCGGACCATCGACTTCGACGAAACCTTCAGCGCATTCCTGCCCAAGCTGGACATAGCCTGGAAGCCCAGCACCAGTCAGACCTACGGCTTCAAGGTCGCGCGCGGCTTCAACGCCGGCGGCGCGGGCGTCACCTTCACGACCGGGAACTCGTACACCTATGACGAAGAATACGTCTGGAACTACGAGCTGTACGGCCGCCAGCGGTTGGCCGACGGTCGCGTCGAGCTAACCGGGAACCTGTTCTACAACACCTATGATGATTACCAGTTGCCCATCACCCTCGGGCCGGGCGACATCGAGATTCGCAATGCCGAGAAGGTCGTGACCTACGGTCTCGAGGCGGGCGCCCGTTGGCAGCCGGTTCCAGAGCTGGAGCTGTTCGGTTCGGCCGGCGCGCTGCGGACCGAGATCAAGGAAGCCGTCGCCGGTCTCGATGCGAAGGGGCACGACCTGCCGCGCGCGCCAAAGCTCTCCGCCAGCATGGGTGCAGCGTGGATGTTTGCCGAGAATTTCGACCTTAGCGGCAACGTCACTTATACAAGCCATTACTTCTCCGGCGTGGACAACGATGACCGGGGCAATATCCAGGCGCACTGGTTGGCAAATGCCGAGCTGGGCTACGACTTCGACATCGGCAGGGTCGCGGTGTATGCCCAAAACCTGTTCGACTCCGACGACCGGCTCCTGGTGTTCAACAATGACGAAACCACGCCTCTTCTCCAGCAGCCGCGCGTCATCGGTGCTTCGCTGACGTTTCGCTTCTAAGCTTGCCGCGGTTCCATGCCAAGAGCTGCGGAAAACCAATCGGTACCCGCTGGGCAACAGGAGATCAAGACGGTGGGAACGACGCGCAGCCATTGGCTGCGCTGCTTCCGGACCGTTGAGGCCACTGCCATGACTGCACTTGAAGCACCCGACGTTGCAGCGCCCGCCCGCCTACAGGCACAGGGCCTGAGCCTTGGCTACGGACAGCACATCATCTGCCGAGACCTGTCGGTGCGCATTCCCGATGGACGGTTCACGGCTATCGTTGGCCCCAACGGCTGTGGCAAGTCGACCCTGCTGCGCAGTCTGTGTCGGCTCATGCCGCCGCTGGCTGGGCGGGTCTGCCTGGATGGCAAGGACATCCACCGCCTGCCCACGCGCCAACTCGCCCGACAGTTAGGGCTGCTGCCGCAAAGCTCCCAGGCACCGCCCGGCATTACCGTCGTCGATCTGGTGGCGCGCGGGCGCTATCCGCACCAGGGCCTGTTCCGCCAGTGGAGTGACGAGGACGCCACGGCCGTCAGCCAAGCCATGGCGGCGACAGGTGTAACGGAGCTGTCCGAACAGGAGGTCGATCAGCTATCCGGTGGGCAGCGCCAGAGGGTGTGGGTGGCCATGGTCCTGGCGCAGCAGACGCCGCTGCTGCTGCTCGACGAGCCGACGACGTTTCTGGACATCGCTCACCAGATCGATCTCCTGGAGTTGTTCCGCGCCCTCAACCGGGTCGCCGACCATACCCTCGTCGCCGTCCTTCACGACCTCAACCAGGCTTGCCGATATGCCGATCACCTGATCGTCATGGCCAACGGCGGCATCGTTGCCGAAGGGGACCCGGCGACACTGATGACCGTGGAGTTGGTATCGGAGGTTTTCGCGCTGGACTGCGTGATCATCGAAGACCCCGTGAGCCACACGCCCCTGATGATCCCCCGCGGCCGGTCCGCGCAGACGCAATCCACCGGAGGCCCCCTCGTCTCTTTGGAACACCCGACCCTGAGAGGGAGGCAGCATGCGGAAAAGTGATTCCGCGGCCGGTCCGGACAGGATGCCGTTCGGTCTGAAACCGCTGATGTTTCAGTCTTTCGTTTGCACCATGGCGATCATGACCTTTGCGGCCCTGGCCGGACCGATCGGCCGCAGCCTGGGGCTGGCGCCGTGGCACATGGGGATAGCGGTCACGGTGGGAGGGCTCGCCTGGATATTGACCGCGCGGGCGTGGGGCGGCGCCAGCGACCGCCACGGGAGGCGGCCGGTGCTGCTCGGCGGCCTGGGCGGGTTCGCGGTCTCCTACGCCGGACTGTGCCTGGTCACCGCACTGGCGCTGGAGGATGGCATGCCGGCGCTGATGGCGCTTGCCGGGCTGGTCGCCGGGCGCACTTTGGCCGGCGCCTTCTTTGCCGCCGTGCCGGCCGCTGGCGCGGCGCTGATCGCCGACCACGTGCCGCCTGCCCGGCGCGCCGCGGCCATGGCGGCCCTCGGCATGGCGAGCGCGTCCGCCATGGTCATCGGCCCGGCCGTGGCTGGCTTGATCGCGCCCTATGACTTGGTGCTGCCGTTGTTGGTGGCTGCTGCGCTGCCGGTAGTGGCCTTCGGCACCTCCTGGTGGTTGCTGCCACGCACCGGGCAGCCGCATCGGTCGGCCGCCCTACAGCCGCCGCCACGCCTGACAGATCGGCGCCTGCGGCGGCCGGTGATCCTGGCGTTCGTCGGCATGTTCGCCGTCGCAACCGCCCAGATGGTGGTCGGCTTCTACGCCATCGACCGGCTGGGGCTGGCGCCGCAGGAGGGCGCTCGGGTCGCGGGTATTGCCCTGACCTGTGTCGGCATCGCCCTGATGCTTGTCCAGGCCATGATTCGCTTCCTCTACTGGCCGCCGGAAGTTCTGATCCGCTTCGGCGCAGCACTTGCCGGCCTGGCGTTTCTGGGTACCGTTTTCGCCGTCACGCCCTTCTTGCTGTACCTATGCTACTTCCTGTCCGCGGCCGGTATGGGATTGTTGTGGCCGTCCATTTCGGCGATGGCCGCCAATGCGGTGGAACCGCATGAACAGGGAACCGCGGCTGGTACCGTCAGCGCAGCCCAGGGACTGGGGACCGTGCTCGGCCCGTGGCTGGGTACGATGATCTATACCGTTGATGTGACGGCCCCCTATATGTTGATAGCGGTATTGCTGCTAGCGCTGGTTCCAGGAGGCACACACCGAACCGCTGGAGTCAGAGAAAGCACCCATGAAGCGTCCAAACCAGGGGAGTGACGCCTCCTTCCCGGGGCTGGATGCTCGTCTTGCGTCTTGCCTGTGTCTTCCTTCGATGGTTACGGCCGCAACTCGGTAGCCCAATCGTCATCATGGGGCACATCTGATGCAATTGCCGCTCCCGCCGGGTCTGACAGGCTTCGATCTACAGCTCCATCTTCTGCATATCCACCGTGACTAGCGATGCGGCCGGAAACCCCCGTAGCAAGCCAAACCTTTTGGACGGAGGGAAAAGCATGACTGGCCAGTGTGAAACCGGCGCAACGCCGAATGCCTCACTTTGAAGTGGTCCAATTGGAGCGGACACCCCGATAAGCCTCATAATGGAGGCAGTGGAGGTGTTCATGACCAAGAAGACTCGACGTCGGTTTTCCGATGAATTCAAGGCGGATGCGGTGAGCCTGGTGA
>NZ_JAACZO010000033.1 GCF_010993975.1 Halomonas faecis
CCATGGCAACGGCGGTGTCCGTAGGCTGACGTTTTGGCGAATATCAGCTTACTCGGATTTACCGCCGTTTCTCTATCCTGACCTCGCTCAGCGCCCTGCTCATTTCACGCCAGTCTGCGAAGAACCTGAATTTCGGGGCCCTTGATCTGTGCCGCCGAAGGCGGATTGCCGGACATGGCGCGGGACTTGAGTACGGTCATGGCGGTCTCGCCACCACCACCGGCGACGGCGAAGTCTTCCCAGCCGTAACCTTCGGCTTCCATCAACTCCTTGAGCACGTTGGCGGCGCGAGCCTCGCCGCCGGAGGTCCACCAGTGCAGCACTTCCACTTCAGCGGCCTGAACGGAGGAAAACGTGACAGCGGCCGTCAGCGACGTGGCCAGGGCCAGGGCAGTCTTGTCGAACGAAACCATCGGCATGCTCCTGCTGTTGTTATTGAACCCGGTAGATACCGGAGTATCGCTTAGGTTAGCCAAATGGCACCGCCCTGCGTGTTACCGACTCCTACGAAGCGTTGCAGCTTTATTACAAGGCTGAAACGTTTTCCGCACCGAGCCTCAGTCAAGAACCGCATTGCCGGATGCCTTCAGCCTTTTCACCGCGCTGGACAGGCTCAATGCCCATGAGCCTGAAAGGCCAGCATGGGAAATGACAGCCCCGGCATGCACCTGGAAGCGTACATCCCTTGTAATACCAGGCTTACGAAAAACCAGTCGATCAGGAAGTATGCTTTAGCCCCTGGATTCATAGAATAACCGCAGCACTTTGGACACCATCGGCTCACTGAGTTCTCTGGTCGGCCAAGCCGTTTCGGGAAGCGCCGCCCATGCGGTGCCAGCAGTAGATATCACTTTCAAACACCTGGACGCGAGCAGCGCACCAGATACCAAACACACCATCATCAGCCAGAACGGATCGCTGATCTACGCTTCGCCACCCATACCCAATGGCGAAAGCGCAAATCCACCACTGGGCTGTACTAACGCAAGGAGAACGCCATGAAAGTCCAACGAAGTTTATGTTATCTCGTGCTGCTGCTCACGCTCGGACTGGTCTCTGCCGTAGTGAGCGCTTCGTCACGAGGCGGGACATCGAAGATCATTATCAGAAACTTCTCTCCTTATTCTCTTCAAAAAGTTTCTGGGCCGTGGAACGCACCCAGCACTATTGCAGCAGAGGGTACCGAGACCATTGAGCTACAGCATAACTTTGGTTCTTCGCAGACTGGCGTGAAATGAGCAGGGCGCTGAGCGAGGTCAGGATAGAGAAACGGCGGTAAATCCGAGTAAGCTGATATTCGCCAAAACGTCAGCCTACGGACACCGCCGTTGCCAT
>NZ_JAACZO010000034.1 GCF_010993975.1 Halomonas faecis
TGAAGTGGTCCAATTGGAGCGGACACCCCGATAAGCCTCATAATGGAGGCAGTGGAGGTGTTCATGACCAAGAAGACTCGACGTCGGTTTTCCGATGAATTCAAGGCGGATGCGGTGAGCCTGGTGATCGATCAGGGGTATTCCGTTTCTGAGGCCGCCCGGCGCCTAGGCGTGGAGCGCAGCGTGCTGGACCGCTGGTGCCGCAAGCACCGTCAGCAGCCTTCCGGCATCCCGGGGCGGCAGGAGGATGATCGCGACGCCGAGATCAAGAAGCTCCGCGAAGAAGTTCGTAAGCTTCAGATTGAAAAGGATATTTTAAAAAAGGCGGCGGCCTTCTTCGCCAAAGAGTCGAGCTGAGATACCAGTTCATCGAGTCGGAGAAGGCCACCTATCCCGTGGCCGTGTTGTGTCGGGTCATGCGGGTCAGCCGGAGTGGTTTCTATGCCTGGCGACGACGTGGCCCTGATGACCAGCGTCAGGCCCTGCTCCACGAGGTCAGAGAGATTCATCGCCAGAAGCGTGGCAGCTATGGCAGCCGCCGCATGGCCAGAGAGTTGCGACGCCGCGGCTACGACGTCGGCCGTTACCAGGCCCGTAGCCTGATGCAGGAAGCCGGCGTAGAGGCACGGCAGCGGCGCCGGTGGCGTCATACCACCGACAGTGAGCACAGCCTGCCGGTGGCACCCAACCTGCTGAACCGCCAGTTCATGGTGGCGGAACCGAACCGGGCCTGGGTGGCCGACATCACCGCGATCTGGACGCTGGAGGGCTGGCTCTATCTGGCGGCGGTGCTCGACCTCCACGACCGGCAGTTAGTGGGCTGGGCGATGGCCGACCACATGCGCACGTCGCTGGTGCTGGACGCCCTGGAGATGGCCGTAGGTCGCCGACAGCCCGAGAGCGGGTTGATCCATCACAGCGACCGCGGCAGTCAGTACGCGTCTCGTGATTACCGCGCCACGCTGGATCGGCACGGGTTCCAGGCCTCGATGAGCCGCAAGGGGAACTGCTGGGACAATGCCGTCATGGAGCGCTTCTTCGGCTCACTGAAAAGCGAGTGGCTGGCTGGCCAGCGATACTGGAGCCGCCAGGAAGCACGGTGGGACGTGATCGAGTACATCGAGATGGAGTACAACAGCTGCCGGCTCCACTCGACCCTGGGCTACCAGACGCCGAGGGAGATTGAACTGGCAGCTGCGGCTTGAAAATGTGTCCGCTCTGACTTGACCAGAACA
>NZ_JAACZO010000035.1 GCF_010993975.1 Halomonas faecis
TTTGGATGACTTGTGGATCGGAGTGAAAGGCTAATCAAGCCCGGAGATAGCTGGTTCTCCTCGAAAGCTATTTAGGTAGCGCCTCACGTATCACCGCCGGGGGTAGAGCACTGTTTCGGCTAGGGGGCCATCCCGGCTTACCAACCCGAGGCAAACTCCGAATACCGGTGAGTGCAAGCGTGGGAGACACACAGCGGGTGCTAACGTCCGTTGTGAAAAGGGAAACAACCCAGACCGTCAGCTAAGGTCCCGAAATCCTGGTTAAGTGGGAAACGATGTGGGAAGGCTTAGACAGCTAGGAGGTTGGCTTAGAAGCAGCCATCCTTTAAAGAAAGCGTAATAGCTCACTAGTCGAGTCGGCCTGCGCGGAAGATGTAACGGGGCTCAAACCAGGTACCGAAGCTACGGGTTCATCCTCTGGATGAGCGGTAGAGGAGCGTCGTGTACGCCGATGAAGGTGAGTCGAAAGGCTTGCTGGAGGTATCACGAGTGCGAATGCTGACATGAGTAACGATAAGGGGAGTGAAAAACTCCCCCGCCGGAAGACCAAGGGTTTCTGTTCGACGCTAATCGGAGCAGAGTGAGTCGGCCCCTAAGGCGAGGCCGAAAGGCGTAGTCGATGGAAAACGGGTCAATATTCCCGTACCTCACTGTATTGCGATGGGGGGACGAAGAAGGCTAGGTGAGCCAGGCGTTGGTTGTCCTGGTGAAAGTCAGTAGGCTGGGGAATCAGGCAAATCCGGTTCCCTAAGGCCGAGAGACGAGACGAACAGACTACGGTCTGGAAGTCATTGATGCCACGCTTCCAGGAAAAGCCTCTAAGCTTCAGATACAGTGGGACCGTACCCCAAACCGACACAGGTGGTCAGGGTGAGAATCCCAAGGCGCTTGAGAGAACTCGGGTGAAGGAACTAGGCAAAATGGTGCCGTAACTTCGGGAGAAGGCACGCCGCGTTAGTGTGAAGGTCCTCGCGACCGGAGCATGAGGCGGTCGAAGATACCAGGTGGCTGCAACTGTTTATTAAAAACACAGTACTCTGCAAACGCGTAAGCGGACGTATAGGGTATGACGCCTGCCCGGTGCCGGAAGGTTAAGTGATGGCGTTAGCTCCGGCGAAGCGCTTGATCGAAGCCCCGGTAAACGGCGGCCGTAACTATAACGGTCCTAAGGTAGCGAAATTCCTTGTCGGGTAA
>NZ_JAACZO010000036.1 GCF_010993975.1 Halomonas faecis
TTACCCGACAAGGAATTTCGCTACCTTAGGACCGTTATAGTTACGGCCGCCGTTTACCGGGGCTTCGATCAAGCGCTTCGCCGGAGCTAACGCCATCACTTAACCTTCCGGCACCGGGCAGGCGTCACACCCTATACGTCCGCTTACGCGTTGGCAGAGTGCTGTGTTTTTAATAAACAGTTGCAGCCACCTGGTATCTTCGACCGGTTCGGGCTCCAGCAGCAAGTGCTTTCACCCTAAGCCGGCGTGCCTTCTCCCGAAGTTACGGCACCATTTTGCCTAGTTCCTTCACCCGAGTTCTCTCAAGCGCCTGGGGATTCTCACCCTGACCACCTGTGTCGGTTTGGGGTACGGTCTCACGTGATCTGAAGCTTAGAGGCTTTTCCTGGAAGCGTGGCATCGATGACTTCCGCCCCGTGGGGCGTTCGTCTCGCCTCTCGGCCTTGGCGGTTCGGATTTGCCTGAACCCCCAGCCTACCGGCTTTCACCAGGACAACCAACGCCTGGCTCACCTAGCCTTCTTCGTCCCCCCATCGCAACCACGTGAGGTACGGGAATATTGACCCGTTTCCCATCGACTACGCCTTTCGGCCTCGCCTTAGGGGCCGACTCACTCTGCTCCGATTAGCGTCGAACAGAAACCCTTGGTCTTCCGGCGTGGGGGTTTTTCACCCCCATTGTCGTTACTCATGTCAGCATTCGCACTCGTGATACCTCCAGCCCACTTCTCAATGGACCTTCGTCGGCGTACACGACGCTCCTCTACCGCTTGCCATTCGGCAAGCCCGTAGCTTCGGTACCTGGTTTAGCCCCGTTACATCTTCCGCGCAGGCCGACTCGACTAGTGAGCTATTACGCTTTCTTTAAAGGATGGCTGCTTCTAAGCCAACCTCCTAGCTGTCTGAGCCTTCCCACATCGTTTCCCACTCAACCAGGATTTCGGGACCTTAGCTGACGGTCTGGGTTGTTTCCCTTTTCACAACGGACGTTAGCACCCGCTGTGTGTCTCCCACGCTCGCACTCACCGGTATTCGGAGTTTGCCTCGGGTTGGTAAGTCGGGATGACCCCCTAGCCGAAACAGTGCTCTACCCCCGGCGGTGATACGTGAGGCGCTACCTAAATAGCTTTCGAGGAGAACCAGCTATCTCCGGGCTTGATTAGCCTTTCACTCCGATCCACAAGTCATCCAAA
>NZ_JAACZO010000037.1 GCF_010993975.1 Halomonas faecis
TGACGCCTGCCCGGTGCCGGAAGGTTAAGTGATGGCGTTAGCTCCGGCGAAGCGCTTGATCGAAGCCCCGGTAAACGGCGGCCGTAACTATAACGGTCCTAAGGTAGCGAAATTCCTTGTCGGGTAAGTTCCGACCTGCACGAATGGCGTAATGATGGCCACGCTGTCTCCACCCGAGACTCAGTGAAATTGAAATCGCCGTGAAGATGCGGTGTACCCGCGGCTAGACGGAAAGACCCCGTGAACCTTTACTATAGCTTCACACTGGACGCTGATGTTGCTTGTGTAGGATAGCTGGGAGGCTTGGAACCCCGGACGCCAGTTCGGGGGGAGCCGACCTTGAAATACCAGCCTGGCATCATTGGCGTTCTAACTTGGCACCGTGATCCGGTGTGAGGACAGTGTGTGGTGGGTAGTTTGACTGGGGCGGTCTCCTCCCAAAGCGTAACGGAGGAGCACGAAGGTACCCTCAGCACGGTCGGACATCGTGCAATGAGTGCAAGAGCATAAGGGTGCTTGACTGCGAGACAGACACGTCGAGCAGGTGCGAAAGCAGGTTCTAGTGATCCGGTGGTTCTGTATGGAAGGGCCATCGCTCAACGGATAAAAGGTACTCCGGGGATAACAGGCTGATACCGCCCAAGAGTTCACATCGACGGCGGTGTTTGGCACCTCGATGTCGGCTCATCACATCCTGGGGCTGAAGTCGGTCCCAAGGGTATGGCTGTTCGCCATTTAAAGTGGTACGCGAGCTGGGTTTAGAACGTCGTGAGACAGTTCGGTCCCTATCTGCCGTGGGCGTTGGATGTTTGAGAAGGGCTGCTCCTAGTACGAGAGGACCGGAGTGGACGCACCTCTGGTGTTCCGGTTGTCACGCCAGTGGCATTGCCGGGTAGCTATGTGCGGACGGGATAACCGCTGAAGGCATCTAAGCGGGAAGCCCCCTTCAAGATGAGACATCCCCGAGGCCTCGAGCCTCCTGAAGGGCCCAGCAAGACCAGCTGGTTGATAGGCCGGGTGTGGACGCGCTGCAAGGCGTTGAGCTAACCGGTACTAATGGCCCGTGAGGCTTGACCATATAACCCCAAGGGGTCTGCGCATGACGCGCACGATTGACGGATACGACGAGACGT
>NZ_JAACZO010000038.1 GCF_010993975.1 Halomonas faecis
GCGGGAGAACTCCACGCCGATGAGGTGAATCGGCTGGTTCTGGGCGCGGTATTTATCGGCGTAGCCCTTGGCCTGGATCTGTGCCAGGGCGCTGCCCTCGGGCAACTGCTCCACCACCTTGAATTCGAACAGGTAGCGGTGGCCGAAGGCCTCCACGCTCATGTCGACCTTGCCGTGGTGGCTGGCGTCTTCCACGGTGACGTTCACGCCCAGGGCGGCGAAGTGGCTGTAGAAGACGCTGGCATAGTGTCCCTCGTACCGGGCGATGGGATTGTTGCGGTACCAGTCGTGGGGCAGCCCGGCGAAGAGCGCCTTGAGGTGGGTTTCCAGCCCGGCGAGGTCGTGGGCGTGCAGGTGGGTGAAGAGGGTCTTGCGTTCGTGCGGCGGGTTTTCCACGCCCAGCGCGGGCAGCAGCGCCTGGTTGAGGCTGGTTTCCACCTCCTGATTGGGGTAACCCAGGGTATAGAGCCAATAGCCGGTCAGCGGCTCTTCCACCTCGTGCACGGTGAGGTAGCCGGTCTGGAAGAGCAGCGCTTCGGTGGCGATGTGATCGACATCGAAGCGGCCGAGCAGCTCGGCTTCGGTCTGCAGCCTTTCCAACTGCGGCGTGAACACGCCGCGCTGGCTGAGGATCTCGACGAGAAAGGTCGGCGTGGCGCTCTCGAACCAGTAGGGCGCGAAGCGACGCTTCTGGAACAGCAGCAGCACGTCGAAGGGATTGTAGACGGCAGTAACGTCCTGGTCGCCCCAGCGGTAGCCGTTGTACCAGCGGCGGATCTCGTTGCGGTCGAGCCCCGGCAGCTCGGCGGCGAACAGCGTATCGAGATCGGCATCGGTATAGCCGCAGATCGTGGCATAGGGGGCATCGAGGGTAATGTCGGTGAGGTTGTTGAGCCCGGAGAACAGACTCACCTTGCTGAACTTGGAAACCCCGGTGAGTAGCACGAAGGCGAGGTGGGGATCGGCGTCCTTGAGCACGCTGTAGAGGTTCTTGAGCCCTTCACGCAGCTCGCGAGCGCGCTCCGGCGCCATCAGGTTGTCGAGAATGGGCTTGTCGTACTCGTCCACCAG
>NZ_JAACZO010000039.1 GCF_010993975.1 Halomonas faecis
GGCTATGTTGGTATCTGCTGTTGGCGTGCTTCAAAAATACTGTATAAACTACTGTATATGCAGTTTGCCTCTGGAGCACACCATGAAGCAAGCAGACCTCATAGCCCTTGAGCAGACCCTGGCTTCTCTCCCTGTTGATCTCAAAAAATACCTTGCAGATCAGCTACTTGGTCAAATAAGCTCCCAAGCGGACACCCTGCTCGAAACCGTCAGACCTCACCTTCCATGCCCGCACTGTGGCAGTGAACACCCTGCCAAGTGGGGACGCAGCGGTGGCCTACAGCGATATCGGTGCCGGAATCCCGATTGTCACAAGACGTTCAACGCCCTGACAGGCACGCCTCTGGCCAAACTGCAGCACCGCGACAAATGGTTCGACTACCTACGTTGCATGCGAGACAGCCTGACGTTACGCGTCTCGGCGGCCCGAGTAGGCATCGATTTGAAAACGGCTTTCCACTGGCGACATCGCTTCCTGAAAAGGAGTGCTCAAGACAACGCCAACCCACTATCCGGCATCATCGAGGTAGACGAAACCGTCTTCCTAGAGTCCTGCAAAGGGAAGCGCAAGATCACTCACCGCAGACCTCGAAAGCGCGGCGGGCAAGGCAGTATGAAGAAAAAAGAACAAAAGATTCAAGTGCTTATTGCGAGAGACCGAAACGGAAAGATCAGTGATTTGGTGGAACCGGCGCTCCAGAAATCCACTGTTCATGAATTCCTTTTACCGATCATCGACCGTGACTCGATTTTATGTTCGGACGGGCACAGCTGGTATAGGACTTTCTCTGCCGACCACGGCATTGCTCATCATCGACTGATCACACTCGATAATCAGCGAGTGCTCGGCAAGGAATACCACATTCAGAACGTCAATAGCTATATGAGCCGATTGAAGGGCTGGATGGCGCGCTTTCATGGGGTGGGGACCGCGTACTTACCCAATTACCTGGCATGGCGGCGGCTGTTTGAAACCGCGAAGCCAGCAGAGGAGGCGTGGTTTCGCGCAGCGATAGGCGCAGACCAACAACAGATACCAACATAGCC
>NZ_JAACZO010000040.1 GCF_010993975.1 Halomonas faecis
TAGAGATCATCATCGGCATCAGTGGCGTGATTCATGAATGATGGGCCGGACGCCGCTATGCCGGAAGATTTGAACCAATAGGAAGGGTGTAGGATGGCCGGAAAAGGGTTTTTCTACAGCCTCGTTAGCTTAGAAAAGTGAGGAGTACGAGTTTTAATGTGGTGGGAAAAAACAGTTGAGTACCTATTTGTTGTTACCTATATGGACAGGGAGGCTCTGATGGCTCCCTTAGATGGAAACCACGAGGCGGCTGCCGATTTGATGGCTCGACGCAATGATAAGTGGGTGCTGATCGAGTTTAAGCGGAATGCACAGGCCATTGATGATGAAATTCAGAAATTTGCTGAACCCTCTGTAGATTCGTTCGAAAAAGCCAAAGCTGCGCTCGCGGATAGAGATGGCCACCACCTGCTCGTTTTTGGTGAAAGAGGTGACGATCAGCCGATTGAATTGAAAGCACTTTCTTATTTTCGGCACCAAACAGTTGATCCCGAAGAGGCCCTTGACTGCGGTGTGGCTCAAAAGCAGTTCAATAGTTATTTGCATGAGTTTTTGTACTTCAAGTTCGGAGAGGCGGAAGAAGGATCGGGCGGACGGAGTCTAAATTATTCGACGGTTGTAGCGGTCAGTAATGGTGCAATAACTCATTGCGAAGGGCTAGCGAACTATTGTGAGCGGATGAATCTTGGTCCGGATTTGAGCCCAGACCCAGGTCCAACTCCTAGTCCTGGTTTTGGTATGGGTGGGCCAAGCTGATGCTTGCTTAAGCTAACAAGCGGCTGCACGGCGACCGCTTTTCCGCCGCTTCGCGGCTCCAAACCGGCGCGTGAGCCGGGCGTTGAGGCTGTAGCAAAACCCCATCCGCGCCCGGTAGGATGAGGAAAAGGCAGCGGAGAGCCGCCGGTATGCCCAGGTTCAAGCCCTATGACTACGATCAGCACGCTCTGGTCGCCATCAACTTCCTGGAACAGCTGCAGCCCGGCACGTTCGAGCACGCGGTGCATTACCTGATCGAAC
>NZ_JAACZO010000041.1 GCF_010993975.1 Halomonas faecis
TCTGCCACGAGCAAGGTCTGCTGGGCAACGAACTCTTCGCCATCGACGGCTGCAAGATGTCGTCCAATGCGGCCAAGGAGTGGTCGGGGACTTTCAAGGAACTCGGTGAAAAGCGTGACAAGCTACGTCGCCTGATTCGCCACCATCTGGAGGAGCACTTCCAGCGTGACAAGGCGGAAACCGAGGCAGAGATGGCACGGGATATCCGCCATGCCAAGATGATCCTCTCCCTCGATAGAGCCATGACCAAGGTCGACCGGTTCCTGAACACGCAGCGTCCCCGGCAGGGGCAGGGCAAGCGCAGCCAGGAGGTGAAGAGCAACCTCACCGACAACGACAGTGCCAAGATGACGACCGGGAAAGGCACGATCCAGGGCTATAATGGAGTGGCGACGGTCGACAAGACACACCAGATCATCATCGATGCCCAGGCCTTTGGCGAAGGCCAGGAGCACCATACGCTCAAGCCGGTGCTGGAGAGCGTCGTGCAGCGCTACCGACGACTGGGCATCAGTCCGAATATCTATCAGGACGGCACCGTGGTGACGGCCGATACTGGCTTCGCCAACGAAGCCAACATGCGCTACCTGCACGAACGGCAGATCAATGGCTACATTCCCGACAACCAGTTCCGGCGCCGCGACCCCAAGTTCAACGCCCAGAAAGCCAAATACGGCAAGCGTCATCAGGACAGCCCGTCCGCGACTCGAAAGTCGATCATTCCGGCCAGCGAGTTCCAGCTCGACCCCATCAACTTGACCTGCCAGTGTCCGGCAGGGCATCAGATCCGTTATCGGGGCACCCGAGAAGACAACCGTGGGACGCTCCGCGCCTATTTCGAGGGCCGGTTGCTGCAGTGTCGGCACTGCGCGAAGAAAC
>NZ_JAACZO010000042.1 GCF_010993975.1 Halomonas faecis
CCCAACGGCTAGTCGACATCGTTTACGGCGTGGACTACCAGGGTATCTAATCCTGTTTGCTACCCACGCTTTCGCACCTCAGCGTCAGTGTCAGTCCAGAAGGCCGCCTTCGCCACTGGTATTCCTCCCGATCTCTACGCATTTCACCGCTACACCGGGAATTCTACCTTCCTCTCCTGCACTCTAGCCTGACAGTTCCGGATGCCATTCCCAGGTTGAGCCCGGGGCTTTCACAACCGGCTTACCAAGCCGCCTACGCGCGCTTTACGCCCAGTCATTCCGATTAACGCTCGCACCCTCCGTATTACCGCGGCTGCTGGCACGGAGTTAGCCGGTGCTTCTTCTGTGGGTGATGTCCTTCTTCCCGGGTATTAACCGGAAAGCCTTCTTCCCCACTGAAAGTGCTTTACAACCCGAAAGCCTTCTTCACACACGCGGCATGGCTGGATCAGGGTTGCCCCCATTGTCCAATATTCCCCACTGCTGCCTCCCGTAGGAGTTCGGGCCGTGTCTCAGTCCCGATGTGGCTGATCATCCTCTCAGACCAGCTACGGATCGTCGCCTTGGTGAGCCGTTACCTCACCAACCAGCTAATCCGACATAGGCTCATCCGATAGCGCAAGGCCCGAAGGTCCCCTGCTTTCTCCCGTAGGACGTATGCGGTATTAGCCTGAGTTTCCCCAGGTTATCCCCCACTACCGGGCAGATTCCTATGCATTACTCACCCGTCCGCCGCTCGACGCCTGGAAGCAAGCTTCCATCGTTTCCGCTCGACTTGCATGTGTTAGGCCTGCCGCCAGCGTTCAATCTGAGCCATGATCAAACTCTTCAGTTCAAATCATCGTGATCC
>NZ_JAACZO010000052.1 GCF_010993975.1 Halomonas faecis
GGTCACGTTGCTGCCGATTCGGCATGTTGCGGACTTGGTCGGCCTGCACTGGCATACCGTCAAGACCATCGACAAGCAGCGCCTGCTACGCGATCTGCCGGCACCGGACCCGACACGGTTGCGACGGTTGATGATGGACGAATTCGCCCTGCACAAGGGGCACCGCTACGCCACGGTGGTCGCCTGCGCCGACACCCAACAGGTGGTTTGGATCGGCGAAGGCCGCTCCCGCGACGCGATCCGCCCGTTCTTCGAGTGGCTGGGCGAGGCGCGAGAGCAGATAGATGCTGTCGCCATGGACATGAACTCGGCCTTCGATCTCGAGGTAAAGGACCAATGTCCCAACGCCGAGGTGGTCTACGACCGCTTCCATGTGGTGGCCAAGTACGGGCGCGAGGTAATGGATCGGGTGCGCGTCGACCAAGCCAATCAGCTGCGCGAGGACAAGGCGGCCCGCAAGGTCATCAAGGGCAGCCGCTGGCTGCTGCTGCGCAATGCCGACAACCTTAAGCCCGAGCAGGCGGTGAAGCTGGAGGAGCTGCTGGCGGCCAATGCGCCACTGACCACGGCGTACCTGCTCAAGGATCAGCTCAAAACCCTGTGGTTTGCCGACGATGAGGTCACCGCCCGAAGTGCCTGGCAGGAGTGGTACGCCATGGCCATGGGTAGCGGCATTGAGGCTCTGGGGCAGTTCGCTAAGCGGCTGGCCCCCTATCTGGAGGGGATCCTGTCCAGCGCCCGGCACCGGCTGAACACCAGCGTGCTGGAGGGCATGAACAATCGGATCAAGGTCATCAAGCGGATGGCCTATGGGTACCGCGACATGGAGTACTTCTTTCTGAAGATCCGTGCCGCGTTTCCCGGCAAAGTGCGATGAACCAAAAAAAAGTGGCTTCATTGGCGCAGCGTTTGCAGCAGCAGTTCCACGGTCTGCTCGGCCTGTGCCGGGTCGATGCCGCTCTTGAGCAGCGTTCTCAGCCCGGCCATGCCCAGCGTCAGGTAGTGGGCCAGCGCCCGAGCGTCGCGATCGGCTGCGACGTCCCCCTCGGCTTGCGCCCTCGACACCGCTTGATAGAACAGCTCGGTGATGGCGGCCACGCTCTGCGCGGCATGCTGGGAAGGGAGACCTTCGCGTTGCCCCAGCTCACTGGCCGAGTTGAAGATCAGACATCCCAGTGCGGCACGTTCGGTTCCCGCACAGGCGCCGGTTTCGCGAAACAACCCCTCCACGAAGGCTAGGCCGCTGGGGGCGGTGTCGAGCTGACGGTGCAGCCGCGACATCAGGCCGTCCCGATAGCGGCGCAGCGCTTCCAGGAAGAGCTGCTCCTTGCTGCCGAACGCCTGATAGAGGCTGCTGCGCGAGATGGCCATGGCGTCGAGCAGCTCGCGCATCGAGGTGGCCTGGTAGCCGTGTGACCAGAAGGTCTCCATCGCGGCGTTGATGGCTCGGTCGGGATCGAAGGCAAGAGGGCGTCCGCGTGTCATGCCCTGAATCTAGTACCGATCGTTCCATAATTCAAGGGCCGGCTCGATCGGCCGGGATCAAGACGGGCATTCGGGCGATTCGGGCGAGGCCGAATCGCCCAGCTGGGCGAACCAGGCCGTGGCGTCGACGCCGGCGTTGTCGCCGTCGCCATGAGCCGGCAGGCCGATGACGACAGTGAGCAGGGCGAGAGGGCGCAGGAGGCGAGGCGATGGGGACATGATCGACGCTTCTCGAGAGTCGAAAGGGAGGTTTCTACCTTGGTGGTCATGAGGCGATTGACCTTACCCGTGTCAGTCGGTACCGGCGCACTGACAACGGCAGTGTAAGGAAAAAACCGGCACGACCGACCGAATGCCACGACAATGACAAACGACAGCCTGACAGGAGGTTTCGGCCATGAGCGAACAGCGCGCCCCTGGGCGGCGTTTCTGGTTATCCGGTAGACGCGATGCCGAGCAGGATCGTTTCTTTCGCGAGGCGCTGGAGCCTCGCGGTTGGCAGCCGGGAGACGAACGTGACTGGGATACCGCCTGGGTCACCGGCATGCCCGAACCCGCCCAGTTCCGTCGCGTTTCGCCACGTCGCAAGATCAATCACTTCCCCGGTAACGCCGCACTGACGGTCAAGAGCCGGCTGCATGACAGCCTGGCGACGCTGCGCGAGCGCATTGTCGACGCTCACGGTGCCGACAGCGAGTTGGCTCGTCGTCTCGACTTCTTCCCGCGTGCCTACGTGATGCCGGGCGATTACCATGCGTTGCAGGCGGAGGCCGAGGCCGCCCCGACGCGCCGCTGGATTCTCAAGCCCACCAACGCTTCCAAGGGCAAGGGCGTGCGCGTGCTGCGCGACGTGGCCGAGGCGCCCCTGGCTCCGGACTGGCTGGTGCAGGAGTATCTCGCCAACCCCCATACCATCCGGGGGCACAAGTACGTGCTGCGTTTCTACGTGCTGATCGCCTCCCTCGAGCCGCTGCGCGTCTATCGCTATCGCCAGGGCTTCGCCAAGCTGGCCTCGGAGCCCTGGGATCCGGAGGATGCCGACAATCCCTACAGCCAGTTGACCAACCCCGATATCAACGCCTTGAACGACCGCGCCGAGGTGCCGGTGGAATTCATCGACCTGGATCGCTACCGCGGCTGGCTGCTCGATCGAGGCCACGACGCCGACCGGCTTTTCTCGCGTCTCGACGATCTGGTGGCGCTCACCGCCATCGCCGGTGTCGACGCCATGCGTCGCCGCACCGACCGTGCCGGGGCCGACCCGCGCGGCTGCTACGAGCTGCTGGGTCTCGACTGCCTGGTGGACGACACCCTGAAGCCGTGGATTCTCGAGTGCAATCTCAGCCCGTCGCTGGGCATCTGTGCCGCACCGGAGAGCGGTGGGCGCGTGGAAGAGGTCGTGAAAGGCGGCTTGGTGCACGACCTCGTCAGGCTGGTCGACATTCCCGGTGATGCCGACGACCCCCCGGCCGCTGCCAGCTCGGATTCCGGGCCGCTGATGGCCGAGGCCGAGGCGGAACATGCCCGCGCGGGGGGCTTCGAGCGACTGCTGCCGGCGACACAGCCGATGCGCTATCTCCCCTACTTTTCGCTGCCGAGTCTTGCCGACCTGCGCCTGGCCGAGGCCATGGCGGGAGTGCCGCTTCCTCAGCCGCACCTGCGGCGTCGTCAGGTGGCGGAGCTGGTCGAGGACGACCGGCTGGCGCTCTACGCGACCCGTACCGGTCATTACTACCGCCCCAATGACACGGCGGCATTGATCTGGTTGCTGGCCACCGAGGGAGTGGCTCCGGAGGCCATTGCCGAAGCGCTCGTCGAGGCAGCGAGCGGCACGACCGTTGACCCGGAGACGGCACGCAACGAGGTATGGGCCACCTTGGGTGAATGGTGCCGCGAAGGTCTGTTGTGTCAGCAGGGCGAAGCCCGGCCCGCCGGCGACGCCGAACCGGTGCCCGAAGCGCCGGCCGTAACGGCGGTGTCCGGTGGCGTCTATCGGCTGGCCCTGGCAGACCGGGAGTGGGTGCTGCGAATTGCCAGCGGCTCGGCGCAAGCGCGTCTGGCGCGCTGGTTCGGCGAGAGCCTGATGCCGCTCGACGAAGACGCGGCCGTACCGACGCTGCGCGTGTTGAGCGACCCGGCCGGCTACACCCTGGTCGAGAACGACGAGGTATTGGCAACGCGGCTCACGCTGGCGCAGCTCGGGCCGACGTTGATCGCTCGGCTGATGCGCGGTCTGGCCGATGCCGCACGGCCGGTGGTCGATGCCGGTCTGTGGATCGATGCCGAGGGGCGTGGCGTATTGTGCCTGGACGGTGACGCGTCAGAGCCGGCGTCGTGGCCCGTTCCCGCAGACGGCACGTTCACTCGCGGCGTGCGCCTGGCTTGGCAGGGCCACGCGTCGCTTCAGGCAGAGCCGTTGGGATTGCCGCTGTCGATGGAGGCAGGGCGGCCTTCCGCCAGCCTGCCGCCAGCGGTGCTCATCGTCGGCGTATTGTGGCAGACCGACTCGGGCGCGCGGACGCCCCGGGCGCAGTCGGCGCTGGATGCGCTCGGCGCTCTCCTGCCGCGCATCGTCACCGGCGACGCGGCGCCGTTGTCCGCGCTGGCCGTCGCTGCCCTGCATGACTGGCTCGCGGGCACTGCCTGCGCCTCGGTGGCGCCGCCGGTTGAGGGCGCGGCCGCCGAGAACGTCGAGAATTGGCTGACAAAGAAGGCCAGTGACAGTGACGGCCCGGTCAAGGTCGCCGGCTAGCCGCTCAGGCATGGCATCGCCACGGCGATGCAGCCCGCGGTGCCGGCAGGGTGCCGGCGCCGCGGTTCACTCGACATGTCCCGACATGTCGTTCATTCGTCATCATGGAGGTCATGATCATGACACTGCACGACGAGAAACGCCGCAGCTTGCTGAGCCGTCTCAGCCGTCAGCTGGGTTATACGGCACCCGCCCTGGTACTGGCTGCCAGCGGCGCGGCCTTCCAGGCGGTAGCCAGCGATGCACCGCAAGAACCCGCCTACACCAGCGGCCAGGAAGCGCCCTTGATGCTCGCGGAAGGTGGCGCCGAAGGAGAGGGTGAAGCCGAAGGAGAAGGAGAAGGGGAAGGTGAAGGAGAGGCCGAAGCCGAAGGCTGAAGCCAGGCATTCCCCTTCCCCTATGGCGGGGGCCGGGCAAGCCGGCTTCCCGCCTGCTGCATCACCCGACAACGACAAGGGGGCTGCGATGTTCGTTTCCAACGATTCACCAGCATCTGCCGTGGCGTGGCTCATCGACGAGAACCAGCAGGCGCTGTCCCAGCTGTGCGAACTCGTCGCGCGCCTCGACGCCGACGACTATGCGCTTCCCGCCGGGGCCGATGGGCGCCATACGCTGGGCAAGCACGTGCGCCACATCATCGATCACTACGAGGCGCTGCTGGCGGGGCGTGCCGTCGGCAACGTCCTGGATTATGAGCGACGTCGCCGCGAGGCCGACCTCGAAGGCTCGCCGCGCCTGGCGGTTCGTCGCATCGAGGCCATCATGGCGGGACTGACCGAGTTTGCCGATACCGATGCCGACCAGGCATGGAGCCTTCGCTATCCGGTCGATACGCAGCGGATCGACCTGGAGATGACGACCAGCCTGGGGCGCGAGCTGGCCTTCCTGACCAGCCATACCGTTCACCACATGGCGATCATCGGCCTGCTGGCCGAGCAGCGCGGTCATGCACTGCCCGAGGCGTTCGGGGTGCATCCTTCCACTCTTCGTCACTGGCAGCGCCAATCGCAGTCGTTCGCTCGACGGCAGGAGGTGGCGTCATGACGCGTGTGAAGTGGATGGCGGCGCCGTTGCTGACCCTGGGTCTGGCGCTGCCGGCGGCCGCCCAATGGCCCGATGAGGGCTGGGAGGTGCGTGCCACGCAGCATGCCTATGCTGAGCTCTTGGATGCTCTGCGTGCTGCGGTCGAAGCCGAAGGCATGGGCGTGGTGACGGATGTGGGGCCGACCGAAGCGGCGGCACGGCGTGGCGAGACGATTCCCGGCAACCGGGTGATCGGGGTGTTCCGCAACGATTATGCCGTACGTGCCGTTCGGGCCAGCGTTCCGGCGATGATCGAGGCGCCGATTCGCTTCTACGTCACCGAGCAGGAAGACGGTACGGCCACCCTCGCCTGGAAGACCCCGAGCCATGTCTTCGCGCCGTACCTGGATGATGGCGGGGAGGCGCTTCGCGACATCGCCGCAGAACTCGATCAGCGCTTCGCGGCGATTGCCGAGCGGGCCGTCGAAGGCGAGTGAGACGGCTACGTATCGCCGTCGTCCTTGCCTTGCGTTTCCGGCGCATAGCGTCGCCCGGCATCATGCAGCAGTTCGAACTGCCGATTGCACTCGCTGCATGGGCCGCACATCGCCAGATGGAAGCGCAGCGACAGGCGCTCCCGCCAGGTGAGTGGCCGGTCGAGTCGTTGTGACATCAGCTGTGTGGCGCGGCGGCACATCATCATGCGCGTTCCTCCGTCAGCCAGCCCTTTTCGATGCAGGCGCGCAGTCGCAGACGAGCGCGGTGCAGGATGACCCAGCAGTTGTTTTCCTTGATGTCGAGCTCCCGACAGATGTCGTCGGTGGAGAGCCCCATCAGCTCGCGTAACGAAAAGACGCGTGCGGCGCTGTCGGGCAGGCTGATCATGCAGGCATCGAACACTTGCCAGAAGTGCTCGTTCTCGAACACCGTCTCGGGCTCGCCCCAACTGGCCGGGCGCGATGCCTCGTGCCAGCGGCCGTTCTGCTGGAACAGGCGGTCGATGGCGTCGTCGTCGCTTTCGTCCTCCAGCGGTTGCCACTGCCCCTGGCGTTTCTGGGCACGCATCAGATCGAGAATCTTGTACTTGAGAATGCCGAATACCCAGGTTTCGTAGCCGGAGCGCCCTTCGAAGCTGTCGCTCTTGGTAATGGCGGCCTCCAGGGCATCTTGCACGGCATCCTCGGCCTGGGCGTTGTCGCGCAGGTGAAGGCGAGCAAAGGAGAGCAGGCGCGGGCGTACGGCAGCCAGGCGCTGCATGCGGTCGTCCAGTGGCTCTCTAGACACGGTGGGCGCTCCTTCCCAGTGGGCGGTGAGCGTCAGCATGCCGGACCTCCCCGTTCTTCGGCAAGGCGTTCCACGCGTTGCCAACGCTCGACATCCTCGGGCCGGTCCACGTCCCACACCGTGGCGGGGCAGGCCAATCGCCAGCCCAGCATCTCGATCCGCTGGCGCGTCTGCGCCATGACTCGGTCCGTGCCCCAGTCGATACCGTCGAACAGTCGCGGTTCGGCGCGACGTGCGCCGATCAGGGCGTAGCCGCCATCCTCGGCGGGCAGGCAGACGACGTCGGCACTCGCCAGTGCCTGCCAGCAGCGCCGCAGCAGAGTAGGAGTGAGCACGGGGCAGTCGCTGCCGACGATCAGCCCCGGCCCGCTCATAGCGGCCAGGGCATGATGCATGCGCTGGCCGAGGTCGCCCGCGGGTTGCGCTTTCCGCGCGATGGCATAGCGGCTGACCAGCTCGTGGAAAAGCGGATGGGCATGATTCAGCGCCGTCCACAGCGTGATGCATGGCGCCGGGGTGGCCTGGAGAGCCTGCTCGAGGGTGTGGCGCAGCAGGCGTTCGTGCAGGCCGGCGGCGGCCTCGGCATCCATTGACGGGATCAGCCGTGTCTTGACCCGGCCGGGCAGCGGCGCCTTGGCCAGTATGGCCAGTGGAAAGGGGCCTCGATCAGCGGACATGGCGATACTCGCGCGCCAGAGTTTCCGGCGTTTCGCCGCGCCAGTAGCGCCAGCGCAGTCGCCACATCAGCCGGATGGTGCGCCAGGCGCCGTGCTTCTCCCAGCGTCGCCCCGAGGTGGTGACCCTGGCGCGCAGGCAGGCGGGTCGCGACAGGCGCTTGAGTCGCTGCGACATGGCGATGTCCTCCATCAGCGGCTGCTCGGGAAAGCCGCCCACGGCCTCGTAAGCCTCGCGGGTCATGAACAGCGCCTGATCGCCGGTGGCGATGCCAGTCAGCCGCGAGCGCCGGTTCATGGCGAAAGCGATGATCGGCAGCAGAGGGTGACGGCCGGCCAGGCGTACGTCGAAGCGCCCCCAGCAGTGCGATCCGGCCAGGGCTCGTTCCACCCGTTGGTCGGCCCGCTTGGGCAGCCGGCTATCGGCATGCAGGAACAGCAGGCGCTCGCCATGGCTGGCACGGGCGCCGGCATTCATCTGTCGCGCCCGACCGGGAGGGGAGTCGATCACCTGCGAGGCCAGGGGGCGAGCCAGCGCCACCGTGGCGTCTTCGCTGCCGCCGTCGACCACGACGATTTCCACGCCGCAACCCCACAGGCCGAGCAGGGCGGTGAGCGTGGCCTCGATGCCATCGGCTTCGTTCAGAGTGGGAATGATCACGCTGAGTCGGGGTGGCTTCATGATGTCCCTTCGGGGTGGTCTTCAGGATGGTGTCGTTGCCGATGGCGTTCCCTTACAGCGAGACGTGGGCGCATGCGGTGTAAGGTCTTGCCGGGCTACGTGACCCAACGAGAGGATACGGCGATGGGATGACAACGACTACGCTGGGAAAGGTAATCCTGCAACGCAAGCGAAGGAGGAGTTCTCATGAGCATGTTGGCTCGAGGAGTGGCCGGCCTGGGTGTGACGGCCCTGTGTGTCGCTGGTGTGGCCGTGGCCAACGGGCACGGCATCGAACAGCGTGAAAGTGCGGACGGCATCGAGATGGTCGACCAGCGGCTGCGCGAGACACTGGAAGCCCGCGGCATGACCCTGGTGACCGTCATCGACCACAAAGCCAACGCGGCGAACGTCGACCGTGAGCTACCGCCGACGCGAACCTACGTGTTCGGCAATCCCGATGTCGGTACGCCGATGATGCAGTGCCAGGGCAGCATGGCGCTGGATCTGCCCCAGAAGATGGTCGTTAGAGAAGCCGACGGAAGCACGCTGATCGAGTGGAATCATCCCGAGTATCTGGCCGAGCGACACGGGCTGGCGGATTGCGAACTGCCACTCGACAAGGTGGCTGATGCATTGACGGCGATTGCCACCGACGCGGCGGGGCAATGATGACTGCCTGAGTTTTCCTGCAATCCTCATCATGAAGCGATCAATCATCAGCGCATGCAATATTGCCAGGCTTTGCCTGGCTTTTTGTTGTCCACTCGTTGCGTGAAAGGCATGTCGATATGCCGGCTTTTCTGTTTGATGATCACCGGTTCTATTGTTTGAAAGACCATTGGTTTGGTCGATGTTTGTGCCGATTGATGACAGCATGGTTGAGCTATTTCGATGAATTTTTTGGCAATTTAACGTCTATTTTTTGCGTGATTCAATCGGTAATTACTGGCCGCTTCTCTCTACTAATAGCCAAGGACTCACAGATCGTGGTCCTGATGCTTCAACGCTATAGAAGGAGAGGCACCATGAAAACCGTCAATGTATCGACCACGCTGGCAACGGCCATACTGACCTTGGGCCTGGTGAGTGCCGCTGCAGCGATGCCCAGCCATTCTCCGCTGACCCTGCACGAGGGAAACACCACGTCGCGCGCCGTCGGGGGAACCGACCGCTATGCCTTCGAGCTTGACGCTCCCTCACGCGTGGTCATCACCAGCCGATCAGCCGATGTCATCGGTGGGGCGCATATTCGTATGCATGGCAAATTGCTCGATGAGAGCGGTCAAGAGGTGGCAACGGCACAGCGCCGAGGCGGACAGTTCGTGCTGGATCGCGAGATGCCCGCGGGGCGCTACACACTCGTGGTCGAATCGCGCAATCGGAGCGGCAATCAGGACGGTGTCAACCGGTACCTGCTGCGTGCCAATCTCTGACCCTTTCCAGGGCCATGAACGACGGCCTCTCGCTGCCAGGCTAGCCGCCTGGCAGCGGGGCATCCCCGTAGATAGAGGGTGTCGGCATGAATGCGACCTGTGAACGTTTGGGATTCGGGCTCGGCTGCTGGCTTTCCTGTCCCCGGCCCTGGCTCCAGGGCCAAGAACGTATCGAGCAGGATGTGCTCGCCTGTCTCGAGCCCGGTGACGTGCTACTGGTCGAAGGCTCTTCGCGCCTGAGCACGGTGATTCAGTATCTCACTCAGTCCTCCTGGACCCATGCGGCGCTTTTCGTGGGGAACGCAGCCGGCAGGCGTTTCGGCGGGAGTGAGGGCGACTGCTTCGTCGAAGCCGATTTGATCGAGGGCTTCGATCCCCACCGCGTGCGCTGGGAATCGTCGTCAGCCGTATCGGTCCGCCCTTAGCGACTCAGCTCGATGACTTGCCCACCTGCCGCTGCGGCGTCGTCGCGGTCGTGGGTGACCAGCAGGCTGGGCAGTCCGGCCTGGTGCAGATGGTCGAACACCAGTTCGCGCATCTCCTGGCGCAGATGGGTATCGAGCTTGGAAAAGGGCTCGTCGAGCAAGACCGTACGGGGTTCCGAGAGCAGCAGGCGCATCAGTGCGACTCTTGCCTTCTGCCCGCCGGAGAGTGTCGCCGGGTCGCGGTCGCCGAAACCCTCGAGGCCCACGTCGTCGAGCGCTTGGGCGATACGCCGTGACTTGTCGTGCGTATGGCGCGGCATGCCGAAGCGCAGGTTGCCGGCCACCGAAAGGTGCGGAAAGAGCAGCGGGTCCTGGAACAGCAGGCCGATGCCGCGCTCTTCGGCGGGCAGGGCGGTGATGTCCCGGCCATCCAGAGCGACACGTCCCCGGGCCTCGAAGGCCGGGTCGAGAAACCCCGCCAGAAAGGCCAGCAGGGTCGACTTGCCGGAACCCGACGGGCCCATCACGGTGAGCACCTCGCCGGGACCGATGGTGGCATCGAGCGCAACCAGCAGCTGACCGTCGAGGCGGATGTCGACGTTCTCCAGGTCGAGGCGATGGGAAGTCATGGCGCTCCTTGCAATCCGCGGCGGCGTGCCCAGAGCAGGCGCGGCACGCCGATGGCGATCACGAAACCCAGCAGCGGCAGGCTGGCCTGGACCAGTGCCCACACACCGATCACCCGGCGGTTGGCTCCGGAGGCCAGCGACACGGCCTCGGTGGTCACGGTGGTGATGCGTCCGGCGCCGAGCAGGTGGGTGGGTAGATACTGGCCGATGCTGATCGCCAGGCCAACTGCCGCAGCAGTGAGTACCGGCGCCAACAGCATGGGCAGGCGTATCCGCCAAAAGGTGGCGTTGGGGGAGCGGCCCAGGGTCCGGGCGAGCTGCGACCAGCGCGGATCGAAGCGGCGATAGGCCTCGGCCAGCGACAGGAAGACGTAGGGCAGTACGAACAGCAGATGGCCGAATATCGCCAGCGGCAGGCGTGCCCGCCATCCCACGGTTTCGAACAGCACTACCAGGCCGAACAGAAAGGCGATCTGCGGCACGATCAGCGGCAGATAGAGCAGCGACAGGGCTGAGAGCAGTCGCCCTTCGGCAGGGTGCTTGCCGCTGCGTTGCTCGTTTTCCAGCGCCGCCAGGGCGAGCAGCAGGGCGAGCAATGTGGCGCTGGCCGCGATGATGAGGGTGGTGCTCACCGGCCCGCCCAGCGAGGGCATGGCACCCAGCCAGTGGTCGAGCGTGAGCGAATCGGGTAGCGAATGGGGGAAGCGCCAGAAACCGGCCACAGAGTAGAGGGCCAGGCCGATGAGGCCAAGCCCGGCAGCGAGCGTGGTCGCCAGCATGGCACTCTTGCCGGTTAGCCGCAGACAGCCTTCGCCGCGCCGGCGTTGACCAGCGTCGATCCAGCGCCGTCCCAGTCGCCTGGCTAGACACTCCAGCCCCCACCAGCCGGCGAGCGCCGCCAGGGTTACACCGAGCTGTAGCACGGCGCCTGCCGAGGCGAGAAAGCGGTGGGAGAGATCGGGGTCGTTGAACCATTCGAGAATCGATACGGCAAGCGTCGGCGGCAGGGTGGGGCCGAGGATCATTGCCACGTCCACCACCGAGGAGGCGAAGGCGATGACTGCGTAGACGGGCAGGCGGATCAACGGATACAGCGCCGGGGCGACGACCTTGAGCCAGGCCAGGGTGGGGCGGTAGCCCAGCGAGCGGGCCATGGCCACGCGCCGCGGCACTTCGAGCTGAGGCAGGGCGGCCAGGCTCATCAGCAACAGGAAGGGAATCTCCTTGAGAATCAGCCCCGCCATCAGCGAAAGCCCCCAGGGATCCTGAACGATGAGCCAGTCGGGCGGCCGCTCCCAGCCGGTGATGCCGGGCGACAGCAGGCGCGCCACCAGCCCCGAGGGAGCGATCAGAAAGGCCAGGCCAAAGGCTGCCGCGGCATGCGGTACCGACAGCAGCGGCGATACCAGGCGGCGCAGCCAGCGGTCGAGCCGCGAGCCCGAGGTGCCGGCCAGAAACAGCAGCACGATCGCCAGCGATACCGCGGTGGTGACCAGGCCGCTGGTAAGACTCACAGCCACCGAATGCGCCAGACCCGGCTGGGCGAAAAGCGCCCGCCACGGCGCCAGGCTCAGGGCATTGCCGCCCAGCGCCGGCAGGTAGCCGAACGCCGGCAGCAGCACCATGCCCACGCCGGCCACGATGGGCCCGACCAGCAGGGTGACGATCAGCGCGGGAGTCAGGCGCAGCAGCATGGCGTCAGTGCATGTCGGCGTTGGCGGGCTAGGTCATTCGTCGACGTAGCGTGCCTGCCAAGCGTTCTGCAGGGCCGTCATCCAGCTGGGGTGCGGTTCGGGCAACGTCTTCTGCAGCGCGTCGGCGGGCAGCATGGCCGGGTTGCTGTCATCGACCTCGAACAGCGCCTGGGTGTCTGCGTCCAGGTGGGCAACGTCGAGCACGGTGCGGTCGCCCCACACGTCGATATCCTGCTTGTGGGCCTGGGCCTTCGGTGAGAGCAGGAAGTCGGCCAGCATCAGGGCGCCGGCCTTGTGGGGGGAGTTGAAGGGAATCGCCACGAAGTGCACGTTGCCCAGGGTGCCTGCGTCCAGCACGTAGCTGCGCGTGCTCTCCGGGAGTTCGTAGTCGGCCACGGCGGCAGCCGGCTCCGAGGGGTAGAAGGTGAAGGCCAGCGCCAGTTCGCCGTCGCCCATCAGGCTGCGCAGCTCAGGCCCCGAGCTTGGGAACTGGCGCCCGCTGCGCCACAGGTGGGGGTGGAGGGCGTCGAGGTAGTCCCACAGCGGGGCCGTTACCACCTCGAAGTCGCTCTCCTCGACCGGTGCATAGAGGGCACCGCGCTCGTCGGTCAGGGCGATCAGGGCCTGCTTGAGGAAAGTGCTGCCGGTGAAGTCGGGAATCCGCGGGTAGGTGAAGCGCCCGGGGTGGGTTTCGGCCCAGTCGTGCAGCGCCTCGATGCTGGCCGGTGGCGTCGCGACTTCCTCGCTGTCGTAGTAGAAGGTGATCTGCGCCTTGCCCCAGGGCGACTCGTACCCTTCGGTAGGCAGCGTGAAGTCGGTGACCATCTCCGGATTGGCGTCCTGACGCGTCAGGGCGAAGTGGGGTAGAGCCTCGGCGAAGGGGCCGTAGAGCAGGTCGTGCTCCTTCATGGCTGCGAAGTTCTCGCCGTTGATCCAGATGAGGTCGATGCTGCCATCGGTGACGTTGCCCGCCGACTTCTCGGCCAGCACGCGGGAGACGGCAGTGCTGGTGTCGTCGACCTTGACGTGCACCACGTCGATGTCGTGCTCCTCGGCCATGCGTTCGGCCACCCAGTCGATGTAGCCGTTGGTGCGCGTATCGCCGCCCCAGGCGTTCCAGTAGACCGTCTGGCCGCGTGCCGCGTCGCGCACGGCATTCCAGTCGTCGAGATCGGGACTGGCAACCGCAGGCATGGCCAGCACGAGGCCGGCCAGCAGGGCGGCACGAGACAGGGTAGGGGTGGCAAGCAGGCGGGGCATGTCAGGTGTCCTTTTCCAGAGCGTTGGCCAGCGCGTCGAACTCGCGCCGGACGTGATCGATGGTGGCGAGCGACAGGTAATGCTCGACCCGGTCACGCACATGGGCGATCAGTGCGGCATCGCTGAGCTCGGCGGACCAGTCCTCGCCGCGCGCCTCGGCATCGCGGGAGCGGCGATGGCTGGCGCGCCATTTGGCACACCAGGTGAGCGACCAGAGCCACATGGCGCGACGACAGGCGAGCAGGGTCGTGGCGTCGACAAGACCGGTATCGCTCATCCAGCGACGATAGAAGGCAGCTACCTGATCGACGCTCAGCACGGCGTGACTGGTGATGTCCCAGGTGGTGGAGGTGTAGAGGCTGGCATGTGCCAGATCGAAGCCCGGCAGCCCGTAGCGGCACTTCTCCAGGTCGACGAGCACGGCGCTGCCGTCGTCGCGGATCAGGAAGTTGCCGGGATGGGCGTCGAAACTGATCAGGCGTGGTTGGGCCGCTTCGCGCTCGCCAAGTCGGGGCGGCAGCGCGGCCAGCTCGTCCTCGATCGCCGAGACCACGGCCGGTGAAAGCTCGGCCTTGCCGAGGAACTCGGCCTGGGCCTCGACCTCCTCGCGCATGGCGGCCCAAGGGTCGTCCGGCGCCATTAGCGGGGCGCGCTCATCGCGTGGCGGTAGCGGCAGGTCGTGCAGGGCGGCCAGCGCCTCGGCGATGGCCGGCAAGTCGTCGGGCAATCGGGCGGCGCGACCGCGCACGGCACTGACCAGCAGGCCGCCGCGGGGCAGTGCCGCCGAGGGCGTGAGCAGGCCGTGCAGTGCCGGGGCATGGCCGCAGCGACCGGCGCGTTCGAAGCAGGCGGCCTGGTAGTTCAGGTTGGCATGGGCATCCAGGCCCAGTTGGCTCTGCTTGGGCAGTCGCGCCACCCAGTCGTCGCCGCCGCGGGCGAGCCACAGATGGTGGTGCGCCAGGCCGGTGTCGGCCATCAGTGCCATTCCCCGAACGTCCTTGCGATATCCCTGTGCGGCCAGGGCCTGCTCCAATCGGTTGCAGAGGTCGTCACGCGTCATGGCATCGGCATGGGTGGCGGTCTCCGTCATGGGCTCCTCGAGTGGTTTGCCAGCTTGGGTGTGATGAGAGTCGTATCCACAAGGCATTCCTTACAGGGTGAGTCCATCGTCGTGTCTGTAAGGTTTCGTCGGCCATCGCCTACCAAGGCATACCGCTGAGCGGCAGCGGTAACCATGACCCTGGCTGTCATCGAGAATCCCAACAACCCTTTGGGAGCCATGGAGGAGAACCACTATGTCATATCATGACGACAAACGTCGCAAGCTGCTGGGACGCTTGAGCCGACGGGTCGCCTATACCGCGCCCGCCCTGCTCCTGGTGGCAGGGGGAACGGCCCTGCAGGCCACGGCCGGTGACACGGCGATGGCTCCGCTCGGCGCAGAGTCCCTGCTGTTGGCCAGCAATCATGCCGAAGGCGGCGCCGAAGCGGAGGCAGAAGCAGAAGGCGCTGGCGAAGGTGAAGCCGAGGCAGAAGGCGAGGCCGAGGGCGGTGCAGAAGGTGAAGCAGAAGGAGAGGGCGAAGCAGAAGGAGAGGCAGAAGGTGGCTCGAGTGCCGATGTGGCGCGTCCCGCTGACTACAGTCCCGGCTATGAGGAAACCGGCGGCAATGACGCCGAGCTGCTCGCGCGTGGTGAAGCGCTCTACTACGACACCTCGTTGAGCAGTAACGGCCTGGCTTGTGCCAGCTGTCATGGCAGCGATGGCAACGACATGGGCTACAACGATACCTTCGAACGGCCCTTCCCCCATGAGGTTGCGATGGCCAGCAATCAGTTCGGCATGGACCAGGTGCATGCCGACGAGATGATCCAGATCTGCATGGTCGCTCCCATGGAAGCCGAACCCTTGGCCTGGGACAGCGAGGAATTGACGTCGTTGGCCGCCTACATGGTCGAAGTGCAGAAGCGCTTCGCCGGTGAGCCGCACGACCTGTGAACCTCCTGGGCGGTTGCCCGCTTCCCGGTGTCACTGGCACCGGGCTTTTTGTCGCTGGTGTCGGTCGGCGGTAATGTCGACGGCCTGCTAGGCTGGAATAAGAATAAGCTGAACCAGCCGGTGTTCGCGGTTGTCAGTTGGCAAGGGCCCCGGTTCGGGCGGTCTCCATGGGAGGACAGGGCATAATGAGCGCACGTGAAGGCAGTGTCCGTCACCGCCTGTTGCTGCTTCTCAGCGTGCTGTGCCTGGCGCTGGGCGGGTTCGCGGCCTGGCAGAGCCATGCCCAGCAGAATGAGCGTGTGGTTCTGGCGATGACCGTGGAGGGAGCCATCGGTCCGGCCACCAGCGACTACTTCAAGCGCGGTTTGGCGCGGGCCGCCGAGCGTGATGCCGAACTGGTGGTGGTGGAAATGGATACGCCGGGGGGCCTGGATGCCTCCATGCGTGACATGATCACCGCCATGCTCAACGCCAGCGTGCCCGTGGCGATCTACGTCTCGCCAAGCGGCGCGCGGGCTGCCAGCGCCGGAACCTACCTGCTCTATGGCAGCCATGTGGCAGCCATGGCGCCAGCCACGCATCTCGGCTCGGCGACGCCGGTGCAGATGGGCGGCGGTGGCTTGCCCGGCCTGGGAGGCGGTGAGGAGGAGGGTGGCGACGAATCCACCGAGGATCAACCGGCGAACGGCAACGACGAGGCTGCCGAGCCGGAAGGCGGTGATGCGGCCGAAGACCAACCCCGCCGCGGTGAGACGGCCATGGAGCGCAAGGTGCTGGAAGACGCCGTCTCCTACATCCGCTCGCTGGCCGAACGCCACGGTCGCAATGCCGACTGGGCCGAGGAAGCGGTGCGCGAGGCGGTCAACCTCACCGCCAGCGAGGCGCTGGAGAGAAACGTCATCGATGTGGTGGCCCGCGACATCGACGATCTGCTCGAACGGATCGACGGCCGCACGGTGGTGATGGAGCGCGGCGAGCGCACGCTGGATACCGCCGGGCTGACGCTCGAGCGCTTCGATCCCGACTGGCGCACCCAACTGCTGTCGGTGATCACCAACCCCAACGTCGCCTATTTCCTAATGATCATCGGCTTCTACGGGTTGATCTTCGAGCTGTCCAATCCGGGCAGTCTGGTGCCCGGCACCATCGGCATCATCTGCCTGCTGCTGGCGCTGTTCGCCTTCCAGGTGCTGCCGGTCAACTATGCCGGGCTGGCGCTGATCCTGGTGGGGCTGGCGCTGATCGTCGGCGAAGCACTGATGCCTAGTTTCGGCATTCTCGGCATCGGCGGCATCGCTGCCTTCGTGTTCGGATCGGTGATACTGATGGACGCAGACAACTTGAGCATTTCTCTGCCGCTGATCGGCGGCGTGGCGCTGCTGGCAGCCGGTCTGATGCTGTGGGCGGTCACCCGCTTCGTCGGGCTGCGGCGCCGGCCGGTACGCACTGGGCAGGAGGAGCTGGCAGACAGCGAGGCCACGGTCCTGGAGGATTTCGAGGGCCAGGGCCACGTGCGCCTGCACGGTGAGCGGTGGAACGCCCGCAGCGCTCATCCGTTGCGACGGGGCCAGGTCGTGCGGGTAGTGCGCATCAACGGCCTCACCGTCGATGTCGAACCCGTGGATGACGCCGAGCGTCGTGCCGATGAGTGATCGACGCCGGGTTAGCCCACTGGACCGACCGTTCATGATTCACAGGGAGACGCAGCCATGATGATTTCCTATCTCGTTCCCGTCGTACTGCTCGTCATGCTGATTGCGGCATCGATCCGCATTCTGCCCGAGTACAAGCGCGGCGTGGTGTTCTTTCTCGGTCGCTTTCAGGCGGTGAAAGGGCCGGGGCTGATCATCGTCATTCCCGGCATCCAGAAGATGGAAGTGGTCGACCTGCGGGTGATCACCATGGACGTGCCGGAGCAGGACGTGATCTCTCAGGACAACGTCACCGTCAAGGTCAATGCGGTGATCTACTTCCGCGTGGTGGATCCGGAGAAAGCCATCATCCAGGTGGAACACTTCGTCAATGCCACCAGCCAGCTGGCGCAGACCACGCTGCGTTCGGTGCTCGGCAAGCACGACCTCGACGAGATGCTCTCCGAGCGCGACAAGCTCAACGACGACATTCAGGAGATCATCGACGCCTCGGCGGAGGGCTGGGGCATCAAGGTGGCCAACGTGGAGATCAAGCACGTCGACCTCGACGAAAGCATGATCCGTGCCATCGCTCGCCAGGCCGAGGCCGAGCGTGAACGGCGTGCCAAGGTGATCCACGCCGAGGGCGAGCTGCAGGCCTCGAAGAAGCTGGTCGAGGCGGCCAACGTCATGTCCGAGAACTCCGCCGCGTTGCAGCTGCGCTACCTGCAGACGATGAGCGACATGAGCAACAAGAATGCGTCCACCATCGTCGTTCCGCTGCCCATCGATCTGATGGAAGCATTCCGCGATATGCGTGCCGGCAAGGTTGGCAAGCCGTCACCCAAGGCGAGTGATAACGATGCCTGATGGGCAGCGTGCCCATGTTCTGGCACTCTGAGGCGACTCACCGGCATACGAGGTCGCCTTGACGCACTGGTTATCGCACCGCCAGCAGGGTCTGCTGATGACCGGCGGCGGTGCCCTGATCATTTCTCCCGACGCTCTGCTGATCAAGGTGATCGGCCTGCCCGATGCCGAGATTCTAGTATGGCGTGGCCTGCTCACTGCGCTGGGCTTCATCGCCATCGTGATGATGCGCAACGGAGCCCAGACCCTGGCCGCCTACCGGCGCTGCGGCTGGACCGGCATCGGCGTGGCGCTGCTGTTCAGCGCCTCCACCTTCGGCTTCGTGCTCGGCAACCAGTACACCAAGGGTGGCAACGTGCTGATGATCCTGGCCGGGGCACCGCTGATCGCCGCGCTGCTGTCGCGCCTGTTTCTTCACGAACGTCTGCCCCGGCGCACCTGGCTGGCCATCGGGCTGTGTCTGCTGGGTACCTCACTGATCGTGCTCGACGACGCCGGTACCGGCTCGTGGATCGGCAACGCCTTCGCTCTGCTGGCAGCCACCGGCCTGGCCGCCAACTTCACCCTGTGCCGCACGCGGCCGGGCATCGACATGAGCCCCATGCTGACCCTTTCCGGCCTGATCGTGGCGTGCGTGGCGGCGGCGTTCGGCAGCCTGACCGGTGGTTTGCAGCTCCCCCCGGCCGACAGCCTGATATGGCTGGTGCTGCTGTGTCTCGTGCTGCTGCCGCTGGGCTTCACGCTGATTCAGCGTGGGCCGCTTTACTTGCCGGCGGCCGAAGTGGGGCTGCTGATGCTGCTCGAGGTGGTGGTGGGTACGCTGTGGGTATGGTGGCTGCTCGGTGAGCGCCCGGCGCCCATCGCCTTCGTCGGTGGCGCTCTGGTGCTCGGCACGCTCGTTGCCAAGGGGCTCTACGAGCGCCGTCTGGAACGCCGGCTGCGCCAGGGTGCGCCGCAGCACGATCTTTGCTAGACTCTCGCGCTCTTGTCGGGAGCGGAGCTTAGACTTTCGTCCATACCCGCTTCGCCATGACTGAGCAAGGGATTCTTTTTCTCGTGACGATACCTTCCGCCGGGCTGGCCACGCCGCCCTAGCGCACCCTCCTCTTCTTCGCCTTGCGACGCCACGCCGGTGTCGGAATCAGGCATTACGTCGTCGCTCCGGTTGCCATGTCCTTGGCTGACCGGCGCTTCGTTGACGCTGATCTTGGGCTGGCACGCTCGCGACATGGCGCCGACCTTGCAAGACACGATAACCACCCCTGACTGGACCGCAGCATGTACGAAAAAATGAAACTGAGTTGGTTCTCCAACCTCAAGGGCGACACCCTGTCGGGCATCGTCGTCGCTCTGGCGTTGATTCCCGAGGCGATCGCCTTCTCGATCATCGCCGGCGTCGATCCCAAGGTCGGCCTCTACGCGTCTTTTGCGATCTGCGTGATCATCGCCTTCACCGGGGGACGTTCCGGGATGATCTCGGCGGCTACCGGCGCCATGGCGCTGCTGATGGTCACCCTGGTCAAGGAGCATGGTCTCGAGTATCTGCTGGCCGCCACGTTGCTCACCGGCGTCTTCCAGATCATCGCCGGGTATCTCAAGCTCGCCGATCTGATGCGCTTCGTATCGCGCTCGGTGGTCACGGGCTTCGTCAATGCGCTCGCCATTCTCATCTTCATGGCTCAACTGCCGGAATTGACTGGCGTCACCTGGCACGTTTACGCCATGACGCTGGCCGGCCTGGCGATCATTTACGGCTTCCCCTACGTGCCGGTGATCGGCAAGTCGATTCCCTCGCCGCTGGTGTGCATCGTGGTGCTCACCGGCGTCTACATGGCCACCGGCATGGAGATCAGAAGCGTCGGCGACATGGGCGAGCTGCCCGACAGCCTGCCGGTCTTCCTGTGGCCGGAAGTGCCGCTCAATCTCGAGACGTTGATGATCATTCTGCCCTACTCGCTGATGCTCACGGTGGTGGGGCTGCTGGAATCGATGATGACCGCGACCATCATCGACGATCTGACCGACACCAAGAGCGACAAGAACCGTGAGTGCAAGGGCCAGGGCATTGCCAACATCGGCGCCGGTCTGCTGGGCGGCATGGCGGGCTGCGCGATGATCGGCCAGTCGGTGATCAACATCAAGTCGGGCGGTCGGCGGCGGCTGTCGACGCTGATTGCCGGCGTGGCACTGCTGCTGATGGTGGTCTTCCTGGCCGATTGGGTGTCGCAGATTCCCATGGCGGCGCTGGTGGCGGTGATGATCATGGTCTCCATCGGCACCTTCAGCTGGAGCTCCGTCAAGGATCTCAAGAAGCATCCGATGAGCACCAATCTGGTGATGCTGGCTACGGTGGTGGTCACCGTGGGCACCCACAACCTGGCCATCGGCGTCTTCGTCGGCGTGCTGCTGGCGGCCATGTTCTTCGCCAACAAGGTGGGCAACATCCTCTACATCGGCAGTGAGGAAGCCGAAGAGGGCAGCCGTCGCATTTACACGGTGGTGGGGCAGGTGTTCTTCGCCTCCTCCGAGCGTTTCGGCGCCGCCTTCGACTTCAAGGAGTCCGTCGAGACCGTCACCATCGACCTGTCGCGGGCGCACTTCTGGGATATCACCGCCGTGCAGGCGCTGGACCGCGTGGTGATCAAGTTCCGCCGGGAAGGTACCGAGGTGGACATGATCGGTCTCAACGAGGCCAGTGCTACCATCGTCGACCGCTATGCGGTGCATGACGACCCCGAGGCCGTCGAAAAGCTGATGGGAGGTCACTGACATGACGGAACAGGTAATGGCCGCCATCGACGGCTCGCAGTTTTCCGAAGGGGTATGCGACTACGCGGCCTGGGCCAGCCTGGCGCTCGACGCGCCGCTGACCTTCCTGCACGTGGTCGACAACCACCCCCAGACCGCTGAAGCGGATCTTTCTGGCAACATCGGCCTGGGTTCGCGGGAGCACTTGCTGGAAGAGCTGGCGAGCCTCGACGAGCGGCGCGCCAAGGTGGCCCAGGAGCAGGGCCGGCTGATGCTCAAGGCGGCCAAGGAGCGGGCCGTGGCGGACGGCGTGGCGTCGCCCGCCACCCGTCAGCGCAACGGCACGCTGGTGGAGACTCTCGAAGAGCTCGAGCGCGAGACTCGCCTGCTGGTGGTGGGCAAGCGCGGCGAGACGGCTCACCAGGCCAGCGAGCACCTGGGCTCCAACCTGGAACGGGTGGTGCGGACCCTGCACCGGCCGATCCTCATGGTGTCGGAGACGTTCCATCGGCCCGAACGGGCGATGATCGCCTTCGACGGCAGCAAGACCACCCGCAAGGGGGTGGAGATGCTGGCGAAAAGCCCGCTGTTTGCGGGGATCGCGGTGCACGTGGTGATCGTCGGTGCCGAGACCGGCGACAACCGCTCGCAGCTCGACTGGGCGCTGGCCACGTTGAGGGAGGCGGGTCACGACGCCGAAGGGGCGATTCGCGCCGGTGAGGTGGAAGCCACGCTGCGCGGCTACCAGGCGGAGCACGGCATCGACCTGCTGGTGATGGGCGCCTACGGTCACTCGCGAATTCGCCACCTGCTGGTGGGCAGCACCACCACGGCGATGCTGCGCCAGACCGAGCAGCCGGTACTGTTGCTGCGGTAAGTTCGTCCGTGGCCGGCGGCGGCATGCCGCCAACGCTCCTAGACGTCGTCTGCAAGACTCGGAAGCAGGCGCAGAAAATCTACGCGGCGCTCGATGGTGGATTCGAGCGCCTGCAACTACTGGGGGAGAGAGTCTTGCCTTCGGCCAGCGTATCATCGTCTGCACGTCACTCAGGGCCAGGGGCCTGGAATTCGATCCCATCCACTCAACTTCGACGAGGTACCACGGTGAGTCAAACGATAGCGGTATTGAAAGGCGACGGCATCGGCCCGGAAATCATGGACGCCACGCTGCGCGTGCTCGATGCGCTGGATTGCGGTCTGACCTATGAATTCTTCGACGCCGGCCTGACCGCTCTGGAGAATCACGGCACGCTGATTCCGGATGAGACGCTGGCGGCGATCGAAAAACACCGCGTTGCCCTGAAGGGGCCGCTGACCACCCCGGTCGGCAAGGGCTTCTCCTCGATCAACGTGCAGCTACGCCGCCACTTCGACCTCTACGCCAATGTGCGCCCGGCGATCAGCTTCCCCGGCACCCGTTCGCGCTACGACGACATCGACTTGATCACGGTGCGCGAGAATACCGAGGGCGCTTATCTCTCCGAAGGGCAGAGCGTCACCGACGATGGCGATACCGCGCTGTCCACCATCCGCGTCACCCGCCAGGGTTCCGAGCGCATCGTCCGCTATGCCTTCGAGCTGGCACGGCAGCGTGGCCGCAAGAAGGTCACCGCCGTGCACAAGGCCAACATCATCAAGACCAGCTCGGGGCTGTTCCTCGACGTAGCCCGCGAGGTGGCCGGCGACTATCCCGAGATCGAATTCCAGGAGATGATCGTCGACAACGCCTGCATGCAGCTGGTGATGAACCCCCAGCAGTTCGACGTCATCGTCACCACCAACCTGTTCGGCGACATCCTCTCCGACCTGTGCGCAGGACTGGTGGGCGGCCTGGGGCTGGCGCCGGGTGCCAACATCGGTGCCGATGCCGCCATCTTCGAGGCGGTCCATGGCTCGGCACCCGACATCGCCGGCAGAAAGATCGCCAACCCCTGCGCCTTGCTGCTGGCGGCAGCCGACATGCTCGACCACCTGGGCATGGTGGACAAGGGCGCACGGATTCGCGGTGCCATCCGCGAAGTGCTGGACTCGGCCCGCGACCAGGTGACCCCGGACATGGGCGGCAGCGGTACCACCGATACCTTCGCCGATGCCCTGGTGGCTCGCCTGCAGCACTAATCGGTTCCGCCCCGGGGTTCGTTGATCCATGTCCTAGGCAAGCTCACCCCGATGCGGTAGAAACCCAAGGGTGACACATCGCGATAACACGCAACGCCAGCCAGGACAGCACTCCATGACAGAACAGGTAATGGCCGCCATCGACGGCTCGCAGTTTTCCGAAGGGGTATGCGACTACGCGGCCTGGGCCAGCCTGGCGCTCGAGGCGCCGCTGACCTTCCTGCACGTGGTCGACAACCACCCCCAGACCGCCGAGGCGGATCTTTCCGGCAACATCGGCCTGGGCTCGCGGGAGCATCTGCTGGAAGAGCTGGCGAGCCTCGACGAGCGGCGCGCCAAGGTGGCCCAGGAGCAGGGCCGGCTGATGCTCAAGGCGGCCAAGGAGCGGGCCGTGGCGGACGGCGTGGCGTCGCCCGCCACCCGTCAGCGCAACGGCACGCTGGTGGAGACCCTCGAAGAGCTCGAGCGCGAGACTCGCCTGCTGGTGGTGGGCAAGCGCGGCGAGACGGCTCACCAGGCCAGCGAGCACCTGGGCTCCAACCTGGAACGGGTGGTGCGGACCCTGCACCGGCCGATCCTCATGGTGCCGGAGACGTTTCGGCGGCCCGAACGGGTGATGATCGCCTTCGACGGCAGCAAGACCACCCGCAAGGGGGTGGAGATGCTGGCCAAGAGTCCGCTGTTTGCGGGGATCGCGGTGCACGTGGTGATCGTCGGCGCCGAGACCGGCGACAACCGCTCGCAGCTCGACTGGGCGCTGGCCACGCTGCGCGAAGCCGGTCATGACGCCGAAGGGGCGATCCGTGCCGGCGAGGTGGAAGCCACGCTGCGCGGCTATCAGGCGGAGCACGACATCGACCTGCTGGTGATGGGCGCCTATGGCCACTCGCGGATTCGTCATCTGCTGGTGGGCAGCACCACCACGGCGATGCTGCGCAGGGCCAGCGTGCCGGTGCTGCTGTTGCGTTGAGTGGAGAGTGGATGTAGCGGCTTGCCGGTCGTTGGGGCGGTAATGGCCGGCCTGATCATGGAGTTTGTCAGGAGGTTTGGGATACCAGCTTAGGGGGGGGCTTAGTCGCTACGGCCGCAGGAGTATAGTCTGAGCTGGGCTCAAGGACAGGTCTCGCCGAGCACCAGCTCGGTGTGCAGCAGCTGCGATTCGGCGGGAGCCAGGCCAAGGATCATGCGCGCCGCGATGCGTCCTTTTTCGGTGCTGTCCTGACGCACCGTGGTCAGCCGCGGTGCGCGATATTGACCCTCGGCGATGCCGTCGAAGCCGGTGATGCGCAGGTCTTCAGGGAGGCGTAGACCGCGTGCCTCAGCGAGCATCAGGGCCGTCAGGGCGATGCGGTCGGACATGCACAGCAACAGGTCCGGCCGCTCGTCGTCGGGCAGGTCGAGGATATCCTCGATCACCGGGGCACACACCTCGTGGGTGTTCTCTTCGATGTTCCACATCGGCACCTCGCCGGGCTCGATGCCGTGGTTGGCGAAGGCCCGGTAGAAGCCGTCCAGCCGGGCGCGGGTGATGGTGCGATTCGCTGGCAGCAGGGTCTGCTCCGGCCCGATACGGCCGTTGCAGGGTTGTTCGGTGAGTCGCAGGTTGATCACCGCGGGGCGCTTCGGCGGGGTCGCCAGGGCATGATCGGCGATGGCGTAGGCTGCCGGTTCGTTGTCTACGTGGATGCAGGCGTGGTGCTCGATATCGAAGTCCACCGCGACCAGGGGGCGCTGGGCAGGCAGATCGGCGAGCAGCGCGAGACTCGGCATCAGCCCGTAGACGATGTAACCATCGGCGATGCTTGCTGAGCCCGGCACCCTGGCGGGCGACTGGCGTCCTGAGAGCAGCAGCAGGGTATGGCCCTGGGTGTCCAGCACCTCGGCGATGCCCGATAGCAGCTCGCTGGCCACGGGGTCGTTGAGGCTGTAGGTGAGGCTCTCGGCGAGGATGACCGCGATGATCTGCGAGCGACCGGTACGCAGACTGCGAGCCTTGGCGTCGGGGCCGTGGTAGCGAAGCCGCTGGGCCTCGGTGAGGATGCGCTCGCGCAAAGCGGGTGAGAGTTGATCCGGACGGTTGAAGGCATTGGAGACAGTCGCCGTGGAGACGCCGAGTTCGCGGGCCAGATCCTTGAGGGTGATGTGACGAGAGGGAGGCACGGGGCGACTCCGATGAACTATAACGATTCAGTTAGCCGCCTAGCATAGCGCGTCCGGCAGTGAGCTGCCAGTGCGGCCGGAGCAGCCGCACGACCGTGGCGACTCAGCCTGCGAGCAGCCAGGCGGCCTGGTCGGGTGTCAGGTGGAGTACGCGTCCCTCACGCCGTGGTGCGGCCATGCCGGGCCGCATACCAACCGGGTCGATGGTCGCGTTCCCCTCCCGGCCCGGGTGGGCTGGGAGGTGGACCGCGCCGTAGCGTTCAGGCGGCCCTGGACCGTTTGGCGATGCCCAGTGCCCGGTCGTGCGCGTCGAACAAGTGGACGTGCTCGAGATCGGGCACCAACGCGACCCGCTGGCCGATGCTCCAGTGGCTGGGGGCCTCGCTACGATGGATCAGTAGGGTGTCGCCGGCCTTGGGCTCGAGGTAGACGTAGACCTCGTTGCCGAGGTACTCGACGTTGACGATCTCGAAGCGGTTATCACCTTCGGCCTCGGCCAGGCGCAGATGCTCGGGGCGCACACCCAGCGACAGCTTGTCACCGGCACCTTGGCCGTTGGCCTCCTGAGGCAGGGCCAGCTCGCCCAGTCCCGGCGCGCTGACCCGACACCCCTCGGCATCGCTACCAAGCAATTCGGCCGGCATGAAGTTCATGGTCGGCGAGCCGATGAAACCGGCCACGAAGCGCGTCGCCGGGCGCTGGTAGAGTTCCTGCGGGCTGCCCACCTGCTCCACCTCTCCGGCGTTGAGCACCACGATCTTGTCGGCCAGGGTCATGGCCTCGACCTGGTCGTGGGTGACGTAGACCATGGTCGAGCCCAGGCGGTGGTGCAGGCGGGCGATCTCGTTGCGCATCTGCACGCGCAGCGAGGCGTCGAGGTTAGAGAGTGGCTCGTCGAACAGCAGAATGCGGGGCTCACGGGCCATGGCGCGCCCCATGGCCACGCGCTGGCGCTGGCCGCCGGAGAGTGCCTTGGGCTTGCGGTGCAGCAGGTCTTCGAGTTGCAGGATGCGCGCCGTGGCCATCACCCGCTCCTTGATGGTCTCGCTGCCTTCCTTGGCCAGCTTGAGGCCGAAGGCCATGTTTTCGTAGACCGTCATGTGCGGATAGAGGGCGTAGGACTGGAAGACCATGCCCACACCGCGCTCGCGGGGCGGCAGGTCGTTGACCACGTCGCCGGCGATGCGCAGCTCACCGTCGGTGATCGACTCCAGGCCGGCGATCAGCCGCAGCAGGGTCGACTTGCCGCAGCCGGAGGGGCCGACGAAGACCACGAACTCGCCGTCGCCGATGCTGAGGTCGATGCCCTTGATGATGTGGTCGCGACCGAAGACCTTGTTGATCTTGTTCAGGGTTACGCTTGCCATTGTCTTGACTCCTTGCCGGCTCCCGGTGCTGGGATTACTCGTCGAGGACCGGCGTGTTGTTGTGTCGTAGGCAAATGTCGGTGACGTGTCAGCCCAACCGATAGAAGGCCGCCTGGTAGGCCGGCAGGCGCAAGGTGTCGCCGTCGAGATCGACGCTGAAGCCATGCCCCTCGAGGGCCCTGTTCGCCGTCATCGGCAGCGGGGTCTCATGGACTTGGCCGGTGAGATTGAACACGCAGAGGATCTTCTCGTCGGCCGTCTCGCGGATGAAACCGAGCAGCGCGCTGCCGACGTCGACCAGGGTGAGGTCGCCGTCGATCAGTGCTGGATGAGCGGCCCGGAAGGCCAGCAGCCGACGCGTGGCGTTGAGGACTGAGGTTGAGTCGTTCTGCTGGCGCGACACGGCCAGGGCCAGGTGGTGCTCGTCCACCGGTAGCCAGGGGTCCACGCCCGGAGCGGTGAAGCCGGCGTTCTGGTTCGGCTCCCAGGGCATGGGGGTACGGCAGCCGTCGCGGCCCTTGAACTCCGGCCACAGTACCTTGCCGTAGGGGTCCTGGAGGTGGGCGAAGGGCACCTCGGCCTCGGGCAGACCCAACTCCTCGCCCTGGTAGACGCAGACGCTGCCGCGCAGCGAGAAGAGCATGGCCAGGGCCACCTTGGAATAGGCGACGGGATCCTCTCCAGAGCCCCAGCGGGTGGCACATCTCACCACGTCGTGGTTGGAGAGCGCCCAGCAGGGCCAGGCATCGCCGGCCAGGCGCTGGAAGCGCTCGATCACCTCACGGATGTAGGCCGGCGAATGGGGGTCGTTGAGCAGGTCGAAGGTGTAGGCCATGTGTAGCTTGTCGCCGCCGGCGGTGTACTCGGCCATGCGCGCCAGCGGCTCATCGTCGCCGATCTCGCCCACTGTGGTGGTGCCGGGAAACGCGTCCATCAGGGCTCGCAGGTCGCGCAGAAAGTCGAGGTTCTCCGGACGGCTCAGGTCATAGACGTGGCGCTGCCAGGTATAGGGGTTGCTGTCTGGGGCACCCAGCGTCTTGTCGGCATCGGCCGGTACCGGCGGGTTGTCACGTAACTCGGGGTCGTGGAAGTAGAAGTTGACCGTGTCCAGGCGGAAACCGTCGACGCCGAGCTCCAACCAGAAGCGCATATTGTCCAGTTGTGCCTGACGCACTTCCGGGTTGTGGAAATTGAGATCCGGCTGGCTGCTCAGGAAGTTGTGCAGATAGTACTGGCGCCGCCGGGAGTCGAAGGTCCAGGCCGGCCCGCCGAATATCGACAGCCAGTTGTTGGGCGGCGTACCGTCGGGTCTGGGGTCGGCCCACACGTACCAGTCGGCCTTGGGATTGTCGCGACTCTGGCGGCTTTGCTCAAACCAGGGATGGGCATCCGCAGTATGGCTGATCACCTGATCGATGATCACCTTCAGTCCCAGGGCGTGGGCCCGGTCCAGCAGGGCCTTGAAGTCGGCCAGGGTGCCGAACATCGGATCGACGTCGCGGTAATCGCTCACGTCGTAGCCGAAATCCTTCATCGGCGAGGTGAAGAAGGGCGACAGCCAGATGCCGTCCACGCCGAGGCTCGCCACGTAATCGAGTTTCTCGGTAATCCCCGGCAGGTCGCCGATGCCATCGCCGTTGGCGTCCATGAAGCTGCGCGGGTATATCTGGTAGATGACGCCGCCGCGCCACCAGGTCAGGTTGTCTTGCATCTGGGTTTCCATGAATGACATGAGACGATTTATCCTTTCACTGCGCCAGCGGTGAGGCCGGAGACGATGCGCTTCTGAAAGATCATGACCAGCACCACCAGGGGCACGGTGACGGTCACCGAGGCGGCCATGATCGGCCCCCAGGGCAGCTCGTGTTGGCTGCCGCCGGAGATCAGGGCGATGGCCACCGGCACGGTGCGCTGGTCGTCGGAGAGGGTGAAGGTCAGGGCGAACAGGAACTCGTTCCAGGCGGCGATGAAGGCCAGCAGTCCGGTGGTCGCCATGGCGGGCCACATCAGCGGCAGGAATACCTTGGTGATGGTTACCCAAGGGGTGGCGCCATCCATGATCGCCGCCTCCTCGAGCTCCTGTGGCAGCTGCTTCATGAAGGTGGTCAGTACCCACACGGTGAAGGGCAGGGTGAAGATGGTGTAGCTGAGGATCAGTCCACCCGGGTTGTTGTACAGGTTCAGCGAGCGGATCACTTCGAACAACCCGGAAAGCACCGCGACTTGGGGGAACATCGATACGCCCAGCACCACCAGCATCACCGTGGTGCGGCCGCGGAAGCGGACCCGACCCAGTGCGTAGGAGGCGGTGATGCCGAGCAGCAGGGCGATGGCCACCACGCTGATCGAGACCAGGATGGAATTGAAGATGGCGCGCACGAAGCTGCTCTGGCTGAAGATCTGGGCGTAGTTGGAAAAGTCCAGCGAATCCAGCCAGTAGCTCACGCTGAACAGCTCGCTCGACGGCTTCAGCGAGGTGATCACGGCGTAGTAGAAGGGAAAGATGGCGTAGATCAGCACCACGGCCACCAGTACCCAGAAGCCGATACGGGTGGCGAGCTTGTTGAAGCGGCGTGAGGTCATGTCAGTCGCCTCCCAGTTGCAGTTGATTGCGGCCCAGATAGAGGTAGGCCACCGTGACCAGGGCGATGATCAGGAACAGCAGGGTCGAGGCGGCGCTGCCATAGCCGACATCCTGGAATTCCACCAACTGCTGGCGGGCGTAGATTGACATGGTCATGGTGCTGGAGGCGTTGGAAGTCAGCACGTAGATGACGTCGAACACGCGCAGGGCATCGAGTAGGCGGAAGATCACCGCCACCATCAGCGCCGGGGTGATCAACGGCAGGGTCACCTTGAAGAACACTCTGACCGGATGGATGCCGTCGACCTCGGCGGCTTCGAAGCAGTCCTTGGGCAGCATCTGCAGGGCCGCCAGGGCGAGCAGGGCGACGAAGGGGATGGTCTTCCAGACGTCGACCATGATCACCGCCCACATGGAGTAAGTAGTACTGGCTGTCCAGGCGATGGGCGAATCGATGAGGCCCAGGGCCATCAGCAGGTGGTTGATGATCCCGAACTGATCGTTGAGCATCCAGGCCCACATCTTGGCCGAGACGATGGTGGGAATCGCCCAGGGGATCAGCACCGCGGCGCGCACTAGCATGCGGCCCTTGAACTCAGCGTTGAGGATCAGCGCGACGATGACGCCGAAGACCACCTCCAGCGATACCGATACCACAGCGAAGAACAGCGTGTTCCACACCGAGCGCCACCATAGCGGGTCGGTAAGCAGGCCGTACCACTCGCCCTGGTCGTAGACCAGGTAGTTCTCCAGGCCGATGAAATTGGCCGCGCCGAGGGCCGACAAGGTGCCATCGGTGAGGCTGAAGTAGACGGTGCGCAGCAGCGGCCAGCCGGCCACCAGGGCCAGGGTGACGAGCATGGGAACGAGGAAGGTCCAGGCCGCGCGCACCCGCTGCCGGCGGACCTTGGTGCCGCGATAGGGGCGCGCCCTTTCGGGCGCACTCGGGGGCGTGGTGGTCGTCATGTCGGACTCCACGGTCATTTCCAACGGCGCTCGAGGCGGCGCATCTGGCCTTCCAGCTGCACGAGGGCATCGGAGGCGCTCATGTCCCCGGAGAGCACGGAGTGGGTCGTGTCGAAGAAGGCGTTGGAGACACGGCCGTAGCTGTCGCCGGTGACCGCCGAAGGACGCGCCACGGCGTTGGCGAAGGTATCGTAGAGGGTACCGAAGAAGGGTACCGCCGTGAGCACTTCCTCGTCCTCATACAGCGCCTCGAGGGTGGGGTTGTAAGAGCCCTCGATGGCGCGGCGTTTCTGCTCGGCCTCGCCGGTCAGGAACGCCACCAGGTCGGCGGCGAGTTCGGGGTCCTCGCTGTACTTGGAGACCGCCAGGTTCCAGCCGCCCAGAGTTGCGGCGCTCTCCCCATCCGGCCCATGCGGCAGCTTGACCACGCCGACCTTGTCGCGCACGTCGCTATCCTCGCTCTGGGCCAGCGACCAGGCGTAGGGCCAGTTGCGCATGAACACGGCGTTGCCGCTCTGGAAGATGCCGCGGGCCTCCTCCTCGGTGTAGTTGAGCACCCCCACGGGGCTGATGTCGTCGATCCAGGAGGCGGCCAGGTCCAGAGCTGCGGCGGCCCGCTCGTTGTTGATGGTGAGACTGCCATCATCGTCGACGATGGTGCCCCCGCCGTGGCTGGCCACCCACTCCAGGGCATTGGTGGTGAGTCCCTCGTAAGCGCGGCCCTGGAAGACGAAGCCCCACATTTTGGCGTTGCCGGCTTCGCGCTCGGCGGCCTGAATCTCGGCAGCGATCTCGGTGAGCTCCTCCCAAGTTTGGGGCGGCTGGTGGCCGTACTCCTCGAGGAGGTCTTTGCGGTAGTAGAGCACGCCGGCGTCGGTGAACCAGGGCATCGCCACCAGGCGGCCGTCGACGGTGTTGTTCTCGATGATGGCCGGGAAGTGGCCTTGGGTGGCGTCCGCGCCCAGCGTTTCGCTGAGGTCGAGCAGGTGGTTGGCCAGCAGGCCCGGCCACACCACGTCGATCTGCATCACGTCGATGTCGCCGGAGTTGGCGGAGAGGATCTGCTGGTAGAGCGACAGTCGCTCGGTGGAAGAGTTGGGAGTGGAGACGATGTCCACCTCGTGGCCGGTCTTCTCCTCCCAGGCGGCGACCCCCTCCTCGCAGAGCTCGAGTTCGGCGCCCACAGCGCCGCATGAGATGGTGATGTCGGCGGCCTGGCTGGCACCAGAGAGGGCAGTGCTGCCCAGAACGATAGCGGTGATCAGTGGCTTCTTGAGCATGGCGAGTTCCTCGTCGCGGCTTGTTGTTGTGGGATTTGAGGCAAGCGGGACTGTCCGCTCGGCACATGACTTAAACGATTAAGATTGTGGCGACAGTTAAGACTACGGACCGAGGCGCATCAACCTAGACTTTTGTCGCAATCGGCGCTTCGTTCAAGCAGACTTAAACGATTAAGACATTGGTCGAAAATATAGCGCCCCGCGTTGTCGCCTGAAGCTTAAACGATTAAGTTTTCTCTGCCGCGTCGTCCATCGGCGCATGGGCATGGGAGTTGGGCTTGCCGCCTCCATCGCCCGCTTGTGAGCAACGCCTTCGACAACAACAAAGGATGCATCATCATGAACCACGTCATCTTCAAGACTCCGCTGGTCGTCGCCGTGGCCGCTGCCGGCCTCGCCCTGGCTGGCAATGCCACTGCCCAGTCCACCGACCTCGAAGCTCGCCTGGCCGAGCTGGAAGCACGGATCGAAGCTGCCGAGCAACGAGCCGACGCCGCCGAAGAGCGTGCCGAGCTGGCCGAGGCGCGGGCTGACGAGCGGCTCTCCGACGAGGAGGTGGAGGAGCGCCTGGCCAAGGTGGAACGCCACGCCAGCGGCGAGGAGGGCTTCTCCTTCAACGCCTATGCCCGCTCCGGGCTGCTGATCGGAGACGACGGCAAGAGCGCCGAGGGCGGTCCCTATCTGACCCCCGCCGGCGGTAACGGCGGCGCGGTCGGCCGCCTGGGCAACGAGCCGGATACCTACGCCGAGGCGATTCTCAACTACCGCATGCGCTTCGACAACGGCGCCAAGGCCAAGTACACCACCATGCTGGCCGACGGGGTGACCACCAGCAATGACTGGACCGCTGACGAGTCGAGCCTCAACGTGCGCCAGGTCTATGCGGAATTCAGCGATCTGCCGAGCTTTACCGGCGCCTTCGAGAACGCCTCTATCTGGGCCGGCAAGCGCTTCGACCGCGACAACTTCGACATCCACTGGCTCGATAGCGACGTCATCTTCCTTTCCGGCACAGGCGCTGGCATCTACGACATGCAACTGGGCGAGGTCTGGACCTCCAATCTCTCCCTCTACGGGCGCAGCTTCTCCGATTACCGGGTCGACAGTGAGAACCCCGACGACACCGGCAGTACCGACAACCTGATCCTGACCTCCAACAACTATTTCGGTGACTGGCAGTGGATGGTCAGCGGCATGTCCGCTGCTGACAACGACGAGCGCGATATCGACCTCGGCCAGACGGCCGCCGACGGCGGCTTTCATACCATGGTGGCCTACCACGGGGACAGCTTCTTCGGTCTCTCCGAGGGTAACTTCAAGGCAGCACTCATCCACGGCCAGGGACTGGGCGCCGAGGTCAAGAGCATCGGTGCCGACGGCGACCTGACCGACGACGCCACCACCACTCGCGTTGGACTCTACGGCACCACCTACCTGGCGCCGCAATGGCGCGTGGCCCCGGCGCTTCTCGCCGAGACCAGCGAGGACCGCTATGTCGACGGCGATCAGTATGATTGGGTGACTCTCAACGTGCGCCTGGCCAACGAGCTGACCGAGAACTTCGAGATGCAGTACGAAGGCAGCTACCAGTGGATGGATCTAGATCCTCAGGGCTTCGGTGGTAACAACGCCGTTGAGGGCGACTATACCAAGCTGACCGTCGCCCCGACGTTCAAGCCCGATGTGGGTGGCTTCTGGAAGCGTCCGGAGATCCGCTTGTTCGTCTCCTGGAGCGACTGGGACGACGAGCTGAACGGCTACAGCGACGACGATGCGCTGGGCAGCGACGGCTTCACCGGCAGCGAGTGGACCTTTGGCGTGCAGACCGAAGTCTGGTTCTGAGGGAGGCACCGCGGGGCCTACCTAGCCAGCTGTTTCGATCCTTGCCTGCGGCATGCCGCAGGCTTTTTGCGACGCATCGGTCGTCGATATGAGCGATTCGGAACTCAGCGGGAGGACGCGCTGGCCAGCACGCCCTGCGCCACCCACCAGCCGACCACCAGAAAGGCCAGCATGCCGCCCAGGATCCACTGAAAAGGCGCCCCCAGGTCGAGCATGACGCCGAGTACCGCCGGTGCCAGCCCGGTGGAGAAGACCATGGCGGCGCTCAGAGTGGCGCGGACCGTGCCCAGGTGCTCGGCGCCCCAGATGCGCACCAGCAGGCTGGTGGCGATCGATTCTTGGGCGCCCATGGCCAGGCCGCCCCCCACCATCAGCATCCACACACCGAGATCGCCGCCTAGCGTGAGCGCTACCAGCAGCGCCGCGGCGTAGGGCAGCAGGTAGAGTCGGGCCAGGCGAACCGGGCCCAGGCGGTCGACCCAGCGTCCTCCCATCAGCGCTCCGGGCAGCTTGGCCAGCCCCATGCCGGTGAGTGCCAGGGCATATACCGCCAGGCTGCTGCCCAGGTCCGTCGTGAGCCGGGCTTGATAGATGAACAGCCCGGTCATGGTGATCGGCAAGGTCATCAGCAGCGGCAGCAGCTGCCAGAAGCGCCGCTCGCGGAAGGGGCGCGGCCCGTCGCGGCGCTGGCCGCGGCGGGGGCGTTTGCCCGGCGCCGGGGGCCAGGGACCGCGCCACATGGCGTACCCCCACAGCGTCAGCAGCACCAGGCCGAACAGCCACCACAGCTCTCGCCAGCCCAGCCACACCAGCAGGGCGGCCATCAGCGGCGGCAGTGCCGTTTCGCCGAGCATGATGCCCATGCCCACCAGCCCCAGGGCACGCCCGCGCAGGTTGGAAAACTCACGCCCTGCTAGAGTGTTGCCCAGGTGGCTAAGCATACCCTGGCCGCAAAGCCGAACCATTCCCAGGCCGAGCAGCCCAAGCCCCCACCAAGGCGAGAGCGTGAGCAGCAGCACCCCGAGGGTCAGTGCACCGAGCACCAGCAGCGCGAAGCGCCGCGGCGGTACCCAATCGATGGCCGGCCCCAGGCGCAGCATGGCGAACCCCGCCACCAGCGTGACGGTGGCGTAGGCGGTGCCGAACTGACCGGCGGTCAGTCCCAGCCGTTCGCTGATCGGGGCCTGGAAGAGCCCGATGAAGAAGCTCTGGCCCAGGCTCGACGAGAACATCGCCAGGAAGGCGATGCCGAGCAATCCGCGGTGATCGCGTAGAAGCGTGCGGTAACCCATGACGCTATCCCAGTGCAGTGGCAAGATGGTCGCTGGCGGCGGCCGGCCGCAAAACCCTAGATGATAGCAGCTGAGCACCGCCGACAGGCGGTGGATTCCGCCAGCGTGGACGGGAGAACGAGATGAACCATCCGGAACTGGATACGGACGCCGTGGTGGTGCGCCTGCACGCCTTGCGTGAAGCGTTGCGGGCGGAGAGCGAGTCGAGCCGCTCGGCGCGAGATACCGTGATGCTCGACCAGACCTCGGTAGGGCGGTTGTCGCGCATGGATGCCCTGCAGGGGCAGGCCATGGCCAAGGCCGAGGAGGAGCGTCGCCAGCTCGCCCTGAAACGCATCACCGCGGCCCTGCAGCGTATCGAGCGCGGCGAGTACGGCGAATGCATCGAGTGCGGCGAGTGGATCGGCAAGCAACGCCTGGAGTGGGATCCGCTGGTACTCAAGTGCATCGACTGCGCTGAGTGAATCTACTGGCTAGCGGGATCCTCGATGGGGGCCTCGCGCGGGCGCAGACGCCGCGACAGGGCATCCACGACGATGTTCAGCGCGGCGGTGATCAATAGCAGGAAGAACGCCACGTCGAACATCAGATAGTCGAACCCCTCTTCGATGTAGAAGCCGAGCGTGGCGACTCCCAGCATGCCCAGCACCGCGGTCTCGCGGAGGATGACCTCAGCACGGTAGTAAAGCAGCGCCAAAAGCCCCGGGTAGACCCGCGGCAGCAGCTCGTAGGCGAGGCGGCCCGAGCTCGGCATGTCCGGCATGCCGGGTGCGATGGCGTCGGCGTGACGAGCGACCAGGAAGGCGATCAGCGCGCCGTTGTGCAGTGCCAACGCCAGCCAGGCAGGCAGCAGCGAGGGCCCGAGCAGCAGCAGGAAGACGAACGCCAGCATCAGCTCCGGCGTGGAGCGCAGGAACACCAGCAGGCCATGTCCGGCCAGCCGCGTGGCGCGATTGCCGAAGTGGCGGCAGGCCAAAGGCCACAGCGCCAGCGCCACGACGAGCGCGCCCACGGTGCCGAGCAGGCCCAGTAGCAGGGTGTTGCCGATGGCCGGCCCCAGCTCGGGCAAGCGCACGACCCACTCCACGAGCCCGGCCCAGTCGCCGGCGAGCAGCGGCGCCGGCCAAATGTCGGTCGATACGAAGCGCCACAGCAGGGCGCCGTCCACGCTCGGCCAGGGGCCGAGCAGCCAGGCCCCCACCACCAGCAGCACGGGGATCAACCGGCGATGTCCCCACCAGGGCAAGCTGGCGATCAGCAGATAGAAGAGCCACAGCAAGGCTCCGGCTTCAGGGTAGCGTCCTTCGCGAAAGGCCGTTTCGAGGTGGAAGCCGAGGGTGGGCAGGCCGACGAAGCCGAGCAGCACGCTGGCGCGCAGGGCGCACTCGAAGCGGTAGCGGGTGTAGGCTGCCATGCGAGCCCAGGCCAGCGGCAGCTCGGCGTAGACGAAACGCGACAGCCGGCCGACGCCGGGGGCGAGAGCGTCCCGCGCAGCGCGGGGAGTCTGCTCGAGGATCTCCGCATAGACTTTGGCGAAGATGCCGGCGTAGGGAACGGTCAGCGCCAGCAGGGCGGTCAAGGCCGACAGCCCGAACACCTGCAGGAAGAGCACGGCCCAGAACAGTTCGTGGATGGCGCGCACGAAGGCGCAGCCGGCACGCACCAACCGCGAGCGGGCGAACAGCAGCGCCAGGGGAAACCCAAGCACGAGCCCACCGAGGGTCCCCCACAGGGCTACGGCCACGGTGAGGCCGAGTGCCGAGAACGGCGACTCCAGCGTCCCCCAGGCCGGCCAGACCAGTCCTCGCGTCATGCGCCCGAGCTCGGCCCAGGGATCGCGGGTGAGGATCGCCAGATCGGCGAGCGGCAGCAGCACCACCGCCAGCGCCACCAGGGTCAGCGTGTGGCGCGCCAGGCGCACGCCGGGCGTGGCGCCGGCCAGCCAGCCCGGGCGCCGCTCGTCGATGCCGGCTTCGCTCATGCGCTTCCCCGGCCGCAGGGCAGGGTGGCCAGGTCGACAGGGGTGGGCGGAGTGCCCGACGGAGACGAGTCGGCGTCGGGGTAGAGGGCATCAAGGTCGGCGAGGCTCAGATCACGGGTCGCCGCGTCGATTGTCAGGCGCCCGTCGCGCAGTCCCCATACCCGGTCGAAGTGAGACAACGCCAGCTCGCGCTGATGCAGGACGACTACCGTGGTGGCATGGCGCGCCTCGATCAGCGCCAGCAGGCGCAGCGCTTGGTGGGGATCGACGCTGGCCAGCGGTTCGTCGCCGAGAAACAGCGCGCGTCCCTGATGGAAGGCACGTGCGATGGCCACGCGCTGCCGCTGGCCGCCGGAGAGCTCGCCCACCGGACGACGCAGCAGGCCGTCGAGGCTGAGCTCCTTCGTCAGTTCGGCGATCTCGCGCCAGGGTGTCTCGAGCGGGCGCACCAGGTTCCACAGGTTGGCCAGCGCCGAGCGCTCGGCGAGCCGACCCATGTAGACGTTGTGGTAGACGGCAAGCTGAGGCACCAGGCCGTGGTGTTGTGGACACCAGGCGGCACGCTGGTCCAGTCGCGCACGCAGGGCGGCGAGCAGCGTCGACTTGCCGGCGCCGCTGGGGCCCAGCAATGCCACCCGCTCGCCCTCGTGCAGCTCGAGCGAGAGGTCGTGGAGCACCGCGCGATGCTGCCTGCCCCGACCATGGCCCAGGGATTCGCCGTTCAGGACGATCAGGGGGCGGCGTTGCTCGCTCTCCATGTCGTGATCGCTCAGCGCAGCAGGCCCAGGTCTTCAGCCACCCTCTCGATGGGCTCGTACATGGCGTTGTCGGCGGGGATGAACGTCTCGCGCGGGAAGGAAGCGAGCAATTCGGGGTCGCTCATCTCCAAGAAAGCGGCCTGGACTTTCTCGGTGAAGCCCTCGCCGAAGCGTTCGTCGGCGTCGCCGCGCAGGGTCCAGTTGTAGTCGGGGTAGGGTGGCGTTTCCCAGATCACGCTAACCTTGTCGGTATCCACGCGCCCCGCTTCGACGGCGGCGTCCCACACGGTGTAGTTCACGGCGCCCAGGTCGTAGGTGCCGGCCTCCACCAGGGCGATGGTGCGCGAGTGATCGCCGGAGTAGCCGATCCGCGAGAACAGTGCCTCGGGACTGGCGCCATCGAAGCGCTGGCGCAGGAAATGTTCGGGCATCAGCCGCCCTGAGGTGGAGGTGCGCGAGCCAAAGGTGAAGGTCATGCCCTCAATCTCATCGGAGAGTGCGTCGCTGCGCTCGAGTCCCGTGGACTCGTGGGCGATGACGTAGCTGACGAAGGCGTCGTCCTCGCTGCCCTGGGCCAGCGCCTGGGAGCCCGGTACCAGGCGGCGTGCCTGCACGCCCGAGAGACCGCCGAACCACGCCAGTTGCACCTGGTCGTTGCGAAAGGCGGTGACTGCCGCCCCGTAGGATTTCACCGGCACGTACTCCACCTCGACGTCCAGCCGTTCTTCCAGGTAATCGGCGACCTTCGAGAAGCGCTCGATCAACCGCGACTGGTCCTCGTCGGGAATGGCGGTGAAGCGAAAGGTCTCGGCCGCTGCGGCCGGGGCGACGAGCGCAAAGACGACGGCGGTGAGTACGGTACGGTGCATGGGGCTCTCCTTGGCGATGGGTAAATCACCATTGTTCCGCTGCACCCTCTGCATGGCAAGTGGCGTTCGCAGCGGCCGGCATGGCTTCAGATATTTTGCGTAAATTTACGTATTTATTTGGCATTTATGAGACCAAGGTCGCATACATGAATCGGTTCATCTAACTAGAATGTCGTTTATTACCTTAATTTCAGGCATGGCCCTCGGGAGTATCGCCCGGCTGGTCCACTCAACCGACTCGAAGGAGGCTTCCATGCACGCCCTCACCCTGGCGTCCTTCCTGTTCTTCACGGGGCTGGTCGCCTTCATCACCTGGCGCCTGACCCGGCGCGACGACCACTCGAGCACCAGCGGTTATTTCCTTGCCGGGCGCACGCTGACCTTCCCGCTGATCGCCGGGTCGCTGCTGATGACCAACCTTTCCACCGAGCAGATGGTGGGCCTCAACGGTGCCGCCTTCGCGGATGGCCTCAGTGTGATGGCCTGGGAGGTGGTGGCAGTCATCGCCCTGGTGGCGTTGGCGCTGTTCTTTCTGCCGCGCTTCCTGAGAAGCGGCATCGCCACCCTGCCGCAGCTGCTGGAGATCCGTTTCGACCGGGGTACGCAACTGATCTGCAACATCATCTTTCTGATCGCCTATGCGGTGATCCTGCTGCCGATCATCCTCTATTCGGGCGCCATGGGGCTGCAGGGCATGCTCGACCTGCAGGGGCTCACCGGCATTCAGTCGCCCACCGTGCTGCTGTGGCTGACCGTCTGGGTGGTGGGCATCATCGGCTCCGTCTACGCGCTGTTCGGCGGTCTGCGCACCGTCGCCGTCTCCGACACCCTCAATGGGGTGGGTCTGCTGATCGGCGGCTTCGTGATCGTCTACTTCGGCTTGCAGGCGATCAGCGACGGCAGCGGCGTGCTGGAGGGCTGGAACATCCTCAAGGAGAGCGACCCGGAAAAGCTCAACTCGATCGGCGGCGCCGAGCAGCAGGTGCCCTTCTTCACCCTGTTCACCGGGGTCTTGTTGATCAACGTCTTCTACTGGACCACCAACCAGCAGATCATCCAGCGCACCTTCGCCGCCAGGACCCTGGCCGAAGGGCAGAAGGGGGTTCTGCTGACCGGCTTTCTCAAGCTGCTCGGGCCGCTCTACCTGGTGCTGCCGGGGATCATCGCCTACCACCTCTACGCCGACCAGGGCGTACACGCCGATGAGGCCTACGGCCAGCTGGTGTTCAACGTGCTGCCGCCCTACCTGACCGGCTTCTTCGCCGCGGTGATGGTGGGGGCCATCCTGTCGTCGTTCAACTCGGCGCTCAACAGCACCACCACCATCTTCAGCCTGGGCGTCTACAAGGGCGTGCTCAAGAAGGATGCCACCGAGGAGCAGGTGGTGAAGTCGGGCAAGGTGTTCGGCTGGATCATGGCCGCGGTGACCATGACCATCGCTCCGCTGCTGGCCGGCCAGGAGAGCCTGTTCGGCTACCTGCAGAAGATGAACGCCATCTATTTCATTCCCATCCTGGCGGTGGTGGTGGTTGGCCTGCTGACGCGTTGGGTGCCACCGATGGCGGCCAAGATCGCCCTGGTGGGCGGTTGCCTGCTGATCGCCGCCGGTTACTTCGTGCCGCCCTTCGACAAGCTGCCGGTGATCATGCACGAGTTCCACTTCGTGGCCCTGGTGTTCGTATTGCTGGTGGCGATGATGCTGCTGATCGGCAAGCTGCGCCCCCGCGAGACCGCCTGGGTCCACGAGGACGTGCAGGCGGTGGACCTGACCCCGTGGAGGGGTGCCGTACCGGTAGGCGTGGTGCTGGTGCTGCTGGTGGTGACCATCTACGCGGTCTTCGCCGACTTCTGAGCCGCCGTCACGGCTCGCTTTCTGCCGCGTGATGCCGCCTCGATGGGGTCCGGCGGGGCGGCATCGTGAACAGTCAAGAGGAGGGGCGCCCCTCAGCCCTCAGCCGCGGGGCGTGGCGGGGTAGCGGGTTTCCTGCAGGCTGTCCTTGATCTTCTTCAGGTGGGACAGGAAGTCCTCGCCGCGGCGCAGCGTGACCCCGGTGGCCAGCACGTCGATCAGCGTCAGCTGGATCATCCGCGAGGTCATCGGCATGTAGTAGTCGGTGTCCTCGGGGGTGGGGATGTCCAGCGTTTCGGTGCACTCCCGGGCCAGCGGTGAGCCGGGAGCCGTGATGCCCAGTACCACGGCGCCGCTTTCGCGGGCCAGTCGGGCGATGTCGACCAGCTCCCGGGTGCGCCCCGTCCAGGAGATCACCACCACCACGTCACCGGTGTGGCAAGCGGCGGCGATCATGCGCTGCATCAGCACGTCGACGTAGGAGGTCACCGGCAGGTTGAAGCGGAAGAACTTGTGCTGGGCGTCCTGGGCCACCGCGCCGGAGGCGCCGAGGCCGAAAAAGTGGATCTGCTTGGCCTGGGTGAGGTAGTCGACCATGCGCTCGATCTTGGCAGGATCGATGTCGCGGTGTGCCTGGTCCAGGGCGGCGATGGTGGCGCCGAAGATCTTGCCGGTATAGGCCGCCGCGGCGTCGTTGGGCTCCACTGCCTGGCTGACATAGGGCGTACCACCGGCCAGGCTCTGGGCCAGCTTGATCTTGAAGTCCGGATAGCCCTTGGCATCGAAACTGCGGCAAAAACGGTTGACCGTGGGTTCGCTGACCGAGGCGGCCTGCGCCAGGCTGGCGATGCTCAGGCCCGTTGCTCGGGCGGGATCGGCGAGAATCACATCGGCTACCTTGCGCTCGGAGCGATTGAGCTCGTCGAGGCGCTGGCGTATTCGTTGCAGCAGGTCGTGATCGGCCATGGTGTCGGAGTGTCTCCATAGGGCGGTAGGGAGTCGGTACGGCTCGGCTATACCGAGAATGTGGTGATTTTACGACATCATGCTCGACATGCTACCTCGTCACGGGGAATCGATGCGAGCATGGGCCGTCAGGCTAGGCTTTTTGTTTGGTAAAATTACATCTATTATTGCGTAATGCCGTACATATGACGTACATTTTTTGGTAAATTAACCAGATGGGAGTCGACATGAACGCAGCCACGCGGTCAAGTGAGGAGAGCGGTTCCGCGATCGATCTGGCCCTTTTCGGGGCCTTGGGTGATTTGTCGCAGCGCAAGCTCTATCCCGCGCTCTACCATCTTGACCGCGAAGGGCTGCTGGCCGATGCGACCCGTCTGCTGGGGCTGGCTCGCCAGCCGCTGGATGTCGCCGCCTTCCGCAAGGAAGTGGAGACGGCGCTGGCGACCCACGTCAAGGCGGCCGAGCTCGACCGTGCGACGCTGGCGCGCTTTTTGGCCCGCCTCGACTATCGCCAGCTCGACTTCACCGCCGAAGAGGGCTATGCAGCGATCCGCGAGTGGCGACAGGAGGGCGAGGTACGGCCATTGGTGGTCTATCTGGCGGTGGGGGCGAACCTGTATGGCGACATCTGCCGGTACCTGGAGGCCAGTGGCAGCCTCGACGAAGCGAGCCGCGTGGTGGTCGAGAAGCCCATCGGCTACGACCTCGACTCATCCGCCGAGATCAACGACGCCATCGGTGCGGTCTTCCCCGAATCGCGCATCTACCGCATCGACCATTATCTGGGCAAGGAGACGGTGCAGAACCTGATCGCCCTGCGTTTCGCCAACCCGCTGTTCGGTACCCAGTGGAACCAGAACCACATCTCCCACGTGGAGATCACCGTGGCCGAGAAGGTGGGCATCGAGGGGCGCTGGGGTTACTTCGACGAGGCGGGCCAGCTGCGCGACATGGTTCAGAACCATCTGCTGCAGCTGGTCTGCCTGATCGCCATGGACCCCCCGGCCAATCTCGATGCCGACGCCATTCGCGACGAGAAGGTCAAGGTGCTCAAGGCGCTCAAGCCATTCAGCGAGGCCTCGCTGGGGCGCGACGTGGTGCGAGGCCAGTACATCGCCGGCACCATCGACGGGGCGAGCGTGCCCGGCTACCTAGAGGAGGAGGGGGCCAATCGCCACAGTGATACCGAAACCTTCGTGGCGATGAAGACCGAGGTGGCCAACTGGCGCTGGGCCGGGGTGCCGTTCTACATCCGCACTGGCAAGCGCCTGCCCGAGAAGCTCTCGCAGATCGTCATCCACTTTCGCCAGCAGCCGCACTACATTTTCGACCCCGACCAGCGCAACCTGGCCGCCAACAAGCTGGTGATCCGCCTGCAGCCCGACGAGGGCATCGCGCTCGAGGTGCTGACCAAGGACAGCGGCCTGGACAAGGGCATGCGCCTGCGCCGGGGCCCGCTGCATCTCGACTTCAACAGCGCCTTCCCCAAGACACGGATTCCCGATGCCTACGAGCGACTGTTGCTTGAGGTGATCAAGGGGCGGCAGTATCTCTTCGTGCGCCGCGACGAAGTGGAGCACGCCTGGCGCTGGTGCGACGGCCTGATCGAGGCCTGGCACGACCTGGGCGAGGCGCCGCGCCGCTATCCGGCCGGCTCCTGGGGCCCCGTCGCCTCCATCGCCATGATCACCCAGGATGGCCGCAGCTGGTATGAAGACTACTGAGAGGCGGCGACCGCTCTCCCACGACCGTCATTACCTTCGGGATGCCGAGGGCCGCTACGAGGACGACCGACATGAATGCATCTCCCCGCGAGCAACTGGCCGGTCAGCTCGCCGAAGCGGCCGCCGCCGGTCTGCGTACCGATCTCGCCAGCCGCGAGCGTGCGCTGCTAGTGGTTTCCGGTGGTTCGACCCCGGTGCCTTTCTTTCAAGCGCTCGCTGCCGCCGAGTTGCCCTGGGAACGCGTCGAGGTGACGCTCGCCGATGAGCGCTGGGTGGCCGAGGACGACCCCGACAGCAACGCCCGCCTGGTGCGCGAGCACCTGCTGCAGGGGCCGGCGGCGGCGGCTACCTTCGTGCCGTTGACCTCCGGCCATGATACCCCAGAGGAGGGTGTCGCCGAGGTGGCCGGGCGGCTCGAGTGCTTGGCCTGGCCGGCCAGCGTGGTGGTGCTGGGCATGGGCGGCGATGGCCACACCGCCTCGCTGTTTCCCGACAGCCCCGAACTCGCGCTGGCACTCTCCACTGCCGAGACGGCGGTGGCGGTGCGCACGCCCAGTCAGCCCCAGCCGCGCCTCACCCTCAGCGCTGACCGACTGCATCAGGCGCGACGTCATCTGTTGCACATCACCGGTGACGACAAGCGCGCCGTGCTGGCACGGGCGCTCACGGGCGACGACACTCGCGAGTTGCCGGTTCGTGCCTTTTTCTCCTGCCCATTGGCCGTCTACTGGGCCCCCTGACCGATTACCGCCGACCGCTTCTGGAGTGCTTGCCATGACCATCGACAAACAGCTGCCATCCACGCGCACCACCGAACTCGACAGCATCTGCCTCAAGGCCGAGGTGATCCCGGTGCTGGCCATCGAGCGGGTGGAAGATGCCGTGCCCCTGGCCCGTGCCCTGGTGGACGGCGGCCTGACGGTGCTGGAAGTGACCCTGCGCACCGATTGCGCCCTGGAGGCGATCCGCCGCATCAACGAGGCGCTGCCCCAGGCCAGCGTCGGCGTGGGTACCGTGCTCACGCCGGCGCAGTACCGCCAGGCCGAACGAGTGGGGGCGGACTTCGTGGTCACGCCCGGCACCACCGAGGCGCTCTATCGTTATGGCGTGGAAAGCCCGGTACCGATGCTGCCCGGCGTGGCCACCGTCTCCGAGCTGATGGCCGGCTGGCAGTACGGCTATCGGCGCTTCAAGTTCTTTCCCGCCGAGGCCAGCGGCGGCATCAAGGCGCTCAAGGCTTTCGCCGGTCCCTTGCCCGAGGCGCGCTTCTGCCCCACCGGCGGCATCAATCTCGACAATGCCGAAGACTACCTGGCGCTGAAGAACGTCATGTGCGTGGGTGGCTCCTGGCTCACCCCCAAGTCGCTGGTCGCCGCCGAGGACTGGAGCGGCATTCGCCAGCTCGCTCGCGAGGTGGCGGAGCGTTTCCACCACTGATGCTCAGAACGCTTCCCACTCCGGCTCGGCTGCGCTGGCGGACCGTGCCTTGACCCGCCGGTGGCGTGGCGTCGGATCGATGGCGGGCGGCTGCGAGGGATTGGCGGTGTTGCGCGTATGCTGGCGGGGTGGTTCGCTATCCGGCAGAAAGGCCTGGGCACTGTGTGACAGAGCCTGAATTTCCTGGCTGAGCGAAGTCGTGGCCGCCTGATAGCTCTGCATGCTGCTCGCGCTGGTCTGTGTTGCCTGGTCGATTTCGCCGATGGCCTGGCTGATCTGCCCGATGCCTTGGCTCTGCTCGGCGGCCGCTGCGCTCAGCTCTCCCATCAGGTCGTTGACCCGGTGGCTGGCCTGCTTGATCTGGGACATGGCGGTTTGCGCCTCGTCGGCTCGACTTTCTCCCGTCTGGATCTCTTGGCGTGCCTGAGTGATCAGCGACTGCACGCGATGAGCGGCGTCCGCCGACTGACTGGCAAGTTTGCGCACCTCCTGGGCCACCACGGCGAAACCGCGGCCGTGCTCGCCGGCCCGTGCAGCTTCCACCGAGGCGTTGAGTGCCAGGATGTTGGTCTGGAAGGCAATTGCATCGATGGTGCCGACGATGCCGGCCATGTTCTCTGCCTGGCGGGTGATGGCCTGCATGGAAGCAGCCAGCGCCTGCATGGTGTCGGCGGCTCTGTCCACGGCTGCGACGTTGCCTGCCGAGGCCGAACTGGCCTGCTGTGCGTGTTCGGCGCTCTGGTTCACCGTGGCGCTGATCTGTTCGGTACTGGCGGCCGTCTCCTGTACCGAGGAGGCCTGTTGCTCCAGCCGGCTGGCCATGGCGTCGTTGTTGCGGATCAGTCCGGCCACCGCCGGGTTGACCACGTCGACACGGCGGTTGAGATCGCCGATCAGTGCGTCGAGGGACTGGCGCATGAAGTTCAGCGAACCGAGCATGCGACTCAGCTCGTTGCGTCCCAGCGAAGGTAGGTCTGCCTTGAGGTTGCCGGCGGCGACCTGCAGCGCGAAATCGTTGGCTTGATGGAGCGAGCGGCGCGTCGTGCTGCCGAACCGCCAGGTGAACGTTGTGAGCAGTGTGCCACCCACTACCCCGATGCCGCCCAGCCACAGGGCGGCGGTAGCCGCTACCGGTTGCAGCAAAGTGGCCGTGGCCACGCCGAGCCCGGCGGTGAGCAGGAAGGTGGCCGCCGAACTGGCGACAGTTCGTGCCTTGATGCTGCGCAGGTCGAGACGGCTCGGCAGGTGCAGCAGTCCGCGTCGATAGGCCTGGCCATGCTTGACGCCATAACGGCCTCTGCGTTCACGAATGTCCTCGTACACGGCTTCGGCCTGGGCGATCTCCGCGGCGCTGGCCTTGACGCGAATCGAGGCAAAGCCCTTGAGCACCCCCTCCTCACGAATCGGCACCACATTGGCTCGCACCCAATAGTGATCGCCGTTCTTGCGACGGTTCTTGACCAGCCCCGACCAGAACTCGCCGGCCTGAAGGTCGTGCCACATGTCGGCGAAGACGCTCCCCGGCATGTCCGGGTGACGTACCAGGTTGTGCGGCGATCCGTGCAGTTCGTCGTAGTCGTAGCCGCTCACTTCGATGAAACGCCGGTTGGCGTAGGTGATGATGCTGCGCGGGTCGGTCTTGGAGATCAGGACGTCATCGTCGCGCAGGGCGTACTCGACCTGGGTGACGGCACCGGTCTTGCGCATGAGGCTTCACTTCCTTGGCTGGGTGATCAATGGCGTGAGCATCCACCACGACACAGCCTTTGTAAAGCTATCGTCCCGATAAAGTAAAATTCTTGTATAGCTAATTGTCGCTGGTTTGTCAGCCCAGGCCCGCAGCAGCCCGTGCCGGGGCTGTGCGGGTAGCCGTCATGCCGGCAGCCTTCATCGGCGCTGTTTGCGCCGAGGGCGAGTCGGGCCAGTGGATGGGGTCGCTGGGGAGTCGGCCGCCTTCTCGGGAGAGCGGGCATGATGTGTGCCGCGGGTGAAATGGTTGCGTACCAGTGCCAGCAACCCCTGGGTGGAAGCGTCGAAGTCCTGGCTGTGGGCGTCGATGCGACTGCTGATCTCGCCGGCGATCTGCTTGCCGAGCTGAACGCCCCACTGGTCGAAGGAGTTGATGTTCCAGATCACCCCCTGCACGAACACCTTGTGCTCGTAGAGCGCGATCAGCGCACCCAGGTTCTTGGGCGTCAGCTCGTCGAGCAGCAGGGTGCTCGAAGGGCGATTGCCCGGGCAGCTGTAGGGGTCTAGCTGGCCGCCTTGCTGGCTGCCCTCCATGAAGGCGTTGGCCTGGGCCAGCATGTTGGTGAGCAGGGCGAAATGGTGATCCTCGAAGCCCGGCTCTGGCTTGAGCGAGGCGATGAAGTCGATGGGCACGTAGCGGGTGCCCTGATGGAGCAGCTGGAAGAAGGCGTGCTGGCCGTTGGACCCGGTCTGTCCCCAGACGATGGGGCCGGTCTTGTAGTCCACCGGCTGGTTGAAGATGTCCACCGATTTGCCGTTGGACTCCATGTCCAATTGTTGCAGGAAGGAGGGCAACTGGTGCAGAGCCTGGTCGTAAGGGACGATGGCGTGGGTCTCGGCACCGTGGAAGTTGATGTACCAGATGCCGATCAGTGCCATCAGCACCGGCATGTTGTCGCGGAATGGGGCTTTGAGGAAGTGCTGGTCCATCTCGTAGGCGCCTTCGAGCAGTTCCATGAAGCCGTCGAAGCCGATGGAGAGCGCGATGGGCAGGCCGATGGAGGACCACATGGAGTAGCGCCCGCCCACCCAGGCCCAGAACTCGAAGACGTTCTCCTCGCGAATGCCGAACTCCATGGCCGCGGTCTTGTTGGTGGAGGCGGCAATGAAGTGGGCGCCCACGTCGGCGTCTTCGCCGGCGTTCTCCAGAAACCAGCGGCGTGCCGTCTTGGCGTTGAGCAGCGTCTCCTGGGTGGAGAAGGTCTTGGTGGAGACGATGAACAACGTGGTGGCCGGGTCGAGGCGGTTGAGCACCTTCTGGATGTGGGTGCCGTCGACGTTGGAGACGAAGTGAAAGCTGAGATCGGGATGACGGTACTTGAGCAGCGCCCGGCAGGCCATGTTGGGCCCCAGGTCGGAGCCGCCGATGCCGATGTTGACCACGTCGGTGATGCGCTTGCCGCTGTAGCCGGTCCATTCGCCGCTGCGCACCGCGTCCGAGAAGCGTTGGATCTGTTCGCGGGTGCGTTGAATTTCCGGCATCACGTCCTGGCCGTCGACCATCAGCGGCCCTTCGCCCAGGGTGCGCAGGGCGGTGTGCAGTACCGGGCGATTCTCGGTGACGTTGATGATGTCGCCGGAGAACATCTGGGCGCGGCGTTGCACCAGCGCCGAATGTTCGGCCAGTTCGATGAGCGTGTCGAGCACGTCTTCCGAGACCTGGTGCTTGGAGTAGTCGAGGAACAGTCCGCCGACGCGCAGGCTCATCTTATCGAAGCGTTCGGGATCGGCGGCGAAGTAGTCGCGGATGCGGTCGTTGGCGGTCTCGGCGTGCAGGCGCTCGAGCGCCTGCCAGGTGACGCTGCGGGTCAGGTGGAACATGGGGGCGCTCCAAGGTGTTGAGTCGGCAAGATGCTATTTATGTAATAATACTACAAGGTTGAACGTGCAAGGCGAAACCATTCAAAGCCTCGCCGGTTTCTCGTAATAAAACGTCATGGGCGGCCCTCGGCCTGCCCATGACGTTGCCGGATCAAGCGTTGGCGGTGACGGCGACGGGCGCAGCGCTTCGTTTGAGGGCAGCATAGCCGAGCCCGGTGACCAGCGAACCGATGACGATGGCGCCGAGGTAGAGGAATGCCGGCGTGATGGCGTTGGGAATCAGTAGCACGAAGATCCCGCCGTGGGGCGCCATCAACTGGGCGCCGACCAGCATGGAGAGCGCGCCGGTGATGGCCCCGCCGATCATGCTCATGGGGATCACTCGCAGCGGATCCTTAGCGGCGAAGGGGATGGCGCCCTCGGTGATGAAGCAGCAGCCCAGCACCAGCGAGGCCTTGCCAGCCTCGCGCTCCGGATCCGAGAACTTCGACCTGGCTACCAGGCTGGCGATGCCCATGCCGATGGCCGGCACCATGCCGGCGGCCATGATGGCTGCCATGGGGCCGTAGGTCTCGGAGGCGAGCAGGCCCACTCCGAAGGTATAGGCGGCCTTGTTGACCGGTCCACCCAGGTCGAAGCACATCATGGAGCCGAGCAGGATGCCCAGCAGTACGGCGTTGGCCGAGCCCATGGTCTCGAGGAAGGCGGTCAGTGCCGAGAGGACGGCCGCCACCGGTTCGCCGATCACGTAGATCATGACGAGCCCGGTCACGAGGCTTGCGATCAGTGGAATGATCAGGATCGGCTTGAGCGACTCGACGCTCGCCGGGAGTTTGACGTGGGTCGCCACCGCTTTGGCCACGTAGCCGGCCAGGAAACCGGCCAGAATGCCGCCGATGAAGCCAGCGCCGATTTCCGAGGCGAGCATGCCACCGACCATGCCCGGGGCGATGCCGGGGCGGTCGGCGATGGAGTAGGCAATGTAGCCGGCGAGCACCGGGATCATCAGCGCGAAGGCGGTGCCGCCGCCGATCTGCATCAGTGCCGCGGCAAGCGTGCCCTCCTGCTCGAAGGCCTCGATGCCGAACACGAAGGACAGGGCGATCAGCAGCCCCCCGGCCACCACCATGGGCAGCATGAAGGAGACGCCGGTGAGCAGGTGCTTGTAGACGCCGCGCTCCTTGACGCTCTTCTTCGCCTCGCCGCCGGCGGCTGCAGCGCTCTCCACGCTGGCTTCTGCCAGCGCTGCCTCGATGGTGGGCCGGGGCTTCTTGAGCGCGTTGCCGGTGGAGGTGCGGTAGACGCGCTTGCCGGCGAAGCGGGTGGGGTCCACTTCGATGTCGCAGGCGAGTATCACCACGTCGGCGTCGCGGATCTCCTCGTCGGTGAGGGCGTCCTGGGCACCCACCGAGCCTTGGGTCTCGACGCGGATGGCGTGTCCCAGCGCCTTGCCCGCCTCGGCGAGCGCTTCCGCGGCCATGAAGGTGTGGGCCACGCCGGTGGGGCAGGCCGTCACGGCAACGATCTTCCGGCCGTCGGTTGCCTGTTCGTCGAGAGGGGCTTCCTGCTCGGCGGGTGGTACGTACTCAGTGGCCTCGCGGTCGGCACGCTCGAGAAAGGCTCGTGGGTCGGGCAGTGCCGCGTCGATGGATGCCTGGAAAAGCCGCTTGCCGGCAAAGCGTTGCGGAGCGGGCACGTGGTCGGCGGCGATCACGATCAGGTCGGCGGCGGCGATCGCTTCGGCACTGATCGGGGTCAGCGGTTCGAGTTCGCTGTGCATCTCGACTTCCATTTGCCAGCCGAGGCGGCCGGCGGCTTGTTCGAGACGGCGGGCAGCGAGGAAGGTGGTAGCCATGCCGCTGGGGCAGGCGGTGACGAGGATGGCGTTCATGCGAAGGCTCCCCCCGCATCGACGTCGTTGAGGCGCCGTACACGGGTTTGCTGTTGGAGTTGCGGGAAATCGGCGGCGCGGGGATCGCCCACGCCGACATGACGGACGGATTCGGCGGAGAGCGCCGTGGCCAGGCGCAGGGTCTGCTCGGCGGTGTGCCCCGAGAGCACGCCGTGCAGCAGGGCGGCGACCAGGGTGTCGCCGGCGCCTACCGTGCTGACCACGGCGAGGCGTGGCGGCATGGCCTGCCAGGCGCCGCGCCGGCTGACCCACAGCACGCCCTGGTCGCCAGCGGAAATCAGCGCTTCCTCGATGCCTTCGGCGTAGAGCCGCAGCGCGGCCGAGAGGCGCGCCTCGACGCTTTCCAGGCGGCGTCCCGCCCAGGCAGCCAGTTCGTGCTCGTTGGGCTTGACCGCGGTGGGGCGAGCGGCGATGGCGGCAGTGAGCGCCTCGCCGCTGGTGTCGACCCATACCGCCAGCCCGGCACCGCGCAGGCGGGTGACCAGGCTGGCGAGGTTCTCCGCGGTCACGCCCGGTGGCAGGCTGCCGGCGATCACCACGGCATCGGGTCGGCGGCGAGGATCGGCCAGGCGCGTATCGAGGCCGTCGAGCAGACGCTGCCAGGCAGTCTCATCGATGGTCGTCCCCGGCCCGTTGATGTCGGTGACCCGGCCGTCGGCCTCGGCGAGCTTGGCGTTGATGCGCGTCTCGCCGGGCACGCGCAGGAAGGCGTCCTCCACGCCCAACGCTTCGAAGGCGCGCAGGAAGGGGCCGTCGTTGTCGGCGCCGAGAAAGCCCGACACCGTGACGTCGTGCCCCAGCGCGACCAGCACGCGTGCCACGTTGACGCCCTTGCCGGCGGCATCGAGGTGGGTTTCTCGAGTGCGGTTGACCTTGCCGAGTGCGAGTCGCTCGAGGCCGATCGACAGGTCCAGCGCCGGATTGAGAGTGAGAGTGAGCACGCGGGCCATCAGCGCACCTCCAGGACGTTGCGTACCGCCTCGCTGGTGGCCTGAGCCAGCGCCAGCCCGGCCTGAGTGCGTGCCTCCTCGCTGTCGAACTCGCGCAGGCGGGCCTTGACCAGCGGCACCTGGCGGGCGCTCACCGAGAGCTCGTCGATGCCCAGGCCCACCAGCACCGGCACGGCGGTGGCGTCACTGGCCAGCTCGCCGCACACCCCGACCCACTTGCCGTGGGCATGGGCGGCCTGCACGGTCATCTCGATCAGTCGCAGCACCGCCGGATGCAGGCCGTCGGCCTGGGCGGAGAGCTGAGGATGGTCGCGGTCGATGGCCAGGGTGTACTGGGTGAGGTCGTTGGTGCCCACCGAGAAGAAGTCCACCTCGGCGGCCAGGCTCGGGGCGAGCAGGGCGCAGGAAGGCACCTCGATCATCACGCCCAGTTGCAGATCGCTGGCGCGCTGCTCGGCAGGGATTTCTTCGAGGAGGCGGTCGACGATCTGCCGGGCGGCGCGAAACTCCGCCACGTCCTTGACCATCGGCAGCATGATGCGCAACGGCTTGCCGGCGGCGGCCATCAGCAGGGCGCGCAATTGGGTCTCGAGCACCTCGGGACGGGTCAGGGTCAGGCGAATGCCGCGCAGGCCGAGGAAGGGGTTGGCCTCCTGGGGTACCGGCCAGTAGGGCAGCGGCTTGTCACCGCCGACGTCCAGGGTGCGCGCCACCAGTGGCCGGCCGTCCAGGGCATCGAGCGCCTCGCGGTACTCGGCGATCTGGGTATCGAGATCGGGCAGCTTGGCGTGGGCCATGAACAGGAACTCGGTGCGCAGCAGCCCGACGCCTTCGGCGCCGCGCTCCACGGCATCGGCGGCGTGGGCCGTGTTGCCCAGGTTGGCGGCTACCTCGATGCGGTGGCCGTCGCGGGTGCGTGCCTCGTCGAAGCGGGCCTCCCAGGCCTCGGCTTCGCGCCGCTCGCGCTCGGCCAGGCGCTGCTGTGCAGCGTCGCGCCGTTCGGTGGAGGGGGCCGGTGTGATGCGCCCGCGTTCGCCGTCGAGGATCAATTCGGTACCGCCCTCGAGCGTCATCACCCGCGGTCCGGCGCCGACCACGGCGGGGATGCCCAGCGCTCGGGCGAGAATGGCGCTGTGGGCGGTGGCGCCGCCGCGGGCGGTGAGCAGGCCGCGTACGCGGCGGGTGTCGAGTCGCGCCACGTCGGAGGGGCCGATGTCGTCGGTGACCAGAATGTAGGGATGGTCCGGCGGGTCGGGCCGCTTGACGTCACACAGGATGCCGAGAACGCGGCGCCCCACGTCGCGCAGGTCGGCGGCGCGTTCGGCGAGCAGCGGGTCGGCGAGCCGCTCCTGGGCCTGGGCCGCGGTCTCGATGGCTTCCCACCAGCCGGCTTCGGCCGAGGCGCCTTCACCGATCGCCTCGCGGGCTGCCTGGTGCAACTCGCCGTCCTGGAGCATTTCCTCGTGCATGGCCAGTATCTGCGCGACCTCGCCGCCGCGGGCCTCGCGGACCAGTGCCTCGAGCTGTTCGGCGCCCTCGCGGATCGCCGACTCCAGGCGCTGGGTCTGGGCGACGGGGTCGTCGGCACGCTCCGGATAGTCGAAGCGCGGCGTTTGCAGCACGAAGGCCGGAGCGATGGCGAGCCCCGGCGAGGCGGCCACGCCGGGGTGGGGCTCGTCGGCGGGCAGTGGCTCGGGCGGCGGGGTGTCGTCCTCGCGTGGGGCGACGTGTTCGCGGCTTTCGTCGAAGGGCAGCACCGCTTCGCCGAGCCCGCTCGACACGGCCTCGCACACCGCGGTCAGCGCCGCCTCGGCGTCCTCGCCCTCGGCGGAGAAGGCGAGCTGCTGGCCGCGTCGCGCACCGAGGTTGATCACCTTGGTGAGACTGGTGGCCGAGACTGGCTGGCCGCCCGCTTCGGCGAGGCGCACGCGAACGGGCACGGCCTGTTCGCGGGCCACCTGCACCAGCTGCTTGGCGGGGCGGGCATGCAGGCCATGGGCGTTGAGCACGCGGGCCAGCCGGGTGTGGGCCGTGGTGGACTCGCCAGAGAGACGCGCCAGCACGGTGGCGGCATCGGCGCCGCGCAGCGCCTGGCCGTTACCGTTCTCCAGCAGAGCCAGAAGGCGCTCCAGCAGGCTCTTGTGGGCGCTGCCGTCGGCGGCCAGGCTGAACACGCCGGTGACGGCCTCGTTCGCCTCGTGCACGGCCGTTTCGGGAGTCGCCAGGGCGAGCGCCGGTGTCTCGACGCCGCGGCCGCTGGTGGCCAGCCACAACCCCTGGCCCAGGCGCACCGGGGCGTGCTCGGCCACTGCGGCGACGAAGTCGCTGCCCACGCAGCCGAGCTGACGCAGGCGGGCGGCTCCGGCCAGCGCCAGTTCGCGCACGTCACGGGCGGGAAAGTTCAAGCACAGGGTGTCGGCGTTCAGGCGCGCCTCGATCGCGGACTTCGACAGCAGTCGCGCCACCGTAGCGGCCGACTCGGCTGCGGCCAGACGCTGGGCGATGCTGTCGTCGTCGAGCACGTGGGTGAGCTGACGAAGGATGTCGAGATGCTCGTCGCTCTGGGCGGCGATGGTCACCAGCACGTGGACGCGCTCGCCGTCGTGCCACTCGACCCCAGCGGGGAACTGCAGTACGCGAATGCCCGTGGCACGCACGTGCTCGCGACTCTCGGCGGTACCGTGGGGAATGGCGATGGCGTTGCCGAGATAGGTGGAAGACTGTGCCTCGCGGGCGTAGAGGCCGTCGCGATAGGCGGGCGCCACCAGCTCGGCGGCGTGGAGTGCCTCGGCGGCCTGGTCCAGGGCGTCGCGCCAGTCCGCAGCCTGGCAGCCGAGCCGGATGTCTTCCGGGCGTAGGGTCAACATGGGGTTCTCCTCTATGCCGGCGCGCCATGGGTGGCATTCGGGTGCCGACAGCGGCAGTCGTTGGTGATTGGCTGAATCGTGTCACCTACTATGATTCAATGCTGGATCGATTCATGCATTTTGGCAAGGCGAGCCATCTTAGACTTTGGCAGGGGGCGGAGAGATCGATGAGTCGCGTAAACTGGGTTTTCTGGCAACGAGGACGACCATGACACTCGCCGAAATCGCGCGCCTGGCCGGCGTGTCGCGCACCACCGCCAGCTACGTCATCAACGGCAAAGCCGAGGAGCGGCGTATCAGCCCCGACACCGTCGAGCGGGTGATGGCCGTGGTGCGTCAGCATCGCTACCGGGTGGATGCCCAGGCAGCGGCGCTGCGTCGGGGCTCGAGCCGTACCCTGGGGTTGATCGTTCCCGATCTGGAGAACGTCAGTTACGCGCGGCTGGCCAAGCGCCTGGAGCGCGGCGCCCGGGAGCAGGGCTATCAACTGCTGATCGTCGGTTCCGACGACCGGCCCGAAGCGGAGCGCGACCTGGCCGCGGCGCTGCGCGCCCAGCGCTGCGAGGTGTTGATCACGGCGAGCTGCCTGCCCCAGGACGATCCCTTCTACCGTGAGCTGATGGCCGACGGCCTGCCGGTGGTGGCGGTGGACCGCGGCTTCGATTCGGCCCACTTCGCCAGCGTGGTGAGCAACGACCGCGAGGCCGCCGAGCGCTTGACCCGCTCGGTGCTCGACGAACGGGTCGTGAGCGTGGCCTGGCTCGATGCCGTGCCGGCGCTCTCCATCACCGGTGAGCGGCGCGCTGGTTTCGAACGGGCGCTGGCGGGCCGTTCCCTGCGGCCGGTCATCCTGTGCGCCGAGCGCTACGACCGCGCCGAAGGGGCGCGGCGGATGCGCGAGCTGCTCGATCGCCATGGCCTGCCAGACGCTCTGATCACGGCGTCCTACACGCTGCTCGACGGCGTCTTCGACGTGCTGCTCGAGGAGGGCGGCCTGCCTCAGGGGCTGCGTCTGGCCACCTTCGGCGATAGCCGCCTGCTCGATTTCCTGCCGCTGCCGATCAACTCGGCGGTGCAGGACTACGACCGCATCGCCGCCGCGACGCTCACCGCCGCCTTGGCCGCTGCGCGCGGCGATTACCGTGCCGGCGAGCAGGTGGTTCCGCGTACCCTGCGTTGGCGGTTGCCGGAGCGGCTGGCGGTGGAGTAGGCAGCGGCAGCCGTTGTACAGGGAGGTCGGGCTTGCGATGATTCCTGGTACTTCAGGTTGGCTTCGAGTGGCGCATCGTGGACAAGTTCGAGAGAAGGCTGGATCAGGCGGCGCGAGCGGCCTGGATGTCCTATGTGGGAGGCATCACCCAGGATGAAATTGCCCAACAGTTGGGTGTTTCGCGTCCTGGCGTGCAGCGCTTGCTGGCTCTGGCTCGGCAAGAAGGCCTCGTCAAGGTCCACATCGATCACCCGATCGCCAGTTGCATGGCGCTCTCCGAGGCCCTGTGCGAACGTTATGGGCTGGAATTCTGTGACGTCGTTCCCGCCGATCCGGACGATGCATCGGCCAACAGTGCACGTTACCTGGCCGTTGCGGCGGCCGAGCGGCTTTCCCACTATTTGAACCGTACCGAGCCACTGACCCTCTCGCTGGGTACCGGTCGTGCCGTGCGCGCCATGGTCGAGGCCCTGAGCCGCATCGATCGTCCCCAGCACCGCTTCGTTTCCCTGGTCGGCAACGTGGCCCGCGATGGCTCCTCCAACCGTTATGACGGGGTCATGGTGCTGGCGGACAAGACCGGTGGAGAGCGTTTCCTGCTGCCGGCACCAGTGGTGGCGGATTCGCTGGAAGAGAGCGATGCCCTGTGCAGACAGCGTCTGTATCGTTCGGTGGCGGAGGTGGCGCGCCAAGCCGAGGCCGCTTTCATCGGGGTCGGGCGTATCGACCGTCAGGCGACCCTGTTCCAGGACCACTTCATCAGCGAAAAAGAGCTCGAAGAGTTGATCTCCGGTGAGGCGGTGGGCGAACTCCTGGGGTGGCCATTGAACCGGCACGGCGAGGTCATCGACTGTTCCATCACGCGTCGTGTGACCAGTCTTCCGCTGTCCATTTTCCGTGACCGACCACTGGTGGCCGTGGCCGGTGGGCGCGACAAGGGGGCGGCTCTGCGTGCGGCCCTGCGCGGGGGGTGGCTCAAGGGGCTGGTCACCGACGAGGGGGCGGCACGGCTGATCGTCGAGAGCGCGGACTGAAGGCATGTCTCGTCCTAAAGTCTAACTTGGCGGCTTTGCTTTTTTTGGGGTCTTGTTCGATCATTTGCTCACGCTTTGATTTAAATGATCAATAGCGGCATAGCGAGTCGACAACAACACAAGACGTCTCAATAGGAGCCCATCATGAAGCTCACCCGAGCCCTGCCGCTGGCTACCCTGGCGGCAGCCGTCGCCGCCGCTTGCCAGGCCCAGGCACAGACCGAGATCACCGTCGCTACGGTCAACAACAACGACATGGTGATCATGCAGAGCCTCACCGAGGAGTTCGAGACGCAACATCCCGATATCGAACTCGACTGGGTGGTGCTGGAGGAGAACGTGCTGCGCCAGCGCTTGACCACCGATGTGGCCACCGGTGGCGGCCAGTTCGATGTCATGACCATCGGCACCTACGAGGTGCCCATCTGGGCCGAGCGCGGCTGGCTGACGCCTCTCGACGACCTGCCGGCCGACTACGCGGTCGACGACCTGCTGCAGTCCGTGCGCGACGGTCTATCGCATGGCGACACCCTGCATGCACTGCCGTTCTACGGTGAGAGCTCGATGATGTACTACCGCCAGGATCTGTTCGACGAGGCGGGGATCGAGATTCCCGAGCAGCCCAGTTGGGAGGAGGTGCGCGACTGGGCCGGCCAGCTCCACGACCCGGACAACGAGGTGGCCGGCATCTGCCTGCGCGGCAAGCCGGGCTGGGGCGAGAACATGGCCTTCGTCTCGACCCTGGTGAACACCTTCGGCGGACGCTGGTTCGACGAGGCGTGGAATCCCGAACTCGACTCCCCGGCCTGGCAGGAGACGATCGGTTTCTACGTCGAGCTGCTCGGCAACTACGGGCCGCCGGGAGCGAGCTCCAACGGCTTCAACGAAAACCTGGCGCTGTTCTCGCGCGGCAACTGCGCCATGTGGGTGGATGCCACTTCGGCGGCCGGCAAGCTCTACGACCCGGACGAGTCCGACGTGGCCGACCGGCTGGGCTTCGCTCCGGCCCCGGTGGCCGAGACACCCAAAGGCTCCCACTGGCTGTGGTCCTGGGCGTTGGCGATCCCGGCCTCCTCGGAGAAGCAGGAGGCCGCCGAGACCTTCATCACCTGGGCCACCTCGCGTGAGTACGTCGAGCTGGTCGGCGAGACCGAGGGCTGGACCAGCGTGCCGCCGGGCACCCGCGAATCCACCTACGCCAACGAGAACTACCAGCAGGCGGCCCCCTTCGCCGATTTCGTGCTCGAGGCGATTCGGGATGCCGACCCGACCGACTCGACCCTGGAACCCAATCCCTACGTCGGTGTGCAGTTCGTGGGCATTCCGGAGTTCCAGTCGATCGGCACCCAGGTCGGCCAGACCATCGCTTCGGCGTTGACCGGTGACGTCAGCGTGGAGCAGGCGTTGCAGACCGCGCAGCGGGCCACCGAGCGTACCATGCAGCGCGCCGGCTACCTGGACTGACCCCCGTGCCGGCCGGGAGCGCCCCGGCCGGCTGAACCTCACTCCATCCCAACGGGCCGGACCATGACCAAGACACGCGCTGCCGGGCGCACCGTCGGGGGACTTCGGACCCTGTCGTTGCAGGCGCCCGCCGTTACTCTGCTGTTGCTATGGATGATCGTGCCGCTGGCGATGACCGTCTGGTTTTCGCTGCAGCGCTATAACCTGCTGATGCCGGAGATGACCGGCTTCGCCGGTCTGGAAAACTACCGGTACCTGTTCACCGATCCGGCGCTGTGGACGGCGATGGGCAACACGCTGCTGCTGGTCGGATCGGTGCTGGCGATCACCGTGGTGGGCGGCACTCTGCTGGCGGTGCTCTTCCAGCAGGAGTTTCCCGGACGCGGTGTGGCCCGAGTGCTGGCCATCTCGCCGTTCTTCGTGATGCCCACGGTGAGCGCCCTGGTGTGGAAGAACATGATGATGCACCCCGCCAACGGCGTGCTCTCCTGGCTGGCCGAGTCCTTCGGTCTGCCGGCCGTCGACTGGTTCTCGTCGCTGCCGCTCACCTCGATCGTCATCATCGTTTCCTGGCAGTGGCTGCCCTTCGCCCTGCTGATCCTACTCACCGCCATTCAGTCGCTCGACGACGATCAGGTCGAGGCGGCGCGCATGGACGGCGCCGGGCCGGTGGCGATCTTCTTCTTCATCACCCTGCCGCATCTCAAGCGGGCGATCAGCGTGGTGATCATGATCGAGATGATCTTCCTGCTGACCATCTTCGCCGAGATCTTCGTCACCACTTCCGGCGGGCCGGGGCTGGCCACCACCAACCTGGCTTACCTGATCTACATCCAGGCTCTGCTCGACTTCGACGTGGGCATGGCGTCCGCCGGCGGAGTGGTCGCGATCATTCTCGCCAACATCGTCGCCATCTTCCTGGTCCGCATGGTGGCCAAGAACCTGGAAAGCTAGCACCGGAGGCCCATCCATGAGCACTGCAAAGACCAAGACCCTCGCCGCGACCGATGGCCAGGCATCGGTAGCCCAGCCCTCCCGGACGACGTGGCTGACCTCGGCAAGGACTCGTCGTCTGGGCCTGACGGCGCTGGGCTGGACTATCGCCTGCCTGATCTTCTTCCCGATCTTCTGGATGGTGCTGACCGGCTTCAAGACCGAGTCGGCGGCCATCGCCGATCCCAGTCTGATCTTCTCGCCGACGCTGGAGAGCTACATCGCCGTCCAGGCGCGTGCGGACTACTTCAAGTTCGCCCTGAACAGCGTGGTGGTGGCCCTTGGCTCGACGCTCGCGGCGCTCGCGCTCGCCATTCCCTCGGCCTACTCCATGGCCTTCCTGCCCACTCGGCGCACCAAGGGCACGCTGCTGTGGATGCTCTCCACCAAGATGCTGCCGCCGGTGGGCGTGCTGGTGCCGATCTATCTGCTGTTTCGCGACGTCGGGCTGCTCGACACCCGCACCGGTCTGACCATCGTCTACACGCTGATGAACCTGCCGATCGTCGTATGGATGCTCTACACCTTCTTCAAGGATCTGCCCAAGGACATCCTCGAGGCGGGGCGCATGGACGGTGCCAGCACTCTGCAGGAGGTGTGTTTCCTGCTGCTGCCGCTCACCCTGCCGGGGATCGCCTCGACCGGGCTGCTATCGGTGATCCTGAGCTGGAACGAGGCCTTCTGGAGCCTCAATCTCACCTCCTCCAAAGCGGCGCCGCTGACCGCCTACATCGCCTCTTTTTCCAGCCCCGAAGGCCTGTTCTGGGCCAAGCTCTCCGCCGCCTCGACGATGGCCATCGCGCCCATCCTGGTATTCGGCTGGCTTACCCAGAAACAGATGGTACGCGGCCTGACCTTCGGCGCAGTGAAATAGGCTTTCGACGATGCCAAATACTGGTCTTCGGCTGGCGCTTTCGCCAACTACAAAACAGATGGTGCGCGGCTTGACCTTCGGCGCCGTCAAGTAATCCGGGAGTTTTCGCATGGCAACGCTACAACTCGATCGGGTCACCAAGAGCTTCGGTGACACCCACGTCATCCAAGGCGTCGACCTCGCGGTCGACGATAAGGAGTTCGTGGTCTTCGTCGGCCCGTCGGGGTGCGGCAAGTCCACCCTGCTGCGCATGATCGCCGGCCTGGAGAGCGCCACCTCCGGCGACATTCTGATCGACGGGCAGCGCATGAACGACATCGGCCCCGCCGACCGTGGCCTGGCCATGGTGTTCCAGAGTTATGCGCTCTATCCGCACATGACTGTCGAGGACAACATGGGTTTCAGCCTGCGCCTGGCCGGGGTCGACAAACCGGCGCGCCGCGAGAAAGTGCGCGAGGCGGCGCGGATACTGCAGCTCGAGCCGCTCCTCGACCGCAAGCCCAAGGCGCTCTCCGGCGGACAGCGTCAGCGGGTGGCCATCGGCCGTGCCATCGTGCGCAATCCCAGCATATTCCTGTTCGACGAGCCGCTCTCCAATTTGGATGCGGCGTTGCGGGTGCAGATGCGCATCGAGCTGGCACGGCTCCATGAGGAGCTCGATGCGACCATGATCTACGTCACCCACGATCAGATCGAGGCCATGACCATGGCCGACAAGATCGTGGTGCTGCAGGGCGGCGAGGTGGAGCAGGTGGGGTCGCCCATGGAACTCTACCACCACCCCCGCAACCGCTTCGTGGCTGGCTTCATCGGCTCGCCGAAGATGAACTTCCTGCCGGTCCAGGTGGTGGAGGCCGATGCCGATGGGGTCGGCGTGCGCCTGCCGGGCGGTAACGTCACCCGGGTGCCGGTGGCGGGTGAGGAGCTGTCTCCCGGTACGTCGCTCGAGTTGGGGGTTCGTCCCGAGCACCTGGTGCTCGACGAGGCACAGGGCCCGCTTTCCGGCGAGATCCAGGTGCTCGAACGCCTGGGCGGTCAGACCTCGCTTTACGTGCGAATGGACGACGCCATGGTCACCCTCATGGCCGACGGGGATATCGCCCATAGCGTGCACGACACGGTGCGTTTCGGCTTCGAGTCGCATCGTGCCCATCTCTTCGATGCCGAGGGCCTGGCCCTGCCGAGCCTCGAGAAGCACCCGCTGGCCGGCCTGCGCCGCCAGGACAATCGCGTCGCCTCCGACGCCAACGGCGCCTGAGGGGAGCCCATGGAGACCCTGATCTTCGACTGCGACGGCGTGCTGGTGGACAGTGAAGCGATCGCCGAGGCGACCTTGGTGACACTGCTCGGCGAGTGGCTGCCGGACCTGGATGCCGACACCGTGCTCAGCCAGGCGCTGGGCATGACCACCGCCGATATCCTGTGCCACCTAGAGGGGCTGAGCGTGCATGGCCTGCCCCCGGCGGCCAGCGAGCGAGTGGACGACACCATCGAGGCGAGGCTGGCCCGGGAGCTGCAGGCGATACCAGGCGTGGCCGAGGCGATCGCCGCCATCGATCTGCCCAAGGCGGTAGTTTCCAACAGTCGACGTCGACGAGTGTTGGCATCGCTGGCCACGACCGGGCTGGATGCCCGGCTCGGCGGGGCGCCGATCTTCACCGCCGAGCAGGTGGCCCGTCCCAAGCCGGATTCCGCCCTCTACCGGCTGGCCGCCGAGATGCTGGGGACCGCGCCGATGAACTGCCTGGTGGTCGAGGACAGCGTCTCCGGGGTCACCGCTGCCCACGCTGCCGGCATGACGGTGATCGGCTTCACCGGTGCCAGCCATGTGCAGCCGGGGCAGGCGGAGCGTCTGCAGCAGGCCGGTGCCTGGCGGGTCATCGAGCGCATGCAGGATCTCGAGCCACTGGTGAAAGCGTGGAACCGACGACGGCGCGCCTGAACCCAGAGCCCTTGCCACCCACCCCGCACTGCGAGATACGACACATGAAACTGCTAGATCGGATAGCCATCGTCACCGGCGGTGCCCGCGGCATCGGCCTGGCCATCTGCCGAGCCTATCTGGAGGAAGGCGCCTCGGTGGTCATCGCCGACATCGATCGCAGCGCCATCGACGCGGCCCTGGCCACGCTGGAAATCGAAGGGTGCGATGCCTCGCGCCTGATGGGCGCGCGCCTGGACGTCTGCGACCTTCGGTCCATCGACGCCATGGTGGCAAGCGTGGTCGAGCGTTTCGGCGGCATCGACATCCTGGTCAACAACGCAGCCGTCTTCGACATGGCCCCGGTACTGGAGGTGACCGAGGCCAGCTACGACAAGCAGTTCGCCGTCAACGTCAAGGGTCTGTTCTTCACCCTCCAGGCAGTGGCCAGAGCCATGGTGGACCGTGGCAAGGGCGGGGCGATCATCAATATGGCTTCCCAGGCGGGGCGCCGCGGCGAGCCGCTGGTGAGCATGTACTGTGCCACCAAGGCGGCGGTGATCAGCCTGACTCAGTCCTGTGCCCTGGACCTGATCCAGCACGGCATCCGCGTCAACGGCATCGCCCCGGGGGTGGTGGATACCCCCATGTGGGGCGAAGTGGATGCCCTCTTCGCCCGCTACGAGAAGCGGCCCTTGGGCGAGAAGAAGCGCCTGGTGGGCGAAGCGGTGCCCTACGGGCGCATGGGACGACCGGAGGACTACGCCGGACCGGCGGTCTTTTTGGCCAGCGACGACAGCGAGTACGTGGTCGCCCAGACCCTCAACGTCGACGGCGGCAACTGGATGAGCTGAAACCCGACTGGCGGGAGGCGAGACCACATGACACCCCATATCCATGATGTGGCCGCGCGGGTACGGGAGGCGGCGGGTGATCGCCGACGCTTCATCGTAGCCCTGGCCGGCGAGCGACTGAGCTGCACACTCACATGATGCCCACACCAGGAGCGGCAGGAGACACTCAATGACTCGACTCAACAACGCCAATCTGGGCTGGCTGTCCCCCGAGGTCGCCACGCCCCGCTATGATCGTCGCGCCATTTCCCCCGGTATCGTCCATTTCGGGGTGGGGGGCTTTCACCGCGCCCATCAAGCCATGTATCTCGACGCGCTGATGAACCGTGGCGAGGCGCTCGATTGGGGCATCGTCGGCGTTGGGGTGATGCCCGACGACCGCCGCATGCGCGAAGCCCTGGCCGCCCAGGATCATCTCTACACCCTGGTGATCAAACATCCCGACGGCCGCCGCGAGCCGCGAGTCATCGGCAGCCTGGTGGATTACCTCTTCGCCCCCGACGATCCGGCAGCGGTGGTGGAGCGCCTCGCCGATCCGGCGATCCGCATCGTCTCGCTGACCGTCACCGAGGGTGGCTACAATTTCCATCCGATCTCCGGCGAGTTCGACCTGGCCAACCCCGACATCCGTCACGACCTGGACCATCCCGAGGCGCCGAAGACGACCTTCGGGCTGATCGTCGAGGGGCTGGTGAGGCGCCGCGAGCGCGGCATCCCGCCCTTCACGGTAATGTCGTGCGACAACATCCAGGGCAACGGCGAAGTGGCGCAGGAGACTTTCACCGCCTATGCCCGGGCCCGGGATCCGGCGCTCGCCGACTGGATCGACGCCTCGGTGGCCTTTCCCAACGCCATGGTAGACCGCATCACCCCGGTGACCGCCGAGTCAGACATCGCCGAACTGGCGGAGCGCTTCGTCGTCGAGGACGCCTGGCCGGTGGTCTGCGAGCCCTTCACCCAGTGGGTGCTGGAGGATCGGTTCGTCGCCGGGCGACCGCCGCTGGAGGCGGTGGGAGTGCAACTGGTGGACGACGTGGCGCCCTACGAGCAGATGAAGCTGCGCCTGCTCAATGCCAGCCACCAGGCGCTGGCCTACTTCGGCTATCTCGCCGGCTACCGCTACGCTCACGAGGTGTGCCGGGACCCACTGTTCGTCGACTTCCTGCTCGATTACATGCGCTGCGAGGGGTCACCGACCCTGGCCTCGGTGCCGGGCATCGACCTGGAAGAGTACCGCCTCACCCTGATCGAGCGCTTCGCCAATCCCGAGGTGAAGGACTCCCTGGCGCGGCTCTGTGCCGAGAGTTCGGATCGCATTCCCAAGTGGCTGCTACCGGTGATTCGCGAGCAGTTGGCCCGGGGCGGCGAGATCCGGCGCAGCGCGGCGGTGGTGGCCAGCTGGGCGCGCTATGCCGAGGGCGAGGATGAGCGCGGCGAACCCATCGCGGTGGTGGATCGTCTCAAGGAAGAGCTGATGGCGATCGCCGCCGAGAATCGCACTCGGCCGATGGCGTTCATCGAGAACCGCGAGCTGTTCGGCGACCTGGGCGAGGACCCGCGCTTTCGCGAGGCCTATCTGTCGGTCCTGCACTCGCTCCACGAAGGCGGCAGCCGTGCCACACTGGAGTCACTGATGACGACACGAGGAGAGGCCTGATGTACGTCGGGGTGGACTGCGGCACCCAGAGCACCAAGGTGGTTCTGGTCGATGTCGACGATGGCCGGGTTCTCGGTGAGGCGAGCCGGCCGCACCGCCTGGACGAAGGCGAGGGCGGTCGCCGCGAGCAGGATCCCGGGGAGTGGATCGCGGCACTACGCGGCGCCTTCGAAGCGATGCTGGCGACCACCGGCATCGACCCTGGGGCGATCCGCGCCATCGGCGTATCCGGCCAGCAGCACGGCCTGGTGGCCCTGGACGGAGCCGGCCAGCCGGTACACCCGGCCAAGCTGTGGTGCGACACCGAAACGGCCCCCTGGAACGCGGCGCTGATCGAGCGCCTGGGTGGCGAGGTGGGCTGCCTCGACCGGCTCGGCTTGGTACTGCAGACGGGATACACCGCTTCCAAGATCGCCTGGCTGCGCGATGCCCGGCCCGAGGCCTACGAGCGCATCGAAAGCCTGCTGCTGCCCCACGACTACCTCAACTTCTGGCTCACCGGCGAGCGGGTGGCCGAGGCGGGAGACGCCTCCGGCACCGGCTACTTCGACACGCGGGCCCGGCGCTGGCGCCACGACGTCCTGGCCGAGATCGCCCCGGAGCTCGACCCCGAACGGGTGCTGCCGCGTCTGATCGAATCCCACGAGCCGGCCGGCATCGTTCGCCCCGAGCTGGCCCGCGAGCTGGGGTTGAGCGACGGCGTGCTGGTTTCCAGTGGGGGCGGCGACAACATGCTTGGCGCCATCGGCACCGGCAACATCCGTCCGGGCCTGGTGACCCTGAGTCTCGGTACTTCGGGCACCATCTGCGCCCACTCCCCCGAGCCGGTGGTGGCCGACAGCGCCATGGTGGCCAACTTCTGCGCCAGCCATGGCGGCTGGTTGCCGCTGGTCTGCACCATGAACGTCACCTCGGCGACCACGCGCATCCGCGAATTGTTCGGCCTCGACCTGGCGAGCTTCGGCGAGCGGGTGGCCGCCGCGCCTATCGGCGCCGAGGGCGTGACACTGCTGCCCTTCTTCAACGGCGAGCGGGTGCCCATGCTGCCCGAAGCCAACGCCAGCCTCGACGGCCTGACCAGCGTCAACACCACCCCGGCCAACCTGTGTCGGGCGGTGGTGGAGGGCGCCACCCTGGGGCTGCGCTACGGCCTGGATCAGTTCGGCCATCTCGCCGAGGGGGTGCGCGAGATCCGCCTGATCGGCGGCGGCTCGCGCAGTCCGGTGTGGCGGCAGATGGTCGCCGACGTCACTGGCAGCCGGGTGATCTGTCCCGATATCGCCGACGCCGCGGCCCTGGGCGCCGCCCTGCAGGCCGCCTGGTGCCACCGTGGCGGAGAACTGGCCGACCTCTGTGCGCGCCTGGTGCACCTCGACGAAGCCTCGCGGGCCGAGCCCGAGCCGGCCAGCGTCGCCGCCTACCGCGAGATCTACGCCCGTTATCGCCATCGACTGGCCGCACGCCACGGAATTCACTGAAGCCTCATCGGGAGGAACCGCATGACCACACGACTCGATGCCCTGAAGACTCTCTCCCTGGTGGTCGCCGATACCGGCGACCTGGATGCCATCGAGCGCTACCGCCCACATGACGCTACTACCAATCCATCGCTGCTGCTCAAGGCCTTCGACATGTCGGGCTATCAGGCGCTGATCGACGAGGAGCTCGCCGCCGTCGAGGCCGAGATCGCCGATCCGCAGGCGAGGGTCGAGCACGCCGTGGATCGCCTCGCCGTGGCCAAGGGGGTGGAGATCGCCAGACGCATTCCCGGCAGGGTCTCCACCGAGGTGGCTGCGCGGCTCTCCTTCGATACCCAGGCCAGCATCCGCAAGGCTCACGAGCTGATCGAGCTCTACGAGCGGCGTGGCCTGGGCCGCGACCGCGTGCTGATCAAGCTCGCCTCCACCTGGGAAGGGATCCGCGCCGCGGAGCGCCTGGAAAAGGAAGGCATCCAGTGCAATCTGACCCTGCTGTTCAGCGAGGCCCAGGCCCAGGCGTGTTTCGATGCCGGGGTCTTCCTGGTGTCGCCCTTCGTCGGCCGGGTCACCGACTGGTACAAGAAGGCAACCGGTCACGACTATGCCCCGGAAGATGATCCGGGCGTACGCTTCGTGCGGCGAGTCTGCGAGCGGGTCGGCCGTGGCGGCTACGATACCGTGGTGATGGGGGCGAGCTTCCGCACCGTCGGTCAGGTGCTGGCGCTGGCCGGCTGCCCGCGGCTGACCCTGTCACCGGCGCTGCTCGAGCAACTGGCCACCGAGGCGGGCGAGGTCGCCCGGGCCGTGGATATCCCCGCGGCTGGCGAGCGTCCTGCGCCGCTCGACGAACCCGCCTTCCGCTGGGGCCACAACCAGGACGCCATGGCCAACGACAAGCTGGCGGAGGGCATTCGGCGCTTCGACGAGGACCAGCGCACCCTGGAAGCACGAATCGCCGAGCGGCTGGGCGCCTGAACGGCGCCGTCGCCATCCCTTGCCGGGTCGACGCGTCACGGACGCTCGGCGGCGTGGGATGCGCCGAGCGCCGCGTTCAGAGGCGTGACAGGTCGTCTCGGGTGGGCAGGGCGACATAGGCACCGGGCCGAGCCACGGCGTGGGCGCCGCAGCGGCAAGCGGTGTCCACGGCGCGGGCTAGGAAGACGCTATCCTGGTGCCAGTCGGCGTCGATGCCCGATTCTCCGAAACGGCCGGCCAGCTCGGCCAGCAACCCGCCGATGAAGGCGTCACCGCCGGCGGTGGTGTCCACGGCGTTCACCGGCGGTGGCGTTACCCGGTCGTCGAGGCGGGCGGTGTGGAGTCTGACCTCGCCCGGACCGTCGGTGATCACCGCGACCTTGACGCCGGCGGCCAGGCGCTGGGCCAGCCAGGCGTCGCGGGGATGGTCGGCGCGCAGGTAATCGAGTTCCTCGGCAGAGAGCTTGAGCAGGTCGGCGGCGTCCAGCAGCCGGGTGACCAGTGCGATATCGGCCGTGCCGCTCTCCCACAGGTTATGGCGCAGGTTGGCGTCGACGCTCACCAGGCAGCCGGCGCGGCGTGCCATCTCGGCCATGGCCAGGGTGGTATCGGCGATCTCGGGTTCGGTGAGGCTGTTGGTGCAGAAGTGCACGATGGCAGGGTCGGCGAAGACACCCGCGGGGAGATGTTCCAGACGATAGAGCAGGTCGGCCGCCGGCGGGCGGTAGAAGTCGAAGGTGCGCTCGCCAGCGGCATCGCGGGAGACGAAGGCCAGGGCGGTGCGGGCCTCGCGGGTACGCAGCACGCCGCTGGTATCGACGCCTTGGGCGGCGAGTTCGGCGGCCAGAAAATCGCCGAAATGGTCTTCGCCGAGCATGCCGAGAAAGCGGCTCGGCACCCCCAGGCGTGCGCAGGCCACGGCGACGTTGGCCGGGGCGCCGCCGGCATAGGGGGTAAAGGTCTCCGGTGCATCGCCGGTCGACTCGCCGAGGCGGCTGGAGAGCATGTCGACGAGGGCCTCGCCGAAGGCGATCACGGGCGTCATGATACGGTCTCCCGAGAGAGGGTGGTTCCCAACAGATGTTGGGCGCCGGGCACCAGCCATACCGGATCGAGACGGGTGTTGGCCGACTCAACGCACAGGAAGTGATGCGCTGCGGCGGCGGGGGTGTCGTCGGGCAGCGTCTCGCCCGGGTGCCAGACCACCGCCGAGTCGCTGCTCTGGCGGGCGATGCGCAGGCGCCGCCGGCCGTCGTCAAGGCATAGCTCGGCATTGCTGTGGTAGATGCGGTCGAGTCCACCGCGTACGGCGAGCTCGCCCTGCTGCTCCTGCTCGGCGAAGCCGGCCAGTTTGTCCAGATAGCGCGCGCCTGCCAGCCCTTCGACGCGGCAGGCGAAGGCATCGGCCACGGCCAGGTAACTGTGCAGTGCACCGCTGATCTTCTCCGGCGTTTCGCCGACGTGCTCGGTAATCAGCTCTACGTGCAGGCGGTTGGCATTGGCCTGGATGACGGCCCGGGGGGACAGCTGGGAATGGAGGCGCTCACGGGGCGACAGGTGCAGTTCCACGCCTTCCTCGTGCTCGTCCGCGGCGTCGAGTCGCCACTCGGCCTGGCGCGCCAGGCCATGCAGGGGGCCGGAGCGGTCGGGCGATTCGTCGGCGGTGTTCTCGTCGGCGAACCAGGGCCAGCACAGCGGAATGCCGCCGCGGATGGTGCCGGGCAACGGCTGGGGCGTGGGCGTCACCCATAGCCAGCCGCCGGGTACCATGCCTTCCGGCGCGGGGCCCGGCGCGGAACGAGAGCCTTCAGCTGTCGCGGCCTCGGGCGAGGCAGGGGGAGCGCCTGCGGCGGGGTTGGGTAGAAAGTGCAGCACCTGAGCGCCTTGGAGCGACACGGCCAGCTCTCCCCAGGCTTCGTTGACCAGCCACACCTCGCGGCCGGCCCATTCGGCGCGGCGCTGCCCCTCGGTCGAGTCGATCAGCGCGGCAAGCGTATCGGGAATCATGCGATCTCCTTCGTCGGGTCACTCGACCTCTTCGTTGTGCAGTGCCTCGGCGGCACCCAGCAGTCCCGGCCAGGCGGCGGTAACCAGCTGGACGGGAATGGCCGCTGTGTAGCCGCTCAGTCGTCCCTTGGCGGCGAACGCTTCGCAGAAGCGGCTCTTGGGCAGCCAGTCGACCAGGCGTGGCAGAATGCCGCCGCACAGGGTGACGCCGCCGCGGGCGCCCAGCATCAGCGCGGCATCGCCGCATACGTCGCCGAGGATCTTGAGAAAGCGCAGCAGGGTATCACGGGCCACGCCGTCGCCGCTTGCGGCGGCCTCGGTCACTTCGGCCGGGTCGTGGCAGCTCGGGTTGGCGCCTTTCAGCGAGCAGTGGGCCAGGTAGAGGTCGTAGAGCCCCTGGCCGGAGAGGATTCGCTCCACCGAGACGCGGCCGTAGCGGTTGCGAAAGTGGCGCAGCAGGTTCTGCTCGCGCTCGTCGGTCGGTGCGAAGGTGACGTGACCGCCTTCGGTGGGCAGTACGACCCAGGCGTGGCGACCGGGGTAGAGACCGGCCACGCCCAGTCCGGTGCCGGGGCCGATCACCAGGCGGGTCGCCTGGGCGTCGGACTCGCCGGACTGGATCGTGACCAGATCGCCGTCGGCCACGTGGGGCACGCCCAGTGCCTGGGCGGTGAAATCGTTGATGGCTTTGAAGCGCGTCAGCCCCAGGTCGTGCTGTGCCTCGGCCCGGGAGAATGACCAGGCGTTGTTGGTCATGCTCACGCGGTCACCGCGAATCGGGCAGGCAAAGGCCAGGCAGGCCTCGTGTGGGGCGGACTCTGCCGTGGCGCCCACCCGCGCCAGATAGTCGGTCACCGCCTCGACGAGACCCGGGTAATCGGCGCAGGGCAGGCTCAGGATGTCGCGGGGGGCGAAGGCACCCGGGGTCACCAACGCGAAACGGGCGTTGGTGCCTCCGATGTCACCGATAAGAGCGGGTCGTGTCATCGTCAATATGTCCCTACTGTCCATCTGAACTGTTGCAGAGGACTGAATCGCTCGAAGCTGTCTCGGCGACAGGTCTTCGAGGGCGCGCTGTGAATACCTCCCTGTACGCTACCGATTCCTTCCCTGGAATCGGACCCCCTCTGCGACCTGTCCCCGGCGCTTCTCGCTGCGCAACTGGAATGACCCTGTTGTGGCAGTGGCTCAGGCGTCCTCGTCGTGGATCTGGCCCTCCTGGCGCGCCAGGTCGTCGGCCTCGAAGCCGCCAAAGACGCCGGCACCCTCTTCTCCCCGCATGGCCAGGTGGCGGAATCCACTGAACAGCTCACGGCCCAGGCCCACGTGGTAGTGGTCGAGACTGGCCACGTGAAGCGCTCGGTCGGCCCACTCGCGAGGATCCACCTTGGCCTCCAGCGTGCCCGCATTGGCGTCCAGGCGAACGATGTCGCCGTCGCGCAGCTTGGCCAGAGGCCCCCCGTCGAGCGCCTCGGGGCTGATGTGGATGGCCGCCGGCACCTTGCCGGAGGCGCCGGACATGCGCCCGTCGGTGACCAGCGCCACCTTGTGGCCGCGATCCTGGAGCACGCCGAGATAGGGAGTGAGCTTGTGCAGTTCGGGCATGCCGTTGGCCTTGGGGCCCTGGAAGCGCACCACGGCGATCACGTCGCGGTCGAGCTCGCCAGCCTCGAAAGCGGCCTTGAGTTCGTTCTGGTCCTCGAAGAGCTTGACCGGCGCCTCGACCAGGCGGTGCGCTTCGGCCACGGCCGAGACCTTGATCACGCCGCGGCCCAGATTGCCGTCGAGCACGGTGAGGCCGCCGGTGGGCGCGAAGGGCGACTCGACGCCGCGCAGCACCTCGGTGTCGAGGCTGGCATCGGGACCCTCGCGCCATACCAGCTTGCCGTCCTCCAGGAACGGCTCCTGGGTGTAGGCGGTCAGGTCGGTGCCGAACACGGTGGGGATGTCGCTGTGGATCAGGCCGGCATTGATCAGCTCGCGGAACAGGAAGGCCATGCCGCCGGCGGCCTGGAAGTGGTTGATGTCCGCCTGGCCGTTGGGATAGACCTGCATCAGGCTCGGGGTCACCGCCGAGAGATCGGTGAAATCTTCCCAGGTGACGGTCAGGCCGGCGGCGGCGGCCATGGCGACCAGATGCAGGGTATGGTTGGTCGAGCCGCCGGAAGCCAGCAAGCCGACGATGGCGTTGACGATGGCGCGCTCGTCGATCTGCCGATAGAAGGGGCGGTAGTCGCCGCCCGGCTCGGTGTTGCGGATCGCCTGCTCGGTGGCGAAGCGGGTCAGCGCCTCGCGCATCGCGGTGCCCGGGTTGACGAAGGAGGTGCCCGGCAGGTGCAGGCCCATCATCTCCATCATCAGCTGGTTGGAGTTGGCGGTGCCGTAGAAGGTGCAGGTGCCGGGGCTGTGGTAGGACTGCGACTCGGCCTCGAGCAGATCCTCGCGGCTCGCCTTGCCTTCGGCGAACAGCTGGCGGATGCGGGCCTTCTCTTTGTTGGGCAGGCCGCTGGGCATGGGGCCGGCGGGCACGAACATCGCCGGCAGGTGGCCGAAGCGTGCCGCGGCGATGAACAGCCCCGGGACGATCTTGTCGCACACGCCCAGGTAGAGGGCGGCGTCGAACATGTTGTGGGAGAGCCCCACGGCGCTGGCCATGGCGATCACGTCCCGGGAGAACAGCGACAGCTCCATGCCCGGCTGGCCCTGGGTGACGCCGTCGCACATGGCCGGCACGCCGCCGGCGAACTGGGCGGTGGAGCCCATGCCGCGGGCGGCGGCCTTGATGGTCTCCGGGAAGGTTTCCAGCGGCTGGTGGGCCGAGAGCATGTCGTTGTAGGCCGAGATGATGCCCAGGTTCGCCGAGTTCATCAGTTTCAGCGAATTCTTGTCCTCGACGCCGCAGGCGGCGAAGCCGTGGGCCAGGTTGCCGCAGGAGAGCTCGCCACGATGCACGCCGCGCTGGTGCTGGTCGGCCATGCGCCGCTCGTAGAGGGCGCGGCGTTCGGCGGAGCGCTCGCGGATGCGCCGGGTGACGGCGTCGACGGTGGGGTTGAGGGCGGGTGTGGAGCTAGCCATGGTGCACCTCGGAGGTTCGAGTGTTTGGTAATTTTACCAAATATAGACGCGGGTTTTCGCCCATCCTAGCGATGTCTCTGGCTTTTTTGTAGTTTTATGACATCACAGGCCCAGCATTCTCAGCAGCCAGTGCCGATACGGTGGGTTGAGCAGCCCGACGGGATTGCGGCGTGCCTGGTCGAAGACGCTGCGCTCGTGACTGAAGCGGCGGAACCCCGCCTCGCCGTGATAGGCGCCCATGCCGCTTTCGCCGACCCCGCCGAAGGGCAGCGCCGGGACGGCGTTGTGCCACAAGGTGTCGTTGAACACCACGCCGCCGGAGTGGGTTTCGGTCAGCAGCCGCTGGCGCACTCCGACATCGTCGGTGAAGGCGTAGAGCGCCAAGGGGTGCGGCCGCTCGGTAATGAACGCCAGCGCCGTGTCGAGATCGTCCACCCCGATGATCGGCAGCCAGGGGCCGAATATCTCCTCGCGCATCAGCGTCAGCCCAGCCGTCGGTTCGATCACCAGCGTCGGCGGCAGCTTGACGCTCTCGCGCAGCTCGACCGTCTCGCCCAACGAGACGATGCGGCAGCCGTGATCCCGGGCCTCTTCGAGCATGGCAGTCAGCCGCTGGTGCTGCGAATCGCCGAGGATGGCACTGTAATCGTCGCCGGCGGGTCCGTCAGGGTGGAAACGCTTCACCGCGCGCTCCAACGCGGCTACGAGTGCCCCGAGTTGCGGCTGGTCGACCAGCACGTAGTCGGGGGCGATGCAGGTCTGGCCGGCGTTGAGCCACTTGCCGAAGGCGATGCGCTCGGCCGCCTTGTCCAGGTCGGCGTCGGCGCACACCACCACCGGCGTCTTGCCGCCCAGCTCCAGGGTGACGGGCGTCAGATTGGCGGCAGCGCTGCGTGCCACTTGGCGTCCGGTGGCAGCGCTGCCGGTGAACAGCAGGTGATCGAAGGGGAGCGCTGCGAAGGCGCGAGCGGTTGCCGCATCACCGTTGATCACGCTGAGTTCGTCGGCGGCGAAATAGCGCTCGGCGAGAGTCGCCATCAGTTGGCCGGTGGTGGGGGTGTGTTCGCTGGGCTTGATCATCACGCGGTTGCCGGCGGCCAGAGCGTCTACCGCGGGCAGCAGTGCCAGGTTCCAGGGATAGTTGCCGGGAGCGATGATGCCCACCACCCCGAGCGGCTGGCGGTGTACCCGGGCGCGGGCCGGCTGCAGACGCCAGGGTACGCTCACCCGGCGCGGTCTCATCCAGCGTTTGAGATGCCGGCGAGCATGAGCCGCCGCCTGGTGCAGCGTAGCGACCTCGGCCAGCCGCGTTTCGGCTTCGGCGCGATAGCCGAAGTCCTGGCGGATCGCCTGGGCGATCTCCTCGCGGTGGCGGTGAGTCATCTCCGCCAGGCGGTTCAGGCGGTCGCGGCGTGTGGCCAGCGTGGGGTACGGTTCGCTGCGGAAAGCCAGGCGCTGTGCCGCGAAGCGCGCCTCGGGATGGCGGGCATCGGCCATTCACGTCTCCCTGTGTGACGGTGATGGTAGGAGTGGGGTGAGTCTGGGCACAATGTAGGCCGTTTGTCGGTCGCTTGTCAGCTGCACACCGTTGCGCAGGAGAGCCCATGTCCGAACTGGTCCTCAAGGAATTGCCCGCCATCGAGGCGGTGCCGGCGGCGGCGTGGAATGCCCTGGTCGACGACGACCACCCTTTCCTGCGTCACGAGTTCCTGCACGCTCTGGAGGCGAGCGGGGCGGTGAGCGCAGCCACCGGCTGGGTGCCGCGGCATCTGACGCTGTGGCGGGGCGACGCCTTGGTCGGCGCGATGCCTCACTACCACAAGCATCACTCCTTTGGCGAGTACGTCTTCGACTGGGCCTGGGCCGATGCCTGGGAGCGTGCCGGTGGCCGCTATTATCCCAAGGGGCTCACCGCCATTCCCTTCAGTCCGGTGCCCGGGCCGCGCTTGTCCCTGGCGCCGGGCGTCGACTCCCGTGCTGCCCGCGAAAGGCTGGCCACCGCCTGGGAGGAGGGCGAGCTCTCCAGCTGGCATCTGCTGTTCGCCGAGGATGCCGACGTCGACGCCTGGCTCGCCGTCCGCCCCGAACTGCTGGTGCGTCATGGGGTGCAGTTCCAGTGGCGCGATGCCGGTTTCGGCGACTTCGAGGGCTTCCTGGGGAGCATGACCTCGAAGCGGCGCAAGGCGATTCGCCGCGAACGGCGGCGGGTCGCCGAGCAGGGCCTCGACCTGCATCGCCTGACGGGGGAGGCGATCGACGCGTCAGCGCTCGAACACTTCTATCGCTGCTATGCAATCACTTACCTGGAGCGTGGGCGCCACGGCTATCTCAATCTCGACTTCTTTCGCCGCTTGCACGCTGCCATGCCCGACTCGCTGGTGCTCGTCCAGGCGCGCCTCGACGGTCGGCCGGTGGCCGCGGCACTCTGCCTGCAGGGCGAGCGGACTCTCTATGGTCGCTACTGGGGGAGCGAAGTCGTGGCCGACTGCCTGCACTTCGAGGCGTGCTACTACCAGGGTATCGAGCACTGTCTCGAGCGCGGACTGACCGCCTTCGACCCCGGCACCCAGGGTGAGCACAAGGTGACGCGCGGTTTCGCGCCGAGGCGGCTGCGTTCGCTGCATCACATCGGCGATCCCGCGTTTCGCGATGCAGTGGCGCGCTTCTGTGCCGAGGAGCGTGCCCACCTCGATGCCTACTGCCGGGTCGCCGAGCGGGCGCTGCCATTCAAGGCGTGAGCGAGGCTCGTGAAGCTGGCATAATGAGGGCCGTTTCACCTGCCGAGGAAGGCTCGATGCTCAAGTGGTTGGCCATAGCGCTCACGCTGCTGCTCGCCGTGCTGCAGTACCGCCTGTGGTTGGGCGATGGTGGGCTTCGCGAGCTGAGTCAGATCCGTGAGCGCGTCGAGACCTTGGACGCCGAAAACGAGCCGTTGCGCGCTCGCAACGCGCGGCTCGCCGCCGAAGTCGTCGATCTCAAGACCGGCCTGGATGCCATCGAGGAGCGGGCGCGTAGCGACATCGGCATGGTCCGCCGCGACGAGCGTTTCTACTGGGTGCCGGGAGTGGCCGTACAGACCGATGCCCTGGAGCGGCATGCCGCGGCGCTGGTGGAAGAGGCATCGGAGGCGGCCGATGAATGAGCGCCTCTGGCTGGTGGTGCCGGCGGCAGGGCGGGGACGCCGCATGGGCGCCGAGCGCCCCAAGCAGTACCTCGAGCTGGCCGGTCGACCGCTGATGGTGCATACCCTGGCGCGTTTGCACGCGGCCTTTCCCGGCGCGCGGCTGGCGCTCTGCCTGGACGCTGCCGACAGCGACTTCGACGCGGCCTGGGTGCCCTTCGCTGACTGGCGGCGGGTCGACGGCGGGGCGGAGCGGGCCGATTCCGTGGCCAATGCCCTGGCCTCCATCGGTGCCGAAGCACGTCTGGACGACCTGGTGCTGGTGCACGACGTGGCCCGCCCCTGCGTGAGCGTGGCGGATCTGCACCGACTGCATGCCTGCCTCGTCGATGAGCCGGTGGGCGGGCTGCTGGCCGCGCCGGTGGCCGATACCATGAAGCGCGATGACGGCGCCGGCCGGGTTGCCGCCACGGAATCGCGCAGCGGCCTGTGGCATGCGCTGACGCCCCAGGGTTTCCGCTACGGCCTGTTGCGACGCGCCCTTGCCGCGGCCCGCGAGCGGGGCATGACGGTGACCGACGAGGCGTCGGCCATCGAAGCGCTGGGCTTGTCGCCTCGCCTGGTGTCCGGGCGGCGCGACAATCTCAAGATCACACACCCCGAGGACTTGGCGCTGGCCGAACGGATTCTCGCCGCCCAGTGGAGCGAGGCGCCGACCGCCGGGGAACCGACTGCCAAGGAGACGCCCTGAGATGCTGCGCATCGGCCACGGCTTCGACGTCCATCGCTTCGGCGACGGCGACCATCTGATGATCGGTGGCGTCGCGGTTCCTTTCGCCCACGGCTTCGTTGCCCACTCCGACGGTGACGTGCTGCTGCATGCCGTTTGCGATGCGCTGCTCGGCGCCTGTGCGCTGGGTGACATTGGCCGCCACTTTCCCGATACCGATCCGGCGTGGGCCGGGGCCGACAGCCGCGTGCTGCTGCGCCGGGTGGTGGCGTTGGTCCGCGAGGCGGGCTACCGGGTGGGCAACCTCGATGCCACCGTCATCGCCCAGGCGCCCAAGCTCGCTGCGTACATCGTCGCCATGCAGGAGTGCCTCGCTGACGACCTCGGCGTTGGGCAAGAGGCTGTCAACGTCAAGGCCACCACCAGCGAACGGCTGGGGTTCACCGGCCGCGGCGAAGGCATCGCCGCCGAGGCGGTGGTGCTGCTGGAGTCGCGCATCGTCGAGGCGGCGGAGGGGCGCCGGTGAGCGAGTCGCCACCCGGATCGCTGTGCGAGGGAGCGCCGTGGCCTCCCGTCTGGCCGCGTGCGCTGGACGCCGAGTTCGGCTCGCCGCCAGCCGGCGAGTACCGCGCCAGCCCCGAGGACTTCGTGGTCGAGGAGTGTCTCGACTTCGCTCCGGAAGGAGAGGGCGAGCACCTCTGGCTGTGGGTCGAGACACCGCGTCTCGCCACCCTCGACATGGTGCGCGAACTGGCACGCGTCTGCGACGTGCCGGCCCGCGCCATTGGTTATTCCGGCATGAAGGACCGCTTTGCGGTGACCCGCCAATGGCTTTCGGTTCACTTGCCGGGCCGGGACGCGCCGGAGGGGCTTGCCGAGGCGTTGGCCGCACGCGGCATTCGTGTCTTGTCCCAGGCGCGGCATCCGCGCAAACTCAAACGCGGCGTGCATCGGGCCAATCGCTTCAGCCTGGCCGTGTCCGGACCAGCCGTCGACGATCCGCAGTTGGCCGTGCGCTGGGAACGGCTGTGTGCCTGCGGCGTGCCCAATGCCTTCGGCCCCCAGCGGTTCGGCGCCGGCGGGCGCAACCTGTTGCGGGCAGCAGCCCTGCTGACTCGCGGTTGGCGCAAGCGCGACGACCGCCATGGCATGATGCTTTCCACGGCGCGCAGCTTTCTGTTCAACGAGCTGCTGGCGATCCGGCAAGGTGAGGGCAACTGGCATCGGCTGGTGCCGGGAGACGTGGCGGTACTCGACGGCACCGCGAGCCAGTTCGCCGTGGACGTGCCCGATGCCGACCTTGCGGAGCGGACGGAGCGCCTCGATCTGCATCCCGGCGGCGTGTTGTGGGGCAGTGGCGAGAGTCTCGCCGCGGCGTCGGCCGGGGAGTACGAAGCGTGGCTGACGGCACGTCACCCGACCCTGTGCGCCGGGCTCGAGCGGGCAGGCGTGCGCCTGTCACGCCGTCCGCTTCGCGTGCGGCTTGGCGAGCCGGCGCTGGCCCGCGACGGCGAGCGGCTGCGTCTCGACTTTCGCCTGCCGCGGGGCAGTTTTGCCACGGCCGTGCTGCGCGAGCTGATCGACCACCCGAGCCTGACGTTCGAGATGCCCGAGAAGGGCCAGTGAGGAGACCCATGCGCCGACTGCTGCTTTCCAACGACGATGGCGTGCACGCCCCCGGCCTGCGCGCGCTCTACGATGCCCTGATGCCCCATGCGCGGCTGCGCGTGGTGGCGCCCGACCGCGACCGCAGCGGGGCCAGCAATTCCTTGACGCTGTCGCGGCCGCTGTCGCTCACTGCCCTGGAGAGCGGTTTCTACTGCGTGGACGGCACGCCGGCGGATTGCGTCTATCTGGGGGTCAACGGCGTGTGGGACGAAAGACCCGACCTGGTCATCTCCGGCATCAACCATGGCAGCAACCTGGGTGACGACGTGCTCTACTCGGGCACCGTGGCCGCGGCCATGGAGGGGCGCAACCTGGGCATGTCGGCGATCGCCATGTCTCTGGCCGGCGAGCGCCACTTCGATACGGCGGGGCGCGTCGCCGCCAGCCTGGTGGGCATCGCCGATCAGCTGTCGTTGCCGCCGCGCAGCCTGCTCAACGTCAACGTGCCGGACCTGCCGTGGGACGAGCTGCGCGGGGTGCGGGTCACCCGCCTCGGCTATCGTGGCCCGGCCGAGCGGCCCATGGAGGTGCGCGATCCACGAGGCCGGTTGCGCTACTGGATCGCTGCGGCCGGCGAGAACGCCGACGACGGGCCGGATACCGATTTCGCCGCCGTGGAGTCCGGCTACGTTTCCATCACGCCGCTGCAGCTCGACCTGACGCGGCATTCCGCGCTCGATGACGTACGGGATTGGTTGAATGCACTCACCTGAAGGCCTCGCCGAACGCCTGCGTGGGGTCGGCATGACCTCGCAGCGCACGCGCAACCGCATGGTCGAGCGGCTGGCGAAGCAGGGGATCGCCGATCCGCGGGTACTGGAAACCCTGGCGCGGGAGCCGCGGCACCTGTTCCTCGACGAAGCACTCGCCCACCGTGCCTACGAAGACACGTCGCTGCCCATCGGCCACGGTCAGACGCTGTCGCAGCCGTGGATCGTGGCCCGCATGACCGAGCTCGTCCTGCGCGAGGCGCCCTGTCGAGTGTTGGAGATCGGCACCGGTTCGGGCTACCAGACGTTGATTCTGGCACGCTTGGTGCCGGAACTCTGGTCCGTGGAGCGAATCAATGCCCTGCATCACCGCGCTGCAGCGCGTCTGCGTCTGCTCGAGGCGCGCAACGTCCAACTGCGACTCTCCGACGGAGGGCATGGCTGGCAGGATGCAGCACCGTTCGACGTCGTCCTGCTCACTGCCTGCGCCAGCGAGATACCGGAGCCGCTGCTCGCCCAGCTCGATGAAGACGCGGGTGTGATGATCCTGCCGCTGGCCGACGCCAAGGGGGCCCAGTGGTTGACCCGGGTGCGGCGCAGTGGCGAGGCGTTCGAAGTCCAGCGGCTCGAGAGGGTCCGTTTCGTGCCGCTGCTGCAAGGAGTGATTCGTTGAACCGTCAAGTCAGTGTGTTTCTCAAGGGGGCCGGGATGGGCGCCGCGGATGCCGTGCCCGGGGTTTCCGGCGGCACCATCGCCTTCGTGACCGGCATCTACGAGGAACTGATCGAGACCGTCAAGCAGTTCGGCCCGGCCGCATTCGGGGCCTGGCGGCGGGGCGGGTTAGCCGGCCTGGCCACGCACCTCAACCTGGCCTTTGCGCTGCCACTGCTGGCCGGAATCGCTGTCAGCCTGATCAGCGTGGCCCACCTGGTGGGCTGGCTGCTCGAAGATCACCCGCTGCTGCTCAACGGCTTCTTCTTCGGCCTGGTGGCGGCGTCGGCACTGGTGGTGAGCCGTCATCCGGCCGACTGGAAGCTCTGGCACCTGCTGCCGCTCATCGCCGGGCTCGTACTGGCCCACTGGTTGCCGTCGCTGATGCCCTGGGTCACCCAGTTGGGCAACCCGTCGCTGGTGCTGGTGGTAGGGGGCACCATCGCCATCAGCGCCCTGCTGCTGCCGGGCGTCTCGGGAAGTTTCCTGCTGCTGACCATGGGCCTCTACGGTACCGTGATGCAGGGCATTCGCGGTTTTGATCTGGAATTGCTCGGTCTGTTTGCCGTGGGCTGTGCGATCGGCCTGTTCGGCTTCTCGCGATTGCTATCGTGGCTGCTGCAGCGTCATCACACGGCCACCCTGCAACTGCTGGTGGGCTTCATCGTCGGCTCGTTGCCGGTGCTGTGGCCCTGGCGCGAGCTGGTGCGCTATCAGCTCGGCCCCCAAGGGCAGATGATTCCGCTCGACTACCGCTATCTGACCCCCGGCGACTATGCCGTATTGACCGGCGAATCCGGCTTGCTGTGGCCGGTGCTGGCCACCATGCTGGTGGGCGCTGCACTGGTGCTCCTGCTCAGCCACTGGCAAGGAGCGGGGCCGGCCAGCCCCCGACTCGCGCCCGGTACTTCGCGACTGCCTGACAAGGAGGATGGCTCCCATGCGTAAGCTGCTTCTCGTTTCCGCCATTGCCCTGGCGATGAGCGGCTGTGCCGCCCAGCAGGAATCGACCTCGCCCCAGGTTCGTGACCTTTCCGCCAGCCGCGAGCGTTCGCCGGAAAGCCACTACACCGTGGAAGCCGGCGACACCCTCTACGGTATTGCCTGGCGCCACGACATGGACTATCGCGACCTGGCCAGGCTCAACCAGATCGGGCCGCCCTACCGTATCCAGCCGGGCCAACGGCTGCGATTGCAGCCGGGAGCGCAGCCGTCGTCGGGTAGCGACACGGCAACGCAGGTTGAGGGGGGGGCCGTAGCCTCCGCTACGGCCCTGGGCGGCGGCGAGGCCGAAACTGACAATCCCGACTGGCTGCTGCCCGATGAAGAGGCCATTGCCCGCAGCCGTCGCACGATCGATAGGTCTGGGGATGACGCCTCTGCACAGGAGGCGTCGGTGGATGGTCAGGCGGCCGAGCCGGCCGTGGCGGCCGAGGATTCGGCAGAATCCATGTCCGATACGCAAGCGGAGCGCGAGCCACAGGAGTCGAGCGCGGATGACGAAGCGTCTGCTGTGCAAGAGGCCGAGCTGGCCGAAGCCGAGGCGAGTTCCGAGGAAGACGAGCGCCGCACGGAGGAGGGTGAAGCATCCCAAGCGGATGCCGGTACCGAGGTGGCAGGCTCTCCGGAACGCTCGTCGGGCGCGGCCAGCCGCACCTATACGCCGGTCGAAGAGGTACCCTGGCAGTGGCCCGTGGAGGGTGAGGTCATCGGTCGCTATGGCGAGGGCGACAGCATCACGGCCGGCATTGATATCGCCGGACAAAAGGGGCAATCTGTCAAGGCAGCCGGCCCGGGCATCGTGGTCTATGCCGGTAGCGGAGTTCGCGGGTACGGCAACCTGGTGCTCATCAAGCACAACGATCAGTATCTGAGCGCCTATGCCCACAATGACTCGCTCCAGGTGTCGGAAAACGACGTCGTCGATGCTGGCGATGCGATTGCCACCATGGGTGACAGCGACGCCGAGAGCGTCAGGCTGCATTTCGAGGTACGCAAGGATGGCCAGCCTCAGGACCCGTTGGAGTACTTGCCTTCCCGGTAGTCCGGCCGTGTTCCCGAGGCCTTACTTGTCGATGCGGATCATATAACAACAATAGTGGGTGCCGGCAGGATTTGCGATCGCGACGGCACCTCTTTGGTGCAACCACGGGGTAGCAACGATGAGCATGCTGGAACGGGACCTTCAGGACATGGACCTCGACGAGGCGGCGGAGACCGATGAGCTCGCCGCTACCGAGGATGACGAGAGCGGCGCCGACGAGCAGGCGTTCGAGAAGGCGCTCAGCCGGGAGGATCGGCAGTATCACCACAGCCTGGACGCCACCCAGATATACCTCAACGAAATCGGCTTCTCGCCGCTGCTGACGCCCGAGGAGGAGGTCTACTACGGGCGCCTTGCCCAGCAGGGCGATCCGGCCGGGCGTTCACGGATGATCGAGTCCAACCTGCGTCTGGTGGTCAAGATCGCCCGCCGTTACCTCAACCGTGGCTTGACGCTGCTCGACCTGATCGAAGAGGGCAACCTGGGTCTGATACGCGCCGTGGAGAAGTTCGACCCCGAGCGCGGCTTTCGTTTCTCGACCTACGCCACCTGGTGGATTCGCCAGACCATCGAGCGGGCGCTGATGAATCAGACGCGCACCATCCGTCTGCCCATTCACGTGGTCAAGGAACTCAACATCTATCTGCGCGCGGCCCGTGAGCTCACCCAGAAGCTCGATCACGAGGCCACTGCCGAGGAGATCGCCGACTACCTCGACAAGCCGGTGGAGACGGTCAAGAAGATGATGGGGCTCAACGAGCGGGTGTCGTCGGTGGACTATCCCATGGGCGGCGAAAGCGACAAGCCGCTGATCGAGACGCTGGCCGACGACAACGACCTGGGGCCCGAGTCTTCGCTGGTCGACGTCGACGTGCGCCAGCACGTCGACGACTGGCTGGCCGAGCTGACCGAGAAGCAGATGGAAGTGGTGGTGCGCCGCTTCGGCCTGCGCGGCCACGAGGCCGCGACGCTCGAGGAGGTCGGCGATGAGATCGGCCTGACCCGCGAGCGCGTGCGTCAGATTCAGGTCGAAGCCCTCAAGAAGCTGCGCCGCGTGCTGGAAAAACAGGGACTGTCGATGGACTCCATCTTCGAATGAGCCGACCGCTAGTTGCCGAGATCGACCTCGACGCCCTGCGTCACAACTACCGCCATGCCCGAGCCCAGGCACCGAACAGCCGTGCCCTGGCAGTGATCAAGGCCGATGCCTACGGCCACGGCAGCGTGGCCTGCGCCCGGGCGCTGGAAGCGTTGCCGGCTGCCGAGCGCCCCCCGGCCTTTGCCGTGGCCTGTCTCGAGGAGGCGCAAGCCCTGCGTGAGGGCGGCGTCCATTCCCCCATTCTGCTGCTGGAAGGCATCTTCGAAGCCGCCGAACTCGAGGCCGTCGAGGCGCTCTCGCTGTGGATGGCGGTGCACAGCGAGTGGCAGCTCGAGGCGCTACTCGCCTATCGTCCGGCGCGCCCCATTCCGGTATGGCTCAAGGTGGATTCTGGCATGCATCGTCTGGGTTTCCCCATCGAGGCGGTGCCGCAGGTATGGGCGCGTCTTGCGGCAGTGCCCGAGCAGGCGACCGACCTGCACCTGATGAGCCACTTCGCCACGGCCGACGCTGCGGACCCCGGCGAGTGTCGGCGTCAGCTGGTGCGCATGCGGGCGCTTGCCGAGGAACTGGCCGCTCCCCTGTGCCTGGCCAATTCACCCGCCACTCTGGCGTGGCCCGAGGCCCACGGCGCCTGGGTGCGCCCTGGGGTGATGCTCTACGGCAGCGACCCGCTGGAAGTGTCCAATGCCGCCAGTCGCGCACTTCAGCCGGTCATGACGCTGCGTTCGCGGATCATCGCCGTGCGCGAGATCGCGCCGGGCGAGGCGGTGGGTTACGGACGGCGCTGGCTGGCCGCGCGGCCCTCACGCATCGCCACCGTCGCGTGCGGTTACGGCGACGGTTACGACCGGCATGCCGTCGACGGCACGCCGACCCTGGTGGCCGGCCGGCATGCCCCCCTGGCCGGCAAGGTCTCCATGGACATGCTGACCGTGGACATCACCGACGTTCCCGAGGCCGGCGTCAACAGCGAGGTGGTGCTGTGGGGACGTGCGGCGAACGGCGCGGTGCTTTCCATCGACGAGGTGGCCCACCATTGCGACACCATCAGCTATACGCTGCTCACCGGGGTGCTGCCGAGGGTGCCGAGACGCTATCATGGCGGCTTTGACTGACGGATCTCTCACCGCATGCAGCAGCGCAAGTCTCGCAACGGCTACCCTCGCTCCTTCGCCCATCCCCGTTACTGGCCTACCTGGCTGGCCATCGGGGCCATGCATGTCGCCGCCTGGCTGCCATGGCCGCTCAAGCTGTGGCTGGGCAAGGCGATTGGGCTGGCTGCCTGGCGCTTCGCCAAGCGTCGCCGCTACATCACCGAGACCAACATCCGGCTGTGCTTCCCCGAGCGTGACGAGCGGCAGCAGGCACGGCTGGTCCGCGACACCTTCATCGCCAACGGCATCGGCATCCTGGAGACGGCGACCGCCTGGTGCCGCGACCCCGAGCACCTGCGGCATCGCGTGACCTTCAAGGGCCAGGAGCATATGGAGCGGGCCTTGGCCCAGGGCAAGGGTGCTCTGATCGTCGGCGTGCACTTCTCGACCCTGGACATCGGCGGTGCCTTGCACGCCTTGTTCTTTCGAACCGACGCCGTCTATCGCCCCCACGACAACCCGCTGTTCGATCGTTTCATGACCCGTGCGCGGGCGCGCCTCTATGAGACGAACATCGACCGGCACGATCTGCGAGGGCTGGTGCGGTGCCTCAAGGCGGGGCATGCCGTGTGGTATTCGCCCGACCAGGATTTCGGGCGCGATGCCAGCGTCTTCGCGCCTTTCTTCGGCATCGATGCCGCCACCGTCAGGCTCACCGCCAAGATCGCGCGCATCACCGGCGCCCCGGTGATGCCGCTGATGTACCACCGCAATCCCGATGACCGCACCTATACCCTAGAATACCTGCCTCCGCTGGAAGACTTCCCCAGCGATGATGAAGTCGCCGATGCCGCGCGGGTCAACGCCTTCATCGAACAGGCCATCCGCAGGCACCCCGAGCAATACCTGTGGCTGCACCGGCGCTTCAAGACCCGGCCCAGGGGCGAGCCCGGCTTTTATTGACGCGAAGCGTCGATACAGGCCGGGAGCTCGAAGCTGGAAGAGCGGCGCTCCGCGCCTGGAAGACCCCGGCGTTGCCGGGAGCTGTAAGCTTTAAGCCGTAAGCCATAAGAAAACCCCACGACCGCGAGGTTCGTGGGGTTTTTACTTACCGCTTAAAGCTGATGGCTTACAGCTGGTGCGCAGCGCCTTAGGCGTCGATGCGCTTATACTTCATGCGATGCGGGGTGTCGTCGCCCACGCGCTTCTTGTGGTCCGCCTCGTACTCGGTGTAGTTGCCCTCGAAGAACTCCACGTGGGAGTCGCCCTCGAACGCCAGGATGTGAGTAGCGATGCGGTCGAGGAACCAGCGGTCGTGGGAGATCACCAGGGCGCAGCCGGGAAAGGCCAGCAGGGCCTCCTCGAGGGCGCGCAGGGTCTCGATGTCCAGATCGTTGGAGGGCTCATCGAGCAGCAGCACGTTGGCGCCCTGCTTCAGGGTCTGGGCCAGCTGCAGGCGACCCCGCTCGCCACCGGAAAGCTCCGAAAGACGCTTCTGCTGGTCGTTGCCCTTGAAGTTGAAGCGGCCCACGTAGGCCCGTGAGGAGACCTCGTAGCCGTTGATGTTGAGGACGTCCTGACCGTCGGAGACCGCCTCCCAGACCGTCTGCTTATTGTCCATAGCGTCGCGCAGCTGCTCCACATAGGCGATGTCGACGGTCTCGCCGACCACCACCTCGCCGGCATCGGGCTGCTCCTTCCCGGTGATCAGCTTGAACAGCGTCGACTTGCCGGCGCCGTTGCCACCGACGATGCCGACGATGGCACCCTTGGGCACACTGAACGAGAGGTTCTCGTAGAGCAGCTTGTCATCGAAGGCCTTGGCCACGTCGTGGAACTCGATGACCTTGTCGCCCAGGCGCGGACCGGGCGGAATGTAGATCTCGTTGGTCTCGTTGCGCTTCTGGAAGTCGCCGGACTGCATCTCCTCGAAGCGGTTGAGGCGCGCCTTGCTCTTGGCCTGGCGGCCCTTGGCGTTGGATCGCACCCACTCCAGCTCGTGCTTGATGGCCTTGTTCTTCGAGGCTTCCTGCTTGGCTTCTTGCTCCAGACGCTTCTCCTTGGCCTCCAGCCAGCCCGAGTAGTTGCCCTCGAAGGGGATGCCCTGGCCGCGGTCGAGCTCGAGGATCCAGCCGGCCACGTTGTCGAGGAAGTAGCGGTCGTGGGTGATCGCGACCACGGTACCGCTATAGTCGTGCAGGAACCGCTCCAGCCACGCCACGGATTCCGCATCCAGGTGGTTGGTGGGCTCGTCGAGCAGCAGCATGTCGGGATTGGAGAGCAGCAGGCGGCACAGTGCCACGCGGCGGCGCTCGCCACCGGAGAGGTGACCGACGCTGGCCTCCCAGGGCGGCAGGCGCAGGGCTTCGGCGGCCACTTCCAGCTTGCGATCCAGATTGTGAGCGTCGGAGGCCTCGATGATGTTCTCCAGGCGCGCCTGCTCACTGGCCAGGGCGTCGAAGTCGGCGTCCGGTTCGGCATAGGCGGCGTAAACGGCGTCGAGCTTCGCCTGGGCCTCCTTGATCTCGCCCAGCGCCTCTTCCACGGTCTCGCGGACGTTCTTGGCGTCGTCGAGCTCCGGTTCCTGGGGCAGGTAGCCGACGTTGATGCCCGGCATGGGGCGCGCCTCGCCTTCGAACTCGGTGTCGACGCCGGCCATGATGCGCAGCAGGGTCGACTTGCCCGCGCCATTGAGGCCCAGCACGCCGATCTTGGCCCCGGGAAAGAAGGAGAGCGAAATGTCCTTGAGAATCTGTTTCTTGGGGGGCACGATCTTGCCCACCCGGTTCATGGTGTAGACGTATTGCGCCATGGGAACCCGTCGGTTGGAGGATTGTCAGTGGCCACGATGATAGTGGCCACTGGTGGGAAAGGCCAGCGCTGTGCCGGGCCTGGCTAGCCTCCTGGCCAGCGTTCCGCGCTATTCCTCTTCGTCGATGGCCCAGTCGTCCTCGATGGCGCGGCGCAGTCGACGCTCTTCCAGCAGGGCCTCGACTCGGCGGCGAGCACGCAGGCTGTCGGCGCGGCTCGTCGGGCGCGGGCGTTCGTAGTCGTCGTCGTTGACGGCTTCGAGGAGGTCGTCGTCGAGGGATTCGTTGACAAGGGACTCACGGCGCATGCGAATTCTCCCATGGCCTTGCCGAACGGGCGCATCCGGCAATTCTCACATTCGCTTCGTGTCCGCGTCGACGGATCGGAAGCACCATGGGTGTCGTGAAAGACACCTGACGGCTATATAAAGCCGCTCAGGCGAAAGCGCAATAGCCGGCGGTGGAATTTTTACGCTACCGGTGTTGCCGTCCGCACGGCGAGACTCCGGTAACGGCAGGGAGCGCGAGGGGCGTTATCAGGCGATGCCGTGCTCTCGCTTGAGCCGCTCCAGTTCCTGCTGGGCTTCGACGCGTTCGGTGACGTCTTTCTGCACGCCGATGAAGTAGGTGAGGTTGTCCTGCTCGTCGAAGACGGGCGTGATCGACAGCTCGTTGTAGAACAGCGTGCCGTCCTTGCGATAGTTGCGCAGCACTTCGCGGCACGGGAGTCCTTCGGCGAGTGCCTTGCGGATGGCGTCGAGTCCCGGCTGATCGCGATCTCCATTCTGCAGGAAACGGCAGTCGCGATAGAGGATTTCGTCGGTGCTGTATCCGGTCAACCGCTCGAAGCCCTGATTGACGTAGATGAGAATGTTCTCATCGCCTTCCTGTTCGGCGACCACGATGCCGTCTTCCGAGGCATCGACGATGCGCTCGAGCAGTTCCGGGCTGATCAGAGAGGGGCGTTTCATACGGTCTTCCTGTCGCGGCTGCGTGGTATCAGTGCTATATCATGGCCAGCTGGCGCGCCATTGACAATGATTGCCGCCGATTGTCGCGTTCGGCGCCGCCGACGAGCGGCACTCACCGGCAGCGCTCGGCCGGGTGTCGGTGTCGGCCGGCACGAGGCGACCCGACGCGTTGCTGGCTGGTAGGATGAGGCCATCATCGTTGCGACAGGAACCGCCCCGTGTCACGCATTCGGATCCATTACTGCACCCAGTGCCAATGGCTGCTGCGCAGCGCCTGGCTGGCCCAGGAGCTGCTGTCCACCTTCGGCGAAGATCTCGACGGCGTTGAGCTGGTGCCCGCTCATGGTGGGTATTTCGAGATTTTCTACGACGACCACTCGCTCTGGGAGCGCAAGCGGGACGGCGGTTTCCCCGACAGCAAGACGCTCAAGCAGGCGGTGCGCGACCGCCTCGACCCGGGCCGCGACCTGGGGCATGTGGATCGCGTCGACCGGGATGCTCGGACATGACCCAAGATGGCCGGGCGATGCTGTATGGGCTCGGCGCGGTGGGGCTGTGGTCCACGGTGGCCACGGCCTTCAAGGTGGCGCTGGGACACATGTCGCCGCTGGAATTGATGTGGCTCGCTTCGTTGGTGTCCTGGGCGCTGATGGGGGCGCTGGTGATACGCCAGGGGCTGGCGGGCGCGGCCTTCCGGCGGGGCTGGTGCACCGCCGCCTGGGCCGGCCTTCTCAATCCGGTGGCTTACTATCTGGTGTTGTTCGGCGCCTACGATCGTCTGCCGGGCCAGGAGGCGATGGCGCTCAACTATACCTGGGCGCTGACCATGGCCTTTCTTGCCGTGCCGATCCTGGGCCAGCGTCTCACCCGTCTCGACGTGGTGGCGGGCGTGATTGCCTATTCCGGGGTGTGGGTCATCGCCACCCGGGGGGCAGTGTGGGACGTGGCGTTCGCCGACTCGCTGGGCGTCGGCATGGCCCTCGCCTCGACCTTGATATGGGCGCTCTATTGGCTGCTCAACGCCCGCGATCATCGTCCGCCGCTGGTGGCCCAATGGCAGAACTTCAGCGTCGGCGTGCCGGTGCTCAGCGTGCTGCTGCTGGCGGGGCCGGGGTTAGAGTGGCATGGCTGGGCGGGGCTCGGCGCGGGCGTCTACGTGGGGCTGTTCGAGATGGGCATCGCCTTCGTGCTGTGGCAGTTGGCGGTCCATCAGGTGTCGCGCACCGCCAAGGTTTCCAACCTGATCTTCCTGTCGCCGCCGGTGTCGCTGCTGCTGCTGTTTCTCGTCGTCGGCGAACCGATACTGCCCTCGACGCTCATCGGCCTGGCGCTGATCCTCGGCGGGCTGGCACTGCAACAGTGGCAGAAGAGTCCGGCGCCGGCGGTTCAGTCCTGACCGGCCTCGGCCAATTCGGCACCGTTGGCTTCCAGCAGCGGCGCCAGTTTGGGCCACACGTTGTCGAGGATGATCGGCTGGGCTTCTTCGGTGGGGTGGATGCCGTCGGACTGCATTAGGTTCTCTTCCAGCGCCACCCCGTCGAGCAGGAAGGGCAGCAGAACCAGGTCATGGTCGTCGGCGAGGCGGCGGTAGACACCGGTGAAGGCATCGCGGTAGGCCTGGCCATAGTTGGGCGGGATGTCGATGCCCAGCAGCAACACCTCGGCGCCGGCTTGCCGACTCGCCTCGATCATTGTTGTCATGTTGGCCTCGAACTGGCCGGGTGGCAGGCCGCGCAAGCCGTCATTGCCGCCCAGTTCGAGCAGAACGATGTCCGGCTCGTGCTGTCCCAGCAAATCGGGTAGCCGGTTCGCACCGCCACTCGAGGTTTCGCCGCTGATGCTGGCGTTGACCACTTCGGCCTTCTCTCCCAGGCGCTGCTGCAGCAGACTGACCCAACCCAGCTCGGCTTCGATGCCGTAGGCCGCACTCAGGCTGTCGCCCATGACCAGGAGCACGGGGCGCTCGTCGGCGACGCTCGGCGTGACGACCAGCCAGAGCGAGAGGACGAGCCATCCCAGCCGCTGGCCACTGTGTGCCGCACGGCCCAGGAACGTTCGAACCCAACCACCAGGGAAGCCAGTTACCATGTCCCACTCCTCGACTCGTGATACCGCTGCGGATGCTGTGCCGATTCTACACGCCGAAGGGCTGACCAAGGAGGTCGACAGCGGCGAGCGTCAGCTCACCATTCTGAGTGACCTGGACCTCACCGTGTTCCCCGGCGAGAGTGTGGCGATTCTCGGGCAGAGCGGTGCCGGCAAGTCGACACTGCTGGGGCTGCTGGCCGGGCTGGATTCGCCCTCGCGCGGCAGGCTGGCGATGTTCGGACACGCTCTGGATCAGCTCGATGAAGACGGCCGCGCCGCCCTGCGCGCCGGCCGCGTTGGCTTCGTGTTCCAGAACTTCCAATTGTTGCCCACGCTCACCGCGCTGGAGAACGTGCTGCTGCCGCTGGAGCTCACCGATGTCGGCGATCCTCAGGCTCGTGCGCGGGACTGGCTGGGTCGGGTGGGCCTTGCCGAGCGGCTCGACCACCTGCCCAAGCAGCTCTCCGGCGGTGAGCAGCAGCGTGTGGCCCTGGCGCGTGCCTTCGTTACCGGTGCCGAGCTGGTGTTCGCCGACGAACCCACCGGCAATCTCGACCCGACGACCGGTGCGCGCGTCATCGACCTGCTGTTCGCCCTCAATCGCGAGGCGGGCACGACCCTGGTATTGGTGACCCACGATCACGCCCTGGCGCGGCGCTGCGGGCGTTGCCTGCGCTTGAGCGATGGCCGCCTGAGCGCGATGGCCCGCGAGGAGGTCGAGGCATGAAAGCGCTGGCCCTTTCCGCCCGCGGCCTGCGTCGCGACTTGCGTGCCAGCGACGTACGGGCGCTATTCGTGGCCCTGGCGCTAGCCGTGGCTGCTTCGACCATGATCGGCTTTTTTCTCGACCGTCTCGACCGTGGCCTGACCCGCCAGGCCGGCCAGCTGTTGGGCGGCGACCTGGTGCTGGAGCAGTCGCGACCCTTCGCCGAGGACTTGCGCCGCGCTCTCGAGGAGGCCGGACTCACGCTCTCCGATCAGGTCGACATGGTCTCGATGGTCTCTTACGAAGGGGCCTTCCAGCCGGCGAGTCTCAAGGTGGTGGATTCCGTCTACCCGCACTATGGCGAGGCGCGCGTCGACCGCGGGAACGGGGTCGAGCGCATCGCCAGTGGTCCGCAGCCCGGTGAGGTGTGGATCGCGCCGCGCTTGGCGCTGCTGCTCGAGGTCGAGCTGGGCGAGAGTGTGCGGGTTGGCGAGACAGAACTCACCGTCGGTGGCCTGATCGAGCGCGAGCCGGATCAGTCGGCGGGTTTCGGCAACTTCAACCCACGCCTGATGATGCATCGTGACGACATGGAGGCCACCGGCCTGGTGCAGGAGGGTTCGCGGGTCGAGTTCGAACTGCTCGCCGCCGGACCGGTCGAAGCGGTGGACAGCGTGGCGCCGCTGCTGGAGCGGCTGCGCCGCGACGGGGTGGAGGTGCGCGATGTGCGGCGCGACCGCCCCGGACTGGGCAACGCCCTGGAGCGCGCCGAGAAGTATCTGAGTCTCGCCGGCCTGGCGGCGGTGCTGCTGGCTGGCGTGGCGGTGGCCATGGCCACCCGGCGCTACGTGGACCGCCACCTGGATACCGCCGCACTGCTGCGCTGCTTCGGTGCCTCCCAGCGACAGCTGGCACAGCTCTTCGCCTGGCAGCTGCTGTGGTTGGCGCTGGCGGCGTCGGTGCTCGGGGCAGCGCTGGGGCTGGCCGGGCAGGCGGCGTTGCTGGCGCTGCTCACCGCCTTTTTGCCGTTGGAGCTGCCGCCCCCCGGGGTGCTGCCCCTGGCGCTCGGTGTATTCACCGCCGGGGCGGTGCTGGTCGGCTTCGCCGGGCCCACGCTGCTGCGCTTGAAACGTGTCAGTGCGCTCAAGGTGTTGCGCCGCGAACTCGATCCGTTGCCCGCGTCGGCGTGGCTGGTGGTGGCGGTGGCCAGCCTGGTGTTCGGCGGTTTGCTGTGGCTCTACTCCGGCGACCCGGTGCTCGCGGCAGTGCTGCTGGTCGGCGGGCTGGCCATGCTCGGCGCGCTGTGGGGCATCGGCGCTGCGTTGCTCGGTCTGGTGCTGCGTTTCACCGCCCGTCTGCCCCAGGGCAGCGGCAGCGATACCCGACGTGCGCTGCGTCTGGGGGGACGTCAACTGGCCCGGCGGCGCAGCGCCAGTCTCGGCCAACTGCTCGCCTTCGCTGTCACCTTCTTCGCCATGGCCATGATCGCCCTGGTGCGCGGCGATCTGCTCACCACTTGGCAGGCACAGCTCCCCGCGGACACTCCCAACCACTTTGCCATCAACATCCAGCCGGACGAGCGCGATGCCTTCGTCGAGACGCTGGAGCCTGCCGCCGACGACCGTACGGCACTCTATCCCATGGTGCGCGGACGCATCACCGCCATCAACGGCCAGCCGCCCCAGGCGGCGGTGCCCCCCGAGTCGCGTGGCGACAACGCCCTGCGCCGTGAGCTCAACCTCACCTGGCAGGAAACCCTGCCGGAGGGCAACCGCCTGGTGGCGGGGGAGTGGTTCGACGCCCTGGAAGACGACCGCGCGCAGGCAGGCTGGCTGAGCGCGGTCGATGCCCAGCCCCTGACCGAGCGCGTGCCGATCTCCATGGAAGATGGCTTGGCCGGGCGCTTCGGGCTCACCCTCGGCGACACTCTCACCTTCACCATCGGCAGCCAGGAGATCGTCGGTGAGGTGGCCAGCCTGCGCGACCTCGACTGGGACAGCTTCCGGCCGAACTTCTACGTGATCTTCCCGCCTGGCGTGCTGGAGCGCTTCGGTCACAGCTACATCACCGCCTTTCATCTGGATGGCGGCGACAGCGATACCGTCCGCCAACTGGCACGGCAGTTTCCGGGCGTATCACTGCTCAACGTGGATGCCATTCTCGCCCAGGTGCGCGACCTGCTCACTCAGGTCACCCGCGCCGTGGAACTGGTGCTCGGCTTCGTACTGCTGGCCGGTGTAAGCGTACTCTACGCCGCGCTCACCGCGAGCCGTCCGGTACGTACCCATGAAAGCGGTCTGTTGCGCGTATTCGGTGCCGGCAACCGGCTGATCTCGCGCGTGCAGGGTGCCGAGTTTGCCATTCTCGGCCTGGCCAGCGGCGTGATGGGGGCCTTGCTGGCCGAACTGGCCACGGCGGGGCTCTATGTCGCCTGGCTCGATCTCGCTCCGCGGTCGCATCCATGGCTGTGGCTGACGTTGCCACTGGGAGGGGCGCTGCTCATCGGCGCCATCGGTCACGCTCTCTCCCGCGGCTTGCGCCGCCAGGCCCCGGCGGCCAGCCTTGCTCTACTGGGGGAGGCGTGACCCCTGCAAACGAAGGGGGCATTGCCCGATAGGGCGGCTAGAATCGGGTATGATTCGCTTGTCATACCGTCCACGCAGTCTCAAGGGAGGAGTTGTCGTATGTCCGTTTTTCGTGGGTCGTTGAGCGCCGGGGTCACCCTGTTACTGACCGCACCGACGGTGCTGGCCGATGCCGATCGGCTGGAAGCCGATCTGCGCGGTCTGTTCGGTGCCGATAGCGAGGTCGAGATCGGCGAGGTGTCGGACGCCATGCTGCGTTCCCGAGTCACCGCCGAGGATGTGGTGTTCATCGGCGCAGAGGGGGAGCGCCTGACCATCGACCGCTACGTGGTCAGCGGCGACTATGACAGTCCCGATGAGGTCACCCTGGAAGGATTGCGCCTGGACGATGAGCGGTCCGAACTGGCGTTGGTGGAGGTCGCGCGCATCGTGTTGGGTGAGCCGTCGCGGGCGGTCTTCCCCTTCGATGACAGTCTGGCTCCACAAGACGTCCGTATCGGCAGCCTGACCATCGACGACATCACCGTCGATCTTGCCTCGGAGCTGGCCCGGGAACTGTTCGACGAAGCCGAGCTGGACGATGCCCAGGGCCTCGTCACCATCGCCAGCATCACCGGCGAAGGGTTCAGTCACGACGCCATCGAGCGCCTCGAGATGACCGATGTCGCCGGGCAGGGCGAGAATCTCGGCGAGTTCGGCGCCGGCTCCTTCAGCCTTGCCTCATTGATGTTCGAAGGTCTGCGCGGCCTCGACCAGGAGGATGAAGAGCAGCTCGATGTCCTGGTGCTCAGCGACCTCGTCGTCGATTCCGACAGACTCGTCGGCAGCCTGTCGCAGTTGCGCGTCGACGGCGACTTCAGCGACGGTCAGGGCGGCGTGGAGGTCGATGATTTCCAGGCCGACCTGGCGCGCATGATCGAACTGGCGCCGGAGCAGGAGCGAGCGCAGCTGCGCATGGTCAGCAACGTGCTCACCGACGGGAGCGGCGAGCTGCGTCTCGACGCCGCTTTCCTCGGCAACTGGGAGGAGGGCGACGAGCGGAGTCTGATCACCAGCGATAGCCAGATCACGATCCACGACGCTCTGAAGCTGCTGCTGGACGTCGAGTTGCCGGTGGTACTGCCAACGGGCGTCACCCCCGAGGCGGTGTTCGCCGACGCCGAAGTGCTCGAGCTGGCCACGCTGCTGGGCGGTGACATGCGTCTGACCCTCGCCGAGCAGGGGCTGTTCGGCCGTTTGGTGACCTTGGGCGCAGCCATGGAGGGGGTAACCGAGAGCCAGTATCTCGAGCAGGCCCGCACCCAGGCCGAAGGCTTCGGCATGATGTTCGGCCCCGAAGTGCAGCAGCTACTGCTGGGGCTGGTGAGCCTCGCCGAAGGTGCCGCCGAAGAGGTCGAGTTGACGGTCAACCTGCCTGCCGAAAGCAACCTGAAAACCTATACCGGCGATCCGCTGGCGCTGCCCGACAAGCTGTCGCTCAAGGTCGAGACCCGCTGAGCACGGCCGCTGGAGGGGCCGCTCTTCAGCGGTTGTCGGCATCGCGAAGGCGCCTGGCGGCGCCTTCGTCCCATGCGTGCCGGTTATGTCGATGTCGCTTCCGCGTCGAGCGGGTGGATCGGGCGCGGTACGCGACGATACGTCAGCCGCGAGAGGTCGGGGCTGGTCAGCCCGCCGCCGTCGACCAGGTGGATCGCACCGGCGATGGGGCCGTAGGCCGCTCGGAAGTGCTGGGTCGACTTCAGCGCGACCACCCGCTTGGCGGCCGGGTCGGCACCCAGGCTGCGGAAGATGCCCAGATCCAGCGCCTGGGTGGCCAGGCTGGTGACCAGCAGTTCGATGGCACCGATCTCCAGCAGTGCGCAGCGACCGCACGACTGTTCCACGCCTTCCCACATTGGGCTTTCCACTCGATACTTGCCGTCGCCCAGGCGCTTGACCCGAACCGTGGCGATGAAGGGGCCGCCGCCGAAGTGCGGATCGGCCTTGCCGCCAATGGCCATCTCCAGCGTCTGGCCTTCACCGGCCTGCCAGGCTGCCTCCACCGCCTGGGGGTCGTGCAGGGCGCCGAACAGCGTCTCCGGCGGGGCCTTGGCGCGTCCGTAGGCATGGTCGAGGGCGGCCAGCAGGGCGGTGCTGTCGGCATAGGCACCGTCGCCAGGGTTGTCCGATAGGTCGGCCAGCACCAGTGGGCCCTGGCGTTCCGGGGCATAGGCGAGCGCCACGCAGGCTGCCGTCTCGGGGCTGAGAACGGCTTCCTGTTCGGCATCCCGGGCCTGCCACATCGCCTTGCCGATCTCCTCGGCAATGCGTTGGGCCAGTGCCGGGGCGCCATGGTGCACTACCGTCACCGAAGGGCCGATCTCCGGCACGTCGGAAAACGAAAAGCCCGCATTCAGGCTCACGTCGACGATCTCGGGGTGAGCGGCCTCGTGCCGTTGAGCCAGCGCGAGCAGGGAAGTCATGGGAGTGCGGTCGGTGCGACCGCCTTCTGGCAGGGTGATCATCGGCAGCTTGACCACCGCGGTGGCCAGCGGGCGCTGAGAGCCGTCGAGTCGGTCGGCCAACAGCTGCGCCGCCTTGCGACCCGTGGCCCGCATGTCCACGTGGGGAAAACTCTTGTAGGAGAGGATGGCCTGGGCGTGGTTGGCCATGTCCGGATCGAGGTTGGCGTGCAGGTCGAGGCTCACCACGATGGGGACCTGCGGGCCCAGGCGTTCGCGCAGTTCGCGCACCAGGCGGAAATCGCCGTCTTGGCCGTCTTCCAGCACCATGGCGCCGTGCAGCGAGAGCAGTACCCCGTCCAGCGAATCCGCTGTGCTGGCCGCGGCGAGAATGCGTTCGCCGAAGCTTTCCCAGGCGGCCTGGGTGACCGGACCGCCTGGGGTGGCGAAGGTGGCTACTGGCGTGATCAGCGACCAAGCGTGCTCACGGGCCACCTCGACCATGCCGCCGATCTCGTTCTGGGTATCCGCCAGGGCGGGAATGACCGCGCCATCTTCGTGGCAGTAGAAACCCCGGAAGGCTTCGACGCCCGTCGTGCGGGCGCAGAAAGTATTAGTCTCGTGCATGAACTGCGCGAGCAGAATGTTGCGCGGCATTGGTGAGCACCCCATCGTTTCGTTCAACGCGTTGGGGCGTCATGCATGCGGCATCGGAAAAGCCGTTTTTACTCGCGGTGTCATGGAGTGTCAATACGCACTGCGGCAATCCGTCGGTTGTGGCAGCGCCGACGTGCGCCGATGATGGAAAGCGACGACGATACGGGACGAAACGATGCGAGACGTGCAGCTACGCTATTTCTACACCGTGGCCAACGAAGGCTCCATCCGCAAGGCAGCCGAGAAGCTCAACGTGGCGGCGTCGGCGTTGAGCCGGCGCATCACCCAGATCGAAGAGGATCTGGGGGTGCCGCTGTTCGAGCGCCATGCGCGGGGACTCAGACTCACCGATGCCGGACGAATCTACTACGATCATGCCCGCCAGACTCTGCTCAACGAAGAGTGGGCGGTGGGCGAGATCGAGGCGATCAAGGATCTGCGCCGCGGGCAGATTCGCCTCTACTGTGTGGAAGGCACCATCGGCAGCATCCTCACCGATGCCATCGCCGCCTTCCGGCCGGGCTCGCCGGGGGTCAAGATCTTCGTCAACCGTGCCGGCAGTACCGGCGTGGTGCGCGCCGTGGCTGCCGACGAGGTCGACCTGGGCCTGGCACTCGATCCGCCATTGCATCGCGACGTCATGGTGCTCGAGGAGGTACCCGCTCCGCTCTATGCCGTCCACTCACCCGACTTCGACTTTCCCCATGCCGCTCCCGAGCTGGCTGACCTGGCCGACTACCCGGTGGCCATCCCGCCGGACAGCAGCTACGGCCTGCGCGATCTCATCGACCGCGTGGTTCGCCAACGGGCGGACATTCAGTTGCAAGTACCGCTGCACTGCGACTCGATCTTTGGTCTAACCGGCTTCGCCCTGAGCGGGCAGGGGGTATCGATCCTGCCCAAGTGCTCCTTCGTCAACGAGCTGGATGACGGACGATTGCTGGCCAAGCCGTTGCAGGACCCGCCACTGCGCGATGCGCACCTGACATTGATGGCGCGACGACACCGCACCCTACCGCCCGTGACACGCCGTTTCGGCGACATCCTGGCTGAGCATCTGCGTGAGGCAGCCACATAGCGTTCCAATCTCGGCAATCCGGTGTCGAATATTGATGCTTGTTGTCGAACGCTTCGCGCATACACTCGGTGAAGGGAAGGCGTCGTGACATGCCGAGCATCGGACACTGGGCAACGCAATCGAGTCTTTCGGATCGTTCGCGGGGTGGGCATACGGCTCACGTTCCGTGAATCGCCACCATCCGACGGGCGGCTTCCGCCACGTCACACAACAACAGAGGGTGCCATGAACGCATACAAGTCGATAAAAACGCTGTCACTCACTGCGCTGGGCGCATGCCTGGCCTTTCCGCTGTCATCGCTGGCGATGACCATCACTCTGGCCCATGAGGAGCCGGCCAACGTCGAGACCTCGGCGGCGCACCTCTCGGCCATGGTCTTCAAGGACGTGATCGAGACACGGTCGAACGGTGAGATGACCGTCGACATCCAGGCGGCCAGCGCCATGGGCAACCAGCGCGATCGCATGGAGCTGACCCAGGCCGGCGTCATCGACGTCAACGTGGCGGCCATCGGTGGACTGAGCCAATTCTACCCGGCCATGAACGCTATCGACCTGCCGTTCGCCTTTCCGGACACCGTGGTGGCCGAGCGCGTCTTCGACGGCGAATTCGGCGAGCGTCTCTCCGCGCAGCTACAGGAAGCCACTGGCCTGCACCTGCTGGCGGTGACCGCCGGGGATTTCTACGTCTTCACCAACAGCGAGCGACCGGTGAAGAGTCCCGAGGACATGGAAGGCTTGCGCGTGCGCACCATGCAGGTGCCCAGCCACATCACCATGATGGATGCCCTGGGCGCGTCCGCCACGCCGGTGCCCTGGGACGAACTCTACGGCGCCATGGAGACCGGCGTGGTGGACGCGCAGCACAACCCCATTCCGATCATGGCCATCGGCAACCTGCAGGAGGTGCAGGACTACGCCACCCTCACCAACCACCTCTACGGTGCCGACTGGTGGGTGGCCAGCGACGACTTCGTGAGTGGACTGGACGACGAGCAGCGGCGCATCTTCCGCCATGCCGTGGAGTCCGCCAAGGTGGCTGGGCGCGGCGCCAAGCTGGGCTTGCGCGCCACCCAGTTCGGCACCGAGTTCCTTCAGGAAGCCGGTCTGGAAGTCTATTCACCGAGCCCGGCAGAGCTGGCCGAATTCCGCGAGCGTTCGGTGCCGGCCGTCATGCAGTCTCTGGAAAGCGAGTTCGGCGACGATGCCGTCGCGCTGGCCGAGGCGCTGCTCGACGCCGTGGAAGCCGCCGAGTCCGCCGTCTACGGCGCTGAGTGATCGGCCCGTGGTGATCTTGGGAGCCCGTTTCGGCGGGCTCCCGTTGTCCTTCACCTGACGGGAGGCGACGCGTGTCCGTCTTTCATTCCTGGATTCATCGTCTGGCTCGCTGGCTGGAAATCGCCACGGCGATTCCCCTGATCGTGGCCGGCGGCGGCATGGTGGTCGTGGTGCTGGCGGGCGTGGTGTTTCGCTACGTCATCAACGACCCGCTGATGTGGAGCGAAGCCCTGGCACGCTATCTCATGGTGTGGATCGGTCTGGTCGGTGCCGCCATCACTCTGAGACATGGCGAGCATATCCGCATCAACACCATTCGCCAGCGCTTGCCCCGCCTGCTGCGCCTGATCGGCGATCTCGCCGTGGCCCTGGCCATTGCCGGCTTCCTCTGGGTCATGACCGTCGAGGGCTGGTCGGCTGCCTGGCGCGGTGCCAACCAGTCGGCCTCGTCGCTGGGTATCTCCATGCTCTGGCCGCTGCTCGCGGTGCCCGTGGCCGGTGCGCTGATGCTCGTGCAGCACCTGCTGCGCACCCTGCTGTTGCTGACCGGCGGGCTACCCGATGACGGGCACGCCGCCGAACCGGGAGGCCTGTCATGATCTGGATGATTGGCCTGTTCGTGCTGCTGGTGATGCTCGGCACGCCGCTGGCATTTGCCATCGGCATCACGGCGATCTACGCCCTGCTGGAGAGTGGCGGCACGGCGTTGCTGCGGCTGGTGCCCATGCGGCTGTTTTCCGGTATCGACATGTTCTCGCTGATGGCCATGCCGTTCTTCATTCTGGCCGGCGACATGATGAACCGCATTCGCATCACCGACCGCCTCGTCGATCTGGCCAACGCCATGGTCGGGCGCGTGCGTGGGGCGCTGGCCTACGTCAACGTGCTGGTCTCGGTGCTGTTCGCCGGCTTGACCGGTGCTGCCGTGGCCGACACGGCGGCCATCGGGCGCATGATGATTCCCACCATGCACGCTCAGGGCTACGAGCGTGCCTTCGCCGCCGCTGTCACCGCGTCGTCGTCGGTGATCGGACCGATCATTCCGCCCTCGATCATCATGGTGATCTACGGCTCGCTCATGCAGGTCTCCATCGCCGGCCTGTTCGCCGCCGGCATCCTGCCCGGGATCCTCATGGCCGTGGCGCTGATGGGCTACATTGCCTGGCGCGCCAAGCGCGACGACCTGCCGGTGGCCGCGCTGCGCCGCGACACGCCGCCCCTGGCGGCGGCCACGCGCCGGGCTCTGGTGCCACTGATGATGCCGGTGATCATCCTCGGCGGGATCCTGGGGGGCATCGTCACGCCCACCGAGGCGGGTGCGCTGGCCGTCTTCTATGCGCTGATCGTGGGCGTGGTCGTGTATCGCAACCTGGGCTGGAAGGACATCGGTGCGCTGCTCTACGACATGGTGCGCACCTCCGGTTCGGTGTTCATCATCCTCGCGGCGGCCTCGATCCTCGGCTGGGTGCTGGCCAAGGAGGGCGTGCCCGGGGAACTGGCGGCGCTGCTGCTGGGCATCAGCGACGATCCGCTCATCTTCCTGTTCGTCGTCTCCTTCGCCTTGCTGATCGTCGGCATGTTCATGGAGATGACCGCCGTGCTGATCATCCTGGGGCCCATTCTCCATCCCATTGCCGTGTCGCTGGGCATCGACCCGCTGCACTTCGCCATCGTGATGATCGTCAACCTCAACATCGCCCTGGCCACGCCGCCGCTCGGGGCCTGCCTGTTCGTGGCCGCTTCGGTGGGGGAGGTGTCCTTCGAGCGGCTGATGCTGCGCATCCTGCCGTTCATCCTGGTGGAGGTGCTGGTATTGGCACTGGTCATCGCCTTTCCCGCTATCGCCCTCACGCTGCCGGCGTGGCTGGGGCTGCACTGACCTAGAGAGGAACCCTGCATGCCCAACGACCTGATTCTCTGTGGCCTGGGCGCCATGGGGCAGCGCATCGCTCGCCTGGCGCTGGCCCGCGGCTACCGCATTCGCGCGGTGGTGGATCGCGACCCCGCCAAGGCGGGCAAGCGCCTGCACGAGCTGCTGGACAGCCCCGCGCCCGAGAGGCCGCTCACCGTGACCCCGGACCTCGATGCGGCGCTGGACGGCGAAAAGGCCACCGTGCTGCACGCCACGGGCTCGTTCCTGGTCGACGTGGCACCGCTGTTGCGCACCTGCCTGACGCATGGCCACGACGTCGTCACCATCGCCGAAGAGATGGCCTATCCGGCGGCGGCCGATGCCGGGCTCGCCGCCGAGCTCGACACGCTGGCCAGGGCGCACGAGGCCCGCCTGCTGGGCACCGGCGTCAATCCGGGGTTTGCCATGGATGTGCTGCTGCTGGCACTGACCGTGCCTTGTGGCGAGGTCAGCCACGTGCACGCCCGGCGTTGCAACGACCTCTCCGACTTCGGCGCCACGGTACTCGACAGCCAGGGTGTGGGGCTCGTGCCCGAGGCCTTCGAAGCGGCCATCGCCTCGGGCGAGGTGGTAGGGCATGTGGGCTTTCGTCAGTCCATCGGCCTGATGGCCGCCCACCTGGGCTGGACCATCGACCGCATCGAAGAGCGCAAGTCGCCCATCGTCTCGCGGGTGGCGCGTTCGACGCCCTACGTGTCGGTGGCACCGGGCGAGGTGGCCGGCTGCCATCACGAGGCCGTGGCCTACTGCGGCGAGCGGGAGGTGATCCGCCTGGAACATCCCCAGCAGATTCGCCCCGAGCTGGAGGGCATCGAGACCGCCGATGTCGCGTGCATCAGCGGCGACCAGACCATCGAGATGCGCATCAGCCCCGAAGTCGCCGGCGGTGCCGGTACCGCGGCGTGCGCCGTGAACGCCATCGCCTACCTGGCCCAGGCCGCCCCGGGGCTCGTGCACCTCAACGAGCTACCGCTGACCAGCCCACGCTCCGTTCATTCACCAGCCGCCTGAAGGAGGCCACCATGCAAAGCCATTGCGGCCAGTGGGTGCAGATTCGCACCACGGTACTCGCCCCCGGCGAGCGTGCCGACAGCATTCCCGCCGAAACCCAGCACGTTCCCCTCGACAGGCGCGTGAAGGGGTGGCAAGTCGCCCCCGAAACCGCCCGGGCCGGCGACGACGTGGAAGTGCGTTCGACGCTCGGTCGCCACTATTGGGGCCGGCTGGAGGCGATCAATCCGCCTTACGGCCACGATTTCGGGGCGGCGATTCCCGAGCTGCTGGAGGCCGGCGAGCAGGCACGTGCCATTCTCACCCAGGGGAGGAAGAGCTCATGAAACAGGTGGATTACGCCTCGGTCATGGCGCGTCGCAACGAGACCATGCTCTCGGCGCTGGGGCTGGATTACTCTCCTTTCCTCGAACATCCCATCGCCTTCGACTACGAGGCGCTGATGGGCATGGTCGACTACGATGTCGATACCATCCGGCGCATCCAGGCCGACTCAGGCGTGGGCGATACTGCGCTGATCGAGCTCAAGCAGATCACCGAGCTGGGGAGGCTTCTGGCGCCGCCGGGCAAGGGGGCGCGCATCTTCGTCAAGGACGAAGCTGCCAACCCTTCAGGCAGCTACAAGGCACGCCGGGCCTCCCTCAGCCTGCACCATGCCCAGCAGGCCGGCTTTCGCGGTGCCGTGGCGGCCACCAGCGGCAACTACGGTGCCGCGGTGGCCAGCCAGGCAGCCATGCGCAACCTGGACTGCATCGTCGTGCAGGAGGTCTTCGACAGCCTAGGCATCGGTCAGCCGGAGATCCTCGAAAAGGGCCGGGCGTGCGAGATCTACGGCGCCGAGGTGCTACAGCTCAGCGTGGGGCCCGAGCTCTTCTACCAGTTCCTGCGCGTGCTCGAGGAAACCGGCTACTTCAACGCCTCGCTCTATACGCCCTACGCCATCGCCGGAGTGGAACCGCTGGGTGTCGAGATCGTCGAGCAGATGACCGCCGCCACCGGTCGCGCCCCCGACGTGGTGATGTGCACCCACGCCGGCGGCGGCAATCTGACCGGGACCGCCCGGGGCCTGCTCAAGGCGGGTGCCACCGATACCCAGGTGGTGGCCGCCAGCGTCGATCTGACTGGCCTGCACATGGCCAGCGACCGCGACTTCAATCGTAAGCACTTCACCACCGGCCACACCGGCTTCGGCATTCCCTTCGCCGGCTGGCCCGATCGCACTGACGTGCCGCGCAACGCCGCCCGCGCCCTGCGCTACATGGATCGCTACCTGCTGCTCAAGCAGGGCGAGGTCTTCTACATGACCGAGATGCTCGCCAGGCTGGAAGGTCTCGAGCGCGGCCCGGCCGGCAACGTGGCCCTGGCCGGCGCGCTGGCCCTGGCCCAGGAGATGGACGCAGGCCAGACCATCGTGGTGCAGGAGACCGAGTACGCCGGCGCCGGCAAGCAGCCCTCGGCGCAGCTCAGCTTCGCCCGCTCTCGCGGCATCGACATACGGCGAGGCGACAGCGATGACGAAGTGCCAGGCGAGTCGGTGGTCATACCCGATCACCCCTCGCGGCTGCGCGTTCGCGACGTCGATCTGGACCGGGTGCGCAAGAGCCTCATTCGCAAGGCCACCACGCTGGTGCCCGAAGGGCGGGTCACGCGCCAGGAAGACATCGCCTTCCTCGCGGCGGAAACCCGCACCGATACCGCCTTCGTCGAGCGGGTGCTCGAGGCGCAGACCAGGAACTGAGCGCAGACATCGTGCCGAAGGGGGATTGCTGACGGGGTCGGCTGTATGGCAGACAACGTTTGCATACTGTAGAGCCGTCTCTAGGCCTAGAACGTCTCCAGCGTCTCGCGGTAGTCGATGAAGTCCTCGCGTCGGGTTTCGATGCGGCTGGCGGCGGAACGGTCGCCGTCGCGTTCGGCAACGTCGCTGGCGACGTCGAGCTGGCGGATGGCGCGGTCGATCTCGCCGCTGAGCTGCAGCTGCTCGGCGCGAGCCAGGTGCCCCCAGGCTTCGCGTCCGCTACGGCCTGCGGCTTCGGCGAGCAGGCCGAAAATCTGGGGATCTTCGGGGCGTTCCTGAGCGAGATCGCGCAGCACGCGATAAGCTTCGTCGGGATCGCGCTGCAGGAACGCCTCGCCGAGCACCAGGCGTGTAGGTATGTGGCCGGGCATCAGGCGTAGCAGCCCCCGGCTGCGCCGGATGGCTTCATCGTAGCGGCCGGCCTCGAAGGCGACCTTGGCGGCGCTGGCCGGCAGAAGGGGCAAGTCGGGTAGCTCCTCGGCCAGCCGGTCGAGTTCGCTCAAGGCTCTGTCCGCGTCGCCGCGCTGGGCAACGATAAGCGCATCCAGGTAGCGTCGGGCCGTCTCGGGGGCATCGCCCTGGGCCAGACGGGTGACGGCTTGCCGAGGTTCTCGATCATGCAGGGTCAGCAGTGCCCGTGCCCGGATCATGTGGTAGAGCGGCGTGGCCTGCGTCGGCGACGTTTCTGTGGCCTCCAACTGACCGGCGCGGGAAGCGATGTCGCTGAGACGCGAGTCGGTTAGCGGGTGGGTCAGCAGGAACTCGGGCGGGTTGCCGCCTTGCAGGCTGACCTGGCGCTGCATGGCGCGGAATATGCGTACCATGGCCTGAGGATCGAAGCCGGCCTGAGTCATCGCCTGGAGCCCGATACGGTCGGCCTCCTGCTCGAAGCGCCGCGAATAACTCAGTTGGTCCTGCAGCAGTGCCGCCTGGGAGCCCATCGCTGCCGCCATGCCGGCATCCCCGGCGCCGCTGGCGGCAATCAGCAGGCCGGCCAGCATGGCAGCCATGGCGGGCAATTGGGTCTGTTCGGCGCGTGACATGCTGCGGGCGTAGTGACGCTGGGACAGGTGGCCGAGTTCGTGTGCCACTACCGAGGCAGCGGCATCCTCCTCGTCGGCAAAGGCGAATAGCCCGGCATTGATGCCGATCACGCCGCCAGGCACGGCAAAGGCGTTGAGCGTGCGGCTTTCCACCAGGGTGACCACCGTGCGGGTGTTCGCCAGGTCACTGTACGGTATGAGCCGGGACACCAGTGACTCCACATACGCCTGAGCGAAGGGGTCCTGCCAAGTCGGTGCCTGGGCCCGGAACTGACGCAGCCAGGCGCGTCCCAGCTCGTACTCTGCGTCGCTGGCTACCTGGCTGGCTCCGCCCAGGCTGGGCAGTCCATAGTCATCCGCGGCCATGGCCTGAGCGGGATGCACGGCAAGGCCGGCAATCAGTGAGCCGGCGATGAGGCCGGAGCGAAGGTGACGCAGCATGGCCTTCCTCGTGGTGATTGAGCGATCGGTTCTGTATCGGACATTGCTTCGACCTGCAAAGTGCCTTTAAATCGCAGGGGATTCGATGACGCTGGCAGGCGACATCCCCATTCATCATCTCGGGAGACCTCATGGCTGTGCAACCTGACGACGTGCTCGATGCCCGTGGCCTTCCCTGCCCGCTGCCGCTGCTCAAGGCCAAGCAGGCACTGTCGCGCCTCTCCGAGGGACAACTGCTAGAGGTGCTGGCGACCGATGCCGGCTCGTGGCGCGATTTCGAGACATTCGCCGAGCAGAGCGTACATCAGCTCGTGGCCCGTGAGACGCGCGACGACACCTTCCATTATTGGCTGCGCAAGGGCGGGGAGCCAACGCCATGACACTGCGTACCGTCTTCAAGGGCTGGGTCGAGCACTACTTCTCCGATGAAGAAGCCGTGATTCTACTGGTGTTGCTGGCATTGGGGATTGCCGTGGTGGTGGTGCTGGGCCGCATGCTGGCACCGTTTCTCACTGCCCTGGTGATCGCCTTCCTGCTGCAGGGAGCCGTGAGTTGGCTGGAGCGGCAGGGCGCCCCACACTTGCTGGCAGTGATGGTGGTCTTTCTCGGTTTCATCGGCATATTGCTGGCCATGGCCTTCATCCTGATGCCGCTTATCTGGAACCAGTTGGTAGGCTTGGTTCAGGAGACGCCGCGCATGTTCGCCAGTGGACAACAGCTGCTGGACGACTTGCAGGCGCGCTACCCCAACCTGATCACCCCCGACCAGATCCAGAACTGGATCGCCGCGGCGGGGCGTGAGATGACGCAGTTCGGGCAGCGCGCGCTGACGCTGTCGTTGGCGTCGCTGGGTAACGTCGTGGCGCTGATCGTCTACCTGGTGCTGGTGCCGATTCTGGTGTTCTTCATGCTCAAGGACCGTGACCGCCTGGTGGGCTTCACGCTGTCGCTGCTGCCGCAGCAGCGCGACCTGATGACACGTATCTGGCAGGAGATGGACGACCAGATCGCCAATTTCGTGCGCGGCAAGTTCATCGAGATCGTCATCGTCGGCACCGTCTCCTTTCTCACTTTCGCCTTCTTCGGGCTACCCTACTCGGCGCTGCTGGCCGTGCTGGTGGGGCTTTCGGTGCTGGTGCCCTACATCGGGGCCGCAGTGGCCACGCTGCCGGTAGCGGCGGTGGCCGGCTTTCATTTCGGGATGACCGACGAGTTCGTCTACGTGCTGGTCGCCTACGGCATCATTCAGGCGCTGGACGGTAACGTATTGGTGCCGATTCTGTTTTCCGAGGCGGTCAATCTGCATCCGGTGTCGATCATCCTGGCGGTACTGTTCTTCGGCGGAGTGTGGGGATTCTGGGGAATCTTCTTCGCCATTCCGCTGGCCACGCTGATCAAAGCGTTGGTCTATGCCTGGCCGCGAGGTATCCAGTCCCGCCAGGCCGAAGTGGCGCAGCAGGAGCTGGTGGAGGAGTGACGGCGCGCCTCAAGACCCTACATGCAGCTCCTGTGCGGCTTCCAGCACCTCCTGAGCATGGCCCTTGACCTTCACGCCCCGCCACTCTCGGGCCAGGCGGCCTTCGGCATCGATCAGGAAAGTGCTGCGCTCGATGCCCAGATGCTCCTTGCCGTAGAGTTTCTTGAGCTTGATGACATCGAACAGTCGGCAGAGCGTCTCGTCCTTGTCGGTGATGAGCTCGAAGTTGAAGCCCTGCTTGGCCTTGAAGTTCTCCTGGGCGCGAAGGCCATCCCGGGAGACGCCGAGGATGACCGTGTTGGCGGCATCGAAGTCTGGCTTGCGGTCACGGAAGTCGCCTCCCTCGGTGGTGCAGCCTGGCGTGCTGGCCTTGGGGTAGAAGTAGATGACCACCTGCTTACCCTGGAGTGCCGAGAGGGTCACGGTGGTGTCGCCGGTGGCGGTGGCAGTGAAGTCGGGAACGGGCAGGCCGATGGCTACGGTCATGGAGGCTCCTGGTCGATCGTGAGGGTTCAGGGGAGCCTCGATTACACGCAACTGCCGCCGTACTGTCAAAGCTGCTGGCGTGCTGTACAGCCTTCGGCTGCCTGAGTACCATTTACCTTTTGGCAACTGGGCGCTGCGGCAGGTCCAATGCGCGAGAGCGGCAACAGCGAGAGGTAGGACATGATCACAGGCAGCATCGTCGCCCTGGCGACGCCGATGAAAGTCAATGGCGACATCGATTGGGAGGCTCTGCGTCGCCTGGTGAACTTCCACCTCGACAACGGTACCGATGCCATCGTTGCCGCTGGCACCACCGGCGAGCCCACCACCATGTCGTTCGCCGAGCACTTCGACGTCATCCGCACTGTGGTCGAGGAGGTGAACGGCCGTATTCCGGTCATTGCGGGTACCGGTGCCAACGCCACCTCCGAGGCGGTGGAGCTGGCACGCTACGCCAGCGAGGTGGGTGCCGACTACTGCCTGTCGGTGTGCCCCTATTACAACAAGCCGACCCAGGAAGGGCTCTACCAGCACTTCAAGGCGGTGGCCGAGGGGAGCCGCCTGCCGGTGATCCTCTACAACGTGCCCGGGCGCACCTGCTCGGATCTCTACAACGAGACGGTGCTGCGTCTCGCCGAGGTCGACAACATCATCGGCCTCAAGGATGCGACCGGTAACCTGGAGCGTGCCGAGGACTTGATCGGGCGCTTGGCGGGCAGCGGCTTCATGCTCTATTCCGGCGACGATGGCACGGCCTGCGACTTCATGCTGATGGGCGGCCACGGCGATATCTCGGTGACGGCCAATGTCGCGCCGCAAGCCATGCATGAGCTGTGTGCCGCCGCGGTGGCCGGCGATACGGACCGAGCACACCCCATCAACACGCGCCTGATGCCGCTGCACACCAACCTCGGTATCGAGGCGAACCCGATACCCGTCAAGTGGGCCCTGAACCGGATGGGGCTCATCGAGCCGGGCATACGCCTGCCATTGACCTGGCTTTCCGAGAAATACCATTCGACCGTGGGCGAGGCCCTGCAGCTGGCCGGCGTGATCGATGATTGAGCGGTGCACGCCCACTCGGCGACGCATTGCCCCGACAACCCGATGCAAGGTGGATGCATGAACTCTGCGCTGAAATGGATGCCGCTGGTGGCGGTCGCTGCTCTGGCCACTGCCGGCTGTGCCCGCGAGGGCTTCTACGATGACCGGAACCTCGACTACGTGGAGGCAAAGCGCAGCGATCCACTGGTGCTGCCCGAGAGTCGCAACGACCGGCGTTATGAAGATGCCATGCCGGTCCCTCGAGCCAATGCTTCGCGCCTCGGCAGCGACCCCGTCGACACGCCGCTGCCTTCTCGCCTGGCTGCCGGCCGTGCGGTGGAGCGTGACTTCGTCGAGCGGCGTGAAGTGCGCAGCGACCGCTGGCTGGTGGTGGGAGCCGACCCGGGCACGGTATGGCCGCAGTTGCAGGATTTTGCCAATTCTCGTGGCCTCGCCGTGCAGGGAGTGGACAACGAGCGCGGCGAGATCGTGACCGGCCAGGGGCGGCTGAGCGTTCGCCAGGGGCTGCGCGCCGGCGACAGCGAAGTGCGCTGTGAGCAGGAGGGACGTCCGGTGGCCAGTTGTCTGGATGCCCTGGAGCAACACTTCAGCGCGCGCAGCGCGACTGCCAGTGCCGCGTCGCTCAGCGGGCAGCGCCTCGCCACGGAAGATCGCCTGCGTTTCACCCAGCGCAGCAGCGGCGAGTGGGTCGTCGAAATTCCGCTCGACATCGACCGCGTCTGGGCAGAGTTGAGCCACCAGTTGGAGGCCGATTTCACCGTCGAGGGGCGACGTCAACTGCTCGAGCAAGACGCCGAGAACCACGATTTCCTGGTCGAGTATATGACGGCCAGCGAGCGCGAGCGCGGCATGATCGACATCATCCTCAGCCCGGACGTGCGTCAAACACCGCAGACGATCCGTCTGGCCCTCGAGTCCGACGGTTCCGAGCGGACGGTGTTGCGGGCCTTGAACGCGAGCGAGCGTCGCTATACGGAAGAAGATGCCCGCGAACTGCTGGAGCGGGTGGCAGGCCTGCTGCGCTGATGGCCGAGTGGCTTGCGCCGGCCGGTTCGGCGGGGCGACTGCATTTCGCATCGCTGGGCAGCGGCAGCAAGGGCAACGCCACCTTGGTCAGCGACGGCGAGACGTGCCTGTTGGTCGACTGCGGCTTCGGTTTGCGCGAAACGGAGCGGCGCCTGGCGCGTCTCGGGGTGCATCCGCGCCAGCTCCATGCCGTGTTGGTCACTCACGAGCACGGTGACCATCTGCGCGGCGTTGGGCCGCTGGCGCGGCGTCATGGCGTGCCGGTCTACCTGACTCCGGGCACCTGGCTAGCCGGTCGGCTGGGTGAGGTGCCGAGCCAGCACTGGATCACGCCACAGGCGCCCTTTGCGGTCCGCGGGATCCGTGTCCAGCCGGTCACGGTGCCCCACGACGCTCGCGAACCCGTGCAGTTCCGCTTCACGGCCGGTGCACGCAGTCTGGGTGTGCTCACCGATCTCGGTCATGGTACCGAACACGTGACCCGGGCGTTCGCCGGTTGCGATGCGCTGGTGCTGGAATGCAATCATGACGTGCAGATGCTTGCCGAGGGCCCCTACCCGCCGCGGCTGAAGCGCCGCGTGGGCGGCAACTGGGGGCACTTGGCCAATGCCCAGGCGGCGTCGCTGCTGCCGAGGCTGGGGCTCGACCGGCTGCAGCGCATCGTCTGTTCGCATCTTTCCGAACACAACAACCGTGCCGAGCGGGTCAGAGACGCCCTGATACCGCTGCTCGACGGTGACGACTCACGGCTGCTCGTGGCCGCCCAGGCCGAGGGCGTGGGTTGGCAGCGCATCGAGTGACCCCACCTTTCTTCTCTATTCCTGCCTGGAGACATTCATGGAAAAGCGTCAAGAACTCTATGCCGGCAAGGCCAAGTCGGTCTTCGCCACCGATGATCCCGACCATCTGATACTGACGTTTCGTGACGATACCAGCGCCTTCGACGGCGAGCGCATGGAGTCACTGGCGCGCAAGGGAATGGTCAACAATCGCTTCAACGCCTTCATCATGGAACAGCTGGCAGCGGCGGGCATTCCCACCCACTTCACGCAGCGCCTCTCCGATACCGAGAGCGTGGTCAAGAAACTCGACATGATTCCGGTGGAGTGTGTGGTACGCAACATCGCCGCTGGTGGCCTGGTCAAGCGCCTCGGCGTGGAAGAGGGCAAGGAACTGAACCCGCCCACCTTCGAGCTGTTCCTCAAGAACGACGCCTTGCATGACCCCATGATCAACGAGTCGCTGGCCGAAACCTTCGGCTGGGCTACCCCCGAGCAACTTGCCGAGATGAAGGCGCTGACCTTTCGCGTCAACGACGTGCTCAAGCGGCTGTTCGCCGATGGCGGCCTGTTGCTGGTGGACTACAAGCTCGAGTTCGGCCTGTTCAAGGGCGAGATCGTGCTGGGTGACGAATTTTCGCCGGACGGCTGCCGGCTGTGGGACGCCGAGACCCGCGAAAAGCTGGACAAGGACCGTTTCCGCCAGGGGCTGGGTGGCGTCATCGAGGCCTACGAGGAGGTCGGGCGGCGCATCGGCGTCGGTTTCGACTGAAACCGTGGCTCAGTCACTCGTGGGCCGGCACGATCTCGACGACGTGCAGCCAGGACGGGCCAACTGCGTTCGCTTCGGCGCAGAAGCGAACGTCCACGTCGCGCAGCCGCACCCCGTAGATTCGCGACTCGCTCCCGTTGCGGTAGGCGGGGCGCGGATCCTGGGCCAGCACCTGTTCGATCAGGTCGCGTAGCGAATCGCCATCGGGGCGGGTGGCCAAGGTTGCGTTCGCGGCGGCCGAAAACCTCACGCCCAGGCGCTGGGGCGCCGCGTTGGCATAGCCGCCGCGTGCCTCAGGGCGTGACTCGGTCCAGGGCAGGTAAGGCTTGATGTCGAGTACCGGCGTACCGCTGACGAGGTCGGCGCCGCCGAGCCGCAGCCTCACGCCGTGGCGCGTATCGATGTCGAGGAGCTCCACCAGCGACAGGCCCAGCCGGTTGGGCCGGGAAGGACTGCGGCTGGCGAACACGCCGACCTTGGCGTTGCCGCCCAGACGCGGTGGACGAACCAGCGGCGTCCAGCGCGGTGGGCTTCGATGGAATAGGAAGGTCAGCCACAGGTGGCTGAAGGCATCGAGTCCGCGTACGGCGAGCGGGTCGTCGTAGGGGGGGGCCAGCGTCAGCACGGCACGAGCGGCCGGCGCCAGTCCGGGCTGGCGGGGAATGCCGAACTTGTCGGGAAAGTCGCTTTCCAGATGGCCGATCGGGGTCAGCGTAGGAACGGGGGCAGTGGTTTGCGTCATGCGACGATTATGCCCGTCCCAGATGAGGCGGGCGAGTCCATTGGCGAGCGGCTTCGGCTTGTGTACTCTCGGTGCAGTCTCATTGGCGCAGGGCAAACATGATGCAAACGGCGATGAGCGGCGCCAGGCAGGCAACGCCGCGCATCCTCTATCGGCTGGCCAAGGCGAAGGATGCCGCCGACCAGGCCGAAGTCTTCCACCATGCCGTGATGCAGGGCGCCGCGGCGCACTACAGCGTCATTCAGCGTGAAGCCTGGGCCGGGGTGCTGCCCCGGGAAGCCAGTGCCTGGGTGGCCCGGCAGGCGCTCTATACCACGCTAGTCGCGACCTGTGACGGACGCTGCGTGGGTTTTACCGAGCTCGACATCTCCATGGGGCGCATCGTCACCCTCTACGTGTGGCCCTCGCTGGCCCGGCGTGGCATCGGCACGACCCTGCTGGTTCATGCCGAACGATTGCTGCTGGAACATGGCGTCGATCGCGTGGTGATCGAGGCGAGTCTGATGCTCGCCGATGCCTTGGTGCGGCGCGGATGGCGTGATCTCGGCGACGAGTGGGTGGAGCGCGGCGGCGAGAGGCTCCAGCGTCGCCGCCTCGAGAAGCGCCTGATCGCCATTGAGACGTGAGGGAGGTCAGCCCTGCTCAATGAAGCGCATCGACAGGTCGACCGCCTGGATGTCTTTGGTCAAGGCACCGCTCGAGATGCAGTCGATGCCGGTTTCGGCGATGGCGCGCAGGGTCGACTCGTCGACGTTTCCGGAGGCCTCCAGGGTGGCACGCCCAGCCGTGCGGCGTACCGCCTCGCGCAGGTCGTCGAGCGCGAAGTTGTCGAGCATCACGATATCGGCGCCGGCTGCGAGCGCCTGATCGAGCTCCTCGAAGGTTTCCACTTCGACTTCCACCGGCAAGTCGCTGGCGATGCGCCGTGCTTCATCCACTGCCGCAGCGATGCCGCCGCAAGCGGCGATATGGTTCTCCTTGATCAGGAAGGCGTCGTACAGGCCGATGCGGTGGTTGTGCCCGCCGCCGCAGGTAACGGCGTACTTCTGGGCGAGGCGCAGGCCGGGCAGTGTCTTGCGGGTATCGAGCAGCCGCACGCCGGTGCCGTCGAGCAGATCGAGATAGCGGCGGGTGCGGGTGGCGGTGGCGGAGAGCGTCTGGAGTAGGTTGAGTGCGGCACGCTCACCGGTGAGCAGGCTGCGCGCAGGGCCCTCCAGCTCGAGCAGGCAGTCGCCGGCCTCCAGCCGGTCACCGTCGGCGGCGGCCCAGCGCAGTGCCACGCTGGCATCCAGGCGGCGAAAGAGTTCGTCGACCCAGGCCACGCCACACAGCACCGCCGGCTCGCGGGTGATGACGCGTGCCCGTGACCAGTGCGCTTCGGGAATCAACTGAGCGGTGATGTCACCGGGCCCGACGTCCTCGGCCAGCAGGCGAGCGGCGCTGGCCCGGATTTCCTCGGCAAGGGCATCCTGGTAGTGCATGGCGGCTCCGGTTCTGTTGATGGGGTTCGGGATTCGTCATTATAGGGGAAACACCCATCTCGGCGTCAGGGGAGCGGCATGCGAATCGACGATCATTGGCTGGTTGGCGCACGGCAGGTACCGTCGCCCAATCAGGATGCGCGGCCGGCGGGCGAAGTCTCGGCAGTGGTTTTGCATTCGATCAGTCTGCCGCCTGGGGTGTTCGGCGGCGATGCCATCGAGCGGCTGTTCACCAATCGTCTCGACCCCGAGGGACATCCTTTCTTTGCAGCCATCAGCGGATTGCGTGTCTCGGCGCACCTGCTGATCCGCCGCGACGGCGAATGCGTGCAGTTCGTGCCTTTCCACGCGCGTGCCTGGCATGCCGGTCGCTCATGTTGGCGTGACGCGGGTCGGCAGCGTTGTGCGCTCAACGATTTCACCGTGGGTATCGAACTGGAGGGCGATGAGACGACGCCGTATCGCGCCGTTCAGTATCAGGCACTGGCGGATACGCTGAAGGCCTTGATGGTCGCCTATCCGGCCATCACGCCATCACGGATTACCAGCCATGCCCATGTTGCGCCGCTGCGCAAGAGCGACCCGGGCCCGGCTTTCGACTGGGCCTATCTGCGCAGCTGGCTGGCGGAAAAGGGAGAGCGCCAATCAATCATACGGTAGTTTTATTACATCCGGCGCGATGGCAAGCGATTCCGACCATTGGTTGCGTAAGAGCTTGTGTTGCAATGCAATGTAGAAAAAATGGAAAATGGTTTCATTGTGTATGAATTGGCAGCGAGCCCTGTTTGCGGTATGTTCTGCGACATTGGTGGTATGTGCCACAGCACCCATTATGTAAAACCACTACAAGATGCCGCCCGGCGGCCGGTTCCCCTGATCGTCAGCCAAGCTACCGCCCCCGTCGTGGCGACGTGGGCCATACTGACATCACATCGTCATTCGGAGAGACGTCTATGAGTCTGGAAGCAAGAGAGGATCTGGATCCGATCGAGACCGAAGAGTGGCTGGAATCCCTCGAATCGGTTCTGGACCACGAGGGCGAGGAGCGTGCCCGCTATCTGCTGACGCGTCTGGCCGATCGGCTGCGTCGCGACGGTACGCAACCCCCTTTCTCGGCAACCACGCCGCATCGCAACACCATTCCGGTGCATCGCGAAGCGCCGATGCCGGGCGACTTGTTCATGGAGCGCAAGATCCGTTCCATGATCCGCTGGAACATGGCGGCGATGGTTACCCGCGCCAACCGCAAGCACAAGGGCATCGGTGGCCACCTGGCCAGCTACATGTCCAGTGCGACCCTCTATGAGGTGGGCTTCAACCACTTCTTCCGAGCTCCCAACGGCGATTTCCAGGGCGACCTGGTGTTCATCCAGGGCCATAGCTCCCCGGGCATCTACGCCCGCGCTTTCCTCGAGGGACGGCTCACCGAAGATCAGATGGACAAATACCGCCAGGAAGTCGATGGTGACGGTCTCTCCTCCTATCCGCACCCCTGGCTGATGCCCGACTTCTGGCAACTGCCCACTGTCTCCATGGGACTGGGGCCGATCATGGCGATTTACCAGGCCCACGTCATGAAGTATCTCGATCAGCGAGACCTGCAGCCGATGCAGGATCGCAAGGTCTGGGCCTTCCTCGGTGACGGCGAATGCGACGAGCCGGAATCGCTGGGTGCCATCCATCTGGCCAGCCGCGAGAAGCTCGACAATCTGATCTTCGTCATCAATTGCAACCTGCAGCGTCTCGACGGCCCGGTGCGTGGCAACTCACGGATCATGGACGAGCTGGAGGGCGTCTTCCGCGGCGCTGGCTGGAACGTGCTCAAGGTGGTCTGGGGTCGCCTGTGGGATCCGCTGTTCGAGAAGGACAAGAAAGGTGTCCTGCAGAAGGTGATGGACGAGACCGTCGACGGCGAGTACCAGAACTGCAAGTCTAGCGGCGGCGCCTATACCCGGGAGAACTTCTTCGGCAAGTACCCGGAAACCGCCGAAATGGTCAAGGACATGTCCGACGAGGACATTTGGAAGCTCAACCGCGGCGGCCATGACCCCTTCAAGGTTTATGCGGCCTACCATGAAGCCGTGAATAACACCAACGGCCGCCCCACCGTAGTGCTGGCACATACCGTCAAAGGCTACGGCCTGGGAGCCGACGGTGGCGAGGCGGACAACGAAGCCCACCAGGTCAAGTCCATCGACGACCCGGAGGTACTCAAGCGTTTCCGCGACCGTTTCGGCATCCCGGTCTCCGACAGCGAGATCGAGCACGAAATACCCTACTACAAGCCGGCCGACGACACGCCCGAACTGAAGTACATGCACCTGCAGCGCGAGCGGCTGGGCGGCTATCTGCCGGCGCGTCGTCACGACTTCGAGCCCCTCGCCATTCCCGGGCTGGATGACAAGATCTTCGCCAGCCAGATGGGCGGCTCCAAGGGGCGCGAAGTCTCTACCACCATGGCCTTCGTGCGCATCCTGAATGGGCTGGTCAAGCACAAGGGCTTCGGCAAGCAAGTGGTGCCCATCGTGCCCGACGAGGCTCGCACCTTCGGCATGGAGGGAATGTTCCGCCAGCTCGGCATCTACACCTCCGAGGGGCAGAAGTACGAGCCCATGGACAAGGGCCAGCTGATGTTCTATCGCGAGGACAAGGCCGGTCAGGTGCTCGAGGAGGGCATTACCGAGGCGGGCGCCATGTCCTCGTGGATCGCCGCGGCCACCTCCTACGCCAACCACGGTCTGCCCCTGTTGCCGTTCTACATCTATTATTCGATGTTCGGTTTTCAGCGCATCGGCGACCTGGCCTGGGCAGCCGGCGACCTGCAGGCGCGCGGCTTCCTGGTGGGCGGCACTGCCGGACGCACCACGCTGAATGGCGAGGGCCTGCAGCACCAGGATGGCCACAGTCACATCCAGGCTGCGACGATCCCCAACTGCCGCAGCTATGATCCCACTTATGCCCATGAAGTGGCGGTGATCGTCCAGCACGGTCTGAAACGGATGTTCGTCGACAAGGAGCCTTGCTTCTATTACCTGACGGTGATGAACGAGAACTACGAGCACCCCGAGCTCGAGGAGGTGCCGGCCGACGACATCGTCAAGGGCATGTACCGGTTGCGCGCAACCCAGGGCGACAATGGGCACGTACAGCTTCTGGGCTGCGGCACCATACTGCGCGAGGTCGAGGAAGCGGCCGAACTGCTCTCCGACGACTGGGGCGTAGGCGCCGACATCTGGAGCGTGACCAGCTTTAACGAGCTGCGTCGCGAGGCGCTGAGCCTGGATCGTGAGGCCTTCCTCAACCCTGAGGCCGAGCCGGGCAAGCCCCACGTGACCGCCTGTCTCGAGGGCCGCGAAGGGCCGGCCATCGCCTCTACCGACTACATGCGCTTGTTCGCCGACCAGGTTCGCGCCTGGGTGCCGACCGACTACCACGTGCTGGGTACCGACGGCTTCGGCCGTTCCGATACCCGCGAGAAGCTCCGTCACTTCTTCGAGGTCGATCGCTACCACGTCACGGTAGCGGCGCTCAAGGCACTGGCGGATCGCGGTGAGTTGGATCGCAAGGTCGTCGGCGAGGCGATCGCGAAATACGGCATCGATCCCAACAAGCCCAATCCGCTGACCAGCTGATCCCGGTGGCCGGGCGGGGAATCCCGCCCGTTCCAGGCACGATTTGGAAGGAGCGCGACCTTGAGTAGCGAAATCATCAAAGTTCCCGATATCGGCGGTAGCGAAGATGTCGAAATCATCGAAGTGGCCGTCGCCGAGGGCGACGTCATCGACGCCGAAGACACCCTGATCACGCTGGAGTCCGACAAGGCCAGCATGGACGTCCCGTCGCCCAAGGGCGGCAAGGTCGTCAAGGTGCTGGTGAAGGAAGGCGACACCGTCTCCGAAGGCGATGCTATCGTCGAGCTCGAAGCGGAAGATGCCGGCGAAACCTCTGCCCCACATCAGGCCAAGGCGGCCGAGGAGCCCGCGCCTGCCGAGGAAGCATCGGCTGCCCCCGAGGCGAAGCCCGCGTCGCGGTCAGGCGGTGGCGGCAAGCGTATCGTCGAGATCAAGGTGCCCGACCTGGGTGGTTCCGAGGACGTCGAGATCATCGACGTGGCCGTCTCCGAGGGCGATGAAATCGCCGAGGAAGACACCCTGATCACGCTGGAGTCCGACAAGGCCAGCATGGACGTGCCGAGTCCCTACCAGGGCAAGCTGGTGTCGCTGGCCGTCAAGGAAGGCGACACCGTTTCCGAGGGCGATGTCATCGGCACCGTGGAGTTGGCCGGAGAAGGTGGTGAAGAGGCCGCGCCGACAGAGGCACCCGCGGAGTCCCCGGCAGCCGAAGCGGCGCCCGAAGCAGCCCCCTCCGGCGAGCCCGAGCGCAAGGAGATCCGCGTGCCGGACCTCTCCGGTGCGTCCGACGTGCCGATCATCGAGGTCGCCGTCAGTGCCGGTGACGAGGTGAACGAGGAAGACCCGCTGATCACGCTGGAGTCCGACAAAGCCTCCATGGACGTGCCGAGTCCCTACCAGGGCAAGCTGGTCGAGCTCACCGTCAAGGAGGGCGATACGGTTTCCGAGGGTGACCTGATCGGCTATATCGAGACGGCCGGGGCCGCCAAGCCAGAGCCGGCGGCACAACGGCCGGAGAAGCCGGCGCAGACGCCCAAGGCCGACGAGCCCGTCCCGACCCCGGTGGGCACGCCGAGCCCCGAGGCGCAGATGGCGGCTCACAAGCCGCGTTCGGGCAAGCTGGTGCATGCCGGTCCGGCAGTGCGCATGCTGGCCCGCGAACTGGGTGTCGATCTGGCCCTGGTCAAGCCTTCCGGACCCAAGGAACGGGTGCTGAAGGAGGACGTGCACGCCTACGTCAAGCAGGTGATGGCGGGCAAGGCCCAGGCGCCGGCACAGGCTGCCGCTTCCGCTCCGGGCGGCAGCGGCATTCCGCCGATCCCCGATCAGGACTTCAGCCAGTTCGGCGAGGTGGAAGAGAAGCCCATGGGACGCCTGATGAAGATGGGCGCCACCAACCTGCATCGCAGCTGGGTCAATCTGCCTCACGTCACCCAGTTCGACGAAGCGGACATCACCGAGCTGGAGGCCTTCCGTAAGTCCATGAAGGCCGAGGCCGAAGCTCAGGGTGCCAAACTCACGCCGCTGCCGTTCCTGATCAAGGCCTGTGCTTTCGCGCTGCGCAAGTTCCCGCAGTTCAACGTCAGCCTCAAGGCCGACGGCGAGACCGTGGTGCACAAGAAATACGTGCACATTGGCATCGCCGTGGACACCCCGGATGGGCTGATGGTGCCGGTGATTCGCGATGCCGACCGCAAGTCGCTGATCGAGTTGGCCAAGGAGTCCGTAGAGCTGGCCGGCAAGGCGCAAGGCAAGAAGCTCAAGCGCGAGGAGATGACCGGCGGCTGTTTCACCATCTCCAGCTTGGGCTCCATCGGTGGCACTGCCTTCACGCCCATTGTCAACGCCCCGGAGGTGGCCATCCTCGGCGTCTCCAAGGCGCAGACGAAGCCGGTATGGGATGGCCAGGAGTTCGCGCCGCGGCTGATGATGCCGCTGTCGCTCTCCTACGACCACCGGGCGGTCAACGGGGCCGATGCGGCACGCTTCACGGCCTTTTTGGCCGCTGCGCTCAGCGACATCCGTCGCCTATTGATGTGACGCGGTTCGACTTCGTCGAACCGCAACGGCGCCCCTTCCGGGGCGCCGTCGTCGTCTGGGGATACCAAAGTGCAACTTGATGCCTAATTGGCTGAAATGGAAGCCCCTTCCGGGGGCCGCGAGCATTCGTGGGAGTGCCTTCCGGTTGTCTGGCCGACGGGCCGCGGGTAAGGTTTGTTGCCAATCGTTTTCCACCTGAGATTCCAACCTCTACTACCTCATTCAAGGAGCACGACGATGCGTTTGATCCTGTTGGGCGCGCCCGGGGCCGGCAAGGGTACCCAGGCCCAGTTCATCTGCGAGCGATTCCATATCCCGCAAATCTCCACCGGCGACATGCTGCGCGCCGCGGTCAAGGAGGGCAGCGAGCTGGGCCTCAAGGTCAAGGAGATCATGACCACCGGCGGGCTGGTGTCCGACGACATCATCATCGCTTTGGTCAAGGAGCGCATCGCTCAGCCGGACTGTGAGAACGGCTTCCTGTTCGATGGTTTTCCGCGCACCATTCCCCAGGCCGAGGCGATGAAAGAGGCCGGGGTGAAGATCGATCATGTCCTGGAGATCGCCGTGGACGACGAGGAGATCGTCAAGCGGTTGGCAGGCCGCCGCGTGCATCCCGATTCCGGGCGCGTCTATCACGTCGAGTACAATCCGCCCAGGGAGCCGGGCAAGGACGACGTCACCGGCGAGCCGCTGATCCAGCGCGACGACGACCGCGAATCCACGGTGCGCAACCGCCTCTCGGTCTATCACGAGCAGACCGCGCCGCTGGTCGACTACTATCAGCAGTGGGCCCAGGAAGACCCCGAGGCGGCACCGGCCTATCACCGCGTGGCTGGTGTGGGCAGCGTCGATGAGATCACCGGCCAGGTGCTCGAGGCCCTGGAGGACTGATTTTTCCCCCCCCCGAGCGGCGGCCGGATGCTTGAGGGGCGCCGGGGACAGGCCGCAGAGGAGGTCATTCGCCAGGGATGGCGAATGTAGCGCCCACGGACGGGTTTACAGCGCCTCCTCGCAGGGCTGTCCCCGGGCAGCCCGATGCCGAGCTGGTTGGCGTATTCCCTGATAGCCTTGCAAAGGCCCGCCTCGGCGGGCCTTCGTCGTCGTGGGCCGGGTTGCGTATAATGTGCTTCTACATTGAGCTGCCACGAACCGAGACCATGCCGACCCTGCTGGCCCTGGACGCCTCCTCGCGCGCCTGTTCCGCCGCCCTGCTGATCCGCCGCCCGGACGAGGCGGACACGCTGATCGCACGCTTCGCCCACACCCCCCGCGAACACACCCACCGCCTGCTGCCGATGATCGACGAGGTGCTGGCCGAGGCCGACCTCGCGCCCAGTGCGCTGGATGCCGTGGCCTACGGTCGCGGCCCCGGCTCCTTCACCGGGCTGCGTATCGCCGCCGGCGTTGCCCAGGGGCTCGCCTTCGGCCTCGACCGCCCGCTGCTCGGCGTTTCCACGCTGGAGGCACTGGCGCTGGGTGCTCACCGGCGTCATCACTTCCGGCACATCGTTACGGCCTTGGACGCGCGCATGGGGGAGATCTACGTGGCGGCCTGGCGCTGTCGCGACGGGGTAGCCGAAGCGCTCAGTGCCGAGGCGGTACTGCCGCCCGAACGCCTGCGTCTACCGGAGGAAAGCGACGAATTCGACTGGGTGGGCGTGGGCTCAGGGTGGTCGCTGTGGGAGGCCATGCCCGCCACGGTCCAGGCCAGTCTCGGTCAGTGCCTGATCGAGCCGGAACCGGCTGCCGAGGAGATGGCGTTGCTGGCCGCGCGTGACCTGGCCGCGGGGGGCGGTCAGCCGGCCCAGGCGGTGCAGCCAGTCTATCTGCGCGACCAGGTGGCCTGGCGGAAGGAGCGATGAGCGGCACCCGTTCGGCGGTCGTGGTGGCGGATGCTGCGTTGGCGCAGCGCCTGGGGTTGCCCCGGGGCGCCGCCGGCGAGGGAGAACTGCTGTTGTGCCGCGAGGGAGACCGGCTGGTTCTGGCCGGCGACTCGCGGCGCTTCGGTGCACCGCTGGCGGTGGATTTCGTTGCCGGCCGGGCCGCTCACCGGCGCCATTTCGGTGGCGGTCGCGGCCAATTGATCGCCCGGGCCTGCGGTCTGAGCAAGGGCATGACACCGTCGATCGTGGATGCCACCGCGGGGTTGGGGCGAGATGCCTTCGTGTTGGCGAGTCTCGGCGCCGAGGTCCTGATGGTGGAGCGGGTGGCGGCGATCTTCGCCCTGCTCGAGGATGGCGTGGCGCGCGCTTTGGCCGATCCCGAAATCGCCGGGATTGCCGCGCGGATGCCCCTGATCCGTGGCGACGCCGCGCGGGAGCTCGAACCCCTGGTGGCGGAGGGGGGCGTGTCGCCTCAGGTGATTCATCTCGACCCGATGTTCCCGCACCGCGACAAGTCGGCGCTGGTCAAGAAGGAGATGCGGCTCTTCAGGGTGTTGGCCGGAGACGACGGCGATGCACCGCGGCTGTTGGAGGCCGCGCTGGATGTGGCCACCCATCGGGTAGTGGTCAAGCGTCCGCGCCAGGCCCCCCCGATTGCGGGGCCTGCGCCCCGGCATGTCATCGAGGGCAAGACCAGCCGCTATGACGTCTACGTGCACCGTTCGCTGCGGGCGTAGGCGGTTTCGGCTTCAATCGCGGGTCATGAGTTGCAGGCGGTGGCGCAGTGCCGGGTCGAACAGCGCCTGGGTGCGCTGCGCCGCTTCCGGCAGGGCCGGTGTGTAGCGCAGGCGCCCGTCGGTCTCGTCGATCCAGCCTTCCGCTTCCAGGCTGTCGATCAGCCGGTCGAACAGGCGACGATCGAAGAACTCCGGCGCGTTGCGGCCCGAGAGCATCGCCAGGCGCTCGGCCATCTGCTGGCTGCGGGTGATGAGGCCGTCGCGGTCGTAGCTACCTGGCGGTGCATCGAGCAGCAGCGACAGCAGCAGGTAGCCGCGCTCCAGCGAGGGCTGCATCAGTCGTCCCAACATGCGTAGCTGCTCGCTGGCTTCGAGGGCCGTAGCGCGTTGCCAACCTCGAGCACCGGCACTGAGCAGCCCTGCCCGGGTCAGCGCATCGAGCACAGCGGGCAGGGCCGACTGCAGCGCACTGCTGGGCAGGAAGAGCTCCCTGGCCAGGATTGGCCAAGGGGGGGCGAGGCGCTCCTGCAGGCTCGTCAGGTCGTGGTGCGCTTCATGCCGGAAGGCGAACGCGACGAGACCCGCCAGGGCGAACAGATGCAGCACGTTGTTGCGATACCAGGCGAGCAACTCGGCCTGTTCCGGCGTGGCGGTCAGGATATCGCCCAGTGGATGGCGACGTCGCCGGATCATGCCGAGGTCGATGACATGGTCGATCCAGCTGCTCGGCTCTCCTTCGGGAAGGCTGACCTGGGCGCCGCCCGGGCAACGTCGTTGCAGCGAAGCGAGCAGCCCTAGCTGACGCGCCATGAGGCTCTCCTCGATGGCGTGGTGGGGCGTGGCCAGCAGCACCAGGGCGACCAGGTTGACCGGGTTCAGTGCCGCCGCGGCATTGATGCGCTGGGCGAGTTCCGTCCCCAGGTGGGGTAGTGACTCGGTGATCCAGGACGCCCGCGGCGTGGCCTCGCCAACACGCCAGGCCGGTACGCTGGCATCGAGGAACGGCGCCAGCAGCAGCGGCTCGCCGACGTTCACGGCGACCCGGCCGAAGGGCTGGCGTAGCCGCCCGAGCACGCGGAGTAGACCCAGCGGTGACTCCTTGCGCTTGCTTGCCCCGCGGAGCTCGCGCTGATAGCTGCTGCCCTCGAGGATGCGTTCGTAGCCAATGTAGACAGGAACGAAGGCTAGGCGCTGCCGGTCGTCGTCGGCGGCCAGGCGATGGAAGGAACGCAGCGTCATGGCCAGCATGCCGGGCCGTGGGGTGAGCATTCGACCGCTGCGTGAGCGACCGCCTTCCATGAAGAATTCCAGGGGATGGCCGGCGGCCAGCAGGCGGTGCAGATATTCGGTGAAGACGGCAGCGTAGAGGGAGTTGCCCCGGAAACTGCGACGCAGGAAGAAGGCGCCGCCGCGGCGCAGTAGCGGGCCGATCAATGGCATGTCGAGGTTACGACCCGCAGCGATGTGCGGCGGCATCAGGCCATCCCGGTAGAGTACGTAGGAGAGCAGCAGGTAGTCGATGTGGCTGCGATGGCAGGGCACGTAGACCAGAGTATGGTCACCGGCCAGGGCCTTGATGCGCTCGAGGCCGTTGACGTCGACGCCGTCGTAGAGTCGGTTCCACAGGCGGCGTAGTACGCCGTCCAGAAAGCGCAGTACCGGATAGGTCATGTTCGAGGCGATTTCGTGACCGTAACGTCGTGCGCGCTTTGCCAGGCGAGCCGTGGATCGCTCCGTGGCGCTTGCCTGCTCATCGATGACCTGGCGCACGGCGGGGCTGGTCACCAGGCCCTGGATCAGCGTTCGACGATGGGAGAGATCGGGGCCCAGCACGCGAGTGCGGACACGCCGGAAATGGACGCGCAATAGCCGGGCCGCCTTGCGTTCCGCCAAGGCGGTACCGCGGTCGTCGATCAGGTCGCGCAGGTTCAGCGGTGCGCCGAACTGGACTTCCACGTCACGTCCGTTGACCAGCACCGACAGTGCGCGGCGCAGGCGTCCGGTGAGCGGCCAGCTATCGGCGGCCAGCAGTCGCCACAGCCCGAAGCGCTTGCCGGGGGCGCGTCCCCAGAAAACGCTGACGGGAACCAGTTGGATGCTCAGGTCGCGATGCTCGGCGAGCAGGTCGACGGCATCGTGGAGGGCGCGTCGTCGCGGCCGACGTTGCGGCCGGGGCAGGGCGAGCAGGGCCGAGAGCCGCTGCGTAGCCACCCGGTGGCGACCGGTGGCCGGTGGCAGGCCATGGCGCCGACACAGGCACTCCAGCAGCAGGGCATCGGAGAGAGCGGGACGAGGCAGCACGTACAGCGTGATGGCCCGTGGATCCAGTGCCAGCGAAGCCGGGTCAGGTTCCAGGTGACGTACTGCCACCCAGCCGCTGAGCAGTCGCTTCAGCAGGGCGCGTAGGGGGTTGGGCAGGGAGCTTGCAGCGGCCATCCGTTTGCCTGTCCGATAAGCGAAAGAGCAGTATAGCCCGCGTGGGCGTATGGGTCAGGCGGGTGACTTTCCCGCCGAGCGCGAACGTGCGTCAATTCCAGCGTTCCGAAAGGCGAAAACGGGGAGGCGGGGTATGCAGGGTATCTGGCGGGAGGGCAATCGATTTCGGTTATTGGCGGAGTCATCACGTTTCCTGCCCGCCGTGTTCGATGCCATCGACGCCGCACGTGAGTCGGTGCTGGTGGAGCTCTATCTGATGGAGTCGGGGCGTCTGGCCACGGCGCTGATCGATGCCCTGACCCGAGCCGCTGCGCGTGGCGTGGCGGTAGCCCTGATGCTCGACGGTTATGGCGCCAGGGGGCTTTCGGCGGCGGATCGGCGGCGTCTGGAAGAGGGTGGCGTGGCTCTGCGTTTGTTCAACCCGCTGGGTTTCCACTCGCTGGTGCGCAACCTCACCCGTGACCATCGCAAGCTGGTGGTGGTGGATGGCCGGTTCGCTTTCACCGGAGGCTTCGGAGCCGTGGACGAATTTCTGGAGGCCTGGTACGAGGTGGCGGTGTCTATCGAGGGGCCAGTGGTGGCGGACTGGGTGCGCCTGTTCAGTCGGTTGTGGGATTCACCGCTGACCCAAGGAGGTGGCTCCCAGCAACTGGTGCATCGAATTGCCGTGGCAGGGCAGCAGCGCGAGGACTATCGCGGCATGCGCGGTCGAGTCGTATGGGGACAGGGCTACCGTTACCAGGCCATCCGCCATTCGCTGCATGGGCGTATCTCTGGCGCTCAGCGGAGGATCTGGCTGTGCACGCCCTACTTCGTGCCGACGCTGACGCTGCGCATGCGGCTGGCTCGGGCGGCTCGGCGTGGCGTCGACGTGCGTCTGCTGCTCCCCGGCAAGAACCATGACCACCCCGGGGTGCGCTATGCGGGGCAGCGTTTCTATCGGCGCCTACTGCGTCATGGGGTGCGCATCTTCGAGTTCCAACCCAGCTTCATCCACGCTAAGTTCGCTCTTGTCGACCGATGGTCGAGCCTGGGGTCGTGCAATTTCGACCATTGGAGCCTGCACTGGAACCTCGAGGCCAACCAGGAAGTGGACGACGCTCGCTTTGCTAGCGAGGTGGCGGCACTGTTCGAGCGCAACTTCGCCGCCAGCCATGAGATTCACCACCGTGAGTGGATACAGCGTCCCTGGTGGCAGCGCGTGAAAGAGTGGTGTTTCGGTAACCTGGACGCGTGGCTGACCAGGCTACGCTGACCCGGCTTCGTCGGAGCTGAAAGAACGCCCGCTTCGCGGGCTTAAGCTGTAAGCTGGAAGAAAACCCTTGACTCGGGCTACGGGGTTCGCAGCCCGCAGCCGCTTACCGCTTTCCCTTGCCGCGTCTTGCCGGTTTCTTCTTGCGCGGCGTGGGCTTGGCATTCTCCGGCGGTACGCGAAAGTGCAGGTAGATGTCGAGCACCAGCTCCGGCAACTGGCCGGCCAGCTGGTCGAGCCGAGCGGCATCGGCACTGAGTTCGGCCATGTCGGGCTCGTCGTCGAACAGGCCGGAAAGCGCCATGAAAGGTAGCAGCAGAGTAGCAACGGCCTCTTCGTTCTGAGCGAACCAGGCGGCTTCGTCGAGGAAGACGCCTTCCATGAACCCCGCGCACCAGTCGCCGATGGGCGTCTCTTCCGGAGGCAGGCCGTCCAGTGTCGTTTCGAAAGGCAGTTCGGGCAGACCGCCCTGTTCCAGGACGTCGATGGCGTTGCTGCGCAGCCGCTCGAGAAGATCGAGGATCTCGCTACGCTCGGCGGCGTTCGCGAAGCGTGGCTCGCCGTGGAACAGCTCGGCGATCCACACTGCTGGTTCCAACTCACGCGGAGCGACGGCCAGCGCCACCAGGTAACCGTGGGAGCCAATCAGGTCGAGAGCTTCTTCGCTGACCTGGTCGGAGGCGAAAAAGTCATCGAGCCGCTCGAGCGCGTCGTCGTCTAGCAGCGGCTGGGAAACGGGGGTGTCGGACATCGTGGCTCTCGCTGGATTTCAAGGGTTCGTGCGGTTGCGGGCTGGACGCCGCCATGCCAGGGCGGCATTCTAGCATCCCATGAACCGACCAGCCCTCTCCGACCTTAGCGTCGACTGGCTCGATGGCCTCGACGAAGCGGCGTTGCACCGGGCGTTGCATGAGCGCATCGAGGCGGCCTTCCAACTGTGCAGGGAAGTACATCCGCATCTGCCTCGACCGCGAGTATGGCTCGACCTGCGTGGCCAGTGCGCCGGGCAGGCGCACTTCGGCCGCGGCGGATTGCGTTTCAATCCCGTGCTGCTGAGCGAAAACCGTCGTGACTTCTTCGTCGATGTGGTGCCCCACGAGATGGCGCACTGGTTGGTGCACCACCTCGCGGAGGGGCCGCGCCTGCAGCCCCACGGTCACGAATGGCGTACGGTCATGCGTCAGCTGTTCGGCCTGCCTGGGCACGTGACCCATCGCTTCGACACTCGCCGTGCGAGTCCGGCACCTTATCGCTATCGCTGTGCCTGCCGCGAGCATGCCTTCACGGCACGTCGCCATTCACTGGCCCGCGGCGGGCGTGTCTATCGCTGTCGCCACTGCGCTCAGACCTTGGTCTATCAATCTTTGGAATCGGTTTCTACATAGGTTGCAAGCTCATGAAAATAAAAAGAAAATCGTTGATACCAAGGTCTAAGTGGAAGCTGGCGTGCAGGGGTATATGCTGAAAGGCACATTCCGGCTCCGACCCATCAATAACAAGCGGTCGGTGACATATACTGAGAGGGTGCATTTCCTGGAAGAGGCCATTCAATGACCGAACAGCAGAAAGTCTATCCGGTACGCGACGACTTCGCCGCCAACGCCTGGGCCGACAAGGCCAAATACCAGGCCATGTACCAGCAGTCCGTGGACGACCCCGAGGGCTTCTGGGCGGAGCAGGCGAAGCGCCTCGACTGGTTCAAGGCACCGACGAAGATCAAGCATACGTCCTTCGACTCCCACAACGTCGATATCCGCTGGTTCGAGGACGGCAGCCTCAACGCCAGCGTGAACTGCCTCGACCGCCATCTCGAATCGCGCGGCGACCAGACGGCGATCATCTGGGAGGGCGATGATCCCAAGGACTCCAAGCACATCACCTATCGCGAGCTCCATGCGCGCACTTGTCAGATGGCCAATGGACTCAAGGAGCTGGGCGTCAAGAAGGGGGACGTCGTCACGTTGTACATGCCGATGATCCCCGAAGCGGCCATGGCCATGCTGGCCTGTGCGCGCATCGGCGCCATTCACTCGGTGGTATTCGGCGGCTTCTCGCCGGATGCGCTGGCCCAGCGTGTGGTCAATGCGGATTCCAAGCTGGTGATCACTGCCGACGAGTCGGTACGCGGTGGCAAGCAGGTGCCGCTGAAGGACAACGTCGATGCCGCCTTGACCCGCGACGGCACCGAGGTTTGCGAGAAAGTGCTGGTGGTCGAGCGCACCGGTGGCGAGATCGACTGGCAAGAGGGCCGCGACGTCTGGTTCCACGAACTGGTCGACAAGCAAGCCTCCGACTGCCCCGCCGAAGAGATGAACGCCGAAGATCCACTGTTCATTCTCTATACCTCGGGGTCGACCGGTGCTCCCAAGGGACTCAAGCACACCACCGGCGGTTACCTGCTGCATGCGGCGCTCACTCATCAGTACGTCTTCGACTATCACGACGGCGAGGTCTACTGGTGTACCGCCGACGTGGGCTGGGTAACCGGGCATAGCTACATCGTCTACGGCCCCCTGGCCAACGGTGCCATCACCCTGATGTTCGAGGGGGTGCCGAGCTACCCGAGTCACGGTCGCATGGGCGAGATCGTCGACAAGCACCGGGTCAACGTCCTCTACACGGCGCCGACGGCGGTGCGGGCACTGATGGCCCATGGCGACAACGTCATGGATTCCAGTTCACGCGATAGCCTGCGGGTGCTCGGCTCCGTGGGCGAGCCGATCAACCCCGAGGCCTGGGAGTGGTTCCACCGGGTGATCGGCAACTCGAAGTGCCCCATCGTCGATACCTGGTGGCAAACCGAGACAGGCGGCATCATGATTGCGCCACTACCGGGAGCCATCGATCTCAAGCCGGGCTCGGCGACGCTGCCGTTCTTCGGGGTGATGCCGGCGCTGGTCGACAACGAAGGCAACCTCCTGGAGGGTGCCACCGATGGCAACCTGGTGATTCTCGACTCCTGGCCGGGACAGGCGCGCTCCATCTGGGGCAACCACGAGCGCTTCGTCCAGACCTATTTCTCCACCTACCAGGGCATGTACTTCACCGGCGATGGCTGTCGCCGCGACGAGGACGGCTACTACTGGATCACCGGCCGTGTCGACGACGTGCTCAACGTGTCCGGACACCGTATGGGAACGGCCGAGATCGAGTCGTCGCTGGTGGCCCACGAGGCCGTGGCCGAAGCCGCCGTGGTGGGATTCCCCCACGACATCAAGGGACAGGGCATCTACATCTACGTGACCCTGGGCGATGGCTTCGAGGAGAGCGACGAGCTCAAGAAGGAGCTGACCCAGTGGGTGCGCAAGGACATCGGGCCCATTGCCTCGCCGGATGTCATCCAGTGGGCTCCGGGTCTGCCCAAGACGCGCTCGGGCAAGATCATGCGTCGCATCCTGCGCAAGATCGCCGCCAACGAATGCGACGGGCTGGGGGATACCAGTACCCTGGCCGACCCCAGCGTGGTCGACGAGCTCATCGAGCATCGTGCCAACCGCTGAGGTGGTTTTGCCCTTTTTCGCTTGATCCCTTTGCCGGCCCCCTGGGCCGGCTTTTTGCTGGCCGTCGTCAAGGAAATGTCAGTTGCCGTGCCGAGCGCTTGGGAAACGCTTTGGCGTTGGGGTAACATGCCGTGACCGTACGCCGTGATCGATGCCCCGCTCGATCGTGCCAGCGCCGCTGCAGTCGGCTTGTCCACTGCTTGAGGAACCGGAGGAGAATCCATGGCCTTTGCCCAGAAATTCATCGTTGCCGATGACCATCCGCTGTTCCGTGCAGCTCTGACCCAGGCGTTGCGTCAACTGGCCCCCCAGGCCGAAATCGTCGAATCCGATACCATGGAGGCCACCAATGAAGTGGTCATCCGTCATCCCGATGCCGACCTGATCCTGCTCGACCTGCACATGCCCGGGGCGCACGGCTTTTCGGGGTTGATCCAGTTGCGCGGCCAGACGCCGGATATTCCCGTGGCGGTGGTGTCCGGCAGCGATGAGCCCCACGTGGTGCGCCGCGCCATCGACTACGGGGCTTCCGGTTTCATCCCCAAGTCGTCGTCGCTACAGTTGATTGCCGAGGCGGTGAGCGAAATCCTCGACGGTGAGGTATGGCTGCCCCAGGAGCTGGCCGATGCGCTGGGTGATGTCGATGAGGAGGAAGCCCGTTTCGCCGAGGCCATCGCTTCGCTGACGCCGCAGCAGTTCCGCGTGCTCAACATGCTGACCGAAGGGCTGCTCAACAAGCAGATCGCTTACGAGCTCAACGTCTCCGAGGCCACCATCAAGGCCCATGTCACCGCGATCCTGCGCAAGCTCGGCGTACATTCCCGCACCCAGGCGGTGATCGCCGCTCAGAAGCTCGAGGTGGAGCCGCCGAAGGTCGAGTCCTGAGCTTCGAGCTTCGAGCTTCGAGCTTCGAGCTTCGAGCTTCGAGCTTCGAGCTTCGAGCGAAATGCCCGTGACCAAGGTCACGGGCATTTCGATTTCTGTCATTCTTTTGCCCGCAGCCCGCAGCCCGCAGCCCGCAGCCCGCAGCCCGCAGCCCGCAGCCCGCAGCCCGCAGCCCGCAGCCCGCAGCCCGCAGCCCGCAGCCCGCAGCCCGCAGCCCGCAGCCCGCAGCCCGCAGCTAGGCCCTGGCCGCGCGGCTGGCCTGCAGGGTTCGGGTGAGCAGAGCGCGCAGGGCGGCGGGGCGTACCGGCTTCTGCAACAGGTGATAGCCGGCACGCTTGACCTCCTCGGCGACCTCTTCGGTGCGATCGGCGGTGATCACGATGCCCGGCACGGCATCCTCGAGACGCTCTGATAGGGCTTCCAGGGCCATCAGGCCGGTGACCTCATTGTCCAGGTGATAGTCGGCGAGAATGGCGTCGGGGTCGCCGTCCAGATGGCGCAGGATCGACTTGGCGCCGCCGATGCTGGTGGCGGTGAATACCTCGCAGCCCCAGCCGGAAAGCATGGCCTTCATGCCTTCGAGGATCAGCGTCTCGTTGTCGATGCACAGGATTCGAGTCCCCGCCAGCTTGTTGCCCGCGCGACGGGTGGCAGGGGCATTGCTGGGGGCACTCGACTGCCGGGGCGCGACCGTCGACACGCTCACCGAAAAGACGGTGCCGAAACCTTCCCAGGAGCGCAGCCGCAGGGGGTGCTGGAGCACCCGGCTCATGCGATCGGCGATGGAGAGACCCAGCCCCAGTCCTTTCTCGCTCTCCTTGTGGCGCGACACCTGATCGAGGCGGCGGAACTCCTGAAAGATTTCCGCCTGCTTCGACTCGGGAATGCCCGGCCCCGAGTCCCATACCTCGATGGAGAGCTGCTCACCGTGACGGCGGCAGCCCAGCAGCACGCGTCCCTCTTGGGTGTAGCGAATGGCATTGGAGAGAAAGTTCTGAATGATCCGGCGCAGCATCTGGGGGTCGCTGTCCACCCATTGTCGGGTCGGCACCACCACCAGGTCGAGGCCACGGTCCTCGGCCATGACCTCGAACTCGGCGCGCAGCGGCTGGATGATGTCGGCCAGTGCGAAATGGCTGCGACGCGGCGTCAGCGCGCCGGCGTCGAGCTTGGAGATGTCGAGCAGGGTGCCGAGCAGCTCCTCGGCGGCCTGCAGCGAGTTGTCGATATGGCCGATGGTGCGGCGCAGCTCGTCGGCGTCCACCTCCGGGGAGAGTGCTGACGTGAACAGACGCGCGGCGTTGAGCGGCTGCAGCAGGTCGTGGCTGGCTGCAGCGAGGAAGCGGGTCTTGGAGGCGTTGGCATCTTCGGCGACCTGCTTGGCTTGGCGTAGCGCTTGCTCCGCCTCGGCGCGCACGCGGTTTTCCTGGCGCAGGGCGGCGTTGGCTTCCGACAGTGCCTGGGTGCGTTCGCGAACGCGCTCTTCGAGGGTTTCGTTGGTCTCCTTGAGGGCGAATTCCGCCAGACGACGTTCGGTGATGTCCTGGTAGAGAGAGAAGAAGCCGAGGATGGCGCCGCTGTCGCCGAAGTGTGGCGTATAGGTGACCAGCATGTAGCGAATGGCATCGCCACTACCCATGGAGACTTCGAAGCTCACCCGTTCACCGGCCAGGGCGCGGCGGATCCAGGGGGCGCGCTCGCGAGCCATCTCACCGGTGATCACCGTGTCGACGTGTTTGCCGATCACTTCGTTGCGGTCGATGCCGAAGGCCTGTTCGTAGGCGCGGTTGGTGAAGAGGTAGCGACACTCCTTGTCGAAGTAGGCGATCAAGGCCGGAACGTTGTCGGTGTAGATGCGGATGTTGTTTTCCGAGCGGATCAGGGCTTCTTCGATGCGCTTCTGCTGGGTGATATCGAGGTAGGTGTAGACGAAGCCGCCGCCGGGCATGGGATTGCCCTGCACTTCGAGCACGCTGCCATCCTGGCGGTAGCGCACGTAACGGTGGGGTTGACCTTCGCGAATGTTGTCGAGGAGCAGGCGGACGTGTTCCTCGGGGTCGCCGGGACCGTATTCGCCGTTGTGGGCGTTGTAGCGAAAGATCTTGTCGATGGGGGCGCCCACGCGAATCAGGTGATCGGGAAAGCGGAACAGCTCCAGGTAGCGCTGGTTCCACACCACCAGGCGCAGGTTCTGGTCGACCACGCTGATGCCCTGGCTGATGTTCTCGATGGTGGCCTGGAGGAGGGCACGGTTGAATTCCAGCACCTGGGAGGCTTCATCGACGATGGAGATGACGTCCGAGATACCGATGCCACGTCCCTGTAGCGCCGAGTTGACCACGATGCGTGCCGACGAGGCGCCGAGCACCGAGGCGAGGAAGCGTTCGGTGAACTGAATGACGTCGATGGAGGCGCGGGCGCTCTCGTCGAGGCGCTGGCCGCTACGCCGCGCGTAGTCCTCGAAGGCCCTGGCCACCTGTCCGGCCCCCAGAAAACGCTCACACAGCACCTTGAGATCACCCACCGTGGTGGCTCCGGTCCAGGGACGGTTCACCGAGGTCTGGCGAGTCTCCACGCTGTCGACGAACAGCGAGGCCTGGATGCGCTCCACGACCCGCTGGGCGGTGACTTGCGACACGAAGATATAGAAGAACAGGTTGAGTCCCAGCGACAGCATCACGCCGTGGGTGAAGGAGTCGCCCACGTTGAGCCCGAACAGGGCGGTGGGTGTGAGCCAGGCTACCCCGAAGGGTCCGCCGTCGAGCCAGTCGCTCGGCAGAACGCCGGCGTTGATCATGGCCGGCATCAGCAGGCTATAGGCCCAGATCGCAAAGCCGGCGTTCATGCCGGCCACTACGCCCATGCGGTTGCCGCGTTTCCAGTAGAGACCGCCGATCAGCGCCGGGGCGAACTGGGCCGCGGCGGCGAAGGAGAGCATGCCGATGGAGGCCAACGAGCCGAACTCGGCGACCATCTGGTAGAAGCCGTAGGCCAGGGCGAGAATCACGCCGATGGTGATGCGTCGCGCGCGCAGTACCAAGCGCCCGTAGTCGCGGGGGCGGGCATCCAGCCAGCGCAGTCGGAACAGTGCCGGAATGACGATCTCGTTGGAGATCATGATGGATACCGCCACAGTGGCCACGATCACCATGCCGGTAGCGGCCGAGAAGCCGCCGATGAAGGTGAGCAGGGTGAGCCACTCGTTGCCCGAGGCCATGGGAATGGCCAGCACGAAGGTGTCGGGCTCCACGCTGCCATCGGGGAACAGGGACAGCCCGGCGGCCGCCAGCGGCACGACGAAGAAGGCGAAGGCCAGCAGGTAGAGCGGGAATAGCCAGCGCGCCTTGGTGGCATCGTCGCGGTGGGTGTTCTCCACCACGGCGACGTGGAACTGTCGCGGCAGGCAGAGAATGGCCAGCATGGCCAGCAGGGTCTGCGCCCAGAAGCTCTGGCCGAAATCCTGATCGGCGAGCTGGCGCTGCAGTTCGAGCTGGGTGTCGGCCCGGCCCAGCAGGTCTCCCAGCCCGTCGAACATGCCCCAGGTGACGAAAGCGCCGAGCAGCAGGAACGACAGGAGCTTGACCAGCGACTCGAAAGCCACGGCATGGATGAGCCCTTCGTGATGCTCGGTGGCGTCGGTATGGCGAGTGCCGAAGAGAATCGCGAAAGCGGCCATCACCAGGGCCACGAAGAAGGCGGTGTCCGTGAACAGCGGCGTTGGCCCCACTTCGCCGTTGCCGGTCAGGATATCGAAGGAGACCGCCACGGCCTTCAACTGCAGGGCGATGTAGGGCAGGGTACCGATCAGGGCCACCAGGCTGGCGAAGGCGGCCAGCGATTGCGCCTTGCCGTAGCGTGAAGCGATGAAGTCGGCGATGGAGGTGATGTTCTGTCGCTTGGCGACACGGATCATCTTGGCCAGTACCGGCCAGAACAGCAGAAAGGTCAGGATCGGTCCCACGTAGATGCTGGCGAAAGACCAGCCGGCGGTGGCGGCCTGGCCGACGGCGCCGTAATACGTCCAGGAGGTGCAGTAGATGGCCAGCGCCAGGCTGTAGACCACCGGCCGCCGACGGCTGGCACCATGCTCTCGGGCACGGCGGTCGCCGCGCCAGGCGATGGTGAACAGCACGGCGATGTAGAGCAGCGATACGGCAATCAGTAGCCAGCCAGCGAACATGCGAACTCCCCCTGTGTGTGCGGCCATTCTAGCAGCCCGACGGGCAGCCAGGGGCATGGCACAGGGCGGCGGCAACCCGGTTCTGCCGCCATCGTCAGGTTAATGGGCGCGTATGCGGTCACTGGTCGGCGCAGGCTGCCTTGAACAAAGCGTCGTCTTCGTCGAGTCGACGCATCTGCTCGGTGCGAGGTTCGCGGTTGTCGCCGGCCAGTGGTACCAGCTCGCGACTGGAGCAGTTCATGAGGTGGGCCTGGTGGGAGACCTGATCGACGTACTCCTTGTCGAAGCGATAGAGAATGAATTCCACCAGACGTTGGTCGTCGGTCTCGCGGACGACCCGGTTGTCGTGGTCGATGACGTGAAAGCTCGTCGTCATGGGCACCAGAAAGGTCCATGGACGCCATACCATCGCCTCTTCTCGCGAGCTCACGACTTCGGCGGAGGGAGGCAGCTGTTGCTGCTTGTGCTCGAACCACGCGTACTCGGTCTGGATCTGGTAGCCCAGCATTCCCAGGCCGGCGCATACCGGAATGATCCAGCGGGGCAGGCGTTTGCCGCTGAGCGTGCGCAGCAGTAGGCCGATCCCCGCGGCGCCAAGGCCGGCGAAAAGGGCTGCAATCAAGTGCCATATCATAGAACAACCTTCCTGACAGCAATCGGGCTTCCCGCAGGAAGCCCGATCTTGGTGTGATTCCTGACCCCTGAGGGGTGCTGGGAATCGATTATGGCTTAGTGGTCGACGGCAGTGCCAGCGCCTTTCGGGAAGCGCACGCTTTCGACCAAATCCTGGATCTCTTGCGGCGGCTCCTCGGTGGCGTTGGAGACGGCGAATGCGACCGCGAAGTTGATCATCGCACCCACAGCACCGAAAGAGAGCGGGGAGATGCCGAGGAGCCAGTTGTCCGGCGAGTTCGGCAGCATGTTGGTGCCCGGAATGAAGAGCCAGCCCAGGTAGGTGAAGATGTACAGCAGGGTGGTACCCAAGCCTGCCAGCATGCCGGCGACCGCCCCTTTGTTGTTCACCCGCTTGGAGAAGATGCCCATCATCAGTGCCGGGAACAGCGAGCCGCCGGCAATACCGAAGGCCAATGCCACCGTCTGGGCGGCGAACCCGGGTGGGTTGAGACCCAGATAGGTCGCCACCAGAATGGCCCCGGCCATGGAGATACGGGCGGCCAACATCTCGCCTTTCTCGGTGATGTTGGGATTGATGGTGTTCTTGATCAGGTCGTGACTGATGGCCGACGAAATGGCCAGCAGCAGGCCTGCGGCCGTGGACAAGGCTGCCGCGATACCGCCGGCGGCGATTAGGCCGATGACCCAGCCCGGCAGGTTGGCGATTTCCGGGTTGGCCAGCACGAGGATGTCGTTGTTGACGGTCAGTTCGTTGCCTTCCCAGCCGCGATCCGAGAAATCGGCCGAGTCGTTGTAGAACTGGATGCGGCCGTCGTCGTTCTTGTCATCGAAGGTGATCAGCCCGGTCTCCTCCCAGGTGCGTACCCAACCGGGACGCTCCTCGTAGGGCAGCGCATTGCTGGCGGCCTCTTCGTAGTCATCCACCTGACCGGCCATCTCCGGATAGACCGTGGTCATCAGATTGAGGCGGGCCATGGAGCCAACGGCCGGTGCGGTGAGGTAGAGCAGGGCGATGAACACCAGTGCCCAGCCGGCCGACCAGCGGGCATCCGCGACGCGCGGCACGGTGAAGAAGCGGATGATGACGTGAGGCAGGCCTGCGGTACCCACCATCAGCGACAGGGTGAACAGCACCATGTTGAGCTTGTTGTCGACATCCGCCGTGTAGTCCCTGAAGCCCAGCGCATTGACCACTTCATCCAGCTTGGTCAGCAGCGGCAGCCCCGAGTCGGTGTGCGTGCTGAACATGCCGAACATCGGGATCGGATTGCCGGTCAGCTGCATGGCGATGAACACCGCCGGGATGGTGTAGGCGATGATCAGCACGATGTACTGAGCGACCTGGGTATAGGTAATGCCCTTCATGCCACCGAACACGGCGTACAGGAAGACGATGGCGGCGGCGATCCAGATCCCGGCTGTGTTGGGCACTTCCAGAAAGCGCGAGAAGGCCACACCGGCACCGGTCATCTGGCCGATGACGTAGGTCACCGAAGCCACGACCAGACAGATCACGGCGACCAGGCGTGCGGAGGTGCTGTAGAAGCGGTCACCGATGAAGTCGGGCACCGTGAACTTGCCGAACTTGCGCAGGTAGGGTGCCAGCAGCATGGCCAGGATGACGTAACCGCCCGTCCAGCCCATCAGGAAGGTGGAGTTGGCATAGCCGCCGGAGGCCAGCAGGCCCGCCATGGAAATGAACGAGGCGGCTGACATCCAGTCCGCGGCGGTGGCCATGCCGTTGGTCACGGGATGGACGCCGCCGCCGGCGACGTAGAAGTCCTTGGTCGATCCGGCGCGCGCCCAGATCGCAATGCCGATATAGAGGGCGAAGGAAGCGCCCACGAACAGCAGGTTGATGGCAAATTGGCTCATGCTTGCTTACTCCCCCAGGCCGAACTTTTCATCCAGCTTGTTCATCTTCCAGGCGTAGAAGAAGATGATGCCGATGAAGGTCAGGATGGAGCCCTGCTGGGCAAACCAGAAGCCCAGGTCGGTTCCGCCGACGGGAATGCCGGCCAGCAGGGGGCGAAACAGAATCGCGCAGCCATAGGACACCAGAGCCCAGACGATCAGGCACCCGGTGATGAGGCGAACGTTCGCCTTCCAGTAAGCAGCAGCGTTGGATTTATCGTCTGCCATGTCGTTGCTCTCCACTTGTTGTTGAGGTCGAGAAGCTGCTCTAAGAGTTGGGGTCGTTCATCGGGGTCGGCTCGTTGAGGTAGCGACGTCTCGTCAGGAATTCAGCTGTCGATGCCGCCGTGAAGGCTACCCAGGCGCCGTATGCTTGTTGCTGCCGGTGACGTCCATTGGCGAGCAAAAACCCCGTATGACTCACTGGCAATAGTGGTCAATGAATGAGGAAAAAAAATCCCAGACTTTGGTATCATGAACGAATGCCGATGCAAGTCACTTTTAACAAATACTTTAAAATCAATAATTTATTGTGTATCCGGGGATTCTTTATCCCTTCGGATTCCTCAGTATGGGACGATGGTATAGTCCTTTGTCGGTACGCCGGATACGGCTTGTCGGCCTTGATTGAGACGATGGTCGAAGCCTGCAAAGCTAGGACGATCGTCTAGCTATTACCCACAGAGACCCCTTTGCTATGCTGCCCGTGGTATTGCTCGGCATGTCGCCCTGGCGAGACGTTGCACATCCCCGTCTTCCGGGGTGGGCGAGGTCTCTCCAATCCAGAGGAGGGTGCTGGCGGCACGATGACCGAGCGATCGAAGACCAACAACAACAAAGGCGGCAATGGTGATGAAACCTGGCCAGGCGTGCGGCCGCCGTCTCTCGAGGAGAGCGCCATGGTTGACATCGACCTATCTCAACCCCCCTTCACGTTACTCGATGACGACGGGCGCGAACGCGTACGCGGTGGCGTCGATCTGGCCTATTTCGACCATGATGAAATCATCCTAGAGGCCGGGCAGCCGGGCGAGTACGTTTTCCTGATCCACAAGGGCGAGGTCGCCGAACTGGATACCATGCTGCCCGGGGCGCGTGAGCGTATCGGCCACTACACCCAGGGCGATCTGTTCGGTGCCATCAGCATACTCAACGGCAAGAGCCGCTACCGTTTCCGCGCCGAGCAGGAGAGTCTGTGCTATCTGCTGCCCAAGTCACTGTTCCTGTCGTTGTGCGATGACTATCCTGCCTTTGCCGAATTCTTCCGCCAGACGCTGGCCCACAAGACACGGCTGTTGACCGAACAGCGCGCCGAAGGCGGCGTGACCATGGCCGGCTTCATGCTCGCTCGAGTGGGCGAATGCATGCGCGAGCCGCTGTGCGTCGGCACCGAGGCCACCATTGCCGAGGCGGTGAAGACGCTTCGCGACAGTCATGCCGACAGCCTCCTCGTGCAGGGGCCGCAGGGTGCCGGCATGGTCACCAAGACCGACCTGCTCAATGCTCTGGTGCTCGACGGTTTGAGCCAGGAGCGGCCCGTGCTGGACGTGGCGCACTTCGAGCTGGTCACGGTCACTCCAGCCCAGTACCTCTTCGAGGCGCTGGTGATCATGACCCGCCACAAGGTGGAGCGCGTCGTCGTCATGGAGCAGGGAGCCCCCAGTGGCGTGGTCGAGCTGACCGACGTGTTGAGCTTCTTTTCCAGCCGCAGCTACGTGGTGAGCCTGCAGGTGGAACAGGCAAACAATCTGGAAGCGCTGACTCGGGCCAGCCACCGCACGCCGGAACTGGTCAAGGCACTGATGGCTCAGGGGGTCAAGCTGCGCTTCGCCATGGAACTGCTGGCCGCACTCAACGGCCGCATCATGTCCAAGGCGTGGAATTTCCTGATCGAGGAGCGTTACCACGCCCACAGCTGTCTGGTGGTCATGGGGAGTGAAGGGCGTGGCGAGCAGATCCTCAAGACCGATCAGGACAACGCCTTAATCCTCGAGGACGACCTCGAGTGGCCGGATCTCGACGAGCGCATGCAGGCGTTGACGGATACGCTCATCGAGCTGGGCTACCCTCCTTGTCCTGGCAATATCATGGTCTCCAACCCCGATTGGGTGGGTAGCGAGTCGCAGTGGCGCCAGCGCATCGTCAAGTGGGCGGCGGCACGTGACGGCGATAGCCTGATGAAGCTCGCCATTCTGCTCGACAGCCATGCGGTGGCGGGCAATCCAGTGCTGCTGGATCGAATGCGCGAGGCGCTGTTCGAGCAGTGTTCGCGTGACGAGCTGTTGCTCTCTTACTTCGCTCGGGCGGCGCTGCGTTTTTCCACGCCGCTGACCTTGTTCGGTTCACTGAAGAAGCCGCAGCACGGTATCGACATCAAGAAGGGCGGCATCTTCCCCATCGTTCATGGCGTACGCACCATGGCGCTGGAGCGGCGCATCAAGCCCACCTCGACGTTGGAGCGGCTCGACGCCCTCGCGGCGGATGGGCGGCTCGACGAACGTACCGCCGAGAATCTCGGCGAGGCACTGTCGCTGTTCACCGAGCTGCGCCTCAAGCAGCAGCTGGCCCGGCTCGACGGCGAGTTGGAGGGCCAGGATGCCAACCGGGTGGTGGTACAGGAGCTGTCGTCGCTGGAGCGCGATCTGCTGCGCGAGGCGCTGCATATCGTCAAGGAATTCAAGCAACACCTTTCGCACCGTTATCACCTCGAATACAGCTGATTGCCGGCGTGCCCGGCGTTAGGCATCGCGTGGCATGAGAGTGCCGCGACACCATCATCGACGCACGAGAGGAGGCATTGAGCATGCTACGAGCCTTGCGCCGGGTCAGTGACCGCCGCCGACATGCGGACGGCGAGTACGGCTGGCTGTTCCACCCCTACACCGGCGACGAGCTGGTCGCCATCGACTGCGAGACGACGGGGGTGGATACCCGTATTGCCGAACCCGTGGCCATTGCCGCGGTGAAGGTGCGAGGCGATCGCGTTCTGACCAGCGAGTCGCTGGATTTGCAGCTGCAGCGGCCCGAGACGCTGTCCGGCGACTCCATTCGTATCCACGGCCTGCGCGGTGTCGACCTGGACGATGGGGAGCAGCCCGAGCGGGCATTGATGCGACTGCTCGACTTCATCGGTAACCGCCCGTTGTTGGGTTGGCATCTGGATTTCATTCGGGCCGTGCTCGATCGTCAGCTGCGCCCTCGTTTTGGCTTCGATCTCCCCAATAGCGGTATCGATGTCTCTCACCTCTATTTCCGGCAGTTACGGCGTAGTCACGTCGAGGCCGATGCATCGGGGTTGCGCTTCGAGACCGTGGCCAAGACCCTGGGCGTGCCGGTGATGGGTCGCCATACGGCACTGGGCGATGCGGTGACCACGGCGCTGATGTATCTACGCCTGGAGCGTGGCGCCCCGGTGCAGCGCCGGGAAGCCTGAGTCCGCCCTGGAAGGCGTGCCAGGCGGCGCCGGCAGTGGTAGCATGGCGCCCCTCATCCACCCGATTGCTGCTGCGCCGTGACCATGTCAGACGTCGTTACCTTCGATCCGCTCGCTGGCGATGCCAGCCGCCATGACACCGCTGCTTCCTCTTCCGCGCTGGCGGCGGACGATGCGTCCGCGCCCCGACTCGGCACCAAGGGGAAGCGCGAGTTCAACAAGCTGCAGAAGCGGCTTCGCCGCCAGGTGGGCAACGCCATCATCGATTACGGCATGATCCGCGAGGGCGACAAGGTGATGGTGTGTCTGTCCGGCGGCAAGGACAGCTACACGCTGCTGGAGATCCTGCGCAATCTGCAGCGCAACGCGCCGGTGAATTTCTCGTTGGTGGCCGTCAACCTCGATCAGAAACAACCCGGCTTCCCCGAGCACGTGCTGCCGGAATATCTGAAATCGACCGGCGTCGACTACCACATCCTCGAGCGCGACACCTATTCGGTGGTCAAGGAGAAGACGCCGGAGGGCAAGACGACCTGCGCGCTCTGTTCGCGCCTGCGGCGCGGCTCGCTCTACGGCTTCGCCGAGGAGATCGGTGCCACCAAGGTGGCGCTGGGTCACCATCGCGAAGACATCCTCGAGACGCTATTCCTCAACCTGTTCTTCGGCGGCAGTCTCAAGGCGATGCCCCCCAAGCTGCTCTCCGACGATGGCAAGAACATCGTGATCCGTCCGCTGGCCTACTGCCGCGAGGCGGACATCGCCGAGTTCGCGCGGTTGATGGACTTCCCGATCATTCCCTGCAACCTGTGCGGTTCGCAGCCCAACCTGCAGCGCCAGGCCGCCAAGGAAATGCTGGCCGAGTGGGAGGCCAAGCACCCTGGCCGCCTGGAGAGCCTTTTCAAGGCGGTCACCAATGTGGCGCCGTCACAGCTCGCCGATCGCGACCTGTTCGATTTCCAGGGTCTGGAAGCGAAGCAGGCGCGGATGCAGGCCGATCGAATCGAACTGTGCAATGAGCTCTGAACCTCCGGCCTCAGCCCGACGCAACGCGCCCCCGCTGGAAGGTCAGCGAGGGCGCGAAACTGTCTGGGCTGGCGGCGAGGCGTTTCAGTGCTCTTCCTGGGCCTGTTCGATCAGCGCCTCCAGGTTGAGGATGTTCACCTCGCGACCCGAGACTTCCACTAGCTTCTGCTGCTGGAAGCGCCCGAGGATTCGGCTCACGGTTTCCACGGCCAACCCCAGGTAGTTGCCGATGTCCGCACGCGACATGGAGAGACGGAAGCTGTAGGGCGAATAGCCGCGCCGGCGAAAGCGATCCGAAAGGCTGGTGAAGAAGCTAGCCAGGCGCTGATCGGCGGTCTTGCGGGAGAGCAGGCGCATCATGCGGCGGTCGTCGCGCAATTCCTTGCTCATGCTGCGATATAGCTGGCCGCGCAGTTCGGGCAACTGCTCGGAAAGCGAGTCGAGGCGATCGAAGGGGATCTCGCAGACGGTGGTGGTCTCCAGGGCGATCACGCTGCCCGGATAGGCTTCCTCGTCGATGCCGTCGAGTCCCACCAGCTCGCTGGGCAGATAGAAATTGGTGACCTGGTCCTCTCCCGAACCCTCGGTGGTGATCTGCTTGAGGCTGCCGGAGCGCACCGCATACACGCTGTTGAAGCCACTGCCCTGACGGAACAAAGCCTCGCCTTTCTTGAGCGGGGCACGGCGACGAATGATCGCATCGAACTGTTCCATATCCTCGATCTCGAGCGCCAGTGGCAGGCACAGGGAACTCAAGCTGCAGTTCTGGCAACGGGTTTCGTGCAACAGCGAGCGCCGCTTGCTGGCCGCATTGACAGCCATGGCCACCTCCTCATCGTGATCATGGCGTCATTATGGAGCATTCTGCAGCGCGGGAAAATGCCGGTTGCGACGATTGGACGCAGACAAGCGGGGAACTTCGCGGTACCCCCTATGCCGGGGAAGGCGATGGTCCGCTAGGTGGGGGGCTGTGACGGGCGTCGAAGGCGTGGGCCAGGTGCGATGCGCGCAAGCGGCCCAGCGGCGTGACCAGCAGGCGGTTGCCCTGGCGCTCCATCAGGCCATCATGGAGGGGCGCTTCGAGACGTTGCAGGGCCTTAGCGAAGTAGCGTGAGGCGTCCAGGTCGAAACGTTCTCCGAGGGCATCCAGATCCAGCGCCATGTCGCACAGCAGTCGTTCGATGGCGTGGCGTCGCACCCGGTCATCGAAGGTGAGGCGCAGGCCACTGGCGACGGGCAGGTGGCTGGCGTCCAGAGCGGCTTCGTAAACAGCCAGGTCCACGGGGTTACGGCTGTAGGTGTCGTCGATGCGGGAATACGCCGAGACGCCCAGCCCCAGCAGGTCGTCGGCGGACTGGTCGGTGTACCCCTGGAAGTCGCGCGTGAGCCGGCCGTGGCGCTGGGCGACGGCAAGGCTGTCTTCGGGGCGAGCGAACTGGTCCAGCCCGAGATACACGTATCCCGCTGCGGTCAACTGGGCGACGGTGGTACGCAGGATCGCCAGCCGCTCGGCGACGTCGGGCAGTTGCTCGGCGCGAATGCGACGCTGGGTGGGAACGCGCTCCGGCTGATGGACGTAATCGCTCACTCGAAGGCGCGGGGGGGCCATGGCGATGACCTGCTCCAGGGTGGCGGCGAAGCTGTCACGGGTCTGGCCGGGCAGGCCGGCGATCAGATCCAGGTTGAGCGAACGGAAGCCCAGACGGTCGGCTTCGTCGATCAGCGCTTCAGTGAGAATGCGCGGTTGTACGCGATTGACGCCCTGCAATACCTGCGGGTCGAGGTCTTGCACGCCCAGGCTCAAGCGGTTAAAGCCCAGGGCCTGGAGGTGCCGCAGGGTGAAGACGTCGGCCTCCCGCGGGTCGACCTCGATGGCGTAATCCCGCTCGCGGCTTCCCGACAGGCCGAAGCGCGCGTCGAGCCGGTCGACCAGGTCACTCATCTGGTCCAGGGAGAGGAAGGTGGGCGTGCCTCCGCCCCAGTACAGCCGCTTGACTTCCCGCCCGGTGTCCAGATAGCGGCGTGCCAGTACCATTTCCCGGTCGAGCCGGGAAATGTAGGGATCCGCCTGACGGGTGAGCTTGCTGGCGACCTTGGAGCGATTGCAGTAAAAGCAAATCTTGCGGCAGAACGGCAGGTGCACGTACAGCGCGAGAGGGCGGCCGTGGCGGTTGCTGCGCGCCAGGGCGGATTCTAGGTCCGACTCGCCGAAGTCGCTGCCAAAGGCGCCCGGTGTCGGATAGCAGCAATAGGAGTCGCCGCCGCTGGTATAGCGCTGCAGCGTGGCATCGTCCCAGGCGGGAGGGTCGGGCATCTCTCGATGGGCTGACGTCGCGGAGACGAGCATGGGGCACTCCGACATGGCGAGAAGTGCCTTCATGCTAGCGGCCCCTCGACTTAGGCGGATTGAGCTGTGTCAAACGAAGTGCAATGGCGAAGAATTCCCGCCTCAATGCGCCAGTGGGGCGCTCCCTGTCGGCAATAGCGCCCAGAGTTGCCATAGGGCGAAGGCGATGATCGTCAAGGCGGCCACGCTGCGCGTGGCTGGGTGGCGGATCAGCGCCCCCATCTGGCGCGCGGCCATTCCGGTGACCAGCAGAGCGGGCAGGGTTCCCAGGCCGAAGGCGCCCATCAGCGCGGCACCGCGCCAGGGGTCGGCAACCGCCAGGCTCCAGGCCAGCATGGAGTAGACCAGGCCGCAGGGGAGCCAACCCCAGATGGCCCCCAGAGCCACCGCTTGTGGCACCTGGACCACCGGCATGAGCCGCCGCCCGAAAGGTTCGAGGTGCCGCCACAGCCGCTTGCCCAACGCCTCGACCTTGAGCAGCCCCTTCCACCAGTCGGCGATGTAGAGGGCCATCAGGATCAGCATGACGGCGGCGAAGGCCTGCAGCGCCAGGCGCAATTCGGCGCTCAAGGTGAGTAGGGTGCCGAGGCTGGCGACCAGCGCACCGGCGACCATGTAACTGGCGATGCGACCGGCGTTGTAGCCGAGCATCAGGCCGGAGAGCCGCATCGGAGAGCGCATGCTGGGCGGTACGGCAAAGGTCAGTGCGCTCATGATGCCACTGCACATGCCGATGCAGTGGGCACCCCCCAGCAGGCCGAACACGAAAGCGGCGGCCAGTGGCGGCAGGTCGAGGCCGGTCGGGTCCATCAGCGGTCGTCGCGTTCGGAGGGTGAGTCGACGTCCGTCGTGTTGCGGCGTTCGCGGCGGCGCTCACGTTCTTCCGGGGTGAAGTCGTTTTCGTCCTCGTCGAAGAGGATACGGTGGGCGGGGCCCTCGAGGTCGTCGAATTGGTCGTTCTTGACCGCCCAGAAGAAAGCCCACACGGCGAGGCCCAGAAGGATCAGTGAGAGGGGGATCAGCAGATAGAGAATGCTCATGCGGTCACCGGTCGAACGGCAGCAGATGGATCGTGTGCGATGGTGCGGCGAAAGCGGCCGAGACGCAGGGCATTGCCCACCACCACCAGCGAACTGGTCGACATGCCCAGTGCGGCGACCCAGGGGGGCACGATGCCCAGCGCCGCCAGTGGTAGGGCCGAGGCGTTGTAGCAGACCGACCAGATCATGTTCTGGCGCATGATGCGACGTGTGGCGCGGGCGATCTCGACGGCCTCGACCATACGGCCCAGGCGCGGACTGAGCAAGACGGCATCGGCGCTGGTGCGGGCCAGATCGGTGGCCCCGTTCATGGCCAGCGAGACGTCGGCGCCGGCCAAGACCGGTACGTCGTTGATGCCGTCGCCGACCATGGCGACGGTATAGCCCTCTGACTGGCGTTGGCGGATGTGGGCCAGCTTGTCCTCGGGACTGGCCCCGGCGCGCCAATCGGCGATGTCGAGCTGATCGGCAAGGGTTGCAACGGCGGCATGCGTGTCGCCGGAAAGCAGTTCGACGGCAATGCCGCGTTCGACCAGGGTGGCCAGCGTTTCGGCGGCATCCTCGCGCAGGCGGTCGCGCAGGGCGAACCAGGCTCGCGGTTCACCGCCCTCCGCGAGCAGCAGCCAGGTGCCCCCGCCGGGAGGTGTCAGGTCATGATCGGGGGCGGCGAAGGCGGGCTGGCCAAGCCGCCAGTGAGTGTCGTCGAGCACACCGCTCACGCCTTGCCCGGTGAGGCTGGTGCGTTCGCGTACCCCGGATACGCTACCGCGCCAGGGCCGGAAGGCGCGGGCAATGGGGTGCTCGGAGTGCGCTTCGAGGGCTGCCGCGATGGCCCGCGCCCGTTCGCCCGACAGCTGGCCCAGAGGTCGCGTCTCGATCAGCTGCATTTCGCCACAGGTCAGGGTGCCGGTCTTGTCGAAGATGACGCGGTCGACCTGGGAGAGCGTCTCGATGGCGTCGGCGCGAGTGACCAGGATGCCGCGGCGGCGCAACTGGCCATGACCGGCGGTGAGCGCTGTCGGTGTGGCGAGCGCCAGTGCGCAGGGACAGGTTACCACCAGCACGGAAAGCGTCACCCAGAGTACCCGGCTAGGGTCGATGAACCACCATACGGTGGCCACGCCGAGGGTGACGAACAGCAGGCGCAGCACGAACAGGTGCGCCATCCGCGAGGCCAGTTGGGCGAGACGCGGGCGGCTGGCGAAGGCACGATCGGTGAGGTCGACGATGCGTGCCACGCGAGCGTCCTTGCCGGCGTGGGTGACGCGCACCGTCAGCGGGCCGTCGATGTTCTGGCTGCCACCGGTGACGCTGTCGCCGCGGCCCCGGGTGACCGGCTGATATTCGCCGGTCAGCATCGATTCGTCGAGGCACGATTCGCCTTCCTCGATGATGCCATCCGCCGGCACGCTGTGACCGGGCTTGACCAGCACGCGGTCATCGCTGACCAACTGGTTGGCCGGCAGTATGCGCTCGTCGCCGTTGGCCTCGAGGCGTATGGCCGAAAGCGGCAGGGCGCCAGCGAGGGCATTGCCGGTATGCCCGCTGCGCCGACGAGCCCGTGCTTCCACGTAGCGACCGAAGAGCAGAAAGAAGGTGAACATCGCTACCGAGTCGAAATACACCTCACCGGTACCGGTGAGCACCGCATAGCCGCTGGCGAGGTAGGCGCCGCCAACGGCGATGGAGACCGGCACGTCCATGCCCAGCACCCGGGTGCGAACGTCACGCAATGCGTTGCGGAAGAACGGCATGGCCGAGAAGAACACGACCGGGGTGGCCAGGGCGAAGGAGAGCCAGTGGAAGAGCGCCAGGAAGTCGGCGCTGATGGCGCCCGGTTCGGACACGTAGATGGGAATGGAGAACATCATGACCTGGGCCATGCCCACTGCGGCCACGATCAGACGGCGCACCGTCATGCGTTCCTCGTGCTGCAGTCGCTGCTGGGCGATATCCGGCTCGTAGGGCTGGGCGGTGTAGCCGATGGCGGCGAGCTCGGCGAGCAGGTGCGAGAGCTTGAGCTGGTCAGGATCCCAACTGACGCGCACGCGATGATGGCTGAGGTTGACGGCGCTGGTGCTGACCCCCTCCAGCGCATTCAGGCGATGCTCGATCAGCCAGGCGCAAGCGGCGCAGGTGATGCCGTCCACGGCCAGGGTGGCATGGACGTAACCGCTGTCGCCTTCGGGGTGCACGAATTCGCGTTGCAGACCCGGGTCGTCGAATACCGCCCAAGTCTCGGTCTTCACCGTCTGCCGCTCGTCGGGACGTTCGGGCAGCTCGGTGCGAAAGCGATAGTAGCTTTCCAGGCCCCCATCGATGATGGCATGGGCGACCGCTTCACAGCCTGGGCAACACAGCGGATGACGCGCGTCGTCGAGGGTGATCGACCAGCTGGCGCCGTCTGGTACCGGGCTGCCGCAATGGTAGCAGTCGGTGGCGGCAGAATCAGCGGCGGATGCGGACATGGTCACCGGCATTCGGGGTGAGAGAGGCGGTCATCAGTTATCCCCAGGCAGGCTGGGCATCAGGGCGAAACCGCCTTCGCTGGGGAAATCGGCTTCGCCGAGCAGGCGCCACTCGGGATCTTCCTGGCTGGGTTGCAGCTGCAGGTACCAACGATAGCGCAGGTTGTCCGGTGCCTGGCCGAGATAGCGACCGTTTCGGGCGTGTTCGAGGGTGATCTCCTGGTCCCGGTCGCCGCGAGTCGGGAAGATCAGCTCGAGATAGAGGCGCTCGGGGCGAGCCTCTCCCTCCAGGTCGACGACGATATCGCTGGTCAAGGGGTCGATTCGCAGATCGGCGGCGAGCGAGAGCTCAGCGGCACGGCGCTGCTTGGCCAGGACCATGTTGATGGCCGTACCGTGTTCGTAATAGTCGTCCTGCACCATGCCATCGAATGAGCGTACCGAGAGCACGGCGAAAGTGGTGCTGACACCGATGGCACTGAACAGCAGGCCGATCAGGAACCAGGGCCAGAACTGCTTGTACCAGGGGGTGATGGGTTGCTGTTCCATCGTCATCTCCGGGCGTCTCCCAGGAAGCGGATTTCATGCGTCAGGGAAATATCGTCATTCTGCAGGGATTGCAGGTGCAGCTGGATGGCATGGCTGGGTTGCTCGATCACATCGGGATCGGCGGTGACTTCGATCACCTCCAGGCGCGACTCGCCTCCGGGCACGCGAAGCGTATCGGTGTCCAGGGACAGCCCAGGCAGTCCGCTGACGGCGAGGCGGTAATCGTGCGCTTCACGGTCGAGGTTGCGCACCCTGAGAGTATAGATGTTGCGGATCTGCCCTTCGCGCGTCATCTGGTAGAGCTGGCCACGTTCGCGTTCGACATCCACGTTGACCAGGCTGCGGTCGGTAACGGCCCAAGCGAACAGCCCGATCATCACCAGCAGCGCCGCCAGGTAACCGAGCAGGCGCGGCCGCAGGATATGCGACTTCTTGCCCTCCAAAGCGTTCTCGGTGGTGTAGCGGATCAGCCCGTGCGGGTAGCCCATCTTGTCCATGACGCTGTCGCAGGCGTCGATGCAGGCGGCGCAGGTGATGCATTCGTACTGCAGGCCATCGCGGATGTCGATGCCGGTGGGGCAGACTTGCACGCACAGATCGCAGTCGATGCAGTCGCCGTGCCCGGCGGCCCGTGCGCCTTCATGGCCGAGGCTGCGCTTGCGCGGGCCGCGGGGTTCGCCACGCGAGGCGTCGTAGGAGACGATCAGAGTGTCGGCATCGAACATCACGGACTGGAAGCGTGCATAGGGGCACATGTAGATGCAAACCTGCTCGCGGAGCCAGCCGGCGTTGAGATACGTGAAGAGCGTGAAGAAGCCGACCCAGAAGTAGGACCAGCCGTGGGCGGATAGGGCCGGCAGTTCCACGACCAGGTCACGAATCGGGGTGAAGTAGCCGACGAAGGTGATGCCGGTAGCGGCGGCAATGGCTAGCCAGATGGCGTGCTTGCCTGTCTTGCGCCACGCTTTTTCCGCATCCATGGCGGCGCGGTCGAGCTTGATGCGACGATTGCGCGGGCCTTCCAGGCGATGCTCCACCCAGATGAACAGGAAGGTCCAAACGCTTTGCGGGCAGGTATAGCCGCACCATATGCGTCCGGCGAAGACGGTGATGAAAAAGAGCCCGAAGGCACAGATGATCAGCAGCCACGACAGCAGCATGAACTCCTGCGGATAGAAGGTGGCAGCAAAGAGATGGAATTCCCGTGAGGGCAGGTCGAACCAGATCAGCGGTCGGTCGCCCCATTGCACCCAGGGCAGCCCGAAGAAGGCCAGCATCAGTAGCCAGTTGGCGCTGCGTCTCAGGCGTTGGAAGACGCCCTTGATCTCGCGCACGTAAATGTGGCGGCGTCGGGCGTACATGTCCTGCCCGTCGGAGGCGTGTGGCGTCTTGCCACGCGGTGCAGAGTGGCCCGCGGTGTCCGGGGTCACGTCTTGGGTCGGGATCTTGTCACTCATGGCGAACTCGCGGCGGGAGCCTGGGTCAGGCAAGCGATGATGGTCGCCTCATTGTACCGGGGCGGGCACGGGTATCGGCAGGGTGCGACGGGAGGCCGCACCCTGCCGTGCCGGGCTTAGTCCTGACGGCTCAGGCTATAGACGTAGGCGGCGACCAGATGGACGCGCTCCTCGCCAATGTAGGCTTCCTGGGCCGGCATATGGCCGTTACGACCGTTACGCAGAGTCTGACGGACCGAGTCGGCGACGCTCTGCCCCGGCGCCTGGTAGAGCCAGGTGTCGTTGGTCAGGTTGGGGGCGCCCAGCCCCTGGTTGCCAGTGCCTTCGGGCCCGTGGCAGGCGGTGCACACGGAGGCGTAAGTCGAGGCGCCCTGCTCGGCTCGTTCGGCATCGTGCTCCAGGTCGGAGAGCGAAAGAACGAACTGGGTCACGTTCTCGATGTTCTCCGCGCCCAGCTGCTGCCAGGAGGGCATCAGGCCGTTGCGCCCCTGAACCAGACTGGTCACGATCTGCTCCGGCTTGCCACCGTAGAGCCAATCGTCGTCGGTGAGATCGGGGAAGCCATAGCCGCCCTGGGCATTGGCGCCATGACACACCGCGCAGTTGTTCTGGTAGATGCGTTCGGCCACCTGCATGGCTTCGTCGTCACGGGCCAGCTCGGGGATCGGCACTTCCTGGTACTGGGCGAAGATCGGCGTGAAGCGTTCCTCGGCACGTGCCACTTCTTCCTCCCACTGGCCTTCCTGGGTCCAGCCCAGAAGGCCGGCGAAATTACCCAGCCCCGGGTAGAGCAACAGATAGCCCAGTGAAAAGACGATGGTGCCAATATAGAGCTGCAACCACCAGCGCGGCAGCGGATTGTCGTACTCCTCGATGCCATCGGCGGCATGGCCCGTGGTTTCGACGTTGCCTTCGGCGTCCGGCGTCTTGTCGGTCTTGCGGTTGGCGTACAGCAGCCAGAAGGCGAACACCAGCGAGCCTAGCGTGATGACGATGATCCAGGCGCTCCAGAACCCGGAAAGGGAGTCGTCCCAAAGATTATTCATGCGTTCCTGTCTCCCCTGTCTTGGCGGGAATCGGCGGGTCGGGAACCGGCCTCCTCGTGCCGCGTCTCGCTGTGGCGAGTCGTGGCGTGGCTGTCACGGTCGCGGGTGTCATCCTCATCGGCGAATGGCAGGTTGGCCGCCTCGTCGAAGTCCGGCTTGCGTCGTCTCGAATAGGCCCAGGCGGTGATGCCCAGGAAGGCGAGTATCAGCAGGCCAGTGATGATGCCGCGGAAGGTTCCGGTATCCATGATCAACGCGTGCCCTCGAGCACGGTACCCAGTTGTTGCAGATAGGCGATCAGCGCAGTGACCTCTTGCTCGCCGCGCACCTCGCTGGTGGCGTTCTCGATCTGCTCGTCGGTGTAGGGCACGCCCAGGGTGCGCAGGGTGCGCATCTTCTTGGGTGTGTCTTCCCCGTCCAGCGTGTTCTCGAACAGCCAGGGGTAGGCGGGCATGATCGACTCCGGCACCACGTCGCGCGGGTTGTACATGTGGGCGCGGTGCCAGTCGTCACTGTAGCGTCCACCCACGCGGGCGAGGTCGGGACCGGTGCGTTTGGAGCCCCACAGGAAGTTGAAGTCGTAGATGAATTCACCGGCCACGCTGTAGTGACCGTAGCGTTCGGTCTCGGCGCGGAACGGGCGGATCATCTGTGAATGACAGCCGACGCAGCCCTCGCGGCGATAGATGTCGCGACCTTCCAGTTCCAGAGCGGTGAGCGGGCGCAGGCCGTCGACCGGTTCCGTGGTCTGTTTCTGGAAGAACAGCGGCACGATCTCGGCCAGGCCGCCGAAGCTGATCACCACCAGGATCAGCACGGCCAGCAGGCCTACGTTCTTTTCGACGATCTCGTGTCTCATTGGTCTTGGTATCCCCGGTTGCTCAGGCGGTCTGCGGAATCGGCTGACGGGCGGCTTCGCTGCCCTTGACCGTCATGAAGACGTTGTAGGCCATGATCAGCATGCCCACGACCCAGAAGACGCCGCCGATCAGGCGCACGATGTAGCCGGGCCCACTGGCCTCGACCGCCTCGATGAAGGTGTACATCAGCGTGCCGTCGGGGTTGATGGCGCGCCACATCAGGCCCTGCAGGATGCCGTTGACCCACATCGAAGCGATGTAGAGCACGGTGCCGATGGTGGCGAGCCAGAAGTGCACGGCGATCAAGTTCACCGAGTGCATTTCGGTGCGGCCGAACAGGCGCGGGATCAGGTGGTACATGGAGCCGATGGTGATCATCGCCACCCAGCCCAAGGCGCCGGCATGCACGTGGCCGATGGTCCAGTCGGTGTAGTGGGAGAGCGCATTGACGGTCTTCACCGCCATCATCGGCCCCTCGAAGGTGGACATACCGTAGAACGACAGGGCGACCACCAGGAAGCGCAGGGTGGGGTCGGTGCGCAGCTTATGCCAGGCGCCGGACAGGGTCATCATGCCGTTGATCATGCCGCCCCAGGAGGGAGCGAGCAGGATGATCGACATGATCATGCCCAGCGACTGCGCCCAGTCGGGCAGGGCCGTGTAGTGCAGGTGGTGCGGGCCGGCCCACATGTAGACCATGATCAGCGCCCAGAAGTGGACGATGGACAGGCGGTAAGAGTAGACGGGGCGTTCTGCCTGCTTGGGCACGAAGTAGTACATCATCCCCAGAAAGCCCGCGGTGAGGAAGAAGCCCACGGCGTTGTGCCCGTACCACCACTGCACCATGGCATCGATGGTGCCGGCGTAGATCGACGTCGAGTAGAACGCGGTGACCGGAAGGGACAGGTTGTTGACGATGTGCAGCACGGCCACCGTGAGGATGAAAGCCGCGAAGAACCAGTTGGCCACGTAGATGTGGGAGGTCTTGCGCTGCTTGATGGTCATCAGGAAGACGATGGCGTAGCTGACCCAGACCACGGCGATCAGGATGTTGATCGGCCACTCCAGTTCGGCGTACTCCTTGGTGGTCGTCAGGCCGAGCGGCAGGGTGACGACCGCGGAGAGGATCACCGCCTGCCAGCCCCAGAAGGTGAAGGCGGCCAGCTTGTCGGCGAACAGGCGCGTCTGGCAGGTGCGCTGTACGACGTAATACGACGTGGCGAATAGTGCCGAGCCACCGAAGGCGAAGATGACGGCATTGGTGTGCAACGGACGCAAGCGGCCGAAGCTGGTCCAAGGTAGGTCGAGGTTGAGTTGCGGCCATACCAGCTGTGCGGCAAGGATGACACCGAGGAGCATTCCCACGATGCCCCACACCACTGTCATGATCGCGAACTGCCGAACTACCTTGTAGTTGTAGGTCGGGTGCTCTAATGCTGTGCTCATGTCAGATTCCCATCGAACGCGGTAACGGGAGCCGGCCGTGGCAGAGTGCCGCAGTCGACGCCCCCGGTAGGGTAATGCAGGTCAAAACAGGGCGAATTCTAGCGCAGCCGACTTGTTCACTGAAACACGATCCAAGGGAAAAACCCTGCCGAGACTTTGACGTGCGTCGAGTTTTTCGTCACTAGTCATTGCTGGAGTCCCGGTTCGCGGGGCGCGACCGTCTTCGCGGCGCTCAACGATGGCTGATCGGTCGGGCCGGGGTGCGACATTGCGCCACATGTCGGCGGTCTTTGGTTGGACGCTTCACCCTGTCATCGACACGGTGGCGCTGGTAGCGCCAAGGGCGGAAAGGCGTTGACAAGCGCCCGGGGGCCTGTAGAATGCAGCGCCACGTGGCCAGGGGTGGTTAGCTCAGTTGGGAGAGCACCAGCCTTACAAGCTGGGGGTCACAGGTTCGAACCCTGTACCACCCACCATCATCGCCAGTTGGCGTTGTCGATCACGTGGAAGCATGCTGCGGACCGGTAGTTCAGTCGGTTAGAATGCCGGCCTGTCACGCCGGAGGTCGCGGGTTCGAGTCCCGTCCGGTCCGCCACTTGCCTTCCGTTGCCAGCGTAGTTGTGGACCGGTAGTTCAGTCGGTTAGAATGCCGGCCTGTCACGCCGGAGGTCGCGGGTTCGAGTCCCGTCCGGTCCGCCACCACGGCAGCAACGACAAGCGGTAATCGTGGGTGATTAGCTCAGTTGGTTAGAGCACCAGCCTCACATGCTGGGGGTCACTGGTTCGAGTCCGGTATCACCCACCATGCGGACCGGTAGTTCAGTCGGTTAGAATGCCGGCCTGTCACGCCGGAGGTCGCGGGTTCGAGTCCCGTCCGGTCCGCCATCGCGAATTTCGACCCCGAGCCCAGCGGCTCGGGGTTTTCGTATGCGAACGATTCGTTCCCGCGCCGCCATTGGGTAGCCCTCCTCGTCTCGCCTTTCCCCTGACGTCTTGTGCAGGTCGTCGCGCCAATCCGTGCGATGCTTTGGCAGTTTTTTGCGCTTCGTTGTCATCTATCATACAGTTGTTTGAAAATGGTGGTGCGACCACCCCGCGACGCGAACACCAAGAGGATTCCGCCGTGCATTTTCCGCATCTGTTTCGCCCGCTCGAGCTGGGCCATCTGACGTTACCCAATCGGGTTCTGATGGGCTCGATGCATACCAACCTGGAGGAGACGCCGGACGGTTTCTCCCGTCTGGCGACGTTCTATGCCGAGCGTGCCCGCCAGGGTGTCGGCCTGATCGTCACCGGAGGCATTGCTCCCAATCCCGAAGGGGCGGTCTTCCAGGGGGCCGCGACTCTCCAGCATGCTTCCCAGTTGGCCGATCATCGCCAGGTGGTCGAGGCGGTGCATGCCGAGGGAGGGCGTATCTGCCTGCAGATTCTGCATGCCGGGCGCTATGCCTATTCGCCGGAGCTGGTCGCTCCTTCGCCGATCCAGGCGCCGATCAATCCCTTCGTGCCGCGCGCACTGAGTGACGAGGAGGTGGAGCGCCAGGTCGATGACTACGTGCACTGCGCCACCCTGGCGTTCCAGGCCGGTTATGACGGCGTCGAGGTGATGGGCTCCGAGGGCTACCTGATCAACCAGTTCCTGTGCCGGCGCACCAACCAGCGTTCAGACCGCTGGGGTGGGACGTTCGAGAACCGCATGCGCTTTGCCGTGGAGATCGTGTCGCGCATTCGCCAGGCGGTGGGCGACGACTTCCTGCTGATCTTCCGCCTGTCGATGATCGATCTGGTGGAAGCGGGCAGCACCTTCGAAGAGGTCGTGGCGTTGGGGCGTGCCATCGAAACCGCCGGGGCGGACGTGATCAACACCGGTATCGGTTGGCACGAGGCGCGCGTGCCGACCATCGTCACCAGCGTGCCGCGGGCCACCTTCACCGAGGTGACTCGGCGCATGAAGGCCGAGCTGTCGGTGCCGTTGATCACCACCAACCGCATCAACATGCCCGAGGTGGCGGAGCGGGTGCTCGCCGAGGGGCATGCCGACATGGTCTCCATGGCGCGCCCCTTCCTCGCCGATCCGGCCTGGGTGAGCAAGGCGGCCGAAGGGCGCGGCGACGAGATCAATACTTGCATCGCCTGCAACCAGGCCTGCCTGGATCATACCTTTCAGGGCAAGCTCACTTCGTGTCTGGTCAATCCCCAGGCCTGTCATGAGACGGAGCTCATCATCGAGCCCGCCAACGCGCCCCGTGAGATTGCCGTGGTCGGCGGGGGGCCCGCAGGTTTGGCCGCGGCAGTGACCGCCGCGGGGCGCGGGCATCGGGTCACACTCTTCGAACGTAATGCCGAGCTGGGAGGGCAGTTCAACCTGGCGCGCCGCATTCCCGGCAAGGAAGAGTTCGCCGAGACGCTGCGCTACTTCCGCGTGATGCTCGACAAGCACGGCGTCACGTTGCGCCTGGGTACCGAGGTCGATGTCCAAGCCCTGAAGGATTTCGAAGCGGTGGTGCTGGCCTCCGGCGTACGTCCGCGTGCTCTCGAACTGCCGGGCATCGACCACCCCTGCGTGCTCGCCTACCCAACGGCGATCCAGCATCCCGAGCGAGTGGGGCCGCGTGTGGCGATCATCGGAGCAGGTGGCATCGGCTTCGACGTGGCCGAGCTGCTGACGCATGCCGGAAGCCCGGCGCTGGACCGCGAGGCCTGGTGTGCCGAATGGGGAGTCGACCTCAGCGTTGCCGAGCCCGGCGGTATCGTCGCCCCGCAGCGGCCGGGCGTGCCACGTCAGGTCACGCTCCTGCAGCGCAAGACCACCAAGCCGGGCAAGGGGCTCGGCAAGACCACCGGCTGGGTACACCGTGCCTCGCTCAGGCACCGTGGCGTGGAGGCGTTGACGGGCTGCGAATACCTGCGCATCGACTCGGCGGGATTGCATATTCGGCAGGCAGGAGAGGAGCGCTGTCTGGCGGTGGACAGCGTGGTGGTCTGCGCCGGCCAGGAGCCCGTGCGCGAGCTGCTGGACCCGCTGACCGACACCGGCATCGAAACTCACCTGATCGGCGGTGCCGACGAGGCGGCCGAACTGGACGCCAAGCGTGCCATCGAACAGGGCACGCGCGTGGCGGCGGCGCTGTAAATCATTCCAGCGATACGGCCATCGAGCCGGATAGCACCAGTGCAATGAGGTCGGCCTGGCGGTGGGTGTCGGTTTTCTGAAAGAGGTTGCGCAGATGGAAGGCCACGGTAGTGGGCGATACGGCCATGCGTTCGGCGATTTCGTCGCTGCGCTGCCCTTCGGTCAGGGCCAGAGCAATACGCGCTTCGGTGGGCGTCAGTCCGAACAGGCGGGCGAGCACCTGCCGGGAGACATGGGCTCGCTTCTCCGGATCGGAGAGCATCACCACGGTGACCGGCTCCTTGCCAGGCTGGGCGGTGTCGCGGCTCAGCGAACAGACCAGAACCAGCAGGTCACGCCGCTTGCCGGGACGGCTCAGGCGCAGGCAGTCCACACGCTCCTCGCCGTCCCGGCTAGCCGCCAGGGACATGCGCAACGTGTGACGCAATGACTGGCGATCCCCCGGAGACGAGGTGGCAAACCGTGTCTCCAGGCTCAACCCGGGTGTCGTATCTGCAAGCTGCTGGGCGGCACGGTTGGCGAACAGCACGGATCCATTCTCATCAAGAAGCACCATGCCGGGCGCTACCAGATCGAGTGCGCGCGTTGCCGCCTGGAACGCTTGCTGGCTTGCCTGTTGGTGCAGTCCGCTCATCGCTTGGCGAAGCTCATCGATCTCCCTGGCGACCTTGTGCCGCATGCGCCCTACCTGGCGCAGGCGTGCATCCAGGGTGGCCAGCATCAGGTCGAAATCGATTGGCTTGATCAAGTAGTCGTCGGCGCCTAGGCGCTTGCCCTCGATGACTTCACGGGTATCCGACAAGGCAGAGAGGAAAACGAAGGGGGTATCGGCGAGGTCGGGGCGCGTGTCGCGGATCACACGCAGTACCTCATAGCCGCTGCACCCGGGCATGCTGATGTCGCAGAGGATCAGGTCCGGTACGGCGGCCTGGATCTGGGCCAGCGTTTCTTCGCCGTCACTGGCTTCGATGACGGCGTAGCCGGCTTCACGCAGCTCATCGCGGATGTCGCCACGCAGCTCGGCGTGGTCCTCGGCGAGCAGAATGAGCAGGCTGGCGGTGTCGGCGAGGGAGTCGTTCATGGTGTTGTGGCCTCCTTGTCGGCGAGCGGTAGCGTCAACGTCATCGTCGTGCCGACGTTCATCCGTGAGGTCACGGTGATGTCTCCGTTCTGGAGACGTGCCAGGTGGCGGGCGATGTGCAGCCCCAAGCCGATGCCCTGGGTCGAGGTGGCGTTGCGGGCACGGAAATAGCGCTCGAAAAGATGCGGCAAATCTTGGTCTGCAATGCCGATACCGCGATCCTGGATGTGACATCCGGCCCGATCGGCATGTCGGGTCAGATGCACGCTGACTCGAGTGTCCTCGGGCGAGTACTTCAACGCGTTGGCGATCAGGTTGGCCATGATCTGTTCGGCCAGCGAACGGTCACAGCACACGGCGAGCCGTGAGGGCCCCTCGAGGTCGATGCGATCTCTACCGGCGGCCTCTTGCTGCAGCCGGCACACCTGTTCAGCGATCTCGCGCAGGTCGTGCCGGGCGGGGGCGACGGTCACCTGCCCGCCATCCAGGCGCGCCGTCGTCAGCGAGTTGTCGACCAGGCGCGTCATCTGCGCCACAGCGTCACGTACCCGTTCGTAACGCGTCTGGCGTTCGTTAGGCGGCATTCGCTCGCCACGCCGAATGAGACGCTGCAGGCTGGAATCGATCACCGCCAGTGGAGTGCGAAACTGATGTGACACCATGGCCGCAAAGCTGCGGTAGAAGTCGCTGATCTGGCGTTCCTGGACGAGCGAGCGTTCGAGCTGCTGGGCTGCCAGGCGCTGGCGTATCGCCTTGATCAGCAGAAAGGCCAGCAGCAGCCCACTGAGCAGGATCCCGACCACCGAGGCGATCACCTGCACAAGGCTGCGGCGATGTCGATCCAGGCGTTCGCCGGTGTGTTCCCATCCTTCGATCATCACGGCGTTGGCGATACGATTGAGCGACATCATTACCGGCTTCAGCCGCTGGTGAATCGCATCGGCGGCCGAGTAATGGCCGGGCTGAAGGTCTTCCAGCAACGGTTCGATGGCGACCAGAGCCTCGAAGGCGTCGTCCACCGGGTCGGCGAAGCCGATGTCGGCCAGATAGCGACGCTGGGGGCCCTCGTCGAGGAGCACCAGTCGGCTGGCCAGGATGTCATGGCGTAGCGCAGGGCGCACCTGTTCGTCTCCCAGAACTCGGCGATGGACTTCCTCGTCCAGGCGATGGCTGGCGACTTGGGCCTGGGTGATCACCCACAACATGTTCTCGCTGACATTGACGCGCATATCCTGCTCGACTTGAAACAGCCGGAACAGCGAAAAGCCGAGAAAGGCCGCAAAGGCGACCACTGCGACAACCGGCAGCAGATGGGCTGGACGTCGCCGAAGCGCGAATGTCATTGAATCTCCAGGTGCTCCAGTTGCCACACCCAGCGATAGTCGTAGCGGATGTCCTGCAGTTCGTCATGATCGTCGCGGGGATAGACGATCCATAGGGGTCCCTTGTCGCGCGGGGTCAGCGCCTCGCCGTCCATGTGGGTGGCGACCACGACGTCGAATTCTCGAAAATCCTCGCGAGGGATCTCGACCACGTAGTCGTTGAGTGCCGTGGCCACGACCGTGTCGCCTTCGGCGCCGACCCTCGCCAGCAGGTCGCGCATCAAAAATCCCTCGAAGTGATTGATGCCGTCGGTCACCACGGTGGACGTGGCCAGCTTGCGTGGTGGCAGCGCAGCCAGCATTTGGCGGTCGAAGTGTGCCTCGTCGCCGACATTGGTATGGGCAATGGTTCCTTCGATGCGCAACAGAGGAGGTCCTTCGGGTGGGGGCAGGGGGTCAGTCGCCGCGGGCAGTGCGGTCAGTATTAGCAGCCCGCCGACCAGAAGATGCAGGAACCGAGCGGTGAGTGAGGTGCAGTAGTGCTCCAGCATGGTGGGCTCCTCGAGGGGCTCTGGGAAACATGGTCACCATAGCCAATATCACCCGTATTATCTTCCGACTACCCAGGTTGCTTGTCCCCGTTCGAACGGACGGGGGCAGCCTGGTGCGAGTGAACTAGGGTGGGTCGGATGATTGATGGAGGCCGATGATCCCAGCCCGGTGGCGGCACCGGGTACCCCGACGAGCCAGTCAGCCTGGCGCGCCGACGGGCATGGTGCGACATGTCGGCGCTCCGGTGGGCGATTGGCGGTGTGAGACAACGAGAGGAGGTAACGATGTTACATCGAGACCCTGCGGGGCGATGCGTCCGTGACAAGGCAGGACATGGCGTGATCGCTCTCGGACTGGCGGTGAGTGGGTGGCTCGCCCCGGCCGTCGTCAACGGGTCGCCGGACTGGTCCGCTGCGGAGCTGAAGCACGAAATCGAGCTCACGGGAGACCGCGTGGAGCGGTTGGCACTGTCACCCGAGGGGGAGACCGTGGCCAGCACCGCAAGCGGGCACCTTGCGGTGTGGGAGCTGGCCACCGGCAAGCTGCTTCATCGACTGGATGGTCACCGTTCCCCGGAGGTGGAGCGGCCGCTCCCCGTCGCCGGGCTCGCCTTCGGTCCCGATGGCACGATCTTGGCGAGCACCAGTTGGACCCCGGGGGTGGCGCCCGAGGCATCGCTCAAACTCTGGAGCCTGGTTTCGGGAGAGCGACTCCAGGCGCTGGCGGGTGGAAAGGGGTGCCGGGAAGTCAGCTTCTCGGCCGATGGCGACAGTGTCTGGGCGGCCTGTGGCCGGAATGTGCAGCGCTATGCGCTGGACACGGGTCGGGTTGTCGAGCGCTTGGGGCACTTTCCGGCTGAACTGGAACGGTCGGGTGACGCCGAGGCTGCCGCCGCTGCCCTGCCGATGCCCCGACAAGGCGACGCCGATGCGCTGGCCTTGAGCGAGGATGGTACCCAGTTGGCCTGGGCTGGGCGGCCGCCGACCTATCCCTCGCCGGTCATCCGCCTCTGGCAAGCCCATGCCGGCGATGCCGCTGGCGAGGTGGCCGACGACGGGGAGTCAGCAGCCTTTCGCGGCCAGGCGCTTCCCGAGGTCGCCCCCACCCGCGATCCGCTGGCGCTCTCGCGTGACCTCTATGGGCTGGAGGCACCCAGTCCCATTAGCGAGGAACGTGTGGCGCAGCGAATGCTGGCGTCCGGAGAGGTGCGCGTCATCCTCACCTTGAGCAACCTCGCAGACGATGCCGTGCGGGCCTGGCGGTATCGGCTGACGTTCGAGCCCTTGGAGGACGGCGAATGGGAACTCGTCCGCGTGGGGCGCCAGCAGCAGTGTCGCCGTGGGCCGACCGAACCGGATGCGTGGACCACTGAGCTCTGCCTGTAGGTGAGCGCTGCTGGCCAGAGCGTGCTGGCTTCCACTGGGGGCCGTTTGCCATGGCCGGCGGTGGCTGGCCGGAGGCTCCCCGTTGATACGAACGGGGTCACAAGGCGATGGAATGGCTAGTCTAATGAGCTTGGTGACTTGAGTGTCGTTGGCTGAGGTTTTGGCAATTGCGCAGGAGGACTCATGTGGGACTTTCAGATCGGCCGTTCGCTAGGCCTGATGATCAAGACGCTGCCGTTCATCCTATTTCGCTTGGCAGTTTACTTCGGAGTGGCGCTCGCCTATGTGCTGATGACCGGCGTGGGAGCCGGTGTCGGCTGGGGCATTGGCGGTCTGGGTGATGTCGGGTTTCGCGCCGGAGCCACCTTTTGGGGTGGGGTGGTCGGCTTCGGCATCGTGGGGGCCGTGATGTACGTGCTGCGTGAGTACCTGCTCTACATGGTCAAGGCCGGCCATATCGCTGTGCTGGTGGAGCTGCTCGACGATCAGGCCCTGCCGTCGGGTCGCGGCCAGATAGATCATGCCTCGAAGGTGGTCAAGACGCGATTCGGCCAGGCCAGCGTGCTGTTCGGGGTGGATCAACTGATAAAGGGAGTGCTGCGGGCCATCACTGGCATGACCCGTGGGCTATTTCGTCTGCTGCCGATTCCCGGTGCTCGTCAGTTCATCGCGATACTCGAAGCCTTCCTCAAGATTGCAGTGGGCTTCATCGATGAGGTGATTCTCGCCTACTGCATCCGCACCGGATCCGACAATGCCTGGGCGTCGTCGCAGGAAGCTCTGGTGCTCTATGGTCAGAATGCCAAGCCGATGCTCAAGAATGCCGCTTGGCTGGCGCTGATCGTCTATGGACTCTCCTTCGTCATCTTCCTGGTCATGCTGGCGCCAGCAGCGCTGGTGGCCTATCTGATTCCCGGGGGGTGGTCGGCCACCGGCGTGATCGTAGCGCTGCTGTTCGCTTGGAGCGTCAAGGTGGCGGTGCTGGAACCCTTTGCCATCACCTGTCTGATGCAGGCTTATTTCAAGGTCATCGATGGCCAGTCCCCGGACCCGGAATGGGAAGCCAAGCTGGAGGGGATATCGAAGAAGTTCCGCAAGCTCAAGGAGCGAGCCACGGAAGACGGCAGCCAGGGCCTGGCCGACAGCGTCTCTGCACAGAGTGCCCGGTAAGGGGGAGCCTCGCCTGCTGAGCGGCTGCTGCGGCTGCCCGTCGAGCGTCCTTGCAGCGTTTATTGTCTCTGGCTTTCGCTCATCGAACCCTGCGCCTTCCCTGCGTTCTCATGGGTAGTGTCCACTGCGTTGACACGGCGCGGACCGCAAGATCCGCAAAGCTGTCTAGGCTGATGGACAACCCGGGGCGCTCATCTTGAGGGCCTGGGGGCGGAAAACAGGAGGCTTCGATGAGCATCTTCGATCATGTGCAGAATCGCTTCGAGCGTGTCCAGCAGGAAGAGATGTCCCTGCAGGAGTACCTGGAGCTGTGTCGCGAGGATCCCATGGTCTACGCCAGTGCTGCCGAGCGCATGCTCGAGGCCATCGGCGAGCCCGAGGTAATCGACACGGCCAAGGATTCGCGGCTCTCGAGGATCTTCTCCAACAAGGTGATTCGCCGCTATCCGGCGTTCTCCGAGTTCTACGGCATGGAAGAGGCGATCGAGCAGATCGTGGCCTACTTCCGTCATGCCGCCCAGGGGTTGGAAGAGCGCAAGCAGATTCTCTACCTGCTGGGGCCGGTGGGCGGCGGCAAGTCGTCGCTGGCCGAGCGGCTCAAGCTACTGATGGAGCGCGTGCCCTTCTATGCCATCAAGGGCTCGCCGGTCTACGAGTCGCCGCTGGGGCTGTTCTCGCCGGAAGAGGACGGCGAGCTGCTCGAGAAGGAATACGGCATCCCCCGTCGTCAGCTGAAGAGCGTGATGTCGCCCTGGGCGGCCAAGCGTCTCAAGGAGTACGGCGGTGATATCTCGCAGTTTCGCGTGGTGCGCCTCTATCCGTCGCGGCTCAACCAGATCGCCATTTCCAAGACCGAGCCGGGTGACGAGAATAACCAGGACATCTCGTCGCTGGTGGGCAAGGTCGACATTCGCCAACTCGAACTCTACTCCCAGGACGATCCGGATGCCTACAGCTTCTCTGGCGGCCTGTGCAAGGCGAACCAGGGGTTGATGGAGTTCATCGAGATGTTCAAGGCACCCATCAAGGTGCTGCATCCGCTGCTGACCGCCACCCAAGAGGGCAACTACAACCCCACCGAAGGCATGGGAGCGATCCCCTTCGACGGCATCATCCTCGCCCACTCCAACGAGAGCGAGTGGCAGACCTTCCGCAACAACCGCAACAACGAGGCGTTCCTCGATCGCGTCTACATCGTCAAGGTGCCCTACTGCTTGCGGGTGACCGAGGAGATCAACATTTATCGGAAGCTGCTCGAGCACTCTTCGCTCTCCGAGGCGCCCTGCGCGCCGGATACGCTGCGCATGCTGGCGCAGTTCTCGGTGCTTTCGCGGCTCAAGGAACCGGAGAACTCGAGCATCTACTCCAAGATGCGCGTGTATGACGGCGAGAATCTCAAGGATACCGATCCCAAGGCCAAGTCGATCCAGGAATATCGCGATGCCGCCGGCGTGGATGAAGGCATGGACGGGCTTTCCACCCGCTTTGCCTTCAAGATCCTTTCCAAGGTGTTCAACTTCGACAACCACGAGGTGGCGGCCAACCCGGTGCACCTGCTCTATGTGCTCGAGCAGCGCCTCGAGCAGGAGCAGCTGCCGCGCGAGACCTTCGAGCGCTACCTGCGCTTCATCAAGGAATTCCTGGCGCCGCGCTACGTCGATTTCATCGGCAAGGAGATCCAGACGGCCTATCTCGAGTCCTACTCCGAGTACGGCCAGAACATCTTCGACCGCTACGTCACCTACGCGGATTTCTGGATCCAGGATCAGGAGTATCGCGACCCCGAGACCGGCGAATTCCTCGACCGCCAGGCCTTGAACGAGGAACTCGAGAAGATCGAAAAACCGGCCGGCATTTCCAATCCCAAAGACTTCCGCCACGAGGTGGTCAACTTCGTGTTGCGGGCACGTGCCCAGAACAACGGCATGAATCCCAGCTGGCAGTCCTACGAAAAGCTGCGCGGGGTGATCGAGCACAAGATGTTCGCCAACACCGAGGAGCTGCTGCCGGTGATCTCCTTCAACGCCAAGGCGTCCTCGGCCGACCAGAAGAAGCACGAGGATTTCGTGGCACGCATGAAGGAGCGTGGCTATACCGAGAAGCAGGTTCGCCTGCTCTCCGAGTGGTACCTGCGCGTGCGCAAGTCGCAGTAGCCTGACGGCCACGGGCCACGGGCCACGGGCCACGGGCCACGGGCCACGGGCCACGGGTCGGGAAGGGTGCATCGGCCTCCCTTCCCGTGTCGACCAGCGCCGAGAGGAGGTCCGCATGACCTATTTCATCGATCGGCGTGCCAACGCCAAGCACAAGAGTGCCGTCAACCGCCAGCGCTTTCTCGATCGTTACCGCACGCACATCAAGCGCTCGGTGGAGGAAGCGGTCAACCGCCGCTCGATCACCGACATGGAGCGTGGCGAGAAGGTGTCGATTCCCACCCGGGACATCTCGGAGCCGGTGTTTCAGCACGGTCCCGGAGGCAAGCGCACCATCGTCAGCCCCGGCAACAAGGAGTTCGTCGAAGGGGATCGCCTGCGCCGCCCTGGTGGGGGCGGCGGTGGAGGAGGCGCCGGGGAGGGGAGCGCTTCCAACCAGGGCGAGGGCATGGACGAGTTTGCCTTCAGCCTGACCCGCGAGGAGTTCCTCGACTTCGTCTTCGACGGATTGGAGCTGCCGCATCTGGAGCGCAAGAATCTGGTCGACCTCGACGAGGTACGGCCGGTGCGTGCCGGCGTCTCTCGCGACGGCGTGCCGGCCCGGATCAATATCGTACGCTCGATGCGCGAGGCCCATGCGCGGCGCATCGCCATGCGCGCGCCGATTCGCCGTGCCCTGCGCGAGGCGCGCGAGGCGCTGGAGGAGGAGGAGAGCAAGGATCCGGTTCTGCGCAATCCGGCGCGGATCAATGAACTCAAGGCGGAGATCGAGCGCCTCGAACAGCGCCTCGAGGCGGTGCCGTTCATCGATACCTACGATCTGCGCTACAACCATCTGATCAACCAGCCCCAGCCCTCCAGCAAGGCGGTGATGTTCTGCGTGATGGATGTCTCGGGCTCCATGACCCAGGCCCACAAGGACATCGCCAAGCGCTTCTTCCTGCTGCTCTATCTCTTTCTCGAGCGCAGCTACGAGAAGGTCGAGCTGGTTTTCGTGCGCCACCACACGGCCGCCAAGGAGGTGGATGAAGAGGAGTTCTTCTATTCCCGTGAAACCGGCGGCACCATCGTCTCCAGCGCGCTCTCGCTGGTGGACGAGATCGTTACCGATCGCTACCCGCCCTCGCAGTGGAATCTCTACGTGGCACAGGCCTCCGACGGCGACAATTGGGACGATGACTCGGTGACCTGCCGCAAGCTGCTGCTCGAGCAGTTGATGCCGCGATTGCAGTACTTCACCTACGTGGAGATCACGCCGCATGCCCATCAGGCGCTGTGGGAGGAGTACGAGACGGTGGCCGTCGAATTTCCCGAACGCTTTGCCATGCGCCAGATCGTCGAGGCCGGTGACATCTACCCGGTGTTTCGCGACCTGTTCAAGCGCCGCGCCGCACAGTAGCCGGCCGAGGAGGCAACATGACGCGCCGTACCCCCATCGCCACCGGATCCGACTGGAGCTTCGAGGTACTGGAAGCCTACGAGCAGGAGCTGGCTCGTCTGGCCGACGAGTATCGCCTGGATACCTATCCCAACCAGATCGAAATCATCACCACCGAGCAGATGATGGACGCCTACGCCAGCGTGGGCATGCCGGTGGGCTATCATCACTGGTCCTACGGCAAGCAGTTCCTTGCCGTGGAGCAGGCTTATCGGCGGGGGCAGATGGGCCTGGCCTATGAGCTGGTGATCAATTCCGACCCCTGCATCGCCTACCTCATGGAGGAGAATACCCTGATGATGCAGGTGCTGGTGATGGCACATGCCTGCTACGGGCACAATTCCTTCTTCAAGGGCAACTATCTGTTTCGCACCTGGACGGACGCCAGCTCCATCGTCGACTACCTGGTGTTCGCCCGCAAATACGTCGCCGAGTGCGAGGAGCGTCATGGGGTGACCGCCGTCGAGCAGTTGCTGGACGCCTGCCATGCGCTGCAGAACTACGGGGTCGATCGCTACAAGCGCCCCTCGCCGATCTCCGCCGAGGAGGAAGCGCGGCGTCAGAAAGAGCGCGAAGAGCACCTGCAGGCCCAGGTGAACACCCTATGGCGGACCATTCCCGGCCGCCAGGGCGGCGACACGCTTCCCGGTAGCCTCGCCGACGAGGAGGATCCACTGGGTCTACACAGCGGCGAGCGCTACCCGCCCGAACCTCAGGAGAATCTACTCTACTTCATCGAGAAGAACGCCCCGCTGCTGGCGCCCTGGCAGCGCGAAATCGTGCGTATCGTGCGCAAGCTCGCCCAGTATTTCTACCCGCAGCGCCAGACCCAGGTGATGAACGAAGGATGGGCCTCGTTCTGGCACTATACGCTGATGAACCGCCTCTATGACGAGGGGCTGGTCGACGAGGGGCTGATGCTGGAGTTCCTGCAGTCGCATACTGCCGTCGTCAGCCAGCCGGCCTTCGACAGCCCCTACTACGGCGGCATCAACCCTTATGCGCTGGGCTTCGCCATCTTCAGCGACATCAAGCGCATGTGCCAGCAGCCCACCGACGAGGATCGCGAGTGGTTCCCCGATACCGCTGGCAGCGACTGGCTCGAAACCGTGCATTTCGCCATGAAGAACTTCAAGGACGAATCCTTCATTCAGCAGTTTCTGTCACCCAAGGTGATTCGCGACCTCAAGCTGTTCACCGTGGTGGACGACGACCAGGACGAGATGCTGGAGGTGACGGCAATCCATGACGAGCGCGGTTATCGTCGCGTACGTGAGGCGCTCGCCGTCCAGCATGCCCTGGCCGTGCGTGAGCCCAATATTCAGGTCTATGCCGCGGATATCCGCGGGGATCGCTCGCTGACCCTGCGTCATGTCCAGGACAATCGCCGTCCACTGGCACGCAGCGTCTATCCGGTGATGCGCCATCTGCATCAGTTGTGGGGCTTCCCGGTCAAGCTGGAGTCGTTGCTCGATGACGGCAGCGTGGCGCGCCGCTACCACTGGCCGCTGCCCGACGAGGAGGGCGATCGGCAATGAGTGCCGGCTGTCCGTCGGTTGCGTCGCCGCCGCCGATTCACTCGGCCGGCGCCCAGGACTGACACCAGCCACCGGGTGTCACTCGGTATTGCGGGAAGATCTGGCACCCTTGGGTATCGGCTTCGAAGAACAGGCAGTGGCGGCAGCTCTCGCCAGCGCTATAGGCAGGGTGCTGACTGGCATCGCTGGCGTTTTCCACATAGCCGAGAGCGCGCGCTTCCTCCGCTCCGGGCTCGAGATACGGCAATTCATCAGCCAGCGGGCGCCGAGCCAGCAGCCCCGCGCCCAGTGGCAGTGCGGCCAGGCCGAGCAGGCCCTGGCGCAGGAAAACACGACGGCGCTCGTCGGTCATGTCGCCTCCTCGTTGTCGTCACGTGTCATGGTGGACTCACCGTAGCGTCGTTGATGATACCGCGCCCACCTGTCGTCCCGTGATACCTCCTTTGGCATGCCCCGGCGATTCTGCCGCCCGGCCGGGCCTGATATACTCGGCAGCAGCTTGCGGCGAGCCTCGCCGCAGGAGTCACCGAGCGGGAGGATGCCAGATGCAGAACGCCGTGATCCTGATCAATACCGACAAGGGCCAGGTCAAGGCCGTGGCCGAGCGGCTCGCCGATGTCGACGGCATCAGCGAGGTCTATTCCACTTGCGGGCGCTACGATCTGGTGGCCATTGCCCGCACCCGCGATTTCGAGAGCCTCGCCGAGCTCGTCACCGAGCGCCTCAATGCCGTGGAAGGGATCAGCGATACCGAGACGCTCAATGCCATGCAGGTGCACTCCCGTCACGACCTGGAGACGATGTTCTCTCTCGGCTGGTAAGAGCCTGCCGCACCGCCATAACCTACCTCAGGAGCCCTAGCGTTCACGGATGACACGCCGCCGAAAGACCCGACCTCGCTCCCGCTGGCGCCGTTCGCTGCGCCGTTTCGCCGTCACTCTGCTCTTCGTGATGGTGGGCAGCGCTCTCTGGTACGGCCAGGAGCAGGCCTATCGCGACAGCCTGAGCTGGATGGGAGTGCCCACTTGGGAACGCCTTTCGCCGCTGACCTTGCACCGCGTACTGCGTAACGACGGGTTCCTGGTCGGCTGGTCGGACGTGCGCGTCAATCCGCTGTGGGTCAGCTACTGGCTGCACGAAGTGGACGATGCCGATATCGGCGCACGGCCAGCCTTTCGCCGCGATTGGCGCACCCTGTGGCCGATTGCCCCGGACAGCTATTTCGGCAGCGGCTACGACCGCGGCCACCTGGCGCCCAATTATGCCATCGCTACGGTGCACGGGGGTGAGGCCCAGCGCGACACCTTTCTGATGAGCAATCTGACGCCGCAGCGTCCCGACCTCAATCGCCGGCTCTGGCAGCGCCTCGAGGAAGTGGTGATCGATCGCTTCGTGCCGCGCTTCGGAGTCGTTCAGGTGATCACCGGGCCGGTATTCAGCGAGCGCTTCCTCGATGGCGCACGGCGCCGCGTGGGGCTGGTGGAAGTGCCGGAGGCGTTCTACAAGATCGTCGTGGTGCCCGCCGAAACGCCCAGAGTGCTGGCTTTCCTCATGCCTCAGACGGTTCGTGGCGACGAGCCGCTGGATGACTTCCTGGTGACTGTCGACGAGCTGGAAGCGCGTACCGGGCTCGACTTCTTTCCGCAGCTGCCCGAGTCGGTTGCCGAGTCGCTGGAGGGAGAGGTGGCGACCGAAGGGTGGGCCCTGGATGCGGTGAGCCAGCTGCCGGCGCGTTTTCAATAGACACGAAAAAACCGCGATCCAATGTCGCGGTCTCGGCTAAAGGGCTAGCTCTACTTGCGGTTCGTTACTGCATGATACGAGAAGCGTGGTGCCCAGGAGAGGACTTGAACCTCCACGTCCGTAAGGACACTAGCACCTGAAGCTAGCGCGTCTACCAATTCCGCCACCTGGGCGTATCATGCCGTTCGTCGTGTTCGGGCTCCCGTCAAGGGATGGTGCCCAGGAGAGGACTTGAACCTCCACGTCCGTAAGGACACTAGCACCTGAAGCTAGCGCGTCTACCAATTCCGCCACCTGGGCGAACACGAGCGAATAGAACTGACAAAGAGCATGGGAACGCATTCCCGGCGGTTCCAGGGGAACCTTGGTGCCCAGAAGAGGACTTGAACCTCCACGTCCGTAAGGACACTAGCACCTGAAGCTAGCGCGTCTACCAATTCCGCCATCTGGGCAGGCGTGGCGTATGGTACCGTAATCCCGGCGCAATGCAAGCCTCTTGCGACGGAGATCCGGGTTTCCGGTAGCACGGGGATCGAGCGGGACATGTCGTTGGGGTTGGGGTCGTCGCGGGGCGGGCGCTATACTGCGGCCATGATAATCGACCCGACCAACTCGACCCTACGCCTGCGGTGCTTTTTCGGCGCCTTTTCGGGCCCGCTTCCAACGATGCCGCCAAGGATGCCCCTCGCATGACCCAATGGACGCTCAGTGACGACCCCCATGCCAGCCGCGAGGCCCACAAGTACGATAAACCGGCACCCAGTCGCGAGTACCTCCTGGCGCGGCTGCAGGAGTACGGCAAACCCATCGCTCATGAAAAGATGAGCCGCTTGCTGGGTCTCGACGACGAGGATCTTCAGGAGGCGGTCAGGCGTCGTCTGGCGGCCATGGAGCGCGATGGCCAGGTGCTGCGCAACCGCGCCGGCGCCTATGCATTGATCGACAAGCTCGACCTGGTCAAGGGCAAGGTGCTCGGCCATCGCGATGGCTTCGGCTTCTTGCTGCGCGACGATGGCAAGAAACCCGATCTGGTTCTGCCGCCGCGCCAGATGCGCCGGGTCTTCCACGGCGACCATGTGCTGGTGCGCATCAGCGGTCGCGACCGTCGCGGTCGCGACGAGGCCACCATCGCCGAGGTACTGGCGCGCAACACCCAGACCATCGTTGGCGTCTATCGCGAGAACACCCCCGAGTTCGGGGTGCTGATTCCAGAGAACCCGCGCATCACCCAGGAGGTGATCATCCCTCACAGTGCCTGCGGCGGTGCCCAGGACGGCCAGGTGATCTCGGCGCGCATCGTCAAGCAGCCCGAGACCCGTGTCCAGCCAGTGGGAGAAGTGGTGGAGGTGCTGGGAGAGCGCATGGATCCGGGGATGGAGATCGATATCGCCATCCGCAGCTACGAGATTCCCGCCGAGTTCCCGCCCGAGGTTCATGATCAGATCGCCGGAATGTCCGCCGAGGTGGCCGAAGACGACAAGGCGCATCGGGTCGATCTGCGCGACGTGCCGCTGGTGACCATCGACGACGAGAGCGCCAAGGACTTCGACGACGCCGTGTGCGCCTGGAAGACCAAGTCCGGCAGCTGGAAGCTGCTGGTGGCCATTGCCGACGTATCCCACTACGTGCGGCCCGGCAGCGCCCTGGACGAGGAGGCGATCCGCCGTGGCAACTCGGTGTACTTCCCAGGGCAGGTGGTGCCGATGCTGCCCGAACTGCTCTCCAACGGGCTCTGCTCGCTCAATCCGGACGTCGACCGCCTGGCGCTGGTCTGCGAGATGAACATCTCCCAGAGCGGCGCGATCAGTCGCTATCGCTTCTACGAAGCGGTGTTCCGCTCCCATGCCCGCCTCACCTACAACAAGGTGGCGGCGATCCTCGACGACGAGGGGGAAGAGGGCGACGCCCTGCGCGAGCAGTATCGCGAACTGGTCAAGCCGCTCGGCAATCTGCATGCCCTCTATCGCCTGCTGCGCGAGGCGCGCGAAGCGCGTGGCGCCATCGACTTCGAGACCACCGAGACTGCCATCGTCTTCAACGACGAGCGCAAGATCGAGAAGATCGTGCCGCGCACTCGCAACGATGCCCACAAGATCATCGAGGAGTGCATGTTGGCGGCCAACGTGGCGACGGCGCGCTTTCTCGACAAGCATGACTTGCCGGCGCTGTATCGCATCCACGAGAAACCCTCGCCGGAGCGTCTCGACAAGCTGCGGCTGTTTCTCAATGAGCTGGGGCTGTCGCTGGGCGGAGGGGACGACCCCAGCCCGCAGGACTACCGGGAGCTCGCCGAGTCGATCAAGGGCCGTCCCGATGCCGACGTCATCCAGACGGTGATGCTGCGCTCCATGAGTCGGGCAGTCTATTCGCCCCAGAACGACGGTCACTTCGGCTTGGCTTACCCGGCCTACGCGCACTTCACCTCACCGATCCGCCGCTACCCCGACCTGATCGTGCATCGCGCCATCCGTTCGGTGATTCGTGGCCCGCGCCAGACCAACACCGTGCTGCGCGCCGAGGGGGCGCCGGTGGAGCCGCCGAGCAAATGGGCTCCCTACACCTTCGAGCAGATGCTCGAGCTGGGCGAACACTGCTCGATGACCGAGCGGCGCGCCGATGATGCCACCCGTGACGTGGAAGACTGGCTCAAGTGCGAGTTCATGTCCGACAAGCTCGGCGAGATCTACGACGGCAGCATCGCTTCGGTGACCCAGTTCGGCATCTTCGTGCGTCTCGACGAGGTCTACGTAGAGGGCTTGGTGCACGTCACCTCGCTGCCCTCCGACTATTATCACTACGAGCCGGAAAAGCACCGCCTGAAAGGCGAGCGCAGCGGCATGAGCTATCGTCTGGGGGACGGCGTCACCGTGCAGGTGGCCCGCGTCGACCTGGACGAGCGCAAGATCGACTTCGCCCTGGCCGACGACAAGCCGCGCCCCAAGCGTCAGCCACGTCGTCGGCGCGCCGCGGATGCCGCCCCGAGCCGTGGGCGTGCCGAGGCGGGTGCGCAGAAGAAGAAAAAGCAGGGCGAGTCGGCGACCGCGACGGAAGCCGAGAACAAGGGCAAGCGACGTAGCCGCGGCGGGCGCGGCAACAAGTCGCGCTCGCGCAAGCGCTGAATCAGGGTAGACCCCGGTGACCGAGAAACGACGTACCAAGGCCAGGCCGGGGAGCAAGCCCCGGCGCGATCGCCGTGCCGCCGTGGCAGGCCCCCCCGGACTCGAGGCGGTGTTCGGCGTGCATGCGGTGGAGGCGCTGCTGGCACGCGGCGAGCCGCCCCGTGAGTTGTGGGTGCAGGAGGGAGCAGCCGAACGGCGCCTGGCAGCGCTCGTTGAGCGCGCTCGCGCGGCGGGGCTGCAGCCAGTGGCTCAGCCCCGCGAAACCCTGGATGCGCTGGTTGGCAGTGCGGCCCATCAGGGCGTGGTGGCATTCTGCACGCCGCTTGCCGGACAGGATGAGGCGGAACTGTGGTTTCGGCTGGAAGCCTGGCCGTTGCCGGTGTCGCCGTTGCTACTGGTGCTCGATGGCGTCACCGACGTGCACAACTTCGGTGCCTGCCTGCGCACTGCCGATGCCGCTGGCGTGCACGGCGTGATCGTGCCCAAGGACAAGTCGGCCCCCCTCAATGCCACGGTACGCAAGGTGGCCTGCGGCGCGGCCGAGAGCATACCGGTTTATCAGGTCACCAACCTGGCCCGGTCGCTGGCCCGGCTGAAGTCGCTGGGCGTGTGGCTGATCGGCACTGCCGGCGAGGCCGAGACGATGCTGTTCGACGCCGACTTGTCCGGCCCCGTGGCACTGGTGATGGGGGCCGAAGGCAAGGGGCTTCGCCGGCTCACCCGCGAAGCGTGCGATCACCTGGTCAAGCTACCCATGGCCGGCAGCGTCTCGAGCCTCAACGTCTCCGTTGCCACCGGCATCGGCCTTTTCGAGGCGGTGCGGCAACGGACCCACTGAGACACGAGCCTCGAGCCTCGAGCCTCGAGCCTCGAGCCACGGGTTTCGGGTTTCGAGGGGCGAGTTAGACTATCGCCCGCAGCCCGCAGCCCGCAGCCCGCAGCCCGCAGCCCGCAGCCCGCAGCTTGCACTCTTCGCGCGCAGTCTTTAAAATGTTTGCGCCCGTTCCTGTGTGAGCGGGCGTTTCCATTTCACCTCCTTGCTTCCTCTGAGCGACAAGGTTCCTCATGTGGAAGCTGCTAACCCGCAAGGAGATCCCATGCGTCATTACGAAATCGTGTTCATGGTCCATCCGGACCAGAGCGAGCAAGTGCCGTCCATGGTCGAGCGCTACTCGAGCATCGTCACCGACAGCGGTGGTACCGTGCATCGCCTCGAAGACTGGGGCCGTCGTCATCTGGCCTACCCGATCAACAAGATCCACAAGGCTCACTACGTGCTGATGAACGTGGAGTGCAGCGGTGAGACCCTCGACGAGATCGAGAACATCTTCCGTTTCAACGATGCCATCATTCGTAGCCTGGTGGTGCGTTGCAAGGAAGCCATCACCGAGGCATCGCCGATGATGAAGCCGGCCGAAGAGAAGCGGGCGCGCCGCGAAGAGAAGCCGCGCAGCGCCGAAGCCACCGCTTAAGTCCCATTCGCTCGCCCCAAGGAGTTTTTTCCATGGCACGCTTTTTCCGTCGCCGCAAGTTCTGCCGTTTCACCGCTGAAGGCGTGAAACAGATCGACTACAAGGATCTGGACACGCTCAAGGCCTACATCACCGAGACCGGCAAGATCGTTCCCAGCCGTATCACCGGCACCAAGGCGCGTTACCAGCGTCAGCTGGCGACCGCCATCAAGCGCGCTCGCTACCTGGCTCTGCTGCCCTACAGCGACAGCCACCAGTAAGCCGGTCGTCCGATGTTGCCGATCGCTCGCTGGCTGATGCGCGGCACGCCCCACGCAGCCGGTGGGGCTGCCGTGGCGGCCATCGTCCCCTGGCTGTTCTGGCTGAGCGGCGCCGTTGCCGCGCTGGTCACCCTGCGTCGCGGTCTCTCTCCGGCACTGCCGGTGATCGTGGCGGCAGCCGTACCTGCCGGATGGTGGTGGACGCAAGGCGATGCGATTCCCCTGGCCAGTGTGCTGCTGGTCACGCTGATGGCACTGGTGCTGCGTGAGCGCATGCGCTGGAGTGAGGCGTTGATCGTCGGCACCCTGGCGGCAGCGGTCATGGTGCAGCTGGGGCTCTTCGTGCCATCGGGGGGCACCGGCCCGCTGCTGGAACAGCTGCGTGAAGGGTCGGCCGAGATCGATGCCATGCTCAACGAGCTGGCGCGTCAGGGCTATGATACCGAGGCGCTCACCACCCTGCTGGTCGGTGGCGTTACCGGAGTGGTGGTGCTGCTGGCATCGATAGCCTGTCTGGCGCTGGCACGCAGCTGGCAGGCGGGGCTCTACAACCCCGGCGGGTTTCGCGAAGAGTTCCATGCACTTCGTCTGTCGGGCCGCGAGTTGGCGGTGCTGGTGGGGATCGCCGTGGCAGGCGGCCTGCTGGGGATGCCGGCACTCATTACGCTGGCCTGGGTGCCGCTGCTGGTATGCGGCGTGGCGTTGGTACACGGCTTCATCGGAGCCAAGGGCATGAACGGGCTGTGGTTGATCGCTTTCTATCTGTTGCTGATCACCACCTGGCCCATGATACTGATCGTGCTGTTGGTGGCTTTCCTCGACGTGTTCGCGGACTTCCGCGGCCGTCTGGCCACCCACAGCGATTGACATAGAGGTTAACGAGATGGAAGTCATTCTGCTCGACAAGATTGGCAAGCTGGGCAGCCTGGGCGACCAGGTCAACGTCAAGCCCGGCTACGGCCGCAACTACCTGGTTCCCTACGGGCTGGCCGTACCGGCGACCAAGGACAACGTCGCTGCCTTCGAGGCACAGCGCGCCGAACTCGAGGCCCAGGCCGCCGAGCGCAAGGCCGAGGCCGAAACGCGTGCCGCTCAGCTCGCCGATATCGAGCTGTCGCTGGTCGCCAAGGCCGGTGACGAAGGCAAGCTGTTCGGTTCCATCGGTCCGCGCGACCTGGCCGAGGCGATCTCTTCCGCTGGCATCGATGTCGCCAAGAGCGAGGTGCGTATGCCGGAAGGGCCGATTCGTGCCACTGGCGAGTACGACGTCGACCTGCACCTGCACGCCGAAGTCGATGCCACCGTGCGCGTGGTGGTGGTGGCCGAATAAGCCGCTACGCCTGCTGGCGCGCTGCCCCGCACCCGACAGGGTTGCGGGGCTTTTCATTGGCGGTCGACGCATTTGGACGGCCGCCGGGTTGCGCTAGAATGATTCTTCGGCCCCATGGAGTCCACCTGCCATGAATGATGTCGTCGCCCCCGATCAGGAAACCGCCGCGCTCAAGGTGCCACCGCACTCTCTCGAGGCCGAGCAGTCGGTGCTGGGCGGACTGATGCTCGACAATTCCGCCTGGGACAACATTGCCGACCGACTGGTGGCCGACGATTTCTATCGCTATGAGCATCGGCTGATCTTCAACGTCATGGCGAGGCTGGCCGAGGCGGCGCAGCCGCTCGATGTGGTGACGCTCTCCGAGGCGCTGGAAGGGCGCGATCAGCTCGAGACGGTAGGCGGGCTCGCCTACCTGGCAGAACTGGCGCGCAACACCCCTTCCGCCAGCAATATCCGCGCCTATGCCGACATCGTTCGGGAACGTGCCACGCTGCGCAAGCTGATCCGCGCCGCCAGCCAGATCGCCGACGGCGCCTTCAGCCCCCAGGGGCGGCCCGCGGACGAGCTACTCGACGAAGCCGAGCGGCTGGTCTTCCAGATCAGCGAAGAACGGCCCAAGAGCGGTGGTCCCATCGGCATGAGCGACCTGCTGGCCAAGGCGGTGGATCGCATCGATGAACTGTTCAACATGCAGGGCGAGATGACCGGTCTTTCCACCGGCTTTCGCGACCTCGACGAAATGACCTCGGGACTGCAGGCGTCGGATCTGGTGATCATCGCCGGGCGTCCTTCCATGGGCAAGACGACGTTCGCCATGAACCTGGTGGAGCATGCGGTGATCTCCAGCGACAAGCCGGTCATGGTGTTTTCCATGGAGATGCCGGCCGATGCGCTGATGCTGCGCATGCTGTCGTCGTTGGGGCGCATCGACCAGACCCGAGTGCGTACCGGCCAGCTCGAGGACGAAGACTGGCCGCGCCTGACTTCGGCGGTGAACCTGCTCAAGGACAAGCAGCTGTTCATCGATGATACGGCGGCCCTGTCGCCCAGCGAGATTCGCTCCCGGGTCCGCCGGGTGGTGCGCGAGCACGGCAATCTCTCGATGATCATGGTCGACTACCTGCAGTTGATGCAGATCCCCGGCTTTTCCGAGAACCGGACCGGAGAAATCTCGGAGATCTCGCGCTCTCTGAAAGGCATTGCCAAGGAGTTCGGCTGTCCACTGGTGGCACTTTCCCAGCTCAACCGCTCGCTCGAGCAGCGTCCCAACAAGCGGCCGGTCATGTCGGACCTGCGCGAATCCGGGGCCATCGAGCAGGATGCCGACATCATCGCCTTCGTCTACCGTGACGAGGTCTACAATCCGGACAACCCCGACAACCAAGGGCTGGCCGAACTGATCATCGGCAAGCAGCGTAACGGTCCCATCGGTACTGTGCACATGGCTTTCATCGGCAAGTACACTCGCTTCGAGGATCTGGCACCCGACAGCTACGGCGAAGCGTTCGGCGGCTGAGCGGCTTGAGTCCCACCGGCGAGTTCGTATAATGCCGACCCCCGATTCAGTACAGGAAGGAGACACCATGGCAGGCGGATTCAGGCGCGGCAAGCGGGCACCCAAGTTGGAAGCCCGTGGCGAGCTGCAGTCGGTGGAGCGGGAAGGGCCGTTCAAGGAGTGGTTGGGGATGCCGGACCTCTACCGCTTCCAACTGGTGGTGGATGGCGAGACGTACAGCTACCAGACCGAAGAGGCCGAGCTCACCGTGGCGGTCGGCGATCGCGTGGTCTTTCGCTACAAGGAAACCAAGGCGGGTAAATGGGTCGACCGCAACTCGCTTGCCAAGGCGATCGATCCCTCCGATTATCAGTAGTTTGTGGAACCCTTCCGGGCGTCGAGGAGTCACAGTCCCAATCTTGGCTCGTCACCGTCGCGTCATCTTCCGGCGTCAAGCTGTGGCGGTACGCCAATCACAAGACACCTGGAGAACGCCATGGAGTTTCACGAACTAAAGGCCTTCGCGACCCATCGCGACAACTTCGAGATTCGCGTCATCACGCATGCCGGCAGTCATTGCTATCAGGTCGAGCTGGAAGACATGGAAGGCGCCCGCCATACTCTCGAACGTCGCGGTAAACCCATGCTCTTCCGTTCGCTGGAGGACGTCTACCTGGAGCTCAAGCGGGCGGGCATTCATCGCGCCTACCTGGTTCAGTACGTTCCTCAGGACGAGGTCATCGGCCGCGAGACGCACTACCACGATCCGTTGACGTCACGCATGCCGCTGGTGTTTTGAGCGCTAAGACCACGAGTTTTCGGTAAGCTGTACAGATCGGCTTCATAGTACAACTTCATGCCACGGGCAAGCATTGCCTGATACACTGGGCCCACGTCGCTAGTGACCACAAGGAGCCCAGGCATGACCGCATCGCAAGTGGAGCAGGATCACCCCGGCCAGGGACGCCTGGCTCATTCTCCCGCCGATCATCCGCCGATTCCGCGTGCCAAGGTGGGTGTCGTGCTGGCGAACCTGGGGACCCCCGACGCCACCGACTATTGGTCCATGCGCCGCTATCTTGGCGAATTCCTCTCCGACAAGCGGGTGGTGGACTACCCGAGCTGGAAGTGGCAACCGCTGCTGCAGTTGATCATCCTCTCTCGGCGTCCGTTCAGTTCCGGCGCCGCCTATCGGGGCATCTGGAACACCGAGAAGGACGAGAGCCCACTGCTGACCGTCACCCGTGAGCAGACCCGCAAGGTAGCCGAAGGGCTCGAATCGCTGTACGGCGACGCAGTGATGGTCGACTTCTGCATGCGCTACGGCAACCCCTCCACCGACAGCGTGCTGCGTCGGATGCAGGCCGCGGGCTGCGAAAGGATTCTGTTCTTCCCGCTCTATCCCCAGTACGCCTCGCCGACCACGGCAACGGCCAACGACCAGGCCTTTCGCACCCTGATGAAGCTCAAGTGGCAGCCAGCGATTCGCACCGTTCCCGCCTACTTCGAGCATCCTCAATACATCGACGCTTTGGCCAACTCGGTGAACGAGGCCTATGCCGACGTCGAAGGAAGCCCCGAAGTACTGGTGGCGTCATATCATGGCGTACCCAAGCGTTTCCTGATGGAGGGTGATCCCTACCACTGCCAGTGCCAGAAGACCACGCGGCTGTTGCGCGAACGGCTGGGGTGGGAGGCGGACGCCATTCACACGGCCTTTCAGTCGCAGTTCGGCCCCGAGGAGTGGGTGGGGCCGCAAACCGTGGATCACGTCGCCGAGCTGGCGAAACGGGGCAAGAAGCATATCGCGGTGATCTCGCCGGCCTTCTCGGCCGACTGCGTGGAAACGCTCGAAGAGATCAACGAGGAGATCAAGGAGAGCTTCCTCGAAGCCGGCGGCGAGCGTTTCACCTACGTGCCCTGTCTCAATGACCGCGACGACCACATCCAGGCGTTGCTCGCGGTGGTCCGCAACGAGCTCGCCGGTTGGTGTTGAGAGTGCGCTTCAGGCGTTCTCGCGGCGCTTGAGTCGCGACCGCTTGGCCTTGGTGCGCCATGGATGGCGAGCTCGGGCCGGGCGCGCGACCCGGCTCTGGCCGACATCCTCGTCGCGGAACTCCGGCAGCGAGCCACGCGTACCGGTGTAGAAGCGCAGGTGCATGTGCAGGCCGGTCTTGGCCAGCATGTGGCCGGTTACCGGTGCGGTGATGAACAAGAACAGCGTGATCAGCAGCTCCTGTACGTGGAACTCGCGCTGGGTCACGGTGAAGTAGAGCATCGAGGCGATCAGTATGCAGCCGATGCCCAGGGTGGTGCCCTTGGTGGGGCCGTGCAGGCGCATGAAGAAATCCTTGAGCTTGAGCATGCCCAGCGAACCGGTGAAGGCGAAGATGCCGCCAGCAACCAGCAGGAAGGCGATGACGCCTTCGGTAATGACATAGAACGTCATGGTTTCGCTCTCTCCGTCATTCGATGATGTCGCCGCGCAGCAGGTAGCGGCAGATGGCCATGGTGCCCACGAAGCCCAGCATGGCGATGAGGATCGCGGCCTCGAAGTAGGTCTTGGTGTTCAGCCACAGGCCCAGCAGCACGATCAGCGCGATGGAGTTGACGTAAAGCGTATCCAGCGCCAACAGGCGATCCGGTACGTCAGGGCCCGCGGCCAGGCGATAGACGTTCATCGCCATGGCCAGCACGATCAGCGTCAGACTGATCCACAAAGCGGTGTCTAGCATTCGAAGATCTCCTTGAGCGGCCGCTCGTAGCGCTCCTGGATCTCGCGGATCAGGGCCTGCTCCTCGTCCATGTCCAGGGCATGGATCAGCAGTGACGAGCTGTCCAGGCGAATGTTGGTGGAGACGGTGCCCGGCGTCATGGTGATGGTGTTGGCCAGCAGAGTGATGGCGAGGCGGTCCTTGAGAGCCAGCGGATACTCGATGAATCCGGGATGCGCTTCACGCTTGGGCGAGAGAATCAGCAAGCTCACCTGCAGGTTGGCCATGACGATATCCCACAGCACGATCAGCACGAAGCGGGCCAGCTTGAGCGGGTGCTTGACGCGCGGCAGCGGCTCCCAAAAGCCCCGGGTCAGCAATGGGATCGCCACGGCAAGGAAACCGCCCAGCAGAATGTGGCCGAAGGCCAGACTGCGGACCATCAGCAGCCATGCCATCAGCAGCACCAACGACAGCACGGGGGTCGGAAGGTAGCGTTGCAGGCGTGTCATGGCGACTCTCCCTGGATGGCTTGGAACTGGGTCGCCTGGGCTGCGGGGGCATCGCCCAGCAGTTCGGCAATGACGGCCTGGGGTTGGGCGAGCTGCCGGGCCGTGGCCTGCGTGTACTCGCTCATCGGCCCACCGAAGATCACCAGCAGCGGGGCATAGGCCAGCAGCCACAGCACGCCGCCGAGCTGGGCGCGGGTGACGCGGCCGGTAGCCACTTCACCCTTGTAGCTGGCCCAGAACAGCACCGAGCCGGCCCGCGACAGGGCGACCAGCGCGCACAGTCCGGCCAGCAGCAGCAGCGGCCACAGCCACAGCCGGGCATTGCCCTCGACGGCCTGCATCAGCATCAGCTTGCCCAGGGCACCGGCCAAGGGCGGCAGGCCGGCCACGGCCACCGCCGCCACCAGAAACAGCCCGCCGAGCAGGAAACGCTGATAGAGGCGCCGGGCACGCACCAGTCGGGTGCCGGCTTTGGCTCGTTGCTGACCGATCAGCTCGGCGATCAGGAATAGCGATCCGCAGATCAGGGTAGTATGAGGCAGGTAATACAGCAGGGCGGTGTTGGCCGCCGGGCTTTGCAGCGCCGTGCCCGCCAGCAGGGTGCCCACCGAGATCAGCACCAGATAGGCGATCAGGGTGCGCAGGTCGCGGGCAGCGAGCACGCCTACCGCTGCCAGCACCAGCGTGGCCAGCCCCGACCACCATAGCCAGGCGTCGATGGGGTCTTCCGCCGGACTGTCGGCGAAGATCAGTGTCTGCACGCGGAGGATGGCGTAGAGGCCCACCTTGGTCATGATGGCGAACAGCGCCGCTACCGGAGCGGGAGCCGCGGCATAGGTGCGTGGCAGCCAGAAGTAGAGTGGCAGCAGTGCCGCCTTGAGACTGAACACCACGATCAGCAACAGACCGCCGGCCGTCACCAAGGCCGCTTGATCGTTGGGCATGCTGGCCACTCGGCGAGCCATGTCGGCCATGTTGAGGGTGCCGGTCGCGCCGTAGAGGATGCCCAGCGAAATCAGGAACAGCGCCGAGCCGGCCAGATTGAGGATCACATAGTGCAGGCCGGCACCCACTCGCGCCTTGCCGCCACCGTGCATCAGTAGCGCATAGGAGGCGAGCAGCAGTATCTCGAAGAAGACGAAGAGGTTGAAGATGTCGCCGGTGAGGAAGGCGCCGTTCAGCCCCATCAGCTGCAGCTGGAACACGCCATGGAAGTAGGCGCCGCGCTGGTCGTCGCCGGCACAGGCGAAGATCACGCAACCCATGGCCAGTACGGCGGTGATGGTCAGCATCAGCGCAGAGAGCCGGTCGAGCATCAGAATGATGCCGAAGGGTGCCTGCCAGTTGCCCAGGGCATAGAAGGCCAGCTCGCCGCTGCTGGCGTGCGACAGCAGGACGAGATTGACCAGCACGAGCAGGGCAGTGAAGGCCACGCTGAGGAGCCGCTGGCGCTGTTCGGAGATGCGGTTGGAGAGCAGCAGCAGAACCAGTGCCGCGAACATCGGCAGCACGATGGGCAGGGCGAGCAGATGTTGGCTCATCAGCGAGTGTCTCCTTCTTCGCCCTGCTGGCCGTCCACGTGGTCGCTGCCGAGTTCGCTACGTGCGCGCACGGCGAGGATGACGACGAAGGCGGTCATGGCGAAGCCGATCACGATGGCGGTGAGTACCAGCGCATGGGGCAGCGGATCGGTGGGACTGATCGAGGCGCCGATGACCGGCGCCGCGTTGGTGCGCAGTCCGCCGCTCGAGAACAGGAAGAGGTTCACCGCATAGGAGAGCAGCGAAAGACCGATGATGACTGGGAAGGTTCGTCCGCGTAGCAGCAGATAGACGCCGCTGGCGGTGAGTACACCGACCATCAGTGAGAAAAGGGCTTCCATCAGCGTTCCTCCAGAGTCGGGCGGTGAAGGGTGGTGACCCGGCCGAGGTTGACCAGAATCATCAGGGTGGCGCCGACCACGGCAAGGAAGACGCCCAGGTCGAACAGCATCGCCGTGGCCAATTCGAAGTCGCCGATCAGCGGCAGGTGGAAGTGGCCGAAGGACGTGGTCAAGAAGGGGTAGCCGAACAGCCAGCTGCCAAGGCCCGTGGCCAGGGCGACGGCCAGCCCCGATACGGCGATCACCGGATAGGAAACGGGCAGGCGAGCCCGCGTCCAGTCGTGGCCGCGGGCCATGTACTGCAGCAGCAGCGCGGTGGCGGTGATCAGTCCGGCGATGAAACCGCCGCCGGGCTGGTTGTGGCCGCGCAGGAAGATGTAGACCGAAACCAGCAGGGCGAGCGGCAACAGAATCTGCGATACCACGGCCAGGATCATCGGGTGGCGCTGCTGGGACCAGCGGATGCCCTCGACGTTGCCGGCGGGCATGAACAGCTTCAGGCGGTTGAGCAGTTTGAACGTGGCCAGGCCGGCGAGGGTCAGCACGGTGATCTCGCCGAAGGTGTCGAAGCCGCGGAAGTCCACCAGGATGACGTTGACCACGTTGGAGCCGCCGCCGCCGGGGACGCTCTCGCGCAGGAAGTAGTCGGCGATGGTCAGCGTCTCGCGGGTCAGCAGCGCGTAGTTGAGCATGGCGATCACCAGCCCCATGGCCACCGCCAGGATCAGGTCGCGCAGGATGCGTCGACCGGAGACCAGCAGCGGCGGGCGCTGGGGCAGGAAGAAGAGTGCCAGGATCAGCAGGATCATGGTCACCACCTCCACCGACAGCTGAGTCAGGGCCAGGTCCGGTGCCGAGAAGCGTACGAAGGTCAGCGACACCACCAGGCCGACCACCGATAACATCAGGATCGACACCAGGCGCCAGCGATGGCTCAAGGCACTGCCGATGGCGCCGAAGATGGCCAGGGCCGCGCCCAGCACCAGCATGGCGTCCAACGATTGCAGGCCGGCCGCGCCGGTGAGCGTGTCCAGTTTCATCAGACCGATGCCGGCCATGGCCAGGGCGCAGAGGATCAACAGCGCCTGGTAGCGTTGCAGCGAACCGTTCTCCAGACGCAGGGTCAGCCACAGTGAGGCCTTGACGACGCGCAACACGGCCGCCTCGAAGAGTCGGCTGGCATCGCGCGAGGGGAAGAGGGTGGCGAGACCGGCGATGCGCTTGTGCTGACGCAGCACGATCACACCGCCGGCAATGGCGATCAGGCTCATGACCAGTGGCAGGTTGATGCCGTGCCACAGCGCCAGGTGCAGTTCGGGGGAGGCGTCGCCCTGCACCGCCAGGCTGGCGGCACGGACGATGGGTTCGGCCAGCGTCATGGGGAAGAGCCCGATCAGCAGGCTCATGGCGGCCAGGAAGAGCCCGGGGGTCAGCATGCCGCGGGCCGGATCGTGTGCCTTCAGCGGTGGCAGGGTCTTCTCCTCGCGGGACAGCTTGGGCTCGGCGAAGAACAGGCTCCAGATCAGACGCAAGGAATAGGCCACCGATAGAGTGGCGCCCACCAGCACCAGCAGCGGGATGACGGCGCTGAGCGCTCCCAGCAGGCCTGTCTGCAGGCTCTGGTCGAGGAGCATCTCCTTGGACAGGAAACCGTTGAATGGCGGAATGCCGGCCATGGCGGCCCCGGCCAGCAGCGTCAGGGTGCCGGTGAGCGGCATCATCGACCACAGGGCGCCGAGACGGTCGATGTCGCGGGTTCCGGTTTCGTGGTCGATGATTCCCACGCTCATGAACAGCGCCGCCTTGAAGGTCGCATGATTGAGAATGTGGAAGGTCGCTGCAGCCAGCGCCAGCGGGCTGCCGAGGCCCAGCAGGAGGGTGATGAGGCCCAGGTGACTCACCGTCGAGAACGCCAGGATGCCCTTGAGGTCGCGCTGCAGTAGGGCGAACCAGGCGGCATAGATCAGAGTGGCGAGGCCGGCCAGAGTCAGGCACAGTGACCACAGCGGCGTGTCGCCCAGTGCCGGGTTGAGGCGTGCCATCAGGAAGACGCCGGCCTTGACCATGGTCGCCGAGTGCAGGAAAGCGGAAACCGGCGTGGGCGCTGCCATGGCGTGGGGCAGCCAGAAGTGGAACGGAAACTGCGCCGATTTGGTGAAGGCGCCGAACAGCACCAGGGCCACGATCAGCGTGTAGTGTTCGGAGGCTCGGATGGCATCGCCGGCGGCGAGCACCTCGCCCAGGGCGAAGGTGCCGGCGGCCTGGCCGATCAGCAGGAAGCCGGCGAGCAGCGCGAGCCCGCCGGCTCCGGTGACTGCCAGAGCCATGCGCGCGCCGCGCCGGGCGTCGCTGCGGTGCCCCCAGAAGCCGATCAGCAGGAAGGAGGAGATGCTGGTCAGCTCCCAGAACAGCCACAGCAGAATCAGGTTGTCCGCCATGACGATGCCGAGCATGGCGGTCATGAACAGCATCATGTAGGCGAGGAAGCGACCGTCGTCCTCGTCGGCACTGAGGTAGTGGCCGGCGTAGTAGAGGATCAGGCTACCGATACCCAGGATCAGCAGGGAAAACAGCAGCGTCAGGCCGTCGATGCGCAGGGCGAGATCGAGGCCGAGCAACGGCATCCAAGGTATCTGTAGGCTGACCATGTCGCCAGAGAGCACGGCCGGGGCGTTGCTGAGCACCAGGGCCAGGGCGAGCAGTGGGGCGACGAGAGTGGCCTTGACGCAGAACATGCGGCCACGGCGAGACGTCATCACCGGCACGAAGATGCCGGCGATGGTGAGAAGGGGAATCCACAACAATGACATTGGTGGTTCGTCCATTCTGACGGCGGTTACGGTGGCATCGCCGCCACGCCCTGGCCGTCGCATGATCGGTGCATCGATGCGTGGCGTTGCCATGTGCCGAAACCATGGGCACACGCATTGGGTCGGAGGCGATACGAGATCGCGCCGCTGACCCGTTGGGAGCGTCACATGAACAAACGGTGGCGGCTTGTTACTCTATCTGGCCGTTTTGCCCGAGGGGCGACGCCGGTGGCGGTCAGCTGCGGCGCAGAGTTTATCGGCTTTGGGTAGGCAAACATAGCGCCCTGGGGCGGTGCGGCTTCATCCATTCGGCTAAGTCGACGTAGAAAGGTGATTGACGTCAAGAAAACGCCATCGTGATGCGAGTGCCAAGCGGTAGGCGGTGCCGTTGGCGCGATGGTCACACCCTGCACTAGGCTCCTAAGGCGTCATGGGCATGGCCGCGTGTCGGGTATGGTGCGGCCCGTTCGGGCAGGCAAAATCAGCGGGAAGAGGGAGCGATGATGCAGATAGCCGTGCTGTCGGGGTTCGTACTGGCTGCCTTTGCGCCGCTATTGTATCGCTGGCTGGGCCAGCGTACGGCGGCGATCATGGCCCTGTACCCCTTGGCCATCGTGGTGTGGCTGTTGGCGCAGTGGTCCACCGTGGTGACTGGCGGTGAGCCGGTGTGGCTGGAGATGGCCTGGGTGCCAGGCATGGACATCACCCTGACCTTCCTAATCGACGGGCTCGCTCTGCTGTTCGGGTTGCTGATAGCGGGTATCGGCGTCCTGGTGCTCGTCTATGCCGGCGAGTATCTGCGCGGCCACCCCGATCTGCCGCGCTTCTTGGCGATCATCACGGCCTTCATGATGTCCATGCTGGGGCTGGTGCTTGCCGACAACCTGGTCACCCTGTTCGTGTTCTGGGAATTGACCAGCATCACCTCCTACCTGCTGATCGGCTTCAACCACACCGATATTTCGGCGCGCAAGGCGGCACTGCAGGGTCTGTTCGTGACCGTCGCCGGAGGACTGGCGCTGATGGCCGGGGTGGTGATGTTGGGCGTCGCGGGCGAGAGCTGGTCGCTGGCCGAACTCACGACGCGCGGCGACCAGTTGCGCAGCCATGCTCTCTACACGCCGATGCTCATCTGTCTGCTGTTGGGGGCCTTCACCAAGTCGGCGCAGTTTCCGTTCCACTTCTGGCTGCCCAACGCCATGGCGGCACCCACGCCGGTATCGGCCTATCTGCATTCGGCGACCATGGTCAAGGCGGGCATCTACCTGATGGCACGCCTGCAACCGAGCCTCGGGGGAACCGACCTCTGGGTCGTCACTCTCTCGCTGGTCGGGGGCGTGACCATGTTTACCGGCGCTTTCCTGGCGGTTCGCCACACCAACGTCAAGAAACTGCTTGCCTATTCGACGATCATGGCACTGGGTACCTTGACCATGCTGTTGGGCATCGGTACCGAGGGGGCGTTGATCGCGTTCGTGACCTTCTTGCTCGCTCACTCCCTCTACAAGGGGGCGTTGTTCATGGTGGCGGGCATTCTGGACCATGAGACCGGCACCAAGGACGTCACCGCCATGGGCGGGCTCAGGGCCTTGATGCCGATAACGGCAGGGGTGGCGTTGGTGGCGGCGCTCTCCCTGGCGGGGGTGCCGCCGTTGCTGGGCTTCATCGGCAAGGAGTTGATGCTCGATTCGGTGATGAATGCCTCCCATTACAAGGCGTTGCTTCTACTGCTGGCCTTCATGGCCGCCATTCTGACCATCGCCGTGGCGGCCATCGTGGCGCTGCGTCCGTTTTTCGGCGAGCAGCGGCAGACCCCGCGTGCGGCGCACGAGGCACCCCTGGCGATGCTGTTCGGGCCGGCGGTGCTGGCCGGGGCGTCCCTTCTTCTGGGGCTGGTGCCGGGCAGCCTGGATCGTCTGGTCGGTGTCACCGTGGCGGGCATCGGCGCGGCGGGGGCGGACGTCCATCTGGCGCTGTGGCACGGCATCAACCTGCCGTTGCTGCTCTCCCTGGCGGCCCTTGCGCTGGGCTGGGTGACGTATCGGCGCTGGGACCGGGTGCGGGCCCGGCTGGCCTATCTCGACCCGCTCATGGCACGCGGTCCCGAAGCGGCTTACGACGCCGTCATGCTTGGAGTGGCAGGGGGCGCCGAGTGGCAAACGCGGTTGCTGCAAAACGGTTACATGCGCAACTACGTGCTGGTGATGGTCGCAACGCTGATTGCGCTGCTCGGGAACTCATTGTTGCTGCGTCACTCGCCGGAGATCGCCTTTCAGCTCGATGTGCATTTCCATGAAGCGGTCGTGGTATCGCTGATGGCGATGGCTGCACTGTTCGCCACCATCACCCGCTCACGGCTGGGCGCGGTGGCCTCAGTAGGGATCATGGGGTTCTCCATCGCTTTGACCTTCATTCTGTTCAGCGCTCCGGACCTGGGCATCACTCAGCTGCTGGTGGAAACCCTCACGGTTATCCTGCTGGTATTGGTGTTGTTCCGGCTGCCGCGATTCGCGAGTCTATCGACGCCGCTCGAGCGCATACGCGATCTTTTGGTCGCCGGCAGCATGGGAGTGTTGATCACCCTGCTGGTACTCACATCCTGGGGAATCGACCAATTCATCCCCATCTCCGGCTATATGGTCGACAACAGCGTCCCGCTTGCCCACGGACGCAACATCGTCAACGTCATTCTGGTCGACTACCGTGCTCTGGATACGCTGGGCGAGATCTTCGTTCTGGCACTGGCGGCAATTGGCGTGGTCGCCATGCTCAAGCTGCGTGCTGCCAAGCCAACGGACGAGACCAAGGGGAGGAGCGATGGTTAAGTCGGGTACCCTCATACTGCATACGGCGGCGCGCATACTGATGCCGCTGCAACTGTTGTTCGCAGTGTTCCTGCTGTTGAGAGGTCACGACGAACCGGGGGGTGGGTTCATCGCGGGCCTGGTGGCGGCAGGTGGCTTCACCCTCTACCTGTTCGCTTATGGGATCAGCGCCACGCGCGAAGTGCTGCGCATGGTCGATCCTCGCGACCTCATCGGAGTGGGACTGCTGCTGGGCATGATTTCGGTATTCCCCGCCTGGTTTTTCGATCAGCCCTTTCTAACGGCCCAGTGGTGGACGATCCCCGGTATCGATTTCACCGCTTCGACGCCGCTGATCTTCGACATCGGTGTCTTCCTGGCCGTGCTGGGTTCCGTGCTGGCGATGGTGATGACACTGATGGAGGTGGACAAGGATGAGCCGTGAACGCCCGCTTGCGTCGAACCCTGAGCGAGAGGAGTCGTTATGGAGCCCTTGATGGCCGTGGTTATCGGACTTATCTATGCGGCGGCAATCTTCATGATGTTGCGTCGTTCGATCGTCAAGCTGGTGATCGGCCTCATGCTGCTCTCCAACGCTGCCAATCTGCTGATCTTCACCTCGGCGGGCATGACTCGCGGGGCACCGCCGTTGATTCCCGAGACTCTCGTCGAACCCCTGGGAACGGTGGCTGACCCGTTACCGCAAGCCGTGGTGTTGACTGCCATCGTGATCGCCTTCGGCGTGTTGGCCTTCGCGGTGGTGTTGATTCGCCGTGCCTACGAGATCGTCAAGGCCGATGACCTGGACAAGATGAAGGAAACCGATACGTGAGGCCAGAAGTCGCTCTTCCCGTTCTGCTGCCGCTGTTGTCGGGGGCCGTGTCGCTGCTTTTCTGGCGCTCGCGCCCCATGCAGCGCTTCATGGCCGTGGCTGGAAATGTCGCCTTGCTGTTGCTTGCGCTATGGTTACTGCTCACCGTGAACCGGGAGGGGTATGTCACGCTGCAGATGGGAGGCTGGCCGGCTCCTTTCGGCATCACCCTGATAGCCGACATGCTCAGCGCGGTGATGGTTCTCCTCACTGGCATCATCGGTCTGGCCTTGGCGATCTACTCCCTGGCGACCACCGGTCCCGGTCACGAGAAATTTGGCTACTATCCGCTCATGCATCTCCTGCTGGCAGGGGTGGCCGGCGCCTTTCTCACCGGTGACATCTTCAACCTCTACGTGTGGTTCGAGGTGATGCTGGTGGCTTCCTTTGCTCTGCTGATCCTTGGCGGTGAGAAGGCTCAGATGGAAGGGGCCATCAAATACGTGACCCTCAACCTTCTGGCGTCGGTGATCTTCCTGACGGCCGTGGGGCTGTTGTACGGCATGGTCGGTACCCTCAACATGGCAGATGTCGCGCAACGCCTAGCGGTGGCCGAACACCGTGGCATGGTCGAAGTGCTGGCAGTCATGTTCATGGTGGCGTTCGGCATCAAGGCGGCGGCGTTTCCACTGTTCTTCTGGCTTCCGGCTTCCTATCACACGCCGCCGGTCGCGGTATCGGCCTTGTTTGCCGGGCTTCTGACCAAGGTCGGGGTTTATTCGCTGTTTCGCGTCTTCACGCTGATGTTCGACCAGACGCTGGGTTACACCCAGGACCTGTTGTTGTGGGGAGCGGCGTTCACCATGGTTACCGGCGTGCTCGGGGCGGCGGCGCAATACGAATTCCGACGTATCTTGTCGTTTCACATCGTCAGTCAGATCGGTTACATGATCTTGGGGCTGGCACTGTTCACGCCGCTGGCCATCGCCGGTGGAATCTTTGCGGTGATGCACAACATCGTGGTCAAGACCAACCTCTTTCTGATCAGCGGTATCACCCGGCGGTTGCAGGGTACTTACGAACTCAAGAAGATGGGGGGGCTGTATCGTACCCAGCCGTGGTTATCGCTGGCTTTCTTCCTCTCTGCCTTCTCGCTGGCGGGAATTCCGCCACTGTCGGGGTTCTTCGCCAAGTTCGTCATCTTGCGTGCCGGCATCGAGGCCGGAGCCTATGGCGTTTCGGCGGTGGCGTTGGCAGTTAGCCTGCTGACCCTCTACTCCATGGTCAAGATATGGAACGAGGCTTTCTGGAAGTCGCTGCCGGAGGACAACCGAGTTCCGGTGGAAGAGGTCATCGTGGGAGATGACGGTCGCATGGTGCCGCCCAGCCTATGGCTGATGTACCTGCCGGTCATGATATTGGCCATGTTCGCACTGCTCATCGGGTTGTTCGCTGAGCCGCTGATGGAGGTCATGCTGCGCATCGGCGATCAGTTGATGCATCCCGAGGGATACATCGAAGCCGTGCTGGGCACGGCGGTCGGTGTCGAAGAGGTGTTGATCGATGCTGACAGCGGGGAGACAGCGCCATGATGGGAGCGATCTGGAACCTGCTGCTGGCGCTGGCATGGGTGACCCTATCCGGAGATTTCTCAGGGGCCAATCTGGTGGTGGGCCTCGTGTTCGGCTACGTATCACTGATATTGATCCAGCCCCAGGTGCCGGCTCTTGCCGGCTACCCGGCCCGAGTACCGCGAATTCTGCGTTTCTTGGTCTTTTTCATAAAGGAGCTCGTGCAAGCCAACCTGCGTGTCGCATTCGACATTCTAACGCCACCTTGGTACATGTCGCCGGGCGTTATCGCGCTACCCCTCGAGGCGCGAACCGAGCTCGAGATCACCATGGTGGCCAATCTGATATCACTGACGCCGGGAACGCTCAGCCTGGATGTCTCCGACGATCGCAAGGTGCTCTACATTCATGCCATGTTCCTCGATGATGAAGAGGAACTACGCCGCAATCTCAAGGAAATGGAATGTCGAGCCCTGGAACTTTTCCGCTGAAATCGCACGAGGTGTGATGTGGATACCGTGATCTTGATTAGCCAGGTATTGATGGGCCTGGCCTTGGTGCTGGCCTTCGTGCGTGTGGTCCGCGGCCCCAGTCTTCCCGACCGAGTCGTCGCTCTGGAGCTGTTCGCCAGCACCGTGGTTGGCATGGTAGGGGTGTATGCCATCAAGATGGACGTTTCCAGTTTCCTGGATGCCGCTATCGTCATTGCGCTGATGGGCTTTCTGACGGCCATCGGTTTCGCTCGCTTTCTTGAGCGGGGAGGACCTCGTGATGATTGAGTTCGTCAAGGGCTTTCTTGTCATTGCGGGAGCCACCTTCATGCTGTTGGCGGCATTGGGCATCCTTCGCCTGCCGGATCTACTCACCCGCATGCACGCCACCACCAAAGCCGCGGCACTGGGCGTGATTCTGCTGATGTTGGCCGTAGCCCTGCACTTTCTCCAGGTGGCGGTCGTCGCGCGTGCCTTCGCGATCATCGTCTTCGTGTTGATGACGGCACCGGTAGCGGCTCATGTCATCGGGCGTGCCGGTTACTTCGTGGGCTCCAAGCTCTGGGATGGCACGGTCAAGGACGAATTGCGTCCCAACTACGATCCCTTGACGCACGAACTCAAGAGCGGGTTGGAAACCGAGGCCAATGCGCGTCGCGACATCAAACCTTCGCCACAGGAGAGCGACGAGGAGTAGCCGCAGGCGTCCGTCGTCGCAGCGCGCCTGTCGCTCAGCCAGCCTTTCACGGCGCGTGAAGTCCAGCGAGGCGCTGCGCCTGCCGGGGTGGCCGTGATATCCGAACTGCGCGATGATGCGCTGCCTGCATACTCCATGGAGAACCGGAACCACCATGAAGCGCACCCTGACTCTCGGCTTGATGATGGCGCTGCTGGCCGGCTGCCAGAGCAGCCCTGCCGTCGAAGCGAAGGCAGCGGACGAGCCGGCTGCCGAACGGGCGAGCCTGGCCGCCGATGACGTGGCAGAGGCGGCAACGTTTGACGATTTCGCTAGCTGGTTGGCCAGTTTTCGGCGCCAAGCCCGCGCCGAGGGCATCGACTCAACGACTCTGGATCGCGCGCTGCAAGGTTTGCGCTATCGGCCTCGGGTCATCGAACTCGACCGCTCTCAGCCCGAGTTCGTGCGCCCCATCTGGCAGTATCTCGACAGCGCCGTGTCGGCCAGTCGCGTCACCAATGGGCGCGATCGCCTGTCCGAACATTACGATACGGCAAATGACGTCGAACGTCGCTACGGCGTACCGGCCGAGATCTTGGTAGCGATCTGGGGCGTGGAGAGCAACTACGGCAGCAACTTCGGCGATTTCTCCACTCTCGAGGCACTCGCCAGCCTGGCCTTCGAGGGGCGTCGCCGTGATTTCGCCCATGACGAACTGTTGGCCGCTCTGCGCATCATCGCGGCGGGAGACATCGCTCCTGACGACATGATCGGCTCCTGGGCGGGAGCCATGGGACATACCCAGTTCCTGCCTTCGAGTTTCACGGTCTATGCCGTCGACGCCGACGGTGATGGCCGCCGGGACATCTGGGGCAGCATCCCCGACGTGCTGGCCTCCACGGCCAACTACCTGGCCGAGTCGGGTTGGCAGCCCGGCCAGCCCTGGGGGGTGGAAGTCCGGCTGCCACAGGACTTCGACTACGCCCAGGCCGAACTCTCCACCCGTCGCTCCAGCCGCGAGTGGGCCGCCCAGGGCGTGCGCCCGGTGGGGGGTGGCGAGCTGCCGGCCTTCGCGGCGGCGGCAGTGATCACGCCGGCCGGGGCGCGCGGGCCGGCCTTTCTGGTAGGGCCCAATTTCCGGGCCATCCTGCGCTACAACAATGCCACCAGCTATGCCTTGGCCGTGGCCACTCTGGCCGACGAACTCGCCGGACGCGATGGCATCCTGACGGGCTGGCCGCGCGGCGAACAGCCGTTGGCGCGCCGGCAGGTTCGTGAGATGCAGCGCTCGCTCAATCGGCGCGGCTACGAGGTGGGCGTGGCCGACGGCATTCTCGGTCCCAATACCCGTCGTGGCCTGCGCGACTTCCAGCGCGCCATCGGCGAGACCCCCGATGGCTTCGCCACCCGTCGCCTGCTGGAACGGCTGACTCGATAGCGCAACGAGGAGAACGCGGATGAGAGGACAGAGTCTGGTCGCCGCACTGGCTGCGGCACTGCTGGTGTTCGCCACGGCCAGTGCCCAGGACGAAGCGGAGGTCTTTGGCTGGGTGGAGAAGGCGACGCTCGAACCCTGGGGCGTCGAGGTGAAGGCCAAGCTCGACAGCGGCGCCTTGACCTCCTCGCTGGATGCCCGCGATATCGAGCGCTTCGACAAGGAGGGCGAGCGCTGGGTGCGATTCCGCCTGGAGCTCGAGGATGAGGCAAGCGGCGAGACCTTCTCCAAGACGCTGGAGCGGCCGGTCTACCGTCGTCTGAAGCTGATCGGCGCCGGTGGCAGCGATCGCCGTCCGGTGGTGCTGCTCGAGGTATGCCTGGGCGACACCGTCTACGAAGAGCAGTTCAGCCTGCGCGACAGAGGGGGCATGAATTATCCGATGCTGCTTGGGCGCCGTACCATCGGTCACCTGGGGCTGCTCGACGTGACCGAGACCTTTCTGACCGAGCCCGACTGCGGAGAGGATGCGGAGCTGGTGGAGCATGACCCCGATGAGGAAGCTCCACCTGACGGCGGAAAGACGGAAAAGAGCTAGCCGTCCGTCGGGGTTGGCCGGCGTTGAATCCGGCAGTCTGCTAGAAGAGGCGCGCCAGCAAAGCAGTCACCGCCGTCTCCACGCGCAGTATGCGCGGCCCCAGGTGAATGCCCTGGCAGCCCGCGGCCTGCAGCCGTTCCACCTCCCAGGGAATGAAACCGCCTTCCGGCCCGACCAGCAGCAGGGTCGGTTCGTGAATCCCGCGTGGGCATTCGGTCGGCATCCCCGGGTGGGCGAGCAGGCCGCGGCGGTCGTCGAGCAGGCCGGGCAGTTCGTCCTCGACGAAGGGGCGAAAACCCTTGGCCAGGGTGACCTTCGGCATTGCGGTGTCGCGAGCCTGTTCCAGGCCCAGCACCAGATGCGCGTGGATCTTGTCGGCAGTGAGCTCCGGCGACTGCCAGTAGCTCTTCTCTACGCGTCGGGTATTGAGTAGGGTGAGTTCCTTCACGCCCAGCGCGGTGACGTGCTCCAGGGTTCTCGCCAGCATGCGAGGTCGCGGTAGTGCCAGCGCCAGGTGCACCGGCAGCGGCGGCGGCGAGGCCTGATCCAGGGCGTCCAGGGCGAAGCGTGCCTCGTGGGCGTCGAGGGAGAGCAGTTCGCCGTGGCCGATGCCGCCGTCCTCGATCCCCAGCGTCAGGTGATCGCCCGGACGAGCATGGTGCACCTCCCGCAGATGACGTAGGCGGCGCGGGTCGCGAACTCGTGCCAAACGGGGGGAAACGACGTCAGCGGGAGCAAGCAGTATCAGGTTCATCGGCTCTCGTGGAATGCTCGGATTTGCATGGGCGGTGGGGCGGTGCACAATAGCGGCATGACGAGCGCCCGCCAGCCACGACAAGGAGAAACGCCGTGCGCGTGATTCGCAAGTATGCCAACCGTCGGCTCTACGATACGGAACAGAGTCGCTATGTGACCCTCGAGGATCTGCGCCGCCTGATTCTCGATGAAATCCCCTTCCGCGTCGAGGATGCCAAGAGCGGCGAAGACCTGACCCGCACCATTCTGTTGTCGATCATCATCGAACAGGAGCAGGCCGACGGTGAGGCGCATGTTTTTTCCAACGACCTGCTGGCGCAGTTCATCCGCGTCTACGATATGGCTCAGCCGCTGCCGTTGGCCCGCTACCTCGAACAGGGCACGCAACTGATGCTCGAGCAGCAGAAGCACATGCAGGATCAGTGGCAGCAGGCCATGCGACACTCGCCCATGGAGTTGATGCGGGAGCTGGCCGAGGAGAACATGCGCTTCTGGCAACAGACCATCGGTCAGGCCGCCAACGGCAAAGGCCCGGGCGATGGCAAGGACGACGACAAGACGTCATGAGCAAAGCGGCGTCATCCGGCGCTTTCTGACATAATGCTGCGACGTTTCGAGTTGGCAAGAAGGTGTTGCAGATGCAAGTGCTGATCATCGGCGGCGGAGGCCGCGAACATGCCCTGGCCTGGAAGATCGCCCGGTCGCCGCGGGTCGATCGTGTCTTCGTGGCGCCCGGCAATGCCGGTACGGCACGAGAGACCGGTGTGGAGAACGTCGCCATCGACGTCGCCGACCTCGATGGCCTGGTGGCGTTCGCCCGCGAGCGCGACGTGGCTCTGACCGTGGTCGGTCCCGAGGCGCCGCTGGTGGCCGGCGTGGTCGATCGCTTTCGCGCCGCGGGGCTGACAATCTTTGGTCCCACGGCGGGTGCCGCCCAGCTCGAAGGGTCCAAATCCTTTTCCAAGGACTTCCTGGCTCGCCACGCCATTCCCACCGCCGAGTACCGCACCTTCACTGCGGTCGCCCCGGCGCTGGACTACCTCGCCGAGAAAGGGGCGCCCATCGTCATCAAGGCCGATGGGCTGGCCGCCGGCAAGGGCGTGATCGTCGCCGAGACCCTGGCCGATGCCGAGTCGGCGGTGCGCGACATGCTCGAGGCCAACGCCTTCGGCGATGCCGGAGCGCGGGTGGTGATCGAGGAGTTCCTCGACGGCGAAGAGGCGAGCTTCATCGTCATGGTCGACGGCGAGACGGTACTGCCGCTGGCCACCAGCCAGGATCACAAGCGCGCCTACGACGGCGATGCCGGTCCCAATACCGGTGGCATGGGCGCCTATTCGCCGGCGCCGGTGGTCACCGAGGCGGTCCATGAGCGCATCATCCAGCGCGTCATTCAGCCCACGGTGCAAGGCATGGCAGCGGAGGGGTATCCCTATACGGGCTTCCTGTATGCCGGCCTGATGATCGACCCCGAGGGCAACCCCAGGGTGATCGAGTTCAACTGCCGTTTCGGCGACCCCGAGACCCAGCCGATACTGCTGCGACTCGAATCGGACCTGGCCGCACTGTGCCTGGCCGGGGCGCGAGGCGAGCTGGCCGGCCACACCTGCGATTGGGAGCCGCGCGCCGCCGTGGGCGTGGTGATGGCCGCCGGCGGCTATCCGGGCCGCTATCGCAAGGGCGATGCCATCGAGGGGCTCGACGCTGCGGAGGCTAGCGGCTGCAAGGTCTTCCACGCCGGCACCGCCGAGCAGGACGGCCGGATCGTCACCGCCGGTGGCCGGGTGCTGTGCGTCACGGCCCTCGGCGAGGACGTCGGCACGGCTCGCGACCTGGCCTACCGTGGCGTGGCGGCGATCGACTGGCCTGGCGTCGAGTACCGTCGCGACATCGCTTTCCGTGCCATCGAAAGAGAGCGCCAGGCCGGCTGATCCTCGGCCGCTACGCCACGACCCGCGAACGACATGATCAGGAGTCAGCATGGAGCGCATCAGACTGGACTTTCCCGACGCGGCGATCATTCATCGTCAGGCGCTGGCGGTTCGCATCACCGACATGAACTATGGCCGCCATCTGGGCCACGACGCCCTGGTGTCGCTGCTCCACGAGGCGCGTGTGGCGGCGCTGGCATCGCTGGGCCTTGCCGAGTGGGATCTGGGTGGCTGCGCCAGCGTGGTCGCCGATCTCGCGGTGCAGTACCAGGCCGAAGCGCGCTGGCCCGACGCTCTCGTGGCGGAGACCGCCGTGCGTCCACCCGAAGGCAAGGCGCTCACCGTCTACCAGCGGCTGCGTCGCGAGGATGACGATCGGGTGGTGGCCACGGCGCGGCTCAACCTGGTGCTGCTCGACCCGGTCAGCGGGCGGCCCACGGCGGTGCCGGCGAGCGTGCGGGATGCAGTGACCCGGGCGGGGGCGGCCTGATGTCCCGTGAGTACCCGGTCATTGCGGTGACCGGCTCTTCCGGCGCTGGCACCACCACGGTGAAGCGTACCTTCGAGCGCATGTTCGCTCGCGAGGACGTGCACGCCGCCTACGTCGACGGCGATGCCTTCCATCGCTACACCCGCGACGAGCTGACGCGGATCTTCCGCGAGGAGCCCGAACGCAAAGACGAGCTCTCCCACTTCGCCGTGGAGGCCAACCTGCTCGATCGTCTCGAGACGCTGTTTCAGGAGTATGGCGAGCACGGCACCGGCACTTACCGTCATTACATCCACGCCGAAGACAAGCAGATGATCGAGGCCGGCTGCCAGGTCGGCACTTTCACCGAGTGGCAGCCGCTGCCCTGCGGTACCGACCTGCTCTTCTACGAAGGGCTGCACGGTGGGCTGGTCACCACCGATCATGACATCGCTCGTCATGTCGACCTGCTGATCGGCGTGGCGCCGACCATGAATCTGGAGTGGATACAGAAGATCGACCGCGACACCAAGCTGCGCGGTTACTCCCAGGAGGCGGTGATCGACACCATCCTGGGGCGCATGGACGACTACGTGCGCTACATTCAGCCGCAGTTCTCGCGCACCCACATCAATTTCCAGCGCGTGCCGACCGTGGACACCTCCAACCCCTTCGAGGTACAGGACATTCCCACCGATGCCGAATCCTTCGTGGTGATTCGTTTCCGCGATCCCTCCACGGTGGACTTCCCCTGGTTGCTGGCAATGATCCAGGATGCCTTCATGAGCCGCCCGCACACCCTGGTGGTGCCGGGGTCGCGCATGCCGCTGGCCATCGAACTGATCATCGCGCCGCTGGTGCGTCACCTGCTCGCCCAGCGCCGTTTCCGCTGAACCGCTCATTCGAACCACGCCACGGAGATCGATGACCATGGATTGCCTGTTCTGCAAGATCATCAATCGCGACATTCCCGCCGACATCGTCTTCGAAGACGACGAGGTGCTGGCCTTCAACGACATCAACCCCCAGGCGCCTACCCACATCCTGATCATTCCCAAGCGCCACATCGCCACTCTCAACGACATCGCCGACGAAGACCGCGCCCTGGTGGGACGGCTGCCCCAGGTTGCCGCGCAGCTGGCCAGGGAGAAAGGCTTCGCCGACGACGGCTACCGGGTGGTGATGAACTGCAATGAACAGGGCGGCCAGACCGTCTATCATATACACATGCATCTGATGGGCGGCCGACGCTTTACCTGGCCGGCTGGGTAGTCGGCGTTTCTGCGGGCAACCGCGCGCGTTGCGGCGTTCGGCGCATCGGATGCATCCCAGGTGTCGCCGTATGGCGCACCTGGGGCTTCGTCTGAGGCTATGTCTGAAAAGTCGGCGAGTGCGGCCGGTTCTCGGCTCGGCCTAGGCGTCGACGATGGAGAACGAGTGGCTGATCTCCACGCCCCCCTGAGCGAGCATGATCGAGGCGCTGCAGTACTTGTCGGCCGAGAGCTCCACGGCGCGCTGCACCTGTTTCTCCTTCAGCCCGTTGCCACTGACCGTGAAGTGGACGTGGATCCGGGTGAACACCGCCGGCACGGCGTCGGCGCGCTCGGCCTCGATATGGGCCACGCAGTCGCTGACCGGGGCGCGGGATTTCTCGAGGATCTCCATCACGTCGAAGGCGGTGCAGGCGCCCATGCCCATGAGCAGCATTTCCATGGGACGCGGGCCGGTATTGCGGCCGCCGTGGTCGGGCGGGCCGTCGATGACCACGCTGTGGCCGCTTCCCGATTCGGTGACGAACTGGCGGCCGTCGGTCCATTTCACAGTGGCTTGCATGGCGGATTTCCTCGAGTCGTCGTGAAAACGCAGGCGGCCAGCATAGCAGCTGGCGCGGCGCGGCTCAGCCTCGAGCCGTACGTTGGCTTGCGCCGTCGACAGCTCCCGGGGCGCTGGACCGTCGAGGAGGCGCTGTGAACCCCTCCCTGGGCGCTACCTTCGCCATCCCTGGCGAAGGACCTCCTCTTCGACCTGTCCCCGGCAAGCCGTCATGTCTGGCTGTTCAGGCCGCGCAGCCGGGCGTCCAGCGCGGCCAGCCGTTCGGGGGTGCCCACGTCGACCCAGGCGCCGCGGTGATGGCGTCCACCCACGCGCCCTGCGTCCATGGCCTTCTGGAGGTGCGGTGCCAGAGGAAAGGCGCCGGGGGCCTGATCGGCCACCAGCGCCGGGTCGAGCAGGCTGATGCCGGCGAAGGTCAGGCGCGGCTCGCCCACGGCATGCACGCGACCATCGGCATCCAGGTGAAAGTCGCCGCCGGGGTGGTGGCCCGGGTTGTCGACCAACACCAGGTGGGCCAGGTCGTCTTCCAGAGACGGCAGGCCGGCGAGTTCGACATCGCACCAGACGTCGCCGTTGATCAGCAGGAAAGGCGTCTCGCCGAGCAGCGGCAGGGCCTGGCGGATGCCGCCGCCGGTCTCCAGGGGGGTGGGTTCGTGGCTCCAGGCGATGCGCACGCCGATCTCTCGGCCGTCGCCCAGTGCCGCCACGATCTGCTCGGCGCGATAGCTGACGTTGATCACCACGTCGCGAATGCCGGCGCAGGCTAGTCGCTCCAGGTGGTGCACGATCAGCGGCTTGCCGCCCACCGGCAGCAGCGGCTTGGGGCAGTGGTCGGTGAGCGGGCGCATGCGCTTGCCGAGCCCGGCGGCGAGGATCATGGCCTTCATGTCGAAGCCTCTTCCGCTGCGGCCAGTCGTGTCGTCAGCGCCGGGCGGAACGTCTCGTCGAGCCAAGCTCGGAAGTCGTTGTGACCGCCGAGGCCGGCAAGCGCCGTTTCGAGGTGGTCGAGGAAGTGCGGCAGCCGTTCGAGGTAACCCGCGCGATCGTCGCGCAGCGTCAGGCGGCAGAATATGCCCAACACCTTCAGCGAGCGCTGGGCCGCCATGGCTTGAGTCTGCTCGAGGAAGGTGGCAGGCGGCAGCGAACTCGGCAGTCGACCATCGTTTACGGCCCGCTGCCGGAAGGCCTCCACCCAGGCGTCGAAGCGTGCCGGAGGAAAGCGGCAGTAACGCCCGCACAGCAGGGAGATCAGATCGTAGCTGATGGGCCCGGCTACGGCGTCCTGAAAGTCGATCAGGTAGAGGCGGTCGTTCGCCACCATCAGGTTCATGGCGTCGAAATCGCGGTGCACGCTGACTACCGGCTGTGCCAGGGCGCTGTCGATGAGCGCTTCGTGCAGCGTGTCCCAGCCCGGAGGAACGGCCAGGCCGAGCCATTCGCTCAGGCACCAGTCGGGGAAGAGCGCGAGCTCGCGGCCGAGCAGGCCGGCATCGTAGACCGGCAGGGCGTCGGGCCCGGCGCGATTCTGCAGTTCGTGCAGCAGCGCCATGGCGCGCTCGTGCCACGCCAGGGTGTCGGGGTGTTCGTTGCCCGGGAAACAGTGCTGCAGCGAGGTATTGCCGAGATCGTCGAGTTCCAGGAAGCCGGCGTCGAGGTCGATGGCGTGCAATGCCGGCACCGGCAGGCCGGCGGCCCGCCAGCGCTGGGCGATGGCCACGAAGGGTCGGCTGTCCTCGTGCTCGGGGGGGGCATCCATCACCATGCGCGTGGTGCCATCGGGCAGGGTCAGACGGAAGTAGCGGCGAAAGCTCGCATCACCCGCTGCTAGGTGCAGGCGAATGGCGTCGGGGGGCAGGTCATGGCACTCTGCCGCCCAGCGGTGCAGATGGGCTAGGCGCAGGTTGGGGGACTCCTTGGACATGCAGGCTCCTTGCGAATGGGCAGGCGAAGTCAGTGGGTTTCCGCTTCGGCCTGCCTCCGGCGCCCCGCCGAGCCCGGCTGCGATTGCCATGGCGGTCGGGGCGGCCGGTTGACGCTCGTGGCGGGCCAACGCATGCTGAGCCGCGGGTGCGGCGCATGCGACAGGCGATTCGGCCTGTATAATACCGATTCTCTTTGCCAAGGACACCGAGGACCATGGGCAAGCGACATTCAGGGATGGCCCTCGCCGGGCTGTTGACTGCGGGGCTGGCCGGTGTGTCGGCCACCGCCGCTGCGCCTCCCGAACCGCTGCCGGGGGAGCAGCTCGATTTCCGCCCGTGGGGCGATGACCGACCGGCCGGCGCTCTGTGTCGTGGGCGCTACCTCATGCCCGATTACCGCATACCGGCCGCGGACGACCCGGAGCGGGTGCGCAGCGAATCGGAGCGTGCCGACTACGGCCAGGACGGTGAGACGATACTGCGTGGCGAGGTGGTGCTGCGCCGCGGCGACAGCCAATTGGAGGCTTCCCGCGTCACGGTGCCAGCCGACCGCAAGCGGGCCCTCGCCAGTGGCCCCCTGGCGCTGCGCGATCCGGGGTTGCTGGTCCGTGGCGATGCGGCCGAGCTGTCGCTGGTGAGCGATGCGGCGAGTGTCGACGCTGCCCACTACGTGGTTCACGAGCAGCACCTGCGCGGCGATGCGCTGCGCCTGGCGCGCCTGGAGGATGGTCGCTACCGGCTGACCTCGTCGAGTTTTACCACCTGCGACCCCGGCGACGACCTGTGGCGGCTGGTGAGTAGCGACCTGGTGCTGGATCGAGCAAAGGGGTTCGGCACGGCACGTCATGCGCGTCTGGAAGTGGGCCAGGTTCCCGTCTTCTACTGGCCCTGGGTGCGCTTTCCCATCGACGAGCGCCGCCAGACCGGCTTCCTGTGGCCCGAGCTGCAGGCCTCGGGAGATGGCGTCGACTACGCACAACCCTTCTACTGGAACATCGCGCCGAACCAGGACGCCACTCTCACCCCGCGCTGGATCAGCGACCGCGGCCTGTTGCTGGGCGGCGAGTACCGCTATCTCCTTCCCTCGGACAGGGGGCAGATCGAAGGCGCCTATCTGGCCGACGATGATGGCGGCAGCGGCGATGCCGATGCCGCCTCGCGGCGCCACGAGGGCGAGTCGCGCTGGTACGTCGACTACCGGCACAGTGGCCGCTTCGATGCCCGTAACACCTACGACCTGCGCTACGGCGCCGCCAGCGACGGCCGCTATTTCGATGATTTCGGCAGCCTGTTCGGCGACGACCCCGCCAACATGCAGCGTCTGGCGCGCCTGAATAACCGCGGCGAACGCTGGCAGCTGGAAGCGCGCGCCCAGGGCTTCCAGCGCCTCGACGATCCCCTGCGCGACCGCAACAAACCCTTCTATCGGCTGCCCAGCCTGAGCGCCAGCGCACGCTGGTCGCAGTCGAACGGTTTCTATCAGCAGTGGGGCTCCAACTACACCTACTTCTGGCGCGACGTGAATGAGGCCGAGCTGCCGAGCAACGAGCGCTATGACCGTGAGTCGGCCGTTGGCTCGCGCGTGCATCTGACCCCGGCGGCTGGCTGGCGTTTCGATGCTAGCTGGGGGCACCTGGAGCCGCGGGTGGAGTGGCTCGCCACTGCCTACGATCTCGACTATGGCGAGCGCGACGTCGACCGCGACACGTCCTTGACCCGGCAAGTACCAGTGACCTCCATCGATGCTGGCCTGGTCTTCGAGCGCGAGCTCGACGTCTGGGGGCGCGATTACCGCCAGACCCTGGAGCCGCGCGCCAACTACGCTTTCGTGCCGGGCCGCGACCAGCGCGAGTTTCCCGATTTCGACACCAACGAGCGCGCCTTCTCCTGGGGGCAGCTGTGGTCGCCGCACCGCTTCACCGGCGCCGATCGGGTCGGCGACCTCAACCGGCTGTCGCTGGGCGTCGACTCGCGCCTGCTCGAGGACGGCTCGGGCCGCGAGCGTCTGGCGCTGGGCCTGGGGCAGGCACTCTACTTCGATGATCGCTACATCGACATGGGCAACGACGAAGCGTCCGGCGACCCCGATGTACTGCCCAGGTCCCCGGAAGAGGGTGGCAACTTCCAGCGCTACCATCGTGCCACCCGGGAGCGCTCGCCGCTGGTCGCGCGGCTCGATTGGCAGGTCACCGATGCCTGGCGCACCCGTTGGCAGTGGCTCTACGATGATCAGCTCGAGCGCACCGAACGCGCCTCGTTCGACGTACAGTATCGCGCCGATGCGGGCCACGTGGTGAACCTCGGCTACCGCTGGGAACTCCAAGGCTTCGATCCTTCGGTCGAGCGTGACGACGACGACTTCCGCAACTTCGACCGCGAAGAGTTCGATCTCTCGGCGGCGTGGAAGCTGTCGCCGCAGCTGGAGCTGATCGGCAAAGCGACGTATGACAACACCAACGACCGAATGCTGGAACAGCTGGCGGGTGTGCAGTGGAACGACTGCTGTTATGGTCTGCAGCTAGTGTGGCGTGAGTGGGTCGAAGACGGTGACACCGCCCGCCTCGCCGACGACACCACCGATCGCGGGTTCTTCCTGCGCTTCGTGTTCAAGGGGTTGGGCGGCGTCGGCGGCGATGCCGGCAGCGAGTTCGGACAGACCGTTCCCGGCTATCGCGCCACCCCGTTGCGGGTCGGCCAAGACGATTTCTGACAAGAGACCACATGAGAGGAAACATCGACATGCGCAGTGAGCGAACCACGAGGCTGGGCGTGGCCCTGGCGCTGGCCCTGTCCCTGGGGATCGGCATGGCCCCGCTGACCCTGCACGCCCAGGAGAGCGAGAGCGATTTTCAGCCGGTGGCCAGACAGTCGCTGGATCGCATCGTGGCCGTGGTCAACGACCGGGCCATCATGGCCAGCGAACTGGAACAGCGGGTGGAGCAGGCGCGCAGTCAGCTGGTCAGTAGCGAGATCGATGTGCCGCCGGAAGCCTCGCTGCGTGAGCAGATGCTCGACCGGCTGATCGTCGAGGAAATTCAACTGCAGCTCGCCGAGGATGCCGGCTTGTCCGTCGACGACACCGAGCTCAATCGCCAGGTGCGCGGCATTGCCGAAAGCAACGGCATGACCCTGGAAGCGTTTGCCGATGCCCTCGAGGCCGACGGTCTGAGCCTAGGCCAGGTGCGCGACGAAGTGCGTCGTCAACTGCTGCTGCGTGAGCTTCAGCAGCGTCAGGTGGGAGGGCGCGTCAACCTGACCGAACGGGAAGTCGAGCGCTTCCGCGAGCAGCAGGGCGGCAACGTCAGTCGCGAGCAAGCCAGTCAGGCGCTGTTCCAGCGCAAGGCCAACGAGGCGCTGGAAGCCTGGATTCAGGAGATCCGCGCTGAGGCCTTCATCGACAAGCGGCTTTCCGAATTACGGTGATGACGCGCCAGGCGCCGCCCTTGCTGGCATTGACCACCGGCGAACCGGCCGGGATCGGCCCGGAGCTCGTCGTTCAGCTTGCCGCGGCTGGTGAGTTGCCATCGCGGACGGTGGCGGTGGGCGATCCCGCGTTGCTCGCCGAACGAGCGGGGTTGCTTGGCGTGACGCTCGAACTGCGTGAGCTGGCCCGAGACGAGGCCGTGCCCGCCCCGGCACCCGGCGTGTTGCCGGTGTGGCCGGTGGCGCTACGCGCGCCGAGTCGCCCCGGTACGCTTACCGTAGCCAATGCCGCCTACGTGCTCGAGACCCTCGACGTGGCGGTCGAGGCCTGCCGTGCCGGGCATGCCGACGCCATGGTCACCGCTCCCCTGCACAAGGGAGTGATCATCGAAGCGGGTCATACCGGGTTTCGTGGCCACACCGAGTACCTGCGCGATGCCTGCGGCATCGACGAGGTGGTGATGATGCTCGCCACCGACCGGGCGCTGCATGCTCGCGATACGAGCTGGCGGGGCGGCGGAGCGCTGCGCGTGGCATTGGCCACCACCCATCTGCCGCTGCGCGAGGTGGCCGATGCCGTGACCGCACCGCGTCTCGAGCGCATCCTGCGCATCCTGAGTGCCGACCTGATGCGCTGGTACGGCGTAGAGACACCACGCATCGCCGTGTGCGGCTTGAACCCGCATGCTGGCGAGGGTGGCCATCTGGGCACGGAGGAGCGTGATGTCATCGTCCCCGTGCTCGAGGCGCTGCGCGCGGAAGGGTTTGCCCTTGACGGCCCGCTGCCGGCGGATACCCTGTTCACGCCACGCCACCTGACCGGGGTCGACGCCGTGCTGGCCATGTACCATGACCAGGGGCTGCCGGTGCTCAAGTACGCCGGCTTCGGTCGCGCCGCCAACGTGACGCTGGGCCTGCCGTTTCCGCGCACCTCGGTGGACCACGGCACCGCCCTCGACCTGGCCGGCCGTGGAGAAGCCGATGCCGGCAGTCTGCGCGTGGCCCTGGCACTGGCCACCGAGATGGCCGGCCGTGGGGAAAGGGTTCCGCGTGGCTAGACTTTTAGCAGGGTGCCGGGGGCAGATTGCCGAGGATGTCATTTGCCATGGAGGGCAAATGTAGCGTCCAGGGAAGGATTCACAGCGCGTCCTCGGTGATCTTCGCCCCGGCGCCCCCAGCAGCAACGACCCAGAAAAGGACGACCCTGAATGGCATCCCGCCCGCCGGCCCCTCGCGCCCGCAAGCGCTTCGGCCAGAACTTCCTGCGCGACCCCGGTATCATTGCGCGCATCGTGCGCGCCATCGGTCCGCGTCCCGGTGAACGGCTGATTGAAATCGGCCCCGGCCAGGGAGCCCTGACCGAGCCGCTGCTCGAGGCAACGGATGGCCGCCTCGAAGTGATCGAACTCGACCGCGACCTGGTCCCGGGGCTGCGCGTACAGTTCTTCGCCCATCCCGACTTCGTCGTCCACGAGGCCGATGCGCTGACGTTCGATTTCCGCGAACTGCGCGGCGATGGCGAGCCGCTACGCGTGGTGGGCAACCTGCCCTACAATATTTCCACTCCCTTGATCGCTCACCTGCTCGAGGCGGGTGATGCCATCGCCGACATGCACTTCATGCTGCAGAAGGAAGTGGTCGAGCGGCTCGCCGCCGAGCCCGGTGGCGCCGACTGGGGTCGGCTGTCGGTCATGGCTCAGTATCGCTGTGCCGTCGAGGCGCTGTTCACGGTGCCGCCGGAGGCCTTCGTGCCGCGCCCCGGGGTCGACTCGGCCATCGTGAGGCTCACGCCCCATGCGGCGTTGCCTTTCCCGGCCCGCGACGAGACGCTGCTCTTCGATGTGGTGCGCCAGGCCTTCGGCCAGCGGCGCAAGACGCTGCGCAACAACCTCAAGGGCCGCATCGGCGCTGAGGCGTTGCAACGGCTGGGCATCGATCCCGCTCGCCGGCCGCAGACCCTGGCAGTCGAGGAATTCGTGCGCATCGCCAACCACCTGGCGACGGCAGAGGAGGGGACGTCATGAGTCAAGCCCCTGATGCGCTGCAGCCCCGCTCCATCCGCATCGATGTGGAGCCGACCTATCGCGAGGAAGAGTCGTCCGGCGCCGAAGCCCGCTACGTCTTCAGCTATACGGTGACGATCCACAACCACTCTGCTCGCAGCCTGCAGTTGCTGGCGCGTCACTGGAAGATCACCCAGGGTAGCGGCCAGGTACAGGAAGTGCGTGGCAAGGGCGTGGTCGGCCAGCAGCCGATGATCGGCCCGGGGCAGACCTTCCGCTATACCAGTCGTGCCATCCTCGATGCCCCGGTGGGCGTGATGGAGGGGGAGTACACCTGCGTGGACACGGTCAGCCAGCGTCCCTTCGAGGTGCCCATTGCACCATTTCGGCTGGCCGGGCCCAACCAGGTGCACTGAATCACTGGACGAGGAGACGCCATGACCACCTATGCCATCGGGGATCTGCAGGGCTGCCATGCCGAATTCGTCGAACTGCTCGAACGGCTCGCCTTCGACCCCAGCCGCGACCAGCTATGGCTGGTCGGCGACCTGGTCAATCGCGGCCCCGGCTCGCTGGCCTGTCTGCGTGAGGTGCGGGCTCTGGGCGAGGCGGCCGTCACGGTGCTCGGCAATCACGACCTGCACCTGCTGGCGGTGGCCCGCGGGGGCGCTTCGCTCAACCGCAAGGATACCCTGACGGGGATTCTCGAGGCGCCGGATCGTGAAGCGCTGCTCGACTGGCTGCAGAGCCAGCCGCTGCTGGTGCGCCGGGGGGACGATGTCATGACCCACGCCGGGCTGCTGCCGCAGTGGTCGGAGGAGCAGGCCGAGCGGTTGGCTCGGGAGGTGCAGACGCGGCTGGCCGGCGAGCGCTCCGGTGCCTTCCTCGAAGCGATGTACGGCAATACGCCGCGCTGCTGGCGCGATGAGCTGGCAGGGCTCGATCGTCTGCGCGTCATCGTCAACGTCTTCACCCGCATGCGCTTCATCGACGCCGAGGGGTGCCTGGACTTCACCGCCAAGGAAGGGCTCGACAGCGCACCGCCCGGCTTCGCTCCCTGGTTCCAGTTCCCGCGCCGCGACGAGGTGCGCTTGATCTTCGGTCACTGGGCTGCGCTGGAAGGCAGGACGCCGGGCAGCCGCGTACGCGCCGAGGCCCTGGACACGGGTTGTGTATGGGGAGCGAGTCTCACCGCTCTGAACCTCGACAGCGGCGAGCGGGTGAGCGTGCCCAGCCGGCAGCGACGCTGAGGTGGCTATGACCGGCATGGACGACCCCGTCATCGAAGGTCTCGACGTCTATCGTGTGGGCGGGGCGGTACGCGACGCCTACCTCGGCTGGCCGGTGAGCGACACCGACTGGGTGGTGGTGGGCGCGACGCCGGAAGCGATGCGACGCCGCGGCTTCAAGCCGGTGGGGCGCGACTTTCCGGTCTTTCTGCATCCCGAAACCCATGAGGAGTACGCCCTGGCGCGTACCGAGCGCAAGTCGGGTCACGGCTATACCGGGTTCACCGTGCATGCCAGACCAGACGTGACGCTGGAGGAGGATCTGGCGCGGCGCGACCTGACCATCAACGCCATGGCCGAAACGCCGGACGGCCAGCTCGTCGACCCTCACGGCGGGCTCGCCGATCTTCGGGCACGAACCTTGCGCCATGTGTCCCCGGCCTTCGTCGAAGACCCGCTGCGCGTGCTGCGTACGGCGCGCTTTCTGGCCCGCTACGACCATCTCGGTTTCACCATCGCTGACGAGACCCGGGCGCTGATGCGGCAACTCGCCAGGAGTGGCGAACTCGAACACCTGGTGGCCGAACGGGTGTGGACGGAAACCGAAAAGGCGCTGGCAGAGCCGAGCCCGGCCGCCTACTTCCGTGCCCTGCACGATTGCCAAGCACTGGCAGCGCTACTGCCGGAGCTGGCCGACGATGAGCGGTGGCTCGACACGGCGCTTGGCCGGCTTGACCGGCTGCCCGCCATGCTCGAGGCCAGCGATCGGCGCTGCTGGCGCTGGGCACGGCTGGTGGAGCACCTGGGCGATGAGGCCCGCGAGGCAATCGCCGAACGACTGCGTCTGCCGCGCGTCTATCGCGACCTGGCACGCCAGGTGGCGCTGACGCGCTGGCTGTGGCAGGCCACCGTGATCGATGCCGACAGCGTGCAGCGGTGGCTGGATGACATCGACGCCTGGCGACGCCCCGAGCGGGTGGCCCCTTTGGTGGGGCTGTTGCAGCGCGAAGCGCCACCGCATGGCGTGGCTGTGGCGCACGGCTGGGCGGCGGCTCGACAGGTGGCGCCGCAGCCGCTGCTGGCAGCGGGGTATCGGGGGGCCGCTCTGGGCGAGGCGTTGACGCGGGAGCGCCGCGTCAGGCTGGCCGAGGCGCTGGCAATCGGCTGATGCGCCCCGGCCCGACGGCCGCTCAGCCGTCGGCGTTGATGCGGGCGACGATCTCGTTGAGGATGGCATCCGCCCGATCGTTGTCGACCTGGCAGGTGCCGGCATTGCGGTGGCCACCGCCGCCGTACGTCAGGCACAGTTCGCCGACATTGGTGCGGCTCGAGCGGTCCAGGATCGACTTGCCGATGGCCAGCACGGTGTTCTGTTGCTTCAGGCCCCACATCACGTGGATGGAGATGTTGCACTCGGGGTAGAGCGCATAGATCACGAAGCGGTTGGTGGCCCAGATGGTCTCCTCGTTGCGCAGATCGAGCACCACCAGGTTGTCGTGCAGCGTGGCGCAGCGACGAATCTGCTCCTTGGCTCGCTCGCTGTGCTCACGGTACAGCTCGATACGCTCGCCAACGTCGGGCAGCTCGAGAATCTCCTCGATGGTGTGCGCCCGGCAATAATCGATCAGCTTCATCATCAGCTGATAGTTGGAGATGCGGAAGTTGCGGAAACGACCCAGGCCGGTGCGCGCGTCCATGATGAAGTTGAGTAGCACCCAGCCCTGGGGGTCGAGAATCTCGTCGCGGGTGAACTGCGCCGAGTCGCCCTTGTCGACGGCTTCCATCATGTCGTCCCAGCGAGCCGGGAAGGCGTCGTGGCCGCCGTAGTGGCGCCATAGTACGCGAGCCGCCGAGGGAGCGTCGGGGTCGATGATGTGATTGTCGGCCCGCTCCTCGTTGCGCAGGGTTTCGCTCAGGTGGTGATCGAAAGCGAGGTGGCAGTCGGGCACATAGGGCAGGTTGGTGGTGATGTCGCGCGAGGTAATGTCGACCTTGCCGTCCTGCATGTCCTTCGGGTGGACGAAGAGGATGTCGTCGATCAAGTCCAGGTGCTTGAGCAGGGCGCCGCACACCAGCCCGTCGAAGTCGCTGCGGGTCACCAGCCGGAATCGTTCAGTCATGTCGTCTCCTGTTCGTTGGTTGCATCTACCGCGTCAGGGGAGGCTCCCAGTAGAAATCGATGGGCCACAGGCGTTGTTCGCCGGGCTCGAAGTCGCTCCATAGCTCGGCGTAGGTCTGCCCGAGGCCGGGGTGTTTCCCATCCGGCAGCAGCTCGGCCAGCGGTTGGAGAACGAAGGCATGATGAAGGATTTCGTCGCGGGGCAATTCAACGCCGTCGTTCACTCCGCTGAGGTCGCCGACGGTGAGCAGGTCGATATCCAGGGTGCGGGGGCTGAACTTGGGGCTGTTCGGGTGGCGCCCATGAGCGGTCTCCAGCCGTTTGCACCAGGCTTGAAGTTCGCCCACGCGCCAGTCGCTTTCGAAGAGCACCACCAGATTGTAGAAGTTGCGGCCGTCTTCGAAGCCCACCGGTTCGCTTTCGAAGACGCGCGATACCCGAAGCGGACCGAAGGTCTTGGCCAGGGCGTCCAGGCAGCCGCGCAGATGGCGCTCGCGGTCGATGTTGCTGCCTAGGCTGACGCTGATCAGGCGCATCCGTTGCCCTCCGCAAGAGTGCCGCGTTCGATGCATACTCCCACGGCGCCCGCGTTGGGCACTGCGCCGGGCTTGCGTAGGGTCAGGCGTAGCCAGGCGACGGCGAATTCGTTGCGCAGCACGTCGGCAAGGCGCTCGGCGAAGGTTTCCACCAGCAAGAAGGCATGGTCGGCGGCAAAGCGGGCGATACGCTCGCTGATGGCGGCATAGTCCAGGGTTTGGCTCAGGTCGTCGTTCGCCGCCGCCGGCCGGATATCGGTGGCGAGCTCCAGGTCGAGCAGCAGGCGCTGGGTGATGCGGCGCTCCCAGTCGTAGACTCCGATCACGGTATCCACGCCGAGCGACTCGATCAGTACACGGTCCATTCTGGGCGTTCCGGGGCTGGCTAGGATTGGACGCCGATTGTACGTGAGCCATGGAATGGATGACAGCCGGCCGCTGTTCCCGGTGGGCCGGCCCTGGCAGAATGCGGTGAGGTCCCGCAGTCGGCCGGGGGCGGCGCCGAGCGTTTGCAGAATCCGGTCTCCCGGCCAATGGCACTCGATCCGATGCGTCAACTGACTCGACATTCGTCTCCTCGGCTCGATGAGCGTGTCTCGAAATCCGTGTTGGTTGCGACGATCGTGCGAAATCCACAGGTGGCAAAGAGGAGCGAATCCGGGTGACAGCGCTCGAGGGGCAGCTGCCGTGGATGGTGGCGCTGGGCTATCTCAGTGGCTCTTGGCTGGGGGCGCTCAGCGTGTGTCGGCTGGCTGGCCTGGATAGTCCGTTTCACTCCGGTTCCGGCAATCCGGGCTTTTCCAACGTGCTGCGTCTGCATGGGCCACGCCTGGCATTGGCCACGCTAGTAGTGGATGTCGTCAAGGGCATGCCGGTGCTGTGGCTGGCCATGGCGCTCGGCTTCCCACCCTGGGCACAGGGGGTGGTGGGGCTGGCCGTTCTGCTCGGGCACAGCTATCCGATATGGTACCGCTTTCATGGCGGCAAGGGCGTGGCCAGCGCCTTCGGCGTGATGCTGGTGCTGATGCCCGGCGTGGCGCTGGTCTGTGCCATGATGTGGCTGCTGGCGGCCCGCTGGCTGCGTACCGCGGCAGTGGCGTCGCTGGTCAGCGCGGGGCTGGCGCCGCTGGCGAGCTTGTGGCTGGCTTCCGACTACGTGCTGGTGGTGATCGCCTTCACGCTGCTGGTACTGGTGCGCCACCTGCTCAACATTCGCCGCCTGCGTCGGGGCGAGGAGCCGGGGTTATAGCCCGGAGCTGGAAGAGCCCGGACTGCGTCCGGGAGCTGGAAGAACGCCCGCTGCGCGGGCTTAAGCTGGAAGCTAGAAGAAAAGGCTTGACACCTTGGGTGGCGAATTCCAGCTTCCAGCTTACGGCTCCCGAAGGGTCTCCAACGGCCAGCGCGGCACCGCCTGCATGATGCCGGGGTCGTCGCGCTCACCGGCCACCAGGCGTTGCGCTCCCACATAGGCGATCATGGCACCGTTGTCGGTGCAGAAACGCCCGCGTGGGTAGTAGGCGCGGGCTCCGCGCTTTTCGCATGCCGCCGCGAGGCGTTCGCGCAGCCTCGCGTTGGCGCTCACGCCGCCGGCCACCACCAGTCGCTTCAGGCCGGTGTCGTCCAACGCGCGGCGACACTTGATCGCTAGGGTGTCGACCACTGCCTCCTCGAAGGCACGCGCCACATCGGCGCGTGCCTGGCCGTCGAGCGCTCCGGCGGCCTCGAGTTCGCGAATGGCCGTGAGCGTGTGCGTCTTGAGCCCCGAGAAGCTGAAATCCAGACCCGGCCGGTCGGTCATCGGTCGCGGAAAGCGGAAGCGCGTCGGGTCTCCCACTGCAGCCAGCTTCGCCACCTGCGGGCCGCCGGGATAGTCGAGTCCCAGCATCTTGGCTGCCTTGTCGAAGGCTTCTCCCGCGGCGTCGTCCACCGATTCGCCGAGCAGCCGATAGCGACCCAACCCCTCCACCGCGACGAGCTGCGTATGCCCGCCGGAAACCAGCAGGGCAACGAAGGGAAAATCAGGCGACTCCGGCTCCAGCATCGGTGCCAGCAGGTGGCCTTCCATGTGGTGCACACCCAGCACAGGAATCCCCAGGGCGCGGGCCATGCCGTGCGCGGTGCTGGCGCCCACCATCAGTGCGCCTACCAGGCCGGGACCGGCGGTGTAGGCGATGGCGTCGAGCTGGACTCGCGTCAGGCCGGCGTCGTCGAGTACCTGCTGGATCAGCGGTAGTAGCCGCCGGGTGTGGTCCCGGGAGGCGAGCTCCGGCACCACACCGCCGTATTCGGCGTGCATGGCCACCTGACTATAGAGGGCGTCGGCGGTGAGGCCGTGTTCGGTGTCATAGAGGGCGACGCCGGTCTCGTCGCAGGATGTTTCGATCCCGAGGACTCGCATGGAACGCTCTCGCGCCAGTAAAAAGGCCATTCTAGCAAAGCCGCGCCACCCACGCTGCCGCTTGCCCTGATCGCATGCGTCCTATCGTGAGGGTTCATTGTGTGCGGTGTGGGGCTGAAAGGAGCATTGTATTAGCCATAGTTGATCTGTGTCATGCGGCCTGTTTGACAATCGCATACGCTGCGTGATGGGGAGACCTAAATATAGATGAAATGACAACAATATCGTGGCACCCACTGGGGTGTCGCAAGGGGGCGAGATGTATTTCTTTAGAGATATTTCAATTGGTTATAAGATATTGTTGGCACTAATGTTGCCGTTGCTGGCCATGGGGGGATTTGCTGGATTGCAGTTGATGGAGCGTCAGAGTGTGGTCAGCGACATGGGCCAACTGCACGGTTTGACCAGGCTGGCGCTGACTGCTGGGGACCTTGTTCATGAGCTGCAGCGAGAGCGCGGTGGCACGGCGATTTTCATTGGTACGCAAGGTGATCGGTTCGTTACTGAACTGCGGGAGCAGCGAGAGCGAACCGATCGCCGTGTCACGCTGTTCCAGGAACGATTAAAGGCATTGGGCGGCCCCACTGGCGATGCGCAAACCAGACAGCTGATCGAGGGTGTGCAAGACGGGCTATCCGGCATGGCCGCACTGCGGCACCAGGTGGATGAGCTGAGTGCCACCGCCGGTCAGGCATCGGATCAGTACACGGAGCTGAATACTGAATTGATCAGCATCGTGGGCCAGCTTAGCCATGACACGGATGAGGCGCAGACCACGCGCTCTCTGGCGGCCTACTACAGTCTTTTGCGTGCCAAGGAGCTGGCTGGGATCGAGCGTGCACGCTTGTCCCTGGCCTTTGGTAGGGATCGTATCGGTGCCGATGAGTATCAGCACTTCGTCTCTCTGATCGGTGCCCAGGAGGCCCAACTGGACACTTTCCGGATTCTGGCCACGGCTGAGCAGCGCGTGCTGCTGCGTGAGACGTTGGCCGAAGCACCGGTCGAGCGGTTGGAAGGTCTGCGGAAGGCGGTTCTGCACAGTGAGTCGCGACAGGCGTTTGGCGTGGATCCCGAGGTCTGGTTCGAGCAGCAATCGGTGAAGATCGATCGTCTCAAGGACGTTGAGGACGACCTGGCGGAGAGCGTGCTGACATCGGTGCAAGGGTTGCGTGATGCGGCCAAGCAGGAGCTGGTCGGAAACGGTGTGATTGCCGGCGGTGTGGCGGGATTGGCGCTCCTGGTGGCGGTGCTGATTGGTCGCAGTACGGTGCTGCGGCTGCGCCAGACGGCCCAGGCCATGCGCGAGATTGCCGAGGGCGACGGTGATCTGACACGGCGCCTGAGCGTGACGCATCAGGATGAAATCGGCACGCTGGCAATACAGTTCAATGCCTTTGCGGCGAGGATGCAGGAGCTGCTGCTGGAGGTCAAAGGCAGTGCCCAACGTGTCCATGCAGCCGCTGAGGAAATCGCTCACGGCAGCGAATCCCTGGCGGCCCGCACGGAACAGGAGGCATCGAGCCTGCAGGAAACGTCGGCTTCCATGGAGCAGATCACCGCGACGGTCAACCAAAGTGCCGAATCGGCACAGCAGGCCAATGAGCTGGCGCTGTCGGCCGCAGTGGTGGCGCGCAAGGGGGAGGCGGCCATGGAAGAGGTGGGCGGTACCATGACGGACATCAATGCCTCTGCTGCGCGCATTGCCGAAATAATTACGCTGATCGACAACATCGCATTTCAGACCAACATTCTGGCGTTGAATGCCTCGGTAGAGGCGGCGCGTGCCAGCGAGCACGGGCGTGGTTTTGCCGTGGTGGCGCAAGAAGTGCGCGTGCTGGCCAGTCGCAGCACCGATGCTGCAAGGGAAATACGTCAGCTTATCGAAGCCTCGGTGGAGCACACCCAGGATGGTGCCCAGATCGTGCAACACGCTGGAAGGACCATGCAGGACATGGTCCATAGCGTCGAACGGGTCAATTCCGTGATTGCCGAAATCAGTGCCGGCGCCCGTGAGCAGAGCGTAGGCATCAGCCAAGTCAATCAGGCCGTCAGCGAGTTGGATGGCAACACCCAGCGCAATGTTGCCCTGGTGGAGCAGGCCTCTTCTGCAGCGGCCGAAATGCGCGAAGAGTCGGAGCACCTCAACGCACTGATGGGCGGATTCGTTCTGGACCGCCGCGATCCCGCGAAGTCAGAGCCGGTAACCCATCCCGAAACCCTAGCCGCAGTGCTAGCGGAGCCCGCTTAGGCGTTGCTCCCGCTGAGCCACGGGCATTCACCATTCGATGGACGAAGCTCGTGGCTCAGTGCCTTAGGCGAAAAGGCAAGTTGCCCGGCCAATCTGGGAGCGGCGGGATGTCAGCGGCAGTGGGCGTCGCAGAGTTCATCGTCGTTGGCCGTGGCCAGCGAGAAAGCGGCCTGGACCCGTTCTTGCAGTTCCTCGCCACGACACCCTTTGTTCAGCCAGCCGTGGAGCTGGCCGCGGTCGCTGGCATCGACTGCCTGGTCGGCATCCGGCGCTCCGGCCAGGGCCAGGCGGGCGATTTCGGGGTAGAGAGCCTGGACCCGCTCCACAAATTCGAGCCCGGGCATGTCCGGCAGGGAGATGTCGCCGATCACCACGCGTATGGCGTTGAGCGCGAGCAGGTCGAAGGCCGTCTCCACGTCGGTGGCGGTCAATGTCCGGTAGCCGGCGTCACGCAGCGGACGGCACAGCGCTTCCAGCGCTTCTTCGTCAGGGGTCACCAACAGCAGCGAACGGCCGCCGAGCGAGTGGGCGTCGGTGGCTATCGTCAGGCGACGCTGCTCCCTGAACAGTCGCTCCATGTCCGCCGCCGGCAAGGGGCGACTGAACAGGTAGCCTTGCAGCTGGTCGCAGTGGCGTCGACGCAAGTAGGCGGCCTGGGCTTCGGTTTCCACCCCCTCGGCGACGACCTGGAGGCGCAGTCCTTGCCCCATGGCGATGATGGTCTGGGCGATGGAGGCCTCATCCGGCGAGGTGGTGATGTTGGTGATGAAGCTGCGGTCGATCTTCAGGGTGTCGAAAGGGAAGCGGCGAAGGTACGCCAGGCTGGAATAGCCGGTACCGAAATCGTCCACGGCCAGGCGCACGCCCAGACTCTTGAGCTCGTTGAGCACGGCGATGGTCTCTTCGGGATGCTCCATTACCGCGCTTTCGGTCAGCTCCAGTTCCAGCAAGGCGGGGTCGAGTCCTGTATCGGCGAGGATTCTGCCGACGGTGGCCGTCAGGTCCGGCTGCTGCAGTTGCCGGGCGGAAAGGTTGACCGCCATGACTAGCGGCGGTTGGCCTTGCTGCTGCCAGGCCTGGCCCTGGCGACACGCCTCGCGCAGTGCCCACTCGCCGAGCGGCTGGATCAGCCCGGTCTCCTCGGCAATCGGGATGAAGTGCATGGGGGAGACATTGCCCTCGCTGGGATGATGCCAGCGGGCGAGCGCTTCCACACCCACCACTTCGCCGCTGGCGAAGTCGACCTTGGGCTGGTAGTGCAGTTCGAGCGCGTTTCGCTCAAGGGCACGCCGCAGGTCTTGCTCCAGGGCCAGGCGCTGCAGGGCCGACGCATTGAGGTCCTCGGTGAAGAAGCGGAACGCTTTCTGACCTTCACGTGCCGCCATGTGCTGGGCGGTGGTGGCGTTGCTGAGCAGGGTTTCGAGATCCTCGCCGTCCCGCGGCAGGACGCTGATGCCGCCGTGCATGTTGATGTGCAGTTCATGCCCCTCGATGCACATGGGGCGGACAACGGCATCGATCATGCGCTGGGCAACGGCGGCGATGCCGTCATGGTGCGGGGCGTCGGCCAGGATGACCACGAATTCGTCGCCGGCATAGCGGGCGACGGTGTCCCGGTCGCGGGCACATTCGCCCAGCCGCTGGCCGACGGTTTGCAGTACTTGGTCGCCGACCCGGTGTCCCAGGCTGTCATTGATCAAGTGGAAGCGGCTGATGTCGAGCGACAGCAGGGCGACCTGCCGGTCTCGCTGCAGGCTGTGGCGTGCCATCTCGTCGAAGCGTCTGGCCAGCAGCGTACGGTTGGGCAGGTTCGTCAGATCGTCGTAGTAGGCGAGGAAGTTGATCTGCTCCTCCATCTGCTTGCGTTCGCTGATGTCGTAATGAATGCCCACGAAGTGAGTGATGATGCCATGCTGGTTGCGTACCGGACTGATCGAGGCCAGTTCCCAGAAGGCCTGGCCGTTCTTGCGCCGGCTGAGTATCTCTCCCTCCCAAACCTTGCCCTGCTGAAGGGTGCGGCGCAGGTTGCGGTACTGGCGCCGGGGAAGCCGGCCGGGTTCCAGCAGGTGAATCCGCCGACCCTTGATCTCCTCGGGGCGGTAGCCGGTGGTGCGGGTGAACTGCGGGTTGACGTATTCGGTGATGCCGTTGGCATCGGTGATGACGATCGAACTGACGCTCTGGTCGATGGCCTGGTTGAGCTTCCTGAGCTCCTGCTCGGCACGAATCCGCTCGCTGACGTCCCGGCCGTTGGCCACGTAGTGGGTGATCTCACCGAGCTCGTCGTACAATGGCGAAACCGCTATCTCTTCATAATACGGCTGGCCGCTGGCCGACAGGTTGATGAGGGTGGCGCGGAAGGGTTCGCCATCCGCCATGGCGTTGCGGAACCCCTGGTAGAGTTCGGGGGAGTTCCGCTCGTGGCTTTTCAGTATGCGTGCGTTCAGCCCGATGATGTCGTCGCGGCGGTAGCCACGCAGTCGTTCGAAGGCGCCGTTGACGTATTGGATCGTGCGGTGGCGGTCGGTGATGATGACCGAATCCGCACTCTGCTCCATGGCATGGGAGATCTTCCGCAGCTCCACCTCGGTGGCTTCGCGCCGCGTGATGTCGTCGATCAGGTGGGTGCGCAGGTGCTCGAAGGCGTGCGCCAGGGTGCCGATCTCATCGTTGCGGAAGGGGGGAAGCGGTGTCTCGAGGCAGCCACCTGCCACCCGGTTCACCGAGGTTTCGAGCCGCTCGAGCGGCTGCAGGATGCGGCGGCGAATGGACCAGACGGCGACGAGAAACACGCTGATCGCCGTCAGGATCGAGAAGGCGACCAGGGTTGCCGAGAGCACGGTGTGGTTGTGTAGTCGTTCCAGGCTGGCCTCGAAGTGCTCGCTGACGGTCTCGGAGAGCGCCAGTACCGTGTCGATGCCGGTCGTGGCCCGCTGGTACCATTCGGCGGCGCTGACCGGGTAGGGAGCCTGCCGGCGGCTGGCTGCATGGACGGCCTGGCGCAGCGCCTGATAGTCACCCAGGAAGCCCGCTTCGAGTGCGTCGCGTGCCGCAGCCAGCTCAGGGGTATCCGGCAGCTGTCGGATGAGGGTGTCGGCACGTTCGAGCGAGGCGTCGACGATGTCGCGGTAGCGCTCCAGCAACTCCAGGTCGGCGGCGTTGAGTGGCCGGTTCTGGGCGATGGCCGCTCCGATGATGGCCCGCTCGCGTCCGGCGTGCTCGCTGACGTTGAACAGCACCTCCCTGATCACCGGGTTGGCGGTGTGGGAATAGAGGTTGCCGGGCATGGGGTGAGTGGTGGCGTCGCGCAGGTCCGACAATGCCTGGATATGACGCGTTGCCAGGGCGATCCATTGTTTCTCGTCGGCGGGTGCCGCCGCGCCGGCGAGACGTCGATCGACCTGGAGGCGTGCCGTTTCCAGCGCCTCTCGATGCTGGGTCAGCCGTTGCAGGCTGCGCGCCAGCGGGTGGGCGTTATCGGCACTAGCAAGCGGTGAAGCGGTCGAGAGAATGGCGCCATAGAGTTCGTCGCCGTTGCGCCGTTGCTGGGCCATTTCGTAGAGCATGTCGGGGTTGGCCCCGGCGGGGTTCGAGAGGATTGCGGCGGTGATGCCGCGCTCCATGGCCATGATGCCGCTGGCGCGCAGGGAAAGGTCGGCTATGCGATGGCTTTGGTGTACCCACTGGGCCGCATCCCGCTTGGCGCGGATCTCGCGGACTTCCCAGCTCGAGCCGACCAGAATCAGCACCCCCAACAGGGTCAACAGGGTGATCAGGAGGTTGCGAATGGTCATCGGCGACGGCAGGCCATGGGGCGGCATTCATGGATGGATTGTTAAAAATTCTTGACGAATGTCGATAGAAAGTTAGCTCGGTCGTGCCGGCAGGGCAAGCCCAGTGCGCCGACACCCAGGGTGGCGTCAAGCCAACGCCGGCTTCCACGGTGGGGCATTTGCAAAGCGCGTTGCCGACGACTAGAATATCGTGCGCTGCAACACTGGGTCGTGCATCCAGAGGGCGTTTCCATCATGCTGCGGTCGCCATGAACGATGGCGGCGCATCGCTGCCCAACGTAATGGGTAGGATGTACGCAGGGGAAACGTTCGTGGAGGGTGTGCGTACAAACCGAACTCGAGATTCCTTAAGGTAGGTGAGTGCTTAATGCCTTCTGTCAAAGTACGTGATAACGAGCCGTTTGACGTCGCCCTGCGTCGCTTCAAGCGTTCCTGTGAAAAAGCCGGCATTCTGTCCGAGGTTCGCCGTCGCGAACACTACGAGAAGCCGACGGCAGAGCGCAAGCGCAAGGCGGCGGCCGCGGTCAAGCGTCACGCCAAGAAGCTTCAGCGTGAGCGCAAGCGTTTCGAACGGCTCTATTGATCCGTACTGTGGAGCGGCTGCGGCGCTCTGCGTCGACTGCTCCGGAAGGACGAGCAAGCGGCCGCCGGTAGGTGGCCGCTTGTTTTTCCACTGGCTGGTCGGCCGCCCCCGATTCCGCCGCCTCGCGGCCGCCATTCCCATCTGACGTGGCGTATTACCATGGCCGGTCCGATTCCACAGCGCTTCATCGACGATCTGCTGGCCCGTGTCGACGTGGTCGAGGTGGTTGGCGAGCGCGTGGCGCTCAAGAAAACCGGCCGCAATCATTCGGGGCTGTGTCCCTTCCATCAGGAGAAGACGCCTTCGTTCACCGTCAGCGCCGACAAGCAGTTCTATCACTGTTTCGGCTGCGGCGCCCACGGCAATGCCCTGCGCTTTCTGATGGAGTACGAACGCTTGTCGTTTCCCGAGGCCGTGGAACAGCTGGCGGGACGCCTGGGCTTGGAGGTGCCGCGGGAAGGGCGTGACGACCCCCAGGCCCAGGCGCGGGAGCGCAAGCGCAAGGAAGGAGTCAACCTGCTCGAGTTGGCGGCGAGTTTCTTTCGCGAGCGGTTGAACATGCCCGAGGCGCAGGCGGCACGCGACTACCTGTCGAGGCGCGGGTTGTCGCGCGAGGTACTGGCCGATTTCGGTATCGGCTATGCGCCCGACGGTTGGGAGGGGCTCAAGCGGCACCTCTCCGAGCGCGGCATCCCTGAAGCGGTGCAGGTGGAGTACGGCCTGCTGGTGCACCGCGAGGAGAGTGGGCGCACCTATGATCGCTTCCGCGACCGGGTGATGTTCCCCATCCGCGACGTGCGCGGTCGCACCATCGCCTTCGGTGGGAGAGTGCTCGGCGATGCCAAGCCGAAGTATCTGAACTCGCCGGAAACGCCGGTGTTTCACAAGGGGCGTGAACTCTACGGTCTGTACGAGGCGCGCCAGGCCAATGCCCGTCTCGAACGGCTGTTGATCGTCGAAGGCTACATGGATGTGGTGGCGCTGGCGCAGTTCGGCATTCGCAATGCCGTGGCGACGCTGGGTACCGCGACCAGCGAGGAACACCTGGCGCGGCTGTTTCGGGTCGCCGACGAGGTGGTGTTCTGCTTCGACGGCGACCGTGCCGGCCGCCAGGCGGCGGCGCGGGCGCTCGAGACGGTGCTGCCGCTGATGATCGACGGCCGTCAGGCACGCTTCCTGTTCCTGCCCGAGGGGGAGGATCCGGACAGCCTGGTGCGCCGCGAGGGGAGCGAGGCCTTCTCGGATCGCATCACCTGCGCCAGCCCGCTGTCGGAGTTCCTCTTCGACCAGGCGGCGCGGGGCCGCGATCTGGCTCGCATCGAGGATCGCGAGCGCTATGCTAGCCAGGTGCTGGGCGTCATCGGCAGATTGCCGGAGGGCGTTCTTCGCACGCTGCTGCTCGGCGAACTCTCGCGGCGCACTGGGGTCGATGAAACACGCTTAACGGCGCTCATGGCGCGCTCCGAGTCGAAGGCGGCGACGCTGGATTCGCCACCGGCCGACGAAGCGGCGCAGCAGCTTCCGTCTCGGCCGCAGCCGGCGGCAGAGACGGCCCTGGAGCCCCTGGCGAGGATTCTTCAACTGCTGGTGCACGAGCCTGGGTTGGTGGATCGTCTGCCCGATGTCTCCGAATGGTTGCCCGAAAAGGCGACGGGAGACGCGACGCTGTGTCGCGAGGTGGTGCGATTGTTGCGAGCCGGACGCTACCGAAGTTCACAGGTATTGCTGGCGCACTTCCACGGGAGTGAGGCGGGACAGCGCTTGACGGCACTGGTGCGTCGCGAGCTGCTGATTCCGCGCGAGGCCCGCCGTGCCGAGCTCGATGGATTGGTGGCTCACCTGCGTCGGCACTGTCGGCGGCAGTCGCCGCGTGAAGAGTACGAGGCGTTGCTGGCCAGAGAGCGCCAAGGCGAGCGACTGCCGCGCGAGGCTAGAGAACGGCTGGCGATGCTGCTGCAGGAATTGAAAGCCTAGCCGGCGGCAAGGTGTTGGCCTGGGGGTTGAAATGTCTCCGACCATCACCACATAGAGGGTAATTACCCGGCGCCAGCATAACCAAACAAATTAACACACCTGAGATGACGAGCAAATGGCCGAACTGGCGGGAACCCCGGCTTTCCCGTTATACTGTTCGGCTTGATGACTTTTCTCCGCCCGGCGCTTCAGGTGCTTCATTCTTCTTCGTCGAGATAGGGTTTCTATGGCTGGAAATGCGCAGCAACAGTCGCGTCTGAAGGAGTTGATCGCGCGCGGCAAGGAACAGGGCTTCCTGACCTATGCCGAGGTCAACGACCACCTTCCCGAGGATATTGCCGACCCCGATCAGGTGGAAGACATCATCGGCATGATCAATGACATGGGTATCAGTGTCGTCGAGGAAGCCCCCGATGAAGACACCCTGATGATGTCCGATCACTCCACCGACGAGTCGGCGGCAGAAGAGGCCGTAGCCGCCCTGGCGGCGGTGGAGAGCGACGTGGGTCGCACCACCGACCCGGTGCGCATGTACATGCGCGAGATGGGTACCGTGGAGCTTCTCACCCGCGAGGGCGAGATCGAGATCGCCAAGCGCATCGAGGAGGGAACCCGGGAGGTCATGTCCGCGCTGGCCTGGTTGCCGGGTGCGGTGGATTCGATTCTAGACGCCTACGATGCCACCCAGGACGAGGAAGCGCCGGGGCGGCTGTCCGATCTGTTTTCCGGCTTCATCGATCCCGATGAGGGCATTCCCGGCGTGGCCGAGGCCGAGGTTCCCGAGCCCGAGCCCCAGTCGGAGCTCGACGAGAACGGCGAGGGCGACGACGCCGATGCCGAAGAGGACGACACCAGCAGCAACGAGGGGGGGCCCGATCCGGAGGAGGCGCGAGCGCGCTTCGAGCAGATTCGCGAGCAGAACGCCCTGGCCCAGGCGGTCATCGCTGAGCATGGCCGGGCCTCCGCCGAGGCACGAGCCGAGCTGGCACGACTGGCCGAGCTGTTCTCGCCGATCAAGCTGGTGCCCAAGCATTTCGAGCGCCTGGTAGGTCAGGTACGAATCAGTGTCGAGCAGGTGCGCGCCCAGGAGAAGGCGCTCATGCAGCTGTTCGTCAAGCAGGCCAAGGTGCCTCGCAAGACGTTCATCAAGGCGTTTCCGGGCAACGAATCCCGTCAGGACTGGCTGGACGACTTCATCGCCAATCACGCCAAGTACGCGGATCGGCTCGAGGCGCTGCGCGGCGATATCCTGCGGTCGCAGCGGCGCATCGCCTTCGAAGAGGAAATGGTGCAGCTGGCGGTGCCCGAGCTCAAGGAGGTCAATCGTCGGCTCTCCATCGGCGAGGCCAAGGCGCGCCGGGCCAAGAAGGAGATGGTCGAGGCCAACTTGCGCTTGGTGATTTCCATCGCCAAGAAGTACACCAACCGCGGCCTGCAGTTCCTGGATCTGATCCAGGAGGGCAACATCGGCCTGATGAAGGCGGTGGACAAGTTCGAATACCGTCGTGGCTACAAGTTCTCCACTTACGCCACCTGGTGGATCCGCCAGGCGATCACCCGCTCGATCGCCGACCAGGCACGCACCATCCGCATTCCGGTGCACATGATCGAGACCATCAACAAGCTCAACCGCGTGTCGCGGCAGATGCTGCAGGAGATGGGGCGCGAACCGACCCCGGAGGAGCTGGGCGAGCGACTCGAGATGCCCGAGGACAAGGTGCGCAAGGTGCTCAAGATCGCCAAGGAGCCGATCTCCATGGAGACGCCCATCGGCGACGACGACGATTCGCACTTGGGGGACTTCATCGAGGACGGCACCATGATTCTGCCCCTCGATTCGGCGACCGGCGAAGGGTTGATCGAAGCGACTCGCAACGTCCTTGGCGGCCTCACTGCCCGTGAGGCCAAGGTGCTGCGTATGCGCTTCGGCATCGACATGAACACCGACCACACCCTCGAGGAGGTCGGCAAGCAGTTCGATGTCACCCGCGAGCGCATCCGTCAGATCGAGGCCAAGGCGTTGCGCAAGCTGCGCCACCCCAGCCGTTCCGAGCCGCTGCGCTCGTTCCTGGACGAGTAAGCCGGCGCTACAAGCTCACCCGGTCCGACGCCCGCGGTGCCATACGATGGCTGCGGGCGTTTTTTTCGCGCGCGTTTGCTGGGGCATGGCGATCTCGTCCGCTAACGTCAAGCGGAGCGTTGCCGTGCCACTGCCCAGCGTCTGGCGAGCAGTAGCAACTCGATGGCGGCAATGAGCAAGAATGCGTAGCCGAGCAGTTCAACCAGTTCTTCGGCTGCGCTCTTGAAGTCGCGCACGTAGGCTTCCTCGAGCACTGCCATCCAGAAGTCGGCACGACCGTAGAGTCGAGAGAAGACGTAGGTGGTCAGGAAGCCGGCAGCGAACAGTCCGAACGAGAAAGTGTTCGAGTAGTGGGCGAACTCGTCGATGAACTGGCGACGCTGGTGGATCACTCGGTAGAGGGAGGGGATCACCACGAGCGCTACGAGGACTTTCCAGGTGTTGCGGGCAATCAGGTTGTCCAGCCAGTAATCTTGCTCACGGATCAGCGATGCGACGACGAAGGCGAGAAGCAGCAAGGTGATGTACGGGAGTTGGCGGTATGCGAGGCGCGAGTACAGAAGCACTAGGGCGGTCAGCGCCAAGCAGGCGGCCTGAGCGAATTCGGTGAAGCCTCGCTCGGAAAAGCGATTGTCGGGAAGGTAAAGCGCTTCGAGGTAGGCACCTTGAGCCAGGCAGGCCACGAGCAGGACATAGAGGGTCGCTCGCACACAGACGGCGCGAAAGCCGATGGAGTCGGGCGGTGAAGGAACGTTCCTTGGCATGGTGCGCGTCCTTGTCGTCGAGTCGTGGGGCGAGTGTCGGCCAATTTTACAAGGTTGCTTCCCGCTCTCCTAGCGCCGTGACGTGGCGGCGGGCTTCCTCTACGATCCAGTCGTGCACGGCGGCCACGCGGCGATCGTCCAGCGAGCCACTTGGATAGACGATGCCGTAGCGCTTGCCGGTGCGGACGCGCTCGCTGAACGGAGCGATCAGCGCACCGGTACTGAGCTCGTCGGTGAGCAGCGCCTGGCGGGCGATGGCGACTCCCATGCCAGCGACGGCTGCCTCCTGGGCGAGACGGTGTCGGTTGAAGGTATAGCCGCGGCGAACGTTGAACGGCTCGGCGCCGACCGCCCGTAGATAGTGCTCCCACTGGGCGTACGGCTGGCTGCCTCGCCAGGCGGTGACGTCGTGAAGCAGTGGGTACCAGGCAAGGTCCGCAGGACGCGACAGCGGTGGGCGCCGGCGCAGCAGCGACGGTGAGCAGACGGGAAAGATCTCCTCTTCCATCAGTGGCGTGACATGCAAGCCCGGATAGTGCCCGTCGCCCAGGTCGAGGGCCAGGTCGAACTCGCCTTCGCGCAGTGACAGGCTGCTGTCCTCGGCGATCACCTGCAGTTCGATGTCGGGAAAGCGGGCTTGCAGGCGCGGCAGGCGTGGCATCAGCCACAGGCTGAGGAAGGCCGGCACGCTGCGCAGACGCAAGATACCGCTCATCACGCCGCTGCGCAGGCGTTTTACCTCCATGCCCACCGACTGGTAGGCCTCGTCGACCACGGCGGCCAAGCGTCGCCCCTCCTCGGTCAACTCCAGGCGTCTGGGCAGGCGACGGAACAGCTTGAAGCCGAGCCGAGCCTCCAACTGCTTGATCTGCTGGCTGACGGCGCCCGTGGTCACGTGCAGCTCCTCGGCAGCGCGCGTAAACGAGAGCAGTCGCGCACTGACCGCGAAGACTTTCAGCCAGGCGTGGGTCTGGGCGTGCAGGAGTCGGCTCATGCTTTAGTCATTCTATACTGAAGAGAAGATATTTTCGTTTGCCCGCCGTGCGGAAGGACTCCAACATAGGATCATTCCCCGTGACATGGCAACAGGCTTTAGCATTGCTCATGCATTCGAGGCCTGTCGTGAAGTGAAGCCACCCGCCAACAACGCGCGCTCGGTCGTCCCGGGCGAAAGAGGTGATTCTCATGGCAATCAGCGTCTTCGATCTCTTCAAGATCGGTATCGGACCCTCCAGCTCGCACACCGTGGGGCCGATGAAGGCGGCCCATGATTTCGTGCAGGCGCTGCGCGAGCGGGCGCAGTTGGAGCGAGTTGCCCGGGTCGAGGTGCGGCTCTATGGCTCGTTGTCGGCCACCGGGGCCGGCCACGGTACCGATCGAGCGGTGATCATGGGACTCATGGGCGAGCGTCCCGAGAGGCTCGATCCGGCGATCGTCGCGCCCTGCATCGAGGAGCTCCTGGAATCCAACTCGCTGCTGCTCGACGGCCGGCTGGCCATTCCCTTCCTGTGGGCACGCGACATGCAGTGGCACGAGGAGTGCCTGCCCTATCACCCCAATGCCATGACGCTGATCGCCCATGGTCATAGCGATGAGCTGTTTCGCAACACCTATTACTCGGTGGGCGGCGGTTTCGTGGTCGATGAGGGCCAGGCCGCGCGCGGCGAGTTGGATACCGACAGCACGACGCTGCCTTACGACTTCGATACGGCGGCGGAGCTGATGGCGCTGTGCCGCATGCACGATCTGCGCATCAGTGAGCTGATGCTCGCGAACGAGAAGGCCTGGCGCAGCGAAGAGGAAGTGCGTGACGGCCTTCGGGGGATCTGGGAGGCCATGCAGTCCTGCGTGGAGCAGGGGTTGCACCAGGAGGGCGTGCTGCCCGGTGGGCTCAATGTCCGCCGTCGCGCTGCCAGTTTGCAGCGCCGCCTGCTGGCTGCCGAGGACGACGGTAGCCTGATCGCCTCGACATTCTCGGCCATGGACTGGGTCAACGTCTTCGCGCTGGCTGTGAACGAAGAGAACGCCGCCGGCGGGCGCATGGTCACCGCTCCCACCAATGGAGCGGCGGGCATCATTCCGGCCGTGCTGCACTATTATATGAAGTTCAAGTCCGGGGCCTGTGAGCGCGACATGGTGAATTTCCTCCTCACTGCCGGTGCCGTGGGCATTCTGTGCAAGAAGAACGCCTCCATCTCGGGGGCCGAGGTGGGCTGCCAGGGGGAGGTGGGGTCGGCCTGCGCCATGGCCGCAGCCGGGCTCGCCGAGATCATGGGAGGTAGTGTCGCTCAGGTGGAGAACGCCGCCGAGATCGGTCTGGAACACAACCTGGGGCTGACCTGCGACCCGGTGGGTGGGCTGGTACAGGTCCCCTGCATCGAGCGCAATGCCATCGCTTCGGTCAAGGCGATCAACGCGGCCCAGATGGCGCTGCGCGGCGACGGAGAACACTTCGTTTCGTTGGACAGGGCGATTCGCACCATGCGCGACACCGGGCGCGACATGCAGGACAAGTACAAGGAGACCTCCCGCGGCGGCCTAGCCGTCAATGCCATCGAGTGCTGACGGGCGAATCCTTTTCAGATCAGCCCCCTACCACAGACCAGCGCGACGCCCCGGCCGGCGTCGCGTTTTTGTTTGCAAGCTATTGAACTGTCAGGCGTCTACGCCATTGGTCGAGTTCGGCGATTCAGCTATTGCTCCCGCGTGGCGAGTCCTCTAGCTTACGTTAACGTAAAGGTTAGAGAGTCCTGAGCCTTCTCTACAACGACAACAACGTCAGCAACGGCGGATCGCCAGCGGCGGTCCAGAAGAGGACGCCACATGACCCAGGAGTTCGCACTCGAAACCCGTGGGTTGACCAAGGAGTTTCGCGGCTTCACCGCCGTGGACGATGTCAACCTGCAGGTCGAAGAAGGGCATATCCACGCCCTGATCGGCCCCAACGGGGCCGGCAAGACCACCGTCTTCAACCTGCTCACCAAGTTCCTGCCGCCGACCCGCGGCGAGATCCTCTACCGCGGCAAGGCGATTACCGGCATGAAGGCCAACGAGATCGCGCGCATGGGGTTGGTGCGCTCCTTTCAGATTTCCGCGGTGTTCGGCCACATGACGGCGCTGGAGAACGTTCGGGTCGCCCTGCAGCGTCCCATGGGAACCTCCTTCCATTTCTGGAAGTCCGAGCGCTCCCTGGAACCGCTCAACGAGCGGGCCATGGCGCTGCTCGACGAGGTCGGCCTGCGCGACTATGCCGACGTGCTCACCGTGGAGATGCCCTACGGGCGCAAGCGAGCACTGGAGGTGGCCACCACCCTGGCCATGGAGCCGACACTGATGTTGCTCGACGAGCCGACCCAGGGCATGGGTGCCGAAGACGTCGACCGTATCGTCGAGCTGATTCGCCGTGTGGCCAAGGGGCGCACCGTGTTGATGGTGGAGCACAACCTCAGCGTGGTCAGCCGCTTGTGTGACCGTATCACCGTGCTCGCCCGCGGCAGCGTGCTGGCCGAGGGAGATTACGAGAGCGTCTCCTCCGACCCGCGCGTCAAGGAAGCCTACATGGGCAGCGAAGTCGCGGAAGAGGAGGCCGGGGCATGAATCAGCTCGCCGAACAGACCGGTGTGACCCATTACCGGGATCACGACGGCGCCGAAATGCTGAGGGTCAGCGACCTGCATGCCTTTTACGGCGAATCGCACATCCTGCACGGCGTCGACTTCGAAGTGAGACGCGGCGAACTGGTGACGCTGCTGGGTCGCAATGGCGCCGGGCGCAGCACCACCCTCAAGTCGATCATGAACATGGTGGGACGGCGCACCGGCTCGATCATGATCAACGGCAACGAGACGCTCGACGTCAAGCCACACCGCATTCCACGACTAGGGGTCGGCTACTGCCCGGAGGAACGCGGCATCTTCGCCAGTCTCGACGTCGAGGAGAACCTGCTGCTGCCGCCCACGGTGCGCTCCGGGGGAATGTCCATCGATGACATCTACGCGATGTTCCCCAACCTCTACGAGCGGCGGCGCAGCCAAGGCACCCGCCTCTCCGGCGGGGAACAGCAGATGCTGGCCATGGCGCGCATCCTGCGCACCGGTGCGCGGCTGCTCCTGCTCGACGAGATCACCGAGGGGCTGGCACCGGTCATCGTCCAGTCGCTGGGCGACGTGCTGGTCAAGCTCAAGGAGCGTGGCATGACCATCGTGCTGGTGGAGCAGAACTTCCGCTTCGCCGCCCCGTTGGCCGATCGCCACTACGTGATGGAGCACGGCCGCATCATCGAGGAGATATCGGCGGCCGAACTGCCTTCGCGTCGCGCGCACCTGCATTCCCTGCTGGGGGTATGAGTACGGCTCGCCCCCGGCCAAACCGCCGCGCCAGCGCCACGCCTGGCGTCCAGGCTTCCACCCACCCAAACCCATCGCTGCGCAACGTCAGCTACAACAACAACAGCCCCGCTGGGGCCGAGGAGACGAAAATGACCTTCATCAAGAAGACACTCGCCAGCAGCATCGCCATCGCCGCCACTTCCATGATGGCAGCCACTGCCCAGGCCGAGATCAGTGACGGCGAGATCCGCATCGGCTATCTGGCCGACATGTCCGGCACCTACCGCGACCTGGCCGGCCCGGGCGGTCTCGAGGCGCTGGAAATGGCCATCGAGGATTTCGGCGGTAGCGTCAATGGGGCGCCCATCGAAGTGATGAGCGCCGACGACCGCAACAGCGCCGACGTGGGTGCCAATACCGTGCGCGGCTGGATCGACCAGGACAACGTCGACCTGGTGGCCGGCATGGTGGCGTCCTCAGTGACCATCGCCGTGACCAATGTGCTCGAGGCCAACGATGGCCTGGGCATCGTGTCGGGGTCGGCGGCGTCCAGCATCACCAATGAGCACTGCACGCCCAATCACATCCACTGGGTCTACGACACTTACCCGCTGGCCAACGGTACGGCCAAGGCAGTCGTCGATCAGGGGGGCGACACCTGGTTCATGCTCACCGCCGACTACGCCTTCGGTCACGCCCTGGAAAGCGATGTGGAAAAGGTGGTCACCGACAACGGCGGCACCATCGTCGATCGCATTCGTCACCCCTTCCCCACCGAGGACTTCTCCTCCTACATCCTTCAGGCGCAGGGCTCCGGTGCCAAAATCGTCGGCCTGGCCAACGCGGGTGCCGACACGGTCAACGCCATCAATACGGCAAGTCAGTTCGGCCTGGTACAGGGTGGCCAGCAGCTGGCCGGTCTTCTGGTGTTCCTCAACGACGTCTACGCCATGGGGCTCGAGACCACTCAGGGGCTGCTGCTTACCACTGGCTGGTACTGGAACATGGACGACGAGTCCCGCGAGTGGGCCGAGCGCTACTACGAGCGCGTGGGCCGCATGCCGACCATGGTCCAGGCGGGCATCTACTCCAGCACCATGCACTACCTGAAAGCCGTGGAGGCCACCGGCAGCGACGATACTCAGACCGTGCGCAGCCATATGATGGAGCAGCCCATCGAGGACTTCTTTGCGCGCAACGGGCGCATTCGCGAGGATGGACGCATGGTCCACGACATGTACCTCGCCGAGGTCAAGTCGCCGGCCGACTCCACCCATGAGTGGGACCTCTACGAGATCCTGGCCACCATTCCTGCCGAAGAGGCCTATCGTCCGCTTTCCGAGAGCGATTGCAAGCTGGTCAACGACTGAGCGGACGTGCGAGATCCGGCGGCGGCGCAAGCCGCCGCCCCTCTGACGGCGAGGAGAATCTGACATGACGATGATATTCGGCGTGCCGGTGGCGGTGTTCATGGGCCAGCTCATGCTGGGCCTGATCAACGGCGCCTTCTACGCCCTGCTGAGCCTGGGCCTGGCGGTGATCTTCGGCCTGCTGAAGATCGTCAACTTCGCCCACGGGGCCATGTACATGCTCGGTGCCTTCGCCACCCTGCTGGGAATGCAATACCTGGGCATCGGTTACTGGGCGGCGCTGGTTCTGGCCCCGCTGATCGTGGGGGCGTTCGGCATGGTGATCGAGCGATTGCTGCTGCGTCGCATCGGTCATCTCGATCACCTCTACGGTCTGCTGCTCACCTTCGGCCTGGCGCTGATCTTCGAAGGCTCGCTGGTCAATTTCTTCGGTGTCTCCGGCGCTCGCTACCCCACGCCGGAAGCGCTGCAGGGGGGGCTGCAGCTGGGCTTCATGTTCCTGCCCACCTATCGTGCCTGGGTGCTGGTGGCGGCACTGGTGGTGTGTCTGGGCACCTGGTACGTGATCGAGCGCACGCGGCTCGGCGCCTACCTGCGTGCGGGCACCGAGAACCCGGCACTGATGCAGGCCTTCGGCGTCAACGTGCCGCAGCTGATTACCCTTACCTACGGTTTCGGCGTGGCGCTCGCGGCGTTCGCCGGCGTGCTGGCCGCTCCGCTCTATCCGGTGTCGCCCACCATGGGCTCCAATCTGTTGATCGTGGTCTTCGCCGTGGTGGTGATCGGCGGCATGGGATCGATCCTGGGGGCGGTTCTCACCGGCCTGGGCATGGGGCTGATCGAAGGCCTCACCAAGGTGTATTACCCCGAGGCAGCCAACACCGTGATCTTCCTGGTGATGATCCTAGTGCTGATGCTGCGACCCGCCGGCCTGTTCGGCAAGGAGGCATGACGATGGCCACGACGCAAACTCTCACCCCTGCCATGGAGCGTGCCCGTCGCGCCTCCCAGCGTCGCAACCTGCTCTATCTGGCGCTGTTGGCCGTGGGGCTGGTGGCTCCCTTCCTGGCCTACCCGGTCTTCCTGATGAAGGTGCTGTGCTTCGCGTTGTTCGCCTGCGCCTTCAACCTGCTGCTCGGCTACGCTGGCCTGCTCTCCTTCGGTCATGCGGCCTTTCTGGCCACCGGCGGTTACGTCACCGGCTTCTTGCTGTCGAGCTATCCCGCTCTCACGCCGGAGCTGGGCATCCTCACCGGCACTGCCGCCGCCGTGGCGCTGGGTGCGGTGTTCGGGGTACTGGCCATCCGGCGCCAGGGCATCTACTTCGCCATGGTCACGCTGGCGCTGGCCCAGTTGATGTTCTTCGTCTTCATCCAGGCGCCGTTCACCGGCGGCGAGGATGGCCTGCATGGCGTGCCGCGCGGCGAGCTGTTCGGTCTCTTTAGTCTGGGTAGCAATCTGGCGATGTACTACTTCGTCTTTGCGGTCTTCCTGATCGGCTTCGCCATCATCCAACGGGCCGTGCACTCGCCTTACGGGCAGGTGCTCAAGGCCATCCGCGAGAACGAACCGCGTGCGGTGTCGCTGGGCTACAATGTCGATGCTTACAAGCTGCTGGCCTTCGTGCTGTCGGCGGGGCTCGCCGGTCTGGCAGGTTCCACCAAGACGGTGGTTTTCCAGCTCGCCTCGCTGACCGACGCCCACTGGCACATGTCCGGCGAGGTGATCCTGATGACCCTGCTGGGTGGTGTGGGCACTCTGTTCGGCCCGGTGGTGGGGGCCGGTCTGGTGGTCAGCCTGCAGCACATGCTGGCGCAGTCGCCGCTGGGCAACTGGGTGAGCCCGATCCTCGGCCTGATCTTCGTGATCTGCGTGCTGAGCTTCCGCAGCGGCATCGTCGGCGAGATGCAGAAGATCGTGCGCAAGAACTTCAAATGACGGGCGGTATGGCCACTGACGGGCGCCCTGCGGGGCGCCTTTTTCATGGGCGCGGCTCAGGGTGGGGAGCCAGCGGTGGCCTCTGCAAGCCGCACTGGCAGGTGCTCGACCAGGAAGTCGACGAACTGGCGCACCTTGGGGGCGTGCTGCCGGTGCTGTGGCATCACCGCCCAGACGCCGGTGTCGCGGCACTGGAAGGCATCGAGCACCGAGAGCAGTTCGCCTCGGGCGAGGTAGGGGGCCACATAGTAGTCGGGGAGCTGGGCGAGCCCCAGGCCCTTGAGCGCCGCATCCAGCAGCGCCGAGCCCGAATTGGCCTGCCAGGTCCCATGGACGCGCACGTCGCGATGCACTCCCTCGACGTCGAAACGCCACAGTTCTCGCGTACCCACCAGGCAGCGGTGGTGGGCCAGCTCGGCCAGGGCGTGGGGTTGGGAAACGCGGGAGAAGTAGTCGGGAGCGGCCACTACGAACTCGCGGCGCTCGCCGAGTCGTCGTGCGACCAGCGAGGAGTCCTGCAGGGTGCCCATGCGGATGGCGATATCGTAGCCCTCGTCGATGATGTCCACCTGGCGATTGGTGAGGTGCAGACGCATTTCCAGCTGTGGATGCAGGCATAGGAAGTCGTTGACCAGGGGGGCGATGAAACGCTCGCCGAAGGTGGTGGCCGAGCTCAGGCGCAGCACGCCATGGGGGCGGTTCTGCCGCTCCTGGAGGGTGGACTCGGCGTCCCGGAAGCCGTCCAGAAGCGTCCGGCACCGAGCGTAGTAGCTCTCGCCGGCATCGGTGAGGCGGATCTGGCGCGTGGTGCGATACAGCAAGGGCAGGCCGAGCTGCTGCTCGAGCTGGGCGACCTGGCGGCTGACGTGGGAGTTGGAGACCTGGAGTCGGCGGGCTGCAGCGGCGAAGGTGCCGAGACGTACCACTTCCACGAAGGCTTCGATTCCATCCCAGCGGGACATGGCATCTCCGAGTTGGATTGTTGCTCAGCGGAAATAATGTCGTGAGTCTGTTTCAGTTTCGTCGTGCTGGCAAGGTCGCCTAGACTGACAGTCCATACGAGACATGCCATCGACGAGGAGGTCGTCATGAAGTCACGCGCCGCCATTGCGCTGGAAGCAGGCCAGCCGCTCACGCTCACCGAGATCGACGTGGAAGGCCCCAAGGCCGGTGAAGTGCTGGTGCGCATCGCCGCCACCAGCGTTTGTCATACCGATGCCTACACGCTCTCCGGTGCCGATCCGGAAGGCAATTTTCCGGCGGTGCTGGGGCACGAAGGCGCCGGTGTGGTCGAGGAGGTCGGCGAGGGCGTCACCAGCGTCAGGCCCGGCGACCATGTCATTCCGCTGTATACGGCCGAGTGCGGCCAGTGCAAGTTCTGTCTCTCCGGCAAGACCAACCTGTGCGGGGCGGTGCGCGCTACCCAGGGAAAAGGGGTGATGCCCGACGGCACGTCGCGCTTTTCGCTGGAGGGCCGGTCGCTGCACCACTACATGGGGTGTTCCACCTTCAGCGAATACACCGTGCTGCCCGAGGTGTCGCTGGCAGTGGTTTCCCCGCAGGCCCCACTGGACAAGATCTGCCTGCTCGGCTGTGGTGTGACCACCGGCATCGGCGCGGTGATGAACACCGCCAAGGTGGAACCGGGCTCGACCGTGGCGGTATTCGGCCTGGGGGCCATCGGCCTGGCGGTGATCCAGGGGGCGGTGATGGCCAAGGCGGGCCGCATCATCGCCATCGACGTCAATCCCGACAAGTTCGCGCTCGCCGAGCAGTTCGGCGCCACCGATTTCGTCAATCCCAACGACTACGGTGATCCCATTCAGCAGGTGATCGTCGACCTGACCGACGGCGGGGTCGACTATTCCTTCGAGTGCATCGGCAACGTCAACGTCATGCGCCAGGCCCTGGAGTGCTGCCACAAGGGCTGGGGCGAGTCGGTGATCATCGGCGTGGCCGGGGCCGGCGAGGAGATCAGTACGCGGCCGTTCCAACTGGTCACCGGTCGGGTGTGGAAAGGGTCGGCCTTCGGTGGCGTCAAGGGGCGCTCGCAGCTGCCCGGCTACGTGGATCAGTACATGGCCGGCGAAATCAACATCGACGACTTCATCACCCACGACCTGCCCTTCGAGCAGATCAATGAGGCCTTCGATCTGCTGCATGCCGGCAAGAGCATTCGCACCGTTCTTCACTACTGAGCGCCTGGCGCCGGTTGTCCGGCGTTGCTTTCGATACTCGATCAGGGTGGCCGGCTAGCACCGGCCACCCGGGAGACTGCCCCATGACCATGACGGAAAACCTCGAGCTGGTATCGTCCAACAAGAGCTTCGGCGGTTGGCACAAGCGCTATCGCCATCGTTCCCGGGCGCTGGACTGCGAGATGGTGTTCGCCATCTACTTGCCGCCGCAGGCCGAAACGGAGCGGGTGCCGCTGTTGTGGTGGCTCTCCGGGCTGACCTGCACCGACGAGAACTTCATGCAGAAGGCGGGGGCCCATCGCCTGGCTGCCGAGCTGGGCATCGCCATTCTGTGTCCCGATACCAGTCCGCGCGGCACCGACCTGCCGGGCGAGCATGACAGCTACGACCTGGGGTCGGGAGCCGGCTTCTACGTCAATGCGATGCGCGAACCCTGGAGACGTCACTACCGCATGTACGATTACGTGACGGAGGAGTTGCCCTCGGTGGTTCGCCAGCATTTTCCCGTGAACGGCCGCGAGGCGATCAGCGGTCACTCGATGGGAGGGCATGGGGCCCTGGTGATGGCGCTGCGACGCCCCGGTCACTATCGTTCGGTGTCGGCCTTCGCGCCGGTCGTCAACCCGACCCAGTGCCCGTGGGGCAGAAAGGCCTTCACCGAGTACCTGGGCGACGATCCTGGCGCCTGGACCCAGTACGATGCCTGTGAGCTGGTAGCCAAGGGCGCCTCCAGCCAGCGGCTGTTCATCGACCAGGGCGAGGCCGACGATTTTCTCGAAGAGCAGCTATGTCCCGAGCGGCTCGAAGCGGTGTGTGCCGAGCACGATCATCCGCTGACGCTGCGTCGCCAGCCGGGGTATGATCACAGCTACTTCTTCATTGCCAGCTTCATCGAGGATCACCTGCGTTACCATGCCGAGCATCTCACCAAGCGCTGAGTACCCGTCGCAGGCCTGGCGGAACCCGGATTCCGCCGGGTCGGACGACTCGTGATGGGTGCGGTTCGGCGTCTTCCTCGTGCGCTGCTGCGGCGCCTGCTCAAGGGGGCGGCGCTGGTCGTGGCCGGTTTCGCGGTGCTCTCGCTGTTGCTGGTGTTGCTGCTGCGCGAAGTGCCGGCCTACGGCTCCATGGTCATGGTGGAGCGCAAGGTGCAGGCCTGGCTGGCTGGCGAGGCGCTGCCGATCCGTCACCAGTGGCGCCCTTGGGAGACGCTTTCCGGCCATGCCAAGCTGGCCGTCATCGCCGCCGAAGATCAGCGTTTTCCCGATCACCATGGGTTCGATCTGGTCGAGCTGCGCCGGGCCTGGAGCGCGAGCCGTGACGGTGCGCGCCTGCGGGGCGCCAGTACCATCAGCCAGCAGACCGCCAAGAACCTCTTCCTGTGGACCGGTCGCAGTTGGGTGCGCAAGGGATTGGAGGCCTGGTTCACCCTGCTCATCGAGACGTTGTGGCCCAAGCAGCGCGTACTCGAGGTCTACCTCAACATCGTCGAATGGGACAGCGGTGTCTTCGGTCTGGAGGCTGCGGCGCAGCACTACTTCGGCGTATCGGCCGACCGGCTCAGCGAGGTGCAGGCCAGCCGGCTGGCCGCGGTCCTGCCCAACCCGCGCGGCTGGAATGCGGCCCGGCCCAGCCCCTACGTGGAACGCCGCAGCCTCTGGATTCGCCAGCAGATGCGCAACCTCGGTGGAGCCGGCTACCTGGAGCGGCTTACTGACTAGTGCGTCGGCCGCGCGCCACCAGCACCACTCCTGCAATGGTCACCGCCATGCCGAGAAGGCCGACCATCGGCAGGCGCTCGTCGAACAGCCACCACGCTTCCAGCGCTGTCACCGGCGGCACCAGGTAGAACAGGCTGGCCACGCGCGAGGCCTCGCCGCGCTTGATCAGTGCCATCAGCAGCAGAATGGCGCTGATCGACAGTACCAGCACCAGCCACAGCAAGGTGAGCATGAAGGTCGGCGTCCACTCGATGTCGCGCTCTTCGAAGAGCAGTGCCCCGAGGCCCAGCACAATGCCCGCAGCCAGGTACTGCACGGCCGTGCCGGTGAGCAGCGGCATGCCCGTGCAGTAGCGCTTCTGGTAGAGAGTGCCCAGCGAGATGCCGACGAGCGCCACCATGACGCTGGTCAGGGCGCCCAGGCCGAAGCCCTGGAACAGCGCTCCGCCAGGGTCGAGCTTGCTGCCCAGCACCAGGGTGATGCCGGTCAGCCCCAATGCCAGTCCGGCCCATTGCAACGGGACGAGGCGCTCGCCCAGCAAGGGGCGGGCCAGGCCGGCGGTCAGCAGTGGCTGCAGTCCCACCAGCAGTGCGGCGAGTCCCGCCGGCATGCCGAGTTGTATGCCGTAGAACACGCCACCCAGATAAGCGCCGTGCACCAGCAGTCCCGAGACGCCGATGTGGCCCCACAACCGCAGGCCGCGGGGCCAGTCGACCTTGAGCAGCGCGGTCAGGGGCAGCAGCAAGGCCAGCGTCAGCACGAAGCGCACGAACAGAAAGGTGAAGGGTTCGGCATGGGGCAGGCCGAACTTGGCGCCGATGAAGCCGGTACTCCACAGGGCTACGAAGAGCACGGGCATGCTGGCGAGCCAGAGTCGGCTGGGGGAGAAGGAAGAGAGGGACGGTAGTGGCATGGCCTCAGAAGGGTTCCGGTCGCAGCGAAACGTCGACCATACTGGGTTCCCGCCGCAGGCAAAAGGGGATGAGGTGCGAAAGATGGTTACATTCGGTTACTCAAAAAATATGAACCCTGCCCTGGGAGCGCCGTCACAGGGACGCACATACACACGCAACCCTTGGAGGTATTCATGCCACGGATGACTGCACTGTTCTCAGCTGCCTTGCTCACTGCCGGACTCATGAGCGCTCAGGCTCATGCCCAGGACCAGTCACAGGATCCGGCTCAGGATCCGTCAGCGACGCAGCAGCCGCAGGCCACTGCCGAGGATTTCTCCGACGAGCAGCTTCAGCAGTTCGCCGACGCATCTCAGGAGATCGCCGTCATCTCCCAGGATTACACCGAGCGCCTGCAGGAGGCCGAGGACGAACAGGCTCAGCAGGAAGTGCGCATGGAAGCCAACGACAAGATGGTCGAGGTGGTCGAGGATAGCGGTCTCGACGTGGATACCTTCAATGCCATCGGTCAGGCCATCCAGCAGGACCCCGAAATGATGCAGCGGGTTCAGGAAATGGCCAGCGAATCATGAACTGACGTAGGCCACTCGCCGAGCGTCGCGAAGGCCACCCCCCCGGGGTGGCCTTCGCTGTGTCTGGCCGATCGAGACTTTACAGCCTCGGGGTGCGCCAACACACTGATAGCCATTCGGGTCGAAACGGTCGTGGAGTGGACGCATGGACGTGGAACTACTGGAAATTCGCCAGCACATGGCGCAATTCCCTCCCTTCGACAGCCTCTCCGACGAGCTGCTGGACGACGTGGCCGGGCATGTCGAAGTGGGCTATTTCAAGGCGGGAACGCCCATTCTCACCCTGGATCAGGAAGTCCACGACCTCTGCTACATTCGCAGCGGGGCCGCGGAGGTCTACCGGCGCAACGGCGACCTCTACAACCGGCTGGGCGAAGGCGACATCTTCGGTCACTTCAGCCTGCTGCGGAACCATCGTGCGCGCTTTCCGGCCACGGCGCTGGAAGACACCCTGATTTATTTCATCCCCGAAGCGGTATTTCGCCGGCTGTGCGAGGCCGACGAGCATTTCGCCGATTTCGTCGAACTCGGCCGACCGCGGCTCGAGGCGGCGGTGGAAGATCAGAAGAAGTCCAACGACATGATGATCACCCGGGTGCGCAAGCTGTTGACGCGCTATCCGGTGATGGTCGAGTCCACCACCACGGTGCAGGAGGCGGCCCGTCAGATCGGCGAAGCGCAGGCCTCGGCAGCACTGGTGCTGGATGCTGCCGGTCAACGGCCTCGCTACAGCTTCACCGACAGCCAGGAGCGGGTCTGGGAGATGTGCGGCATCCTCACCGACAGTGACTTCCGCACCCGAGTGGTGGCCGAGGGTCTGCCGCCCGACACGCCGGTGGGCCGGCTGGTGGGCAAGCCGCCGATCACCATCCAGTCCGACGAATCGGTTCACGAAGCGATGCTCACCATGCTGCGCAACAACATCCATCACCTGCCGGTGCTGTATCGGCGGCGGCCGGTGGGTATCGTGCACCTTTCCGACATCATCCGCTACGAGACCCATTCGAGCCTCTATCTGGTCAGCAACATCTTCAATCAGTCGAGCGCGGCCGGGCTCGCCAAGCTGGCGCCCGACGTGCGGGCCGCCTTCGTGCGCATGGTGGAGGAGGGCGCCAACTCGTTGATGGTCGGCAGTGCGCTGTCGACCATCGGGCGCAGTTTCACGCGACGCCTGCTGGAATTGGCCGAGCAGGAGTTGGGACCGCCGCCGGTGCCTTACTGTTTCATGGCCAATGGCTCCATGGCGCGCAACGAGCAGTCCATCGTCACCGATCAGGATAATGCTCTGGTGCTTTCCGATGATTTTGACCCCGAGCGCCACGACGCCTACTTTCTGGCGTTGGCGCAGCGGGTCAGCGACGGTTTGCACGCCTGTGGCTATACCTACTGCAAGGGCGAGGTGATGGCCACTAACGCCAAGTGGCGTCAGCCGCTGTCGGTGTGGCGGAACTACTTCCGTGACTGGATCGACGATCCGACGCCCGAGCGGCTACTGCACAGCTCGATCTTCTTCGACCTGGACAGCGTCTACGGCGAGGAAGACTACGTCGAGCAACTGCAGGACCTGGTGGCCGGCAAGGCGGCCAAGAGTCCGCTGTTCCTGGCGGCCATGGCGCGCAATGCCCTGAACCGCACGCCGCCGCTGGGGTTCTTCCGGACCTTCGTGATGGAAAAGGATGGCAAGCACAATAACTCGATCAACCTCAAGCGGCGCGGCACGGCGCCATTGATCGACCTGATCCGGGTGCATGCCCTGGCCTGTGGCTCGCGTGCCCAGAACAGCTTCGATCGTCTCGACGACATCGCCAACACTCAGTTGCTGGCACCGGGCGTCGGCGACAAGTTGCGCTACGCCCTGGAGCTGATCGCCATGTCGCGGATTCGCCATCAGGTCATCGACATTCAGCAGAATCGTGAGCCGGACAACAACATCGAGCCCGAGAACGTCGCCGACACCGAACGCCACAACCTCAAGGACGCCTTCCAGGTGCTGAGCAACGCTCAGAAGTTCCTCAAGTATCGTTACCCGATGCCCTCTCGTTCGCGTTGACAGGTGCCTCATGCCGAACCTGCGCCGCCCGTCCCCAGCTGACGCGCCCGGCTGGCCGGAGTATCTGGCACAGCGCGCCGCCGGCTCGCGCTCGCCGCTGCTGGCGCGCTATTTCGCCGCGGGCGTGCCACCTGCCGATACGGCCATCGGTGAGGTGGAAATGGTGGCCCTCGATATGGAAACCACGGGGCTCGATGCACGCCGTCACGCCATCGTCAGCATCGGTGTGGTGCCCTTCAACTTGTCGCGCGTGCGCCTGGCCGAGCGTCGTTACTGGGTGGTACGTCCCCCGCGGCCGCTTTCCAGCCAATCGGTCACTTTCCACCACATCACCCATTCGGAAGTGGCCGAGGCACCGGACCTGGAGCGTATCCTGCCCGACCTTCTCGATTCGATGGCCGGACGGTTGGCGGTGGTGCACTTTCGCCATATCGAGCGCCCTTTTCTCGACGGCGCCGTGAAGGCCCGCCTGGGGGAGGGGCTGCGCTTTCCGGTGATCGACACCATGTCGCTGGAGGCGCGTCGCCATCGCTTGTCGCCCTGGGCGCGCTTTCGCCGCTGGATGCGCCGTCCGCCGGTGTCGATTCGGCTGCATGACAGTCGGCTGCGTTACGGTTTGCCGGCTTACCAGGGGCACCATGCCCTGATCGATGCGCTGGCCACTGCGGAACTGCTCCAGGCACAGATCGCCACCCATTATCGCCGTGAGACGCCCATCGGCGAGCTGTGGAGTTGACGTGCTGTCTCGCCCCAAACGGTCGAGGCAGGCATACTGGCTGCCAGGGGCAAATGACGGGGGTGTGCATGGCTGCGAACGATCAGGGTCGCCAGAGTCAGGGGCTCGATCATGCAACGCTGTGGCAACTGCTGGAGCGGGCACCGGTGCCTTTGCTGCTCACCCAGGGAGACGACAAGCGGGTCGTGCTGTTAAACCGCCAGTTTCGGCAGCGCATCGGCTATCGCGCCGACGAGATTCCCGATGCCGATCACTGGTGGCCGCTCGCCTACCCGGAGGACGAGGAGCGCGAACGCCTGGCCGCGCTGTGGCGTCAACGCCTGGAGCAGGCTGCCCGGGGGTCGGGCGAGGTCGAGCCGCTGGAGGCACCCATTCGCTGCAAGGATGGCGAGACCCGGATCTTCCTGGTACATGCCGTCTGCCACGGCGAGCTGATCCTGAGCCTGTTCGTCGAACTGACCGCACTGCGCCAGGCGCAGTCGCAGCTGGCCGAAAGCCACCGAACCTATCGTGCGCTCTTCGAGCGCAGCGCCGACGGCATCCTGCTGCTGGATGGCGAACGCTTCATCGACTGCAATGCCGCCGCCGCTGAGCTGCTGGGCTATCCCGACAGGCATCAGCTGCTGCAGCGACATCCCGCCGAGATTTCGCCACCTCGTCAGCCCGATGGTCGCGCTTCCTGGGAGCTGGCCGTCGAGTGGATCCGCCAGGTTCGCGAAACCGGGACGTGTCGCTTCGAATGGGTTCACCTGACCCACAGCGGCAAGCCGACCTGGCTGGAAGTGCAACTGACGATGATTCCCATCGGCGGGCGTGAGGTCGTGCATACCGTTTGGCGCGACATCAACGAGCGCATCCAGGCGCGCCAGGAGCTGGAGTATCGTGCCAGCCACGACGCCCTGACCGGGCTCTACAATCGCGATCGCCTGCAGAAGCTGCTGCGCGAGGCCGATGCCCTGCATCGTCGTCATGGCACCCGTTACGCCTTGATCCTTCTCGATATCGACCATTTCAAGTCGGTCAACGATCGCTTCGGGCATGCCGTGGGCGATAGCGTATTGCACGACCTGGGGGAGCGAGTCCGCGAGCAGCTCCGCGAGACGGACCGTCTGGGCCGCTGGGGAGGCGAGGAGTTCTTGATTCTGGCTCCCGAGACGACGCAGCAAGGGGCGCTGGAGCTGGCCGAGCGGATCCGGCAGCACATCGAGCACGACGAATTTCCCGAGGCCGGCCGCGTGACCGCCAGTTTCGGCGTGGCGGCGAGCGAGCCCGAGCTGTCGCTGGATACGTTGATGGTACGCGCCGACCGAGCCATGTATGCCGCCAAATGCCAGGGGCGCAACCGTGTCAGTGCCCAGCACGGGTCGTCGGCATCTGCCTCCTGAGTTCGAACCGGCTTGGCATCATTGCGGGTGAGGGCAGATTCGCGCGATGCGCCCGTCGGGTGCAAGACGCGTCAAGCAGGCAGGGCTGCCCGTCTCAACGGATGGAAGCATTCTGCGTCAGCCAGCATGTGGCAAAGGTGTTGGCATCCACGGGGCGGCCGAAATGGAAGCCCTGTACGCCGCTACATCCCAGGGCCCGCAATGCAGCGGCTTGTTCGGCGCTTTCCACCCCCTCGGCCACCGTCTGCATGCCCAGCGTGTGGGCCATGGCGATGATGGTGGCCACGATGGCATGGTCGTGGCTGCTCTTGAGCATGTCGTGCACGAAGGACATGTCGATCTTCAGGGTATCGGCGGCAAACCGTTTCAGATAGGTGAGCGACGAGTAGCCGGTGCCGAAGTCGTCGATCGCCATGCCGATGCCGGCCCCGCAGAGGGTGCGGGTGATGCCCACCGCGCGTTCCGGGTCTCGTATCAGGCCGCTTTCGGTGAGTTCGAGCCCCAGCAGGCCCGGGCGCATACGGGTCGCCAGTTGCTGCACGTGGCTGGCGAGTTGGGAGTCGTCCATCTGCTGGGCCGAGACGTTCACGCATAGCCTGCCCGGAAAGGGCGTTCCTTGCTGGTCCCAGCGTTGGAGCTGATGGCAGGCAGACTCCAGCACCCAGTCTCCCAGGATGCTGGCCAGCCCCTGGCTCTCCGCCAGGGGGACGAACTCTGCGGGGCTTACCCAGCCCAGCAGTTCGTCGTGCCAGCGGCAGAGTGCTTCAGCGCCGATAAGCTCGCCGCTCTCCAGGCTGAACTGGGGCTGGAAGTGCAGCGTCAGGCGCTCGTGATGCAGGGCTTCGATGAAGCGCGATTGCAGACGCTCTCTCTCGCGCATGGCCTCGGCCATGGCACTGCTGAAAAAGCGCGTGCGACTCCCGCCGCGCTTGGCATGGTTGAGCGCGATGCTGGCGTGCTGGAACAGCGCAGCGGCATCGTCGGCGTCCTTTGGAAAGCGCGCCACGCCGGCACTGAGCGAAAGGCTAAAGTGCCCCTCGTCCAGGGATATGGGCGGCTCCAGGCTTTGCCGGTAGCGGGCCACGGCGTCCTCGAGGTGGATTCGGCTGGTGGACTCGCACAGCACGGCGAACTCGTCACCGCCCAGCCGGGCGATGAATTCGTCGTCGGCGACGACGTCGGTGAAACGCCCGGCGACTGCGGCCAGCAAGCGGTCACCGCACTCATGGCCCTGGCTCTCGTTGATCTGCCGAAAGCGGTGCAGGTCGAGATACAGCAGACCGAGCGAGCCTCCGGCTCGGTCTGCCTGATGGCAGGCGTCGTCAAGGCGCTCCATGAAGTGGCGGCGGTTGGCCAGACCGGTGACGCTGTCCCAATACGCGAGTTGTTCGGCGAGCCGTTCTAGGTGCTGGGGCAGGCCGGCCTTGCCTAACCCATCGGCGAGCTGGCGAAAGGCGTCTTCGGGGGCCTTCATCGGCGCTGGGGGGCTCCTTTCCGTTCGGGCGGCGGTGTCGTGGAACTATGCCCGAAGCGGCATCACCCTGCCAGTGCGGCTGCCGAGAGTCGTAGCAGAATGGGTAGAACGCCTGCCGATGGGCATCATGCCGAAGAATGAGGAAGGCGAAAAAAAGCCAGGCGGCCTCATGGCCGCCTGGCGTGGATCGCCGTGGATGGCGGGCGTCAGGCGCGCGGTTCGCTCATCAGCCCCTTGACGATGGCGTAGCAGCCCACTAGCAACACCAGCGTGAAGGGCAGGCCGGTGGTCAATGCTGCCGTCTGCAATGCGGCTAGGCCGCCGCCGAGCAACAGCGCGATGGCCAGCGCTCCCTCGATCAGCGCCCAGAAGATACGCTGCGGTTTGGGGGCATCGACCTTGCCGCCGGCGGTGATGGAGTCGATCACCAGTGAGCCGGAGTCCGACGAGGTGATGAAGAATACGATCACCAGCACGATGCCGACGAAGGAAGTGATGGCCGTCAACGGCAGGTACTCGAGCATGGTGAAGAGTTGCAACTCCAGAGCTGCGTCCTGCACCTCGGTGATGCCGGAGCTGACCACTTGGTCGATGGCAGTGGTGCCGAAGGCGGTCATCCACACCACTGAGGCCAGAGTCGGTACTACCAGTACGGCGGTCAGGAATTCACGGACGGTGCGGCCGCGGCTGACCCGGGCGATGAACATGCCCACGAAGGGCGACCAGGCGATCCACCAGGCCCAGTAGAAGGCCGTCCAGCCCTGGCTGAAGTTGGCGTCCTCGCGCCCGAAGGGATTGGAGAGTGCCGGCAGGTGCGTCACGTAGCCGATCAAGTTCTCGATCACGCCAGTGGCTATCATCAGCGTGGGGCCGACGAAGATGACGAACAGCAGCAGTAGCAGGGCGAGTGCCATATTGAGCTGCGACAGCCGCTGTACGCCCTTGTCGACACCCAGCATGATCGAGCCCAGCGCTACCAGGGTGATGCCCAGGATCAGCAGCACCAAGGTGGTGTCGCCAGATGGGATTCCGAACAGGTATTCGAGGCCCCCGGCGGCCTGGGTGGCTCCGATGCCCAGGGATGTGGTCAGGCCGAACAGGGTGGCGAAGACGGCCAGGATGTCGATGACGTGCCCCGGCCAGCCCCAGACGCGCTCCCCCAGGATGGGGTAGAAGATCGAGCGCATGGTCAGCGGCAGACCCTTGTTGAAGGCGAAAATCGCCAGCGACAGGCCAACGATGGCGTAGGCACCCCAGGGATGCAGGCCCCAGTGGAAGATGGTGGCGGCCATGCTCAAGCTAATGGCGCCGGCCTGGTCACCTTCGGCACCCCCCAGAGGGGCCCAGTCAGTGCGCAGGCCATCCTCGCCCATGCTGATACCGCCCATGGCAGTGCCGTAGTGCCCCAGCGGCTCCGAGACGCCGTAGAACATCAGGCCGATGCCCATGCCGGCGGCGAACAGCATGGCGAACCAGCCGGCGTAGCCGAAGTCAGGCGTTGCGTTGGCACCACCGATGCGCACCCTGCCCATGGGCGTGAAGATCAGCACCAGTGCCAGGATCACGAAGACGTTGGCACCAAGCAGGAAAAACCAGCCCATGTTGGTGGTGAGGAAGCTGAACATGCTGTTGAAGATGGGCTCCATCTGATCCTGCATGGCCAGCGTCAAGATCACGAAGAACAGGATCACCAGCGAGGAGAAGGTGAATACCTTGCCGTGCAGGTCGAGATTGATGCCCATGGGACTGGCGGTGATGTTGTCCTGACCGATCACGTAGTCGGTATCGATCAGGTTGGCCGGTCCCTCCGGAGCTGGGATGCCTTCCGAAGGCTGCTCTTGAGGCCCTTCGTCTTGGGGATTCTTTTCCATGGAACGTTCTCCCTTCAGTTCGTCAGGATGCCGTGTTCAGGGGCTTTCGCACTTAGCCGGCGATTCACTGTTTCGCCGGTCGAACCAGAAATACCGACACGTCGGTGTGGGTTGCGACCTTGCCGCCGTGCGAGGGCATCAGCACGTCGAGGTGCTTGGGCGGATGGGTCGGCATGACCACCAAATCAGCGCCGACGTCGTCGATGGCGTCGATCAACAGGTCGTCGAGATCGGCGACCGGGTCGGGGCTGGTGATGGTGCGCGTGCTCACCGGCTGGCCGTGCACCTTGGCGCGTTCGTCGGCGAAGGCATCCAGCTTCTGCTGGTACTCTTCCGGTGTGCGGGCCACGCTGCCGGGCTGAGTCGCCGTGACGCCGACATAGCAGATTTCCGCGTCGTAATGGCGAGCCAGATCGGCCACGGTGGCCAGGGATGGCTCGAGCACGTCGAGATGTGCCAGATCGATTGGCACCATGATCTTGCGGTACATGTCTGCGTCTCCTTGCATACTGAGAAACGAGAGACGGCCCGAAGCGGGCCGGCCCCTTCATCTTAGTCTGGCGAGCTCGTCGATCCACGCCAGTGGTGGCGTCAACGCTTTCCCGCCTTGGAAGGCGCTGTAACGCGATGATACAGGAATCGCACCGTTACGCCGACAGCGTAGGCCGACTTTTCTCCTTTTACCACCGGTGGTTAGCGTGTGAACCGCTGAGGGTGGCAAGCCTCCAGCCAGTTGGGCGACTTGCCCGCCAGGCTTTCCGCAACCAGCCGACCGGTAGTCGGCGCCAGGGTCAGTCCCAGGTGGCCGTGGCCGAAGGCGTAGGTGACGCCCGGGAGGCGGGCGGGTCCGATCACCGGCAGCGAATCCGGCAACGACGGTCTCAGTCCCAGCCACTCGTGGCTGGCTGGGCCGAGAGGTCCAAGGAGCGCCTCGCCGTGACGGCGCAGATAGGCCAGGCGGCGCGGGTTGGCCGGATCGCGGGGGTGGCCGAGTTCGACGGTGCCGGCGATGCGCAGCCGCCCGGCCAGTGGGGTCATGTAAAAGGCGTTTTCCGCGGGGTTGCAAGGCCGTGACAACGGTGGCGCCACATCGGGAAATTCCAGGTGATAGCCGCGTTCGACCTCGAGAGGAATGTGGTCGCCGGCGCAGCGGGCCAGCGTGGCCGACCAGGCGCCAGCCGCGACGATGGCGTGTTCGGCCTGCCAGCTGCCCAAGTCGCTGTCGATGCACACTCGCCCTGCGGCGCGGGCCAGGCCGGTGACCCGTGCCGTGTGGAAATCGACGCCGCGCTCCGCCAGCCGCTGGGCCAGGCGTGTGGCCAGGGCCTGAGGGTCGGCGAGATGGCCGGCGGCCAGAAAATGCACGCCGCCCTGGGCCACGCCTGCCAGGGCGGGCTCCAGCTCCGCGACCTCTCCGGCGTTCAGGTAGCGTTGCGGAATCCCCAAGCGTTCGCGGGCGGTGTAGGCGGCGCGCTCGGCTCGCCAGTGGCGGCGCTGACGAAAGAACGTCAGGGCGCCGCGTTGATGCAGTGCGGTGGCTTCCGTGTCGGCGCCCAGAGTGGCGTGCAATGCCTGCCAGTCGTCCATGGCGGAAGCCAGCAACTGATACAGGGTCTGGGTTGCGGCAGCCGCGCGTGACGGAGTGGCCGCGGCGAGAAAGCGCCACAGCCAGGGGGCGAGACGCGGCAGATGGCGACAGCGCAGATGGAAGGGCGAGGAGGGCGACAGCAGCAGCGCCGGTAGCTGGGCGAGCAGGCCGGGGTGAGCCAGCGGCTCCACGGCATAACTGGCGAGCGTGGCGGCATTGCCCGAGGAGGCTTCGCCCCCCGGCGGTCCAGGATCCAGCACGGTGACATCGTACCCTCGTTCGAGCAGCGCCCAGGCGGTGGATAGGCCGACGATACCCGCGCCGATGACGACGGTCTCGGCTGCGCTGGGCCGGTTCGACATGGTGTTCTCCCGATCGTGGAAACGAGGGGCCACTTAGCCGACTTTACGAGCGGTTGTGGACTCGTCATTCAACGCTAGTTCGACCCTGCAGGGATTGCGAGGCACTGGCCAACCAGACTACTGTCGATTTCGTTGAATTAGAACAAGACAAAGCGGCCTGAGCGCATTGCGCAGGGGAACGACGCTCGCAGCGCCTGGCCGTCAACAGGAATCCTGCATGAACGAAAGTGCCGTCCCCGACGCCCCCGCGGCGTCTTCCCAAGAAGCCGACATCTGCTTTGCCCGTTTCATCGACGTCCAGAAGAGTTACGACGGCGTTGAGCTGGTCGTGAAAGGGTTCAATCTCGATATCCAGCGTGGCGAATTCGTCACCCTGCTCGGTCCCTCGGGGTCGGGGAAGACCACCTGCCTGATGATGATGGCCGGTTTCGAGACGCCGACCCACGGCGACATCCTGCTCAAGGATCAGCCCATCAACGGCTTGCCGCCCCACAAGCGCGGCATCGGCATGGTGTTCCAGAACTATGCGCTGTTCCCCCACATGACCGTGGCCGAGAATCTCGCCTTTCCGCTGGAGGTGCGTCATCTCTCCAAGGCCGAGATCGATCGTCATGTCGAACGGGCGCTGGGCATGGTGCGCTTGGAGGGCTTCGGCAACCGTCGCCCGGCGCAGCTTTCCGGTGGTCAGCAGCAGCGGGTGGCCTTGGCGCGCGCGCTGGTCTTCGAACCCGAACTGGTGCTGATGGACGAGCCGCTCGGCGCCCTGGACAAGAACCTGCGCGAGGAGATGCAGTACGAGATCAAGCGCATTCACGCCAGCCTCGGCGTGACCATGATCTACGTGACCCACGACCAGACCGAAGCACTGACCATGTCGGATCGCATCGCCGTGTTCAACGATGGCGTGGTGCAGCAGTTGGCCACCCCGGAGACGCTCTACGAATCGCCGGAGAATGCGTTCGTGGCCAGCTTCATCGGTGAGAACAACCGCCTGATGGGCGAGGTAGTGGAACATCTCGGCGAGCGTTGCGAGGTCGCGCTCGACAGCGGAGAGCGTGTCGTCGCCAAACCGGTCGCGGTGGGCGGTATCGGTACGCGCACCACGCTATCGCTGCGTCCGGAGCGAGTCGCGCTCCTGGCAGCGGGCGACGCCGACAACGAGCGTTTCGACAACTGCTTCACGGGGACCGTGCAGGAAGTGATCTACCTGGGGGATCACTTGCGCACACGGCTCGAACTGTGCGGCAACGACGAATTCATCATCAAGACCCCGAATGCCGAAGGACATCCCTCGTTGCGACCGGGACAGTCGGTCACCGTGGGCTGGACGTGGCAGGATTGCCGCGCTCTGGATGCCTGACGAAACCTGGCGCAGGGGATACGAGTGCAGCCGGCGACGCTCGAGTGCGGCGCCGGCCACCGACGCGGCCCGGACGGGCTGCAACGCCGATGGGCGATACCACCGCAAACGACTGCAGTAACAACAACAATGGAGAATTCCATGAATTCATCACTTCGTTCATTTCGCAAGGGAACCCTGAGCACGGCCGTCGCTGTGGCCGGCATGAGCGTCATGGGGCTGTCGACCGCGGCGCAGGCCGAGACGTTGAACATCGTCTCCTGGGGCGGTGCCTACAGCATGAGTCAGCATGAGGCCTACGATAAGCCGTGGATGGAAAAGACCGGGGACGAGATCGTCAACATCGACCGCAGCGGCAATGCATTGGCCGGCCTGCGCGCCCAGAGTCAGGCCGGCAACGTCACCTGGGATCTCGTCGACATGCTGCCGGCGGATGCCATGATCGCCTGTGCCGAGGGCCTCATCGAGCCCCTGGATCATGACGAACTGCTCGCCGATGCCCCGGACGGTACGCCGCCCAGCGAAGACTTCGTCGATGGCGCACTGGGTGAGTGCTTCGTGGCCTCGATCGTCTACTCCAACATCGTCGCTTTCAACACCGAGATGTTCCCGGAGGATAATCAGCCGAGCAGCATCGAAGACGTCTTCGACCTTGAGAACTATCCCGGCAAGCGAACCCTGATGCGCAAGCCGATCAACAACCTCGAGTGGGCGCTGGTGGCGGATGGCGTGGCACCGGAAGACGTCTACGACGTACTCGAGACGGAGGAGGGCATCCAGCGCGCCTTCGCCAAGCTCGATACCATCAAGGACGAAGTCATCTGGTGGGAAGAGGGTGCCCAGCCGCCGCAGCTGCTCGCCGACGAGGAAGTGGCCTTCGGCTCTGCCTACAACGGCCGTATCTTCAACGCCATGGTCACCGAGGATCAGCCTTTCGAAATCATCTGGGATGCCCAGGTATTCGAACTCGATGGCTGGGTCGTGCCCACCGGCAAGCTCGACAAGGTGAAGGACTACCTCTACTTCGCCACCGACACCCAGCGGTTGGCCGATCAAGCCAAGTACATCTCATACGGGCCGGCGCGCAAGTCTTCGGCGGAATTCGTCTCGACCCATGCCGAGACCGGCATCGAGATGGAGCCCCACATGCCGACCTACGGGCCCAACTTCGCCACCGCCATTCCCAAGGATGACGAGTTCTGGGCCGACTACAACGACGAGCTGACCCAGCGCTTCGACGCCTGGCTGGCCCAGTAAGGCCTTGCTGCCACCCGGCCGGGCCGGGTGGCAGCCCCTCCCATAGCCCGATTGCCGTTCCGTTCGATGGAGAGGCCTGCGTGTCCCATTCGTCTTCAGAACCACTGACAACCGCCGACGGCGTACCGCTGAAGGTGAGCCTACGCCGTGCCGTACGCCGTTCGAAGCTCAAGGCACTGCTGCTGGTGTCGCCGCTGCTGGCGTTTCTGATCGTCGCTTTCGCCATGCCGATCTTCGATATGCTGTGGCGCAGCGTCGACAATCCCGAAGTCTCCACCCATCTGTCACGCACCGTCGACGCCCTGCAGGGCTGGGACGGCGAGTCGTTGCCGGAAGAGCCGGTATTCGCTGCTTTGGTGGAAGACCTGCGCGAAGGGCAGGAGGCGCGCAACCTGGGGCTGTTGTCGAGCCGACTCAACTACGAGAAGTCGGGCATGCGCTCGACGATCAGCCGCACGGCGCGGCGTCTGCGCAACATCGAGCCGCCCTACCGGGAAGCGCTGATCGAGATCAACGATACCTGGGGCGAGCTCGGCACCTGGAGGCTGATCGACAGGGAGGCGTCACCCTACACGCTCTCCTACTATCTGGCGGCGGTGGACCGGCAGCTCAGCCCCGAGGGCGAGATCGTCAAGGTGCCCGAGCATCTGGAGATTCATGTCGCGCTGTTCTGGCGAACCTTCTGGATGAGCGCGGTGATCACCGGGCTGACGCTGCTGCTGGGTTATCCCATCGCCTACTTGTTGGCGACGCTGCCGCTGCGCCAATCCAACCTGTTGATGATCCTGGTATTGCTGCCGTTCTGGACGTCGCTTTTGGTGCGCACTACCACCTGGATCGCCATCCTGCAGTCTCAGGGCGTGCTCAACGACATGATGGTGGCCGTCGGCGTGATCGCCGACGAGGCGCGCTGGCAGATGATCCACAACAAGATCGGCACCATCGTGGCGATGACGCACATTCTGCTGCCGTTCATGATTCTGCCGCTCTACTCGGTGATGAAGACCATCCCGCCGAGCTACATGCGTGCGGCGCGCTCGTTGGGCGGCAAGCCCTTCCTGAGCTTTCGGCGCGTCTATTTCCCACTGACCATTCCCGGGATCGCGGCGGGCGGCATCCTGGTCTTCATCCTGGCGATCGGCTACTACATCACACCGGCGCTGGTGGGCGGTCAGTCGGGACGCTTCATCACCAACTACATCGCCTATCACATGCAGACCTCGCTCAACTGGGGCCTGGCCGCGGCGATAGCCTCGATCCTGCTGTTCGTGGTGATCGTCTTCTATCTGGTCTTCAATCGCCTGATTGGCGTCGACAAGGTCAAGCTGGGGTAAACCGATGGCCATTCCTTCCTATGCCACCCGTGGCGAACGCATTTGGCATACTGTCTTCCTCGGCATCTGTGCCCTGGTCTTCCTGTTCCTGGTGGGGCCGCTGCTGGTGATCGTGCCGTTGTCGTTCAACGCCCAGCCCTACTTCACCTTCAGCGAAGAGATGTTGACCCTCGATCCGGCGGGTTATTCGCTGCGCTGGTACCAGGACTTCTTCACCTCCAGCGCATGGCTCGGGGCGATCAAGAACAGCTTCATCATCGGGATCGCTTCGACGCTGCTGGCCACCGTGCTGGGTACGGTGGCGGCACTGGGACTCTCCAGCCGTCACATGCCGGCGCGCGGAGCGGTCATGGCGCTGCTGATCTCGCCGATGATCGTGCCGCTGATCATCTCCGCTGCGGCGATGTTCTTCTTCTTCTCCAAGATCAACCTGGCGCAGACATACCTGGGGGTCGTTCTCGCCCACACCGCGCTGGGCATCCCCTTCGTGGTGATCACGGTCACCGCCACCCTGTCGAGCTTCGACACCACCCTGATTCGTGCCGCCCACAGTCTGGGCGCCAATCCCACGCGCACTTTCTTCAAGGTGGTGCTGCCGCTAGTGACGCCGGGGGTGGTGTCGGGGGCGCTGTTCGCCTTCATCACCTCGTTCGATGAAGTGGTGGTGGTGCTGTTCATCGCCGGCCCGGAGCAGCGCACCATGCCGATCCAGATGTGGTCGGGCATTCGCGAGCAGATCAGCCCGACCATCCTGGCCGTGGCGACGCTGCTGGTGCTGCTCTCCATGCTGTTGCTCACCACGCTGGAACTGCTGCGACGTCGCGGCGAGCGGCTGCGTGGCGTCACTCCCGGCTGAGCGAAGCCGCTTCTTAACGCAAGCGGGGAGACCGAATGGCCTCCCCGCTTGCGTTGCAGGTACGACTGCCAGATAACGCTTAGCCGTCGATCCACTCCTGCACCACGTCCTGGTTGTCCTCGACCCACTGCTTGGCGTTCTCGTAGGGGTCGGAACCCTCTTCCTGGTTCATGAGCATGACTTCGCCCATCTGCTCCGGGGTCCACTCGAAGGCGTCCAGGATGGCATGGGCCTCCGGCATGTCCTCTGCGAGACCTTGGCGGGCGATGGTGTGGATCTGCTCGGCACCGCCGTAGACGTTCTCCGGATCCTCGAGATACTTGAGATCCCAGCGGGCGAATTTCCAGTGCGGGGTCCAGCCGGTGACCACGACGTCTTCCTCGTTCTTGATCGCGCTCTCCAGAGCGGCGGTCATGGTGGCACCGCTGCCGCTGCGCAGGGCCAGGTCGAGATCGTATTCCTCGATGACGTCCTCGGTGAGGCCCATCAGGCCGGCGCCCGGATCGATGCCGATGATTTCGCCGTTGAAATCGTCGGCGTGGTCGTTGAGGTCGGCGATGGAATCGACGTCGCTGTAGGCGGGTACCACCAGGCCGAGCTTGGTGCCGTCGAGGTTGACGCCCAGGTCATTGACGTCGTCGCCCACGCGGTCGATGTAGTCGGCGTGGGTGGTGGGCAGCCAGGCGGCGACGATGGCATCGGCATCGCCGGTGGCCACGGCCTGCCACATGGCGGCGGCAGAGAGCGAAGTCATCTCCACGTCGAAGCCCTGCTGCTCGAGCACGGCGCGCACCACGTTGGTGGAAGCCACTTCGGAAGACCACTCGACGTAGGCGAGATGGACGCTGCCCTTGTCCTGGGCCTGGGCCGTGCCGGCGGCGAGGCCGGCGCCAGCGACCAGCGCCAGGCTGGCGAGACGAATGCGGCGGTTAAGCAGTTGCTTGTTCATTGGTGTTCCTCCCTTTGCGTACAACCCTTCCACCATGGCGCCAGCGTGGCGCGGATGCAAGGGGTGTTACCAATGCGATACAGGGTTGTGCCCGTATGTGGCTTGGATCAAGTCTTGCGCTGCTTGCGCAGCGACTGGGTCAGGCGGTCGAGCAGCATGGCCAAAATCACCACGGCGATGCCTGCCTCGAAGCCGTCGCCCGGACGCAGCCGCTGAATGGCACGCCAGACTTCGCTGCCCAGACCGTCGGCGCCGATCATGGCGGCGATCACCACCATGGAGAGCGCCAGCATGATGGTCTGGTTGATGCCGGCCATCACCGTGGGCAGTGACAGCGGCAGCTGTACCTTGAACAACTTCTGGCCACGCGTGGCGCCATAGGCGTCGGCGGCCTCGATCAGTTCCACCGGCACTTGGCGGATGCCCAGGGTGGTGAAGCGTATTGCCGGCGGCATGGAGAAGATCACCGTGGCGAAGATGGCCGACACGGAGCCGATGCCGAAGAACGGGATCGCCGGAATCAGATAGACGAAGGCCGGCATGGTCTGCATGAAGTCGAGTACCGGCATGATGCCGCGATAGAGCCGTTCGGAAAGCGCCGCTGCAATGCCCACCGGCAGGGCTATGACCACGGCCACGAACGTGGCGATCACCACCAGGGTGAGGGTCTCGATCATCGGCTCCCACAGGCCCATGTTCCAGATCAGCAGCAAGCCGGCCACGGCGCCGATGGCCAGGCGGAGGTTGGCGAGCTTCCAGCACAGGCCGGCAATGATCGCTAGCAAGGCCCACTCGGGCAGCCACATCAAGGCTTCGTTGAGACCGTTGATACCGGTCTGAGTGACCCGCGAGATGCCACGGGTGACGAGAGAGTATTCGCTGGTCAGCCAGTCGAGGCCGCCTTCGATCCACTGGCCCAGCGGAATGCGGGGAAATTCGATAGCCATCATGCCTCTCCTGCCGGTGCGGTCGCTTCGGACTCGTCGGTGGTTTGCGGGGTCTCGGCGGCCTGTGCCAGCTCGTCGAGCACGGCGCCCTTGACCACTACGCCGAGCAGCCGCTCGCTTTCGTCGACGATCGCAATCGGGAAGCTGTTGTCGTGGAACATGGCGAAGAGATTGTGCAGCGGCTCGGCCGGTCCCACGCTACGGAAGTCGTGCGTCATGGCGTCGGTGACTTTCTCCTTGCCCTGTTCCAACGCCTGGCTGGCGGCCTCCGCTGTGATGAGTCCGACCAGGTGACGGTCGCGGCCCGTGATGTAGATGGAATCGATACTGTGTTCGCGCATCTTGCGCAGCGCCGTACGCGGGCCGTCCGAGTCGCGCACCGTGGAACGCACCTTGCGCATGGCGCTCTCGGCGGTGAGGATGCGCGACTTGTCGACGCCTTCGATGAAGCGGCGCACGTAGTCGTCGGCCGGCTTGGTGAGGATCTCCTCGGGGGTGCCGATCTGCACCACCTCGCCATCCTTGAGCAGCACGATGCGATCGCCGATGGTCAGTGCCTCGTCCAGGTCATGGGTGATGAACACCGTCGTCTTCTGCATCCTGTTCTGCAGTTCCAGCAACTCCTGCTGCATGTCGCCGCGGATCAGCGGGTCGAGCGCCGAGAAGGCCTCGTCCATCAGCAGCACGCTGGCATCGTTGGCCAGTGCCCGAGCCAGGCCCACGCGCTGCTGCATGCCACCGGAGAGCTGGTTGGGGAAGGCGTCTTCCCAGCCGTCCAGGCCCACCTGCTTGAGGGACTCGCGGGCGACGCGTTCCCGTTCCTCCTTGTCGATGCCGCGAACCTCGAGACCGAACTCGGTGTTCTGCTGCACGGTGCGGTGGGGGAAGAGGGCGAAATTCTGGAACACCATGGAGAAGTGGCGGCGACGACATTCGAGCAGTGCCTTCTCGCCCAGCTCGGGAATGTTTTCGCCGTCGATGACGATCTCGCCTTCACTGGGCTCGATCAGCCGGTTGAGGCAGCGAATCAGGGTCGACTTGCCGGACCCGGAAAGCCCCATGATGACCAGCAGCTCGCCTTCATGGACGTCGAAGTCGATATTGGACAGGCCCAGCGTCTGGCCGGTCTTCTCCAAAATTTCGGGGCGCTTGAGCCCCTGGTCGCGCAGTTCGAGCGCTTTCTTCGGCTGGTTGCCGAAGACCTTGCTCAGGTTGCGAACCCGAATTTTGACGTTGCGGTTATCGCTCATTGGCTATGCCTTTTGTCAGCCCCTGTCTCGACGAGGGGTACGCGCAGGTCCCTTGTCGGATCGAATTGCCGCTGCCTAGTTTGGCACGCTATATCGTTGATGGCTCGAGAGGGGGTATACCCTAGTGGTTTTTGAACGATCATTCAAATAAAACGCGGCGACCTGCGGCATGTCACTGATGGCGCATGTGTCAGTTTTCACCACGCATTCGACCGTCCGGCGATGGTGAATCGGCGTTTTAGAATTTTTTAAATAATTGAATTTAAATCGTTTTTTGAATGATTGGCGAAATTGGCACGTTGCCTGCCTGGCATTGGTGAACGCCAACGGCTCGATAAGGAGGCTATGTCGTGGATGCCAACCTTCGCTTACGAAACGTTGCCCAGCGGCGTTGGCCGGCCTGGGCATGCGTTGCTCTGCTGTCGCTGGGTGTGCTGGGGATCAGCGGTTGCGGCAACGATGATGACGCAATGCCGCCCATGGAGGAGCCGGCCCAAGAGCCCGACGGGGGGAACCAGGGGGAGTCCATGGGTGGTAATGGTGGGCAGGATGATGCCATGTCCGCTCCCCAAAGTCAGGATGAGGAAAGCGGTTTTTGACCTCGGCCATGGGGCCGATGCGTTGAATTCCGTCGATTCGAACGCTCCCGCAGTCACGAGAGACGAGGAGAGACATGATGACATTACCGGCACTGCTCAAGCGAGCCGGCACTCTCGGAATGGTGATGGGCTTGATGGCCAGCCCCCTGGCCATGGGCCAGCAGGATGGTGTGGACACCGAGCCGGGTGCCACCCAGCAGCAGCCAGCGGATCCGACGGCGCCGGCAGACCCGGCTGCGGAGCCGCTGCCCGACGCGGACCCCGAAGCCCCGGCACCCGATGCGTCCGACGAGCCTGGTTTCGGCAGCGGTACCGAGGCCATGCCGGGCGCCTCGGAACCGGGCAGCGACCCGACCCAGCAGGCACCGGAGAGCGAGGCTGCCGGCGATGACTGGGAAGACGAGTCGCAGGACGACGGCTGGTAGACACATTGGCGCCATGTCGGGACGTCGCGATTCCCTGCCCTGCCGCTGTCCGTTCCCGGCCGTCCACTCGTTCCCCTTGCTGCGTCTGGCGGTTAAGCAGCGGCCTTCGCCCCCGACTCTCGGGGGCGTTTTTTGCGGTTGTTGCCTGGCGGCGATGTCGGCGCGGCATCACTCCTCTTCAAGGCGCCGATAGAGGGTGCGCCGAGCGATGCCCAGGATGTCCGCCGTCTTGCGTTTGTTGCCGCCCGTGGCATCCAGCACTTTCTGAATGTAGCGCTTTTCCACTTCCTCGAGGCTGGGCCAGTTGCCTTGCTCGGACCGAGTGGCTTGGGAAGTGCCGCTCGGGGCGTGGCGGCGTTGCGTCTCTTGGCGTTGGCGCAGCCGCTCGGGCAGGTCGGCATGACTCAGCTCTCCCGCTTCGGCCAGCGTCACGGCGCGCATCACCGCATTTTCCAGCTCGCGCACGTTGCCGGGGTAGGGATAGTCGAGCAGCGTCTGAAGGGCGGCGGGCTCGATGCGTTCGACACGCTTCTCCTGGGCAGCGGCGTGTTTGGCGATCAATGCCGATACCAGTCGCTCGATGTCGCCGGGGCGTTCGCGCAGCGGGGGAATGCGCAGCGAGAAGGTTTCCAGGCGAAAGAAGAGGTCGCTGCGGAAGTGGCCGACCTCGATCTCGCGCTCCAGGTCGCGGTGGGTGGCGGCGATGATTCGCACGTCGATGGTCTCTTCGGTTTCCGCACCGACGGCCTTGACGCTCTTTTCCTGCAGGGCGCGCAGCAGCTTGGCCTGCAGGTTGGGCGACATCTCGCCGATTTCGTCGAGAAACAGGCTGCCGCCACGGGCGGTCTGGAAAAGCCCCTGACGGTTATCCGTGGCGCCGGTAAAGGCGCCCTTGCGATGGCCGAAGAACTCGCTTTCCATCAGTTCGCCCGGAATGCTGGCACAGTTGACCGCCACGAACGGCCCTTCGGCTCGCGGGCTTTCGGCATGGATGGCGCGAGCCAGCAGCTCCTTGCCGGTGCCGCTTTCGCCGAGAATCAGGATGGGGGCCTCGCTCCTGGCCAGCCGGGTGGCATCGCGGAACAGGGCGTGCATCGGTTCGCTGTCGCCGATGATCCCGTGGAAGCCTTCATCGCGCGCCGGCCGGTCGAACCGCTCGGCCAGGCGGCGGTGCTCGAGCACGCGGAACACGGCCTCGCGCACGCCTTCCAGGTCCAGAGGCTTGGTCAGGAAGTCGTCGGCTCCCATCTTGAGCGATTCCACGGCCTGATCGATGGTGCCGAAGGCAGTGATCACGATGAAACCGAGATCGCTGCCGTCGGTACGCAGCTGCTGGAGCAACTGCAGCCCGCTGATGCCCGGCAAGCGGACGTCGCTGATCACCAGCGCGACATCGCTGTGGCTGAGAGTGGCGAGAGCGTCTTCGGCGCTGGCCGCGGCGAGGGTGTCGTAGCCGGCATCCTCGAGCTCCTCTTCGAGCAGCTCGAGGATGGCGGGGTCGTCCTCGACGATCAGCAATGGGGCATGGGGGAAAGAGGGGGCCATCCTGGTCACGTCATGCTTCCTCGTGGTCTCGGGGGGGAGAAATGGAGTCATCGTCCACGGTGTCGTCCAGCGGCAGGGATATTTCGAAGCCGGCGCCACCCAGCTCGCTGTCGAAAACGCCGATGGTGCCGCCATGGTCGTTGACGATGCGGTGGACCATCGACAGACCCAGGCCGCTGCCCTGGCCCACCGGTTTGGTGGTGAAGAAGGGGTCGAAGACCTTGCCCTGATCGCTGTCGGCAATGCCCGGGCCATCGTCTTCCACCCACAGCGTCAGCCAGTCTCGCTCTTGCCGGGCACGCAGGCGCACGCGCGTGACACCCTCGGCCTGGGCGGCATTGCGCAGCAGGTTGGTGAGTACCTGGATCAGCTGCTGGCCGTTGACCAGCAGCTGCGGCGAAGGAGACGGCAGCTCGGGCTCGAGGCGAATGGCATGCGCTTCGAAGTCCTCTTCCACCAGCTCGCGGGCAGCCTGTATCAGTTCGTCGAGGGGGCGTGCTTCCTTGGTGACGTTGTGCTGGCGTCCCAGTTCCATCAGCTGGCGCACGATCGTCACGATGCGCTCGACCTCACCGTGAATGCGGGTCAGCCGCGCCTGCTCGCGTTCGCCAATGGCCTCGCTGCGCGCCAGGCGCTGTGCCTGACCTTCGATCACCGTCAGCGGTGCGCCGATCTCGTGGGCGACGCCGGCCGCCAGTACGCCCAGTTCGGCCAACTTCTTCGACTTGCGCAGACGTTGCTCCAGCTCGATCTCTTTGCGTCGGCTGGCGGCGATGTCGGCATCTTTCTCGGCCAGGCCATCCAGCATGCCGTTGAGGGCCACGGCGAGCTGCTGGTATTCCGTCGGTCCGTCGACGGTGGCACGCTGCTCGCGTTCGCCGGTCTCGACGCGCTGCATGACGGCCAGCAGCCGCTTGAGCGGGCGTTCGACATGATGGCGAAACGCCCACCACAGCCCCAGCACCACGCCAGCGGCGCCGACCACGAAAGCCAGCAGGGCAGCCTGGCTGAGAAAGCCGGTGTAGTTCTCGATGCCGGTGTTGAGGCGGTTGACCTGCAGCACCCCCAGCACGTCGCCGGAGGGGGAGGTCAACGGCTTGAGCGCCGAGTAGTAGTGCCATTCTTCATGCTGGCGGTAGTCGGCCTGCATCTCGCCCTCTTCGGCCACGCGGCGGATGTCCTCGGGGCTGAACAGCGCTTCGCCCAGCCCGAGACCGTAAATCTCGCGGCCCTGGGCATCGAAGACGTAGGCGCCGTAGATGCGGTGGAAGGAAAACGCCGAGTGCAGCGTCTCCTTCAGGGGTTCCGCCGCATCGCGGGACAGCGCCTGGCCGAGGGTGGTGCCGATGACGTGGGTGATCACTTCGACTTCCCGTTCCAGGCGCGAACGCACGTTTTCTTCCAGCGACGTGATGGCGACCAGGCTGAACACCAGCAGCACGAAGAACAGCGGGACGATGACGGTGAGCAGGATCAGGTTGCGTAGGCGCATGGCATCTCGACGTGGCCGGGGGCGGGGGAAAGAGCGGGTCAGTCCGTTGGCCGCAGCCGGTACAGGCCGCCGTCGGGGGCGTCGCTGAGCAGATAGATGGCTCCGTCACGACCTTGGCGAACGTCGCGGATGCGACCGATCTCACCCTCCAGGATGGCTTCGCGCTCGATGACGTCGTCGCCGTCGAGTCGCAGGCGCAGCAGCGTCTCGCTGCTCAATCCGCCGGCCAGCAGGTCGCCGTACCAGGCGCCGAAGGCATCGCTCGTCACTTCGGCGAGGCCGGAGGGCGCGAAGCGACCCTCGAAGACGTGCACGGGGTCGCGCATGCCGGGCAGCGAATCGGCGCCGATGGGTTGGTTGGTGGCGTAGTCGTTGCCGCGACTCACCTCCGGCCAGCCGTAGTTCTCGCCGCCGACCAGGCGGTTGAGTTCGTCGCCGGTGCGCGGGCCGTGCTCGCTGGCCCAGGGCTCGCCGTCGTGGCGCACGGTCAGGCCCTGAACGTTGCGGTTGCCGGTCGTGTAGAGCGCGTCGAGAGCGTCGGGGTCGTTGACGAAGGGGTTGTCCGGAGCCGCTTCGCCCGTCTCGGTCAGGCGCAGCACGCTGCCGGCATGGTCGCTCGCGTCCTGGGCGCGGGGTGGGGTGCCGCGCTCACCGATGCTCATCAGCAGGGTGCCGTCGGGCAGCCAGGCGAGCCGCGAACCGTAGTGACGGCCCGGGCTGGAAAAGCGGTTCTGCACGAACAGCGCTTCCACTTCCGTCAGGGCGTCGTCCGCGAGGCGCGCGCGCGACAGGGTGGTGGCGGTGCCGCCCGAGCCGGGCTGGCTCCAGGTGAAGTAGATCCAGTCGTGTTCGCCGCTCTCGTTCTCGCCGAAGCGGGGATGCAGCACCACGTCGAGCAGACCGCCCTGGCCGCGGGTGCTGACTTCGGGAACGCCCTTCAGGTGCGTGATCGTTCCGCTCTCGTCGAGGCGTGCCATGCGCCCCGGCCGCTCGCTGACCAGGAAGTCGCCGTCGGGCAGTTGTGCCACCGCCCAGGGGTGGGTCAGGCCATCGGCGATTCGCTCCAGGCGCAGATCGAGACGCTCGGTCGCGAGCCGCTCGCCGACGACGGTCTGGGCGTGGACGGGCCCGGCGATCAGGGCCAGGCCCAGCAGCAGGGGGGTGGCGAATCGTGCGCTGGCAGGGTGCATCCCACTCTCCTTGGCGTTCGGCAGGCAAGCATTCGAGGCTCCCCTACTGACTCCCCCAGGGCGTGGGTGTTCCAGTGCCGGCTACATCAGAATGGCCAACAGAATCGGCAGATAGAACAGCGACAGCAGCGTCGAGCAGAACACCAGACTGGCCACGTACTCCGGCTCGCGGCGAGCCTTCTGGGCGAACAGGTAATTGAACACCGCCACCGGCATGCTCATCTGCAGCACCAGGATGCTGTGGCCCATGGGCGGCAGCGCCAGGAGATGGCCGATGCCCCAGGCGAGCAGGGCGGCCACCGGGATGCGCAGCAGGCTAAAGCCGATGCCCGACTTGAGGTTCTTCACCTGGATGCTGGCCAGCGACACGCCCAGGGTGATCAGCATCAGCGGTACCGTGAAACCGGAGATCAAGTCCACGCTGTTGGCCAGCCACAGCGGCAGCGCGGTGTCGGTGAGCAGCAGCGACAGGGCGATCAGGATGGCGTAGACGGTGGGCGTCTTGGCCAGCGACTTCAGTGGATTGCCGCGGCTGGCCAGCATGGTGCCCAGAGTGAACTGGAACAGCGACACCGTGACCATCACCGTGATGCCGTACACGAAGCCCGCGCTGCCGAAAGCGTAGAGCACCACCGGCAGGCCCATGTTGCCGGTGTTGGGATACATCATCGGCGCTAGCAGCACGCGCCAGTCGCGCCTCAGCACCCGCGCGACCAGCACCGTGGCCGCTGCCATGGCGACGATCACCAGGGCGGTGGCCAGCATGGTGCGCCCGAAGCTGCCGGCATCGATCTCGGCCTCGGAGAGCGAGGCGATGACCAGTGCCGGAGTGCCGATGTTGAAGACCAGGCGGGTGACGAAATCCACCGGGTAGGGGTGGCCCAGGCGAATCCAGGTGAAGCCCAGGCCGGCCCCGGCCAGCACCGGGGCCATGACGGCAAAGAGTTCGGCGAGCATGCGCAGTACCGTGTCGTGGAGAGGGGGCAGGACACAGGCGCATTATTGTCGTGTTTCGTGCGGCATCGCGCAAATGAGGCGGCCAAATGCGTTACACTTGCCCCTTTTCGTATCAGGACGCATTATCATGTCGACTTCCGCCACCAGCTTCCAAGCGCTACGGCGCCTGCTGCGCTACGCCCGCGGTTACCGGCGGCGCATCGTCGCCGCCTCGGCCTGCTCGATCGTCAACAAGCTCTTCGACATCGCCCCCGAGATCCTCATCGGCGTGGCCATCGACGTGGTGGTCAACCAGGAGCGGAGCTTCGTGGCTCGGGTGGGGTTCGAGACCGCTCAGCAGCAGATCCTGGTGCTGGCCGTGCTCACCTTCTTCATCTGGGCGGGGGAGTCGCTGTTCGAGTACCTTTACCAGGTTCTGTGGCGCAATCTCGCCCAACGCCTGCAGGCCGATCTGCGCCAGGACTCCTACGAACACGCCCAACGCCTCGACATGGCCTACTTCGAGTCTAGGAGTTCCGGTCAGCTGGTGGCGACCATGAACGACGACGTCAACCAGCTCGAGCGCTTCCTGGACGGCGGCGCCAACGCGATGATCCAGGTGGGCGTCACCGTGGTGGCGGTGGGGGCGGTGTTCTTCGTCATCTCGCCGCTGATTGCGCTGCTCGCTTTCACGCCCATTCCGCTGATCATCTGGGGCGCCTTCTTCTTCCAGCGCAAGGCCGGACCGCTTTACGCCGACGTGCGCGAGAAGGTCGGCGACCTGGCCAGCCGGCTCGGCAACAACCTGGCCGGCATCGCCACCATCAAGAGCTTCACCAGCGAAGCCCGCGAGGCCGAGCGGCTGCGTGAGGTCAGCGAAGCCTACGTGGAAGCCAACCGCCGAGCGATTCAGGTCAGCTCGGCGTTCATCCCGGTGATCCGCATGGCGATCCTCGCCGGCTTTCTGGCCACCTTTACCGTGGGCGGTATGCTCGCCCTGCGCGGCGATCTCAACGTGGGCGCCTACGGCGTGCTGGTGTTCCTCACCCAGCGGCTGCTGTGGCCATTGACCGGCTTGGCCGAGGTGATCGACCTCTTCGAGCGTGCCATGGCCAGCACCCGGCGCATCCTCGACCTGCTGGCGGTTCCCATCACCGTGCGCGACAACCACGACGCACCGCTGCCCGAGCCAGTGCGCGGCGAAGTGAGCTTCGAGCGCGTGAGCTTTCGCTACGGTTCCAGCGGCGAAGGCGTGGAGGGCGTGAGCCTGCACGTGCGCGCCGGGAACACTCTGGCTCTGGTGGGAGCCACCGGCTCGGGCAAGTCGACCCTGGTCAAGTTGCTGCTGCGCTTCTACGACCCCGACAGCGGGCTGGTGCTCATCGACGGCCAGCCCATCGATGGCGTCAGCCTGGCCTCGCTGCGCGGTGCCATTGGCCTGGTCAGCCAGGACGTCTATCTGTTCGAGGGCTCGGTGCGCGACAATATCGCCTACGGCCGGCCGCAGGCGAGCGAAGCGGAAGTGATCGAGGCGGCACGCACCGCCGAAGCCTGGGAGTTCATCAAGGTGCTGCCCCAGGGTCTCGACACCGCGGTGGGCGAGCGCGGCGTGCGCCTCTCTGGCGGCCAGCGCCAGCGTCTCTCGCTGGCTCGGGCGCTGCTCAAGGATCCGCCCATCCTGGTGCTGGACGAAGCCACCAGCGCGGTAGACAACGAAACCGAAGCCGCCATCCAGCGCTCGCTGGCGCGGATCGGCCACGGCCGCACCGTGATCATGATCGCGCACCGTCTCTCCACCATCGTCCACGCCGACGAGATCGTGGTGATCGAAGGCGGCCGGGTGGCGGAGCGCGGCACCCACGACAGCCTGCTCGCCGCCGACGGCCGCTACGCCGCCCAGTGGCGGGTGCAGACCGGCGCGCTGGCCACAGCCGACGTGGAGTGAATCGAAGGGCGGAGGCTATGGTCTCGGCCACCGCCTTTCGCTATCATACGGCGGCGCCATTCGGCGTTTCTCCGGTAAGGGCCTATAGCTCAGTTGGTTAGAGCAGGGGACTCATAATCCCTTGGTCGCTGGTTCGAGTCCAGCTGGGCCCACCACATAACGAGAGCTTTCCTTTCACCCTTCAGGGCGAAGACCTCTTCTTCGGCGACATAGGGAGGAGGCGCACGAGCAGGGCGACCTGTGCTTCGTAATCTTCACGCGCCATCGGCTGCCTCCGTTATCGCAAATTCTTCCGGCACCATGATGCGGTAGCGCGGGTGTATCCTGCCGCCTCTGACCAGAGCGCGGTCGCCACTTCCGAGATTGAATTCCTGCGGATCGAGGCGTTTGCGCCATGGGTGGTTGTGGCGGTCGGCAAAGACGAAGAAAAGCCGCGTTACCTTGATCTTTCTGCAACTATGCAGCAACGCCGATAGGGTGCGCGGTCGTAGGGTCATCAGGCTTTCAAACGCCATGTCGAGATTGTGGAAGCTTTCATGGCCGGGCAGTTCGTCCATGACTTCCAGGATCGCTCGTTCGGGCGACGACATCCTTAGTTGCCAGTCCCAGGGCAGGGTGCTTGCGGCGTCGGATCCGTCCTTGGTGAGGCCGAGTGCCGGATCTGAGAAGAGGGGCGTGGTGCGCGTTTCCAGCTGTGCGTTTAGCGGAAGCCTGGCCAGCCAGTTCGGTATGTCTTCACCATAGACCCAAACCGGAGCGTTCCCGCCCAGCGGTAAATAATGGCTATAGCCTTGTAGCGCGAGCGCTGTCATGCCGCCGATATGGACTTGGTAGTCCATGATGTGCTGTATCGAGAGCAGGCAGGTCTTCCAGTCGATCGTGTCGGATTTTCCGGCGCCCGGCGCTGGGCGCCGGAAAACGCCGCGAGTCACGCGCTCCAGCCAGCCGCGATCAACATATTTGCGCGCGAGAAAGCGGCTGACCTCATGGCGTTCCAGCCAGCCAGAATCGACCATGAAGCCGGGAGAGACGGCTTCGAGAGTACTCTTTAGCTTCTCTTCTTTATGTGCACTCATGGAGCACATATTATCATATGTTCAAAGAGATTGCCGCAGATATCTTTGAATTTTTCAGTTTTAGTGTACCTTGAGGTCACTTTTTCACTAAAAGTTAAAGGGTTGAGGGGCCCACCAGCCCCGACGGCTAGGTACAGGCGGGATGCCGCATCTGATCGAGCGGTTTCTCCGGTGTCCTTGGCCGCTTCGTGGCCACTCCCTCGCTGTGTATGATGGGCGCCATCCATCACCATCAGCACCAAGAACGCGGGGAAGCATCGTGAACACGGAGAGTCACTCTCAGCTGGCGGCCTTCATCTGGTCCGTGGCGGACCTGCTGCGCGGCGATTTCAAGCAGTCTCAGTACGGTCGCATCATCCTGCCCTTCACCCTGCTGCGACGCCTGGAGTGCGTGCTGGAGCCCACCAAGGACGCGGTGCTCCGTGAAGCCCACGCCCATCAGGCCAAGCCCGACGCCGTGCGCGAGAAGTTGCTGCTGCGCGCGGCGGAACAGCCCTTCTTCAATGCCTCGCCGTTGACCCTGGGCACGCTCTCCGATACCCAGACCGCCGACGACCTGATGAGCTACGTGCAGTCTTTCAGTCAGGACGCCCGGGAGATCTTCGAGCACTTCGATTTCGAGGGATTCGTACAGCAGCTCGGGGCCAGTAACCTGCTCTATCAGGTGGTGCAGCGTTTCGCCGCCATCGACATGAGCCCGCAGCGGCTCTCCAACTACGGCATGGGTCTGGTGTTCGAGGAACTGATCCGCAAGTTCGCCGAGAGCTCCAACGAGACGGCGGGGGAGCACTTCACCCCGCGCGACATCGTCCACCTGACCACCTCCCTGGTGCTCACTGGCCAGGAGGAGAAGCTGCGCCCCCACGGCATCGTCACCGTCTACGACCCCACGGCGGGCACCGGCGGCTTCCTCTCCGAGAGCGACGAGTACATCCAGCAGGTCAGCCGGGACGTGACCGTCTCGCTGCATGGCCAGGAGCTCAACCCCGAGTCCTATGCGATCTGCAAGGCTGACATGCTGATCAAGGGGCAGAAGGTTGAGCGGATCAAGCTCGGCAATACACTCAATGACGACCAGCTCCCCGCCGAGCACTTCGACTACATGCTCTCCAACCCGCCCTTCGGCGTGGAGTGGAAGAAGGTACAGAAAGAGGTTGCCGCCGAGCACAAGCAGAAGGGCTATGAGGGCCGCTTCGGTCCCGGCTTGCCGCGGGTCTCCGACGGCTCGCTGCTGTTTTTGATGCACCTGGTGAGCAAGATGCGCGCCCGCCAGGATGGCGGCTCGCGTATCGGCATCATCCTCAATGGCTCGCCGCTGTTTACCGGGGGCGCCGGCAGTGGCGAGTCCGAGATTCGCCGCTACCTGCTGCAGCACGACCTGGTGGAGGCCATCGTCGGGCTGCCTACCGACATGTTCTACAACACCAGCATCGCCACCTACGTGTGGATCCTCTCCAACCACAAGCCCGCCGAGCGTCGCGGCCAGGTGCAGCTGATCAACGCCACCGACCGGGCCAGCAAGATGCGCAAGTCGCTGGGCAGCAAGCGCCAGTTCGTCGCCGACCGCGACATCGAAGAGATCGTTCGCCTCTACGGCGCATTCCAGGAGAACGAAGAGAGCAAGCTCTTCCCGGTGGAGGCCTTCGGCTACCGGCGCATCACCGTGGAGCGCCCGCTGCGCCTCAACTTCCAGGCCAGCCCCGAGCGCCTGGCCAGGCTCGACGACGAGAAGCCGATCCAGAAGCTCGAGGAGGGCGAGCGCGAGGCGATCAAGGCCGCCTGCGCCACCCTGAACCCCGAGCAGCGCTTCACCAACCGCGACGCATTCACCAAGGCGCTCAAGGCCGCGATCAAGGCGGCAGGCCTCAAGGTCGGCGCCCCGGTGCAGAAGGCGATTCTCAACGCCCTCGCCGAGCGCGACTCCGAGGCGGATATCTGCCTCGACAAGAAGGGCAACCCCGAGCCCGACACCGGCCTGCGCGATAACGAGAACGTCCCGCTGGATGAGTCGGTATTCGACTACTTCGAGCGCGAGGTGAAGCCCCACGTGCCCGATGCCTGGATCGACGAGGAGAAGCGCGACCCGCTGGACGGCCGCATCGGCATCGTCGGCTTCGAGATCCCCTTCAACCGGCACTTCTATCAATTTGAGCCGCCGCGCCCGCTGGAGGAGATCGACGCCGACCTCAAGGCCTGCACCGACCGGATCAAGCAGATGATCGAGGAGCTGTCGGCATGAAGAGTCATAGCCACATAGGTCTTGTGTTGACATGCGGGCTGCGTCACTCGAGCATAATGGGCGACACACCCGCCATGCCTCTCCCTGATGCACACTCTGGCGGGTTTTTTGTGTCCGGTGGTTGGTTTGTCGAATCCTCCCATTGAAAGTTGATGGCAAATGCAAGGGAAGGAGTGAGGGCATGAGCTTCCCGAAATACCCCGAGTACAAGGACTCCGGCGTCGAATGGCTGGGGGAGGTGCCGGCGCATTGGGACGTAGAACGGCTCAAACACTCCGTAGATAGCTGTCGTAATGGTATCTGGGGAGAAGAGCCAGCCGGTGATTCCAGTGATCTTCCTTGCGTGCGTGTCGCTGATTTTGATCGCCCCCGGATCAGGGTGGTTCTTGACAACCCGACCATGAGAAACGTCAAGCCCAGCGAACAAAAAGGCAGGGTGTTGAAACGTGGGGACTTGGTGCTCGAAAAGTCTGGAGGTGGAGAAAAGCAGCCAGTCGGTTTCGTTGTGCTTTACGACGATGATAGGCCAGCCGTTTGTTCGAATTTTACTGCCAAGATGGAGCTTTCAGAGGGCATGAATCCTTCATTTTGGCGTTATGTTCATGCGGCAGCTTACTCCATCCGGCTCAATGTCCCATCGATAAAGCAAACGTCTGGGATACAGAACCTGGACCAGCAGAGCTACTTGGATGAACGCGCAGCTTATCCTCCAAGTGCTGATCAAGCGCATATCGCGGCCTTCCTCGACCACGAAACCGCCCGCATTGATGCTTTGGTGGAGCAACAACAGCGCCTGATTGAGCTGCTCAAGGAGAAGCGCCAGGCGGTGATCTCCCACGCTGTTATGAATTACGGTGATGGACGAAAGGGAAAGCTAGGTTATTATGTCGATCTCCTGCCAGGATACGCTTTTCCAAGCAGTGGTTTCGAGCAAGAAGGGATGAGGCTTTTACGTGGCGCAAACATTGGGGTTGGCGAAATAGATTGGAGTGAAACTGTCTATTGGCCAGAAGATAAGACAGAAGGCCTTGATAATTATAAGCTTCGAGCAGGTGACTTGGTCTTTGGAATGGACCGTCCTTGGATCAAAAGAGGGGCTAGAGTATCGACTGTTGACGAGAAAGACTTGCCAGCTTTTTTGTTGCAGCGCGTTGCGCGACTAAGGGCAAAAAAAGGCCTGGAGCAAGGGTTTTTGAGACTTATCCTGATCAGCAAAGAGTTCAGGGATGACGTGGAAGTAGACATGACAGGTGTTAGTGTCCCCCACATCAGCCCGGAGCAAATTTGTACTTTCAAGATCTCTCTTCCGAGTGAAGGCAAGCAAGCCGAAATTTGCCAAAAGGTTTCCAGGGAGCTAGCTAGGTTAGCCTCTTTGATTGCAACAGCAGAAAGCAGCATCTCTTTAATGCAGGAGCGCCGCTCTGCCCTGATCTCTGCCGCCGTTACCGGCAAGATCGACGTGCGTGGCTGGCAGCCGCCGGCGGTCTCATCGGCTCCCTCTGACTCCACACAAACGGAGATGGTATGACGCAAGGACGCAGCATCCGGCTCTTCCTGGTGGACGGCACGCCCAACGGCCTGCTCACCGCCGAGATCATGAACTGGACCGGCCATGTGTTGACCGGACCCCGTAGCAAGCTCAGCGAGCTGGTCCAGCGACCGGAGTGTGGCCGTACCGGCATCTACTTCCTGGTCGGCCCCGACCCCGACAACAGCCTGCGCCCGCTGGTCTACATCGGCGAGAGCGACGATGTCGGCACCCGCCTCAAGCAGCACAACCGCCCCGAAGCTGTTTCGGGTTCTGGGGGCGGTAAGGACTTCTGGGAGAAGGTCTGCCTGGTCACCAGCAAAGACCAGAACCTCACCAAGGCCCATGTGAAGTATCTGGAGAGCCTACTGATCCAGAACGCCGGCCAGGTCGGCCGCTGCAAGCTGATTAATGGCACCGCCCATGAGTACATCAACCTGCCCGAGTCGGATCGTGCCGATATGGCGTTCTTCGTCGAGCAGATTCGCACCGTGCTGCCGGTGTTGGGCTTCGACTTCCTGCGGGAGACCTCGCGTCCCTCACGGGTGCCCGAAGCGACTCAGGCTGCTGAACCAGAGGCCTCGCCCAGGTTCACCTTGGAGGTGCCGCGACACGGCATCCGCGCCACCGGCCAGGAGATCAACGGCGAGTTCTACGTCTTCAAGGGTTCCCTGGCCCGGGGCAGCTGGGTCGGAACCGAGCGCGGCTACCAGAGCCTCTATAATCAGCTCTGCGAGGATGGAGTGCTGGTGGAAGGCAGTGACGGCACTCGGGTATTCAGCGAAGACCAGAGCTTCAGCAGCCCCAGCGCCGCCGCGGTGGTCTCCGGCCGCAGCGCCAATGGCCGAACCTCTTGGAAGGCGGAAGACAGCGGGCTGACCTACGGTGAGTGGCAGGATCAGCAAGTCAGTATTGCGGTGAACGAGGTGAGCGAATAAGAAGGGTGGGAGCGAAGGGATGGGTGATTTTGGAGAGTATATTGTCTATGTGGATGAAAGCGGGGATCATGGTCTAAGGAACATCAATCCTGATTATCCAGTGTTCGTGCTTGCCTTTTGCATTATTCATAAGAAAGACTATCTCACTCAAGTTGTGCCCAAGGTGCAGGAGTTGAAGTTTCGTTATTTTGGTCATGACATGATCGTTCTCCATGAGGCCGAGATACGTAAGGCAAGAAAGCCATTTGATATACTGCTTAATTCGAATGTCAGGCATCATTTTATGAATGACCTTTCGGCTATTATAGAGAGCTCTCCGTTTACCTTGGTGGCCAGCTGTATCATGAAAGAAGTCTTTTCACAGAGGCATGGGGTGGATGGAAATCCTTATCATGTTGCAATGGAGTTTGGGTTGGAGCGGGTGTTCATGGAGCTTCAAAGCCGTGGGCAGCGTGGCCAGCTAACTCATGTTGTATTCGAGCAGAGAGGGCTGCAAGAAGATCAGGCCCTTGAACTGGAATTCCGCCGTATCAAGGATCGATCTCGGATGGAAGGACTGGAAGATACCTTGGACATCGTCATGGCCAGCAAGAAAGTGAATTCGGCGGGCCTACAGCTGGCCGACATGGTGGCACGCCCCATAGGTCGTCACCTGCTGAACCCGGACCAACCAAATCGCGCTTTCGAGATACTAGAAGCCAAATTCCGGCGCAGTCCCACCGGCCAGGTTCGGGGCTGGGGGTTGAAGGTATACCCCTGATAGCAAAAGGCCCCGACGCATTCGCCGAGGCCCCTTGCCGATCGGGCATTCCCAATCCATATCCATATGATAGGCAGTCAGGCCGATCATGGCAACCAAAGCGGTTCACTCGTTAACAACACCCCCCACGCCTCTCATTGAAGCGCACCTCGGGGGGTTACTTTTGTCGAAATGGAGTTCCCTGGGGACTGGCGAGATCGCCCTCTATGGGCAATGCATCGTCCTAAGTAGCCTTCTCCTTGCATCCCTGAAGCGCTAGGCTGTTACGCAACATTACGCCAAGCGCAGGGGATAATATGGCGGACAGCAGGGAAGCCCGCTTCCAGCAAGACATTATCGAGGCCATGACGGCCCACGGCTGGAAGGCCGGCACGGCCAGCGGCTACGATCGTGCCTCGGCGCTTTACACCGAGGACCTGCTCGGCTATGTCCGCGAGGCCTGGCCCGAGCGCTGGGAGAAGTTCTGCAAGGCCAACCCCCAGGCGCCGGAGCGGGTGTTCGTGCAGAAAGCGGTCCGCGAGCTGGAGCGGGCCGGCACCCTGGAGGTGCTGCGCCACGGCTTCAAGGTGCCGGGCGTGAAGTTCGACCTGTGCAGTTTCCAGCCCGACCACGGCATGAACCCGGACTCGCTGGCCCGCTACCGCGCCAACCGCCTGCGGGTGGTGCCGGAGGTCTCCTACTCGCCCCACGCCCGCGAGAAGGGCCAGGGCGGCGAGAGCTACAACCCGCGCCTCGACCTGGTGCTGTTCGTCAATGGTATCCCCACCGCGACGCTGGAGCTCAAGAGCCAGTTCAAGCAGACGGTGGAGAACGCCAAACGCCAGTATCGCCAGGACCGCCCGATCAAGGATCCCGTCACCCGCAAGCCGGAGCCGCTGCTGACCTTCAAGCGCGGCGCCCTGGTGCACTTCGCGGTGAGCCAGGCCGAGGTGGCCATGACCACCAAGCTGGCCGGCAAGGACACCTTCTTCCTGCCCTTCAACCGCGGCACGGAGGAGGGCGGCGCCGGCAACCCGCCCGCGCCGGATGAGGCCAGCTACGCCACCGCCTACCTGTGGGAAGAGGTGTTCGCGCCGGACGCCTGGCTGAAGGTGCTTGGGCGCTTCCTGCACCTGGAGAAGAAGACCACCGAGGACTTCCACGGCCGCCGCACTACCAAGGAGACGTTGATCTTCCCGCGCTATCATCAGTGGGAGGTGGTCAACCGCCTAGTGCAGGCCACCCTGGCCGAGGGGCCGGGGCGCCGTTATCTGGTGCAGCACAGCGCCGGCTCGGGCAAGTCCAACTCCATCGCCTGGTGCGCCCACCAACTGGCCAACCTCTACGCTGAGGACGGCACCAAGTTGTTCAACTCGGTGATCGTGGTCACCGACCGTACGGTACTCGACAGCCAACTGCAGGAGACCATCTACCAGTTCGAGCACGCCCACGGCGTGGTGCGGCCCATCACCCGCGACGTGGGCAACCAGAGCAAGTCGGAGCAGCTCGCCGAGGCGCTGGCCAGCAACACCCGCATCATCATCGTCACCATCCAGACCTTCCCGGCGCTGTTCGACGCCCTGGACAAGCGCCCGCAGCTCGCCGAGGGCTACTATGCGGTGATCGCCGACGAGGCCCACTCCTCGCAGACCGGCAGCTCGGCCAGCAAGCTCAAAGCGCTGCTGGCGGCCGCAGGAGAGGCCACAGAGGGCGATGACAACGAGATCAGCGCCGAGATGATGAAGTGGTCCAATTGGAGCGGACACCCCGATAAGCCTCATAATGGAGGCAGTGGAGGTGTTCATGACCAAGAAGACTCGACGTCGGTTTTCCGATGAATTCAAGGCGGATGCGGTGAGCCTGGTGA
>NZ_JAACZO010000044.1 GCF_010993975.1 Halomonas faecis
CTACTCCCCGGTCGCTCGCCGCTACTGGGGGAATCTCGGTTGATTTCTGTTCCTCGGGGTACTGAGATGTTTCAGTTCCCCCGGTTCGCCTCCTGACCCTATGGATTCAGATCAGGATACCCAGCTGATGCTGGGTGGGTTTCCCCATTCGGAAATGCCCGGGTCACAGGTTATTTGCCACCTCGCCGAGCCTTATCGCAGGCTGTCACGTCCTTCATCGCCTCTGGCTGCCAAGGCATCCACCGTATGCGCTTCATCGCTTGACCATATAACCCGAAAGGGTCTGGCCCGCGATGACGTCACGACAATTGCCGGATACGCTTGAGACGTATCTTGCGTTCCTTTCTCTCGAAAGAAACTTGTCAGCATGATCCACATTGTTAAAGAGCAATTAAAGCTGGAAGCTTTAAGCTGGAAGCTTGAAGAGAAAACCTCTCTTTCCAAGCGTCTAGCTTAAAACTTCAAGGACTGTGGGTTGTCTTCCAGCTTCAAGCTTTCGGCTTCAAGCTCGAGAGTGGTGGAGCCTAGCGGGATCGAACCGCTGACCTCCTGCGTGCAAGGCAGGCGCTCTCCCAGCTGAGCTAAGGCCCCCTTTGAGCTGTAAGCGGTAAGCTTGAAGCGGTAAGAAACCCCGAAGAGCCGTCACTGAGGTTCACTTAAAGCTTATAGCTTAAGGCTTATCGCTGATGTTGGTGGGTCTGGGCAGACTTGAACTGCCGACCTCACCCTTATCAGGGGTGCGCTCTAACCAACTGAGCTACAGACCCAAACAGTCTTTGCTCTGGTCGATCAGGTAATTCAATGTGAGCACTTGCC
>NZ_JAACZO010000045.1 GCF_010993975.1 Halomonas faecis
GTTCGATCAGGTAATGCACCGCGTGCTCGAACGTGCCGGGCTGCAGCTGTTCCAGGAAGTTGATGGCGACCAGAGCGTGCTGATCGTAGTCATAGGGCTTGAACCTGGGCATACCGGCGGCTCTCCGTGGCCTTTTCCTCATCCTACCGGGCGTGGACAGGGTTTTGCTACAGCCTCAACGCCGCTCAGCACGCGCGGCTACGAAATGGAGGCGAAGCCGCAATGTAGTAGACGTCTCCGTGACTGGCATGGTTATGTGCTACCCGAAAAAACAGCCATTGTCGTCGGCATTCACGATAGCAAAAAATTCCTCAATGGAGCGTGACTCAGGTTCTGGCGTGTACGAATGCCACTTCAGATCACTGCGCATCCAGTAGATTTTCCAGCGTTGAGTTTTATTGACGTAGGTAGCTTTTGCCACCGGTGACTCAATGATCGTGGACGGCTCACGAAAGTGTGGGCGAATTTCGACGATCTGCACGCTTGGGCCAGAAACGCGAACTTCCAAGTCCACCTGAGATCGAATATGAACTGGTGGTCGCCGTGCTTCGAGAAAGTCCGAAGCGGCCCGCTCGATTTTCTTTGCTTCAAACTCACTGAATGCCATGTAGATTCTCTATGGGAACGCCCACATAACTGTTCAGCATTTCTTCGCCGTGCGAAGCATGGCGGATAAATGCCTGTTGGACTAAGCCGCCCGTCAGGCTACGACGCCGCTTCTATAGGGTTTTGTATTGGCCGGAGCGTGACCCGATGCATCCGGTCGCGAGGGTACGGGCCTGTGATGCCGCGTCCGGGCCG
>NZ_JAACZO010000046.1 GCF_010993975.1 Halomonas faecis
GTTGATGGCGACCAGAGCGTGCTGATCGTAGTCATAGGGCTTGAACCTGGGCATACCGGCGGCTCTCCGTGGCCTTTTCCTCATCCTACCGGGCGCGGATGGGGTTTTGCTACAGCCTCAACGCTGACCATCAGCCGCGCGAGGTACGAGCGTCGTCTGCATGGCTTTGTTCGAACATATTATGTATGTGCGAGCTGCCTAAGTACTGTAAGGAGCTCATAGATCAAGTCTTCCCTTCCCGCGTATCCACCTTGAAACTCATCGAGAGATATTCCGCTCAGCGCTTCATTTAGCCCAAGTCGCTGCACATAGGCTCTCACCGCTGGGCCGTCAAGCTGCCGAGTGCTCTTGCTAAGCCGTATACTATTTCCTCCGCTCCCTCTAACAACCCAACTACCGCCCTTCGCATCCCGATAAGATCCACCAGACTTTTCTACGGCATCAAGAAAATCAGAGGTGCGCATTCCTACAGGCTGGTTATTTCGGGCGCTGGTGTGTTGAGAAACCCAGCCCCTTATTTGTTCTACAATCTCATCAGCGCCCTGTGCCACCTCACATCCTGGAACTCGGCCATCGGCTACTGAAACAACGTAAACGCTCCAGCAACCACATCTACCGCAGTTGATCGCCACTGATCACACTGGTGACCTCTGATAGACGGGAGGACACCATGAACGAACTGACCTCGACGCAGGCCTTCTGGCTTGGCCA
>NZ_JAACZO010000047.1 GCF_010993975.1 Halomonas faecis
CCTGTTCAAGGCGCTGTCCTGCGATACCGTGCCGCACTTCACCACACTCGCCCGATTCGTCAGCGGTCACGCCGATGAGATCGAAGCCCTGTTCGAGCAGGTCCTGTTGGTCTGCCACGAGCAAGGTCTGCTGGGCAACGAACTCTTCGCCATCGACGGCTGCAAGATGTCGTCCAATGCGGCCAAGGAGTGGTCGGGGACTTTCAAGGAACTCGGTGAAAAGCGTGACAAGCTACGCCGCTTGATTCGCCACCATCTGGACGAGCACTTCCAGCGTGACAAGGCGGAAACCGAGGCAGAGATGGCACGGGATATCCGCCATGCCAAGACGATCCTCTCCCTCGATAGCGCCATGACCAAGGTCGACCGGTTCCTGAACACGCAGCGTCCCCGGCAGGGGAAGGGCCAGCGCAGCCAGGAGGTGAAGAGCAACCTCACCGACAACGACAGTGCCAAGATGACGACCGGGAAAGGCACGATTCAGGGCTATAACGGGGTAGCGACGGTCGACAAGACACACCAGATCATCATCGATGCCCAGGCCTTTGGCGAAGGCCAGGAGCACCATACGCTCCAGCCGGTGCTGGAGAGCGTCGTGCAGCGCTACCGACGACTGGGCATCAGTCCGAATATCTATCAGGACGGCACCGTGGTGACGGCCGATACTGGCTTCGCCAACGAAGCCAACATGCGCTACCTGCA
>NZ_JAACZO010000048.1 GCF_010993975.1 Halomonas faecis
CGGGCGGGATCCGGTCATCGGACTCCAGCTGGAGCCGCAGCGTCTGAGGATCCAGGAATTCGTGGTGGGCGACAGTGAAGCCTTTCCAGAACAGGCATAGCGGGGTAGCATCCATGGCAACGGCGGTATCCGTGAGCAGACGTTTGTGGTGAACATCAGCTTACTCGGATTTACCGCCGTTTCTCTATCCTGCCTTCGCTCCACGCCCCTACCGTTTCACGCGAGTCTGCGAAGAACCAAATTTCTCCCAGATGACTCGATCTTGCTTGCTGCCAGCGCTCAGGCCGCTCGATGCATCCGGGTCGATGTGACCGAAGTTGGCCGGTTTCATGGCGATGCTCGCGGGCGAACGGTAGCTGGTGAATCGAGAGGCTGGGAGCCGATGGTAAAGAGTCAGAGCAAGGATCAGCTCATCTCTCGTCCATGGCTTGTTCCGTGGCATGCCTACCTCCTCGATCCCTGGTCAATGCCTGCATCGTACGTCGCGTGGTAAGTATGATGCATGGCCTCTTGTCTTTATCTGTTCACTTATGGCTATGTTGGTATCTGCTGTTGGCGTGCTTCAAAAATACTGTATAAACTACTGTATATGCAGTTTGCCTCTGGAGCACACCATGAAGCAAGCAGACCTCATAGCCCTTGAGCAGACCCTGGCTTC
>NZ_JAACZO010000049.1 GCF_010993975.1 Halomonas faecis
AACTTGACCTGCCAGTGTCCGGCAGGGCATCAGATCCGTTATCGGGGCACCCGAGAAGACAACCGTGGGACGCTCCGCGCCTATTTCGAGGGCCGGTTGCTGCAGTGTCGGCACTGCGCGAAGAAACACCAGTGCATGCATAACTCCAGCGCGGCAGATCATCGCCACGGAGCGGGGCGCCAGGTCTGCTTTGCGCTGGCACATCGACGCGCACCGTCCTACACCGATTGGATGAAGCAGCGCGTCGATAGCGCTGAAGGCAAGGCAATCTACAGTCACCGCATGTCGGTGGTAGAACCCGTATTCGGCATTATCGGCACCAACAAAGGATTGAACCGCTTCAGTTTGAGAGGCAAGCGGAAGGTGCAGGGTCAATGGCAGCGGTACTGCCTGGTACATAATATTGAGAAGCTGGCGAATTACGGCAGGTTGGCAGCGTGATGATGAGGAGGAGGGTGTCTGTCAGGGCGCTACCGATAGAGGGAGTGATAGAGATCATCATCGGCATCAGTGGCGTGATTCATGAATGATGGGCCGGACGCCGCTATGCCGGAAGATTTGAACCAATAGGAAGGGTGTAGGATGGCCGGAAAAGGGTTTTTCTACAGCCTCGTTA
>NZ_JAACZO010000050.1 GCF_010993975.1 Halomonas faecis
GGTGTGCCTTCGGGAGCCGAGTGACAGGTGCTGCATGGCCGTCGTCAGCTCGTGTTGTGAAATGTTGGGTTAAGTCCCGTAACGAGCGCAACCCTTGTCCCTATTTGCCAGCGATTCGGTCGGGAACTCTAGGGAGACTGCCGGTGACAAACCGGAGGAAGGTGGGGACGACGTCAGGTCATCATGGCCCTTACGGGTAGGGCTACACACGTGCTACAATGGTCGGTACAAAGGGTTGCGAGTTCGCGAGGACGAGCTAATCCCGAAAAGCCGATCTCAGTCCGGATCGGAGTCTGCAACTCGACTCCGTGAAGTCGGAATCGCTAGTAATCGTGAATCAGAATGTCACGGTGAATACGTTCCCGGGCCTTGTACACACCGCCCGTCACACCATGGGAGTGGACTGCACCAGAAGTGGTTAGCCTAACCTTCGGGAGGGCGATCACCACGGTGTGGTTCATGACTGGGGTGAAGTCGTAACAAGGTAGCCGTAGGGGAACCTGCGGCTGGATCACCTCCTTAATCGACGACTCGCTGTTTCGCGGCAAGTGCTCACATTGAATTACCTGATCGACCAGAGCAAAGACTGTTTGGGT
>NZ_JAACZO010000051.1 GCF_010993975.1 Halomonas faecis
TGAAGTCGTAACAAGGTAGCCGTAGGGGAACCTGCGGCTGGATCACCTCCTTAATCGACGACTCGCTGTTTCGCGGCAAGTGCTCACATTGAATTACCTGATCGACCAGAGCAAAGACTGTTTGGGTCTGTAGCTCAGTTGGTTAGAGCGCACCCCTGATAAGGGTGAGGTCGGCAGTTCAAGTCTGCCCAGACCCACCAAATTTGCGTGATACGGCGTTGCTTCGAACCTCGCATAGCAGGCTATGCGTCGCATCGAAGCGCCTTGTCTCACACAAATTGCTGTCGGGGCCATAGCTCAGCTGGGAGAGCGCCTGCCTTGCACGCAGGAGGTCAGCGGTTCGATCCCGCTTGGCTCCACCACTTTCCTCGTGAAAGTCCAGAAGATCTCAGCTGGGGGAGCGCCTGCCTTGCGCGTCAGGTGGTCGCGCCGGGGTCGCGCACGACTTCGATCCCGCTAGGCTCCACCACTTTCCTTGGAAAGTACTGAAGGAGCTCAGTTGGGAGAGGCGCCTGCCTGGCACGTCAGGTGGTCAGCCCGGGGTCGCGCACGACTTCGATCCCGCTTGGCTCC
>NZ_JAACZO010000056.1 GCF_010993975.1 Halomonas faecis
ACCCGTCCGCCGCTCGACGCCTGGAAGCAAGCTTCCATCGTTTCCGCTCGACTTGCATGTGTTAGGCCTGCCGCCAGCGTTCAATCTGAGCCATGATCAAACTCTTCAGTTCAAATCATCGTGATCCTTGCCCTTCCGAAGAAGGAAGCGGATCAATCTTGGCTCAAGGGTCAAACGTCTCGTTGACGAGTCGCTTGCCTTGATGATCAGTGACTGCTCACTGCCTCATCGACAAGCGCCCACATGAATTACCTGATCGATTGTTAAAGAGCGGCTCCGGGCTCTTGTAAAGAGGGGAGCGTCCCGCTGCTGCCGTCGACCGTGCCGTCAGCGCCTAGCGAGGAAGGCGTATTCTACGTGATCGGCGCCGGCTGTCAAGAGCGTTCGCCTCGCTCAGCGGCCCATCCACGTCAGTGACGAACGCCGCGCCATGCCGGCAAAAAACTCCGCCGCATCAAGCGCTTCCGTCACTCTCCACCGCTGGCAACGTGACCCGTCGCCGGCAGCGGATGCGTACTTTACGGGCAACCCGCGCATGACGCAAGAGGTGTGTGTAGAAAAAGTTCAGGAGCTAGGGCCTTCAAGGAGCCGGAGGCATGCGCTTAAGCTTGCGCGTCACCGCCAGCACGGGACCGGAGGTGACATAGGTACCAAACAGTGCCAGCAACATCACCGAAGGCTGCACCGAGATAACCACGAAAGCGAGCACGATCGCCAGCAGGACCACGAACGGCACAGGGCCCTTCAGGTCCAGATCTTTGAAGCTGTAGTAGCGGATGTTGCTGACCATCAGCACGCCAGCCGCACCCACGATGAGCAGCATCAACAGCTTGAAGCCCAGCGCTTCGGCATCGAAGCTGTGGAATGTCCAGACGCAAGCCGCAACCAGCGCTGCAGCCGAGGGACTCGGCAAACCGATGAACCAGCGCTTGTCGACGCTGCCGATCTGCACGTTGAAGCGCGCCAGGCGCAAGGCCGCACAGGCCACGTACAGGAAGGCCACCACCCAACCGGTCTTGCCGATGTCTTGCAATATCCAGGTGAAGGCCACCAGAGCCGGCGCCACCCCGAAGGAGAGCATGTCCGACAGACTGTCGTACTCGGCACCAAAAGCACTCTGGGTGTTGGTCAAGCGCGCCACACGGCCATCCAGGCCATCGAGCACCATGGCGATGAAGATGGCGACGGCAGCGGCGGTAAAGTCGCCGTTGATGCCCGCTACTACGGCAAAGAAGCCGGCAAAAAGCGCCGAGGTGGTGAAGAGGTTGGGCAGCAGATAGATCCCTTTGCGTCGAACTTTGCGCCCATCTTCGATGGATTCTTCGATCACCTCCGTCTCACGCAGGAAGGCGGCCGCCAGATCCTCATCTTCATGTGGCGCCGACTCCCGCGACGCCCCGCCTTCGGGGCGCTGGCTCTCCTGTTCGGTATTGCGGGAATCCTGACTCATACTTGTCGCCCATAGCCGCGAATGAAGAATGTCATTCTTGCACGCTACCGTAGGTGCGAAAAGACATGGCGCCGTCACGGAAAACGCCGAGGGCGCGGAAAACCGCGCCCTCGGCAGCGAGCAGCTCCTGAAGAATCAGTTCTTGCTCTTGTCGACCAGCTGGTTGGCAGCGATCCATGGCATCATGCCGCGCAGCTTGGCACCGACCTGTTCGATCTCGTGCTCGGCGTTGAGGCGGCGGCGCGCTGTCATGGAAGGATAGTTGGTGTTGCCTTCCTGGATGAACATCTTGGCGTATTCGCCGGTCTGTATACGCTTCAGCGCATTGCGCATCGCCTCGCGAGACTGCTCATTGATCACCTCAGGGCCCGTGACGTACTCACCGTACTCCGCATTGTTGGAGATGGAGTAGTTCATGTTGGCAATGCCGCCTTCGTACATCAGGTCGACGATCAGCTTCAGCTCGTGCAGGCACTCGAAGTAGGCCATCTCGGGCGCATAGCCAGCTTCGGTCAGGGTCTCGAACCCAGCCTTGACCAGCTCCACGGCACCACCACAAAGCACGGTCTGTTCGCCGAAGAGATCGGTCTCGGTCTCGTCCTTGAAGGTGGTCTCGATGATACCACTACGCCCGCCACCGATGGCCGCTGCATAAGAGAGCGCAAGCTCCTTCGCCTTTCCGGAAGCGTCCTGCTGGATGGCGATCAGGTCAGGAATGCCACCGCCGCGAACGAACTCGGAGCGTACGGTATGACCCGGTGCCTTGGGAGCGACCATGATCACATCGAGGTCGGCGCGCGGTTCGACCTGGTTGTAGTGGATGTTGAAGCCGTGGGCGAAGGCCAGGGTCGCCCCCTGCTTGAGGTTGGGCTCGACCTGATTCTCGTAGATCGCCTTCTGGTTCTCGTCCGGCGCCAGGATCATCACCACGTCGGCACTCTGGCAGGCGGCTTCGACGGAAGCGACCTTGAGGCCGGCAGCCTCGGCCTTGGCGGCAGAGGAAGAGCCTTCGCGAAGGGCGACGGTAACGTCGACGCCCGATTCCTTGAGGTTGTTGGCATGGGCATGGCCCTGAGAGCCATAACCTACGATGGTGACCTGCTTGCCCTGAATGAGGGAGAGGTCGCAGTCCTTGTCATAGTAGACGCGCATGGGAGTGCTCCTGAAATCGAAGATGGAATATCGTGTCCGCGTTGATGGCCACCCGCACCGTCTATCGCAGTGCTGGGAGTCGGTCATCCGTTGCGAACAACCTTACGCCAGAGCCTCCGTTGCGTAAAACGCGATGTTTGCAACACCACATGTCAGATTATGCAATACTAGACGGCATGGACATGCGCCCCCTCAGGCACTTTCTGGCTCTCGCCGATGCGTTGCACTTCGGCCGTGCCAGCGAAACCTGTCACGTCAGCCCCTCAACGCTCTCTCGTTCGATTCGTCAGCTCGAGACCAGCGTCGGCGTCCCCCTCTTCGAGCGCGACAATCGCCACGTTTCGCTGACCCGCCACGGCGAGGCCTTCCAACGATTCGCCCGAGAGACCCTGGCTCAGTGGGAGGCACTGCGCCTGTCGCTCATGAGCGAGGCGCAACAGCTCGTCGGCGAAATAAGCATCTATTGCTCGGTGACCGCCAGCTATAGCTTCCTCTACGCGTTGCTCAGCGACTTCCGCGGTCGCCACCCGGGCATCGAACTCAAGCTGCACACCGGCGATCCGGCCGAGGCGATGAACCGCGTGCTGGCCGGCGACGAGGACATGGCGATCACGCCGCGCCCACGCCAGGCGCCTGAAGCGCTAGCGTTCAAGTCGCTGACCCGCTCGCCGCTGGTGTTCATCGCCCCTCATGAAGCTCACGACTGGATTCCCGCCACCCCGGAGATGCCACGTATCGAGCAGTGGCGCACGGTACCGATGATCCTCTCCGAGGCGGGGCTGTCGCGCGAGTATGCCGACACCTGGTTCCGCGCGCTAGGCATTGCGCCACGGATCTACGCCCAGGTCGCCGGCCACGAAGCCATCGTCAGCATGGTAGGGCTCGGCTTCGGCATCGGCGTGGTGCCAAAGATCGTGCTGGACAATAGCCCGCTGGTGGAACGGGTGCGGGTGTTGCCGGTCAAGCCCGAGCTGCCCCACTACGACGTCGGCCTGTGCGTGCAGGAGCGGCGCCTGAAAAGCCCACTGATACAGGCGCTGTGGGACGAAGTGGCAGAGCGTTGAGGTGCAAAAAAGCCGCCCCGAAGGGCGGCCTGTCAGGTCATATCAGACGTATCAATCACAGGGACAGCACTTTGTCTCCCCGCGCGATCCCCGACACCCCGGTACGCGCCACCTCGAGAATACCCACCGGCGCCATGGCCTGCAGGAAGGCATCGAGTTTGCCGGCATCCCCGGTGATCTGCACCGTGTAGAGACTCGGCGAGACGTCGACGATCTGCGCGCGGAAGATGTCCACCGTGCGTTTGACCTCGTCGCGGGCCGCCCCCAGGGCCTTGACCTTCACCAGCATCAGCTCTCGCTCGATGTGGTTGCCCTCGGTGAGATCGACCAGCTTGACCACGTCGATCAGCTTGTTGAGGTGCTTGGTGATCTGTTCGATCACCCGGTCGTCCCCCACCGTGGTCACGGTCAGGCGAGACAGGGTCTCGTCCTCGGTGGGCGCGACGTTCAGCGTCTCGATGTTGAAGTTGCGCTGCGAGAAGAGCCCCACCACGCGTGACAGGGCGCCCGGTTCGTTTTCCATCAGAATCGAGATGATATGGCGCATCAGGTCCGCTCCGTCTTGGAAAGCAGCATGTCACGCATGGAGCCCAGGGGCACCTGCATCGGATAGACGTGCTCGCGCGGATCGACGATGACATCCAGAAACACCAGCTCGTCCTTGTCGGCCAGGGTGCGCTCGAGCGCCTCCCCCAGTTGCTCCTTGGTCTCCACCCGCAGTGCCGTGAAACCGTAGGCCTCGATCAACTTGGCGAAATCGGGTAACGATTCCATGTAGGAGTGGGCGTGGCGAGACTTGTAGTTGAGATCCTGCCACTGGCGCACCATACCCAGCGAGGCGTTGTTGAGGTTGATGATCTTCACCCCGCCGCCGAACTGCTTACAGGTCGACAGCTCCTGCATCATCATCTGGAAGCTGCCCTCTCCGGTGATGCAGATCACCTGCTCCTCGGGGAAGTTCTGCTTGATGCCCATGGCCGCCGGGAAGCCGAAACCCATGGTGCCAAGCCCCCCGGAGGTAATGAAGCGGTTGGGCTTGTCGAACTTGTAGTACTGGGCTGCGAACATCTGATGCTGGCCCACGTCAGTGGTCACGTACGCCTCGCCGCGCGTTGCCTCGCACAGCGCCTCGACCACTTCTTGAGGCTTGAGCGCTTCGCCGGCCTTCGAGGGCTCGTAGAGCTTGCCGTGGCGCTCGTCACGCCAGCCGTCGATCGTCTGCCACCACTCGGCGAGCGCTTCGGGATGGGCGATCTCTTGTCCTTGGACCAAGCTGATCATCTCGCTGATCACACTGCCCGCCGGCCCCACGATGGGAACGTCGGCACGCACCGTCTTGGAGACGGAGCTGGGGTCGATGTCCACATGGATGATTTTCGCGGTGGGACAAAACTTGGAGGTATTGTTGGTGACCCGGTCGTCGAAGCGCGCGCCGATGGCCACGATCAGGTCGGCATGGTGCATGGCCATGTTCGACTCGAAGGAGCCGTGCATGCCCAGCCAGCCCAGGCACTGGCGGTCACTCTGCGGATAGGCGCCGATGCCCATCAGGGTGGTGGTAATGGGAAAGCCCAGCCGCTTGACCAGGTCGGTCAGCCCCTCGCTGGCCCGGCCGGTAACCACACCGCCGCCAGTGTAGAACACCGGCCGCTTGGCCTTGAGCATCAGCTCCACGGCCTTCTTGATCTGCCCGGTATGGCCCCGCGCCACCGGATTGTAGGAGCGCATCTTGACCTTTTTCGGGTAGACGTATTCGTAACGCTCGGTAGGAGCGGTCATGTCCTTGGGAATATCCACAACGACCGGGCCCGGACGTCCGGTTGCCGCCAGATAGTAGGCCTTCTTGAGGACATCGGGAATCTCGGACGGGTGGCGGATCGAGAAGCTGTGTTTCACGATGGGCCGGGTCACGCCGATGATGTCGGTTTCCTGGAAGGCGTCGTCACCGATCAGGTGGCTCATCACCTGACCGCACAGCACAACCATGGGAATCGAGTCCATGTAGGCAGTGGCGATGCCGGTGACGGCATTGGTAGCGCCCGGGCCGGACGTCACCAACACGGTGCCAGGCTTGCCTGAGGCACGCGCGTAGCCATCGGCGGCATGGGTGGCGGCCTGCTCGTGGCGTACCAGGATGTGTTTGACCTTGTCCTGGCGAAACAGCGCATCATAGATGTGCAGCGCCGCCCCACCGGGATAGCCATAGATGTATTCGACGCCCTCGTCCTGGAGGAATCGGGCGATCATGTCTGCGCCGGAAAGCAGTTCCACGGATGTTTCTCCCCTGGAGGTCTCGAGTGCGATCCGTGCTCCTTGTACGGAACACGGGGTCAAGTGCGGCGGTACGCCGCTGCCGGCCAAGCCGGCACCTGATGCCAAACCCTGGCTTGATGGGCCCTGTTGGGGCCTGCACTCTCATTCGGGAACGCCGATTCACAGCGACATTAATCGGCAGTTCCCTTTCACGGCGGATCGCCGCGTCGGGGCGTTGGCCGTCGCCGGTGGTTGACCGACGGCGGAAGTCCTTCGGCGGGTAGAGGCCAGCCGGCCTACCCTTCGCGCGGCAAGGGGGGATCGCCCGCTGGTGGCCGCGCCCGCGTATCAGGAAAGGTCAAGATTCCATTAGCGCGGCAAGAGTGTCAACCGTAGTGGGTCGTTCGCTAGACCAACACGCCTGCCACGACAAGGATGCGCCACGAAAAAAACCGCCGGCCGGGAACGGCTGGCGGGCAAGGGGGGTTACAGGACGCAACCTGATGATAAGTCTAGTCCGCATTCGGCGGCACGCCCGGCGATACACGTAACAGCTTGTGAACGACGGTGCGCCTCAGGCAGTCCGGAAGACCAGGCGCCCCTCCTCCGCGTCCACGCGAATGACATCGCCCGGCGAGAACTTGCCGGCCAGCAGATCCTGGGCCAGCGGATTCTCGATGCGACTCTGGATCGCCCGCTTGAGTGGACGGGCGCCGAACACCGGATCGAAGCCGACCACGGCGAGCTGCGCCAGCGCTTCGCTGGATACCTCGAGCGACAGCTCATGCTCGGCGAGCCGTGAGCGCAACCGGTCGAGCTGTATCTCGGCAATGGCCTGAATCTGCTCCTGATCCAGCGCATGGAAGACCACCACTTCGTCGATCCGGTTGATCAGCTCGGGGCGGAAGTGATTGCCCACCACCTCCATCACCGCGCTCTTCATCTGCTCGTAGTCGGCATCATCGCCGCCCAGGCGCTGGATGATGTCCGACCCCATGTTGGAAGTCATCACGATCACGGTGTTGCGGAAATCCACCGTGCGCCCCTGACCATCGGTGAGCCGGCCATCCTCGAGCACCTGCAGCAGAATGTTGAAAACGTCGGCATGGGCCTTCTCCACCTCGTCGAGCAGCAACACCGAATAGGGCTTGCGACGCACCGCCTCGGTCAGGTAGCCGCCCTCTTCGTAACCGACATAGCCGGGAGGCGCACCGATCAGGCGTGCCACGGAGTGCTTCTCCATGAACTCCGACATGTCGATGCGCACCATGGCTTCCTCAGTGTCGAAGAGGAAGTTCGCCAGCGATTTGCACAGTTCCGTCTTGCCCACCCCGGTCGGGCCGAGGAACAGGAAGGAGCCGTTGGGGCGATTGGGGTCGGCCAGCCCGGCCCGCGACCGGCGCACGGCGTTGGCCACCGCGGTCACCGCCTCGTCCTGGCCGATCACCCGCTCATGCAGCGCCTCCTCCATGCGCAACAGCTTGTCACGCTCGCCTTCGAGCATCTTCGCCACCGGGATGCCAGTCCAGCGCGACACCACCTCGGCAATTTCCTCTTCGGTGACGTTGGAGCGCAACAGCTTATGCTGCGACGTGTCCGCTTCGGCGGCACTGCTTTCGGCGATCTTCTTCTCGAGGTCGGGAATCACTCCGTATTGCAGCTCGGACATGCGCCCCAGGTCGCCCTGGCGACGGGCCTGCTCCAGCTCCACGCGAGCGCGGTCGAGCTCGTCCTTGAACTGAGCGGCACCCTGGATGCTTGCTTTCTCGGCTTTCCATATCTCGTCCAGGTCGGCATACTCGCGCTCGAGTTCCTCGATCTGCCCTTCCAGACTCTCGAGACGCTTCTTCGAGGCGTCGTCGGTCTCCTTCCTGAGGTGCTCGCGCTCCATCTTGAGCTGAATCAGCCGGCGATCGAGACGATCCATCGCCTCGGGCTTGGAATCGAGCTCCATGCGAATGCGCGAACACGCCTCATCGACCAGGTCGATAGCCTTGTCGGGCAGTTGGCGGTCGGTGATGTAACGATGGGACAGCTTGGCCGCAGCGATGATGGCACCATCGGTGATGTCGACGCCATGATGCACCTCGTAGCGCTCCTTGAGGCCGCGCAGGATCGCCACGGTGTCCTCCTCGGTGGGTTCGTCCACCAGGACCTTCTGGAAGCGCCGCTCCAGCGCTGCATCCTTCTCGATGTGCTGGCGATACTCGTCGAGGGTGGTGGCACCAACGCAGTGCAGCTCGCCACGAGCCAGTGCCGGTTTGAGCATGTTGCCGGCATCCATGGCGCCCTCGGCCTTACCGGCACCGACCATGGTATGCAGCTCATCGATGAACAGGATCACCCGGCCCTCCTCCTGGGCCAGCTCCTTCAGCACGGCCTTGAGGCGCTCCTCGAATTCACCACGGTACTTGGCGCCGGCCAGCAGCGCGCCCATATCCAGCGACAGCACGCGCTTGTCCTTGAGCCCCTCGGGTACCTCGCCGTCGACGATGCGGCTTGCCAGCCCCTCGACGATGGCGGTCTTGCCCACCCCGGGCTCACCGATCAGCACCGGGTTGTTCTTGGTACGCCGCTGCAACACCTGAATGGTGCGGCGGATCTCGTCGTCACGACCGATGACCGGATCCAGCTTGCCCTGCTCGGCACGCTCGGTGAGATCCAGGGTGTATTTTTCCAGCGCCTCGCGGGACTCCTCGGCGTTGGGATCATCGACCTTCTCGCCACCGCGTACGCTATCGATGGCGCCTTCCAGCGCCTGGCGAGTCACGCCGGCCTGCTTCAGCAGCTTGCTGACGGCATGACTCATTTCCAGCGCGGCGAGCAGCACCAGTTCGCTGGCGATATACTGATCGCCGCGCTTCTGAGCCTCACGGTCTGTGAGGTTGAACAACTTGCCCAGATCGCGGGACGGCTGCACTTCACCGTCGAACTGGCCCACCCGGGGCAGGTCGTCCAGGTGGCTCGCCAAGCCATCTCGCAAATGTGCAGCGTTGCCGCCGGCCTTCTGCACCAGCGCCTTCACACCGGTATCGCTGGCATCGAGTAACGCCAGCAGCAAATGGCCCGGCTCGAGCTGATTATGGCCGCGACCCACGGCCAGCGACTGAGCCTCGGCTATGGCGTTCTGCAGCTTGGCGGTGAACTTGTCGAATCGCATCAATCCTTCCTCCATACGGGGTAACGGCGCGGTCGGACGCGCCGCGTTGCCCTATCAAATCGCATTGCTCATTCAATGGAGTCGGATCGTGCGGCTTTCAAGTCGAAAGCCGGGAGGCGGGGTAGGACACGTTGACGCAGATCAAGGGCTGCGAGCTGCGGGCTGCGGGCTGCGGGCTGCGGGCTGCGGGCTGCGGGCTGCGGGCTGCGGGCAGTAGTTTGGCTAGACGCTCGAAGCCCGGTGCTAGCGCAGCCAGATCACGTTGGCCATGCGCCCGGTCTTGCCGTCGTCGCGGCGATGGGAATAGAAGCGCGACTCGCACGCCGTGCAGAAGTGGCCACCCGCGATGTGCGACACCCCCAGGCGCTCGAGGCGCAGGCGCGCCAACTTGTAAAGGTCGGCCATATAGTGGCCCAGCCGATAAGGGCTGGGGTCGAACGCCGCCGCCGCTTCGGGATGCACGCCGACGAAGGCCTGCTGTACCTCCGGCCCCACCTCGAACTGGGCATTGGAGATCGCCGGCCCCAGCCAGGCGAGCAGCTCCTCGGGCGGGGTGGCCAGCGCTGCTACCGTGGCTTCCATCACGCCACCGGCCAACCCCCGCCAGCCGGCGTGGGCCACCGCCACGCGCGAGCCGTCGCGGTCGCAGAAAAAGACCGGTAGACAATCGGCCGTGAGCACGACGCAGGCATGACCGCGGTCGAAAGCCACCGACGCGTCTGCCTCCGGCACGCCGTCGGTATAGCTCGGCTGCACCCGGGCACCGTGCACCTGCCTAAGCCACAACAGCGGCCGCTCGTCGTCGAGCTCGTTGCCGATCAGCCGCCGGCACAGCGCCACATGGGCCGGATTGTCACCCACCCCATCGGACGGGTTGAAGCAGGCAAACTCGCCCTGACTGGGCCCGGTCTCGCGAGTGGTGACGAAGGCGCCGACGCTGGCCGGTGCCGGCCAATCGGGGGTGATGAGAGTCGGCTCGAGATGGGGCGCATCGCTCATGTCATGGTCTCGGCATCGTCATGGAGAGCATCGATCAGCAGTAGCAGATCATCGGGCAGAGGGGTGCGCAGCGTCATGCGCCTGCCACTCACGGGATGATCGAAGGCCAGCTTCCGGGCATGCAATGCCTGGCGCGGGAATTCGCGAAGCAGGACCTTCAGGCTCTCATCGGCTCCAGCGGGGAGTTTCAGGCGCCCACCATAAACGGGGTCGCCCACGAGCGGAAAACGCTGGTGGGCCATGTGCACACGGATCTGATGAGTACGTCCCGTTTCCAGCCGGCAGCGTACGTGGGTGTGGCCGCGGAAGCGTTCCACCACGCGATAGTGCGTCACTGCCGGCTTGCCGGTGACGTGCACGGCCTGACGCTTGCGGTCACGCGGATGCCGACCGATGGGCGCATCCACGCTGCCTCCGGCCGTCATCACGCCAGTAACCACCGCATCATACTCCCGCGACACGCTGCGCGCCTGAAGCTGCTCGACCAGGGCGGTCTGGGCGGCGAGCGTCTTGGCCACCACCATCAGGCCGGTGGTGTCCTTGTCCAGGCGGTGCACGATACCCGCTCGCGGCACGCTACCCAGCGCCGGACAGTGGTGCAGCAGGGCATTGAGCAGGGTGCCGTCGGGATTGCCGGCAGCAGGATGCACCACCAGTCCCGCGGGCTTGTCGACCACCAACACGGCGTCATCCTCGAAGACCACCGACAGGGGAATCGCCTCCGGCTCGAAGCGGGCATCATCCTCTAGCTCCGCCACCAGTAGCAGCCACTCGCCGCCGGCCAGCTTTTCCTTGGGTTTGGCGAGGCGACCGTCGACGGTCAGCGCACCGCCCTTGATCCAGCCTTTGAGCCGCTCGCGGGAGTGGTCGGCGAACAACTCGGCCGCCGCCTGGTCCAGGCGACTCCCCGCCAGGGCATCGGGCACGCGGTGCTGGGCTTCCAGTGTCTGGGGCATGGCGAACAATCGTTGCAGCACCGAGGACTGCGTTTTCACGCAAGGTGCTTTATAGTGGATGGGTTCCGGTCGATTCTACCATGGCCGACACAGGATGTTTGACACGAGGATCACGATGCGCGCTTTCCCCATCGCCACCCGCCTTGCAGCTCTCCTGATGGCCTCTACTCTGCTGGCCGGCTGCGCCAGCAATGGCTCGTCGGAAGAGCAGAACGACGAGTTTGCCGGTGTTGCCGAACGCGAACTCTACGAAGAAGCCCGTGATGCCCTCGAAGATGGCCGTTACACCACGGCCATCTCTCGCCTCGAGGCCATCGACACGCGCTACCCCTTCGGGGCCCATGCCGAACAGGCACAGCTCGAGCTGATCTATGCCTACTACGAAACCGGCGACTGGGAAGCCACCCGCGCGGCGGCGAATCGCTTCATTCGCCTGCATCCCCGTCATGCACGGGCCGACTATGCCCTCTACCTGCGCGGCCTTGCCGCCTGGCAAGCCGGTCGCTTCAGCCTCGAACGCCTGCGCCTGATCGACATTTCCAAACGCGACCTGGGCGCCTCCCGTGACGCCTACTCCGATTTCCGCGAGCTGGTCAGCCGCTATCCAGACAGCGAATACGCGCCGGACGCCGAACAGCGCATCGTCTACCTGCGTAACGTGCTGGCCCGTCACGAGCTGCACGTCGCCGACTTCTACCTGCGCAAGGGCGCTTTCCTCGCCGCCGTGGAGCGCGGTCGCTGGGTGATCGAGAAATTCCCCGAGGCCGAAGCCACGCGCGATGCCCTGGCGGTGATGGTCGAAGGCTACCTGGGCCTCGACATGCGCGACCGAGCCCGCGAAGTACTCGACGTGTTGATCGACAACGCCCCTCGGCACGAACGGCTGCGCGGCCGCACCTTCGAGCCCAAACACGTCGACGGCGACTCGCTCTCGGCCTGACGCGGGCTGCGGGCTGCGGAAAAGCAGTCTTGGCTCTGGAAAGGCATACGCCACCCTCCTTCGGAGGGTGGCGTTTTCGTGCCCGAGTCACGCGGCTCGTCGCCCGCGGCTGGCGCGCAGCGCCTACTCCCCCGGCTGCCAGCCGTTGACGATGGGGTAGCGACGGTCGCGACCGAAACCGCGCGGAGTAACGCGCACCCCCACTGCCGCCTGACGGCGCTTGTACTCATTGCGATCGACCAGCCGGACCACACGATAGACGTCCTCGCGCTCGAAGCCGGCATCGATGATCGCCTCGGCGCTCATGTCGCCTTCGATATAGCGCACTAGGATGGCATCGAGCACCTCATAGTCGGGCAGCGAGTCGGTGTCTTTCTGATCCGGGGCGAGCTCGGCGGAAGGCGGACGCTCGATGACCCGCTCGGGAATGGCGAGCCCCTGGGTATTGCGCCAGCGCGCCAGCCGATAGACCCAAGTCTTGTAGACGTCCTTGATGGCATTATAACCGCCCACCATATCACCATAGAGGGTGGCATAGCCCACCGCCATCTCGCTCTTGTTGCCGGTGGAGAGCACCATCAATCCCTTCTTGTTGGAGATGGCCATCAGCAGCACCCCACGGCAGCGCGACTGCAGGTTCTCCTCGGTAGTATCGCGCGCGGTCCCGGCAAAAGTATCGGATAGGGTCTCCATGAACGCTTCGACCATCGGTTCGATGGGAAGAACCCGATAGTGCACGCCGAGCAGCTTCGCCTGCTCGGCGGCGTCCTGCCTGGAGATATCGGCGGTATAATGGTACGGCATCATCACCGCCTGAACTCGCTGGGGTCCCAGGGCATCCACGGCGATGGCCAACGACAGCGCCGAGTCGATACCGCCGGAAAGCCCCAGCACCACTCCCTCGAAGCCGCTCTTGTTGACGTAATCGCGCAGCCCGGTGACCAGCGCGCAGTAGAGGCTCTCCTCCGGGTCCACGGAAGGTTCGATCTCGCCTTCGCGGGGCACCCAGCGACCCGCTTCGCGCACGAACTGCACCGGCATCAGACCCGCCTGCCAGTAGGGGGCCAGCACGCGCAACTCGCCGCTGGCGTCTACGCAAGCCGAGCCGCCGTCGAAGACCAGCTCATCCTGACCGCCGATGGTGTTGACGTAGACCACCGGGCGCTCGACCTCAGCGGCTCGCTGCTCGAGCAGGCGCAGCCGCTCGGATGGCTTGTCCTGATGGTAGGGCGAAGCGTTGAGCGTTATCAGAACATCGGCTCCCGCCTCGCAGGCAGCGTGAACCGGCGTTCCGTCCCACAAGTCCTCGCAGATCAACAACCCGAGCTTCACGCCCTTATGCTCGAGTACCAGACTTCGAGCGCCGATGGCAAAATAGCGCCGCTCGTCGAAGACCTGATAGTTGGGCAGCGCCTGCTTGGCGTATTCATCCAGCCACTCGCCGTTGTACAGCGCCCCGGCTAGGTTGTACCCCTGACCTTCCCGGCGCCCCGGATAGCCGATGATGACCAGCACATCGCGCGCTACCTTGGCTGCCATGCGCGCCCGCGCCTCACGCAGGCGCGTCTCCATCGACGGACGCAGCAACAGATCTTCCGGCGGATAGCCGCTCAGGAACAGCTCCGGAAACACCACCACGTCGGCGCCATGCTCGATGCGCGCCTCACGCACCGCCTCGATGGCCCGTTCGGCATTGCCGGGAATGTCCCCCACCAGGGGATCCAGCTGTGCCATTACTAGCGTCAAGTCTTGCATGGGCGTAGAAATCTCTCGAGAATCCAGTGTACCGCCATTGTCCCGCAAGGGCGCCCGGCTGGCAAAGCCGCTCGCCCCTCCTTGGGAGTCGCAAAAGGATGAACCTGTTGCTCATTCGTTTGATCATCTTCGCTGTGCTGTTCCTGGCAGGCCTCAAGCTCTATCGGCTGTATCGCGAATGGAAGCTGGAGCAGGAACAGCACGATGACTTGCCGGAGGGCGGAAAAATGGTGCGCTGTGCCTGGTGCCAGGTGCATGTGCCAGAGGACGAAGCCCTGCGCGACAAACCGACGGCAGCATGGTTCTGCTGTAGCGCTCACCGCGACCGTTTCCTGCAGGAGCACGACCCAGAAGCCTGATTGCCGCCCATGACGGTCATCTCGCAACCTTCATGGCGTCGTTCGCTTACACAAGCCTGACCGAGCTCGACTAGAGTGACAGCCCAGTGACGAGGGACTGCACTCCAGGAGGGCTCGATGCGCCATGCCCCGCCACCCCAGGGCCATACGAGTACACGACGTCTGCCGTGCCACCGCACGGCACTCGGCTTCACGCTCATCGAACTGGTGGTCGCACTCGCCGTGATGGCGATTCTGGCCACCTGGGCAGTGCCCGGCTTCCAGGCCCAGGCAGCCCGTCAAGAGGTCACCTCCGACGTCATGCGCCTCAAGACGGCGCTGGCCATGGCGCGCAATGCGGCCATCACGCGGCGCACGCCTGTCGTGGTCTGCCCGCTGGATGGCAACACCTCCGCCACATGCAGCAACGGCAACGACTGGACCCGCCCCCTGCTGATCAAGCCATGGAACGATGCGGATGCACCCGCGCTGCGGATACTCGCCGATGGCGAGGTAGACTCGATCACCTACCGTGAGGACCGCCCCGTCCGCTTCACGGCACTGGGCCGTGCCAGCGGCTACAACGGCACCTTCCGCATCTGCGGCCGACGCGGCAACGCCGCACGCGTCATCGTCAGCAACTTCGGGCGTGTCCGAGTGGAAAGCGGCGCGGATTGCTGAAAGACTCTCCGGCGACACCCGTCTTCCATCGGAGCGTCTGCATGCAGCAACCCATCGTCGGCTATCACCGCGACGCAGAGAACCACTGGGTCGCCGAACTCGCCTGCGGCCACAACCAGCACGTGCGCCACCAGCCGCCCTGGGTCGAGCGGCCCTGGGTCACCACGCCTGCCGGAAGACGGCGCATGCTCGGTTTCGAACTCGCCTGCAAGAAGTGCGACGAGGGCGCCCCGCCCGACAACCCACCCCCCACCTGAACGCCGTCGCGGCTCGCTTCAGGTGCCTACCGGAAGACCGACGAACGCCACCCTCGCCTGCCTGCCTATCCCTTGGGGCCCAGCAGCAGCCAGACGATCAGCCCGACGACCGGGAAGATCAGCAGAATCAAGATCCACAGCAGCTTGCTGATCGGACCGGCGCCACTCTTGGCCACCTTGACGACGGCCCAGATGACGATGATCAGCCAGATCAGCCCCAGTAGTCCGCCCACTTCGAGTCCCATAGCAGTCATGCTCCTTGCGTGTCGGTCAGGGTACCCAAGCAGCATAGCCGTCTCTCAGGTCAGCGTCATGCCCACCTCGGGCCACCACCAGTCGGGCAGCCGCTCGCGCACGCCAGGCTGAGCGAAGCGGTCGTCCATCAGCACCACCACGCCCTCATCCGCCGGACCGCGAATCACCCGCCCCGCGGCCTGCACCACCTTGAGCAACCCAGGAATACGGTACGCATAATCGTCGCCGCAGCCGAAGCGGGTCGCCAGGCGCGCCTTGAGCGCCTCGTTGAAGGGATCGGCAGGCGGAAGCCCCAGGGTGGCGATGAAGGCGCCCACCAGCCGTTCGCCGGGCAGGTCGATGCCCTCGCCGAAGGCTCCGCCCAGTACGGCGAAGCCGATCCCCTCGCCGCCGAACCGAAAGCGCGACAAAAAGCCCTCGCGATCGCGCTCCGCCATGCCACGCGTCTGCGCCCAGGCAGGGATCGCGGGATGCTCGACGGTGAAGCGCTCATATACCATCGCCAAATAGGCGAAGCTGCTGAAGAAGGCCAGGTAGTTGCCGGGGCGACGTCGAAACTGGCCCACCATCTCGGCGACGATGGGGGCCACGGAGGCAGGCCGGTCGGCGATGCGTGTCGAGATATCGGCGCGAATGCGCACTTCGAGCTGTTCGGCCGTGAACGGTGTAGACACGGCCTGGCATACCGTGCCGTCCGGTAGCCCCAGCAGGTCACGGTGGTAGCCAGGCGGGCTCAACGTCGCGGAAAAAAGCACGCCAGCGTGGGCCGTGGCAAAACGCGGCGCCAGGAAATCGGCCGGCACCAGGTTGCGGATGCCGAGCACGGCGCGGCCACGTCCGTGGCGGGCAAGGTCGCACAGCGAGTGGGCGCCGAAAGTCTCGGCCAGGCGAGAGAAGGCCAGCGCCTCGAAGAGCAGCTCCTGCAGCTCGGCGCTGGCGTCTTCCGGGTGCTCGCCCAGATGGTCGGTGATGGCGGCCGCCATGCCCTGCAAGGCGCCAGCCATTCCCTCGGGAAGACCGTCCAGCACCCGGTAAGCGGCCCCTCCCGGCCCACCGGCGTCGCTCATCCCTGCGTCGCTTACCAGGGTCTGCCACTGCCGTGCCAGGCGCCCGAGTGGGCGTTTCAGAGCCGCCGGTGCGGCAGCTCGCAGGCGGCCGAGGCGTCGCTGATCGAGCTCGGCACTGTACATGCCGCGTCCGCGCGCCACCAGATTGTGCGCCTCGTCCACCAGCAAGCCGACCCGCCAGCCATTCTCGCGCGCCAGACCGTGCAGCAGAGCGCTGGCGTCGAACCAGTGGTTGACGTCGCCGACGACGACATCGCACCAGCGGGCCAGCTCCTGGCCAAGGTAGTAGGGACAGACCCGGTGTTCGAGCGCCACCTCACGCAGGTCGTCGCGGTTTAGCCACCCCCGCGCCACGGCCGCCGACCGCGCCGCCGGCAAACGGTCGTAGAAGCCGGCGGCCAGCGGACAGGCCTCGCCGTGGCAAGCCCTGTCGGGATGTTCGCAGGCCTTGTCGCGTGCAGTCAGCTCCAGCACGCGCAGCGGCACGCTGCGAGAGGCTGGCTGGGCTGCCGGCCCCGCCCCCAGAGTCTCCAGCGCCTCCAGCGCCAGGCGACGGCCCGGCGTCTTCATGGTGAGAAAGGCCAGGCAGTCGAGACTCTGGCGCGGCATCGCAGCGAGCAGAGGGAAGAGCGTGCCCAGCGTCTTGCCGATACCGGTGGGCGCCTGGGCCAGCAGGCAGCGCCCGGTGGCGGCGGCCTTGTAGACGGCCTCGGCGAGATCGCGCTGCCCGGGGCGGAACTCCCCATGGGGAAAGTCCAGCTCGCGCAACGAGGCATCGCGCTCCTGTCGGTGCGCGGCCTCCTGCTCGGCCCAGGCCAGGAAGCGCTCGCACTGGTCCACGAAGAACGCCTGCAGCTCACTCGCCCGGGCCGCCTCGCTGAGCCACGTCTCGCGGCCGCTCGCCACGTCGAGATAGACCAGCACCAGCTCCACCGTATCCAGACCGCGCTCGGCGCATAGCAATGCCCCGTAGACCTTTAGCTGTGCCCAGTGCAGGGCACGCTGATTGTCGGCCATTCGTTCTGGGCTCCCACGGTGCGTCTTGATCTCTTCCAGCCGATTGGCCGTGGCATCGTAGCCGTCGGCGCGACCGCTCACCACCAACCCCCGGTGGCAACCGGCGAGCGGTACTTCGCTCCGGTAACCGGCCCCGCGCCGTGCCGCCACTCGCGCATGCCCCGCGATGCCCTCGCGCGCACTGGGTGCCGGCGTGAAACGATGATCGAGATCGCCCGTGCGGGCCGTGAAAGCGCACAGGGAGCGCACCGCCACGCGATAGAGAGCCTCGCTCACGACGCCTCCCGCCAGCGCACGTGGCAAACGGCTGCCGGGATGCCCTGGGTGCAGAAGAAGCTCAGCCAGCGTCTTTGATTGTCCTGCAGGCGGTCGCCAGGGCCTTTCACTTCGATCAGCCGATAGCGCGGCTCACCCGCCGCTGCCGCGGGATGGAACTGGATCAGGTCGGGAAGACCGGCGCGATTGGCCTTGAGGTCGCCGAGCAGGCGCTCGAAGCAGGCGCGCAGGTGAGCGGCGGGCAGACAGGCCAGGGCGAGGTCGATGAGCGCCTCGTCGAGCGTTTCCCAGTGCACGAAGGGCGAGGCGAGGCCCTGCTTCTCGCGCCAGGTAGCGCGAATCGACGCCGCATGACTGCCGTCGTCGAGCCGCGCCAGGCAGGCCGCGAAGCGCTCGCGGCGTCGAGTCACGAAATCCTCCCGATAGAGATCCGCCGGGGCGACGTGAAAAGGATGGAAGAAGGCTCCGGGCAGGGGCGTGAACAGCGCCTCCCAGCACAGCAGCCCGAACAGGCCGGTGATCAGCGCATTCTCCACGTAATACACCGGGGCAGCGTCGCGATGCAGGTGGGCCGCCGCTGCCCATTCCACGCCCAGCGGTGCCGCCTCGGGGTCGAGCTCCAGCGTGAAGCGCTCGGTCACCGGCTCGGGCGGGCGGGGCGCCACGGGAGCGCCAAGCCGGCGTGCCAGCCGCGGCAACAGTCGGTCGAGGGCCTGGGTTTCCGCTTCTCCGCGTCCCTGTCTGTCCTGCGCCAGCGGCCGAGCCAGCGCCAGCGCCTCGGCATGGCGTCCTTCGCGCTCCAGAAGGCGCAGCCGACGAATGCGCGCCTCGCTGCTCGCCCCCTTCTCCCAGCCGGCCTCTGCATAGAGCGATAGTGCCAGCTCGGCTTCGCCGTCACGCTCGGCCTGACGCCCCAGCGCCAGACGCAAGCGATCGCGACGCGCCGCCAGCCAGGCGTTGTCCGCCGGCACCCCAGGCAGCTCTGCCCTCAGCTCGGCGACGGACTCATCGGCATCGAGCCGTTCGCGCAGACCGTGCAGGGCCAGGTAGGCGTCCACCTCCTGGCGGCAGCGGAAGGCCCGGGAGTCGTCCGTGAACGGCACCGACTCGAAGCGCTGCACGCCCAGCTCGGCCAGCACGAACTCCGCCCAGTCCTGGCGCAGATTGCCGAAGAACATCAGGCGTAGTCGATCACAGGTCGGCCTGACCTTGAGACGCACGATGCCATCCGGCGCTTCAGGCCACCAGTCGGCAAGGCGCCGAGAGTCATCGAGCCGCGGTGCCAGTGCCGCATGCAGTGCCGATTTGGAAGCCCCACGCACCAACCCAGCCGCGGCGATCTCGCCGGCCAGGGCCCGGCGCAGCTCGGGCAGACGCAGTTGGGCGAAGAGGGTGGCAACATCCAGAGCAGGGTCGGCGTCGACGAAGTCGGCCTCGACCAGCGGCGCCAGCGCCGCCTCGGTGTCGCCAAGCTCGGCATAGACGAGCCGCGAGGTCCGAAAGTGCTCGCCTCGGCGCATCACCATGCGCACCAGCAGCGCCTGTGACGCCTCGGGCAGCGCCGCGAAGGCATCGAGAAACGCGCGTTCCGGGACGGCGAGCAGGTCCGAATGGCGCTCGGCCACCCACTCGAGCACGAAGCGGAAGTTCGCCAGGTAGTAGCGCGGGTCATCCAGTGGCGCGGTCACCGCCCTGGCAGAGATACTGGCCATGCATCCATGGTATCAGGCACCAACGGCAGACGGCAGTGGCAATGCCTAGAAGAGACAGCTTCGGCCTCAAGGGGACTCGGCGGGACGCAGCACCATGCGCGAGTTGCGGATCTCGATATCGAAACGGTTCAGGAAGCTCATGCCCATGAGGGCGACGTCGCCCTCCATGCCCGGGCTGATGGAGCCGCGCACGTCATTGGCGGAAAAACCGCCCAGACTCACCTCGTCGAGGGTGGTCAGCTCACCGCGCACTCGCCCGTTGGCGGTGTTGAACCAGGCCGAACCGGACGCCTCCAGTCCCAGCCGCTCGGCCAACTTGGCCGGCACCGCCACATAGGTGGCACCGGTATCGAGCAGAAACTCCACCGGCTCGCCGTTGATCCGCCCGGTCGCCATGAAGTGCCCGGAATGGCTGCGCTCCAGGGTGATCGGCGTATCGTTCCCCTCCACCGCATCGACGAGATGGGCGTTGGGGTTGCGCTGCGCCGCCAGAAAGCCATGAAACCACCAGGAGCCCACGGCGATGAACAGCAGCCAGAACAGCAGCATCATGCCCAACCCGGCGCGACGCACGGATTTCTCGTCATCCATGGAAACCTCCCGGCCATAGCCGCCTGTCGCTTCCGGTCAGTATGGACCAGATCGTCCCGGTTCCGCTGCCCTGTCGCCGTTGCGTGCCTGCCAGTCGCGCGCCGCCTGCTGACCACGCGCCTGATCCACGCAAAGACACACCAGGATGGCGACGATGAACAGCCCGGCGCATAGCAGGATGGACGCCTGCAGCCCCACCAGCGACTGCAGCAACCCCAGCCCGATGATGCCGATCACCCCGGCGAGCTTGTTGGCCAGGCCCCAGAAACCGAAGAATTCGGCAGCCTTGCGGCTCGGCGAGAACAGCCCCACCAGGGCGCGGCTGGCCGACTGGCTGGAACCCAGCGACAACCCCGCCAGGCAACCCACCACCAGAAACAGGTGCTGGGCCTGCCAGTCGAGGCCGAGGCTGGCATTGAGCCAGGCGGTCAGTTCCGGGGTCGCCCAGATGGCCAGGATCGCCACCACCCAGAGCGAGAGTGTGATGAGGTACGTGAACTTGGTGCCGATGCGGTCCTGGATGAAGCCGAAACCCAGGGCGCCGGCCGCTGCGGTGATCTGCACGATGATGAACATGATATTGCGGACCGACTCGTCCCAGCCGATCACCTGGGCGCCATAGATGAAAGCGAAGGCGATGATGATGTAGACCCCGGCCATGGAGAACAGCAGCGAGACCAGGAAGATGCCGAGGTCGCGGAAGCGCCGCAGCTCATGCAGGGTCGTCGCGACGCGTTCCAGGGCGATCTCGCGATAGGGCTTGCCGGGCGGCTGGGGCGTGCCGCGCTCCTTCACCCACAGGAAGGTGGGAATGGCGGTGATCAGAAAGAAGCCCGCCGCGAAGGGGCCCACCCAACGGATGCGCTCGAAGTTATCGGCGGTCGCCTCGCCCAGCACCACCAAGGTGAAGCCTGCGGCGAAGAGCCCGCCAACGTAGCCCAGCGCCCAGCCGAAGCCGGAGATCTTGCCCAGGTCTTCCGGTGGGCCGAGATCCGGCAGGAAGGCGGCGATGAAGGACTCACCCATGGAGTAGGCGTAGTTGGAAACCACGATCAACAGGAGACCCAGCATCACGTAGCCCGGTGCCACGAAGTAGAGCATGGCGGTGGTGGCCACCGTGGCCAGATAGCTGACGAACAGGAAGCGCTTCTTGGCGGCCTGATAATCCATCACCGCCCCGCACAGGGGGCCGGTCACCACCACCAGCAGATAGCTGACCGCCAACGCCAGGCTCCACAGGAAGTTGGCCAAGCGGTAGCCGTCTCCGCGATCGCCGACGATCACCGTGGTGAAGAGCTCACCGAACACCACGGTGATGATCAGCAGGGTATACGCCTGGTTGGCGAAGTCGAACATCGCCCAGCCGAGAATCTCCCTGCGCGAAGCGCGGGGTGTCGTCGGCACGGCAGCGGGGATCGAGTTCATGCGGGACGTCCCTGTGATCGTGACGCCGTCAGACTAGCACCTTCGGCGTACCCGCCACTATCACCGGCCGCTCGAGACGCAAGCCGCCATCTAGCGTTGGCCACCGGGGATGACTTTCCCCATGCCTTCGGCTAGGTTGCTCTCGAGGCCATGTCGCTGACGATAACCGCCATATCCGCAACCCAAGGGGACGCCTTCAGGACGCTCCGCCATAACAATAACGAGATGGACGACAGTGAAGACGAGGGATCTCATGCGCAGAGGACTACTGTGGGTGGCTTGCCTGATGCTGCCCATGACGGCAGCCGCCGAGCTGTCCAGCCTGACGTTCATCACGGAAGAGTACCCTCCCTACAATTATCAGCGCGACGGGCAGCCGGAAGGCATCGCCGTCGAGCTCCTGGAGCGCATCCTCACTCGCACCGATACCCCGCGGGATCGCCACGACATCCAGTTCTACCCATGGGCGCGCGGCTATGATATGGCACTCACCGAGCCCAGCACGGTACTCTTCTCGACGACCCGTACCGAACAGCGCGAACCCCTGTTCCAGTGGGTCGGCCCCATCGCCACCGACCGCGTCTCGTTGATCGCCCGGCGAGATGCCGACATTCAACTCGACGACCTCGAGGCACTGATCGATAGCGACTACCGCGTGGCGGTGATTCGCGAAGACATCGGTGCCCAGCGCCTGCACGAGGCGGGCGTTCCCGATTCGCGCATCCAGGTCGCCATGTCCAATGACAGCGCCCTGCACATGCTCGAACGTGGCCGTGTCGACCTCTGGGCCTATGGCGAGGACGTCGCCTTCTGGATGATGGAGCAAAAAGGGCTGTCCCAGAGCGACTTCGAGGCGATCCTGCCGATCAGCGAATCCGACCTCTACTTCGCGCTGCACCGGGATACCGATCCCTCCCTGGTGGCCACCCTGCAGAACGCCCTGGACCGGCTGCGTGCCGACAGTCGCCCGGCCACGTCCAGTGAGCGTCGGGTGACGTTCAACACCGAAGAGTACCCTCCCTTCAACTTTCTCAATGCGGATGGAGAGATCGACGGCACCGCCACCCGGCTACTGCAAACGGCGCTCGACGAAGCCGGTCTCACGGCCAATTTCCGCCTGCTGCCTTGGGCCCGTGCCTATACCGAAGCGCGCCTGCGTGACAATCACTGCGTCTACGCCACCACGCGCACCCCGAGCCGCGAAGCGCACTTCACCTGGACCGGCCCGCTGGCCATCAACGAGTGGGCCGCCTTCGCCCTGGCCGACAGCGACCTCGAGGCCCGCGAACTCGGGGATCTGGCCGACCGGCGGGTCGGCAGCTTCCGCGAGGATGCCGTTGGCCAGTACGCCGAGGAGCAAGGCATCCCCGTGCTGCTCACTGCAACGGAGCGCGACAACATCGCTCGCCTGCAGGCCGGCGTGATCGACGCCTGGGTCACCGGGTCGCAAACCGCACGACAACTGGCTCGAGAGGCCGGCGTGGAGCTGAAACGACTCTTCTCGTTTCGCCAGGAAGCCCTCTACCTTGCCTGCCACCCCTCCCTGCCGGACGGCTACCTATCCAAGCTGCAAGCCGCACTGGAGCAGTTGACTGAAAGTGGACGCGCCGACGCTTTGCGCCACCGGGTGCTCGAACGGCTGGAGGGCGACACATGAAATCCGCGCCGCCCGTGCCGAGACGTCGCAGTCTCAACGGCAAGCAGGCCATCCTGACGTTGCTCATCGCCGGCTTGCTGAGTCTGGTCGCCGGCAGCATCGAGCTGGCCCGTGACGCCGCCACGATGCGCGACGAAGTGCAGAGCCGGACCGACCACCTGCTGGCACTGATCGACGGCACCGCCGCCGAGGCAGCGTTCCAGCTCAACCCCGACCTGGCCAGGCAGGTGGCCGATGGCCTCTTCGTCGGCGACCGCGTGGCGCAAGTATCGCTGCGTGACGACTTCGGGCGTACCATGGCCAGTCGCCAACGCATTGGCGACGATTCGGCCAACTGGCTGGTCACGCTGCTATTCGATGACATCCTGCACTATCGCCGCACGCTCGTTTACGAACCCGGCCAGGGGGCACCGACAACCCAGGTCGGCGAGATCGAACTCACCCTGGCCCTCGACAGCCTGGGCCGCGACTTCATGAACCGCAGCCTGCTGGTCTTCTCGCTCAGCGTGGTCAAGGCGTTGGCGATTGCTGCGCTGATGGTCGTGGCATTCCATGCGTTCATCACCCGCCCGTTGCTGCGCGTACATGCCGCCATCATCGACACCGACCCGCGTCGTCCCGGCGCCTGGCCCAAGCCGCGCCTGGGGCACCACGCCGACGACGAGCTGGGCCACCTGGTAGTGGGCCTCGACCGGCTGCTCAGGGCCTTCCAGAATGGCCTCGACCAGCGTGATCAACTACACCAGATTTCCACCCTGGATGGCTTGACCGGCATCGCCAACCGTCGACGCTTCGACGAATTCCTGCCGGATGCCTGGCAGCGCGCCCGGCGCTCGCGCCAGCCGCTGTCGCTGATCTTCATCGACATCGACAATTTCAAGCAATTCAACGATCACTACGGGCACGTGATCGGCGACGATACGCTGCGCGCGGTGGCCAGCGCCCTTTCGAATACCGTGACCCGCGCGACCGACCTGGTGGCACGCTACGGCGGCGAAGAGTTCGTCTGCGTGCTCGCCGACACGGATAGGGAAGGCGCGCGTGCCGTGGCCGGCCGTCTACGCGATGCCATTCTCGAGCTGGCCATCCCGCACGCCGGTTCGCCGCATGCCGAACGCGTCACGGCCAGTTTCGGGATCGCCTCGGCACATCCCGGCAAGGAGGACGACGTCGGTTTCGAGGCCCTGCTCGAGCGGGCCGACAGTCAGCTATACCGTGCCAAGCACCAGGGCCGCGACCAGATCGTCTGGGAGCCGTGATGGTCTGTCATACCAGGTCGCGCGGGACCGTCTCGTCCCAGGTCCGCGCGTAGATGCGGGTATCGCCCTCCCAGGCATCCAGGGTGGCCCGGATGCGGAAGTTCTCCGCATCGCTGGTCAGCAGGGTTCGGGTCAGGGTGTGCACCACCCAATCGCCGCGCTGGAAGCTGCGCTGCCACTCGGTCCAGCCGCTGACGCTGTCGTAGCTGCCATAGGCATAACGGTAGCGCTCGGTCACCTTGGCGGCGATGGTCAGGTCAATGTCGTCGATGCAGTAGCTCCCCTCGTCGTGGATCACCTCCAGCAGCGTCTCGTCATGGGCCAGGTCGCGGATCACCCGCCAGGTCTCCTGGGTCGGCTGCAACAGCGTCTTGGCCAACGGCGGCGCACCCTCCGGTTCGGCGAAGGCCGCCAGCCTTGCCTCTTCCTCGGGCCGCGGCGGCCGGCACGGCAGTACCAGGCGGCTTGCCGCCGGCCACAGTGTCAATCGCACCGGATGCGGCGCCGGCCAGGCCAGCGGCCAGTAACTGGTGGAGAGCGACAGGCGAAACGCATGCCCAACGGGAAACTGCTGGGCAATGTGCTTGAGCGGAACCCGCACCCGATAGCGCTTGCCCGGCTCCAGCGGTTCGGGGTGTTCATCGCTATCGCGGTGGGTCAGGTTGAGAAGACCGTAGGACACCCGCGTGGCCTTGTCGTCTGCGCCGATATCGACGAGTCGCAGCGCCACCATGGCCACCGGCTGGTCGGCGGCGAGCTCGAGCTCCACCACCGGTGCTCCGCAAATCTCCAACGGTGCATCGAGCCGCTCGCTCTGGAAGATCAGCGAGCCGCCATCCTCGTCGCGCTGGTCATGGGGCAGGTCCGGCGGGGCATTGTAGGAGCACCACTTGCCGGCATAGAGCCCCACCGAGAGCGGCGAACGAATGTCCAGGGTGGCATCGCCGTCGCCCACCTCGGTTTCGGCATCGCCCGCAGCCTCCGGCAGCAGGTCGTGGCCGGCGGTGAGGCGAAAGGCACGGCTCTCGATGTTCGAAGAAGGCCACTCGGGTTCGGTCACCCAGCGTCCCGGTCGCTCCGCATAGCGGGCCGAGGGCGGCACCGACTCCTGCATCCACAGCCGCAGCATGGGTTCGTCCATGATTCCGGTATCGCTGCCCTTGAGCCACTGGTCCCACCAGCGAAGCGACTCCTGCAGGAAGCCGATGGCCGGCCCCGGCTCGCCCAGGTGGGGGTACTTGTGGGCCCAGGGGCCGACCAGCCCCTTGCGCGGCACCTCGAGCCCCGCCAGCAGGCGGAACACCGCATTGCAGTAGCCGTCGGCCCAGCCGCTGATGGCATAGACCGGGCACTGGATGCGCGAGTAGTCCTCGCACACCGAACCGTGCTGCCAGTAGGCGTCGCGGCGCTGGTGAGCCAACCACTGGGCCAGCCACAGGCCGCTGCCATCGAGGCGCTCCAGCCACATGTCGCGCCAGCGCTCCCCCACCAGCTCGGGATCGGGCGGGCAGGCGTTGCCATCGAACATGGTCGAGGCCCAGGAGAGGTTGTCGGCCAGCAGGCAGCCGCCCATGTGGTGGATGTCGTCGGCATAGCGGTCATCGGTGAAGCACAGGGCGATCACCGCCTTGAGCTGGGGCGGACGCAGCGCGGCGATCTGCAGCCCGTTGAAGCCGCCCCAGGAGATGCCCACCATGCCGACGTCGCCGGTGCACCAGGGCTGGGCCTCCAGCCAGGCGAGAACGGCCAGGCCATCCTCGAGCTCGCTGGGCAGGTATTCGTCGGTGAGCAGGCCGTCGGACTCGCCGGTGCCGCGAATGTCGACCCGAACTCCGGCATAGCCGTGGCCCGCCCAGTAAGGGTGCATCTGTACGTCGCGCTCGGCGGTAAGATCGCGCTTGCGGTAGGGCAGGTACTCGAGGATCGCCGGCACGGGATGTATCTCGGCATCCACCGGGCGCCATATCCGTGCGGCCAGTCGGGTACCGTCGGGCAGGGCAATCCAGGTTTCCTCTTCCATGATGCGACGCGGAAAATCCGTGACGATGCGCATGCTCTCTCCTCATCCCTCGATGTCGGTGAACTCGAACGAGAGCCGCGCCGCCAGGCTCTCGTAGTGGGCGTGCAGTTGCTCCACGTCCTCGGCGCCCAGCCACACATAGGCCAGCGCATAGCTGTAGCTGTCCTGCTCGGGCAGCTCGGAGAGGCGCTGTCCGACCGTCACCTGGACATCGATCATGGTGCGCGGGAACTCCGCCTCCAGCACGGCAATCTCTGATGCCGTGGGCACCCGCGTCACCACCGCATCGCGGAAGAAAACCCGATGGAAGAACTTGGCCGCCAGCAGAAAGTCCCCCTCGCGATGCGGCATGTCGGGCCGCTGGCCGAGCGCCAGGTCGACGGTCACCTGCTGGTGGCTCACGCCGTCCACCTTCTCGAAGAGATCACAGTGCGACTGTGAGATGCGGGTATTGATCTCCAGCAGCCAGATATGGTCCAGCACCTCATCCCAGAAGAACTCGACGTTGAAGGCAGCGTCGTCGTAGCCGATATGCGCCATGATCCGCTCGGTGAGCTCGATCATCTTGGCCTGCACCGCCTCGGGCAGACCCGACGGATAGCGGTAGTGATAGAAGCTCAGCACGCCGGGATAGCGCAGCGAATCGACGATGCCATAGCTGACCACCTCGCCCTCGAAGACGTAGCCCTCGACCGTGCACTGCCAGCCGCCGATGATCGCCTCGGCCATGCAGAAATGGCCGTCCACCTCGGCCACCTCGGGGGGCAGTCGAGCATGCTCGAGCACCGTATTGAAGGGGTCGGCGATCAGACCGATCTCGCCACGCAGCTGCTCGATGGCTCGATAGAAGGTTTCCGGACTGTCGATGAGAAAGCCCAGCCGCGAACCAGAGGACTTGATCGGCTTGACGAAGAACGGGAAGTAGAGCCCCGCTTCACTGATGTGGGTCAATGCCTCGTCATCGAAGGGATCGAAAGCGGTGAAGGCGGGGATATGCCCGGCGATCACCTCGCGCTGCACGCGGCGGCTCCAGTACTTATGCTCGCACTTGAGCAGGCTGTCGAGGCTCGTCGAGCGCGTGCCGAAGCGCTCGCAGAGGATCGGCAGCATGGTCGAGACGGGGAAGTCCATGTAGCCGACGATGGCATCGATATGGCCGTCGAACGCCTCGAGCACCCGACTCGCCTCCGCGAGCATGGCGGCGATATCGAACGCTTCAGTATCGTAGACCGCCTCAGGAGCGATCAAGCCATGGAACCGCCAGTGCTCGGTACCGCGCAACCGTGCCAGCCGCTCGCGATTGAAGTCATCCAGCCCCACCACGAAAACGTTCTTGTACTCGCCCATGACTGCCCCCCTTGCGCTGCGCGCACTGCATCGCGCGCTTTACGCAGCATAGTCCAGGGTCAGCGCAGCGATGGTTCAGCGTGGAGGACGATCATCGTCAGCATCGCCCTCGCGTTCGGCCCGGCCATCGTTACCGCGCTGCAAGCGCTCTATCGCCTCGCCACCCTGATGGGCCAGCCCGGCCAGGCGCTCGATCTGGGCATCCAGCTTGGGCAACGCCTCCTGACGATAGCGCGAGAGGTCGTCGATGGCCCCCATGACGTCGCCGAAGGCCTGCTCCAGCACCTCCAGGTCGAGCTGCGCCGAACCGGCGCGGGTCTGTATCTCCACGCCCTGCTGGCGCAGCGAGCGGGCGGTGCCGGCGATCAGCTCCGAGGTGGTCGAGTTGAGCGACTCGACGCGGTCCAACACCAGCCGCTGGTTGGCCAGGGCCAGGGCCACGGCGACCGCCACGGTGAGCGCCGAGACGGTGACGTGGATGGCGCGGTCGACGCCGCGCATGAGTTCGCGGTTGTTGCGGATGATCACTTCCAGGGCCAGCACGCCCTGCTGGCTCACCGCCTGCTGCTGCTGCAGATCGAGGATGCGCTGCCGCAGCGGGAAGAGCAGTTCCTCTTCGAGGAAGGTACGCTGCGCATCGCCCTCGTCACGGCGCTCGATCACCGCAACCAGGCGCCGGTCGATCAGCCGCCCCAGCGCCACCTGGCGCTCTAGCTGGCCGAGGATATCGCGCAGCGCCTGCTGATCGTCGCCCAGCGTGAGGTTGTCGCGATACAGCATGTCACGCCCCGTTTCCAGGTCGGCGATGATCGCATCCAGTGCCTGCTGGGCGTTCTCGAACTTGCGGAAGTAACGCTGCAGGCGACTGCCGGCACCGGGTAGGCGCTCCAGCACGCGATCGAGGCGCCCTTTCTCGAGGCGATGGTGGCGAGGATCGAGCGACTGCATGCGCCCGCGCAGGTCGATCAACGCTTTGGCCACCGGGCCGCCGTCATCGCCCTGATGCGCGAGTTTGCGCAGCGGCGTCTGCAGCATGGCGCTATGGTGGGCGGCCTGCTGCTGCAGTTCGAGGCCCATTTCGTCAACGGCGCGGCGCTGGCGGGCGAGCGTTTCGGCATCCTGCGTATCGGCCAGCACATCCTCGACGAAGCTGTCAGCCAGTGCCGCCAGCTCCGGGTCTTCGCTCTGCGCCGATTCGTCGTCACCCGGCGTCGGTGCCACATCCTCCAGTTCGCTCTCGATCTCCTCCACCGTCGGCAGTGAGAGTGGCGAGCCATTGTCGGATGGCGATTTCATGATGGGCCCCCCTGTCGTCCCGTCCCTCGGTAACCTTTACTTCAAGGACAAGGCATTTACTGGCTGGTTCGCCCGTAGCGCTCGGCGCGGCCAATGAAGCGGCGCAGCTCCTCCAGCGCCCGGTCGGTGGCGACCGACGCCTGGGGGCGCCCCGTCTCGATGCGTGCCAGCGCTACGGCGGTATCGTCGAGCAGCGTCAACGCCGACTCGTTGCGCGCCGCCAGGTGGCGCAGCCGGCTCTCGGTGCCGTCGATCAGCTCCAGGCGGCGCTTGAGGGCGATGCGTTCCTCCACCGTGAGCGACTTGCGCTCCAGGCGCCGGCGCACGAAATCGGCGTCGAGCCCCACCACGCCGCGTGCCTGGGAGGCCATGGCGGTGAAATTGTCCACGACCCCCAGACACACCTCGCGAACCAACTGCTGGGCACGCTGGTAGGCGAGCTCGCTGCGATCGAAGCGGGCCGCCAGAATATCCAGCACCTGAGCGTAGCGGCTGTAGACACGATCGGCCTGAATCGCCAGGTCGGGACGGCGTACGTCGAGCAGCCCCTGCTTGGCACCGCATAGCGCTTGCACCACCTCGTCCGCCCTGGCCGGCGGATGGGCTGGGTCGAGCACCGCCACGCCACGCTCGCGTGCCTCACGCTCTCCCTCGGCCCGGCGCCGCTCGGCCTCGGCGGCCAGCCGCGTCTCGAGGCGCTGGCGACGCTGGCGCGCGCGCCAGCGTCGCCAGGCGCGCTCCAGCGGCACTTCCACGGCGATCGCCACCAGCCCCGCCAGCCAGCCGCCCAGGCTCGGCCCGAAGCCGCCCCACAGCGAGGTCAGCCACAACAGAAAGCTCAGGAAGGGCGCGAAGAGCGCATAGCGAAAGACCACCTGCAGGCGGCTGGACGACTCGGTGGGCAGCGCAAGCCTGGGGTTCACCAGCCCGACCAGACACCATGGCAGGCAGGTGAGAAAGAGTCCGTAGGCAAATCCCTGCAGGAATCCCAGCATGGGCCTCGTGTCCAGCGACCATGGGCGATGTCCTGAGTGTACGGGTGGCCAGCGTTGGGCGCACGTCTCATTACATCAGCCGCGTCAACACCAGGGCGCTGCCGCTGACCAGCAGAGCAGTGATGACGGCAACGTCTACCGCCCGGTCGAGCCAGCGATCGACCGCGCCAACACCCCGATGGCGCGACGAACGGCGATGCGAGGCACCGCGGCGGGGCGGTGTACGGCGGAAGCCGAGCAGCGACATGACAGACCTCCGTCGTTGTCGTTTCCTTGAGCTTATGACCTGGCCATGAAGCGCGCCACTGCGAAGGGTCGGGATTGCAAGGCGGCAGCATGACCCCGATGATGCAACGAGAAATGCAGCAGGCTAACCAATTACTGGGTACCGACATGCCGCGACTCACCGATACACCTCTCTCCGTTCTCGACCTCGCCCCGATTCGGCAAGGCGGTACTGCCGCCGACAGTTTCCGTGAGAGCGTCGACCTGGCCAAGCTCACCGAACGGCTGGGTTTCACTCGCTACTGGTTGGCCGAACACCACGGCATCGACGGCATCGCCAGCGCTGCCACGGCGGTGCTAATCGGCCACATTGCCGGCGCCACCTCGCGCCTTCGCGTCGGTAGCGGCGGGGTCATGCTGCCCAACCACCCACCGCTGATCGTCGCCGAACAGTTCGGCACCCTGGAGGCGCTCTATCCGGGGCGCATCGACCTGGGGCTCGGTCGTGCCCCAGGGGCGGATGCCGCCACCATGGCGGCGCTGCGCCGCGATCCTTACGCGGGTGCCGAAGACTTTCCGGAACGACTCACCGAACTGCAGGGCTTTCTCGGCGAACCGCAGCCAGGCCAGCGCGTGCGCGCCATTCCCGGCCAGGGCACCGAGGTCCCACTGTGGCTGCTGGGCTCCAGCGGCTACAGTGCCCAGCTTGCAGCCCGTGAAGGACTTCCTTTCGCCTTCGCCGCCCAGTTCGCACCGCGCTATCTGCACGAGGCACTGCGCCTCTACCGAGAAAACTTTCGCCCCTCTGCGATGCTCAAACGCCCCTATGCCATGGTCGGCCTCCCAGTGATCGCCGCCGAAAGCGATGCGCGAGCCGACTATCTTGCCAGCACGACCCGACAAAAGTTTCTCAACCTGATTCGCGGTGCCCCGACTCGCTCGCTGCCGCCGGTGGAAACGCTGGACTGGACCCCGGTGGAGCGCACCCAGGTCGAGCAGTTCCTGGGGGCAGCGGTCATCGGCGGTCCGGAAACCGTGCGCCACGGCCTCGAAACCTTCCTTGAACGCACCGGTGCCGACGAGCTGATGCTGGCAACCGATGTCTTCGCCGAAGCGGATCGACTGGCCAGCTATGCGATCGTGGCCGAGGCATGGCAAGCGTGATGGCATCGGCCTGCTGCACGGCTCGAGCCGGCCGAGATCGGCATTCAGCACCCTGGCGTTCGCGGTAACGGAACCGTCCGGAACGATTCCGCCTCCCCGGCCTCAAAGGGGCAGTCATGTCGCGACCCCCGACCGGGGTGTCGCCCCCATTTGGAGAGAGTGATGCCCGATCCCCACGACCCCCGCCGCAACCCGGCCTGGCATGCCGCCCAACAGTGGCAACGGCGTGCCCAACAGTCGCAGGGCAGCGGCCTGCTCGGCAGCCTGAAGATGCTGCTCGCTTGGCTGCTGTTCGGCACCCTGATGATCGTCGCCATGGTGCTTGGCCTGGTTTTCCTGCTGCTCGGCTGGGCCCTGATGCCGCTGCTGCGCCACCGACTCAAGAAACGCATGGAGCAGATGCACGCCGACCAAGCGCAAGACGTGGGCGGAAGCGTCCACTATCGCGAAACCCGCTATCGGGAAAGCCGCTCTGCATCCGGCACGCGGCGCGATCAACAGGTACTGGAAGGGGATTACGAGGTAAAGGACGACCAGCGGCGCTGACCCGCCACATTCGGGCCACCGGTTCAGGCGCCGCCTTCGTAAGCTGCCTTCAGTCGATAGAACTCGGTGACGACCTCGTCCATGGCAGCCGGGTCGTAATCGCAAAGCCCGCTCACCACCAGCTTCTTGGTTCCGCTACCCACCACCTCACCGGCATCGGTGATGCAGAACTGCAGCCGCACATCGCCCCGCTTGCCGTTCACTTCCAGCGCCGAATCGACGAGCTCCAATGCCGGCTGATCGAGGTCCAGTCGCTCCAGGGAAAAGCCCATGCTGTCGTAGACCACCAAGGGACGGCGGGGATTGAACATCACGCCTTCGGCTTCCATCAGCGGCTTGAGTACATGGGGAAAGTTCTTGCCGGAGAAGGCCACGTAGCGCTTGGTAAAGGCCTCTATCACCCCGGCCTCATGGGTGCACTCGCCACGGCGCGCCACTTCCAGGTAGCGTTTGCCCTCGTCGTCGCTGATCTCGATGTGGGTGTCGTCGGGCGCCTCGAAGTGCAGTGGCACATCGCCTCCCACCATGCTACGAAAGCGAAAATCCATGTGCCGGGAGAGGCCGAAACGGGTCAGCACCAAGGCAAAGAGCAGGTCGCCCGGCACGCAGAAGCGTCGCGCATCGGGATCGTGAATGGGGTTGAAGTCGCCGGCGATCCGCTTGGCGAAGTCGCTGGCCTGCTGTGCGGTGATGCTAACCCGCGACGCCATCCGCGTATGGTAGGGATCGAGAAACATGCCTGGTCGAGCCTGCTCTAAAATGAGGTGATGCCGGCTGTCGGGCGCCGGTGTCGAATCCGATGATGCCACAAGTCGCCGCTGTACGTCGCCATGACCCGAACGGTAAAAGGGGATGTTGCGCTGCAATGCGACTGATATAATTAGGTCGCTTACAATCCCCTCCACTCTCTGACGGAAACCGCGAACCATGGTGACTTGTCCACGCTCCTCGGACCATCGGCGCTCTGCCCGGTGGTCTTTTTGGTTCTGTACCCCGCTTCTCCTCCTGGGGCTCTCCACCCCCCTGCATGCCGCCGCCGGTCCACTGGACCTGACGCCTTCGGCCGTCGGCATGGCCGCTTTGGCACTCTTCGTCCTCGCCTATGCCCTGGTCATGGCCGAGGAGAAGATCCACATGCGCAAGTCCAAACCGGTGCTGGTCGCGGCCGGCATCATCTGGGCAATGATCGGCTGGGTCTACGTCAATGCCGGCCTCTCGGCGGAGTCCGAGCACGCCTTCCGCGAGACCCTGCTCGAGTTCTCCGAGCTGATGCTCTTCTTGCTGGTGGCGATGACCTACATCAACGCCATGGAGGAACGCCGCGTGTTCGACGCCCTGCGCTCCTGGATGATCCGCAAGGGCTTCAGCTACAAGCAGCTGTTCTGGCTGACCGGCGGGCTCGCCTTCGTCATCTCGCCGGTGGCCGACAACCTCACCACCGCCCTGCTGATGTGCGCGGTGGTCACCAAGGTGGCCGAAGGCGACAAGCGTTTCATCAATCTGTGCTGCATCAACATCGTGGTGGCCGCCAATGCCGGCGGTGCCTTCAGCCCCTTCGGCGACATCACCACCCTCATGGTCTGGCAGGCCGGCATGGTCGAGTTCTATGAATTCCTGTCGCTGTTCATTCCTTCGCTGGTCAACTTCCTGATTCCCGCGGTGGTGATGAGCCTGTTCATCAACAACCGCAAGCCGGAAGGCGTCTATGAGGACGTCTGGCTCAAGCGTGGAGCCCGCCGCATCATCGTCCTGTTCCTGCTCACCGTGGCCACCGCGGTGGCCGGCCACACGCTGCTTCACCTGCCGCCAGTGCTGGGCATGATGACCGGCCTGGGCTACCTGCAATTCTTCGGCTACTACCTGCGCCGGACCCTGCCGCGCTCGCTGGAGCGCAAACGCAAGCGCTACACCCGTCGCGGCGACTATCGCAAGCTCGAGCAGTTGGGCAGCGTGGTGCCTTTCGACGTCTTCAACCGCGTGGCCCGCGCCGAGTGGGACACCCTGCTGTTCTTCTACGGCGTGGTGATGTGCGTGGGCGGCCTGGGCTTCATGGGCTACCTCGCCATGGTGTCGGAACTGCTCTACGCCCAGTGGGATGCCACCTGGGCCAACGTCGTTCTGGGGCTGATCTCCGCCGTGGTCGATAACATCCCGGTGATGTTCGCGGTGCTGACCATGGAGCCCGAGATGTCCCACGGCCACTGGCTGCTGGTGACCCTCACCGCAGGCGTCGGTGGCAGCCTGTTGTCGGTGGGCTCGGCCGCCGGCGTGGCGGTGATGGGCCAGTCACGTGGCGCCTATACCTTCATGGGCCACCTGCGCTGGGCACCGGTGATCATGCTCGGCTATATCGCCAGCATCGCCGTCCACCTGTGGCTCAATGCCGAGAGCTTCGCGATCATGCACTGACACGCACCTCGTCAAGGGTCGAGCCACGGCCCTTGATGAAGCCGTCCTGGCCAGCACAGCACCATGATGGCCAGGACGTTGCGGTGCTCACCGCCGGCCAGTTCGCTGCTGCCCGCGGGTGACGGAATGATGCCGCTTGTCGGGTCGACGGCCGCGACCAGCACTTCGCGCAGGCGAGCTACCGCCGGATGCGCCTCGCGACCGGCCAGCAGGAAACTGAGCGCCACCTCGGCCTGGATGTCCTCGGTGGCGCGCTCCCGGATCGTCTCGAGCTCGCGCTCGAAGCGGCCCAGTATCCAGGCGAATTCGTCGGGATCCACGCGTTGCTGGTAATAGCGGCTCGCTGCGATCACGAAATGGGTCATGCCGTAGAGGTAATTGCGATATTCGAGTGCATCGAGCCCGGCGATACTGCTCGGCGGATACTGGGCACGAAAGGCGGAGACCACTGACTCGCGCAAATCGGCAACGCCGAGCTGATACAGGAAGTACGTATAATTGCCCACCTGGGCCGCATAGGTACGCAGGACTTGCGGGTCGGTCACAAAGCGCTTCCAGTCGACCTCGGCGAGGTAGTCTAGGGCTCGCTCGTACCCGTCGATATCCCCCTGCAGGCCGTGGTGCTCGGCTTGGATCAGCCGGGCGAGAAGACGCCGCGCGAAGGGAATCTCTTCCCACTCGGCGAGCATCGCCCGCCGAACTCTCTGCTTCTCGGTGCGCTGCGGATAGGTCGCGACGATCTCACGACTGCGGCTGGCGGCATACCCCGGCGCTTCGAGACCGGCGATATCGGCCTCGAGCTTGGCCACCAGGCGGCGGCCGTAGGCGCGACTGAAGGGCACGTAGCGCTCCTCACCGGTGAGGCGGTAGAGACGCTGGGCATAGTGACGCTGTTTGGCCGGCGGCAGCTCGGACAGCGCCGCGTCGTACACGGCCTGGATAGCCAGACCCGCCTCGCGCTGGCGCTCGCTGATGTCTTCACGCGGCTCGTGGCTGGCACAACCCACGAGCAGCGCCAGCCACGCCAGCAGTAACCACCCGCTCGCTCGTCGCCAGCCGTTACCACGCGCCGGCAAGCTCGTATGACGACCTGTTTCATCCGCGACCATCCTTGCCTCCCCGTCGACGACCGGGACGGATCAACCTGACCCGAGCCTTGGGGCGCACCGGGGTTTCGCCCCCACCGTCCCGTGCGGCCGGACGGATCGTCACCCAGGCGAAAACGGGCAGCGCGAGCCGCCACTGGATCGCCGCCAGGCGCAGGCTCAGCGTCGTCGCCACACCGACCATGATCGGCACCAGTGCCGGTAGTCCCAGCGCCTCAAGCGCCACGAAGACGATGCCGCCGGCGATCGAGGCGGTCGCGTACACCTCCTGACGCAGCACCATGGGCACACGACGCGCCAACACGTCGCGTACCATGCCGCCGGCCACCCCAGTGAGCAGGCCCATCAACACCGCCACGATGCCGGGCGCCTCCAGCAGCAGCGCCTTGTGGGCCCCGATCACCGTGAACAGGGCCAGGCCGAAGGCATCCGCCACCGGCAAAAAGACCCGCGAGAGGCGATGAATGTAGTGGAAACCCAGGATCGACAGCCCCACGGTGGCCAGGATCACCCACAGGTAAGTGGGGTCGCTGACCCAGAACACCGGCCGCACGCCCAGTACCAGGTCGCGCAGGGTACCGCCGCCGATGCCGGTCACCGCCGCCAGTACCAGCATGCCGAAGGGGTCCATACGCGAGCGGCAGGCCAGTATCACCCCCGACAGCGCGAAGACGATCACCCCTGCCATGTCCAGCCAGTAGACCAGTTCCGTCACCTGCTCGCTCCTCGATTCCTTACTGGTAGGTCACCACCAGGAATCCCACCAGCTCGGCATCGCCGACGTTCGCGATGGCGTGTTCGAGGTCGGCATGATAGTGAGCGGAATCGCCGGGGCCCAGCTCGCAGCGATTGTCGCCGGCCTCCACGACCGCCCGCCCTTGGGTAACGGTGAGCAGCTCGCGGGTACCTTCGAAATGGGCAGCGCTGTGCAGCCGAGCGTTCGGGGCGAGGCGCACCTCGTAGAACTCCACGCTCTTCTCCAGGTGCAGCGGCGAGAGCGTGCGGATGCGGCAGTCGCGGTCGTCACGAAACAGCTGGCTGGCGTCGTCGCTGCGCACCACCTCGATGCGCGATGCCGTCCACGGCTGGTCGACCAGCTCGCCGATGTTGAGTCCGAAAGCCTGGGCGATGCGCAGCGTCACCGCCAGGGTGGGGTTGGCCCGCCCGCGCTCGATCTGGCTCAGCATGGAACGGCTGACTCCCGAAGCCGCGGCCAACTGCTCCAGCGTGAGACCACGCTTCTTGCGCAACTCCACGACTCGGCTCGCCAGCCCCTGACTGCCGATATCCCCCGTGGTGGATGACGCTGCCACCGTTGTGTCGTTCACGCCGTCACTCCTCTATACCAATAGCAACAGTCACCGAATCCCGGGCCTGTGCCATAGCGAAAAATCCAAAATACAAGAATTAATTCTTGAATAATGGAATGTTTCTGCAATACTGGAAACCGTTCCTTTATCGTAAACGTTTCGGAGCGCATTGCCAGGACCCAGCGCTCCCGACGTCACACCGATTCCCCATCACAAGGTAGAGTCATGAAAGCACTGGTCAAGAAGGAAGCCGCGCCGGGACTGTGGCTGCAGGAGGTTCCAAAGCCGGAGATCGGCATCAACGACGTGCTGATCCGCGTCAAGCGCACCGCCATCTGCGGCACTGATCTGCACATCTACAAGTGGGACAGCTGGGCGCAGAAGACCATCCCCACGCCCATGGTGGTGGGTCACGAATTCGTCGGCGAGATCGTCGAGGTCGGCTCCAACGTCAATGATTTCCACCCCGGCCAGATCGTCTCCGGCGAGGGCCACGTGGTGTGCGGGCGCTGCCGCAACTGCCTGGCGGGGCGCCGCCACCTGTGCGCCCACACCAGTGGCGTGGGCGTCAATCGCCCGGGCGCCTTCGCCGAGTACGTGGCGCTTCCCATGTCCAACGTCTGGGAGCACAAGCCGGGCATCGACCTCGATGTGGCCGCCCTGTTCGATCCGCTGGGCAACGCCGTGCATACCGCACTGCAGTTCGATCTGCTCGGCGAGGACGTGCTGATCACCGGCGCCGGGCCGATCGGCGCCATGGCCGCGGCGGTGTGCCGACATGCCGGGGCGCGCCACGTGGTGGTCACCGACCTGAACCCGTCACGCCTGGCCCTGGCCGAACGCCTCGGCGCCACCCGCACGGTAGACGTGCGCCATGAAACGCTGGCCGACGTGCAGCGCGACCTGGGGCTGGCCGAAGGCTTCGACGTGGGCCTGGAGATGTCCGGCAGCCCCGCCGCATTCCGGGAGATGCTGGCCAATCTCTGCCACGGCGGCAAGGTGGCGATGCTCGGCATTCCCACCGAGGAGATGGCCATCGACTGGAACACCGTGATCTTCAACATGCTGACGATCAAGGGCATCTACGGTCGCGAGATGTACGAAACCTGGTACAAGATGTCGGTGATGATCGACTCCGGGCTCGACATCTCGCCGGTGATCACCCACCGGCTGCCCTACACCGATTTTCAACAGGGCTTCGAAGCCATGCTGGCTGGCGACGCCAGCAAGATCGTCCTCGACTGGGAGTAATGCCATGTACGGAGCCTTTCGACAGCACCTGCAGCGCGAGCTCGATGCCATCGAATCCGCCGGGCTGACCAAGCACGAACGCCTGCTGGCCACGCCACAGGGTACCCATGTCGGCCTGCCCCCCTCTGCCGGGATGGAAGTAGACCGCGAGGTGCTCAACCTGTGCGCCAACAATTACCTGGGCCTGGCCCAGCACCCCGAGGTCAACGCCGCCGCCAGGGTCGGGCTCGACGAGTGGGGTTACGGCCTGGCCTCGGTGCGCTTCATCTGCGGTACCCAGACCCAGCACAAGGATCTCGAGCAAGCGCTCAGCGACTTTCTCGGCACCGAGGACACCATCCTCTACCCTTCCTGCTTCGACGCCAACGGCGGGCTTTTCGAGACGCTGCTCGGGCCCGAGGACGCGGTGATCTCCGATGCGCTCAATCACGCCAGCATCATCGACGGCATCCGGCTCAGCAAGGCCAAGCGCTACCGCTATCGCAACTGCGACCTGGCCGACCTCGAAGCGCAGCTGCAGGCCGCCGAACGCGATGGCGCGCGCTTCAAGCTAATCTCCACCGACGGCGTCTTCTCCATGGACGGCACCATCGCCCCGCTGGATGCCATCTGCGACCTGGCGGAGCGCTACGGGGCGCTGGTGCACTTCGACGACTGCCACGCCACCGGCTTTCTCGGCAAGGGCGGTCGCGGCACCCACGAGTACCGCGACTGCATGGATCGCATCGACATCACCACCGGCACCCTGGGCAAGGCGCTGGGCGGTGCCAGCGGCGGTTATACCAGCGGCAGAGGCGAGATCGTCGCCCTGCTGCGTCAGCGCTCACGGCCGTATCTGTTCTCCAACACCGTGGCCCCGCCGGTGGTGGCCGGCGCCCTGAAGGCCCTGGAACTGGCCGCCGAGTCCCGCGAGCTGCGCGACCGGCTCGAGGAGAACACCGCTTTCTTCCGCACGGGACTCGAGCGCCTGGGCTTCGAGCTACTGCCCGGCGAGCACCCCATCGTGCCGGTGATGCTGCACGATGCGGCCCTGGCCAGCCGCTTCGCCGACGCCATGCTCGAAGAAGGCATCTACGTGATCGCCTTCTCCTACCCGGTGGTGCCCAAGGGCCAGGCACGCATCCGCACCCAGATGTCCGCCGCCTTCACCCGCGACGACCTGGAGGCAGCGCTGGCCGCCTTCGCCCGGGTCAAGGCGAAGCTCGGGGTGTGACCCTCGCTTCGCCTTGTCCCCGGCGCCTGTGTGCAGTGTTTCCTCAGCCGATGGTGCCGCCGCCGCGCCGGGTAATCGCCACTATGGATGGGCGCGGCGGCATGCCATCCGCGAAGTCAGGCCAGCGAGTCGCCGGATTCTCGAAGGTCGAGGGGGCGTCGCGTCCCGGAAAGGCCTCGGTTCCATCGGCCGCCGGATGCTGCACCGCCACGAACAGAGTGGTGTCATCCGGGGTGAAGCAGGGGCCGCACATCTCAGCACCGACCGGCACGCGAAAGAACATCTTGCCGGTGCCGCGCCGCTCGCCCTCGGTTTCCAGCGCCCAGACCCCATCGGCCGTGCCCGACTTCGCCCAGTTGCTGCCCTGGTCGGTGGTCACCCAGAGTCGCCCCCGCGCATCCACGGCGCAATTGTCGGGAGCCGCGAACCAGCCGTTGTCGCTGGTGGCGGGGTTCCACAGCGCCCCCACCTCGCCCTTGGCGGGATCGCCGCAACGCACCAGCACCTCCCAGTGGTTGCGCTCGGCCGTGTGACGCCCCTCGGTGACGATCTCGAGGATGTGCCCGAAGGTGTTGTCGGCTCGCGGGTTGACCGCATCCACCTGCTCTTCGGTCCGCTGCGTATTGTTGGTGAGCATCACATAGACGTCGCCGGTGGCCGGGTTGGCCTCGACGTCCTCGGGGCGGTCCATGGGCGTGGCGCCCAAGGCGTCGGCGGCCAGCCGAGTATCGATCAGCACGTCGGCCTGGCTGGCGAACCCCTTCTCTTCGGTCAGCGGTCCTTCGCCATGCACCAGCGGCAGCCAGGTCACGCTGCCATCTTCGTCGAAGCGCGCCACGTAGAGGGTACCGTGATCGAGCAGGTCGCGGTTGGCCGCCGGGTCGACACGCTCGACGACGTCGCGACTGACGAACTTGTAGACGTAGTCGAATCGCTGGTCGTCGCCCATGTAGACCACCAGGCGGCCGTCCTCGGCAATCACTGACTCGGCCCCCTCGTGCTTGAAGCGCCCAAGTGCGGTGCGCTTGACCGGCACGCTCTCGGGGTCGCGCGGGTCGATCTCCACCACCCAGCCGAAGCGGTTGGGCTCGTTGGGCTCCTGGGAGACATCGAAGCGGGCGTCGAACCGGCCCCAAGCGTAAGCGTTGCCCGGCACGCCGTAGCGCTGGAGCTTGGCCTTCTCTGGGTGGTCGTCGACATCGCCCAGGAAGTAACCGTGGAAGTTCTCTTCGCAGGTGAGAATGGTACCCCAGGGCGTGGTACCACCGGCGCAGTTGTTGAGAGTGCCGATCACCGTCGTGCCCTCGGAGTCGGCCGTGGTGCGCATCCGCTCGTGGCCAGCCGCGGGGCCGCCAATACGCATCTCGGTGCGGCGCGGAGACAGGCGTCGGTTGTAGCGGCTGTCGCGCCGGTAGCGCCAGCGGCCACCCTCGCGCAGGATCTCGACCACCGAGAGCCCGTGTGCGGCCTTCTCGATCTCCACCATCTCGGCGGTGACGCCGGAGAAGTCGTGCTCATCCTGTGGCCCCGGCAAGCCCGGGAACATCAGCTCCTCGTTGGTGTACTCGTGGTTGACCACCAGCAGGCCATGGTCGAAGCGCCCCTCCAGCGGCACGAAGCCCACGTAGTCGTTGTTGTAGCCGAACTGGCACTCCTGGGCATCGGCGCTCTGGCGGCGCGGATCGAACTCCGGTGCATCGGCGAACAACGGATCGCCCCAGCGGATCAATACCTCGGCATCGTGGCCGGCCGCCACGTGATGGGTCGTATCGACGCCGTGCACGATCTCCTCGAAGGCGAAGCGATCGTGCGCTTCGGCAGCGATGGCGGCGCTCAGCGGGTGCAGTGCCCCGATGGCCGCTACGCCCAGGCCGACACTGCCGGCGCCCTTGAGAAACCCGCGACGCGAGAAACGTCGCTCGATGATCTCACCGATGGGGCGGTGCACGTGGGGGTTGCTCGGTTCGTTCTCGGCTTCCTCGAAATGGGCTCGACGATTGAAAACCATGGCTTCTTCTCCTTACGGGACGCGGTATCGCCGCGACTCAGTCACGGGATTCCTTGATAACGCCGCAAGGTGTCGCTCTGATGACGATGTCATGGCAGTGTGGGGTCATGCATTGCAAGGACGAAGCAGACATCACTTGGGGTATGCTGTGTGCGCCAGACACTGAAGCCTCGCAGGCAGAAATCCAGGGCCGCGCCCAAGAACACAGGAGACACCCCATGGAATGGAGTTCCGCGCTGATCTGGCTGACTCTCGCCCTTTTGCTGGGGCTGGCCGAACTCACCTCCGGCGCTCTGCTGCTGCTGGCACTGGCCATCGCCGCCACTCTCACCGCAGCCGTGGCGACCCTAGAGCCGTCGCTGGCCGTGCAACTGCTGGCCATGGGAGCCTTCTCCGGCGTGCTGGTCCCGCTCGCCGTGTGGAAGATCCGCCCCTGGTTCTCGCCCCGCGGCGTGGCCTATGGCACCACCGGCAGCGGAGTCGAGAAGGGTCGGCGCTACACCACCCTCGAGCGCGAGTTCGACGGCGCCACGGGCATCAAGATCAACGGCGACTTCTACCGCCTGCGGGTGGCCGCCGACGCTGATGAAAAAAGCGGCGAAACCGTGCTGCCGGCGGGCACGTCCGTCATCTTCGAACGCTTCGACGGCACCACCGCCGTCGTGCATCTCGCCCCACACGCTTCACACGACAAGGAACAGTGACCATGAATGCGAACCTTCCCATCAGCCCCGGGCTGATTCTCGCCCTGATCGTCGTCGTCATCGGCATCCTGATCGTCGCCAAGGGCCTGGTGATCGTACGCCAGTCGGAGGTGATGGTGATCGAGCGCCTAGGCTCCTTCCACCGCGTGCTGGAGAGCGGCATCAACATCATCATTCCCTTCATCGAGCAGCCCCGTGCCATCACCATGATCCGCTACAAGAAGCTCGGCGAGGAGTACCAGCCGCTCACCAGCGACGACGTGCGTATCGACCGCCGCGAAACGGTGATGGACTTTCCCGGCCAGCCAGTGGTGACCACCGACAACGTCACGGTGACCATCAACGGTGCGCTCTACTACCAGATCATCGATCCCAAGCGGGCCGTCTACGAGGTGGAGAACATGAGCCAGGCGGTGGAAGTGCTGGCCAAGACCACCTTGCGCTCGGTGGTCGGCAAGATGGAGCTCGACAAGCTGTTCGAGTCGCGGGCCGAGGTCAACAACGAGATCCAGGCCGCCATGGAAGAGCCGGCCTCCAAATGGGGCGTGAAGATCTCGCGGGTCGAGGTGCAAGACATCGCCATGCCCGGCGAGGTGGAAGAAGCCATGCGCCTGCAGATGGCCGCCGAACGCAAGCGCCGCGCGACGGTGACCGAGGCCGAGGGCGAGAAGTCCGCGGCCATCGCCAAGGCTCAGGGGCAGCGCGAATCGGCGATCCTCAACGCCGAGGGTGACAAGGAGTCCGCCATCCTGCGCGCCCAGGGCGAGCAGGAATCGATCAAGCTGGTGCTGGGTGCCATCGGCGAGAACGAAGAGAACAAGCGCACCGTCGTGGGCTACCTGCTCGGCCAGAGCTACATCAAGGCATTGCCGACGATGGCCCAGGAGGGCGAACGGGTATTCGTACCCTACGAATCCTCGGCGCTGCTCGGCTCGATGGGCATGTTCCGCGAGCTGGCCGGCTCGCCGGAGGACGCCGTGGCCAACCACCTGCGTGCCAACGACCGGCAAAGCGGGCTGCGCAGCGGCGTGGTGGGCGGTGCCGCCAGCGGCAGCGCTTGACAGGGCCTAGCCGCCGGAGGATGGCAGGGTCGGGGCTGCCACCCTGCCGTTCCGGCGTGACGTCTCGGCATTTCCGGTCAGCACGGTTATTGCCGAACGCTCACTCCCTGGCCAGCATGCGCAGCGCATCGGCGATCCGTTCCAGGGCTATCTTCAGCGCTCCCCGGCTGCGTGCCGCCGAGAGACTGACGCGTATCGCCGGCATATCCTCCTGCTTGACGGCGAATACCCCGGCAGGCACCACATCGACTCCCCTGTCCCGACAGGCCTTCACCATCGCTTCGGACGAGCCGCTCCCCTGTACCCAGACATGGGGCGACGGATCGCTTACCGCGCCCAGGCCGGCTCCCAGTATCTTCTTGGCCAGCCGCCAGCGCCACGCCACCTCCTCGCGCTGCATCGCCTGGCGCCGCTGGGCGGTCCCATCTTCCATCCATTGGCAGAAGAGGGAAAGGCACAGCGGGGACACCGCCCAGTGGGTCAACTGCATCTCGGGGTCTATCCGCCGCAATCGCTCGCGATCGCCGGCAATGAAACCAATGCGCAACCCCGGCGCGACCGTCTTCGACAGGCTGGTGACCAGCAGCCCCTGCTCGCCCAGCAGCCGCGTCAGCGGCGGCGAGGCCCCCAGGCCGCCATAGACGTCATCCTCGACGACGAGCAGTCCATGATGGTGGACCACCTCGGCGATCCGGGCCTGGCGCTCGGCGCTCATGCTCACCCCGGTGGGATTGTGCAGGGTGGGAGCCAGTACGATCACTCGGGCGTGGGTGGCCCTCGCCATGCGGTCGAGGTCGTCCGGCACGACACCCTGACGATCCAGCGCCACTCCGTGCAGCGGCAGGCGCAGTTGACGGCAGGCAGCCTTGATGCCCGGCGCTGCCAAGGCCTCCACCAGCACCGCGTCACCAGGCTGGCAGAGTGACGACAGGGTGGCAAAGAGGCCTTGCTGCGCGCCGGCACAGAGCATGACACCGTCCGTGTTCAAGTGCAGGCCACGCTGCTGCAGCCAGCCAACGGCATAGCTCTTGCCGAGCATCAGCGCGTCGGCGCTCAGGTAGCACTGGAAGCGTTCGGCGCTGCCCGCCTGCAGCAGTTGCCGCAAGGCCGCCTCGACATCGTGATGGAGCGTCTCCGCCACGGGCACATTGGTGGAAAGATCGAAACGGGTCAGGGCGTCGTCCGGCTGCTTGAGCCGAAACAGGGTCGCCTCCTTGCTGTCGGCGAGTACGTAGGTACCACGCCCCACCTCGCCGGAGACCAGATGTCGTCGCGTCGCTTCGCGATATGCCTGCATCGTGGTGCTGGGATTGAGTCCCAGCCGCCAGGCCAGGCGTCGCTGTGGCGGTAGGCGGTCGCCGGCCTTGAGCTCGCCTCGCTCGATGGCCCGGGCAATGGCCTCCACCAGGGCGAGGTACTTGGGCCGGGCATCGTCTTCGAGTTGGGGTATCCACATGTTTATTGTTGCCCATGCAATATAAGTTTTTACCCACACAATCGCTCGCTTCTATGATCAGGTCAAACCACCGATGGAGACGTTGCCGTGTTCGATCTGGAATCCCTGCGTGATGCCACTCGCCATGTTCATGGCCTGATGTCGCCCACCCCGCAATATGCCTGGCCATGTCTCTCCGGCCGCCTGCACTGCGAGGTGTGGGTCAAGCACGAGAACCATGCCCCCACGGGTGCCTTCAAGGTCAGGGGCGGCATGCTCTACGTCCGGGCGTTGCAGGAGCGCTTTCCCCAGGTATCCGGGCTGGTCACCGCGACGCGGGGCAATCACGGCCAGAGCCTGGCACTCGCCGCGCGCCGCGCCGGCCTCGAGGCCATCATCGTCGTTCCGCGAGGCAATTCGACGGAGAAGAATGCCGCGATGAGGGCCTTGGGGGGCGAGGTAATCGAGTATGGGGCGGACTTCGACCAGGCGCGCCGCGAGGCCGAGCGGCTGGCAGGTGAGCATGGCTTCGTGCTGGTGCCCGCTTTTCACCCTGAGCTGATCCGCGGCGTCGCGACGTATGCCCTCGAGTTCTTCGAGGCGGTCAAGGCGTTGCACAGCGTTTATGTCCCGATCGGCATGGGGTCGGGGATCTGCGGACTGATCCAGACCCGTGATCTGCTTGGACTCGACACCAAGATCATCGGCGTGGTCTCCGACCGGGCCGATGCGTTCGCGCAGAGCTTCGCGCGTGGCAGGATCGTGACGACGGAGACCGCCGATACCTTCGCCGACGGCATTGCCTGCCGCATGCCCGACGCCGAGGCCTTCGCCATCGTGCAGCGCGGTGCGTCACGGGTCGTACGGGTGAGCGACGATGACATCGCCCAGGCGATTCGCATCTTGCACGAAGACACCCACAATACCGCCGAGGGCGCGGGTGCCGCCGCCCTCGCGGCACTGGTCAAGGAGCGCGAGGCTCAGCGCGACCGCCGGGTCGGCGTTATCCTCACCGGCGCGAACATCGATCGGCAGCGCTATGGCGAGCTGCTCGCCGCGCCGCAGCCGACCAGGGGATGAGGCGTTCGCCTGCCAAGCGATCCCTGGTGCCACACCTCATAGCAGGTCGTTGCCGAAGCGCGCCAGCTGCATCTCGCGCAGCCGGCTCAGCGTGCGACGGAACGGAAAGGCCAGGTAGCCATCGCCGTAGAGGTCGTCCATGGCCACCGCGGCTTCCAGGTAGAGCGGCACGCGCCGGTCGTAGCACTCATCGACCAGCGCGATGAAGCGACGCACGCCGTCATCCCGCCGGGACAGCGGTGGCAGCTCCCGCTCCCCAGCCTCGACGCGCGCGACCCCGTCCTCCGTGCCGCGCGCAATGCCGCCAGCGAAGCGCGTGTCGCTCAGGCACGGCACCTCGCTGAGCAGGATGTGGTCGAAACCGTCGACCAGGGCGATGAAATCCAGCGCGGCCAGCGGCTGCTCGCACAGGTCGGCGTAGCGACACCAGACCACCCGCGCGCTGCGACGCTGCACCGCAATGCGGCGATGGCCCAGCTCGATGGGCTGATCCACGGCCGGCTCTCCCCGACTCAAGCACTCGAATGACGCTGCCAACTCGCTTGGCTGACCGGGCGCGGCGACCCAGTAGCGCTGACACTGCTGGCCGGGATGCAACCGGTGATCCCGCCCGCCATCGAGCGCCACCACCTGCATGCTGCGCTCGATGGCGGCGATGGCGGGCAGGAAGCGTTCCCGATTGAAGCCATCGGCATACAGCTGGGTGGGGCCCTGATTGGACGTGCACACCAGCACCAGCCCCTGCGCGAACAGCGCTTGAAACAACCTCCCGAGCAGCATCGCATCGGCGATGTCGCTGACGAACAGCTCGTCGAGGCACAGCACCCGCACGTCCTCGGCGAGCTCACGGGCCAGCGCCGCCAGCGGATCGGCGGTGCCGGTCAGTTGGAACTGGCGCCGGTGCACCCAGCGCATGAAGTGGTGGAAGTGCAGGCGCCGTGACGGCACCGCGAGATGGCGGTGAAAGGCGTCCATCAGCCAGGTCTTGCCGCGCCCCACCGGCCCCCACAGGTAGACGCCGGGAACCGCAACGGCGCCGCCGTGCAGGGCGTGGAAGCAACGCTCGAGGCGCTCGGCCGCCGCGTGCTGGGCCGCGTCCGCCACGAAACCGTGATGCTCGACCGCCTGCCGATAGACCGCCAGGGGTGACGCCGTTGTCATACGCCGTCCAGCCGACGATCCATGATGGTCACCGTCTCGCCACGGTAGGTCCGTGTCTCCCGCTCCCGCCAACCCAGCCGACGATAGAGCGCCTGCTGATCCGGCGTGTAGAGATGGAAAAGCGCGATACCGCTGTCGCGCGCTTCGGCCTCGACCCGCCGCACCAGCGACGAGGCGATGCCCTGGCCGCGCCACTCGGGCAGCACGAATACCGAGGCCAACCAAGGCGACAGATCGGGGCGGTCGCGCATATCGTCGGCCACCAGGCTCGCCGTGCCCACCGCCACGCCATCGCGCATGGCGACGAACACCGAGGGCACGCCCCCCGCGCCGCACTCGCCACGCAAACGCTCGATGGCGTCGTCGAGGGTCATGCCGGGATTGAGGTGCCCCCAGGTGGCATGGGTCCAGCCCGCCAGCGTAGCGACATGCGGCGAACCGGCGCTCAGCCGTTCGATCCTTGCTACTTCCGTCATCTCGGCGCTCCTCAGGCCTTCCATTGCATGAGAGCCTTACGGTAACCACAAAGGCCCCAGCCCGCCAGCAGACGGACCGGGGCCGCATGGTCATGCCGGGGTCAACTCAGCTGATACGGATACACCGAGCCGATCTTCAGGATTCGGGTCAGTTCGTCCAGCGCGGCGAGGCTCTCGGCGGCGAGCTGCGGGTCGGCGAGGTCCGCCGGTGCCAGGCGGTCGCGGTAGTGGCACCGCACCCAGGCGACGAGCTCGGCATGCAGGGCTTCGTCGAGCAGCACGCGGCCGGAAAGCGCAGCGCGTTCCTCGGCGGAAAGCACCACGCGCAAACGCAGACAGGCCGGCCCACCGCCGTTGCGCATGCTCTGCTTGACGTCCTTGACCACGACTTCGGCGATGGGGTTGGCCCCCGCCAGCAGGTGATCCTGAAGGGTGCGCCAGACGCGCTCGTTCTCCTGGCACTCGCCCGGCACCACCAGCGTCATGCTGCCATCGGGATTGGAGAGCAGTTGGGAATTGAAGAGATAGGAACCCACGGCGTCCTCGAGGCTCACCGCCTCGGCGGGCACGCGCAGCGGGATCAGCGGCGTGACCAGCTTGCCGCGCAGCTCGTCGAGCACGGCCTGCTCGTCGAGAAAGGCCATCTCGTGGTAAAGCAGTACCGGGCCGTTGCCCACGCTGATGACATCGTTGTGGAAGACCCCGGCGTCGATGGCATTCGGATGCTGCTGGGCGAAGACCGTCTGCGATTCGCTCAGCCCGTGCTGGCGCGCCACCGCCTGACTGGCTTCGAGTGTCTGGCGAGCCGGGAAACGCTGCGGCGCCGGGCGCTCCTCGGTCCCCCAGCCGAAAGCCTGGCGACCATAGACGTAGAGATGCACCCCGGCCTCGCCGTGCTCGCCGGCAAGACGCGTGTGATTGGCCGCGCCCTCGTCGGAAAACGCCGGCGTGGCGGGCAGTGCCGGATGGTGGGCGAAGTGCGCTGGATCGCTGAAGATCGCCGCCAGCACGCGCCCCGTGGTGCCCGGCTCCAGGAAGCGGTGGAAGCTCGACTGCAGGTTGGCCGGCGTGAAGTGCACGCGGCCGTCCGGGGCGTCGCGGCTCGGCGTCAGCGTGGCGGCGTTGGCCGTCCACATGCTCGAGGCGGAACACACCGCGCGCAGCAGCTGCGGCGCCTCGCCGGCGGCGCGCGCCAGCACTCGCTCGTCGCTACCGGTGAAGCCCAAGGCTCGCAGGGTACCCAGGTCCGGCCGCTGCTGCGGCGGCAGTACGCCCTGGAGGTAGCCCGCCTCCATCAGCGCCTTCATCTTGGCCAGCCCCTGCAACGCCGCCTCCCGTGGATTGGCGACGAGACCGCCGTGGCTCATCGAAGCGACGTTGCCCAGCGCCAGGCCGGCGTAGTTATGGGTGGGGCCGACCAGGCCGTCGAAATTGACCTCGCGATAGTCGCTCTTCACGGTCTCGTTCACAGGCTGACTCCCGGTGGCAACTGGTCGGGCAACGTCAAACTCTCGCTCTCCATGGAGGCTACCGGATAGGCGCAGTAGTCCGCCGCGTAATAGGCACTGGGGCGGTGGTTACCGCTCTCGCCCACCCCGCCGAAGGGGGCGTCGCCGGAAGCGCCGGTGGTCTGGCGATTCCAGTTATTGATCCCGGCGCGGATGCGCAGCAGGAAATCGTCCCAGTCGACACGTTCCCCCCCGATCAGGCCGGCAGAGAGGCCGTAGCGGGTGTCGTTGGCCAACCGAATCGCCTCGTCCCAGTCGCGGTAGCGGTACACCTTGAGCAGCGGGCCGAAGTGTTCCTCGTCGGGCACCGCCAGCCCGGTGACGTCGATCAGCCCCGGCGAGAGCAGGCTGGTGCCCTCTTCGAGGCGCTCCAGGCGCGCCAGCACCGTACCGCCCAGGGCCTCGAGGTCATCCTGAGCGGCGAGCAGACCGTCCGCTGCCGGGCAGCTCACCAGGCCCGCGTAGAAGGGTGCCGGCTCGCTGAACTGCCCGGCCACCCGCAGCCGCGAGATGGCATCCGCCAGGGCATCGAGCAGGTGATCGCCCACCTGACCCTCGGGCACGATCAACCGCCGGGCGCAGGTACAGCGCTGCCCGCCGGAGAGAAACGCCGACTGCAGGATGGTCAGCACGGCGGCGTCCTGGTCCGGCACGTCCTTCACTACCAGCGGATTGTTGCCGCCCAGCTCCAGGGCCAGGATCTTGTCCAGCTGGCCGGCGAACTGGCGGTGGAGAATCCCTCCCACCTTGGCGCTGCCGGTGAACAGCAAGCCGTCGATGCCCGGATCGGCAGCCAGCGCCTGGCCAACCGGAGCGGCACCCTGAACCAGGTTGATCGCCCCGGCGGGCAACCCCGCCTCCTGCCAGCACTGCAAGGTCAAGTCGGCGGTCAGCGGCGTCTGTTCGCTGGGCTTGAACACCACCGTGTTGCCGGCCAGCAGCGCCGGAACGATATGCCCGTTGGGCAGATGGCCGGGGAAATTGTAGGGACCGAACACCGCCATCACGCCATGCGGACGATGACGCAGCACGGCCCGCGCCTCGCCGGCGTCGCGCTCCCGCTCGCCGGTGCGCTCCTGGTAGGCGCGGATGGAGATCGCCACCTTGCCGATCATGGCACCCACCTCGGTACGCGCCTCCCACAGCGGCTTGCCGGTCTCGTGGGCGATGGCACGAGCCAGGTCGTCACGATGGGCTTCCAGCCCCTCACGGAAGCGCTCCACCAGCGCCTGGCGCTCGGCGAAGGAGCGGCGCGCCCAGGCGGCAAAGGCATGGCGGGCTGCCGCCACCGCCGCCCCGACCTCGGCCTCGCCAGCGGCGGCGCCCTGCCACAGCGCCTCCCCGGAAACCGGATCGTGCTTGGTGAAGGTCGCCCCGTCGCCCGGCTGCCAGGCGCCGTCGATGAACAGCTGCTGCATGGCCTTCATGGTGTCTCCTCGGTATCCAGGATGCGCAGGGTATCGCCGGCGCTGACCTCCAGCCGGTACGCCTCTGCTTCGCTCAAGGTAACCACGCCCTCGGCATCGGGGCCACGGCTCACCCAGGCGGCACGAAAGCGCGCCATGTCGGTGGTGGCCGCCAGCCAGCGCGGTCGCTCGGCCGACGTCTCGCCTGCGGCGATCGCCACTCGCGCTCGCCGCGAGGCGCGCACGGCACGCACGTCGTCGACGTAGGCTTCCACGGTGGGGCCGCCGTCGAAGATGTCGATGTAGCCCTCCCAGCGCAGCCCCTCTTTCTTGAGCATGGCCAGCGCCGGACGAGTCTGCTCGTGCACCTGGCCGATGCAGGCCCTCGCTGCCTCGGAAAGGAAAGGCGTGTAGATGGGGAACTTGGGCATCAGCTCGCCGATGAAGCTCTTCTGGCCCAACCCGGTGAGCCGGTCGGCTTCATCGAAGTCCAGCGGAAAGAAGTGACTGCCCAAGCACTCCCAGAACGGACTCTTGCCGCGCTCGTCGAACCGCCCGCGCATCTCGGCAATCACCTTGTCGGGGAAGCGATCGCGGAATTCGGCCATGAACAGCCAGCGGACCTGCGAAAGCAGTACGCCGTTACGCTCGCGGCCGCGGTATTCGGGCCGCAGGAACAGTGAAGCCACCTCGGCATCGCCGGTGTGGTCGGAGCTCAAGAAAAGGGTGTCGATGGTGCGGTGCAGGTCGAGCTGCACCGAAGAGTGGGCGAGCGTGCCCAGGCGGTAGTGGTAGAAGGGCACTTCGCGCCCCACCTGGCCCTCGATGGCGCAGCAGCCGGCCAGCGCTCCGGTATCCTCGTCCTCGAGCACGAAGAAGTAATTGCGCTGGTCCACCGGCCGGCGTTCGGCGAAGGCGGCCTCCGTGGCAGCGATCTTGTCGGCCAGAAAATCGCTGTTGTCGGGCAGCGAGGTGAAGCCCACGCCCGTCTCCCGAGCCAGGGCCTGCAGCTCGGCCAGATCGCCTTCGGCAATCGGTCGGATGCGCATCACAACTCTCCCTCGTCGTAGCCCGGGTCGAACTCGTCGCTGCTCGGCAGCGCCAGCGGTGCGGCGAGCACCGCACGCCCCTCCTCCACGCCGAGCACGTCGGCATGTTCCGGCGACAGGATGAGCTGTCCGGTGGGCGACAGGGCATAGCGGGCCACCACGCAGCGAAAGTCGCCCAGCTGCTGGTTGGCGACCATCGCCGGCTCGGCATCGGGCAGGGCATGGGCAGGACGGATGCGTACCGGGTGCCAGGCAGCGCGGCGGAAGGTCGCCAGCCGCTCGAGCTCTGCCTTGATCACCGGGCCGGCATCGAAGAGGTCGACGTGCCGCGAACGCAGGAACCCCTCGGCGAGCATCTCCGCCAGCGCCGCTTCGTGGTCGGGATGCTCGCGGCCGATGGCAGCACGGGCCTGGGGCGTGAGCAGCGCCAGATAAAGCGGAAACTGCGGCATCACCTCGGCGATGAAGCTCTTCGAGCGCACGCCGGCCAAGTAGTTGATCTCATGGTAGTCGCGCACGAAGAAGTGGCGTCCCACGCTGTTCCAGAACGGCGACTCGCCGTCGGCATCCAAGTACCCGGGGAACGCCATGGCGAGCAGCTCGGCGAAGCGCTCGGGATACTGGGCAATGAACATCAACCGCGCTCGGCGCAGCAGGCTCTCGGCACTGGTGCCCTTGTAGCGGGCATCCAGCGACAGCGCGCACAGCAGGCTGGCCTCGGACACCTCGTGGGAGAGCGCCAGGGTCTGTACCTCGCGACGCACGTTGAGCTGCTGCGAGGCGTGAATCAGCGTTTCCTGACGATAGGTGTAGTAGGCTTCCCGGGCGCCGGCCTGGGCACGCACCGTGGCGGTGCCCACGACCTCGCCGCGCTCACGGTCCTCGAGCACGAAGGTGTAGTGCTCGTCGCCGGGGAAGTCGACCTCACCGGCGAACGCCTGTCGCGAGCGGGCGATGCGCTCCTCCAGGCGGTCACGGTGCGCCGGCAGGTTGGTGAGCCGTGGCGTGGCGCTGCCCGCCAGTCGTTCCAGGGCCGGCAGGTCGGCCGGCCGCACGGGGCGTACCACCAGCATGGCAGGGTCTCCGCTCGTCATGGGCGCGTGCATCATGGCGCGGCGTGCCCTCACTGCCCGGCCACCAGCCGTGCCACGGCGCGCTCCAGACGCACCATGCCCTCGTCGATGTCGGCCTCGGGAATCACCAGCGAAGGCGCCAAGCGCAGCACGTTGGGCCCGGCGATCAGCGCCATCACCCCCTCCTCGATGGCCAGTGGCAGGATGTCCTTGGCCCGACCTTCGAAGGCAGGTGCCATCTCCGCACCGATCAACAGCCCCATGCCACGGATCTCGCGGAACACGCCATGCTTGGCATCGATCGCCTCCAGGTGCTCGCGGAATCGCTCATGGCGACGTTTGACCCCCTCCAGCACCTCGGGGGTGTCGATGTGCTCGACGGCAGCCAGCGCCACCGCGGAAGCCAGCGCATTGCCACCGTAGGTGGACCCGTGGGTACCGAAGGCGAAGGCCGACGCCACGCGGTCGGTGGTGAGCATGGCCCCCACCGGGAAGCCGCCGCCCAACGCCTTGGCACTGGTGAGGATGTCGGGGGTCACCCCGTACTGCTCATGGGCGAACAGCGTGCCGGTTCGCCCCACGCCGGTCTGCACCTCGTCGAAGATCAGCAGGGCATCGAGAGCATCGCACAGCGCCCGCAAGCCCTGGAGGAACTCCGGCGTGGCCGGCACGATGCCGCCCTCGCCCTGCATGGGCTCCACCACCACCGCACAGGTATCGTCGTCGATCAGGTCGCGCACGCTGTCCAGGTCGTTGAACTCGCCGTGGACGATGCCGCCGGGCACCGGTCCGAAGCCCTGGGCGTACTTGGGCTGACCGCCAACGCTGACGGTGAACAGGGTACGGCCGTGGAACGATTGCGAAAAGGAAACGATACGGTGCTTGTGCTCGCTGACGTTGTCGTGGGCCCAGCGCCGCGCCAGCTTGAGGGCTGCCTCGTTGGCTTCGCCGCCGGAACTGCACAGATACACCTTGTCGGCGAAGGTCCGCTCGACCAGACTCCGGGCCAGCTGGAGTGCCGGCTCATTGGTGTAGACGTTGGAAAGATGCCACAGCTTGTTCGCCTGGGCGGTGAGCGCCTCGACCAGCACCGGATGGCAATGACCCAGCGAGTTGACCGCGATCCCCCCGGCGAAGTCGACGTACTCGCGTCCTTCCTGATCCCACAGGCGGCTGCCCTCGCCGCGCACCGGTATGGCCTGCTGGGGCGCATAGTTGGGCACCATGTAGCGGTCGAAATCGGCGCGGGTCGGGGTCTGGCTCATGTCGGTCTCCACTCCATCGGGCAGAATTCAGGGTCGAAACTCGAGTATAGGGAGCTTCCGCCCCGAGGGCTTTCAGCAATGGGACGACGACTTGTAGAAAAGGCTATCGACGCGCTCCGTGTGTGCCAATCAAGGAATCGGCTACGCTGAGAGGTCGCCACCAGGAGAGCTCGCATGTTCAACACCACGGCCTGGAACCGCCTGCGCTACAGTCTCTACGCCCCCGTCTACGACGGCGTGGCCGAGCGCGTTTTCCGTCGCGCTCGCCAGCGCTCACTGGAAGCGGTCGATTTCACGCCCGGCTGCCGAGTGCTGCTGGTGGGCGCCGGCACGGGGCTCGATCTGCCGTTGCTGCCTCGAGAGATGGAGGTTCACGCCACTGACCTCTCGCCCGCCATGGTCCGACGCCTGGCGCGCCGCGCCGACCGGCTGACCAGGGACGTGCAGTGCCACGTCATGGATGCCGAGGCGCTCGACTACCCGCCGGCACACTTCGACGTGGTGGTGATGCACCTGATCCTGGCGGTGATGCCGAACCCCGAGCGCGGGCTTGCCGAGGCCCGTCGCGTGCTGCGCGACGACGGACAGCTATGCGTGATGGACAAGTTCCAGCCAGACGACCGCCCTGCCGCCTGGCCGCGGCGAACGCTCAACGCCCTCACTTCGGCCATCGCCACCGACATCACCCGCCAGGCGCGCCCACTGCTGGAGAGCGCCGGCTTCGTCATCGAACACGACCGGCCCGTGCTCGCCGGCTCGCTGTTCCGCGCCCTGCTCGCCCGCAAGGACATCACTCTAGAACGCGACTGACCGGCCAGCTCACTGCACCGCGAGCCGACGCCGCCATGCCCGTGGCGAGCCCACCTCGAGTCGCTTCCAGGCGCGGCGCAGCTGGCGGTCGTCACCCAGCCCGACCTCCTCGGCAATGCGCGCCAGGCTCCAGGGCGTCTCCTCCATCAACTGGCGCGCCAGCTGCAGGCGCAGCCGCGTCAGGTAATCGCCGGGCGACATGCCCGCCACGACGGCGAAGCGACGACGCAGATGGCGTTCGCTCAGCGCCGTGAGCTCGGCCATCCCCGCCAGAGTCCAGCGCTCCTTGAGTCCGGCACAGAGTGCATCCTGCAAGCGATGGATACGCTCATCGACGTGATTGCGCCCCGCGAGCCAGCCGGCCAGCTGAGGCTCGTGTCCGCTGCGCCGCAGGTAGAGCACCATCTCCCGGGCCACGGATAACGCCAGGCGATGCCCCAGCCGCCGGGTCAGCCAGTGCAGCATGGTGTCGATGCCGGTGGAGATACCAGCGCTGGTCAGGCAGGGCCCGTCCTCGATGAAGATGCAGTCACCCTGCACCCTAGCCTCGGGCGCCAGCCCCTGGAGCCGTTCCAACAGGGTGTGGTGGGTGGTGCAACGCCGCCCATTCAGCAGCCCCGCCTCGGCCATCAGCAGCGACCCCGAGCAGATCCCCATCAGGGTCGAGGCCTGTCCAGCCTGGCGACGCAGCCAATCGACACAGCCCGGCTGCAGTTCGGGGTCGATGCCGCGGCGGTACTGGCCGGGTACCAGCAGCAGATCCAGCGGTTCGAGCGCCTGCGGCAGCGGCTCGATGCCGCCGAGGGTCAGCGGCCCCAGCCAGTCCAGCGACGCGCGGGGGCCGAAGTAGCAGATCGCGATGCCGTCATCTTGCTGCTGGGCGGCATGCAGCACTTGCAGCGGCCCGACCAAGTCCAGCGGCACCTGGCCAGGGAGCATCAGCACCCCGACCGTCAGTCCCGCGCCCTCAGGCGACGGCACCGCACCACTCCTCTCTCAGGGTCGCCACGTCGGCGATGCGTGCGAAGCGCCCCTCCAGCACCAGCTCGGTCCGCGCGCGGATCTCCTCGGCGCTCCAGGTGCGGCCATGGCGCGTCATGGGGAAGGTCAGAGTCGCCTCGGCGACGAAATCCACCGCGAAGCCCAGATCGGACGCGACCCGCGTGGTAATCTCGCAGCACTGCTCGGTGCGGATGCCGCTGATCGCGAGCCGCTGAATGCCGCGCTCGCGCAGCCAGACCTCGAGACCGGTGTCGGTGAAGGCGTTGTGGGCGCGCTTGTGGAAGGTCGCCGCGGCGGCATCCTCGAAGCCGTCGAGCGGACGAATCAGGCCACGCTCGGGATCGAAGGGCGTACCGCTGTCCGGTGCCTCGTGGAAGATGCGCACTACCGGAAGACCGGCTTCACGGGCGAGGTCCAGCAGTTCGCGCTGGCGCTCGCGCCAGGGGTCGGCCAGGGCCTCGTTCCAGTAATCACGAACGGGAAAGGAAGCCTGGACATCGATCAGCAGAAGGGCGGTAGTCATGGGGCGAGTTTCTCATGGGACATGGAGCCCTCACCATAGCGCCGGACGATACGACACGGACGGCCGTCACCGGACGGAGAGCGGACATTTCCGGCCATCATCGACCCGCCGTCGGGAAGCCCTCAGCCCAGCCGCTCTTCCCGGGGCGTGACCCCGAAATGGTTGCGATAGGCGGTGGAAAAGTGGGCCGGCGAGGAGAAGCCGGTTTTCATGGCGATCTCTCCGGCCGGCCAGTCGCTGTCATGCAGCAGGCGGCGCGCCTCCTGCAAGCGCAGATCGAGATAGTAGCGCCCCGGCACCGCCTGAAGGTGTTTCTTGAACAGCCGCTCCAACTGACGGCGCGAAATGCCCAGGTGCGCGGCCAGCTCGTGGGTGGTCAACGGCTCCTCGATGTTGGCTTCCATCAGTTGCACGGCATCGTGCAGCGCCGGCGGAGCGTTGCCCAGCCGCGAGCGCAGGGGCCCCGGTGCCGGTTCATCGGCCATGCGGATGCGCTCGAGCACGAAATGCTGGGAAACGCGCTCGGCCAGCGCGCTGCCATGGTGGGCGGCGATCAGCGTCATCATCATGTCCATGGCCGCCGTGCCGCCACCACAGGTGAGCCGCTCGCCATCGATCTCGAACAGCTGCCGCGACAAGCGTACCCGCGGGAAATCGCGCGCCACGTCGGCGAAGCACTGCCAGGGCAGCGTCGCCCGATAGCCGTCCAGCACGCCGGCGCGGGCCAGCAACTCCCCGCCACCGCTCACCCCCACCAGCGTCACACCGCGCGCGGCCAGGCGTCGCAGGCACGCCGACAGTCGGGCCCATGGCCCCGTCGGCAACGGCGTGGGCGCGCACACAATAAGCAGATCGAGCGTCTCGGGCAGCGACTCTAGCGTGCCGTCCACCGCCAGGCTGAGGGCAGCCTGACTGGCCACCCGGTCACCGCCAGCGCTGAACGCATCGACCCGATAGAGCGGCTGCCCAGCCAGTTGGTTGGCCACCATCAGCGGCTCGATCGCGCCTGCTTGCGCCAGCAGAGAGAACCCCGGCAGTACCAGGGTGCCGACCCGACGGGGCGGCGTGGCAGCATCGGTGGAGGGAATTTCGGGCATTCGGCACGACGCCTGGCACAACGAGCCTGTGATGTTACTCGATCGTCTCGACGCCGCCGAGTGGCCCAGGCGCCATGTCGGCCAACCCGTGCCTCAAGGCCAGACCAGCGTGAACAGCAGGATGGCTCCGGCGAGCAGCGCCGAGATCAGCAGTATCCAGTGCAACCCCTGAGGCGACTGGCGCGCCTCGGGCTGACCCTCGTCCGGCTCGGGATGCTCGAAATCCTCCGGCTGACGCACTTCCTTGAGGTGCTGAAGCTCCTCTTCGGGAGTCTTGCTTTCACGGGTGTCCATTGCCTACCTCCGTTGCCTGCTTCCCCCGGCGACGGAAGGCTTGCTCTCCGGGGTCATACCGTGACGACATCGAAGTCGATCCGTGGGTTCACGTCGGCGTCGTAATCGACGTCGTCCCGCTCGAATCCGAACAGCTTCAGAAAGTCGTGCTTGTACCCAGCATAGTCGGTAATCTCGAAGAGATTCTCGGTGGTCACCCGAGGCCACAGGTCCTTGCACGCCTGCTGCACGTCATCGCGCAGCTCCCAGTCGTCGAGACGCAGGCGACCGGCGTCGTCGGTGGTGAACTCGCCGGCACAGAGGCGTTCGCCGAACAAACGGTTGAGCTGGTCGATGGGCTCCTCGTGCAGCCCCTTCTCCTTCATCACCTTGTAGACCATGGAGATGTAGAGCGGCATCACCGGGATGGCGGCGCTGGCCTGGGTCACCACCGACTTGAGCACTGCCACGTTGGCACCGCCGCCGCTGGCCGCCAGCTTGGCGTCGATTTCACCGGCAGCGCGGTCGAGGTCCTCCTTGGCCTTGCCCAGGGCACCGTGCCAGTAGATCGGCCAGGTGATCTCGGTGCCGATGTAGCTGAAAGCGACGCTGCGCGCCCCGGGTGCCAGCACGCCGGCGCGGTCCAGCGCCTCGATCCACAGCTCCCAGTCCTCGCCGCCCATCACCGCGATGGTGTCCTCGATTTCCCGTTCGGTGGCAGGCTCCACCTCGGCCTCGGTGACGACGTCCTTGTTGGTATCGATGGCTGTGGCGCGGTAGGGCTCGCCGATGGGCTTGAGCGCCGAGCGCTTGACCTCGCCGGAATCGGGCAGCTTGCGCACCGGGGAGGCCAGCGAATAGACCACCAGGTCCACCTGTCCAAGGTCCTCGCGAATCAGTTCGATGGCCTTCTCGCGCACCTCGTGGGAAAAGGCATCGCCGTTGATCGACTTGCTGTAGCGCCCCGCTTGCTTGGCGAACTTGTCGAAAGCGGCGCTGTTGTACCAGCCGGCCGTACCCGGTTTCTTCTCGCTGCCCGGCTTCTCGAAGAACACCCCCAGGGTATCGGCACCGTAGCCGAAGGCCGCCGTGATGCGCGCCGCCATGCCATAGCCGCTGGATGCGCCGATCACCAGCACCTTCTTCGGCCCCTGCGAGGCGTCGAGACCGCGCTGGCGGGTCGCCTCGATCTGCTCGAGCACGTTCTTCTCGCAGCCGACGGGATGGGTGGTAGTGCAGATGAAACCGCGAACCTTGGGTTTGATGATCACGTCATACCTCTACTATCAATGACCGGGAACCTCGTGCGTCGCCCGGGCGGATGAGCTGTCGCACCCTGGCCGAGCCAGGGACGTCGTCGCGAACCGTGGCGACATTCTAGCGGCCGTGCCCGGCGCTGTCCGCCCTTGAGCGCATGGCCCGGCTGGGGCACGATGCCGGTCTCGAGCATAATGCAGGCAGGAGGGAAGGATGGATGCGCAGACGCTGGTCGATGAACGCGGTGACCTGTGGCTGGCGCTGGCACCGCTGTGGCTGGACCGCGAGCCGAGCGAACGCGACTATCGCCACATGGTGGAGGTGATACAGAGCCACGACCTGACCCTCGAAGAGCTGGAGTGGATCTTCCGTCTCGAGCTGGCTCCGGTCCTGTCACGCCACCAGCTCTCGGTGGCGGGTGCCTGGCAGCGCTTCGACGATTACCAGCTGATGAAGCAACTGGTGGCCCACAACCTTCGCCTGAGCGGCTGGCGCCGCCGCGTCTGGGCCTTGTTCTCGGGACTCACCACGCTGATGACGCGCCACCGCTGGACCGAGCTGGTCGAGCGCGTGGCGGTGGCCAGAGGTCAACTGCCCCAGTGACCTCATGCCTCGTCCAGGGCTCTCTCGAGTTCGCGTTCTAGCTCGGGGCCGGACGCGTTGGGCGCGAAGCGCCGGATCACCCGCCCGTCTCGCGCCACCAGGAACTTGGTGAAGTTCCATTTGATCGAAGTGGTACCCAATACGCCCGGTGCCTGACGCTTGAGCTCCACGAACAGCGGATGCGCCCCCGGGCCGTTGACCTTGACCTTCTGCATCAGCGGAAAGGTCACTCCGTATTCACGGCCGCCCAGCGCACAGAAATCCAGCGCCGACTCCGGCGCCTGGCGGGCGAACTGGTTGCAGGGAAAACCCAGCACCGTGAAACCCCGTTCGCGATGGCGACGATAGAGTCGTTCCAGGTCGCGCAGCTGCGGCGTGAAGCCGCAACGGCTCGCCACGTTGACGATCAGCAGCACCTGACCCTGCAGGGCCAGAAGATTGAAGGGTTCACCACTGTGGGTATGACAATCGTGCTCGTGAATGGCCATGGGTCATCTGCCTTGCTGTCATGCTCCACGATGCCATGTCAGTCGTGCCGACACCACCCTGTCGCCGAGTCATTGACCGCCGCCTCGCGGCTGTCCATGCTGCGAGTCAGCCCTTGCCGCCGGAGTTCCCCATGACCGACCGGGCACCACGCACGCAGCTCGCTACCCATCGGGTCACCAACCAACCCGCGCCTCCCGGCAACCGCGACTTCCTCGCCGACGACCCGGCCCTGGGCGAGGCTCTGGCCCGCGAAGCGCCGGCATGGGTGAGCGAGCGCCTGGCGCCCCTGGGACGCGCCGTGGGCAGCGAGCGCATCCAGGCCCTGGGCGAAGCCGCCAATGTCCATCCCCCGACGCTCCGCCTGTTCGACCGACACGGCCGGCGCCTCGACGAAGTCGCCTACCACCCGGCCTACCATGAGCTGATGGCGCTGGCCTGCGAGGGCGGCTGGCATGCCGTGGCCTGGCAGCAGGAAGGCCAGGGCGGACACCAGGCCCACGTGGCCGCCCTCTACCTGCTGACCCAGGCGGAGCCGGGCTTCTGCTGCCCGGTGACCATGACCCACGCCGCCATGCCGGCGCTGCGCCACGCGCCGGCCGTGGCGGCCGAATGGGCGCCGGGATTGCTGGCTCACGCCTATGACGCTCGCCCGCTGCCTTCGACGGACAAGCGCGGCCTGACCTGCGGCATGGCCATGACCGAGAAGCAGGGCGGCAGCGACGTGCGCAGCAACGACACGCGTGCCGAGTGCGACGGCGACGTCTGGCGACTCACCGGCCACAAATGGTTCTGCAGCGCCCCCATGTCGGATGCCTTCCTGACCCTCGCCCAGACCGATGACGGCCTGAGCTGCTTCCTGGTACCGCGCTTCACTGCGGATGGCCAGCGCAACGCCATCGAACTGCAGCGCCTCAAGGACAAGTGCGGCAACCGCGCCAACGCCTCGGCAGAAATCGAATACCGCGACGCCTGGGCCCATCCCGTCGGCGAACCGGGACGCGGCGTGGCGACCATCCTCGACATGGTCCAGCAGACCCGCCTCGATGCCGCCACCGCGCCGGTAGGCATGATGCGCCAGGCACTGCGCGAGGCCTGGTTGCACGTCCGCGAGCGCCATGCCTTCGGCCGGGCGCTCGCCGAGCAACCGCTGATGCGTGCCGTGATCGCCGATCTGACGCTGGAAGTGGAAGCCGGCATCGCACTGGCCCTGCGCACCGCCCGCGCCTTCGATGGCGCAGCCCGCGGAGACGCCCACGAAACGGCGCTGGCACGCCTGCTGCCGGCGCTGGCCAAGTACTGGCACAACAAGCGCGGCCCCGCCTTCCAGGCCGAAGCCATGGAGTGTCTGGGGGGCATCGGCTACGTGGAAGAGTCGCCGCTGGCACGGCTCTACCGCGAAGCCCCGGTGAACTCGATCTGGGAGGGTTCGGGCAACGTGATCTGCCTGGACGTGCTGCGCGTGCTGGCCAGACACCCCGAGGCCTTCACCGCCCTGCAAGCCGAACTGGTCGCCGTCCGTGGCCAGCAGCCCGACTTCGACAGCACGCTGGCCGGCCTGGAGCGGGAACTGACGCAGCCCGCCGAGACCCTCGAGCCACGCGGCCGCTGGCTGACGCAGCGGCTGGCACAGTGTCTGCAGGCCGCTCTGCTGTTGCAACACGCCCCGCCCGAGATCGGCGAAACGTTCTGCCGCACGCGTCTCGGTGCCGATGCCAGCGCCGTCTACGGGGTCATGCCCACCGGCGCACCGCTGGCAGCGATTCTTTCGCGCACCGTGGCCTGAGCCCGCGCCAGCATCGGGATGGCTTCGGCGGGGACCGGTCGCGACAGCCCGAAGCCCTGCACATGGGTACAGCCGAAGCGCTCCAAGGCGGCAACGCTGTCCGCTGCCTCGAGTCCTTCGGCCACCACCCTCAGCCCCAGGCGGCGCCCCAGCAGCGCCACCGCCTCGACGATGGCGGCGTCTTGAGGATCGGCATGCAAATGGCGCACGAAACTGCGATCCACCTTGAGTTCGCTGATCGGCAGCATCTGCAGCCGCGACAGCGACGAGAAGCCCACGCCGAAGTCGTCCACCGAGATCTCCAGACCGTTGAGGTGCAGCCGTGCGGCAATTTCGGAACCCAGCAGTTCGTCGTCCATGGCTGCCGTCTCGGTAACCTCAAACACCAGCAGTGGTGGCTCGCCTGGCCCCCGATGGCGCGTCAACGCCAGCAGGTCGGGGGACATGAGGTCAGCTGCGGTCACGTTCACCGACACCGAAAGGGACAGCCCCTGATACCGCCACCGCTGGGCATCGGCCAGTGTCCGCTCCAGTACGTAGGCGGTCAGGCGTCGGCTCTGTCCGGCGCTGAGCAACGGCAGGAAATTGGCCGGACCGATCAGGCCGATCTCCGGATGGGCCCAGCGCACCAGCGCCTCGACACCGCTCAGCCGCCCGCTGGCCAACTCGAACTGCGGCTGGTAGTGCACCGTCAGCTCGTGACGCGCCAGGGCCGACTCCAGCTCGGTGGCGGAAAAGAACGGCGTATGCGTCGGCACCCCGGGAGGTTGGCTACCCAGACGCACATCGCTGAGCCGTTCGCGCAATTCGGCCAGCCGCATGGACTTGTCCAGCGAACCGAGCATCTGCAGCCCGAGGGTGTGCCCCACGCGCTCGGCGATGCGCGAGATCTTCGGTTCGACCCCACCCAGCAGCAGCACCCAGCCGCGGTACTCCCGCTCGGCAAGCAACCGCAGCAGAGCGATGCCATCAGGGTCGGCGACGCCCAGCCCCATCACCACCAGTTGCGGCCGGCTGGACGCCACCTCATCGAGCATGGCAGCGGCACAGCGGTGGTAGCGACTCTGCATGCCCAGCACATCCAGTTGGTGGGAAAGGATCGCCGCCGCGTCGGGGTCCTCATCCAGCACAACGGCGAGCGCTCGAGCCTCGCTGGTAAAGTCATCCATCGTCAGGGGTTCCGGTTACAGAATCATACTGAGGCTAGCAGCGTCGATTGCCGGTTACCGCCACCGATTCGCGATTGCAGTCAACGCTGGCGCGTCAACCCAGGGGGCCGAGCGCCACGCGCAACGCCAGCCCCAGCAGCATCACGCCGGTCAGGCGGTGTATCCAGTGAGCACGTGCCTGCAGCCAGGGCAGTACCCGCGAATGCGACAGCGACATCGCCACCAGCACGTACCAGCCGCCATCGATGAGCATGGCAGTGGCCACGATGACCGCCTTGCCCGCCAGGCTCGTCTCCGGAGTGACGAACTGACTCAGCAAGGCAACGAAGAAGAGAATCAGCTTGGGGTTGCCCAGCGCCACCAGAAAACCTTCGCTCACGGCCTGAACGCGAGTGGTTTCGGCGGCGGACGCAGCCAGCATGGCGCCGCGTCCCGCCCGTAGCGACTTGATGCCCAGCCAAGCGAGATAGCCGGCCCCCGCCCAAATGATGCCCTGAAAGAGCGTAGGAAAGCGTACGATCAGCGCCCCGAGGCCCCACACCGTCAACAAGGCATAGAACCCCACTCCCAGCGCATGGGAGAGCGCCGCCGCCATGCCCGGCACCCTGCCGCCACCCAAGGTATGGCGCAGCACCAACGCCAGGCTGGGCCCCGGCGACATGGCCCCCATGGCACACACGGCAGCGAGTGACATCCACAGCGATAACGGCATGACGACTTCCTGAGTGGTAGCGAACGGCGCGCTCAGCGGTGAAACTGCCCTTCACGCTCCGGCTGCCACAGGATGGCATCGATTCGCAGTTGCGCTTCGCCGCCACCGGGCAACGGCCAGTCGATGACATCGCCGACGCGCAGCCCGATCAGCGCCGCCCCGATGGGCGCCATCACCGAGATGCCATCCTCCGTGGCGGCCAGCGCATGCGGATAGACGAGGGTGCGAATCATCTGCCGGTCGCGAGTCAGATCGGTGAACTGTACCTGACTGTTCATGCTCACGGTATCCGCAGGGATCTCCTCGGGATCGATCACCTCGCCCCGTGCCAGTTCTTCCTCCAGCAGCTCGGCGACTGCCAGGCTCTCTCCGCTGACCACGTCGATGAGACGCTGCAGCCGTTCGGCATCGAGCCGATTGATGATGATGGGGGGACGGGACGTCATACGCCCTCCTTGATCCGTTCCAATCAACGCTTTGTGGACGCAAAACCGGCCATCCAACGAAAACAGCCCTCCGCCCGCCATGCGGGAGAAGGACTGTATACTCACCACCATACGCCATCCATACCCAAGGCGACAGCCCCCTGAACTCCTGCGCTCAATGACGCTACACTGACGGCACATCCAGCCAGGAAGTGCACAATGACCGTACGCACCTTCGCCATTGCGCTCATGGTTCTCGGCCCCGTGTTGATGATCGTCGGCTGGCAGACGACCAGCCCGGGCGGCTTCGTAGGTATCGTCCTAGTCGTGCTGGGCGCCATTCTGCTGTGGACCCGCCGGACCTCCCGCCATGGGCGCTGAACAGCCCAATGCCGCCGAGATGCCGGAAGAGCGTCTCACCGGACTGGTGAGCCTGATCGACAGGCTCAAGCACGCCGGCCGATACGACGACAGCGTCAGTCTCGAAGCCATTCTGGACTGCGTGGGGCGACGAACCTTCGCCCCCTTCCTGCTGATCGCCGGCCTGATCACCCTCGCCCCGCTGATCGGCGATATCCCTGGCGTTCCCACGCTGATGGCCAGCCTGGTGGCGCTCACGGCCGCTCAGTTGCTGCTGGGCCGCGAACACCTGTGGCTGCCGCGCTGGCTGCTCGCCCGCCGGGCATCGCGCCAACGCTACCGCCAGGCACTGGAGTGGCTGGAGCGGCCGGCCGGCTGGGTCGACCGTTTCCTAAAGCCGCGGCTACGTCGGCTCACGCGTCCCCCTGCCCACCTGGCGGTCGCCCTCACCTGCCTGCTGATCGCCCTGGCCATGCCGCCCATGGAGCTGATCCCCTTCACCGCCAACGGCGCCGGGCTGGCGCTGACGCTGTTCGGCCTGGCGCTGTTTGCCGACGACGGCCTGATGGCGTTGTTGGGATACCTGCTGACGGGAACCACCCTGGCGCTGGTGGTGATGGGACTCAGCTGAGGTGCACTGGGGCGATACCGGAGATCACTACCTGCCACGCTTGCCGGCCACTTGACGCCATCAAGTACGCGCCGAAGATCGGTTGACACAATGTAGACACATTAGAAAAAACCGAAGGAATCAACCGGGGAGAGAAGAGCCAAGAGGTTGATTTGATGGTACCGGCGGTCGGACTCGAACCGACAAGGGCTTGCACCCGGCGGATTTTGAATCCGCTGCGTCTACCAATTCCGCCACGCCGGCAACGCGCGTTGCATTATACGTGGGCACCCGAAGAGGTCAATCGAAGCGACTGACTTCGCAGCCAGGAGCCGGTATCCTTGGCGGCTTGTCCAGACGGTCCAGCCGTCACGGTTCCCTCCACATCCGTGATTTTCGAGCCTCATAACGCATGCAGCGCGCCGATTTCCATTACGAACTCCCCGAAGCACTGATCGCCCGCTACCCCTCCGAACAACGCAGCGACTGCCGGCTGCTGTGCGTCGACGGTGCCAGTGGCGCCCTCGAACACCGTCGTTTTCCCGAGCTCATCGAGCTGCTCGAGCCCGGCGACTTGTTGGTGTTCAACGACACCCGGGTGATTCCCGCCCGTCTGCACGGCCACAAGGCCAGCGGCGGGCGCATCCAGCTGCTGCTCGAGCGCCCGCTCGACGCCAACCGCGGCCTCGCCCACCTGCGTTCGAGCAAATCGCCCAAACCGGGCACCGAGCTCGTCTTCGAGGGTGGTATTCGCGCCGTGGTGGAGGGCCGCGAGGGGGCGCTGTTCGCGGTGCGCTTCCCGGGCGAGACGCCGCTGATCAAACTGCTGGAGCAGCACGGCCACATGCCGCTACCGCCCTACATCGACCGCGAAGACGAGCTCGCCGACCGCGAGCGCTACCAGACCGTCTATGCGCGACGTGACGGTGCCGTGGCCGCCCCCACCGCCGGCCTGCATTTCGACGAGCCGCTGCTCGAGGCGCTGGCGACCAAGGGCGTGGAAAGCGCTTTCGTCACCCTACACGTGGGTGCCGGCACCTTCCAACCGGTGCGCGTCGACGACATCCGTGACCATACGATGCACAGCGAGTGGGTCGAAGTGTCGCCCGGTGTCTGCGAGCAGATACGCGCCGCCCAAGCGCGCGGCAACCGCGTAGTGGCGGTGGGCACTACCAGCGTGCGCTGCCTGGAGAGCGCCTGCGCGGCGAGCCCCGACGGTGCGATTGCCTCGTTGACCGGCGAGACCGATATTTTCATTTACCCGGGGTACGAGTGGCGCTGCGTCGATGCTCTGATCACCAACTTCCACCTGCCGGAATCGACCCTGCTCATGCTGGTATCATCCTTCGCCGGATACGAGACGACCATGGCGGCCTATCGCGAAGCGGTGGCCGAACGCTACGCCTTCTTCAGCTACGGCGATGCCATGTTTCTGACGCGCACGCCAATGCCTGCCTGATTCCAGAGAGCCCCATGCGCAACGACTGTTTCATGACCTTCGAACACCTGGCCAGCGACGGCCGGGCACGCCGTGGCCGCCTGAGCTTCCCGCGCGGCACGGTGGAGACGCCCGCTTTCATGCCGGTGGGCACCTACGGCACCGTCAAGGGCATGACGCCCGCCATGGTCGAGGAGATAGGCGCCGAGATCATCCTCGGCAACACCTTCCACCTGTGGCTGCGCCCCGGCACCGAGGTGATCGAGGCCCATGGCGACCTGCACGACTTCGCCCAGTGGCAGGGGCCCATCCTCACCGATTCCGGTGGCTTCCAGGTCTTCTCGCTGGGCGACATCCGCAAGATCACCGAGCAAGGCGTGCACTTCCGCTCGCCAGTGGACGGCGCCAAGGTCTTCATGGGACCCGAGGAGTCTATGGCCGTGCAACGCGCCCTGGGGTCCGACGTGGTGATGATCTTCGATGAGTGCACCCCCTATCCGGCCGACTTCGAGACGGCCGAGGCCTCCATGGAGCTGTCGCTGCGCTGGGCGAAGCGTTCGCGCGAGGCTCACGGCGACTCGCCCTCGGCCCTGTTCGGCATCATCCAGGGCGGCATGCATCCCGAGCTGCGCGAGCGCTCGCTGAAGGGGCTGCTCGACATCGGCTTCGACGGCCTGGCCATCGGCGGGCTCTCGGTGGGCGAGCCCAAGGAGGAGATGATGCGTGCCCTCGACTACCTGCCGACCTGGATGCCGCCCGAGCATCCGCGCTATCTGATGGGCGTCGGCAAGCCGGAAGATCTGGTGGAAGGGGTGCGTCGCGGCATCGACATGTTCGACTGCGTGATGCCCACCCGCAATGCGCGCAACGGCCACCTGTTCACGGCCGAGGGCACGGTGAAGATCCGCAACGCCAAACACCGCCACGCTACCGGTCCGCTGGAAGCCGACTGCGACTGCTACACCTGCCGGCACTTTTCACGCGCGTATCTTCACCACCTGGACCGCTGCAACGAGATGCTCGGCGCCATGCTCAACACCATCCACAACCTGCGCTACTACCAGCGCCTGATGGCCGGTTTGCGCGGTGCCATCGAAGCGGGTACATTGGCGAACTTCGTGGAAGGCTTCTATGCGCAGCGCGACCTGCCGGTTCCTCCCGCACCGAATTGACCGATCCCCAGCCGGCAGCACCCAAAGGAATGCGGGCGCCGGCTGACGCCATTTTTCACCCGTCTTGTCACACACTCAGGAGACCCATTCATCATGCTGGACTTCTTCATCTCGCCGGCCCTTGCCCAGGATGCCGGCGCCGCCGGCGGCGGCATCGCCCAGATCGTCATGCTGGTCGGCTTCGTACTGATCTTCTACTTCCTGCTGTGGCGCCCCCAGGCCAAGCGCGCCAAGCAGCACAAAGAGCTGGTCGGCGGCCTCTCCAAGGGCGACGAGGTGGTCATCGGCGGTGGTTTGGTAGGACGCATCACCAAGGTCAGCGACGAGTTCATCAGCATGGAAATCGCCGACAACACCGAGGTCAACGTGCAGAAGAGCGCCGTGGCGGCGGTGCTGCCCAAGGGCACCATCAAGTCCATCTGACCCGGAAAACACTGCACACCACACGATGCCCCGCCGTGCCCGCCACCCGGGGCATCGTGCCGTGGCGACACCCTCCGGTCTCCCTTTCTGCAACCTAGGGCAGGGTTCCCATGCTCAATCGTTACCCCCTGTGGAAGTATCTGCTGATACTCGTCGTGCTGCTGCTCGGGCTGATCTACTCGCTGCCCAACCTCTTTCCCGAGGATCCGGCAATCCAAATCAGTACCGAGCGTGGTGACAGCACCGTCGGCGGCAGTCAGCTCGAGCGTATCGAGCAGGAGCTGCGCGACGCCGGCATGGCCATCAAGGCCGTGGAACAGGATGACAGCCGCGTCCTGATCCGCTTCGACGACGCCGACGACCAGCTGCCCGCCCGCGACCTGATCGCCGAACGGCTCGGCGACGACTACGTGGTGGCGCTCAACCTCGCCGAGTCCACCCCCGGGTGGCTGCAGTCGCTGTCCGCTTCGCCCATGACGCTGGGGCTCGATCTGCGTGGTGGCGTTCACTTCCTGCTGGAAGTGGACATGGACGCCGCTCTGGAGCAGCGGCTGGAAGTCAACGCCAGCGCCATCCGCGAACAGCTACGCAGCGAGCGCATCCGCTATCGCGATACCCAGATCGAGGAACGGTCCCTCACCTTCACCTTCGCCAACGAAGAGGATCGCGACACCGCCCGCAGCCTGATCGCCCGCGAGTTTCCGGATTTCGACTATACCAGCGAAGAGGATGGACGAGCCGCGCTGCTGGAGATGACCCTCACCGACCAGGCGGTCACCGAGATCCAGGACTACGCCATCGAGCAGAACCTGACTACGCTGCGCAACCGCGTCGACGAACTCGGCGTGGCCGAGCCCATGGTGCAACGCCAGGGGCCGGATCGCATCGTGGTCGAGCTGCCCGGCGTGCAGGACACCGTGGCCGCCAAGCGCGTGGTGGGTGCTACCGCCAACCTGGAGTTCCGTCTCGAGGCGCGCCCGGACACCCCGGACAACGAAACCCAGAGTTTCGCGTTCCGCAACGACGAGAACCGCAGCGCCGACCTGATGCGTGACGTCATCATCACCGGCGACAGCGTATCGAGCGCCAACCGCAGCTTCGACGAGAATGGCCGCCCCCAGGTCAACATCGACCTGGACGGCACCGGCGGCACACTGATGAACCGCGCCACGCGTACCAACATAGGGCGCAACATGGCGGTACTGTTCATCGAGCACAAGACTCGCGAACGCACGGTGATGGAAGACGGCGAGGAAGTCACCGTGCGCGAGCCCTACACCGAGCGCGGCATCATCAGCCTGGCCACCATCCAGAGCGCCCTGGGCAACAGCTTCCGCATCACCGGACTCGACTCGCCCACCGAAGCAGCGGAGCTCGCGCTGCTGCTGCGTTCCGGCTCGCTGGCCGCGCCGATCTACTTCGTGCAGGAGCGCACCATCGGCCCGAGCCTGGGCGCCGAGAACATCGAGCGCGGCATCATGTCGGTGCAGATCGGCCTGCTGCTGGTGGTGGCCTTCATGCTGGTGCGCTACAAGGTGTTCGGGGTTTTCGCCAACATCGCTCTGGCGCTCAACCTGACCCTGCTGGTAGCCGCCATGTCGCTGCTCGGCGCTACCCTGACGCTGCCCGGCATCGCCGGCATCGTGCTCACTCTGGGCATGGCAGTGGATGCCAACGTGCTGATCTTCGAACGAATACGCGAGGAGCTACGTACCGGCCTGTCGGTACAGCAGGCCATCCACGCCGGTTACGAGCGTGCCTTCAGCTCGATCATCGACGCCAACATCACCACCCTGCTGGTAGCGGTGATCCTGTTCTCGATCGGCACCGGGCCGGTCAAGGGCTTCGCCGTGACCCTGTCGCTGGGGATACTGACTTCGCTGTTCACCGCTCTGCTGGTGACTCGCGCGATGGTCAACCTCACCTACGGCGGCAAGCCGGTCAAGCAGCTCTGGATCTAAGAGGTGACCATGAAGACCCTCATCAACCGACAGTTCGATTTCATGGGCAAGCGGCGGATCGCTTTCGCAGCCTCCGCTGTCATGCTCCTGGTAGCGATCGTCTCGCTGCTGTTCCAGGGGCTCAGCCTGGGACTGGACTTCACCGGTGGCACTCTGGTGGAGGTGCGCTACTCGGCGGCGCCGTCGCTGGATGCCATACGCCAAATCCTCGAGGCTGCCGAGTTCCGCGATGTCTCGGTGCAGACCTTCGGCGCTTCCACCGAAGTGTTGATTCGTCTGCAGCAGGCCTTCGACCCCGACGTGGGCGAGCGCGTGGTGGAGCTGCTGCGCCAGTCGGGCGACAGCGTGGAGCTGGTGCGCGCGGAGTTCGTCGGCGCCCAGGTGGGTGACCAGCTACGTGACCAGAGCGGCATGGGGCTGCTCGTGGCACTGGGCATCGTGATGCTCTACGTGGCCTTCCGCTTCCAATACAAGTTCGCCATCGGCGCCCTGTTGGCCCTGATTCACGACGTGATCATCGTGGTCGGCATTTTCTCGCTGTTCCAGTTCGAGTTCGATCTCACCGTACTGGCCGCCCTGCTGGCAGTGATCGGCTACTCGCTCAACGACACCATCGTGGTCTACGACCGCATCCGCGAGAACATCCGCACCTCGCGCATCGACGACATGCCGACCATCTTCAACGAGGCGCTCAACGCCACCCTGTCGCGCACTCTGGCCACTTCCGGCACCACCCTGCTGGTCTTGCTGGCGCTGCTGATACTCGGCGGCGACATGATCCACTACTTTTCGGTAGCCCTGCTCATCGGCATCGTGGTCGGCACCTTCTCCTCCATCTACGTCGCTGCGGCACTGCTGCTGGTCGTGCACCTGGAGCGCAAGGATCTGATTCCACCGCCGAAAGAGGCGGACGAGGAGGAAGAGCAACTGCCCTGACAGCTCGAAGCTCGAAGCTCGAAGCTCGAAGCTCGAAGCTCGAAGCTCGAAGCTCGAAGCTCGAAGCTCGAAGCTCGAAGCTCGAAGCTCGAAGCTCGAAGCTCGAAGCTCGAAAGCAGCATGATGCGACTCCCCCAGACGCAGAACACCCCCGCAGCCATGGCTGTGGGGGTGTTTGTCTTCTAGCTTCAGGCTTCAGGCTTAAAGCTCATGGCTTTAGAAATGCGGCTTGAGCTGCTGCACCAGTGCCTTGTAGAGCCGCGGGCCGGCGGCCATCAATTGCCCATCCACCGTTACGGCCGGCTGGCCGTCCGGGGTGCCCATCAGCGCTCCGGCTTCCTTGAGCAGCAAGCTGCCGACATGCATGTCCTGCTCATCCAGCCCCAGCACGAACGCCACATCGACGTGACCGGCGGCGAGCTCGGCGAGGTCCAGCAGTCCGCTGCCCGAGGCGCGCAGCAACTCCACCTGGGGACCCAGTTGCTGGGCCAGGGTCAGGTAGTTGGGCAGGTAGCGGTTACGCAGCGGGGTTTCGGGCAAACTCAAGGCAACGCGGGCCCCACCGACCGACTTGGTCTTGGGTACGCGAATGCGTTTGCCATTGAGCTGAGCACCGCGCCCGCGGCTGGCCAGGTATTCGTCACCGCTGAAAGGGCAGATCACCACGGCGTGTTCCGCTCGCCCCTTGACCAGACAAACGACGGAAAGCGCGAAACCGGAAGCGGCCACGCTAAGATTGGAGTAGCCGTGGAAGGGTTCGATGCGCCACAGCACGTCGCGCCCTTCGCCCTCTCCCTCGCGATAGGGGGTGAACCGGCCGACTACCCCATGCTGGGGGTAGCCACGGGAGAGCTGGCGAGTGATCAACGTCTCGGCGTTGCGGGCAGCTTCCTGCAGCGTGCGCTGCAGATTGTGCTCTTCATGGGCATTCTCGATACGTTCGCGAATGCGCACGAACTGTTCGGCCGCGCTGCGCGAGGCACGCAGTGCGAATTGGACCATCGGATGCATGATCGGGCCTTGGGAACTCGGTGGTGTTAAAGAACGGAGCGTTCGCTCGTGACGATGGCGCGAATCCTAGCAGAAGCGAGCGGGGCACGCCATCGGACTCGAAGCCCGAAGCCCGAAGCCCGAAGCCCGAAGCCCGAAGCCCGAAGCCCGAAGCCCGAAGCCCGAAGCCCGAAGCCCGAAGCCCGAAGCCAGCATGCTAGACTCTAGGCCTTCCGTATCATCCGCTCCAAGGAAGCCTGCCATGCTCGAGCGCATCCGCATCGTTCTGATCGGCACCAGCCATCCCGGCAACATCGGAGCCACGGCCCGGGCCATGCACAACATGGGGCTATCCGATCTGGCGCTGGTGGCACCGCGTTGCGAGCCGCTCACCGCCGACAGCATCGCCCGCGCCTCGGGAGCCGACCATCTGCTCCATGCCGCCCAAATCCATGCCAGCCTGGAGGCCGCCGTCGGCGACTGCACCCTGGCCGTGGGCGCCAGCGCCCGCTCGCGCACCCTGCCATGGCCGATGCTCACGCCACGCGAGCTCGGCGCGCGCCTGCCCGAAGAACTGGCCGGCAGCGACACCCGGGTGGCCCTGGTGTTCGGTCGCGAGGACAGCGGCCTGACCAACGCCGAACTGCAACGCTGCCACGCCCACGTGCACATCCCCACTAACGCCGACTTCGCCTCCCTGAACCTGGCCACGGCAGTGCAGGTGCTGGCCTACGAGTGCCGCCTGGCGTGGCTTGCCGGCGAAGGTGCCAACGCACCATCCGATGAAGAACCACCCTCCCTGGCCAGTCACGCCGAACTCGAGCGCTACTTCGAGCATCTCGAGCGTACCTTGATCGCCATCGGCTTCCATGACCCGGCGACACCGCGCCAGCTGATGGCCCGGCTGCGCCGCTTCACCCTGCGCGCCCGCCCCGAGCGCCTGGAGATCAACATCCTGCGCGGCATTCTCTCTGCCACCGAGCAGCAGGCCGAAGCCCACCGCGACGATGACGCGGGGAAGTGATTCCCGCCGGCCGCTTGCAGCGGCCTGGCCCCACCCCCAATAATGGGAGAACGTCCCCGGTGGCGTCTGCCCAGCGCCCCGCCACCCCAGCCCTACAGGACCACCGCATGTTTCAACGCCTTCGCGAGGACATCAACAGCGTATTCGCCCGCGACCCGGCGGCACGCAACTTCCTGGAAGTGCTGACCAACTACCCAGGTCTGCATGCGCTGCTGATCCATCGCCTGAGCCACTGGCTATGGCACAAGAATCTCAAGTGGCTGGCACGCACGCTTTCCACCCTCGCTCGCTGGCTCACCGGCATCGAGATCCACCCCGGTGCGACAATCGGCCGCCGCTTCTTCATCGACCATGGAATGGGCGTGGTGATCGGCGAGACCGCCAGGGTAGGTGACGATGTCACCCTCTATCAGAGCGTCACACTGGGCGGCACCAGCTGGAACAAGGGCAAGCGCCATCCGACCCTGGGGGACGGCGTCATCGTGGGTGCCGGCGCCAAGATTCTCGGCCCCTTCACGGTTGGCGCCGGGGCCAAGATCGGCTCCAACGCCGTGATCACCAAGGAGGTCCCCCCTGGCGCCACGGTGGTGGGCATTCCCGGCAAGATCGTCAAACGCGACGAGCCCGATGCCACCGAGGTGCTGGCCGTCGACCCCGAGCGGCGCGAGGCCATGCGCCGCAAGTTCGGCTTCGACGCCTACGGTGTCAGCGAGGACATGCCCGACCCGGTGGCGCGCTCGATCCAGGCCATGCTCGATCACATGCACGCTGTGGATGAGCGCATCGAACGCATGTGCCGGACCCTGCGCAAGCTCGACGCCGGCTACCGCGACGGCCGTCTGCCCGAACTGCGCGACGAGGACTTCGCCGAGATACTGGCCGACGTGGAAAGCTGCTGCGGACCGACTCATCCCGATGGCGGCAACGACGACACCTCAGCCGAGCGCGGCAAGACGTCGCAGCATGGCCCGCAGGAGAATGGTTGACCGCCACGCTGGGTCTTTACCATAATGATCGTTCGACTCCCGTGGCCCTGCCGTCGGTGGTGGCTCGAACGCCAACCGGGCGACGGCCTGCCCGCCGCCGAGGTAAGCCAGCTATGCATTCGACGAGCTCGCCATGCGTTTGACCACCAAGGGACGCTACGCCGTCACTGCCATGCTCGACCTGGCCCTGCATGCCGACCGGGGGCCCATCAGTCTGGCCGACATTTCCCGGCGCCAGGAGATATCCCTGCCCTACCTGGAGCAACTCTTCGCCCGCCTGCGCCGCGCGAAACTGGTCAAGAGCGTACGCGGCCCCGGTGGCGGCTACCTGCTCGACGCATCGCCCGACGCTATCTCCGTGTCGCAGGTCATCGATGCCGTCGACGAGTCGGTAGACGCCACGCGCTGCCAGGGGCTGTCCGACTGCCAACAGGGCGACACCTGCCTGACTCACCATCTGTGGTGCGATCTCTCCGAGCAGATTCGCGGCTTCCTCGACGGCATTACCCTGGGCCAACTGGTCGCCAACGGTGAGGTACAACGCATCGCCGCCCGCCAACGCAGCGCCCGTACCGCCGACACCATCGCCACCAGCTCGCCCTGACCCCGGCCCTGACATTCAGCATGGAGACGTCCGCGAGCCCATGAGCGCCCTCGTCTATCTCGATTATGCCGCCACCACCCCGGTCGACCCGCGCGTCGCCGAGGCGATGAGCCGCCACCTCACCCTGGATGGCATCTTCGCCAATCCCGCCTCGCGCAGCCATATGCTCGGCTGGCAGGCGGAGCAGGCAGTGGAAGGCGCACGCCGCCAGGTCGCCGATGCCATCGGCGCCGACCCCCGCGAGATCGTCTGGACGAGCGGCGCCACCGAGGCCGACAACCTGGCGCTGACCGGCTTGTTGCGCGGCTGCCGGGCACGCGGCCGCCACCTGGTGACCTCCATCGTCGAACACAAGGCGGTGGTCGACACCGCCACGGCGCTGGAGGCCGAGGGCTTCGAGGTCACCTGGCTCACCCCGGGCCGCGACGGCCGGGTCACGCCCGAACAGTTGCGCGAAGCGCTACGCCCCGACACCGTGCTGGTCTCGCTGATGGCGGTGAACAACGAGCTGGGCTGCATGCACGACCTGGCGGCACTCGCCGAAGTCGCCCACGCCGGCGGCGCCGCCTTCCACGTCGATGCCGCCCAGGCGGTGGGGCGCATCCCGCTCGACGTCGAGCGGCTCGGCATCGACCTGCTGTCGCTTTCCGGACACAAGGCCTACGGCCCCAAGGGCATCGGCGCGCTCTACGTCAGGCGTCATCCCGACATCCGCGTGGAGGCCCTGATCCACGGCGGCGGGCACGAGCGCGGCATGCGCTCCGGCACCCTGCCCACCCACCAGATCGTGGGCATGGGCGAGGCCATTGCCCTGACCACCGCCGAAGGCGAGGCCGACCAGGCACGCATCACCGGCCTGCGCGACCGCTTGCTAGCCGGCCTCGCCGACCTCGACGGCATCCATCGCAATACCGACCTCGCCGTATCGGTACCCAACATCCTCAACCTGGCCTTCGAGGGCGTCGACGGCGAGTCGCTGCTCATGGCGCTGCGCGACATCGCGCTTTCCACCGGCTCGGCCTGCAACTCAGCGAGCGTCGAGCCGTCCTACGTGTTGAAGGGCATCGGCGTACCGCGCTCGTTGGCACTGGCTTCGTTGCGCTTCAGCTTCGGCCGGTTCACCACCGAGGCGGACATCGACCAGGCGCTGGCCTCGCTGCATCATGCCCTCACCGGCCTGCGGCGCTAGCCGCTCCATCCACCCTTGCAGGAGAACCACCATGGCACACCTTTCGATCACCGATGCCGCTGCCGAGCAGATCCGCCAGGTGCTCGAGGAGCGCGGCCACGGCTTGGGCCTGCGGGTCTCGGTCAAGCCCAGCGGCTGCTCCGGCTACAGCTACGTGCTCGACTTCGCCGACCAGGCAGCCGATGACGACATCGCCTTCCAGGAACGCGGCGTGACCGTGTATGTCGCCCCCGACGCCCTGGAGATGCTCGACGGCAGCGAAGTCGACTACGTCAACGAGGGGCTCAACCGCTTCTTCCGCTTCAACAACCCCAACGTCAAGGATCAGTGTGGGTGCGGCGAGAGCTTCAGCGTCTGACTCGCGTGCCACTGGAGCAACGATTGTTCAACGTCCGTCAGGAGCGTTATACTCTGCGCCCACTGCATTTGCGCTGAACCGTCTGCGCCGAGCTGACGGCCGACGCATCTTCTTTCGAAGCGCCGCGCCTGCCGACTCCACCGCGAGTTTCGGTAAGGCGTGGCGCTATCCTCATCTGCACCGCCCACGGAGAGTACGCCCATGGCAACCGAACGCACCCTGTCCATCATCAAGCCCGACGCCGTCGCCAAGAACGTCATCGGCGAGATCGAGAGCCGTTTCGAGAAGGGCGGTCTGGCCATCGTCGCCGCCAAGATGCTGCACCTGTCTCGCGAGCAGGCAGAAGGCTTCTACGCCGAGCACAAGGAACGCCCCTTCTTCAACGACCTCGTCGGCTTCATGACCTCAGGGCCGGTGGTCGTGCAGGTGCTGGAAGGCGATGACGCCATCGCCGCCAACCGCGACTTGATGGGCGCCACCAACCCCAAGGAAGCCGCGCCGGGTACCATCCGCGCCGACTTCGCCGAAACCATCGACGCCAACGCCGTGCACGGCTCCGATTCTCCCGAGTCCGCGGCACGCGAGATCGCTTATTTCTTCGAAGCGAACGAAATCTGTTCTCGCGGCTGAATGCATGCCTTGCGGGGGCCATCATGGTCCCCGCCTCCAGCCCATCCCCATAGCGTGATGCCATGACCGCTGATACCGCTCCTCAGAAAACCAACCTGCTCGGCCTGTCCCGGGAGGCGATGGAAGACTTCTTCCTCGCACTCGGCGAGAAGAAATTCCGCGCTGCCCAGGTGATGAAGTGGATCCACCACGAGGGGTGCGACGACTTCGCGGCCATGACCAACCTCTCCAAGACACTGCGCGAACGCCTGACCGAGGTGGCCGAGATCCGCGGCCCCGGCGTCGTCTACGAAGGCACCTCCAGTGACGGTACGCGCAAGTGGGTGCTGGAGGTAGAAGACGGCAGCTACGTCGAGACGGTGCTGATCCCTGCCGACGACGGCAAGCGCCGCACCCTGTGCGTTTCCTCTCAGGTGGGCTGTTCGCTCGACTGCAGCTTCTGCTCCACCGGCAAGCAGGGTTTCCAGCGCAACCTCACGGCCGCCGAGATCATCGGCCAGGTGTGGGTCGCCCAGCGCAGCGTCGGACCGCGCAAGGACACCGCCAACCGCCCGGTGACCAACGTGGTGATGATGGGCATGGGCGAGCCGCTGATGAACTACGACAACGTCGTGCCGGCGATGAAGCTGATGCTCGACGACAACGGCTACGGACTCTCCAAGCGTCGTGTCACGCTTTCCACCTCTGGGGTGGTGCCGATGCTCGACAAGCTCGGCGACGAACTCGACGTGAGCCTGGCCATCTCGCTGCACGCCGCCAACGACGAGCTGCGCAACGAGCTGGTGCCGCTCAACCGCAAGTACGACATCCGCACGCTGCTCGATGCCTGCCAGCGCTATCTCGCCAAGTGCGACGACACGCGCATGGTCACCATCGAGTACACCCTGATCAAGGACGTCAACGATCAGCAGGTGCACGCCCGGGAGCTGGCCGAGCTGCTGCACGAGCTGCCGTGCAAGATCAACCTCATTCCCTTCAATCCGTTCCCCCACTCGGGGTACGAGAAACCGTCGCGCAACCAGGCGATGCGCTTTCAGCAGTGGCTGTATGAGCTCGGCTACACGGCACCGATCCGTACCACCCGCGGCGACGACATCGACGCCGCCTGCGGCCAGTTGGTAGGGCGGGTGAAGGACCGCACTCGCCGCCACGAACGCTACATCCGCTCGATCCAGATCGACGCCGACTGAGCCGTGCCTGCCTTGACTTCAGTCCGGCACGGCGCTTTGATGGACAGGCTTTTCGCCATGGTCGGCCTGCATGCCTGTGTCAGCGCCACCGGTCCAATGCACTCCGTGAAGAGGATGCCATGACGCGTCATCCCTCGCTGCCACCTCGCTCCTTGCCCCTGCCACTCGCGGCAGTCCTGGCCGGGTCGCTGTGGCTGGGCGGCTGTGCGGGCACGCTGGAGCGAGTCGACGACGCTGACGGCGGCGCCGCCGAAGCCTACACGCGGCTGGGGGTCGCTTACCTAGAGCGCAACAACCTGCCACGCGCCATGTCGGCCCTGGATCGCGCTCTGGAGCATGACCCTGCCGCGCCGGAAGCACTGCAAGCCATGGCCGTGGTCTACCAGCGACAGGGCGAGGACGAGCTCGCCGACGAAGCCTTTCAACGCGCCTTGAAAAGCGATCCCGAGCTAACGCGAGCGCGCAACAACTATGCCGCCTTTCTGTATGACCGGGGCCGTACCGCAGAAGCCTGCGAGCAGCTCGAGCGCGCCACCCAGGATACCCAGTACCGCCGTCGCGCTCAGCTGTTCGCCAATCTCGGGCGTTGCCGTCGCGAGCAGGGCGAGTTCGACGCTGCCCGCACGAGCCTGGAACGGGCCGTCAGTCTCGACCCCCGCTATGCCGCGGCCTATCTGCGCCTGGCCGACCTGGCACTGGCCGAGGGCGAACCCGCCCAGGCTCGGCGCCAACTGGAACGCTACATCAGCCTGGCCGGCGAAACGGCCGAGGCCCGCGCGCTGGCCGACGAAATCGCCACTGCCCGCAGCACCGACGACACAGTGCGCGGTGACCCAGACGCTCCCTGAACAACGCTTATCATGAAGGATGCTCAGCCATGAGCGACACCCACGACACCGATGCCGCCGATCTCGTGTCACAGAGTTCCTCTCCCGGAGAGCTGCTGCGACGCGAACGCGAGACGCAGGGCCTCAGCCGAGGCGAGGTCGCCACGGCCCTCAACCTGCGTCCTGCCGTGGTGGTGGGCCTGGAGGAGGACACCTACGACCAGGTGCCCATCGCGACTTACCGCCGCGGCTACCTACGTGCCTACGCCCGCCTGCTGGGCATCGAGGAACGCCCCATCCTCGACGCCTACACGCGCCGTTTCGGCCATGAGGAACCGCCGCAGCACACCACGCCGGTCCAGGTCACCAAGCCACCGTCGCGGCTCGGCGCCTGGCTGTTCAAGCTGGTCACCCTGCTGGTCATCGCCGGCCTCATCGGACTGACTCTGGTATGGTGGCAGAGCCGCGGCGGCGGCGAACCGCCCGACCTGAGCGACAGCAGTCCGGTCTCCGTGGACGGCCTCGACGGCACCTCGTCGGTGGTCGAAAGCCCAGAGCAGCCAACCGATGACGAAGGGCTGCCACCGCTACCGGAAGAAGGCGTCGACCCCCTGAGGGGCGAGCCCGAGGCTTCCTCCGTGCCCGACGACGCCCTCACCGCAGCCGATCGCGTCGACCCGAGCGCCAGCGAGACGCTTTCGGCCACCACGCCGGCCGAGCCCGAGGCAGCGGATGCCGAGACGGCCGGCGAGACCGCCACCGGCTCGGCCTCCGCCGAGGCGCCGACAACCGCCGACGCCGACGACCGGGACGTCGCTGACATCGGCGACGCAGCCTCCATCGCCGACGCCGAAGCGGCATCCCCGACACCCGACTCGGCAAACGCCAGCGATGCCGCTACCGAGTCGGACGCCGGCAGCGCGGAAGCCGCCGCCAACGTGCTGACGTTCACCTTCAACCAGCAATCGTGGACCGAAGTGTTCGACGCCAACGACGAGCGCATCTTCGTGGGACTGCAGGAACCCGGCACCACTGCCCGCGTCGAAGGCGAACCGCCGTTTCGACTGACCGTGGGCAACGCCACCGGCGTCGAGCTCGAATGGCGCGGCGAGGTCGTGGACATCCCCGGCCGCGCTGGCGCCAACAACGTCGCTCGCTTCACTCTGGGAGAATGATCCGCCGCCATGCATGCACCATCCCCCATCGTTCGTCGCCCGTCACGCCAGATCCATGTCGGCAAGGTTGCCGTCGGAGGCGATGCGCCCATCTCCGTGCAGAGCATGACCAATACCGACACCCTGGACGTGGCTGCCACCGTGGCGCAGATCCGTCAGCTCGAGGCCGCTGGCGCCGACATCGTGCGCGTCTCGGTACCGACCATGGACGCCGCCGAGGCGTTCGGGCGCATCAAGCGTGAAGTGGCGGTACCCCTGGTCGCCGACATCCACTTCGACTACAAGATCGCCCTGCGCGTCGCCGAACTGGGCGTCGACTGCCTGCGCATCAACCCCGGCAACATCGGCCGCGAGGATCGCGTCCAGGCCGTGGTCAGCGCCGCTCGCGACAACGGCATCCCCATTCGCATCGGCGTCAACGCCGGCTCGTTGGAGAAGGATCTGCAGAAGAAGTATGGCGAACCCACCCCTGCCGCACTGGTGGAATCGGCCATGCGCCACATCGATCACCTCGACCGCCTCGACTTTCCCGACTTCAAGGTCAGCGTCAAGGCTTCCGATGTCTTCATGGCGGTAGCCGCCTACCGCGAGCTGGCCTCGCGCATCGAGCAGCCGCTGCACCTGGGGATCACCGAAGCCGGTGGGCTGCGCTCGGGCACCGTGAAGTCCTCCATCGGCCTGGGCATGCTGCTCATGGACGGCATCGGCGACACCATCCGCGTATCGCTGGCCGCCGACCCCGTCGAGGAGATCAAGGTCGGCTACGACATGCTCAAGAGCCTGCGTCTGCGCAGCAAGGGCATCAACTTCATCGCCTGTCCCAGCTGCTCGCGCCAGAACTTCGACGTCATCGGCACCATGAATGCACTCGAGGAGCGTCTCGAGGACGTCATGACCCCGCTGGACGTCTCGGTGATCGGCTGCGTGGTCAACGGCCCCGGCGAAGCCAAGGAGAGCGACATCGGGCTCACCGGCGGCAGCCCCGCCAACCTCGTTTACCTCGACGGCAAGCCCGCCTCCAAGCTGCGCAACGACCACCTGGTCGATGACCTCGAGCGCCTGATCCGCGAAAAGGTGCGCGAGAAGGAGCAGGCAGAACGGGACGTGATCGCTCGCGGCGACTGAGCCGAGCGACGACAAGGAGCCAGCATTGAGCAAGTCCGCAAACAGTCAGAAGAAGATCCAGGCCATTCGTGGCATGAACGACCTGCTACCGGATCAGTCGGCCCGGTGGCAGTACGTCGAGGGCGTCGTAGCGACATTGATGCGCCGCTACGGCTACGCGGAGATTCGCACGCCCATCGTCGAGCAGACGGCATTGTTCGCCCGCTCCATCGGCGAGGTCACCGACATCGTCGAGAAGGAGATGTACACCTTCGAGGATCGCAACGGTGACAGTCTGACCCTACGCCCCGAAGGCACGGCTAGCTGCGTACGCGCCGCCATGGAGCACGGCCTGCTGCACAACCAGACTCAGCGCCTGTGGTACCAGGGGCCGATGTTCCGTCACGAACGGCCGCAGAAGGGGCGCTATCGGCAGTTCCACCAGTTCGGCGTGGAAGCTTTCGGCCTGGACGGCCCCGACATCGACGCCGAGGTGATCCTGCTCTCGGCTCGCCTGTGGCAGGAGCTGGGCCTGGCCGAGCACGTCACCCTGGAGCTCAACTCCTTGGGTTCCCACGAGGCTCGGGCGGCCTACCGCGAGCGTCTGGTGGCCTATTTCGAAGCACACCTCGAGGTGCTCGACGAGGACTCGCGGCGCCGACTCACCACCAACCCCTTGCGCATCCTCGATTCCAAGAACCCGGACATGGCCGCCATGCTGGCCGACGCACCGCGGCTGATGGACCACCTCGACGCCGAATCCCGCGCCCACTTCGAGGGGCTCACCGCCCGCCTCGAGGCGACCGGCATCGACTATGTGATCAATCCGCGCCTGGTTCGCGGGCTGGACTACTACGGTCGCACCGTCTTCGAATGGACCACCACGGCACTCGGCAGCCAGGGCACGGTGTGCGCCGGCGGCCGCTACGACGGGCTGGTGGAACAGCTGGGCGGCAAGCCGACCCCGGCAGTGGGTTTTGCCCTGGGGGTCGAGCGACTGATCCTGTTGCTCGAAACGCTCGAACTGATTCCCGCCAGCATCGAAGACACCCTCGACGTCTACCTGATCCCTCTCGACGACAGTGCCGAGGGACCAGCACAGTTGCTGGCCGAGGAACTGCGCGGCGAACTGCCCGAACTGCGCCTGCAACTGCACTGCGGCGCCGGCAGTTTCAAGAGTCGCATCAAGAAAGCCGACAAGAGCGGCGCCCGCCTGGCGCTGCTGCTCGGCGAAGATGAACTCAGCCAGCAGCGGGTGACCGTCAAGTTCCTGCGCGAGGCACGCGACCAACAGCATCTCCCGCGTGAGACGCTGGCCGTGTGTCTGTCCGAATGGCTGGCCCAGGCGCCGGCCTGACGAAAGCCGCGCCGAGATACGCCGCAGCCAAGGCCGCAACCCAATTGCCGCAAGTCAAAGGAGACCGCCCGTGGCGGAGCTGAGAACCGAAGAAGAACAGGTAGAAGCGCTCAAGCGCTGGTGGAAGGAAAATGCCGTATCGCTGATTGCCGGCGTAGCCATCGCCGTTGCCGGCGTGGTGGGCTGGAACGCCTGGCAGAGCTATCAGGACAACCAGGCGACCGCCGCATCCATGCGCTACCAGCAGTTGGTCAACCTGGCCGGCACCGGCAACCTGGAACTCGCCAACCTGGAAGAGGCTCGCTCCCTTGCCCAGGAAATCGTCACCGAACATGACAGCAGCCTGTATGCCGACCTCGCACGCCTGCTCGAGGCACGCCTGGCGGTCCAGCAGGACGACCTCGACGGCGCCCGCAGCGCCCTGCAGGCAGTGATCGACGCCGATCGCCATGCCTATCTGCCCGGACTCGCACGGCTGCGCCTGGCACGCCTGATGCTCGCGTCCGGTGACGCGGAGGCGGCTCTGGACACCCTGGAGTCCGGCATTCCCGACGCGCTCGCTGCCCAGCGGGCCGACGTGCGCGGCGATGCCTATGCAGCCCTGGAGCGCCGCGACGAGGCACGCGATGCCTGGCGCGAAGCCCTGTCGCTGGCAGAGCAGCGCGACCAGCCGCTGTTCGGCGTGGAACTCAAGCTCGACAATCTCGGCATGGAAGAGGCCACCCTATGATTCGCAACAAGACCCCTCTCGTTCTCATCGCCACCCTGGCCGTGGTCCTGGCCGGCTGTGCCAGCAAACCGGAACCGCGCAACGCTCCCAAGGAACTTCGCGATTTCGACGCCACCACCGAACTCGACAGCGACTGGGGACGCAGCGTGGGCGATGGCCTGGGACGAGCGCGCAACCCCATTGCCCCGGCCCGGGATGGCGGCACCCTTTTCGCTGCCGATGCCAGCGGCCTGGTGAAAGCCATCGACGCCGACAGCGGCCGCCAGGTCTGGCAGACGCAACTCGATGTCGACGTTTCCAGCGGTCTCACCGCCGTTGCCCAGCGGGTCTACCTGGGCACTCGCAACGGCGAGGTGCTCTCCCTCGACCAGGAAAACGGCGAGATCGAATGGCGGGCGGACGTGCCTAGCGAGGTCCTCGCGGCTCCGCAAGCCACCAACCAGCTGCTCATCGTCCAGAGCGGAGACGGCACCGTAACGGCTCTGGATCGCCGCACCGGCGACGAGCGCTGGGCGCACACCAGCACCGAACCCGCATTGACGCTACGTGGCACCGGCACGCCACAGGCCATCGACCCGGTGACCTTCGTCGGCCTGGGGAGCGGTCGCCTGGTGACGCTGGACAATCGCAACGGACAACCCATCTGGGAGCGGCGCATTGCCGTACCCCGGGGGCGCAGCGAGATCGAGCGCCTCGTCGACCTGGACGGCCAGCCGGTACTGACTCCCGACGGCCGTCTGTTCGTCACCAGCTACAACGGTCGTGTTGTCGCTCTGGAGGCCACCAGCGGCGAGGTGCAGTGGCAGCGCGAACTCTCCAGTTACCTGACCCCAGTGCTGGTGGGCGACCGGCTGTACGTGGTCGATGCCACCAGCCATGTCGTCGCCCTGAACGCCGACACGGGCGACGAACTGTGGCGCAACGACACGCTCGAAGGACGTCGATTGACCGCTCCGGCCTTTGCCGACGGTCACCTGGTGGTGGGCGACTTCGCGGGGTACCTGCATTTGATCGATACTCAGAACGGCAACCTTGCGGCACGTACTCGGATCGACAGTTCCGGCATCAGCGTACGCCCGCTCACCGACTATCGCCGCATCTACGTACTGGCCAACGATGGCCACCTCGAGGCCCTGGAAATCCGCGAATGACACCCGTGATCGCCCTGGTCGGCCGCCCCAACGTGGGCAAGTCGACCCTCTTCAACCGCCTGACCCGCTCCCGGGACGCCCTGGTGGCCGACTTCGCGGGTCTGACCCGCGACCGCAAGTACGGTAATGGCCTGTTGGGCGACAAGGCCTACACGGTCATCGATACCGGCGGCATCAGCGGTGACGAAGAGGGCATCGACGCCGCCATGGCCGAGCAATCGCTGGCGGCCATCGACGAAGCCGACATCGTGCTGTTCATGGTCGACGCCCGAGCCGGCCTTCACGTGGCCGACGAGGCCATCGCCAACCACCTGCGCGTCAACCAGAAGAAAACCTGGCTAGTGGTCAACAAGACCGACGGGCTCGAAGAGCACGGCGCCATGGCCGAGTTCTGGGAGTTGGGCCTGGGCGAACCCCACCCCATCGCCGCGGCCCACGGGCGCAACGTCACCACACTGATCGAAACCGTACTCGCCCCCTTCCCCGAGCGCGACGAGAGCCTGCCCGCCGACACCGGCAGCAAGGGCATCCGCATCGGCGTGATCGGCCGCCCCAACGTGGGCAAATCGACCCTCGTCAACCGCCTGCTGGGCGAAGAGCGCGTGGTGGTGTTCGACGAAGCGGGCACCACTCGCGACGCCATCGAGATCCCTTTCGAGCGCCGCGGCAAGCCCTACGTGCTGGTGGATACCGCTGGCGTGCGGCGACGCAAGAACGTCCGCGAGGTGGCCGAGAAGTTCTCGATCATCAAGACCCTCGAGGCGATCAAGGCGTGCCATGTCGCCGTCATGGTGCTCGACGCGCGCTCGGGGCTCGTGGAACAGGATCTTCACCTGCTCGATTACGTGCTGACCACCGGCCGCGCCCTGGTGCTCGCCGTCAACAAGTGGGACGGCCTCGAACAGGAGGCCAAGGAAACGATGCGCGCCGAAATCAAGCGCCGCCTGGGCTTCGCCGACTATGCCGACCTGCACTTCATTTCGGCACTGCACGGCACTGGCGTGGGCGATCTCTACCCGTCCATCGAGCGCGCCTTCGCCTCGGCCAATGCTCACTGGTCGACCAACCGCCTCACCACCCTGCTGCAGGACGCCGTCGCCCAGCATCCGCCACCGCTGATCCACGGCCGGCGCATCAAGCTGCGCATGGCCCACCAGGGCGGCAGCAACCCGCCGATCATCGTCGTCCACGGCAACCAGACCGGCTCGCTGCCCGAAGCCTACAAGCGCTACCTGACCAACACCTTCCGCAAGGTGCTCAAGGTCAAGGGCACACCGATTCGCTTCGAATTCCGCTCGGGCAAGAACCCCTACGACCCCCTGGCCGGCGCCAGCGACCGCGAGAAGGCCAAGCAGCGCGAGCTGGGCCGCACCCGCGAGGCGCGCAGCCGCCGTCGTTGACCTCCGACCGCCCGCACGGTCATGAGGGGCATGCGTATCAACGCTGCCCCTCGTGCAGGCGACGCCGCCCCACCCACTCGCAGGCGAACTGCCAAGCACCGCGACCGCTGCGCCCGCCGCGCAGGGTAGCGAAGCGGATCGCTTCGGCGCGCGCTTCGGCGTTCCAGTCGTGGGCATGGCCGAGCCGGGTCACCCAGTGGCAGCAGGCTTCCAGGTAGGTATCCTGATTGAACGGATAGAAACCCAGCCATAGCCCGAAACGGTCGGAAAGCGAGATCTTCTCTTCCACGGCATCGCCGTGGTGCAGTTCGTCGCCAACCCGCTGCGAAGCCTGGTTGTCGTCCAGCGATTCGGGCAGCAGGTGACGGCGGTTGGAGGTGGCGTAGAGCAGCACGTTTTCCGGCGGTCCGGTCAGTGCACCGTCGAGCACGCTCTTCAACGCCTTGTAGGCATCGTCGTGCCCCTCGAAGGAGAGATCGTCGCAGTAGACCACGAAACGCCGCTCGTGGCGGCGCAGCTGAGACACCAGCAGCGGCAGGCTGCCCAAGTCATGACGATCGATCTGCACCAGACGCAGCCCCTCCGGTGCCAGGCTGTTGAGCAGGGCCCGGATCAGCGACGACTTGCCGCTGCCCCGCGAGCCCCACAACAGAGCGTGGTTGGCCGGAAACCCCTGCAAGAAGGCACGCGTATTGTCGACCAGGGCCAGTTTCTGGCGTTCGATACCCAGCAGATCGTCTAGGCTCAGGGCGTCCCGGGGCGGTACCGGCAGCAGGTGGCCGCCCAGCGAATGGCGCTGCCACAGCGCGGCTACGTCGCGCGACCAGTCGACCTCCTGGGGCGTCGGCGGCAGCCAGTGCTCCACGTGATCCAGCAGGCGGGTCAGGCGACGGCTCAGCTCGGCGTCCATGGCGTGCTCCTTTTCCGTATCGGGCGGTTGACCTGGCAGGCGTTCAGGGTATCTTGTGGCGAACCCGGTCGCCCCGTCCAGAGTCATAGAAATCTGGAACCGATAGGAGCCCCTACCATGCGCTGGATCCCCTGCCTCGTCGTTGGTGCCCTCGCCATCGCGCTCGCCGCCTGCACCACCTCGCCCACCGGCCGCTCGCAGCTCACTCTGATGTCTGACCAGCAACTCGATCAGATGGGGCAACAGGCTTTTGCCCAGTATCAGGAGGAGCTTCCCTCGGTGGGCGGCGCACCGCAACGCTATGCGGAGTGCATCGCCAGCGCCATCGTCGACGTGCTGCCCGAGCGCGAGCGCAATCAGAACTGGCAGATTCGCGTCTTCGAATCCGAGCAGGCCAACGCCTTCGCCATGCCCGGCGGCTATATGGGACTCAACACGGGGCTGCTGGAGATCGCCGAGACTCAGGACCAAGTGGCCTCGGTGGTCGCCCATGAGATCGGCCACGTGCTGGCCCGTCACGCCAACGAACGCGCCTCCAACCAGGCCGTCACCCAGATCGGCATCTCGGCGCTCGGCTCCGCCGCCGGCCTCGAAGGCCCCGGCGGCGAGCAGATGATGGCGGCGCTGGGCCTCGGCGCCCAATACGGCATCCTGCTGCCCTTCTCGCGGCGCCATGAGAGCGAGGCCGACGCGATCGGCCTGATGCTGATGGCCGATGCCGGCTTCGATCCGCGTGCGAGCATCGCGCTGTGGGAGAACATGAGCGCCCAGGGCGGCGGCCAGCCGCCGGCGTGGATGTCGACCCACCCCAGCCATGGCCAGCGCATCGCTGGGTTGGAAGCGCAGATGAGCGAGGCGACGTCGCGCTACGAGCGGGCGCGCAGCGCTGGGCGAACGCCCAATTGCCCTCGCCCCTGAACCACCAGCGCACGGCGGCAGGCCGGCGAGGAGGCGCTGTGAATCCCTCCCTGGACGCTACATTTGCCATCCCTGGCAAATGACCTCCTCTTCGGCCTGCCCCCGGCACTCCTCAGACGTTGGCTGCAAGATAGCCAAGCCCACAACCAACGGGAAGACGCATGCTGAAACTCGGACTGCTGCTGCTGATCGTGCCGCCCCTGGCGCTGATGGGCCTCTATTTTCACGAGCTGTCGGCGGTGCGCGAATGCACCCTGATCGACGGCGGGCACTGGGACTACCTGGAGGGGGTGTGCCGCGACACGCGCCAGCCCTTCGTGCCCTGGGTGGAGCGCGCGCCCTGGCTGGTCAACGGCGGCATGCTGCTGTCGGTGGTGGGGCTGGTGATGGTGATGGCGCGCTTCTACGTCAGGAAGCGCTGAGCGAGCGGCGTAGCGCTTCCCGCACCGGCGCCGTCTCGGGCCGCTTGCCCCGCCACTGGAAGAACGACTCCGCCGCCTGCTCCACCAGCATGCCCAGGCCGTCTCGGCAACGCGCGCCGCGCTCGGCGGCCCACTGCAGAAAGACCGTGGGTTCGGCGCCGTACATCATGTCATAGGCGGTGGCGCCCGCGGCGAACAGGGCGTCGGGCAGCGGCGGCAGATCGCCGGCGAGACTCGCGCTGGTACCGTTGATCACCACGTCGAAGGGGCCGGCCACGGCATCGAAGCCGCCACCGGCGATTTCGCCCAGGTCGGTGAAGTCCTCGGCCAGGGCCGCGGCCTTCTCGGCGGTACGGTTGGCGACGAACAGGCTCGCCGGCGCCTCCGCCAGCAGCGGCTCCAGCACGCCGCGTACCGCGCCCCCAGCGCCCAGTACCAGAACCCTCGCTCCCTTCAATGTGACGTCGTGATCGACCAGGTCACGCACCAGCCCCACGCCGTCGGTGGTATCGCCATAGGTCTCGCCGTTGCCACCGAGGATCAGGGTGTTCACCGCCCCGGCGCGCCGGGCACGATGGCTCAGGGTATCGCACAGGCGGAAGGCTTCTTCCTTGAAGGGCACGGTGACGTTGGCGCCGCGGCCTCCCGCGGCCACGAAGGCGCGCCAGGCGCCGGCGAAGTCGTCGAGCGGCGCTTCGATGGCGGTGTAGTCGATCGCTTCACCGATCTGCTCGGCGAAGGCGGCATGGATCGCCGGCGACTTGGAATGGGCCACCGGATGGCCGAAGACGCAGTAACGGTCGGGCATGGAAACTCCTCGTTCAGTCGCTCGACTCGGCCTCGCCGAGCCAGTCGCGGGGGCGCAGATAATCCCGATAGAGGCGCTCTTCCGGGCTGCCCGGCTCGGGCCGCCAATCGTAACGCCAGCTCACCAGCGGCGGCAGCGACATCAGTATCGATTCGCTGCGCCCGCCGCTCTGCAGGCCGAACAGGGTGCCGCGGTCCCACACTAGGTTGAACTCCACGTAGCGGCCGCGACGGTAGAGCTGGAAGTCACGCTCGCGCGCGCTCCAGGGGGTGGCTCGGCGGCGCTGCACGATGGGCAGGTAGGCGCCGAGGAAGGCATCGCCCACCGCCCGCTGGAAGGCGAAGCTGGTCGCGAAGCCCCAGTCGTTGAGATCGTCGAAAAAGAGCCCGCCGACCCCGCGCGGCTCGTCGCGGTGCTTGAGATAGAAGTAGTCGTCGCACCACGCCTTCAAACGCGGGTAGACGTCCGCACCGAAGGGTGCGCAGGCATCCCGGGCCACGCGATGCCAGTGCACCACGTCATCGTGAACCGGGTAGTAGGGGGTGAGATCGAAGCCCCCGCCGAACCACCAAACCGGCGCCTCTCCGTCCTTTTCGGCGATCAGGAAGCGCACGTTGCCATGGCTGGTCGGCACGTGGGGATTCTCGGGATGCAGCACCCAGGAGACGCCCACGGCGTGAAAACTGCGGCCAGCGAGCTGGGGGCGGGAGGCCGTGGCCGAGGGCGGCAGGCGCTCACCATAGACGTGGGAGAAGTTCACCCCGGCCTTCTCGAACAGCGCGCCGTTTTCGATCACCCGCGAGCGGCCACCGCCGCCTTCGAGGCGCTGCCAGACGTCCTCGCGAAAGCCGGCACCGCCATCCTCGGCGGCCAGAGCGTCGCACAGACGCTCCTGCAGGCCGAGCAGGTAGCGTTTGACGTCTTCCAGGTTGGCCTGGGACATGCACCCTCCCGAATGCCAAGTTTCAGCCGCGCAGCACCCGGCCGCTGATCAAATCGCGAATGGTGCTGGGCCGCTCGAGCCCGCCGAGCTCGCCGGGAACGATGGCATCGAGCGCATCGCCGAAGGCCTCGCGCACCGCCGCCGCGCTGGTGGCCGGCGCCTCGCCGGCACGGTTGGCGGAGGTGGAGACGATGGGGCCACCGAAGGCCTCGCATAGCGCGATCACCCCCGGATGGTCGCTAACGCGCAGCGCCACGCTGTCGTGGGCGCCGCGCACCAGGGCGTGGGTACGGCCGTTATCGGGCACCAGCCAGGTGTTGGGGCCCGGCCAGCTGGCCACCAGCGGCGCATGCAGCGCCGGCGGCAGGCGCTCGAGCCATGGGCCGAACTGGGCGATGCTGGCCGCTACCAGTATCAGCCCCTTGGCGGGGTCGCGCTCCTTGAGGCGCAGCAGCCGGGCCACCGCCGCGTCGTCGTCCGGATCGCAGCCCAGCCCCCACACGGCCTCGGTCGGATAGGCGATCACGCCGCCCCGGCGCAGGGCGACAACGGCATGCTCGATCTGGCTGGCCTGGCTCATGGACACTCCTCGGAAGTCGACGCGACGCCACGCGAACGGGCGAGGATTCTATCACGCTCGCGACAGACGCACCCAGCCGCCCGGCGACTGTGCCACGCAGCCTTCGAGCTCCAGCTCGAGCAGGCGGCGCTGGCACTCCGGCACGTCGAGTCCGGTCAATGCCACCAGCGAGTCCAGCGGCGCCGGGGTATCGCTGAGCCAGCGCAGCAACGGATCGCTCGTCGCCTCGTCAGCCGCTTGCACCGGCGGCGTGGGCACGTGCACCGCCGCCCATTGGGAGAGCTCTTCGAGGATGTCGCCGACTCCGCGCACCAACACCGCCCCCTGGCGGATCAGTTGCAGGCAGCCCCGGGCCTGGGGGTTGTGAATGGAGCCCGGCAAGGCGAACACCTCACGGTTCTGTTCGCTGGCCAGCCGAGCGCTCACCAGCGAGCCGCTCTTCTCGGCGGCCTCCACGACCAGTACGCCCAACGACAGCCCGGTGACGATGCGATTGCGGCGCGGAAAGAAGCCGGCCCTCGCTCGAGTGCCGGGCGGATGCTCGGCGAGCAACAGGCCGCCCTCGGCGAGCAGCCGGTGATAGAGGGTGGCATGACGCGGCGGGTAGATGACGTCGACGCCGCAGCCCAGCACGGCGACGGTGCGCCCGCCTGCATCGAGAGCGGCACTCTGGGCGGCCCCGTCGATGCCCAGCGCCATGCCGCTGACCACCGCCCAGTCGCGCCCGACGAGTTCCCGGGCGAAGGCGGCAGCATTGGTCAGGCCCTCCCGAGTGGGGCGTCGGGAGCCGACGATGGCCAGCGTCGGCGGTACCAGCGCCGCCAGGTCGCCCTCTGCCCACAGCAGCGGCGGGGGGTCGGCGATTTGGGTGAGCAGCCTCGGCCAGGCGGAATGTCCGGGATACAGCAGATGGCGCGACGGGGCACTCTCGCTCCACGCCAGATCGGCTTCGACCTGCGCCTTCATCGGACTGCGGGTCGGGTGATCCAGCCACAGGCGCAGCGCCGTTGCCGCTTCACGCGGCAGATGGACCAACCAACCCTCAGGCCAGGCCGGCGCCGCTTCACTCAGCTCGGCCAGGCGGGCACTGCCCAAACCGGGCAGGCGCACGAGGGCCAGCCAGTCGCGCAACGGGGGCAGTGATGCAGTCATGGCGCTCACTGCCCCGCACGTCCGACGAGCGAAGCCGGGTTGCGCACTCGGTCACCCACCTCCAGGCTGCGCGTGGCGCGCATGATCAGGGCGTAGCTCAGCTTGTCATAGACACGGAAGACCATGGCCAGGCCCGCTTCCGTACCGGGCAGCCTGAGCGCCTCGCCGGTACGTGGATCGGCGACCTGCTCGCCGAGCTGCTCGACGGCCAGCACGTGGCCTGGCGCCAGGCCGTCGCGCCGGCCGCGATCGAGCGTCACCACCTGCAGGCGGCCGGCAAAGCGGACACCGCCGGGCACGGCCAGGATCTGGCCATCGATCTCGCTGTCGGGCGCGCGCGGCAACAACTCGCGATCCAGTTCGCGGCTCTCCAAGGGCAGCACGATGTCGTCGTCGCGAATCTCGCGGCTGGCGGAGGTCACCTGAAGCACGGCGATATCCGCTTCCTGACGCTCGCGGCGCACCTGGCCGATACTCTCCAGCTCCAGCCCGAGCACCTCGCCGGTCGCTTCATCGACGTAGCGCTCACCGCGTCGATAGACTCCATAGAGGGAACCCGAGGCCAACTCGCCGCGGGCATAGAGGCGATCGCCGGCACCGCTGATGATACGCCGGTCGTCACCGGCCACCACGTAGGCCAGTTCCTCCAGATTCTCCGGGTCATCGACCACCCGATGATCGCGCAGGAAGTGGCGTATCGACTCCAGAGGAATCGGCGCGATCGCTTCGCGGGGCGGAATTCGCCGCACCTCCGGCGACAGGCGAACCACGTTCTGGCCCCGCTCCAGCCCCAGGCAGGGTCGGCCATTGCAATCGTAGAGAAAGATCGTGTCGCCAGGGTAGATCAGGTGGGGGTCGTCGATCTGGGGATTGACTCGCCACACCTCGGGCCACTGCCAGGGGTGATGCAGGAAGCGCCCGGCAATGTCCCACAGGGTATCGCCGCGCACCACGGTGTAGCGCTCGGGCGCCTCGTCACGCAGCCCGCGATCCCAACTGGGTGCTTGAGCCCACGCCATCGCCCCCCACAGTGCGACGATCACCGCCAGAGTCGCCCGCATGCCTCTCCAACTTGCGCTCCCCTTCATCCCTGCCGTCCCCCTGCTCGTCGCGGTCGAGTCTCCCGGGCCCTGGCGACCGGGAACCGCACCCGCATGATCGGGTCGGTATGCTATAGTCGCACGCTATGGCCCACATGCGGGGCACAGTGGTTTCCCCGCTGGCCCCGACCACCTAGAATAAGGCCATCCCCTGAATCAAGCATAACGGTGATACCAACGCCATGGCCAAACTACCCATCCTCGAATTTCCCGACGAGCGGCTGCGCACCCAAGCCGCTCCGGTCGAGGCGGTCGATGACGCGGTACGTCAGCTGGTCGACGACATGCTCGAAACCATGTACGACGCCAACGGTATCGGCTTGGCCGCCACCCAGGTGGACGTGCATCGGCGGGTGATCGTCATGGACGTCAGCGACGACCGCGCCCGACCGCTGGTGCTGATCAACCCCGAAGTCACGCCGCTCGGCGACGAGCGCGAGCCCATGTCCGAAGGGTGCCTGTCGATTCCCGAATACTATGCCGAGGTGCCGCGCGCGCTCCGGGTTCACCTCAAGGCACTGGACCGCGATGGCTCGCCCTACGAGCTCGAGGCCGACGGCCTGCTCGCCCACTGCATCCAGCACGAACACGATCACCTGGAAGGCGTGCTGTTCGTCGACTACCTCTCGCCGCTCAAACGCGACCGGGTGCGCAAGAAAATGGAAAAGCGCCACAAGCAGATGCAGCCCGCCTGAGAGGTGCATTCGCCATTCGCGAAGGCCGGGTTCACACCCCGGCCTTCGTCGTTGGGGCCGCCTCCGTTATCATGGACCTTCCGCTCACCGGCAAGGCCCGAGACATGTCCCGATCCCTGCGCGTCATCTTCGCCGGCACGCCCGACTTCGCCGCAGCGAGCCTCACGGCACTGCTCGAGAGTCGTCACGCCGTCGCCGCCGTCTATACCCAGCCCGACCGCCCTGCCGGACGCGGCCGCCAGCTATCGGAAAGCCCGGTCAAGCGGCTGGCGGGCAGCCACGGCCTGCCCGTACTCCAGCCCGAGAGTCTCAAGACCAGCGCGGTACAGAACGAATTGGCCGCCCACGCCGCAGACGTCATGGTGGTGGTGGCCTACGGTCTGATCCTGCCGCAGGCGGTGCTGGAGATCCCCAGGCTGGGCTGCCTCAACGTCCACGCTTCGCTGCTGCCGCGCTGGCGAGGCGCAGCCCCCATTCAGCGCGCCATCGAGGCTGGCGACGCCGAGAGCGGCGTGACCATCATGCAGATGGACGAAGGGCTGGACACCGGCGACATGCTGCTCGTAAGGCGCACGCCGATCACCGCCACCACCACCGGCGGCGAGCTCCACGACACCCTGGCCCGGCTCGGCGGCGAAGCGCTGGTCGAGGCCCTGGACGCCCTGGCGGAGGGAGCGCTCTCCGCCACTCCGCAGCCCGCGGAGGGTGTTACCTACGCCGCCAAGCTCTCCAAGTCCGAGGCCGAACTGGATTTCCGCGAGCCCGCCGAGCGACTCGCGGCCAAGATTCGCGCCTTCAACCCCTGGCCGGTGGCCTGGTGTCCTCTGGGCACCGCCAGACTGCGCCTGCTGATGGCCGAAGCGAGCGCCCCCCGCGCTGGTGAGTCGGCGCAGCCCCCGGGAACCCTGCTAGCCCCCGATACCGATGCACTGCGCATCGCCTGCGGCACTACCGGTAGCGAGGTCCTGCGCGTCACTCGCGCCCAGCTACCCGGCGGCAAGCCGCTTCCTGCCCGCGACCTGCTCAACGCCCGTCACGCCAGCCTGGCTCCAGGCCAGCCGCTGGGCGCCACCAGCCAGGAAGACCAGCCATGACCCGCTCCACTCCACATTCACGCAATGGCACACGACACGGCGAGATGACCGATGGCGGCCAGGCCGTGCGAGCCAGCGCCGCCCGGGCCCTGGCACCGGTGATCGCCGGCAAGGGATCGCTCAACGACCTCGACGACCATCAGGTGGTGGCCCGCGACCGGGCGCTGTTCAAGGCGCTCTGCTACGGCACCTGCCGCACCCTGCCACGCCTGGAAGCGCTCGCCGACCGGCTGCTCAAGAGCCCCTTCAAGGCCCGTGATGCCGATGTCCAGGCACTGCTGCTGCTGGGCATCCATCAGCTGCTCTACCTGCGCATCCCCGCTCATGCCGCCGTGGGCGAATCGGCCGGCGCCGCCCGCCTGCTCGGCAAGGAGTGGGCCACGCGCGTGATCAACGGCTGCCTGCGCCGCCTGCAGCGCGAATCCGCCGCTCTGCAAGCCGAAGTGGACCGCGACCCGGCCGTGGCGCTGCTGCATCCGCGCTGGCTACTCAAGACGCTGCGCCAAGCCTGGCCCGAGGACTGGCGTGCCATTGCCGAAGCCAACAACGTACCGGGGCCCATGACGCTGCGCGTCAACCGCCGCCGCGGGGATCGCGAAGCCTATCTGTCTCGCCTTGCCGATGCCGGTTTCGAGGCACGCTTGTGCGCCCATGCTCCCGACGGCCTGACACTGGAGACGCCCTGCGACGTCCAGGCACTACCGGGCTTCGCCGAGGGCGATGTCAGCGTGCAGGACGAAGCCGCGCAGCTCGCGGCGGAAATGCTCGGCCCGGTCCTGGCGCCGCGCCCCGGCGGCCGGGTGCTCGACGCCTGCTGCGCCCCCGGCGGCAAGACCGCCCACCTGCTGGAGCTCTTCGACATCGAGCTCGTTGCCCTGGACAGCGATGCCGTGCGCCTGGCCCGGGTCGAGGATACCCTGGCGCGCCTGGGGCTCTCGGCCATCCTGATGCATGCCGATGCCACCACTCGCGACTGGTGGGACGGCACCCCCTTCGACGCCATCCTGCTCGATGCGCCCTGCTCCGGCACCGGAGTCATTCGCCGCCACCCCGACATCAAGCGCCTGCGCCGCCCCTCGGACATCGCCAAGCTGGCCGACCTGCAGCGCCGACTGCTCGACAGCCTCTGGCCACTGCTGCGCCCGGGCGGCACCCTGGTCTATGCCACCTGCTCGATACTGCCCGAGGAGAACAGCGACCAGGTCGGGGACTTCCTGTCACGCACGCCCGACGCCCGGGACACGACGCCGACGGATCTGAGCTGGGGTCGTCCTGCCACCATCGGGCGCCAGCTGCTGCCGGTAGTGGACCATCACGACGGCTTCTTTTATGCCAGACTGAATAAAGCGGCCAGTTGAGCCGCCGCTATCGGTCACTCATCAACGGGGAGGCGCCATGAGCCACCACGTCTACAAGCACATCGAGCTCACCGGCTCCTCGGAGCTGGGCATCGAAGACGCCATCAACAACGCCATCGTCAAGGCTTCCGAGACGCTGCACGGCATGCGCTGGTTCGAGGTCACCGATACCCGCGGCCACATCGAGCATGGCCGCGTGGCTCACTGGCAAGTCACCCTGCGGATCGGCTTCACTCTCGACTGAAACCCGCTGCCTGGGCCGGATGAGGCAGTACAATCGCTGACGACGAGGTGCGCCGGGGACAGGTCAAAGAGGAGGTCTTTTGCCATGGATGGCAAAAGTAGCGCCCAGGGACGGGTTAACAGCGCCTCCTCGCAGACCTGTCGACGGATCAGCACCGAGTCAACTTGCTATCTGAGATAGCGCTAGCCGGAGAGGGCCTGTTCCCTAACAGGCGGCTGGTTTATGCTAGCCGCTACTGTATTGCGGCGCACAAGGTGCGCCGTCGTCGATTCCGGCGCCCCGGACAGCGGACAACGACCCAATGAAGATCATCATTCTCGGTGCCGGCCAAGTCGGCGGCACCCTGGCCGAACACCTGGCCCGCGAAGAGAACGACATCACCGTGGTGGACACCAACGGCGACAAGCTGCGCGAGCTGCACACCCGGCTCGACATCCGCACCGTCGTAGGGCCCGGCTCCTACCCGGTGGTGCTGCGCCAGGCCGGTTGCGAGGACGCCGACATGCTGATCGCGGTGACCAGCCGCGACGAAGTCAACATGATCGCCTGCCAGGTGGCCCACACCCTGTTTCGCACTCCCACCAAGATCGCCCGGGTCCGCGCCACCGCCTACCTCACCCGCAAGGGGCTGTTCGCCCACGAGGCGATCCCCATCGACGTGCTGATCAGCCCCGAGCAGGTGGTCACCGACCACATCCGCCGGCTGATCGAGCACCCCGGCGCCCTTCAGGTGCTCGAATTCGCCGGTGGCCTGGTGCAGTTGGTGGCGGTCAAGGCCTTCTACGGCGGCCCTCTGGTGGGCCAGGAACTGGGCTTTCTGCGTCGACACATGCCTAGCGTCGACACCCGAGTGGCGGCCATCTATCGCCGCAACCGACCGATCATCCCGCGTGGCGACACCACCATCGAGGCCGACGACGAGGTGTTCTTCATCGCCGCACGGCGCGACATTCGCGCGGTGATGAGCGAACTGCGCCGGGTCGACCGCGACTTCCGCCGCATCATGATCGCCGGCGGCGGCAACATCGGCGAGCGCCTCGCCGAACACCTCGAGCACAGCCACCAGGTGAAGATCATCGAGCACGGCATCGAGCGCTGCACGGTGCTCTCCGAACGCCTCGACCGTACCGTGGTGCTGCATGGCAGCGCCACCAGCAAGCGCCTGCTCGAGGAGGAGAACATCGAGGACTGCGACATCTTCTGCGCGCTGACCAACGACGACGAGGTCAACATCATGTCGTCGATGCTGGCCAAGCGCATGGGCGCCAAGAAAGTGCTCACGCTGATCAACAACGCCGCCTACGTCGATCTCGTCCAGGGCGGCGAGATCGACATCGCCATCTCGCCCCAGCAGGCCACGATCGGCAGCCTGCTGACCCACGTGCGGCGCGGCGACATCGTCAACGTCCACTCGCTGCGCCGCGGCGCCGCCGAGGCCATCGAGGCCATCGCCCACGGCGATACCCAGTCTTCCAAGGTGGTGGGGCGCTCCATCGGCGAGATCGATTTGCCCAACGGCACCACCATCGGTGCCATCGTACGCGGCAAGGAAGTACTGATCGCCCATGACGACGTGGTGGTGGAATCCGGCGACCACGTGATCCTCTTCGTCATCGACAAGCGACGCATCCGCGAAGTGGAGCGTCTCTTCCAGGTCGGGCTGACGTTCTTCTGATGCGGTTGCCGACCTTGCCTCCCCCCGTCGGCCCGGCGTCGCGGTTGGCGCCTGCGGCGCTGCCCGCCCTCGAGGGAACGCCATGAGCCTGCGCATGATCCTGCGCATCCTGGGCCTGCTGCTGATGATGTTCAGCCTGACCATGGTGCCGCCGATCCTCGTCTCCTGGCTGTTCGTCGACGGCATGTGGCAGGACTTCCTGATCGCCATCGGCATCACCGTGGCCACAGGGGCGGTGATGTATCTGCCCAATCGCCATGCACGCCGCGAGCTGCGCACCCGCGACGGCTTCCTGATCGCGGCACTGTTCTGGAGCGTCCTGGCGCTGTTCGGCTCGCTGCCGCTGATGCTCGCTGGCGATTCGGCCCTGTCGCTCACCGATGCCGTCTTCGAATCCTTCTCGGGGTTGACCACTACCGGGGCCACGGTGATCACCGGCATCGAGTACCTGCCGGAGTCGCTGCGCTACTATCGCCAGCAGCTGCAGTGGCTAGGCGGCATGGGGATCGTGGTGCTGGCCGTGGCAATCCTGCCGACCCTCGGCGTCGGCGGCATGGCACTCTATCGAACCGAGATCCCGGGGCCGCTGAAGGACTCCAAGCTCACCCCGCGCATCACCGAAACGGCCAAGGCGCTGTGGTACATCTACGCCTCCCTCACGCTGACCTGCATGCTGGCCTACATGGCGGCCGGCATGCATTGGTTCGATGCCCTGGGCCACAGTTTCTCCACCGTGGCCATCGGGGGCTTCTCCACCTACGACGCCAGCATCGGCCATTTCGACAGTGCCGCCATCGAGTTGATCTGTGCCACCTTCCTGATCGTCTCCGCCATGAGTTTCAGCCTGCACTTCCTGGCCTGGCGCGGCCGCCAGCTCAAGCACTACGTGCAGGATCCCGAAGCCCGCTTCCTGCTGCTGTTCCTGATCGGGCTGACGGTGATCACCGTGGTGTCGCTGTGGCTCACCGAACAATACGGCGTCGAACGCGGCCTGCGTCACGGCTTCTTCGAAGTGGTTTCGGTCGCCACCACGGCGGGGTTCGCGGTGGCGGACTTCTCCGCCTGGCCGGGCGCACTGCCCTTCCTGCTCTTCGTCACCGCCTTCGTGGGCGGCTGCTCCGGCTCCACCGGCGGCGGCATGAAGGTGATCCGCATCATCCTCATCCTCAAGCAGGGCATGCGCGAGGTGATGCGCCTGATCCATCCCAGCGCGGTGATATCGGTCAAGGTGGGCAAAGTCAGCGTGCCGGACGGCATCGCCCAGGCGGTGTGGGGCTTCTTCTCGGTCTACCTGCTGCTGTTCTTCCTGATGCTGGTCGGCGTGATGGCCACCGGCGTCGATCAGGTCACCGCCTGGTCGACGGTGGGCTCGGCGCTCAACAACCTGGGCCCGGCACTGGGTGAGGCAAGCGCCCATTACGGCGACCTGCCCACCGTCACCAAGTGGATTCTGATCGTGGCCATGCTGCTCGGCCGCTTGGAGATATTCACCGTGCTGGTGCTGTTCACGCCGGCCTTCTGGCGCAAGTAGCCAAGGTTTGGTCCCCCGCCAGGCTTCATGGATAATCGACTCTTCAGCCCTCAGTCTCGAGCCGTCATGACCGACTCCCAGGAACCCACCGCCGCCTCCCAGCCCATCATCAGCGGCCCCCACCGCGTCATCGAGATGGGGGGCAGCCGCTATACCCTGCTGGGCACCGCCCACGTCTCGGCCGAGAGCGCCGCGGACGTGCGCAGCCTGATTCGCTCGGGTGAATTCGACGCCGTGGCCATCGAGCTGTGCGATTCGCGCCACCAGAATCTCAGCAACCCCGATGCGCTGGGCGAGCAGGACCTGTTCGCCATCTTCCGACAGGGCAAGGCCGGCATGGTGGCCGCCAGCCTGGCGCTGGGCGCCTTCCAGCAGCGGGTGGCCGAACAATCGGGCATCGAGCCCGGCGCCGAGATGCGCGCCGCCCTGGAGGAGACGCGCCGCGACGGCCTCCCGCTACTGCTGATCGACCGCGACGTGGGCATCACCTTGAAGCGCATCTACCACAACGTGCCCTGGTGGCAGCGCTTCTCGCTGTTTTCGGGTCTGCTGGGCAGCGTGCTGTCGCGCCAGGAGGTATCGAGCGACGAGATCGAGCGGCTCAAGGAGGGCGATGTCCTGGAATCCACCTTCAGCGAGTTCGCCGCCCAGTCCGAAGCACTGTTCACGCCGCTGATCAGCGAGCGCGACCGCTACATGGTCCTGCGCCTGGCCGAGCAGGCACCGCCCGGGCGCTATCGCCACGTGCTGGTGGTGATCGGTGCCGGCCACCTCAAGGGCATGGCCGAGCAGCTCGAGGCGCCGCAGTCCGAGTCACCCACTGCCGAGCGCGAAGCGCTGGAGAGCACCCCGCCCCCATCGCGCCTGTGGCGTGCACTGCCCTGGGTGGTGACGGCCCTGGTGCTGACCGGCTTCGCCATCGGCTTCTCGCGCAACACCGAACTCGGCTGGCAGCTGATCGGCGAGTGGTTCGTGATCAACGGCGTGCTCTCGGGCGTGGCGACGCTGTTCGCCCTCGCCCATCCGCTGACGGTGGCCGCCACCGTCGTCGCCGCCCCGCTCACCTCGCTCAATCCCACCATTGGCGCCGGTTTCGTCGCCGCCGGTGTCGAGCTTTTCCTGCGCAAGCCCAAGGTGCGCGACTTCTCGACCCTGCGCCACGATGTCACCGCACTCAAGGGCTGGTGGCGCAACCGCGTCTCGCGCACGCTGCTGGTATTCCTGTTCGCCACGCTGGGTTCCGCCGCCGGCACCTGGATCGCCGGCTTCCGCATTGCCGACGCCCTGCTGCGCCTGCCGGGCTAGTTATCGCCCATCCAGTCGTCATCGTCCGCCGCTTGCCGGGCGCGGTAAAAAGCGTCGATGACCTCGGCCACCACCTTGCGTTCGGCAACCGGTAGCGCCAGATATTTCTCCAACACCTGGCGCTCTTCGGCACTGATGGTGGATTTCCAGCGCCCCTTCGCCTCGCGAATCCGATTCACGGCGCGCTTTCCATAACGCAGCTCCTGCGGCTCGACGTTCAACCACGCTGCCAGCACTTCGAGCTTCTCCTGCTGGGGCAGGGTTTCGCCCCGCAACCAGCGGCGTACGCCCTGAAGCGTCACGGGCTTGCCCCAGAAACGCAGATTGAACTCGCGTTCCAGTACGGCCGGGCGTGGCTCGTAACCGGCCGCGCGCATGGCATTGGCCAGTCGATCGGCAAAGGCAGACTCGTCGCTCATCGAGGCAACGTGCCGCCTGTGTTACACGCTAGGATAAACTCCGGTTGAATCATAAGGTGAACCAATGGTTAAATTAATGAAGTTGGATGTTATACTCGCCCAGACACCTAGCGCAGGCGACGGCAGCCCCGGGGGCCTCGACCGGGGCGGGGCCCCGCCAAGGACACCGCCATGGACTCGCTGGAAACGGATCTCGTAGCGAGCGACTACCGTGCCGCATTGGCGTACGACCCACGGGCCATTCAACCGTGCGGCTGCCTCATGGCCGTCGACCGGCAATGGCGACGAATCCGGCTTGCCAGCACCAACCTGGCGGACTTTCTCGATCTGCCCCAGACGGATGTCCTGTCGCTTTCTCCCCATCAGTTGCTCGGTGCATCGCTCATCGAGGCATTGCAGCATCAGTTGTCACGGCCATCGACGCCACGCGCTTCGCGCCGTCTGACCGGTCGGCGGCGGTCTCTGCTGGTCACCGCGCACGGCTCGGCCGTCACGGCGACACTCGAGATCGAGCCCCTGGAGAATCTCGACGACGACCTGACCGGTCGTGGCGTCGCCTGGGGACGCCGATTCGATGCCTGCCATGACCCGCAGCAGCTCGAAAGCGTGTTGCTCCAGGCAGTGCAGGAGATCACCGGCCATGCCCATGCCTGCATACGCTACTGCACTCCCGGCGCCGGAGGTCTCGAAGCGGGCACGGGGCTACGCATGGTCGCGGACACCCAAGCGAAGCCGGTACCGCTCATCGGCGACACCACGGTGGATGCCTCCCTGGCTTTTCACGCGCTTCCCGACCGACAGGCGCGACAGTTGCGCCGACGTGCCGTTCGCTCCGTACTGGCCTTCCCTCTGCATGACGAGACGCCCGCTTCCGGTGGTCTGCTGATCGGATACAGTGCCATACCCCGCTACCTGGCACCTCCCGTTCGTCAGCTGCTTCAGCTGGTGGCGCAAGCCGCCTGGCAGCGCCACCAATTGCTCGAGGAGCGCAGCAACCTGCGGCGCCGCCAGCGCTTGCTGGACGCCTACGAGTGCCTCGGCAGCGAAGGCATGCAGCATCTGTCGATCCGCAGCCTGCGGGAGGCCGGCCAGACCTGGCTCGAGATATTCCAGGCCAGCGGCATGCTGTTGACCCAGGGCGACCAGATCAACGGCATCGGTACCCACCCCGAGAAATCGACCCTCGGCGCCATCCTTCGCTTCCTGGACGCCAACGGCCGCCGGCGCCCGTGGAGCCATGACGACCTGGCCAACACCCCGCTTGCAAACGACCTGACGGCCGACGCTGCGTTTGCCGGCCTGCTCGCCGTTCCGCTGCGAACGGGAAACGACGCCACCGGCTGGCTGCTGCTCTTCCGTCGGGCAACCCCAAGCGGCACCAGCCTGCCCTGGCAACCCGCCGACCTGCACCAGGCACAAGAGCTCGCCCGCCTGCTATCGGCCGACATGACCTTGTGCCAGGCCCGCCAGCTCGCCAAGCGACTGCAGGAGCACAATACGACGCTGGCGCGACTCGCCCACACCGATCCCGTCACCCAGGTCGCCAACCGGCACCGCATCGAGCAGGTGCTGGATGCCGAACTGCTCGCTTGTGAGCACAGCCATGAGCCCTGCTCGCTGCTGCTCTTCGACGTCGACCACTTCAAGCGCATCAACGACACGCATGGACACGATGCCGGCGATCGGGTGCTGTACCACCTGGCGCAGGAAACCCTGGCCCGCCTGCGCACCAGTGACCATCTCGGTCGCTGGGGTGGTGAAGAGTTCCTGATCATCGCACCGAACTGCACCTTGCATGCCGCCGCCGACCTTGCCCGGCGGCTGTGCGACGAGATAGCCGAGCTCCCAATGCCATTCGCCGGCCCTATCTCGGCCAGCTTCGGCGTCACCCAGTGGTCAGCGGGCGACACGCCCAAGAGCATCGTCCGGCGCGCCGACCTGGCGATGTATCAAGCCAAGCAGGCGGGAAGGAGCCGCGTGCGAACGGCCTGAGCATGACATGCTCATGCGCCGCGGCGCGCCATCAGGCGCTGCATCGCCGGCGTCGGCGCAGCGATTTTCTCGAAGCGCCGGCTCGCGGCATAGCTGTCGTTGAACGCATCGAAATAATCGTCGAGCACCCGGCCGGCATCCGCGTCGCCGCCCTGACTCAACAGCTCGGCGGCCACTTCGGCAGTGCACAGATGCTCCCTCGAGGCGGGCTTGCGCAGCCGATATCGGGTCTCCCGCTGGGTATGCAGGGGCAACACCGGCAAAGCGTCGAGGTAAGAGCTCCTGCGGAAGATGCGCCGCACCTGCCGCCAGGTGCCATCGAGCAGAATGAACACCGGAACTTTCCCCGAGCGCTTGCTGCTCTCGACGCGCTCCATCCCCACCACCCGTTCGGCATAGTCCGGCTGGTCATCGGGGAAGATCACGAAGGGGGCGTAGCGCGGATCATCGAGCAAGGCCAGCAGGTCCGGATCCGGCGCCGTGCGGTACCAGGTGAACACCTGGGTATCGGGTAGCACGTCACGAATCAACCGCCCGGTATTGGTGGGCTTGTGGTGCTCCAGGGGATGGGTGAGCAACCATACCCGCGCCACACTCCGGGCCTCGACCCGATAAGGACAGAGGCAGTTGAGTTCGGGCAGATTGCAGCCCGCACAGCGCCTGACGAAGCTGCCACGGGCCTTGAACTCCCGCCGCGGCGGACGCGGATGACCGGTGGCAGGGTCGCGAGAAAGACCAGTGGCGGGGTCGTTGGCGACGGCACCGCTCTCGGGCGTGTCCGAGACGGAAGGCTGATCCGACATGATGCTGGGCGACTCTCGACAGGGGGCCAGGCATTCTAGCAATGCTGCACACTGCGGTCACCCGCTCAGCAGGTCCGGTCAGGGCTATCGCGTTAGCAAGTTCACTCGGTGCTGATCCGTCACCAGAGCCACCCCTCGCGCCGACGGCGGTTCCCCCTGCCATTGGCCTCATCGCCTCTGGCTGACGAATGGTGTCGACACTCGCCTCGCGGTTATATCGACGCCATAATGAGGGTCCCACGAGACCGAGCCTCTCGATTCGGACCCCATGCTGTTTTGTGAACCTCGAGCAAGGATGCTGCCATGCCCAAATCCATCACCCTCCTCCTCGCTGCGCTGGGCGGCCTGGCCGTCGGCGCTTTCACCACCCACCAGCTCGCCACTTCGGAGCCCACCGCATCCGAGAACGACGCCATTCCCCAGCTCCAGCTCGGCGACCGCCATCATGGCGAGATCACCTCGGACAACGAGCTGAACGGTAACGACGGCAGTCGCTACCGACGCCACCACCTCTCCCTGGAGGAAGGCGAGCTGGTGGAGATCTCGCTCGGCGGCGCCCTGCATGGTCGACTGGCCCTCTTCGATCCTCACGGGCAACTGGTCGGCGGGGCCGGGCCAAGCGCAACGTTGCGTCGGCGCATCGACGAAAGTGGCAACTACCTACTGGTGGTCAGTGGCGACGACGCCCGCAGCTATGGGCCCTTCGACCTGTCCAGCCGTGCCCTCGATCTCGCCCTGAGCGATACCGACCAACTGACGGGGTCGTCCCAGTTGGAGGGCTGGCTACAGGGCGAGTCCAACGAACACTCCCTGACCATAGAGGAAGCGGGCCTCTACGAAATCGAGCTGCGCTCCGACGACTTCGACGCCTTCCTGGTACTGGAGGGGGACAACGGGCTGCACCGCGAGGACGACGACGGCGCCGACGACCTGAACGCCCGCATCACCACCTTTCTCGAGCCCGGCGACTATCGGCTCATCAGCCGTCGCTTCGATGGGAGCTCGGGAACGGAAGGGCTCTACCAGCTGGAGGTGGCATCCAAGACGTTGTCTCAGCCGTTGCAGCGCGACGGTGAGCTGCCCATCGGCGACGGCATCAACGGCTGGTACGACGGCAGCCCTCTGCAGTACCAGCTAATTCTGGAGGAAGATGCCATCGTCACGCTGGAGATGCGTTCCGACGACTTCGATACCTACCTGGAGCTGGAGGGTCAGGGACGTCATCTTCACGACGACGACGGCGGCCAAGGCACCCACTCCCGACTCATGCAGCGCCTGTCGGCCGGAGAGTACACCGTCACGCCCAGCGGCTACGGCGACGGCAATTCCGGCCTCTTCGAACTCGACGTCAACCTCGCCCCCGCGAGCGAGCCGGCCGATGACGAGCCCCTGCCCTTCGACGCCCCGATCCAGGCTTGGCTCGATCCCGGCGCCATGGACGAGTACGTCATCGAGATCGAGGAAGCCGGCCGCTATCGTCTGGACATGACTTCCGAGGCGCTGGACGCCTATCTCGAGCTGGAGGGAGAGGGCCTCTCCCTTCAGGACGACGATGGCGGCAACGGCTTCGACGCACGTATCCAGGTCCATCTGGAGCCCGGCGTCTATCGAGCCATCGCTCGCTCCTTCAACCGCGATGACACGGGCCCCTATCGCCTGAGCCTGGTTACGGAGTAGCCGACCGACAGGCGGGCCCGTCGCCCCGTTCCTGCTCGCCGGAGCGGCGCGCCGCATCAACGCCTAGCGACTGGGGGCCGCCAACAGCGTGTCCGGCACCCAGAGCCGGCCCTCACGCCGCCAGTGGCGGGCAAGCGACGGCACGCCCTTGCCGGCCGGCTGGCTGAGACGCGTAACCCCCGGCGGCGCCAGCGCATGCGCCTCGGGGTCGACCAGCACGCAGGGTACATCCATTCCCACCTGGTCGAGCAGCGAAGCCGCCGGCATCACGGCCAGCGAGGTACCCACCACCAGCAGCAGGTCGGCCGCGGCGGCAATTTCGCACGCCTCGCCGAAGCGCGGCACGCTCTCGCCGAACCACACCACGTCGGGGCGCAGTTGGCTGCCCTTGTCGCACACGTCACCCAGGCGGATGCCGCCGCGCCGCAGCGGGTAGCGCAACCGCGGATCCACCGAGGAGCGCGCCTGAAGGATCTCCCCGTGCAGATGGAGTACATCGCGCGAGCCGGCGCGCTCGTGCAGGTCATCGATGTTCTGAGTGATGATGCTGACCCGGAAGCCCTGCGCCTCGAGGGCTGCCAGCGCCCGGTGGGCGGCGTTGGGACGGGCGCGGCGCACCTGTTCCCGGCGGGCGTCGTAGAAGCGCAGCACGCGCTCGGGATCGCGATGCCACGCCTCGGGGGTCGCCACCGTCTCGACGGGGTGGTCGGCCCACAGCCCATCGCTGGCACGAAAGGTCTGGATACCGCTCTCGGCACTGATCCCCGCGCCGGTCAGCACGACCAGATGGGGACGCTGCGACTCGCCCAAGATCCGCTCCTCGTCATGTCGCATCGACTCAATAGACCAGCCCGTTGCCGTCGTTTCCGGCAAAGCGCTGCTTGTTGCGATAGGGATAGACGTCGATCACCCGCCCGTCGCGGATGGCCTGCTGCAACCCCTGCCAGTAGTCGGCATCGAAGAGTTCCGGATGCAGCGTGTAGAAGAGCTTGCGCAAGCGCAGATTGGCGAACAGGAAGGGACCGAACTCTTCGGGAAAAATATCATTCGGCCCCACCGAGTACCAGGGTTCGTCGGCCAGCTCCTGCTCGGGATACAGGGGCTCGGGAATGTGACGGAAGTTGCACTCGGTGAGATAGCAGATCTCGTCGTAGTCGTAAAAGATCACCCGGCCATGGCGGGTCACGCCGAAGTTCTTGAGCAGCATGTCGCCGGGGAAGATGTTGGCGGCAGCCAGTTGCTTGATGGCATTGCCGTAGTCCTTGAGCACGGCCCGCATCTCGGCTTCGTCGCACTGCTCCAGGTAGAGGTTGAGCGGCGTCATCATGCGCTCGGTGTAGCAGTGCTCGATGATCACTTTGTCGCCCTTGAGATACACGATGGAGGGCGCCACGCGCAGCAGCTCATCCAGGCACTCGGGGTCGAAGTGATCGCGGCGGGCGATGAAGTGCGAGAACTCCTGAGTGTCGGCCATGCGCCCCACGCGGTCGTGGCGCTTGACCAGGCGATACTTGTCGCGAACGTCCTCGTGACTCATCTCCTTGGTGGGATCGAAGCGATCCTTGATGATCTTGAACACGGTGCGAAACGACGGCAGCACGAACACGGCCATCACCATGCCGCGCACCCCCGGCGCGATGATGAAGCGATCCTCGCGCTTGGCCACCTGCTGGTTGAGAGCGCGAAAGAATTCGGTCTTGCCGTGCTTGAAGAAGCCGATGGCGGCATAGAGCTCGCCGGCGGGCTTGTCGGGCATCAGTTCGCGCAGGTAGTCGACGAACTCCCCGGGCACCGGCACCTCGACCTGGAAGTAGGCGCGCGTGAAGGAGAAGATGATCGACACCTCGTCGGGCTCGATGAGCACCGTGTCCAGGTGCAGCCCCTCGCCCTCGTCATGCAATACCGGCAGCACCAGCGGCACCTGCTCGCCACCGCCACGAATGCGCCCCACCAGGTAGGCGCCCTTGTTGCGATAGAACACGCTTTCGAGCAGCTCCACCTCGGCATCCGCGGCATCGTGCAGCGCCGCCGGCAGATGGCCGTGCAGGAAGTCGGCACCCAGGCGGGCATCCCGCCCCAGGTCGTCGAAGGGCGTCTCGAAGGGTGCCTCCGCCAGCGCCCAGCGAATGGCCGCCTGCCAGTCGCCATTCACCGCGAGACGCCGGCAAAGCTCGATGCCCGAGCGGTGTGCCGCAGCGTCGCGCGAACTGTAGACGAACATCCAGTCGTTGCGAATATGGCGATGATGGAAGACCGAACAGAACAGCGAGTTGAAGTAGGTCTCGGCCAGTTCGTAGTCGAGCCGCTGGCTGATCAGCTCGGCATAGTGGTTTCTCGCCTCGCGCCAGCACTCGCAGTGGGTCAGTTCCTCCTCGCTGAAGGTTCGTCGCAGTCGCTCCAGGGTATCGTCGACTTTCTCTGCATAGAGATTGATGCGCTCCGCCGAGGCCTGCTGCGCTTCGCGCCAGGCAGCATCGCGAAAGCGTCGGCTGGCATCGGCGGTGATGGCCTTGAAGCGCGAACGATACTCGTCGAAGCCATGCAGGATGGTGGCGGCAAGGCGATAGGCAGGCGACAGCTTCATGGGGAACTCCAGGCGGCTTGAGCGCCCAGCATCGCGGATTTTGTGCCGCCGAGCGAGCCGACCATGGTGTATCGGTCTGTAGCGTGGCGACACGCCGCCCAGCGCCGCTGTCATCGTTTCATCATGCCGTTGTCGCCGCGGCGTCACGCGAAGCCGGCAGTCTCGCAGTGAGAAGATCACCCACGAGGTCGTCATGCGCATCTGTCTGGTCAGCGAAACCTGGGCACCCGACATCAATGGCGTCGCCCACACGCTCGGCCACCTGGCCGACGAGCTGCACGGCCGCGGTGTCGAGCTCCAGTTGGTGCGACCAGGACCATCGCAGGGCGTTCGGTTCCAGCGGGCGGCGGGCATGCAGGCGGAGCTTCACGTGCGCGGCGTGTCCCTGCCTGGCTATCGGGAAGTCCGAATCGGCCTGCCCGCGCCGCGGCGACTGCAAAGCCTGTGGCAACGGCAGCGACCCGACGCGGTCTATCTCGCCACCCAGGGCCCGCTGGGCTGGTCGGCCCGCCGAATCGCCCGCCGCCACGACATCCCCGTCGTCGCCGGCTGGCACACCAACTTCGATCACTACTGTCACGATTACGGCCTACCGTGGCTGGAACCGGTCCTGCTAAGCGCGCTTCGCCGCTTTCACAACGGCTGTGCGGCCACCCTGGTGCCGACCCATGCCCAAGTGCAGAGCCTGCACGGTCAAGGCTTCCAGCGCCTGGCCGTGATGGGCCGCGGCATCGACGGCGAACGCTTCTCGCCAGCCCACCGCGACTCTCGGCTGCGCACCCAGTGGGGCGTCGACGACCATACCCCGGTCGCCCTCTACGTCGGTCGGCTGGCCTGGGAGAAGAACCTGACGCTGCTCGAAGAGACCTTTCGCGCCCTGCTCGAGGCCCGGCCCGACATGGCGCTGGTGATCGTCGGCGACGGTCCGGCCCGGGCACGCCTCGAGACGGCGCTGCCCGATGCGCACTTCACCGGCTTCGTATCCCGCGAGGCGCTGCCGCGCTATTACGCCAGTGCCGACCTGTTCGTATTCCCCTCGCTGTCGGAGACCTGGGGCAACGTGGTCCTGGAAGCCATGGCCAGCGGCCTGGCGGTGATCGCCTATCGCCACGCCGCGGCCGCCGAGCTGATCGGCCACGATCACCATGGTCTGGCCATCATCCCCGGCGATGAGACGAGCTTTCGGGATGCGGCGGTGGCGCTCTCTCAGCAACCGGCCCGCTTCGCTCGTCTTGGCCGCGCCGCCCGGCAGCGTGCGCTGGAATATCGCTGGCCGGCCATCACCGATGCCTTCCTCGCCGTTATCGACCATGTCCGGGAGAGAGACCATGAAACCGCGCGCCCCTGCGGTGTTTGACCGCCTCGACCTGCTGGAGTGGCAGCTCTGCCAGCGCATTGCTCGCTTCAGTCTCTATCGCCCCTGGCTCGGCACGCTACGCCTGGCCAGCAAGCTCGGCGACTGGCCGGTCTGGGTGGCGCTGATCGCCGCCCAGCCGTGGCTTCACGGTTCCCAAGGCTACGCCCGTATGGCGCAGTACACGCTCACCGCCCTGTTGGCCATCGTCGTCTATCGAGCACTCAAGACGCGACTGTGCCGCGAACGCCCCTTCATCACCTTCGGCGCACGCATCACCTGCCGCGAACCGGCTCGCGACCGCTACAGCTTCCCCAGCGGCCACACCATGCACGCGGTGCTGTTCTGCGTGCTCACCGCGCACCACGCCCCGGCACTGCTGCCCTGGCTGGTGCCGCTGGCGCTGATGATTGCGGTATCGCGGGTGGGGTTGGGGCTGCACTACATGAGCGACGTACTCGCCGGCGCGGCCATCGGCTACGCCTTCGCCATGGCCAGCCTGGCGCTGGCCGGGTGAGGCAGTCCGGGACATTCCACCGACATCGCTTCGTCACCCCATCGTCATGTCACCGACACGCCCCTGTCATCGATGCCGACCAGCATCGAGGGTGTCATTCACCCCCACAATCACAGGTGACAGCATGCGTTGCGTTTTCCCCAACCGTACTCTGTTCGGCGCCGCTTTCGCCGCCAGCGCCGTCGTCATGGGCCTCTCCTCGGCCCACGCCGACTTCGCGCTGAGCGAACGCTACAACGATGCCGACGGTGACTTGGTGGCCGACGTCCCCGAGGACGAATCGCAGTGGCTCGACCCGGACACCCTGGTGTTCGCCTACACCCCGGTGGAAGATCCGGCCGTCTACGCCGAAGTCTGGGCCGGCTTCCTCGAGCACATGGAGGAGGTGACCGGCAAGGAGGTGCAGTTCTTCCCGGTGCAGTCCAACGCCGCCCAGATCGAGGCGATGCGTGCCGGACGCCTGCACGTGGCCGGCTTCAATACCGGCTCCAACCCTCTTGCCGTGGCTTGTGCCGGCTTCCGCCCCTTCGCCATGATGGCCGCCGAGGATGGCAGCTTCGGCTACGAGATGGAGGTCATCACCTACCCGGGCTCCGGTATCGATGAGGTGGAAAACATCCGCGGCCGTACCCTCACCCACACCTCGGAAACCTCCAATTCCGGCTTCAAGGCGCCCACCGCGTTGATGGCCTCGGAATTCGGCATGACCTCCGGCGAAGACTACGAGGTCGACTTCTCCGGCAAGCACGACAACTCCGTGCTCGGCGTAGCCAATGAGGACTATGAAGTCGCCACCGTCGCCAATTCGGTGAAGAACCGCATGATCGACCGCGGCGTGATCGAGGCCGACCAGGTGGAAGTGCTTTATCAGTCCGATACCTTCCCCACCACTGGCTACGGCACCGTCTACAACCTGGCGCCGGAACTTCAGGAAGCGATCCAGGAAGCCTTCTTCAGCTTCGACTGGGAAGGCAGTGCACTGGCCGAGGAGTTCGGTCGCAACGGCGAGGAGCAGTTCATCCCCATCTCCTTCCAGGAGCACTGGGCGGTGATCCGTCAGATCGACGAGGCCAACGGCGTCGAATACGACTGCAATTGAGCCCTCTCTCCACGTGAGACCGCGGGCGGCTCGGCCGCCCGCCTTTTGCGTTCATTGCGGAGCCTCCCGTGCTAGACATTCAACGACTTTCCAAGACCTATGGTTCCCGAGGCGGGGCCACCGGCGACAAGGCCCTGCGCGACGTGTCTTTCCGCGTGCCGCGGGGTCAGGCGCTGGGCCTCATCGGCCCCTCCGGGGCGGGCAAGTCGACGCTGATCCGCTGCATCAACCGCCTGGTGGAACCCTCGAGCGGCGAAATCCGGCTCGGCGAGACCGACCTCATTGCCCTGGGTAGCCGCGATCTGCGTCGCGCGCGCCGACGTATCGGCATGATCTTCCAGGAGTACGCCCTGGTGGAACGCCTCACCGTGATGGAGAACGTGCTCTCCGGCCGGCTGGGCTACGTGCCCTTCTGGCGCAGTTTCACACGGCGCTTTCCCGGCCGCGACATCGAGAACGCCTACCGCCTGCTCGACCGGGTGGGCCTGCTCGACCATGCCGACAAGCGCGCCGATGCTCTCTCCGGCGGTCAGCGCCAGCGCGTGGGCATCGCCCGTGCCCTGGCCCAGGAGCCGGAGCTGCTACTGGTGGATGAGCCTACGGCCAGCCTCGACCCCAAGACCAGCCGCCAGATCATGCGCTTGATCACCGCGATCGGCGCGGAGCGCAACCTGCCGACCATCGTCAATATCCATGACGTGCCCCTGGCGCAGCAGTTCATGGACCGTATCGTCGGTCTGCGCGGCGGCGAACTGGTATTCGACGGCAGCCCCGAAGCGCTGACGGAAAGCCAGCTCACCACCATCTACGGCGCCGAGGACTGGACCGCCATGCGCCAGAACCATGAAGAGGACGAGGCCGCCGAACGGGCCAATCGTCTGACGCTGGCGGGAGGTGCCGGATGACTGGAGCCGGCCACTACCCACGTCACTGGCGCCGCCCCCCGCAAATCCTCACCCATCGCGGCTGGCGCCTGGCGCTGCAGTTGGCCATCCTGGCCTATCTGGTGCTGGCTTTCGGCACGGTGGAAGTCAACGGCTCGCGAGTCGTCGAGGGGCTGGAGCGTGGGGCACGTTTCGTGCAGGGCTTCCTGCAGCCGGACTTCACCAGCCGCTGGAGCGACATCCGCCAGGGTCTGATCGAGAGCCTGACCATGACGCTGACCGCCACCGTGGTGGGCATTCTGGTCTCGGTGCCCATCGGCATCGGTGCGTCCCGCAACCTGGTACCGCCACCCGTCTACCTGGTGTGCCGCTCGATCATTGCGGTGAGCCGTTCGCTGCAGGAGATCATCATCGCCATCTTCCTGGTGGCCATGTTCGGCTTCGGACCCTTCGCCGGCTTCGTCACCCTGGCCTTCGCCTCCATCGGTTTTCTCGCCAAGCTGCTCGCCGACGACATCGAGGAGATCGATGCCAGCCAAGCCGAAGCGATCCGCGCCACCGGCGCCAGCTGGTGGCAGCTGATCCACTACGCCGTGCAGCCCCAGGTGATGCCGCGACTGATCGGCCTGTCACTCTATCGCCTGGACATCAACTTCCGCGAGAGCGCGGTGATCGGCATCGTCGGCGCCGGCGGCATCGGCGCCACCCTCAACACCGCCATCGACCGCTACGAGTACGACAGTGCCGGCGCCATCCTGCTGATCGTCATCGCCATCGTCATGCTGGTGGAGTACAGCTCCAGTCATCTGAGGAAATATCTGCAATGACCCGACTCGATCCGACCGCCAGCGAGCCGACCCACTACGCTCAAGTGTGGTCCATCCGCACGCCCAAGGCGCGGCTGGCGCTGTGGGCCGGCTGGCTGGCCCTGGTGGCACTCTTCGTAGGGTGCTGGCAGGTAATGAACGCCGGTACCATGTGGGTCTTCGTCGCCGACGCACCGAGTCAGGCGGCCGACATCGGCAGCCGCATGTTCCCGCCGCGGCTGGGCTACCTGCCCGAGCTGCTGGCACCGCTGTGGGACACCCTCAACATCGCCACCCTGGGCACCCTGGGCGGGGTGATCCTGGCCGTGCCGGTGGCCTTTCTGGCGGCCCGCAATACCACCCCCTCGGCACTGCTGGTACGCCCCGTGGCGCTGCTGGTGATCGTCGCCTCGCGCTCGATCAACTCGCTGATCTGGGCACTGCTGCTGGTGGCCATCATCGGGCCGGGCCTGCTTGCCGGCATCGTGGCCATCGCCCTGCGCTCCATCGGCTTCGTCGGCAAGCTGCTCTACGAGGCCATCGAGGAAACCGACGTTCGCCAGATCGAGGCCGTCACCGCCACCGGCGCCAGCCGCTCCCAAATCATCCACTACGGCATCGTGCCCCAGGTGCTACCCGCCTTCTGGGGCATCTCGGTGTTCCGCTGGGACATCAACATCCGCGAAAGCACCATCCTCGGCCTGGTGGGCGCCGGCGGCATCGGCATGAAACTGCAGTCGTCGATCGATACGCTGGCCTGGTCCCAGGTGGCGACCATTCTGATCGTGATTCTCGCCACGGTAGTGGTGAGCGAAGCGGTCTCGGCGCGGCTGCGTCACGCACTCATCTGATGCGACGATCCACGAACAGGCTGTTACCCGGCTGCTTCTTGGCCTGTTTCTTGAGGTCGGAGAGCTCCGTGGCGATATCCAGCGCCATGTCCTGCGTCCCGGCCGGTACCGGGCGGGCCGCCAGCGACACGCTGACGATGGGAAAGAAGGTCTCGACGCCCTGGCGGTTCTCGAGATGGATGCCGCCGGCGAGACGCTCGGCATCGTCGTAGAAATCCGGCGCGATCGTGGCGAAGGCCTCGAGGATGCGGCGACAGGTATCGCGCCAGCTGGCATCCTCCAGCAACAACACGAAGTCGTCGCCGCCCACGTGACCGACGAAATCGACCTCGTCCGCCTGGGCCTGCAGCAGGCTGGCCACGGCGATGATCACCCGGTCGCCGCGAGCATAGCCGTAGGCGTCGTTGAACGCCTTGAAATGATCCAGATCGCAGTAGACCGCCGTGAAGGGCTCGCCGCCCTCCAACCACCGGGCCAGGGTCTCGTTGATCAGGATATTGCCCGGCAGGCCGGTCAGCGGGTTGGCATGCCGCGCCTGCCGCACCTGTATCGCGGTGATCTCGCGCAGCAGGTCGACGATATTGCCCATGCCTCGATAGTGGCCGTCACCGTCGACGATCACGAAGTCTTCCTGCTGCCCGTCGTCGCCGGCCGTCACGCGCTGGCTGAGCTTGGCCAGTGGCGTGTCGGCGGCCGCCACCAGCATCTGCGTATCGGCCAGTTCACGTATCTGACGCTTGGCATACAGCGAATGGCTGAACGGGTTGGTGAACAGCATCAGAAAGGCGTTGCGCCGCACCACCCCCAGCGGCCGCCCTCGATCCACGACGGGCACGCAGCGCAGCGACGGATGGCGGCGAAAGCGCTCCACCAACACCGGCACGGGCATGTCTGGCGGCACGGCGGCAATGTCTCGGGTAATGGAACAGGCGCAGCGCGCGGGCTCCTGGCACGGCGTCGCATGGGCGGGTAGCAGGTGGGAGACGTTGTGCGGTGGCGCTTCGCTGGGCCGCGCGAAGAAATAGCCCTGCAGCAGCGACAGGCCACGATCGAGTTCCCATAGGCAGCGATGCTCTTGCTCGGTCTCGATGCCCTCGGCGATCAGCTGGCAATCCAGGCTGCGCGCCACGTCGAGAATCGAGCGCAGGAATTCGCGCTTGGCCGGCGCCTGGTCGATGCCCGCCACGAAGTGACGGTCGAGCTTGACGAAATCCGGCCGCAACTCCGACCAGTGCCGCAGGCTGGAATGGCCTGCGCCGAGATCGTCCAGCGCCACCTGGAAGCCCATCTCGCGGTAGTGGGCCACCGCCTGGCGCATCAAAGCGTAGTCGTGGATCGGCATGTGCTCGGTGAGCTCGATCACCACCCGGTTCGGCGCCAATCCCGCCTCGTGCAGGAACCGCAGGGTGAGACCTTCCCGGAAGTCGCGCTCGACGATGGTGGCCGGCATGACGTTGAGAAACAGCTGCCCCGGCAGACCCAACGTCACGAAGCGCTGAATCGCCAGGCGCCGGCACAATAGGTCCAGCTCCACCAGCAGGCCGGCGTGCATGGCCACGTCGAACAGGCGTACCGGCGAACGCAGGGGCGATCCCTCGGGACCGCGCGCCAGCGCCTCGTAGCCGTGGATCGTCCGACGCCCGGCATCGACGATGGGCTGGAAATGCACCACCAGCCGCTCACCCTCGATGATCGCTCTGAGTGCGTCTCCCTCCGTCGTCATGGCTCTTCCCTGCATCATGGTCGTGCGAAGAGAATGCGACACCACCGTGACATGGGTATGACAGCAACGCCATGGCGCAGACCGGCCCACGGTGGATCGCTCGGAATGGCCGCTTGTGCCTCGATACTCACGATGGCTGAACGCCCGCGCCGGATGACAAGTCATCCCCAGACGGCGACAATGAGCGCCCTTCGCGAAGGGAACGGACGACACATGATCGACGAGCTGCGGATACTCCACGACGACGCGCACCTGGTCGTCGTGCACAAGCCGGCGGGGCTGCTGGTGCACCGCACCGCCCTGGCCCGCGGCGAGCGCGAATTTCTGCTGCAGCGGCTGCGCGACCGCTTGGGCCGGCGCGTCTACCCGGTGCATCGACTCGACCGCCCCACCTCCGGCGTGATGGTGTTCGCCCTCGACCCCGAAAGTGCCTCCCGGCTCGGCGCAGCGTTCACCGAACGCCGGGTGACCAAGCGCTACCTGGCAGTGGTGCGCGGCATCGGCCCCGAGGCCGAGCGGCTAGACTATCCGCTGCGCGAGGAGGATGGTCCCCGGCCCAAGGCGGAGATGCCCGCCCAGCCGGCCATTACCGAGGTGCGCCGCCTGGATGGCGTGGAGCTGCCGGTGCAGGTCGACCGCTACCCGCATGCCCGCTACTCGTTGATGGAAGCGCGCCCCCTGACCGGCCGCCGTCACCAGATTCGCCGCCATCTGTCGCGCCGCGGCTATCCGATCATCGGCGATGCCAAGCACGGCAAGAGCATCCACAACCGGTTCTTCGCCGAGCGCCTGGAAATCCCGCGCCTGCTGCTGGCCGCCGTGGAGCTGGGTTTCGAACATCCGGCCGGTGCTGGCTGCCTCAGGGTCAGCGCCGCCCTGGATGCGCCCATGAGCCGGCTGTTCGAACGCTTCGGCTGGAGCGGCCACCTGCCGGTGAATGCCGTTCGCCACGACAGTTTTGCCGAACCCACCGTGGAATCGATCGCGCCATGACCGACCTGCCTCAGCCCCACTCGCTCGACCGGGACGACTACGCGCTTCGCTTCGGTGGCATCCGCCGCCTCTACGGCCGGCGTGCCGCCGAGCGGTTTCGCTCGGCTCACGTGGTGGTGGTCGGCGTCGGCGGCGTGGGCAGTTGGGCCGTCGAGGCATTGGCGCGCTCCGGCATCGGCCGGCTCACGCTGATCGACCTCGACGACGTCTGCATATCGAACGTCAACCGCCAGCTGCACGCCCTGGACGGCACCATCGGTCGCCCCAAGGTGGAGGCGCTCGCCGAGCGCTGCCGGGCCATCCACCCCGGCATCGAGGTCACCGCCGACACCGCCTTCGTCACCCCCACCAACCTGGCCACGCGGCTGCCGCTGGAGGCCGATCATGTGGTGGACGCCATCGACAGCGTAGTGGCCAAGGCAGCGCTGATCGCCTGGTGCCGGCGCCACAAGATGCCGATCACCGTCACCGGTGCCGCCGGCGGCCAGACCGACCCCACCCGCATCCGCACCGCCGATCTCACACGCACCGAGCACGACCCGCTGCTGGCCAAGGTGCGCGCCCGGCTACGCCGCGATTACGGCTTCTCGCGCAATCCCAAGCGGCGCTTTTCGGTCGAATGCGTCTACTCTGACGAACAGCTGGTCTATCCTGCCGCCGACGGCGAGGTGTGCTTCGAGAAGCCCGCTTCGAACGAGTCCACACGGCTCGACTGCGCCTCGGGTTTCGGTGCTGCGACCGCCGTCACCGGCAGCTTCGGCTTCGTCGCCGCCTCGCGGGTGCTAACCAGACTGGCCAAGCAGGCCGCGGCCAATGACGACGGCGAAACCGGCCCCTGACCGTCGGAACCCATTGACCGTCGTTGCCAGCATCGCCGCTCGCGCATTGGTTCTCAGCAGGGAGCTCGAGATGTCACAGCCCCACCCCGTCCCCGGGATCTACTACCACTACAAAGGCAACCGCTACGAGGTGCTCGGCGTGGCCCATCACAGCGAAACCGAAGAGCCACTCGTCGTCTATCGTGCCCTCTATGGCGATTACGGCCTGTGGGTACGCCCACTCGGGGACTTCAACGAAACCGTCGCAGTTCAGGGCGAGCCCGTGCCGCGCTTCGAGCTCGAAAAGGCGTTCTGAGGCACATAGCGATGCACCTGCCACCCCAATGGACCGGGGCGGATCAGAAACGGCAGCGCATTGGGCAGCCTCACCCCGTACGGACTCCCGAAGAGCTGGGTGCGGATCACCCGATAGACGCCGGAATGAGCCACCACCAAGGGCAGATCGTCGCTGGCCAGCACGTCGTTCAGTGCAGCCAGCACGCGTGCCTGGAAGCTCGTCCAGCTCTCTCCGCCGGGTGGCGTCGCCTCATAGGGAGGCTGTCGTACCAGTGGCGCTTCCTCCAGCTCTCCCCAGTCGCGTTCGTCGAGTCCACTCAGCCGGATGGCCGTCTGGCCGGGCACGGCCAACTCCGCGGTGCGCCAGGCACGCTGCAGCGTACTCGTCACGACCCGGCTCCAGGGCCGAGCGAGCCACACGGCTGCCTGCCTGGCCTGGGCCTCGCCCAGCGCCGTCAGCGGCACATCGGTGCGCCCGCCGATGCGCCGTTCTCGGTTTAAGGGCGTTTCACCATGACGGAGGAAGACGAATGGCCTAGCCAACAGCATCGCTGTTCTCCTCGGCGACGGCCGGAGATCCCGGTGCCGTCAACCCTGCGTTCACCTCGCGTACCTCGGTGGTGAACAACGGCATCACGCGCTCGGCTCCCAGCCGGGAAACGAGCGTGCGCAGATGGGACAAGCGCAAGTGGACGTTCCAGCGCAGCCAGTCGACCTCGCCTGCCGCCCACTGACGTTGTCGCCGGGGCGTGAGGTAGCCCGTATGCAGCAGACGGTGATCCGGCCAGTCCTGTGGATCGTCATCGCAGTCCTCCACCAGCCACAGTTCGGGGGAGTCCACGCGCGGCGCATCGAGCAGCCGGCGAATGGTCGCATCATGCTCTTCTCTACGCAGCGAACCTGGCAAGCGCAGCAACTGCTCGAGCGCCTGACGGCAGGCGGCGTCCAGGTTCCAGGCAATCCCCAGCCGCTCGGCGTGGACCTCGAGCCAGAGTGCCATTTCCAGCGCCCGCCCCGACAACGGTACCGGTAATGTCCGCGGCTCGGTCAACCGCTGGGCAATGGCTGCACGACATTGCGCCTGGGGGGTATCGTAGCGGCCGTAGGAGGCATCCAGCAGGGCAACGCGAGCTGGTGGCGGCGCATCGAAAGGAAACAGCGATGACTCGAGGCAGGCATCGCCGCTGTAGAACACCCCGCCACCGATGCCCAGATGCAGCCATACGCCACCCAGCGAGTGCCCGGCCTGGCCGGTGGTCACCGGGATTCCCTCGATGCAACACTGACCGCGCTCGGGCAGCGCTCGCCACTCGCGTCCGCCCGGCAGCGCTGCCGCCACCACGGCGGTACAATAGAGCGGCAGCTCGTCGGGCAGCGTCCCCACCCCACCGATGTGGTCGAAGTGATCGTGGCTGATCAGCACGGCATCGACGTCCAGCCCGTCGGCCCAGGCCGTCGACTGCCCCGGATGCAGGGCGCCGCCGGCGTCGAGCAGCAGACGCTTGCCTTCGGCCTCGACCAGGATGGCGGCGGGCGCCTTGTCGCCCAGCCCGCTCAGCACCTCGATGCGTGGGCTCATGCCTCGGATTCCAGGCACCAGCCCTCGCGCAAGGCCAACGCCACCGCTTGCCCCTCGGCCAGCGCCGCGTGGTGATAGGCCAACAGCGCTTCACCGCTTTCCAGGCGCAGGTGCAGCTCGTAGCGCTCGCCGCGGAAGGTCACGCCTTCCACTCGCGCGCGCAGGTCATCGAGGCAAGGGGCATCCGGCAGTACCGTTACGTGCTCCGGGCGCACCAGCACCGGCTGGGTGCGCTCGGTGACAACGGCGGCGAGCCCCCGCATCAGGGGGCTCTCCTCCAGGCGCTGGCCCGGCCGCCCCGCAGCCACCTTCAGTTGGCTGCCCTGACCGATGAAGCTCGCCACCCAGGTCGATCGCGGCCGGCGATAGAGCGTTTCCGGCGTGGCCCACTGCTCCAGCCGCCCTTCGCGCATGACCGCGATCCGGTCCGCCAGCGCCATGGCCTCGCTCTGGTCATGGGTGACATAGACCAGGGTAGCGCCGGTGCGGCGGTGGAAATCACGAAAGCTCCGCTCCATGGCGGCACGCAGATGGCGATCAAGGTTGGCCAGCGGCTCGTCGAGCAGCACGATTTCGGGGTCGGTGACCAGGCAGCGTGCCAGCGCTACGCGCTGGCGCTGGCCACCGCTGAGTTCCTGTGGCGAACTCCCGGCGTATGACTCCAGGGCCACCAGAGCCAATGCCTGGGCCACCCGGCGCCGGTAGACATCGCCCTCCAGTCGGCGCAGCTTGAGCGGGTAGCCGACGTTGTCGGCCACGCTCATGTGCGGCCACAGGGCATACGACTGGAACACCATGGCCATGTTGCGCTGCTCCGGCAGCACGTGCCGCTCCCGGCTGGCCAGAGTCCGCTCTCCCAGGCGAATCTCGCCGTCGCTGAGCGGTTCGAAGCCAGCCAGCATGCGCAGCATGGTGGTCTTGCCGCAGCCGCTGGGGCCGAGCAGAGCGACGAACTCGCCCGATTCGACATCCAGCGAGAGTGACTCTACGGCTGCATGCTCGCCGAAACGCTTGGTGACGCGATCGATCGTCAGCTCTGCCATGGCACGACTCCCTTGGGCAGGCGCGGTGCCAGCAGGCTCAGCAACAGCATCAGTGCCGCCACCATCGCCACAACCAGCACGGCCACCGCAGCGGCCAGCACGCTCTCGCCGCCCTCGTCCAGGTTGAAGATCAGCACGCCCAGGGTCTCGTTGCCCGCACTCCACAGCAGAGCGGAAACGGTCAGTTCGTTCACCGCCATCAGGAATACCAGCAGCCCACCGGCGAACAGTGCTGGCGCCACCAGCGGCAGCACGATGCCGCCCAGGCGGCGCCAGGGGCCGGCACCCGCCAGCTGCGCGGCCTCTTCCAGAGAAGGATCGAGCTGGGAAAGACCGGCAGCCACCGGCTTGAGACACACCACCAGGAAGCGCGCCAGATAGGCGATGAAGATCAGCCCCAGGGTGCCGTAGAGCGCCACGTTCACCACGGGAATGGGCCGCACGAAGAGCAGAATGCAGGCCACCGCCAACACCACGCCGGGCAGCGCATAGGGCAGTTCGATGGCGCTCAGGGTCAGGCTCTGCCAGCGCTGCGGCAAGCGCTGCAGCCGGTACGCCAGCGGCAGGCTGCACAGCATCAGCACCAGCGCAGCACCGCCCGCCAGCCACAGGCTGTTGCGCACCGCCCGCCAGGTTGCGCCCTGGCGGCCAATCACCTCGTGGTAAGCCTCCAGAGTGAGGGTTTCCCAGGTCAGCGGCACCCCCATGGCGGGCACCAGCGAGCTCACCACCAACGCCGCCAGCGGCGCGACGAGGATCGCCAGCAATACGGCCAACAGCAGGGCGGTCACCCCCGCTCGCCAACGTCCCAGCGAGAAGTCGTGGGCACGCCCACTGTGGCCCACCAGCCCGTAGCGGCTGCGTTTCATCCACGCCTGCTGCAACGCCACGCCAGTGAGCGCCAGCATGCCGATCAGCAGCGAGAGCGAAGCCATCTCGGCGAGCACGCCGGTACCGAAACTCGCCATGCGTTGATAGATGAGGGTCGGCAGCACGTAGTAACCGGCGGGAATGCCCAGCATGGCAGGAATGCCGAAATTGCCCAGGCTCGAGATGAAGGCCATGGCCGCGCCGGCAATCAGGCCGCTGCGTGTCACCGGCAGGATGATCTGTCCCCACACCTGGGCCTGGCGGGCGCCGCTGATGCGCGCCGCCTCGACCAGCTCGCGGGGAACCGACAGCAGTGTGGTCCGTAGCGCCAGGAACACCAGCGGTGCACTCTGGATGCCCAGCAGCAGACCGATGCCCTGCGCCGAATGGAGCGGCTGCGGGCTGCCCAGCGGCGGCGCCATGCCGATGCTCTTCAATAGCGGGCTGGCGGGGCCGAAGAGCTGCAACCAACTGAGCGCCGTGACCTGGGGCGGAATCATCATCGGCAGCATGAAGCAGAACACCAGCCAGGCTTTGCCGCGGATGTCGGTCAGAGTGATCACGAAGGCGAACAGACTACCCAGCACCAGCGCTATCAGCATGCCCAGTCCCGAGGTGTAGAGACTGCGCCATAGCGCCCGCCAGGTGCTTTCGGCCTGCAGCACCCGCCATAGCGGCGCCTCGCTGCCCTGGGCCAGATCGCCCAGCGCCTCCATCAGCAGACGCAGACTGGGCATCAGGCTGAGTACCACGATGACGGTCGTCAGCAGGGTGAGCAGCCAGCGATGCTGGCTGCCGTCGGTGAGGCTGGGTGTCATGATCAGCTACCGAACAGGTCGCTGAACCGCTCCTTGAGCTCGGCCTCCGTGGCCAGGGCGCTTTCGACATCGAGTGGCATCAGGTCGATGTCGTCGCGTGCCGGGAAGCCCTCCGGCGGTGCCACTGCGGGATGCGCCGGCAAATAGCCCTGATCGCTCACCAGCCGCTGCCCCTCCTGCGAGAGAACGAAATCGACGAATTTCTGCGCCGCATCGAGGTTGTCGGCCTCCTGCATGATGGCTACCGGCTCGGTCACCGCGCTCACTCCCTCCTCGGGGAACACGAAATCGACCGGCGAGCCCTTGGCCGCCTCGCGAATCGGCAAAAAGTCCACCACGATGCCGTAGGGCTTGGTACCCGCCGCCACGGCATTGAATACGCCGCCGTTACCGCCCTGGGCTTCGACGCGGTTGTCGTGCAGCGCCTCGTAATAGCTTTCGCCCAGTTCGGAATGGCCGCTGAGCGTCGCCATGTGAATCAGGGCAGCACCGGAGTAGAGCGGGCTCGGCATGGTCACTTGCCCTTCGTATTCCGGTTCGACGAGATCTTGCCAGCGCTGCGGCCGATGTTCGGCAGCAGTATTGTAGACGATGCCCGTGGTGATCAGCTTGCTGCCGTAGTAGTAGCCTGCCGGGTCGTACAGCTCGGCGTCGTAGGCCTCGCGCTCAGGACTCAGGTAGGACTGCAGGTGCCCCTCCTGCTTGAGCGACTGCATGGTCATGCTGTCGGCGATCAGCAGCACGTCGGGGTTGCTGACGCCGGCGGAAAGCTCGGAGCGCAGGCGTGTCATCAGCCGAGTGGTGCCATCGCGCACCCATTCCACCTCGACCTCAGGATGGGCGGCCTGGAAAGCGTCGACGGTTTGCTGGGCGTCGCCGTTGGGCTGACTGGTGTAGAGCACCAGCGTCTCGCTGCCGATAGCCGGAAAGGCCAAACCGGCAAGTGCTGAAGAAACGACAAGAGCGGATACCAAGGGGCGTTTCTGCATCATGAGACAACCTCCGATGAGTGAGCCCCAGCGACATTACCGTCATCGCCTTACAACACCGTGACAGTCGGTTTTCAGTGTGCGGGCGGCCTGGCTGCGCGACGGCAAGCCGTCGCGATGACCGCCGGATACAGGCGTTGGCAGCGCCCTGAAATGACAACACCCGCATCGGTGACGCCGATGCGGGTGCTGCGAATGGCAGAAGGCAGGGTATCGGCGTTACTCTTCTCCGGCTTCCTGCATCTGCTTATGCAGGTAGTTCTCGATGCCGACCTTGTCGATCAGGCCGAGCTCGGTCTCGATGTGATCGATGTGCCCCTCTTCGTCGGCCAGCAGGTCACGCAACAGATCGCGAGTCACGTAGTCCTGTACCGTTTCGCAATAGGCGATCGCCTCGATGTAGCCCTTGCGTCCCTCGTGCTCGATCTTGAGGTCGCACTCCAGCATTTCACGGACGTTCTCGCCGATGTGCAGCTTGCCGAGATCCTGCAGATTGGGAACGCCCTCGAGGAAGAGGATGCGGTCGATCAGCTTCTCCGCGTGCTGCATCTCCTCGATGGACTCGTCGTACTCCCACTTGCCCAGCTTGGTGAGGCCCCAATCCTGATACATCTTGGCATGCAGGAAATACTGATTGATGGCGACCAGCTCGGCACCCAGGGCCTTGTTGAGATGCTCGATGACCTTGGCATCACCTTTCATGGTGCGTCTCCCTCTTCATTGCGTCTTGGACCGATCCTGAAACGTCAGGCTGAAACGTAGCACCGTTCTCTGCGGCACGTCGAACACCCCCAGTATTGTCTACTGAGAGCAAAAAGTCCAAACATGACAAAGGGTTGGGAGAAACGCAACTAGAATGAGAAGAATTGGCTATCGATGCTGCAGCCCTCTCGGGTTCGCCATGAAGGCGCGCGGCATCACACCGCGTAGGCCAAGTCGTCCACGGCGGCCGACATCTCGTTGACGATGGCTTCACGCGTGATGTGTTTGGCCGTGCAGGCACACTTGCCGCACTGGGTGCCGCAACCCGTCTCGGCCTGAACCTCGCGCCAGCTGCGGGCGCCGCCCTCGACGGACTCGCGGATTCGGTGGTCGGTCACGCCCTTGCAGATACACACGTACATTGCAGCACCTCGCCAATCGTTGCGAGATCGAATGTAAATGATTCGCATGGCGTAGTGCAACCCCCAATCGATGAAAAAATGATCAGGGTCAGTCGAGCGGTATCTCAACGTCGCGCTGGCTTGGGCAACACCACGGTACGCGTGCCGGAAACGATATCGGGCCAGCTGCGTTGCTCGGTGTCGAACAGGACCCACAGGTAGCCGAGCCCGAGCGCGACGAATGACAGCCACGCCACGCCATAGCGCACCAGACTCTGCCCCAGCGAGATAGCGCGACCATCCACGGTCTGTACGCGTAGCCGCCAAGCCTGCATGCCCAGGGTCATGCCGCCGCGCCGCCAACAGAAAGCGAAGAACAGGAAGGCACTGGCGAGCAGCAGCAACTGCAGAGAGCCACGCTGCAGCCAGCCGGCCCCCACCGCTTCGGCCTCCAGCCCGAAGCCGAAGCGAACCACCGCCAGATGGGCCACCGCAACCAACAACCAGATCGCCGCTACCAGGAAACCATCGTAGAGCATGGCGCCCAGCCGCCGGCCCAGGCCAGCCGGCCAAGTGTCGTCGAGGTGCTCGAAGCGTCGCGGCATATCCTTCATCTCCCGTATTACCCGCTGCGCCGTAACAGATAGAGACCCAGCACGGCGCACAGCAGAGTCGGCCCCAGCACGGCCCAGATCGGTGAAAATCCCCAGACCGTGGAGGCCGGCGCCAGCAGGTCCTGCAAGTACTTGAAGACCAGGCCGGTCACCACGCCATAGAATACCCGCGTCCCCGCCGCCACGGTTCGCAACGGGCCGAATACGAAGGAAGCGGCCACCAGCACCAGAGACGCCAGGGTCAGCGGCATCAGCAGCTTCTGCCAGAAGTAGAGCAGCGGCTGGGTCGCCTCGAGACTCTGGCTGCGCAGGTAGCTGGCATAGGCCCACAGCTCGCTGGGCGCCTGGCTATTGACCTCTCGCAGCAGGCGGTCGAGCTGGGCGGGGGTCAGCCCCGTTTGCCAGGGCAGGCTGTCGTGACGTTCGACGTCGGTACGCTCTTCATGGAAGCGCGTGATGGCAACATCCTCGAGCCGCCAGGCGCCGTCATGCCAGATCGCCCGCTGGGCCACCATGGCATCCTGCAGGGTGTGCCCCTCGAAGCGATAGCGAGTCAGGTCGAGCACGGTATCATCGGCGCGAATGGCGCCGAAGCGGTAGATGCTGTCGCCTTCGCGCTGCCAGCCGCCCCGCTGGGTGAGCACGGCGCCTTCTCCCTGCAGTTTCTCGAGACGCCAGGCACTGGCGAACTGCTCGGTGCGTGGACTCACGTACTCGGCGACCAGCAGCAGCACGACCACCACCACCAGAACCGGTTTCATGACGCCCCACAGAATGCGCGTCAACGAACGGCCGGCAGCGCGCATCACGGTGAGTTCGTTGCTCGACGCCATGCTGCCCAGACCGATCAGCGCGCCGATCAGCACGCCAACGGGCGCATACTGGTAGAAGCGCCAGGGCAAGCGCATCAGCAGGTACTGCAATACCTGGAAGGCGCCATAGTCGCCGGCCACGTCCTCCAGGTCGTTGATGTAAGTGATGACGAGGTCGAGCCCCAGCAACACCACCTGTACCACGATGATGGCACCTAGCACGTTGCGGGCGATGTAGCGGTCGAGGCGATCGGCAATCATCCCGCCATCCCCTGGCGCTGGGCACGCACCATCAAACCGAGACCGAGAAGCAGGAAGACGACATGAATGGGCCACATGCCCAATGCCACCGGCAGCGAGCCACGCCCGATGGCATCCAGCGCCGCGAGCAGCAGGCTCAGGTAGCAGACGTGCAGGAACACCGCCGGTAACAGCTTGGCGAAGCGCCCCTGACGGGGATTGACCTTGGCGAGCGGCATCGCCAGCAGCGTCAGGATGAATACCATCACGGGCAGCGACAACCGCCACTGCAGCTGTGCCTGGGCGCGCGTATCGTCATCATCGAGCAGCGCCGCGGTGGTGGCATACTCGGGAGACCCCAACTCGGCGCCCTCACCGGCCCGCGAAAGGCGCACCGCATAGGTCGCGAATTCGAGGCGCTCGGCCTCGTGGCGTCCCGGCTCCACGCTGTAGCGCTCACCGTTCTCCAGCACCAGGAACCGGCTGCCGGTGTCATCGTCCACCGTCTGGTAGCCGCTGGCGGCACGCGTCACGGCGCTCTCCGGCGTGCCGTCACGGCGCCGCTGGCGCTCGCTGATGAAGACTTCCTGCATATGACTGCGATCGTCATCGAAGCTTTCGGTATAGGCAGTACGCCCGTCGCCGAAGTCCTGGAATCGACCCGGCGCGAGCGCCGTGAAATCCAGCCGGCTGCGCTGCTCCTCGAGCAGTTGCTCGTTGTGCAGAGCCCCGGCCGGGGTCAGCCACAGGCTACACGTTCCCACCAGCAACGCCACCAGAGCGGCCGGCACCAGGCTCACCTGCAGCAGGCGCATGGGGCTGGTTCCACAGGCCACCAGTACGGTGATCTCGCTGTTGAGGTAGAGCTGACCATAGGCGAGCAGAATGCCCAGAAAGAAGGCGAGCGGCAGGATCAGCTCGAGAAAGCCCGGCAGATGGAAGAGCATCAGAGAGCCGAGGATGCTGACCGGAATCTCGCCTTCCGCGGCATCGGAGAAATAGCGGATGAAACGGCTGCCCATGATCACCAGCAGCAGCACGCCTGCCACCGCCGACATGGTCAGCAGGATCTCGCGGGTCAGATAACGAAAGACGATCATGCAGCGCTTTTATGCATTGGAGCCATGCCTTGGGTACACTGGGGTGATTCGGCACGGGCCTATGGCCGTGCCGGCATTATCCAGAATCCCCCTTCGCTTGTCTTGTGGAGTCACCATGGAATTCCCCGTTCAGACGGCCAACCCTGCCAAGGTCGAGACGGCCTGCCTGGTATTACCGGTGTTCACTGACGGCGAGCTGCTGCCCGCTGCCGCCAAGCTCGACGACGCCAGTGAGCGACTCATCGGGCAGTTGATCGAGCGCGGCGATTTCGAGGCCAAGTTGGGTAACGTTCAGCTGATTCCCTTCGCACCCGGGCTGGGTGCCGACCGCCTGCTGCTGGTGGGCTTGGGTAGCCGCGACAAGTGCCAGGAAGGCGCCTTTCGCAAGGCGCTGGATGCCGCCTTCGGCTCGCTGGCGAAACTCGCCGTGGACGATGCCGCCGTGGCCTTCACCGATGTGCCGATCGGCGAGCGCGCCTGCGACTGGAAGGCCCGCATGGTCGCCGAGGCCGCCAACCGCGCCGTCTATCGCTTCACCGAATTCAAGTCCGAGCCAGCGGCGGCGCCGCAGCTGACGCAGGTGACCCTACTGGTCAGCGAAGGCGGCGACAGCCAGGCCGCCAAGCGGGGCGCTCGCGTGGGCGACGCCATCGGCCAGGGCGTCAGCCTGGCCCGCACTCTGGGCAACCTGCCGGGCAACGTCTGCACGCCCCGCTACCTGGCCGAGCGCGCCGAGCGGCTGGGCGAGGCATCGAACGGGGCACTCTCCGTGGAAGTGCTCGACGAAGAGGCCTTGGAGCGCCTGGGCGCCCACAGCCTGCTCGCCGTGGGACGCGGCAGCGCCGAGCCCTCACGGCTGATCGTGATGCGCTATCAGGGTGCCCAGAATGCCGACGAAGCGCCCCACGTGCTGGTCGGCAAGGGCATCACCTTCGACACCGGCGGCATCTCGCTCAAGCCCGGCGAGGCCATGGACGAGATGAAATTCGACATGTGCGGCGCCGCCAGTGTGTTCGGCACCGTTCAGAGCGTGCTGGCGCTCGCGCCCAAACTCAACCTGGTGTTCATCGTCGCCGCCGCCGAGAACATGCCCGACGGCCGCGCCACCAAGCCCGGCGACATCATCAAGACCCTCAAGGGGCTCTCCGTGGAGGTGCTCAACACCGATGCCGAAGGTCGCCTGGTGCTGTGCGATGCACTGACCTACGCCGAGCGTTTCGAGCCGGCCAGCGTGGTGGACATCGCCACCCTCACCGGCGCGGCGATCATCGCCCTGGGTCACCACGCCACCGGCCTGCTCGCCAACGACGACGACCTGGCGCTGGACCTGCTCGACGCCGGCGAGATGGCCTGGGACCGCGCCTGGCACCTGCCGTTGTGGGACGAATACCAGGAGCAACTCGACTCCAACTTCGCCGACCTGGCCAACATCGGCGGGCGCCCGGCGGGCACCATCACCGCCGGCTGCTTTCTGTCGCGCTTCGCGGACAAGTTCCCCTGGGCACACCTCGACATCGCCGGCACCGCCTGGCATTCGGGCAAGCAAAAGGGCGCCACCGGCCGCCCGGTGGGGCTGCTCACCCAGTATCTGCTGGATCGTGAGGTCGAGCTGGGCGAGACTCCGGAAAACGTCGAGTAGCACGTCAAGCCGAGCGACACTTCGCAACGCATAACTCGCGTGCTACGTTTATCCGCGAAGCATTCTCCCCATGGGCCGGACTTTCCCGGCCCATGGCGGTTATGTCATTCTCGCTGTCAACGTTCGTCACGCCGCTGCGTGACGACACTCAACCGCAACGGCCCACGGTCCGACGATTCGTCGGCTGCCGACGCAGAGTTCTGTAACGGAGACCCCCGGTGACCACTTCTGGCTTCGACATAAGGCCGACCGCTCACCCCACGGATGACGCCATCCGCGACGAGATCCTCGGCAATTCCGGCTTCGGCCGCTATTTCAGCGACCACATGGCACACATCCGCTGGACCGCGGACGACGGCTGGCACGGCCACGAAGTGCGCCCCTACGGGCCGCTGACCCTCGACCCCGCCGCCGCCGTGCTGCACTACGCCCAGGAAATCTTCGAGGGCATCAAGGCCTACCGCCACGCCGATGGCTCGGTGTGGACCTTCCGTCCCGAGAAGAACGCCGCGCGCTTTCGCGCCTCGGCGCGCCGGCTGGCCTTACCCGAGCTCAGCGACGACGATTTCATCGGCTCGCTGAAGGCGCTGGTCGGCCTGGACAACGCCTGGGTACCCACCCCGGCCAGCGCTGCCGAGGAAACCAGCCTCTACCTGCGCCCATTCATGATCGCCAGCGAGAAATTCCTCGGCGTACGCCCATCGAAGGAGGTCGACTACTACGTGATCGCCTCGCCGGCCGCTGCCTACTTCAAGGGCGGCGTCAAGCCGGTGTCGATATGGCTGTCGTCGAACTACAAGCGTGCCGCCCCCGGCGGCACCGGCTACGCCAAGTGCGGCGGCAACTACGCCGCCTCGCTGGCGGCGCAAAAGGAAGCCGAGGCGCATGGCTGCGACCAGGTCGCCTTCCTCGACGCGGTGGAGAACAAGTGGGTCGAGGAACTCGGCGGCATGAACCTGTTCTTCGTCTACCGCGACGGGCGTATCGTCACCCCCAAGCTGACCGGCACCATCCTCGAGGGGGTCACCCGGGACTCGATCATCCAGTTGGCCCGCGACGAAGGCCTGACGCCGGAAGAACGTCACATCAGCATCGACGAATGGCGTGACGGCGCCGCCTCCGGCGAGATCAGCGAAGTCTTCGCCTGTGGCACCGCGGCGGTGGTCACGCCGATCGGCGAGTTGGTCAGCGACGACGAGCGCATCCGCCTCACCGCCGACAACGGCGGCGACATCGGCAAGCGCTTGCGCACCCAACTGCTCGACCTGCAATACGGGCGTCGCGAGGATACCCATGGCTGGCTGACGCGCCTGGCGTAAGCCCTCTGAATCGAGCCCCGGGCTACGAGTCGCGAGCAGTACGCGGCCGACTCGTAGCCCGTAGCCATCACCAGGCCCTAGCCGTGACCGAAATCGATTTCTACATCCTGCCCGATACCACACTGGAAGCGCGTCTCGACTTCGCCTGCCGGCTGGCCGAGACCATCCACGGCAAGGGCTACCGGCTGCACCTGCACGCCGAGGACGAGGCCATGGCCAGCGACCTCGACGAGCGGCTATGGACCTTCCGCCCCGAGGCCTACCTGCCCCATGCCCTGCTCGGCAGCGACATGGCCGACAGCGTGACGGTGACCCTCGGCTGGGAACAGCCGCCCGAGCTCAGCGCCGAAGCGCCCATGGCGCTGCTCAACCTCGACCCGGGTATCCCCGAGTGGTTCTCGCGCTTCGAACGGGTCGCCGAGATCATCAACCAGCATCAGCAGGTGCTCACCGCCAAGCGCGCCTGCTGGCAGACCTACAAGCAGCGCGGCTATCCGGTGAAGGCGCATCAGCTGCGCGGTTGATGCCGTCAAAGCAAGGGGCGCCGGGGGCAGGCCGGAGAGGAGGTCCGATGCCAGGGATGGCATCGGTAGCGCCCAGGGATGGGTTCACAGCGCCTCCTCGAAGGGCTGCCCCCGGATCAGCCCCGATGGCGAAGCTGCCCCGACGCCTCTCTCTTCAGACATCAGTAGCCTTGTCTCCACATTCCACGCCCATGACGCCGACCGTCGCAACGGGCTATAATCGAACCCATTTTTCACACCCCGCACCGTGCCGCCGCCCATGGGCGGCGAGCGCCGTGCCTCGTTGCCACCCTTTTACTTCGACCCGGAACGCCCATGGACAAGACCTACCAACCCGAGCAGATCGAATCCCGCTGGTACGAGCGCTGGGAAGCCGACGGCCGCTTCGTCCCCTCGGGCGAGGGCACGCCCTTCTCGATCATGATCCCGCCGCCCAACGTCACCGGCAGCCTGCACATGGGGCATGCGTTCCAGGACACCATCATGGACACCCTGATCCGCTGGAAGCGCATGCAGGGCAACAACACCCTGTGGCAAGTGGGCACCGACCACGCCGGCATCGCCACCCAGATGCTGGTGGAACGCAAGGTCGCCGCCGAAGAGGGCAAGAGCCGCCACGACCTGGGCCGCGAGGCCTTCATCGACAAGGTGTGGGAGTGGAAGCACGAATCCGGCGGCCACATCACCCGCCAGCTGCGCCGCATGGGCGCCAGCGTCGACTGGTCGCGCGAGCGCTTCACCATGGACGACGGCTTCTACAAGGCGGTGCAGGAAGTCTTCGTGCGCTTGTTCAACGAGGGGCTGATCTACCGCGGCAAGCGCCTGGTCAACTGGGATCCGACCCTGCACACCGCCATCTCCGACCTCGAGGTGGAGAACCGCGACCAGCAGGGGCAGTTCTGGCACTTCCGCTACCCGCTCGCCGACGGCGTCAAGACCGATGCGGGTCTCGACCACCTGGTGGTCGCCACCACCCGCCCCGAGACGATGCTCGGCGATACCGGTGTGGCCGTGAACCCGGAAGACCCACGCTACGCCTCGCTGGTGGGCAAGTTCGTCGAGCTGCCGCTGGTCGGCCGGCGCATCCCCATCGTCGCCGACGAGCACGCCGACATGGAGAAGGGCTCCGGGTGCGTGAAGATCACCCCCGCCCACGACTTCAACGACTACGAAGTGGGCCGCCGTCAGAACCTGCCGCTGATCAACGTCTTCACCCAGGACGCGGCGATTCTGCCCCGGGCCGAGGCCTTCGACATTCAGGGTCGGCCGCTGCCCGACATCGACACCACCCTGCCCGAAGCCTACGCCGGCCTCGACCGCTTCGAAGCGCGTAAGCGCATCGTCGCCGACATGGAGGCCGTCGGGCTGCTCGAGCAGGTGGAGACGGTCAGCAACACTCTGCCCTACGGCGACCGCAGCGGCGACGTCATCGAACCGCTGCTCACCGATCAGTGGTTCGTCGCCGTGGAGAGCCTGGCGAAACCCGCCATCGAGGCCGTCGAGAACGGCGACATCGAGTTCGTGCCCAAGAACTACGAGAACATGTACTTCGCCTGGATGCGCGACCTGCAGGACTGGTGCATCTCGCGCCAGCTGTGGTGGGGCCACCGCATCCCGGCCTGGTACGACATCGACGGCAACGTCTTCGTGGCGCGCAACGAGGTCGAGGCGACCCGTCAGTACCTGCAAGAGTTGGCGGACTTCATCGAGCACGAGCAGGGCGATTTCGACACCGCCATGCGCCTGCGCTCCTTCGACCAGCTGCTCGGCGGCACCCCCGAGCTGACCGCGGATGCGCTGACCACCATGGAGAAGCTCGGCGTGCCCCGCCTCACCCAGGACGATGACGTGCTCGACACCTGGTTCAGCTCGGGGCTGTGGACCTTCGCCACCCTCGGCTGGCCCGAGCGCGGCGAGGACTTCCGCACCTTCCATCCCTCCAGCGTGCTGGTCACCGGCTTCGACATCATCTTCTTCTGGGTCGCGCGGATGATCATGCTGACGCTGAAGTTCACCGGCGAGGTGCCCTTCAAGCAGGTCTACGTGCATGGCCTGGTGCGCGACGGCCAGGGTCAGAAGATGTCCAAGTCGAAGGGCAACGTGCTCGACCCCATCGACCTGATCGACGGCATCGGCCTGGAGAACCTGGTCGAGAAGCGCACCGGCAGCCTCATGCAGCCGCACAAGGCCAAGGCCATCGCCAAGGCGACCCGCGACGAGTTCCCCGAAGGCATCGAGCCCCACGGCACCGATGCGCTGCGCTTCACCTTCCTCTCCCAGGCCACCACCGGGCGCGACATCAAGTTCGACATGGGCCGCCTGGACGGCTACCGCAACTTCTGCAACAAGCTGTGGAATGCCTCGCGCTACGTGCTGATGAACGCCGAAGGCCAGGACTGCGGCGCCAACGACGACGAACCCATGGAGCTGTCGCTGGCCGACCGCTGGATCGTCTCCGAGCTGCAGCGCACCGAGTCGCAGGTGACCCGCGCGATACAGGAGTACCGCTTCGACCAGGCCGCCCAGGCGCTCTACGACTTCCTGTGGAACGAGTACTGCGACTGGTACCTGGAGCTCTCCAAGCCGGTGCTGTGGGACGAAGCCGCCAGCACTGCCGCCAAGCGCGGCACCCGCCGCACGCTGGTGCGCGTGCTGGAAGCGATCCTGCGTCTCGCCCATCCGATGATGCCCTTCATCACCGAGGAGATCTGGCAGCGTGTGGCGCCGCTCGCCGGCACCGCCACTGGCGACGGCAGCGAGTCGATCATGGTCCAGCCCTGGCCGCAGCCCGACGACGACAAACTCGACGAGACTGCCGGCCGCGATATCGCCTGGCTCAAGGGCGTGATCGTCGCCGTGCGCAACGTGCGCGCCGAAATGAACATCGCTCCGGGCAAGCCGCTGGAAGTGCTGCTCACCAAGGGAAGCCCGAGCGACCGCGAGCGCCTCGAAGCCAACCGCCCCTTCCTCGCCAAGCTGGCCAAGCTCGAACGCGTCGAGTGGCTCGACGACCCCGAGCAGGCACCGCTTTCCGCCACGCAGCTGGTGGGCGACATGGAAGTGCTAGTGCCCATGGCCGGGCTGATCGACAAGGAGGCGGAGCTCGCCCGCCTGGCCAAGGAGATCGACAAGCAGGACAAGCTGATCGGCGCCGTCGAGAAGAAGCTAGGCAACGACAGCTTCGTCGCCAAGGCGCCGGCCGAGGTGGTGGAAAAGGAGCGCGGCAAGCTGGCCGATTTCCAGGCCGCCCGGCGGGTGCTGGCGGAACAGCGCGACAAGATCGCCGAATTATGAGGACATGCCAGAGATGATGACGGTGACCAGACCCATGTTTTCACCCGGCCGCATTGTGCTGTGCAACCTTCTGGGAATGATTCTGATCGCAAGTTGGCTGTTCCCGAACCTGACCTTCTGGAACGAACTCGACGATGCCGTTTTCTTCCTTACCAATGCCTGGCTGGAGGATGCCAACACGCTGTGGGTGACTTTCGTGGCCGTCACCAACCACCGGGCATTCGATGTGGCCAGCCTACTGGTGCTGCTGGCCATCTTCATCTGGGCAATGCGCCGCGATACGGCTTCGACCCCACGCCTGCTGCACTGGGGCGGCATCGGCATCACCATGCTGATAACCGCCGTGGTACTCACCCAGGGCGTGCGCCTGATCGTACCGTATGGCCACCCGAGCCCCACGTACGCCTATGACGACGTCAATCTGGTGTCTCAGTTGGTCGAGTTTGCCACCAAGGATGGCTCAGGCAACAGCTTCCCTGGCGACCACGGCGTCAACCTCTTTCTGTTCACCGCCTTCATGTGGCGCTTTGCCGGACGTCAGGTGGCTCTAGTCAGTCTGTTCGCCACGCTACTCCTCAGTGCACCACGCATTCTCAGCGGTGGCCATTGGTTCAGCGACGTCTATTTTGCCGCTCTGGCCATCAACCTGATCGCCGCTCCCTGGATACTGTTCACTCCGCTGGGACCAAGGATCGCCAATGCCGTGACGACGGGGCTGGTGAGCGTACGCAACCGCTGGCTGGCGAATTAATCCGCACGTCGCCAGCCGCCCAACACCCGCTGGTCGGGGCCGAAGAAAACCAGCCGGTCATGGTCGATCAGGTAACGGTAGGCGTTCTCCAACATGCGAGTAACCCGCTGGGCGTCGTCAGCCTCGGGGCAGGCGCGCCGGGTGGTGGCGAGTTCGGAAAACTCGACGCGCTTGCCTGCGCCGAACTTCACCTGGCCAGTGAGGCGGTTGCAGCCATCGCTGCCGCTCACCCGGCCATCGCCGGAGACCGTGAAGTGGGGCGTTTCGGGCATCGACAAGCGCTCGTCGGTGCCCACCAGCAGCAGATTCCAGCGCGGCCCCACCACGGGGCCGGCCACGTCGTCATCGCCAGCCGGCAGGCGGGCATCGGGAGCCGGCCCGCCCCCACAGGCACCGAGCAGCAGGGTCGTCAGCAACAGCAGGAAAAGCCCCGCCGGTCTCAGCTCGATCATCGTTCGGTTCCTTCCCTCGCTTGGCCCCGGCTTACCAGGTGCCGGTATTCTCCATGGACGCCCACGGCTCCTTCGGCGCTTGGGGCTCGCCCTTCTGCAGCAGCTCCACGGAGATGCCGTCGGGGCTTTTCACGAAGGCCATGTGGCCATCGCGGGGCGGGCGGTTGATGGTCACGCCGTTGTCCTGAAGGTGCTGACACAAGGCGTAGATGTCGTCGACACGGTAGGCCAGGTGGCCGAAATTGCGTCCGCCGGTGTACTCCTCGGGGTCCCAGTTCCAGGTCAGCTCCAGCTCCGGCGCCTTGAGCTCGGCGGAACGCGCCTCGTCCTCCGGCGCGACCAGAAAGACGAGAGTGAAACGCCCCTTCTCGTTCTCCTTGCGACGTACCTCCTCAAGGCCCAGTAGGTCGCAGTAGAATCTCAGCGAGGCATCCAGATCGCTGACGCGCACCATGGTGTGCAGGTACTGCATGGTCGACTCCTTTCTTGGGTCAGGGGGCTCGCCGTTGGCGGTATCGCTCGGGGCTGATCCGTCGACAGCGATGGTCCTTCTCGGCTTGCTTAATGAGTGTACTCGTTGAAGATTTCCGGCGTGCGCGTGTCGCGCTGCCAGCTCAGCACGGCATAGTCGTCTTGGCGCCCGGTTTCCATGCCCGGCGAGCCGTGGGGCATGCCCGGCACGGCGAGCCCGGCCACGTCGGGTCGCTCCTCGAGCAGGCGCTCGATGTCGGCTGCCGGCACGTGCCCCTCGATGACGTAGCCCTCGACGGTGGCCGTGTGGCAGGAGGCGAGTTCGGGCGTGAGGCCATGCTCGATCTTCACCGCGCGCATGTCGTCGGTGTCGTGAACCTCGACGTCAAAGCCGGCGGCTTCCAGGTGCTCGGCCCAGGCGGTGCAGCAACCGCAGTTGGGATCCTTGTGCATCTCCACCAGCGGGCCGGCCCAAACGGTGGTGGCGAACAGCCCGAGCGAAGCGGCAAGCATCGAGCGCAGCCGACGAGGCAAGGAACGATGGGTCATGACAAACCTCCAGATAAAGAATGCGGCAGCCGCCGTTGCCTGAATCCTGACAAGAGTCACAGCGCTTGCCAATAGCCGATTGCACATCATGAGGCCCTCAGCGCTGGTCGGCCACCGCCAGGAGTAAGGAACCCACGCGAAGAGCCTGGCATCATAGAGGACACTTCCTGCCAGCGAGGGACCGTTCGACCATGGATACCGTGACGCAGGCCGCGCTGGGTGCGGCCGTCGGCGGCGCCGTACTCGGCCGGCGACTGGGCCGCAAGGCAGTGCTGATTGGCGCGGCACTGGGTACGCTGCCCGATCTCGATGTGCTGATCGACTACGGCGATGCCGTGGCCAACGTGACCGAGCACCGCGGTTTCAGCCATTCGTTGTTCGTGCTCACCGGCCTGGCCACCCTGCTGGCCACGTTCACCCAGCGTTTCGCCGCTGCTCGCGACATCTCGCGGCTGCGCTGGTGGACCTTCTTCGCCCTGTGCCTGCTCACCCATCCATTGCTCGACGCCCTGACCACCTACGGCACCCAGCTGTGGTGGCCGCTGGAGGTCCGTCCCACGGCCTGGCCGGTGGTGTTCATCATCGACCCGCTGGTCACCCTGCCGTTACTGATCGGCGTCGCCACGGCCCTGGCGACCGGTAACGGCCAGCGCGCCCCCTCCTGGGGACTGGCACTGGCCTGCGCCTACCTGGTACTGGCCGTCGGTGCCAAGACCCTGGTGACGCAACGTCTCGAGCCGGTGCTCGTCGAACGGGGGCTGGAGAGCGCCCCGCGCCTGGTACAGCCCACGCCGTTCAACATCCTGCTGTGGCGTGCCACGCTGATCGATGGCGAGCGCCACCACGAGGCACTGATCGGCGTATTCGACGGCGACGAGCCGCCAGCGCTGGAGACCTTCCGTCGCGGCGCCGAACTCGAGGCGGCGGCGCTGGCCACCCGCCATGGCGAGCGCCTGGCCTGGTTCGCCGCCCCCTTCCTGCGCTACGCAGTGCAGGAACACGACGGACGGGAAACGCTGGTCGCCACCGATCTGCGCCTGGGCTTTCCCGGCTTCTACCCGTTCAGCTTCACCCTGGCCACCCGCGACGGCGACACCTGGCAGCCGGTGGCCGCCAGCGTTCAGCTTCCCTCCCCGCAGCGTGCCGACCGCGATGCCCTGTCGCGTCTGGCCGGTCGCCTGCTCGATACCGAGCCGGCCTTCTGCACCAGCCGGTTCGTCGCGCCCCAGTGGCACATTGCCACCCCCGGCCACTGCTGAACATCAATCGAAATTCAGGGCGACGAAGTCCCAGTTGAGGATCTTCCAGACGTTTTCGAGGTACTTGGGCCGCGCATTGCGGTAGTCGATGTAGTAGGCGTGCTCCCACACATCGATGGTCAGCAGCGGAATCCGGCCATGGGCGATAGGGGTGTCGGCGTTGCTGGTGTTGACGATGTCCACACCGCCGTCGCCGGTCTTGATCAACCAGGTCCAGCCGGAGCCGAAGTTGGCCATTGCCTGGGCGTTGAAGGTCTCCTTGAACGTGGCGAAGGAACCGAACCGGGCATCGATCGCCTCGGCCAGCGCGCCGCCCGGCTCGCCGCCGCCATGGGGCGACAGGCAGTGCCAATAGAAGGTGTGGTTCCACACTTGCGCCGCCTGGTTGAATAGCCCGCCAGAGGACGACTGGATGATCTCTTCCAGGGTCTTGTCGGCGTCCTCGGTGCCCTCGATCAGCTCGTTGAGCTTGTCGACGTAGGCCTGGTGATGCTTGCCGTAGTGGTAGTCGAGCGTCTCGGCAGACAGATGCGGTGCCAGCGCATTCTTCTCATAAGGCAGTGCGGGCAATTCGAATACCATGTTCATTGACTCCTTGGCGTCACGGTCGATGCAGAGCAAGGACAACCTGTGCCATCCGACTCAGTCGGCTGGCGCGATGCCCTGTCCACAGCCCCGATACGTCTCGCCGTCGAGCGACAGGGTCACCCGGGCCGGAAAGGGCTTGCCACTCATGGAGTCGAAACACGCCCGGGCTTCCAGCTCCAGGGTGAAGGGCTGATCGGCCCGGCCGCTGGCGAGCTTCACCCGCCCATCGGCATTATCCATTTCGACGACGCGATAGGGCAGGGAAAGCTCGCGCTCGCCATAGTCCAGTACCATCGACAGCTCTGGCACGTCGTGGGCCAGGCTTACCGTCCAACCGGGTTCGTTGCCGCGCCCGTGGAACATCACGCCGGGCCGCTGGTCGCGGGTCAGGGTGCTGCGCGTCATGTCGGCCGTGCAGTCCAGCCGGCCATTGGCGCTCTCCACCATGGCTTCGTCTCCCTTGGCCCAGAAGCTGAGGTCGCCCTGTTGATAGCGCGAGCCGCTGGCCACCACGGCCGGCAACAGGCGGTAGGCGCCATGGGCGGACCACAGCCGCAGCTCCTCTTCGGTCACCGCAGCAACCAGATCCTGCGCCGGCGTGCAGCGCCAGGCCTGGAACTCGTCCGCACCGCCGGCAAACAGCAGCGACGGCATCAACGGCGCCGTCGGCGACACGGTCGAGTCACCGTCGGGCATCGCGCTCCCGCGTGACTCACTGATTTCGGGCGCGGGAGCTTCGGACTCGGTGGCGTCACCCGGCGTAGTGGCACAGCCGGTCACGGTGGCCAAGGCCGTTAACAGCAGCGGCAGGCGCAACAACGGCCCGAACGGTAAGCGAAACGTCATGGCAGACTCCTTGCGGGATAGGGATTCCATCGCCGCAAGCATACCAGCCTCGGCGCCGGGCACCGACTCGGCAAGGTTAGCGGTAGCGCTGCCGCAGTTCCCGAGCCGCCTCGACCATGCGCGCCAGCGCCGCCTCCACCTCCGGCCAGTCGCGGGTCTTGAGGCCGCAGTCCGGGTTGACCCACAGGCGATCGACCGGGATGCGCTCGGCCGCTCTTTCCAGCAGCTGCACCATCCACGCCACCTCGGGCACGTTCGGCGAGTGGATGTCGTAGACTCCCGGACCGATGGCGTTGGGATAGGCGAAGTCGCGAAAGGCATCGAGCAGCTCCATGTGCGAACGCGAGGTCTCGATGGTGATGACGTCGGCATCCAGCGCCGCGATGGCAGCGATGATGTCGTTGAACTCCGAATAGCACATGTGAGTGTGGATCTGGGTGGCATCGTCGGCCACCGAAGCCGCCAGACGAAAGCACGCCACCGCCCAGTCGAGATAGCCCTGCCACTCGGCCTGACGCAGCGGCAGCCCCTCGCGCAGCGCCGGCTCGTCGATCTGGATGACCGGTAGGCCGGCGGCCTCCAGGTCGGCGACCTCGTCGCGCAGCGCCAGGGCGATCTGCCGACAGGTGGTCTCGCGCGGTTGATCGTCACGCACGAAAGCCCACTGCAGCATGGTCACCGGGCCGGTGAGCATTCCTTTCATCGGTCGCTCGGTGAGCGACTGGGCGTAGCGGCTCCACGCTACCGTCATGGGCGCGGGTCGGGTCACGTCACCATACAGGATCGGCGGCTTGACGCAGCGCGAGCCGTAGCTCTGAACCCAGCCGAAACGGGTGAAGGCATAGCCTTCGAGCTGTTCGCCGAAGTACTCCACCATGTCGTTGCGCTCTGCCTCGCCGTGCACCAGCACATCGAGCCCCAGCGCCTCCTGGCGTGCCACGGCTTCGTCAATGGCTTCACGCATGCGCGCCTCGTAAGCCTCCCACGACAGCTCGCCAATCTTGTAGGCCCGCCGGGTGGCACGGATCTCCGCCGTCTGCGGGAAGGAGCCGATGGTGGTGGTGGGGAACAGCGGCAGATCGAGGGAGCGCTGCTGGGTGCGGGCCCTCACCGGATAGGGATTGGCGCGGGAGACGTCGGCGTCGGTTAGCCGTGCCAGCCGCTCGGCGACGGCCGGCCGGTGCAGGCGCGGCGATGCGCGGCGGGTATCGAGTGCCGCCGTGGCGGCCGCCACCCGGTCGCGCTCCGCCGCACCGTCGCGGCCATCCAGCAACCGCGCGAGAGTCACCGTCTCGTCGAGTTTCTGGCGAGCGAAGGCAAGCCAGCTGGTCAGCTCGGCATCCAGTTCGGTCTCGCTCGCCAGATCCACCGGCACGTGCAGCAGCGAACAGGAAGGCGCTAGCCACAACCGCTCACCGAGACGCAGGCGAGCGTTCGCCAGGCGCTCGCGCAGCACGGCCAGATCGGCGCGCCACACGTTGCGCCCATCGATGGCCCCCACCGAGAGCACCTTGTAGGCCGGCAGGTTGTCGAGCACCGCCGTGAGCTGCTCGGGGGCGCGCACGGCGTCGATGTGCAGGCCCTCCACCGGCAGGTTCACCGCCACCTGCAGGTTGTCGCCGAGCCCGCCAAAGTAGCTCGCCACCAGCAGCTTGACCGGCGCGCTCTGCAGGGCGTTGTAGGCGGCCTCGTAGGCCTGTTTCCAGGCTGGCGGGAGATCCTGCACCAGTGCCGGTTCGTCGAGCTGGACCCACTCCACCCCCTCGTCGGCCAGCCGCGCGAGGATCTCCCCGTAGACCGGCAGCAGCTCCTCGAGCAGGGAGAGGCGATCGAATGACTCGTCGTGCGCCTTGCCCAGCCACAGCCAGGTCAGCGGCCCGGTGAGCACCGCCTTGACCGGGTGCCCGGCAGCACGTGCCTCGGCCACTTCGTCGAAGAGCCGCGAACTGGCCAGCCGGAACCTCTGCCCGGCATGCAGCTCGGGCACCAGGTAGTGATAGTTGGTATCGAAGTACTTGGTCATCTCGCAGGCCGCCGCCGGTTCACCGCTGGGCGCCCGGCCGCGCGCCATGCGAAAGGCGGTGTCCAGATCCACATCGCCACGGGCGAGCTCGTCGTCGGCGGCGAAACGTGGCGGCACGGCACCCAGCATGACCGAGACATCGAGCACCTGATCATAGAAAGCGAAATCGCCCACCGTGACCAGATCGAGCCCGGCCTCGCGCTGGGCCAGCCAGTGCCGTGCACGCAGCTCGCGGCCGGTGGCCTCGAGGGTCTCGCGGTCACTGTCACCGCGCCAGTAGGCCTCGAGGGCATGCTTGAGTTCGCGACGGGCCCCGATGCGCGGGTAGCCCAGTACATGAGCCAGTGTCATGATGAATCCTTTGCCGAATGAATGATTCGACAAAGTCTCGCTGGCCACCCTTGGTGAATCAAACTAAACTTGCTAATTCAAAACATGAAGTGAATTCACTCAATGCTCGAACTACGCCATCTCCGCACGTTGATCGCCCTGCGCGATGCCGGCTCGCTAGTGGAAGCCGCCGAGCGGGTGCACCTCACCCAGTCGGCACTCTCCCACCAGATCAAGGATCTCGAGGAGCGGCTGGGCAACCCGTTGTTCCTGCGCAAGACCCGTCCCGTCGAGTTCACGCGCGCCGGCCAGCGCCTGCTGACCCTGGCCGAGCAGGTGCTGCCTCAGGTACGCATGGCCGAGCGTGACCTGGCCAGACTGGTCGGCCAGGAAGCCGGACGACTGCACATGGCCATCGAGTGCCACAGCTGCTTCCAATGGCTGATGCCCACCATCGATCACTTCCGCAACCACTGGCCGGAAGTGGAGGTCGACATTCCCGGTGGCCATCACTTCGACCCGCTGCCGGCACTGGCCCGCGAGCAGCTCGACCTGGTGATCACCGCCGACCCGCAACCGCTTGCCGGAGTCCACTACGAGCCGCTGTTCCGCTATCAGGGCCTGCTGGCCGTGGCGCGCCAGCACCGATTGACTGGCCAGGCCTTCGTCACCCCCCAGGAGCTGGCCGACGAGACGCTGATCACCTATCCGGTGGAACATGGCCGCCTGGATGTCTTCACCCAATTTCTCAACCCTGCCAACGTACGCCCCCGCGAGGTACGCACGGCCGAACTCACCATCATGATGATGCAGCTCGTGGCCAGCGGACGCGGCGTCTGTGCGCTGCCCAACTGGGCGCTGACCGAGTATCTCGAGCGCGACTACGTCAAGGCGGTGCCCCTCGGCGAGAGCGGGGTTTGGAGCACGCTGTTCGCGGCCGTACGCGAGGAGACCCGCAGCCTGCCGTGGATGGAAGACTTCCTGCGCACAGCCCGGGAGACCTCCTTCGCCGTATTGGAGGGCATTCGCCCGGCCTAGCCGTCGTGGCTCACCGGGTAGCGACGCGGCAGCAGCAGCGTAAAGCGCGCCCCGCCCAGCGTGGGGCTGTCGTCCACCATGGCGCTGCCGCCGTGCCAGGCCATGACCTTCTGCACGATGGACAACCCCAGCCCATAGCCGCCGGAGCGGCGCGTGCGACTGTCGTCGAGGCGCGCAAAGGGCTTGAAGACCGCCTGGCGCTGGGCTTCGGGGATCCCGGGGCCGTCGTCTTCGACGTCGATGCGTATCGCACGGTGCTCGCCGTGCAAGCTGATCAACACGTCGGACTGGGCATGGCTGCAGGCATTGCTCACCAGGTTCTGCAGGGCACGCTGCAGGTAGCGCGGCTCGGCCTCGACCTCGATGTCTTCGCCGGGGGCCGTATTCAGCTCGAGGTGCGGGTGTAGCGGCGCCAGCGCCTCGACCACGCGCTGCGCCATGGCCCGACAGTCCACCGGCTCGGTCTCAAGCGCCATGTTCTGCCCCTGGTCGCCGCCCAGCCGTGCATAGGTGAGAATCTCGTCGATCAGACCATCGAGCTCCTCGATGTCGCTGTCGATGCCCCCCAGCTGGCGGCGCACGGCCTCCTCTTCGGTCATGTCCTCGACCATCTGCACGGCAAAGCGAATGCGCGCCACGGGGGTGCGCAGCTCATGGGAGACGGCACGAATCATCTCCTGCTGAGCGCGCAACAGCGACTGCACCTGGGCCGCCATGCCGTTGAAGGCCATGCCCAGACGCCCCATGAAGTCGCCGCTCTCGACTTTCATGCGCGTATCCAGGTGGCCGCTGGCAATACGCGTTGCCGCCAGCTCGAGCCGCGCCATGCGTCCCTCCACGCCACGCACGATGACGTAGATGGCCCCGGCCAGTCCCAGCAGAATGATCACCGCCAGCAGGATCGACAGCGACAGCGGCATGGGCTCGAAGGCGTTGAGCGGCCCCACCTGTACCCACTCGAACCCATCCTGCTCGGTAGGCAAACGCAGGTAGAGCGATAGCGCCCAGCGCTGAGGCAGCAGACGAATGACCACCTCGGCTTCCTGCAAACGCGCCAGCTGCGCCGGCTCGAGGTCTTCCGGCGGAGCCTGAGTGAGTACCAGCGGAATGGCCGACCCCTGAAGCCGCTGCAAACGCTCGAGACGCTCCTCGCCCTGCACGGCCGAGAGCCAATCGCCCAACATGCCGGTCAGCCCCAGCAACTGATGCTCACCCAAGCTGCTCAGCGAGGCGGTGAGCACCCGCGCTTCGCCGGGCAGCTTGCGATGCAGCCGCCATCCTCCTTCATCCCGCTCTTCGACCAGGGTGCGCCCGGCTTCCAGGCGCGCGCGCTCGAAATAGCCCAGAGGATGAGAAGGGAGTTCGTGCAACGCCATGTCGATATCGAGCTCACCGCCCTGGCGCTGCAGCCAGGCGCTACGCTCGGCCTCGGGCAGAGCCGCCAGTTGGGCGGTCAACAGCGCCATGGGAGAGGTGGCCAACTGCTCGTGGTAGTGCTCACGGCGCACCTTGTCGACCAGCAGGAAGCCACCCACTGCCAGGCCACCGGTCAATACCAGAACCAGCGCGATCAGTACGTAGACGCGCAGGAAGGTATTGTCGACCAGAGTCCGAGGAAGCGCCATCAGCCATCCTTGACGAACAGATACCCCTTGCTGCGCACCGTCTTGATGCGATGCGGATGATTGGGGTCGTCACCGATCTTGGGCCGGATGCGCGACACCCTCACGTCGATGGAGCGATCCTGACCGTCATACTTGATGCCGCGCAGCTGCGAGAATATCTCCTCACGACTCAGTACGCGCCCGGCATTGCTGGCCAGCAGCCACAACAGATCGAACTCGGCGCTGGTCAACTCGATACGCTCACCGCGAAGCCAAGCCTCGCGGGTCGCGCTGTCGATGTCGAGGTTGCCGAAGGTGAGTTGCATCTCGCCGCCCATCGACTCGGCGCTCTCGGCACGGCGCAGCAACGCTCGCATGCGCGCCAGCAGAACGCGGGGCTGCACCGGCTTGGCGACGTAATCGTCGGCGCCCATTTCCAGCCCCAGCACCTGGTCCATGTCGTCGGTGCGCGCCGTCAGCATCAGGATCGGTCCGGCGAAATCGGAACGAGCCCGACGACAGATCGAAAGACCATCCTCGCCGGGCAACATCAGGTCGAGAATCACCAGATCCGGCTGCAGCGTCACGATCCGTTCGACGCCGTTGGCTCCATCGGCCTCCAGCGTCACACGAAAGCCGTTGGCCTCGAGGTAGTCGCGGGTCAGCGTAGCGAGACGCTCATCGTCCTCGATGATCAGTACGTGTTCCCGGTCACCGGGCTCCAGGTTGTCTTCCATCCTCGTCTTTCCCTTGCTTGGGCATGGTTACCAGGCAGGTGGTTGTCTGCTGCCTCCGCACTGAGATAAGGATACCCGAAAAGCGCCCCGGCGCGTGCAAGCGTGCATGGCAATCGCCCCTCACAGGTAGCACACCGTGCTATCACAGGTTATCCACAGGCTTTGACGTGAATCAGCCACGACCGAAACAGGATTGATTCGCACACCCATCAGGCGTAGCGTAGACCGAAACATTCATCCGACAGGAGGGGCTGACCGATGAGCGACGACAAGCCACGCAGCGTCATCAAACGGGTCTACGTGCCGACCCATGTGAAGCCTGGACCGAATGGGGAGCGGGTGATCGTGCCGGGGCATTATAAGCAATAGGAACTTACAAAAACTATCTAGCTATAAATAATAGCTAGCGCCAATTGATAATGGAAAATCCATCACCACTCCCTGAAACCAGATCTAAGTCATCTGAATAATCAACCAAACCTGACCCCCTAAGATCTACTTCTTTAGCCCTTATTGAACCATACAATGCTCCACTTCCGGTTATCCTCGCATGCGAGTAAGGAGCATAAACTACTGCATGCGAATCATTTCCACCATTCAAAACAACACCGGGATTACCACCTGATTGTGTATATGAACTATATATCACTACTGCAGGCCTATTCTCCCCCCCGTCGCTTTCCCTAACAAATTCCTGCCCAGCCAGAAGATTTGCTCCGCCACCCAAGCGAGTCTTACCAGTAACATATATTTCTAAACTCGCATCATCAGAAACCCTAAGAAGGGTATTATCCCCCAAATCAAAGTCACCGTCCACTATCAGCTTCACATCACCTTCAACGTACAGTTCTTCAAGCCGCCCGCCACTGGACACGTCCTTATTAATTCCTATCACTGAACTCTCACCCTTACTACCTATAACAGTGCGTGACGCATCTTGATTATTACGCCCCCCAGAAAAAGTAAATTTATTATTATTTTCTGAGTAACAATATGAACAACCATTTTTATCAAACCACTCTGACGCAGAAATCAAGGATGCATCCGCCCAAACATCATCGAACATCTCACCTGGAGAGCCATCATCAGCCAAAACACCTAACTCATCACAATCACCAAAATCATAGTTATCATCATAACCAGAAATGGCTTCACTGTAGGTGGAATCCCCATCCCACCAGCTAGGATAATTAATATCCCCAGCTGCAGAAATGCGTGCCGGCGGAAAAACTCCTCCAGAAAGATCCACATCACCACCAGATATAACACCTCCCTGAACATCACCACTACCTGTCATCGAAACAGCTTCACAGCCAACAACAGCCTCATTAAATGGCGTACCACCTGAACCATCTATAATTTCGACAAGCAACAAGTCACTCTCAGTCGAATTTTCGCCAATCGCACCCATGGAAGCAATGTAAAATCTTCCACCATCATTTACATACCGATAATAACATTTAACACCTGACTCACAACCACCACTTACCTTACTATTAGAAAATTCATCATCATTAATGAAGCTATCCCAACCCATCCCATTTACATCATCAACGGAAACATCTTCGTAAACAGCACTTTCAACATTACTCCACCCTAAAGACGCAGCTTTCTCAGCCCCCATCTGCACCTCGGCCGCTGCCTTATAATTCCCTGCCAAGCGCTCTTCTACCAGCGACGACTGCATGCCGGAAAGGCCAAGCATCAGCGACATCGTCAGCATGGAAAGGACGACGATCAGCGCGGCACCCTGCTGCTTTTTCATAATCTGCCCCCTCAATCCGCAACTGCCTCGGTCCGGTTCATGGCATGAAAAATGATGCTTTCCTTCTCACCGACAAGGTCAAACGTAACCCTTAAATGGCCAGATGATGGTTCTTCCACACTGAATGCATCACTCCCCTGAAAGCCATCCACAACGGGCTGCGAGCTATCAGAGTCAACTTGGACATACAAAGACCACTCACCACTAGACTCAGAGAGAAAATACCGGCGCGACTCGCCATCAATATAAACGATCAGTTCATCATCATCGGCTTCAACAGGCTTTTCCGACCTCCGGATTTCACGCACCAACACGTCTGCTGCAAACGTTAAAGCAGCCTGCTTATCGCCCAGCTCCTCCACCTTTCTGAAATTCTGAAACCCTGTCAGAAACAGCTGGCCGGCACCCAAAATAATGACAAGGCCAATCAGCAAAGCTACCATCAACTCGACGAGCGAGAACCCTTCTTGCTTCGCACTACCTGTCAGCGCCAGCCTTTTCTCATCCATTACACTTACCCTCAGATATCCGGCAAGCGGTATAAATATTCAAAGCGCCCGTCCCCCGCTTCAAGGCGGTGTTCTTCCCAGTTCACCGTTACCTTGTATTCGCAGTCATCTTCTTCCGCGACCTGGCTATTTCCTGCATCCGACATGATTTTCCCGTCACCGAACCATTGTTCGACCCAGTCACTGGAAATGGTTGAAATGTCCGATCCACTAGGGCAGTCATCCACTTCGGCCAACTTTGCCCATGTTCTTTCTTGGGCATCCATGGCTGCCAGAGTGGCAACGGAGCGCTGATACCCGGCATGCGCACTCTGCAGCGACTTCAGTTGCATGGCCGCCACGCCCAACAGTCCGATGGAAAGCACCAGCAGCGCTACCAACGCTTCGATCAGCGTGAAGCCACACTGCTGCTTCGCCGTCATGAGCCACCTCGGCCGATTCTGCCAAAGCCACTGATCTGGATGTCCTTGCTATCCCCATCGTCATGGCTGACGGTCAACGTGCAGCCGACGTCACAATCCGAGGGCTCGACGATGCGCCCCAGCCGATCGAACTCGACGGTGCTGTCGTCGGATAGCGTGATCTCATCACCTGAGGCATTGCGAGTACGAATGGGGGCTTCACTGCCGTCATCCGTCACATAGACCCGGTACTCCCAGGGCGAGCCGGCCATTACCTCGAAGGAAACCTCCTCGCGCCGCTTGATGGCTTCGCTGCGGGCGAGATAGAGCCCGGAGAGGATCTCGTTGTAATCGCTGTTGAGGCGGTTGGTGGCCATCATGCTCTGAAACCCCGGAATGGCGATGGTCGCCATGATGACGATCACGGCAATGGTGACCAGCAGCTCGATTAGCGTGAAACCGCGCTGTCGCATCGCATCACCAGCATCCCGACTCGGGTGTAGTTTTACCGGTTTGGTCAACCTTCAACGTTTCACACCCCGACCTAACTTGGCCACCATCATGTGTTGCCTTTAACGTAAAGGTAGAGCCCGCATCCCCTTCAAAATTAATTTCATAGAAACCTTTCTCAGAATCTACCGGTAAGCTAACACACCCTTCATAGGAGTAACTGTTGGTGTAACAGCGCTCCAGTTGCCCGGCGATTTCCAACAACTTGGCCTGTCCATCGCTGACGCGGGCGTTCTTCACGTAGTTCTGGTAGCTCGGATAGGCGATAGCGGCGAGGATACCGATGATGGCCACGGTGATCAGCAGCTCGATCAGCGTGAAGCCGGTGCTTCGGCGTACCCGAGCTGACGGTATCTGGTGGCAGAAGCGGTGGTAGCTGGTCACGCGGTACGTCTCCCCTGCGGTGCGGCGTTCGATTTCAGTATGTGGCAACTCAGTCGCAGGTACCAGGGACGAGATCAACGAAGCCGGGCATTTGCCCGGCTTCGTTGATGAAGGATGGCAGATGAGCCTTACCAGATAGCTAGCACTCGCGTGGCCCCCATTCTAGCCGCTGGCAATGACCCGTTCGCGCAGTTCCCGCGGCATGGAGAAGGTGATGGTCTCCTCGCGGCCGGCGAGTTCTTCCGGCGCCGTGGCACCAAGGCGCTGCAGGCGTTCGATCACGCCCTTGACCAGCACCTCGGGGGCGCTAGCCCCGGCGGTAACACCCACCGAGTTCACGCCTTCCAGCCAGGCCGGGTCGATCTGCTCGGCGTTGTCGATCAGGTAGGCCGGTGTTCCGACGCGCTCGGAGAGTTCACGCAGGCGATTGGAGTTGGAGCTGTTGGGGCTGCCCACCACCAGCAGCAGGTCGCTGCCGGCAGCGAGGTCGCGTACCGCATCCTGGCGGTTCTGGGTGGCGTAGCAGATGTCGTCCTTGCGCGGTCCGTCGATGGCCGGGAACTTGGCGCGCAGGGCGTCGATCACCTTGGCGGTGTCGTCCATGGAGAGCGTCGTCTGGGTGACGAACGCGAGCCGGCTCGGATCCTCGACCTCGAGCCGGGCCACGTCGTTCTCGTCTTCCACCAGGTAGATCTGCCCGCCATGGCGCGTGTCGTAGCGACCCATGGTGCCTTCCACCTCGGGGTGACCTGCGTGACCGATCAGGATGCACTCCTGGCCACGCTTGGCGTAGCGCAACACTTCCATGTGCACCTTGGTGACCAGCGGGCAGGTGGCGTCGAATACCTTGAGGCCGCGGCGCTCGGCATCCTCCTGCACGGCGCGAGAGACGCCATGGGCGGAGAAGATGACGATGACGTCGTCAGGCACTTCATGGAGCTCCTCGACGAACACCGCCCCCCGCTCGCGCAGGCTGTCGACCACGAAGCGGTTGTGAACCACCTCGTGGCGCACGTAGATGGGCGGGCCGAAGACATCCAGCGCCCGGTTGACGATCTCGATGGCGCGGTCGACGCCGGCGCAGAAGCCGCGCGGATTGGCCAGCTTGATTTGCATGGTTGCCTTGCCTTGATGCCTCGGCATTCCGTCAGGAATTCTCTCATGGATCGGGGGCTGTTCCGGCGGCAGGGCTCTACGCGAAGGCGCTGTGAACCCATCCCTGGGCGCTACTTTTGCCATCCCTGGCAAAAGACCTTCGCTTCGACCTGCCCCCGGCGCCCCTCAACCAAGAATACGTAGATGTGCAAACTCAGTGGGTCTGTGCAGGCTTCACACCCAGCACTTCCACCTCGAAGGTCAGGGTACGCCCCGCCAGCGGATGGTTGAAGTCCACCTCCACCTGTTTTTCGTCGACGCGTTTGATCACCCCAGGCAGCTCGCCGCCGGCGGGGTCGGCGAAGGACATCACCGTGCCCACCTCGGGCTCCATGTCCTCGAAGTCATCGCGCTTGAGCAGCTGGATGTTCTGCGGGTTGTGCTGGCCGAAGGCATGCTCCGGAGTGATCTCGAAGGCGCCGCTTTCGCCCGCCCCCATGCCCTGGATGGGCTTCTCGAAGCCGGGCGGCAGGTTGCCGTCGCCGACCGCGAAGGTGGCCGGCGACTTGTCGCGGGTGGAATCCACCACGGTGCCGTCTTCCAGTTTGAGGGTGAAGTGCAGGGTCACTTCCATGCCTTCGTCGATGCGGTAATCGGTCATCGTTTCTCTCATGCGTTGCGACTCGAGACTCGCCCGAGCGTCAGTGGTTCCGCTGGCGCGCCCGGCGCCTCTCGCCGAACACCGATTCCCAGATCAGCCCGATGGCCCCCAGGGTGATGCCGATGTCCGCCACGTTGAAGGCCGGGTAGTACCAGCCGGCCAGATGGAAGGAAAGGAAATCCACCACGTAGCCGTGGACCAGACGGTCATAGAGGTTGCCCAGCGCCCCGCCGATGATCGCTGCCAGGGAGACGGCCATCAGGGTTTCGTCGGCCTTGAGCCGGCGCATCCAGATCGTCAGGCCGACACTCGCGCCCACGGCGATGGCGGCGAAGAACCAGCGCTGCCAGCCGGGGTGATCGGCCAGAAAGCTGAACGCCGCCCCGGTGTTGTGCAACAGCGTCAGGTCGAAGAAGGGTAGCACTTCCACCGGACGGGCGTACTCCAGCCAGGTCGTGGCAGCGGTCTTGGTGGCCAGGTCCAGCACCAGTACCGCCGCAGCCAGCCACAGCCAGCGCAACGGCTGCCTCATGGGCGCCACCTCAGCGCCCTGCCTGGTGTCATGTTCGGGCATGCTGCCCACCTCACGCATAGTGACGAGTCTCGCCGGGACCGTCCGGCAGGTTGCTGATACAACGACCGCACAGGTCCTCGTGACCGGCATGCTGGCCGACGTCCTCGCGGTGGTGCCAGCAGCGCTCGCACTTGCGGTATTCGCTGGCCGCGACGGCCACCTTGAGTCCCTCGAGTTCGGTCACCTCGGCATCGCCGCCATCAGCCAGCGACGCCAGGTGCACTTCGCTGGTCAGCATCACGAAGCGCAGCTCGTCGCCGAGACGGCTCAGGGTCTCGCGGAGTTCGTCATCCACGTAGAGCGTGATCTCGGCGGCCAGGTTGCCCTTGATCACCTTGGCATTGCGGGCCTCCTCCAGGCACTTGTTGACGGCCTGCTTGACATTAAGCACCCGCTCCCAGAAGTCGCGTCCCAGTTCGGCCTCGTCACTCAAGGCGCCCAAGCCATCATAGTATTCCTCGAGCAGGATGCTCTCGCCACGCGTGCCGGGGATATGCTCGTAAATCTCCTCGGCGGTGAAGCTAAGGATCGGCGCGATCCAGCGGACCAGCGCCTGGACGACATGGTACAGCGCGGTCTGAGCACTGCGACGGGCCACCGAATCCACCTGGGTGGTGTACTGGCGATCTTTGATCACGTCCAGATAGAAACCGCCCAGTTCCCGGGCACAGAAGCCATGCACCTGCTGGTAGACATCAAGGAAACGATACTCCTCGTATGCCTGCTGGATGCGCGCCTGCAATTGGGCAGCACGGTCCACCACCCACCGGTCCAGAGCCAGCATGTCATCGAAGGCCAGGGCATCGCGCCCGGGTTCGAAGCCGCTGAGGTTGGCCAGCAGGAAGCGCGACGTATTACGGATGCGTCGATAGACATCGGCGGTGCGCTTGAGGATCTGATCGGAGACTGCCATCTCGCCGGAATAATCGGTCGAAGCGACCCATAGGCGCAGGATGTCGGCGCCGTACTGGTCCATCACGTCCTGGGGGTCGACCACGTTGCCCTTCGACTTGGACTGCTTGTGCCCCTTCTCGTCCACGGTAAAGCCGTGGGTGAGCAACTGGCGATATGGGGGATGACCATCGATCGCCGAGCCGGTGAGCAGCGAGGAATGGAACCAGCCACGGTGCTGATCCGAACCTTCGAGATACAGATCGGCACGCGGCCCCTGGTCATGCCCCATCGGGTGCGAACCGCGCATCACATGGCGATGCGTGGTACCGGAATCGAACCAGACGTCCAGAGTATCGGTGACCTTCTCGTACTCGCTGGCCTCGTCGCCCAGCAGCTCGGCCGCCTCCAGGCGGAACCAGGCATCGATGCCCTCGCGCTCGACGCGCTTCGCCACCTCTTCCATCAGCTCGACGGTGCGCGGATGCAGCTCGCCGGTCTGCTGGTGGAGGAAGAAGGGAATCGGTACCCCCCAGTTGCGCTGGCGCGAGATACACCAGTCCGGGCGGTTGGCGATCATCGAGTGCAGGCGCGCCTTGCCCCAGGCGGGCGTGAAGGTCGTCGCCTCGATACCGGCTAGCGCCCGCTCGCGCAGGCTACGGCCATCGCCGCCGGTCACGTCCATGCCCACGAACCATTGGGCGGTGGCCCGATAGATCACCGGCGTCTTGTGGCGCCAACAGTGCATGTAGCTATGCGTGATCGGGTGGTGGGCCAGCAAGGCATCGACCTCGTCGAGCTTGGCGACGATCTGGAGGTTGGCCTTCCAGATCGACTGCCCGCCGAAGAAGGGCAGGTCGTCCACATAGACGCCATCGCCCTTGACGACACTGATGAAGTCGTCGAATTCGATGCCGTATCGACGGCATGACTCGAAGTCATCGACCCCGTGCACCGGTGCCGAGTGGACGATACCGGTACTGCCCTCCTCGACTTCCACGTAGTCCGCCAGGAACATCGGCGCACGGCGCTCGTAGAAGGGATGTGCGAACTCGATCAACTCCAGTCGCTGGCCGGCTGCGGTGGCGATGATACGCCCCTCGAGTCCGTAGCGCTCTAGGCAGCTCTCCACCAGCTCCTCGGCCAGCAGCAACAGCCGGTCACCCACGTCGACCAGGGCATAAGTGAACTCGGGGTGCACGTTAAGTGCCTGGTTGGCGGGGATGGTCCAGGGCGTGGTCGTCCAGATCACCACGGCGGCGGGCTTGGGCAGCTCGGTCAACCCGAAGGCAGCGGCCAGCTTGCCGTCCTCGACGCAGGGGAACGCCACGTCGATGGCATCGGACTGCTTGTCCTGGTACTCCACCTCGGCTTCGGCCAGCGCCGAGCCGCAGTCGAAACACCAGTTGACCGGCTTCAAGCCCTTGAAGACGTAACCCGCCTCGACCATGTCGGCCAGGGCACGAATCTCGCCGGCCTCGTTGGCAAAGTCCATGGTGCGATAAGGACGCTCCCAGTCGCCGATCACCCCCAGGCGAATGAAGCTCTTGCGCTGCCCCTCGATCTGCTCGGCGGCATACTCACGACACAACGCCCGAGCCTGAGCCGGCTCCAGGTGCTTGCCATGGGTCGTCTCGACCTTGTGTTCGATGGGCAGACCATGGCAGTCCCAGCCAGGCACGTAGGGTGCGTCGAAGCCGGCCAGGTTCCGGGACTTGACGATGATGTCCTTGAGGATCTTGTTGAGCGCATGACCGATGTGAATGCTGCCATTGGCATAGGGAGGGCCATCGTGCAGCACGAAGAGCTGGCGGCCGCGGCGCTCTTCGCGCAGGCGGTGGTAGAGATCCAGCGCATCCCACTGCGCCAGCCGCTCGGGCTCGCGCTTGGGCAGCATGCCGCGCATGGGGAAGTCGGTTTCGGGCAGGTTCAGCGTATGCTTGTAGTCGCTCATATTCGGGGGTCAGCCGTCGTCGTGGTCGGCGGGCAGCTCCGCCGAGGAATCGAAAGTCGCGGCCTCGCGCGCCAACGGCGCCGATGCCAGGAAAAGGGTGTGGTCGCCCATGCTGAGCGGGTGCTCGACGAAATAGCGCTGCGCCCGCCGCAGATCAGCAGCAATCTGCCGTTTGAGCGCCGCGAAGTCGTCGAACTTGATCTCGCCGCGCAACTTGGCACAGGGCGTGACCGCCAGTCGCTCGCCGTAGAGTTCGCCGTCGAAATCGAACAGGTGCACTTCGAGCACCGGCCGATGGCTGCCTACCGTGGGCCGCCAGCCGATGTTGGCCACGCCGGCGCGAGCCGTGCCGTTAGGCAACTCGGCGACCACGGCGTAGACGCCGCGCAGAGCCAGCGGCAGAGGCAGCAGCGGCAGGTTGGCGGTGGGCACGCCAATGGTGCGGCCGAGCTTCTGGTCGGCCACCACTCGGCCGGAGAGCCGGTAAGGGCGCCCCAGCATGCGTGCCGCACCGGCGAAGTTGCCGCTGGCCAACAGGGTTCGAACTCGGGTGCTGGAGACGCGTTCGTCGTCGAGGGTGAAGGTTCGCGTATGCTCGACGCCAAAGCCGCTCGATTCGCCCACCGCCGTGAGCAGGTGGAAGTCGCCGCGGCGGTCGCAGCCGAAGCGGAAGTCGTCGCCCACCACCAGGTGGCGCACCCCCAGCCCTTCGATCAGCACACGGTCGATGAAGGCCTCGGCGGTCAGGCTTCTCAGCGCCTCGTTGAACGGCAGACAGAGCACGTACTCCACGCCGCACTCACCGAGCAGGCGCACCTTTTCGCGCAGGCGGGTCAGCCGCGGCGGTGCCTGATCGCCGGCGAAGAACTCGCGCGGCTGGGGCTCGAACACCACCACGGTCACCGGCACCCCCAGGCGTGAGGCCTGCTCGCGACACTGCTCGAGAATCGCCCGATGGCCGCGATGCACCCCATCGAAATTGCCGATGGTGGCCACGCAGCCGCGATGCGTCTCGCGCAGGTTGTGCAGTCCTCGAATCACTTGCATGGCGATGCCACCCGGACGGTGTAAAGTCGTCGATTATAACGGACCGAGCCCCCCTTGACAGCCGAACCGGCTTGGTCTTTCTCTCAGCCTTTCATGTGCTCGCTTCAGCTTTTCATTCGAAAATGGCGTAGACGTACCCCGGTGGCGGCAAGCCAGGCGAAATAGAGCCCCGCACCGGCGAGTACCAATGCCCCCAGCCAGGCGGCGCGCGCCCACACCGACCAGCCGAGCCAGGCCTGCCACTCGGGCGCGAGCCACGCCAATCCCGCCACCATCACCGTGCAGCCGCCAAGCAGCTGCACGCCGTAGCGCCCCCAGCCAGGCTGGAAGACCAACACGCCCTCGCGGCGCAGCAGCCAGCCCAGCATGCCGGCGTTCATGAACGCCGAAAGCGCGGTGGCCAGCGCCAGGCCAGCATGCGCCAGCGGCCAGATGAGAATCAGGTTGAAGACCATGTTGGCCACCATGGCAACGATACCCACCTTCACCGGGGTCTTGGTGTCCTGACGGGCGAAGAAGCCTGGCGCCAGCACTTTGATCAGCATGAAGGCGACCAAACCCACGGCATAGGCACGCAGGCTCATCGCCGCCATGGTGATGTCGTGTTCGGTCATGGCGCCGTAGTGGAACAGGCTGATCAGCAGTGGCTCGGCGAGCACCACCAGCGCCAGTGCCGCCGGCAGGCCCAGCAGCAGCACGCTGCGAATCGCCCAGTCGAGCATGGCGCTGAAGTGCTCACGGGACTGCTCGGCATGGCGCTTGGAGAGCGCCGGCAAGATCACCGTGCCGATGGCGATGCCGAATACGCCCAGCGGCAGCTCGACCAGGCGGTCGGAATAATAGAGCCAGGAGACGCTCCCCGCCGCCAGCAACGAGGCGAGCACGGTATCGAGCAGCAGGTTGATCTGCGATACCGAGACGCCGAACAGCGCCGGCACCATCAGCTTGAGGATGCGTCGCACACCGGCGTGGGCGAAGTCGGGCCAGGGCCGAGGCAACAAACCCAGACGCGCCAGGAATGGCACCTGGAAGGCCAGTTGGGCGAGGCCGGCGATCAGCACGCCCCAGGCCAGTGCCATGGCCGGCTCGGCGAACAGCGGAGTGAGCGCGAGCGCCGAACCGATCAGCGCGAGGTTGAGCAGCACCGGGGTGAAGGCCGGCACTGCGAAGCGGTTCCAGGTATTGAGGGTACTGCCGGCAAAGGCGGTGAGCGAGATCAGCAGCAGGTAGGGGAAGGTAAGGCGCAGCATGTCGGCGGTGAGCGCCAGCTTCGCCGGGTCGCGACCGAAGCCGGGGGCGAAAAGCCATACCAGCCAGGGAGCGGCCAGCATGGCCAAGGCGGTGATCAAGGCGAGCACCGCCGCGAGGCTGCCGGCTACCGCATCGAGCAGCTCGCGCACCTCGCGCTTGCTGCCGCGGGTCGCCACCTCGGAGAGCACCGGCACGAAGGCCTGGTTGAAGGCGCCCTCGGCGAACAGTCGACGCAGGAAGTTGGGGATCTTGAAAGCCACGAAGAAGGCGTCCGCGCCATTGCCCGCCCCGAGCAGCGCGGCGATGACCACGTCGCGCACCAGCCCCATGACACGCGAAAGCATGGTCATGGCACTGACCACCAGGCCCGAGCGCATCAGACCCCCGCTCTTTGGGGCCACGGCGCGCTCGTCATCGGTCACGGTCGATGTCTCGGGCTCGGGCGGTGAACCGGGTGGCTGGCGATCCGTCACGATCTTCCTCGGTCGACGCGAAAGTCTTGCGGTCGGGCACAAAAAAACCGGCCGCAGCCGGTTTTTTCTGGCGCCTCACCGGCCTTACGCCGCGAGCGCCTTGATGCGCGCGTTGAGACGGCTCTTGAGGCGAGCGGCCTTCTTCTTCGACAGCACGTCCTTGTCGGCGATGCGATCGATGATCGGCTGCGCCTGCTTGAAAGCGTCCATGGCCTGGGCGTGGTCGCCGCCATTGATGGCCTTGATGACGTTCTTGACGTAGGTACGAACCATGCTGCGCTGGCTCGCCTTCAGGACACGACGGCCCTCGGCCTGACGGGCCCGCTTGCGGGCTTGCTTGCTGTTTGCCACTGACTGTCTCCTTGGAGAAAGTTGCTGCCGCCGCACCGGGCGACACGTATTTAACCGATTGATCCGACAGGAAAAGAAAAAGATCCCCGTCGGCCTGGCCATCTGGCCGACCGCTTGCTGAGAAGCGATCGCTTATGGGCCGTGTCTGAGAGGATGGCGCATCCTATCATAGCCTCGATGCGTCATGCCAGCACCCGACGCCCCCCGCGCCCATCACACGACCACGAGGTTGTCGCGGTGTATCAGCTCCGGCGCCTCCATGAAACCGAGGATCGCCTCGATCCGATGGCTGGGTTGCCCCTGAATCTGGCGGGCGTCGTCGGCACCGTAGTTGACCAGCCCCTTGGCCACGCGCTCGCCATGTTCGTCGATGCACAGCACCATGTCGCCTCGCACGAAGCTGCCGGATACCGCCTTGACGCCCACCGGCAGCAGACTCGAGCCACGATCGCGCAATACCTTCACCGCTCCGGCATCCAGGGTCAGGCTGCCACGCACCTGCAGCTGGCCAGCCAACCAGCGCTTGCGCGCCGCCATGGGCGCTTGATCGGGGCTGAGCAGCGTCCCCAGCCGCTCGCCGTCGACCAGCCGCGTGAGCACCTCAGGCTGACGGCCGCTGGCGATCGCCGTACAGGCGCCGGAACGCGCGGCCAGCCGCGCGGCACGCACCTTGGTGGCCATGCCACCTCGCCCCAGAGTGCCGCTGCCGCCGGCCATCGCCACGAAGGAGGGGTCATCGGCCCGCCCTTCATGGATCAGTCGCGCCGCGGCGTGGTGGCGCGGGTCGGCGTCGAAGAGGCCTTCCTGGTCGGTGAGGATGACCAGCGCATCGGCCTCCAGCAGGTTGGCGACCAGCGCACCCAGAGTATCGTTGTCGCCGAAGCGGATCTCGTCGGTGACCACGGTGTCGTTCTCGTTGACCACCGGCACCACCCGTAGGTCGACCAGGGTACGCAGGGCGGAACGGGCATTGAGATAGCGCTTGCGGTTGGAGAGGTCGTCGTGGGTCAGAAGCACCTGGGCGGTGAGCAGGTCGTGACGCGCGAAATGGTGCTCGTAGCACTGAGTCAGGCCGTTCTGTCCCACCGCGGCAGCCGCCTGCAGCTGGTAGACCGCCGAGGGTCGCGCCTGCCAGCCCAGCCGCACCATCCCCGCCGCCACGGCGCCGGAGGAAACCAGCACCACCTCGATGCCACGGCGGTGCAGCGCGGCAATCTGGTCCACCCAACCGCCGACGGCCGCCTCGTCGAGGCCGCGGCCATCGTTGGTCAACAACGCACTGCCGACCTTCACCACCACGCGGCGGGCATCACGCAAGGCATCACGCCCTCCTCGCTGATCTTCGAGCGTCATCTCACGCGCTCCTACTCCACATATTCGACTTCGACGTCGTAGTCGTCGTCATCGAAGTCGTCGTCGTCAGCGCTCCGCTTACGCTTGCGGCCCAGCCTCGCCTCGGCGCGGGCCACGGCTTCGGCCTCCATGCGTGCACGCATGTCACGGGCCTGGGCGGCAGCCTCTTCGTCCTCGTTCTCCAGACGCCGCTGCTCGGTCAGCCAGCGATGGGCAGCCTGAACCAGGGCATCGGTACCCTCGTTGGATAGGGCCGAGATACGGAACACCGGCCCCTGCCACCCCAGACGGGCGACGATTGCCTCGGCCTTCGCGTCACGCTCGTCTTCGGGCAGCAGGTCGAGCTTGTTGAGCACCAGCCAGCGCGGCAACTCGGCCAGGGTCGGCGAAAACGCCCCCAGCTCGTGGGCGATCGCCTCGGCGGCCGCCACGGGATCCGACTCGTCGAAGGGCGCCACGTCCACCACGTGGAACAGCAATCGCGTGCGCGTCAGGTGCTTGAGGAAGCGCAACCCCAGACCGGCACCGTCGGAGGCGCCTTCGATCAACCCCGGCACGTCGGCCATGACGAAGTGCTCGTGCATGCCCAGCTTGACGACGCCCAGGCTGGGCACCAGCGTCGTGAAGGGATAGTCGGCGACCTTGGGCTTGGCCGCGGAGACGGCGCGGATCAGCGTCGACTTGCCGGCGTTGGGCAGACCCAGCAACCCCACGTCGGCCATCACCTTCATCTCCAGGCGCAGGTTGCGCCGCTCCCCCTCCGTTCCCGGCGTGGTTCTGCGCGGCGCACGGTTGGTCGACGACTTGAAGTGGATGTTGCCCAGTCCGCGACGGCCACCCTGGGCTACCAGCACCTGCTGGCCGATCTCGGTGACGTCAGCAATCACCTCCAGGGTATCTTCGTCGATCACCGTGGTACCCACTGGCACCTTGACCGCCAGATCGCTGCCGGCGCGGCCGCTCATCTGCCGCCCCTGTCCAGGGCGGCCGTTCTCGGCGGCATAGAAACGCTGATACTTGAAATCGATCAGCGTGTTGAGCGAGTCGTCGCCCACCAGGTAGACGCTGCCGCCATGACCGCCGTCGCCACCGTCGGGCCCACCCTTGGGCACGTACTTCTCGCGACGGAAACTCAGGCAGCCGTTACCCCCCTTGCCGGCGGCCACGATGATCGAAGCCTCATCGACGAACTGCATCGTTTCACTCTCCTGACGACATCCGTCGCCATGATACAAGAAGGCCCCGCCAGGGCGGGGCCTTCTCGCTGCAAGGGCCGGCGCTCTCAGGCAGAGACGACGCTGACGAACTTGCGATTCTTCGGACCCTTGGTCTCGAACTTGATCACACCATCGTTCAGGGCGAACAGGGTGTGGTCGCGGCCCAGGCCGACACCGGTGCCGGCGTGGAACTTGGTGCCGCGCTGGCGCACGATGATGTTGCCGGCGGTCACGGTCTGACCACCGAACAGCTTGACGCCAAGGCGTTTGGACTCGCTGTCGCGACCGTTACGGGTGGAACCCGCTGCCTTCTTGTGAGCCATTGCAAATACCTCGCTGGTTCAGGGGGAAAGGACCGCTCAGGCGGAGATCCCGGTGATCTTGACTTCAGTGAACCACTGGCGGTGGCCCTGACGCTTCATGTGGTGCTTGCGGCGACGGAACTTGATGATGCGCACCTTCTCGCCGCGGCCGTGAGACACGACCTCGGCGGAAACCTTGGCACCCTCGACCAGCGGCGCGCCAACCTTGACGTCGTCCACACCGCCGACCAGCAGGACCTCGTCGAAATCGATGCTTTCGCCGGTCGGCACCTCGATCTTCTCGAGCTTGAGGGTCTGGCCTTCCTGAACGCGGTACTGCTTGCCGCCGCTCTTGATAACTGCGTACATGCTTCTCTCTCCAGGGCTCATCGGGAGTTGGCTCTTCATCGGCCTGCTTCGAGTGGCGCCCCTTACGGCAGCCATCTGACAGGGAGCGTGATGAGTGGGTCGCGAATTATAACGGCGAGCGCGGCCGGGCACAACCGTCAAGCGCCCGTGTGTCGCGCGTGGCGCTTGACGCCCCTGCAGGGGCCCCATAGCATGGCCGGCATCCCAAGGCCAGCGGCGTCCAGCGCCATGCGCCGGCCCCACCCGCTCGATGAAACCGCGCCATGCCTGCCAACGCCTCGACCACAACCGCTTCACCACCCGCTGCCTCTCCGCTGCACGCCGCGGTTGCCGATGACTTCGCGGCGGTCGACCGCACGATCATGGCGCAGCTGACCTCCCGCGTGCCGCTGGTGGAAACCATCGGGCAATACATCGTCGCCAGCGGCGGCAAACGGCTGCGTCCGCTGCTGGTGCTGCTCGCCGCCCGTGCCCTGGGCTATGACGGCAACCGACACGTGACGCTAGCCACGCTGGTCGAATTCATGCACACCTCGACCCTGCTGCACGACGACGTGGTGGACGATTCGCACCTGCGCCGCGGCAAGGCCACCGCCAACGATGCCTGGGGCAACGCCCCCTCGGTACTGGTGGGCGACTTCCTCTATTCGCGCTCCTTCCAGATGATGGTAGAAGTGGGCTCGATGCGAATCATGGAGGTACTCTCCAGCGCCACCTGCGTCATCGCCGAGGGCGAGGTGCTGCAGCTCACCAACGTCGGCAACCCCGACATCGACGAGGCCGCCTACTTCGAGACCATCCAGGGCAAGACGGCCATGCTCTTCGAGGCGGCATCGCACAGCGGCGCCATCCTCGCTGACGCCACGCCCGAACAGGAGGCCGCCCTGCAGCACTATGGGCGCTACCTGGGGCTTGCCTTCCAGCTCGTCGACGATCTGCTCGACTATCAAGGCAACGCCGAGGCCATGGGCAAGAACGTCGGCGATGATCTGGCCGAGGGCAAGCCCACTCTGCCCTTGATCCAGGCCATGGCCGTCGGCACGCCGGAGCAAGCCCAGTTGGTACGCCGCGCCATCCGTAAAGGCGGTCTCGACCACCTCGAGGCCGTGCTCGAGATCGTTCGCGACACCGGCGCCCTGGACTACACCCGGGCCCGAGCCATCGAAATGGCCGACCGCGCCCTGGCCCAGCTCGACGCCCTGCCGGCCAGCCGCTATCGTGACAGCATGGCCGACCTGGCGCGCCTGGCCGTGGATCGCCAGACCTGACCGCGGGGCTTGCACCAAGACTCGATTCAGGTATAGTACGCAACGCGTTTACGGCAACAGCCTTCACGACGCGATAACGGAGTATAGCTCAGCTTGGTAGAGCGCTGCCTTCGGGAGGCAGAGGTCGTAGGTTCGAATCCTGCTACTCCGACCAAAAACATCAGCAAAAACCGCCACTTACGGATCATTCCGGGTGGCGGTTTTTGCGTGGCCGGACCGTAATCCTCGACGGAGCCGACCATGCTGCCGATCGAGCCCCACCGTTTGGCCTGGAAACCGAGCCACTCCCCCGATGCGACGCCCCCCGGTAACGGCCACTGCAACGTCATGCCATCGATGATATATTTAATGAGAATCACTACATTTAGCATTGCTTTCTATGGCCGTTCGTACGCCCCGACTACAGCGCTCCCGCAACTGAAAGTCATAGGCGAGCGGCTAAGACTTCTACACCACAGGGGATGTCACGCATGACTGATCGTAAAATCCGGACTGGTGCCTCACGGACACGTTGGCAGCGCACCACCACCACCCTGGTGTGCTGCACACCGCTGGTCGCCTTACCCGTTAGCGGGAGCGCGCAAGAGACAGGCAGCAGCCAGGACGACGAGCAGGAGGCGTATCGCCTCACGCCCATCATCGTCAACGCCCAGGCAATCGCCGATGACAACGCGAACACGGTCGTGGCCCGGGAGCTCTGGATGGGCGGCAAGGTCGCGACCAGCATCCAGGACACCCCCGCTTCCGTCTCGGTCATCACCGAAAAAGAAATCGAGCAACGCGATGCCGATAACACCGAGGAAGTCCTGCAATATACGCCCGGCATCCTCACCGGCTACTGGGGGACCGACAACCGCAACGATTACTACAAGATTCGCGGCTTCGACGCCACGACCTACCGCGACGGGATGACACTCGGCTCGATGCGCGGCGTGCGCGAGGAACCCTACGCCTACGAACGCGTCGAGGTGCTGCGGGGCGCCAACTCCACCCTGTTCGGCCCGGCGGACCCCGGTGGCTCGATCAACTTCGTGAGCAAACGGCCAAAATTCGAACGCTTTGGCGAAGGCTACCTGGGCTATGGCTCCTTCGATCACAAGGAGGCCGGTATCGATGTGGGAGATACGCTGGATGCCGACAAGACGCTGGCCTATCGCTTCACCGGCAAAGTCCAGGACAGCGACCGCGAATACGATCACTCCAAGAACGACAAGCAGTTCTTCATGGGCGGCCTGACCTGGGAACCGACGGCGTACACCACCGCAACTGTCATCGTCGACTATCTGCAGCGTGACAACACGCCCAACAGCGGTGGCTATCCGTTTGACCGGGAATATGACCGCAGCAACTTCTTTGGCGAGCCGGATTACAACTTTCACGATGTCGATCGGTCCAGTATTACCGGGATGCTCACCCATGATTTCGCTAACGGGCTGACCCTGCGCGGCAACCTGCGCTACAGCGACCTGACCGACGACTACGGTTACGTCTATATCACTGACAATCCGGCACGAACCGGCACGCTGGTCGACCGTGGCTATATTGGAAGAGATAGAGAAGCCCAGGAGTTGATCGGCAACGCCATCCTGCAATACGACACCAGCGTTGGCCCGGTCGATAGCAGTACGCTGGGCGGGGTCGAATATCGCGATGAATCCAGCAAAACCACGTCCGTTTACGCGCCGGGAGATCCGATCGATGTCTCGAACCCCGTATATCAAGGCGCCCCGAGCAGCCTGACCCCCTATAGCGCCAATGATCAGGACAACAGGACTCGGTCGATTTTCCTGACGCAGAACCTGTCCTTCTATGACCATGTCATCGTCACCGCGGGCGTTCGCAATGACTCAATGGATCTCTCCAGCACCGACCTCGCGGGAACCACCTCGTCCGACGACGTCTCGGAGACCTCGTACCGGGGCGCACTGACCTACAAAATCACTGACGAGGTTTCCACCTATTACAGCTATGTGGAATCGATCGCGCCTCCGACCATCGGCGTCAAACCCGAGCGCGGCAAGCAGCACGAGCTTGGCGTGAAATATGCGCCCATTGGTATGAACGCGCTGTTCTCGGCTGCCGTTTATGAACTGAACAAGGACAACGTGGGCATCGCGGTGGTACAGGGTGACGGCACCATCGAACAGGAAACCGTCGGCGAATCCCGTGTGCGCGGCTTCGATCTGGAAGCCAAGGCCGAACTGACCGACAACCTGAGCCTGACCGGCGGCTATTCGTATATGGACCAGGCGGTGATTCGCGGCACGCTGAGCGATGGCACGTCAATCGAAGGGAACCAGTTCGCTACGGCACCGAAGCAAACCATGTCGCTGTGGACGCATTATACCCTGCCGGATACGGGCATGAGTCTCGGTCTGGGTGCCCGCTATGTCGATTCCTATTATTTCGATGCCGCCAACACCTCCAAAAGCGAGTCGGCAACGCTCTTCGATGCCTCCTTCGGTTACCAAGTCGTCAAGAATACCGATCTTGCCGTCAACGTCAGCAACCTGCTCGACGAGCAGTACGTGGTCAACTCCGGCACGGCGGATTTCTATAATCAGGGCCGAGAAATCAAGGCAAAACTGAGCTACCGTTGGTGAACGAACGCTTCACTCAGGACTGGCTGCCTGCAAGCCCAGCTCTCGGACGGCGGCACTGATGCCGATGCGGCCTGAACTCCGGCTGGAAGACTCGAACCCGCTACTGTGCCTCATGCCGGGTGGCGGCTTTGCATGGTCGGGCCGGGACTCTCGGCGGGGCCCATGAAACCGCTGACATTGAGCTCGTCGGCCGGCACGGGCTTGGCGAAATAGTAGCCCTGATAGGCATGGCAACGCTGCGCCGCCAGGTAGCGCCAATGCTCGCGGGTTTCGACGCCCTCGGCGATGATCTGCAGGTCGAGTGCCAAGCCCATGGCAATGATGGTTTCGACGATTACCCTATCGTCCGGATCCTCGTGCAGGTCGCGCACGAAAGACTGGTCGATCTTGATCTGATCGAGTGGCAGCCGCTTGAGGTACTGCAGCGATGAGTAGCCGGTGCCGAAATCATCCATGGCAAAACGCAGCCCCAGCTCCTTGAGGTGGTGCATGCGCTGAATGGTCTCCTCGACGTGACCGATCACGGCGCTCTCGGTCAGCTCCAGCTTGAGACGCCGAGGATCGGCGCCGGTGTGCGCCAAGATGTTGGCGACCCGCTCGACGAAATCCGGCTGCTGGAATTGCCGTGCACTGACGTTGACGGCCAGCGTCAACCCAGCGGTGAGCGGTGATCGCTGCCAGACGACCAGCTGGCGGCAAGCGGCTTCCAGCACCCAGTGACCGATCGGCACGATCAACCCCGTCTCCTCGGCGAGCGGAATGAAGTCGCCCGGCAGTTGGCCAAGTGTTCGCTCATCAACCGCCAGTTGGGTAGACCGGTGAGCGTGTCATAATAAGCTAGGCGGTGAACCTCGCGCTCGGCACAGCGCCGCCGGCACTCTGCCTCGCGCCAGCGCAGCAATGCCGAAGCCAGCCGGCTGACCGGGCCACGGGCCCTGGCGGCCAGTGCCTCTACGGACGCCAGGGCAGTCAGATCGGAAGCCGGAGCTGCCAGAGCGAGGATGGCATCGCCGATGACCATCAGTTGACGATGCCGCCGAAAGGCCATCAGGCTGGCCATCAGCAGCAGCACCGCCAGGCCCGCGCCCACCATCCAGGCCGGCAGTTGCCAGGCACCGACGCCGAACAGCGTAGCCGACACCAGCAACAGCAACATGGGCAACAACAGCAGCAAGCGAAATCGGAGGGAGTCGTTTTCGTCTTCTCAAGATCTCTTGTCTCGCAGGCGGCTACATTGCCCGGTCCCATGGTGAACCCGCCTGCTTCTGACCCCATATCTTAGGCGGCATATCATTTTTGTACAATTTATTGCCGCCATAGGTATCGGATTTGTACGATGATATTGCTAGTCCCATGTCGGGTACCCAGACACGGGCAAAGGGGGTATGCTCTGGGTCGCACCACCCTTTTACGATTCCCCTTCTCTCAAGCTACTTGCCTGACCCGACTTGCTTCAGGACAAGGAGAGTGCTCGTGACGTCCAACGGGCTCGACACCGCTCCCGGCAACGACTTCCGCCCCCCTCGGCCATTCCGCGACATCTGGGCCAATGCCGATTTCGACACTCTGCGCGAGAAGTTCTACCAGCTCTATATCGCCGTGGAGCAAAGTCCGGCGGCCACTGCCATCACCGACACCGAAGGCCGCATCGAATACGTGAACCAGCGTTTCCTCGACGTCACCGGCTTCAGCCGCGAAGAGCTGCTCGGCAAGACACCTGCCATGATCCAATCGGGCATGACACCGGAGAGCGTCTATCGCGACATGTGGCAGACCCTGCGCAGCGGCCGGGTATGGAAAGGGGAGCTACAGAACCGCAAGAAAACCGGGGAGCTCTACTGGGAGTCCGAAACCATCACCCCGGTGCGTGACGATCACGGCCAGGTGGTCAACTTCGTGGCCGTCAAGGAAGACATCACTGAGCGCAAGCGCCAGGAAGACGAACTCAAGGTCATGGCCAGCGTGTTCGAGACGGGCCAGGCGACACTGATCACCGATCCGGACATGCGCATCGAAAAGGTCAATCAGGCCTTCACCGACATCACCGGCTACCACGCCGATGAAGTGATCGGGCAGACGCCACGGCTGTTCAAGTCAGGCGTGCACGACCGCGCCTTCTACGCTCGGCTGTGGGATGCGGTGCTGGAGACCGGACACTGGCAGGGCGAAATTTGGAATCGCAACAAGTACGGCGATATCTATCCGCTATGGCAGTCCATCACCGCGGTACGCGACACAGCCGGCGAAATCCGCCACTTCATCGCCGTGTTCCACAGCATCGCCGAGCGCAAGCAAATGGAGAGCGAGCTGGAGCGACAGGCCACTCGCGATCACCTCACCGGCACCCACAACCGCCGGGCCTTCGACCAGGCCATTCGCCAGGCGATTCGCCACTCGGAACACAGCGGCGACGGCTTCTCGCTACTGCTGTTCGACATCGACCACTTCAAGGCCGTCAACGATACTTACGGGCACGACACTGGCGACGCCATTCTCAAGCGCTTGGCCAGTCGAGCTGGCGAAGGATTGCGCAGCACCGACCTGCTGGCACGCTGGGGCGGCGAGGAATTCGCCATTCTGCTGCTCGATACGCCGCTCAAAGGGGCCGCCACCTTTGCCGAGCGCCTGCGCGACCAGGTCGCCTCAACGCGTTTCGAAGGGCTGACCATTACCATCAGCCTGGGCATCACCGAGTACCTGCCCGGCGACGACCTGGACAGCATGCTCGTCCGAGCCGACGACGCGCTCTATCGCGCCAAGCGCGGCGGCCGCAATACGGCCGTGGTCGCGACCGGCCAGCACGACTGACCCAGCGCATCAGGTCACCGTGATCACCGTACAGGGAGCCGCATGCGACACCTTGTGCGAGACGCTACCGAGCAGCATGCCCTGCAGATTACTCATGCCACGACTGCCCATGACGATGGTGTCGACGCCGAGAGCCTTGGCTTCGGCGAGTATGACCTCGTTGGGCCTGCCCTCACGAACGTGCTCCTCGACGACGACCCCATCGAGGCTCACCGACCCGCGCGCCTGAGCAAGGACCTTTTCGGCGTCACGGCGCATGCGCTCGGCCAGCTGCGCTCGGCGCTCTTCCGTGAAGGGCACCCCCGGGGCACCGGCCAGTATGCCGATGTCATCGGGATATTCGCTGACATGCAGCAGGTGAAGGGTGGCCGTGGCGCTGTGCGCCAGCTGCGCAGCCACCGACAGGGCTTTCTCGGCATGTTCCGACCCATCGAGGGGAACCAATATGGCGTGTGTCATCGGCAATCCTGCCCTCCCGTGCATGATCGTTAGCATAACCCAAGGCTGCTCCTCCTCAGGTTAGACGCAACCGGGCAGACTCACCATGGCATCACGACGCGGCCCAGCCGAAGCCCAGTACCGGCATGGCCAGCACGAACACCACCAGGGTGATCAAGAGGACGCCCACCAGGCTCACCAACGCCCCGGCCCGCACCATATCGATCACGCGCAGCTTGCCGCTGGCAAACACCACGGCGTTGGGCGGAGTGGCCACCGGCAGCATGAAGGCGCAACTGGCTGCCATGGCGACCGGCACCGCGAGCAGCAAAGGGCTCGCCCCCAGGCTCACCGTCAGCGAAGCCGTCAGCGGCAGAATGGCCGCCGCCGTGGCCGTGTTGCTGGTCACGTGGCTCATCAGCATCACTACCGTCGCCACCAGAGCGACCAGGCTCCACGTCGGCCAGCGACCGAAGGTGGCGAGCCCTTCGGCCACCGCGGCGGCCAGACCGCTCGACTCGATGGCACTGCCCAGACTGAGCCCTCCGCCCACCAGTACCAGAACCCCCCAGGGCAGGTGGCGAGCACTCTCCCAGTCGAGCAGGAACTGGCGCTCGCGCCACCGGGCCGGCACCGCAAACAGCAGCACCGCAGCGATCATGGCGATGCCTGCATCGCTGAGCTCGATGCCGGGCAGCCAGGCCTGCAATAGGGGGCGAGTCACCCAGGCCATGGCCACCAGAGCGAAGATCGCGGCCACTCGCCGCTCCGGGCCGCTCATGCGCCCCAGATCGGCCGTCTGTTCCTCGATCAACGCCGCTACCCCGGTCAGCGGCTCGCGTGGCAGCGGATAGACAAGGCGAGTGAGCAGCCACCAGGCCAGAACCAGCAGCACCAGTGCAGGGGGCACGGCGAACAGCATCCATTGGGCAAAGCTGATTTCGATGGCATAGTTGTCGGCCATGAACCCCGCCAACAAGGCGTTGGGCGGCGTACCGATCAACGTACCCATGCCACCGATGTTGGCCGCCAGCGCGATTCCCAACAGCAAGGTCAACGCCATGTGCCGGCTCGCCCCGACGCCGCCCTGGCGCTCCAGCAATCCCAGCACCGAAAGGCCGATGGGTACCATCAAGGCGGCCGTGGCCGTGTTGCTCACCCACATGCTGAGGCCGGCGGTAGCCAGCATGAATCCCCCCACCAGTTGATGGGGGCGCGCCCCTGCCACGCGCAACACCAGCATGGCGATGCGCCGGTGCAGGCTCCAGCGCTGGATGGCCTCGGCCAGCAGAAAGCCACCCAGGAAGAGAAACAGCAAGGGGTTGGCATAGGGCGCGGCGACCTCACCGATGGGCGCCACGCCCATGGGCGGCAACAGCGCCACGGGCAGCAATGCGGTGACCGCGATGGGCACCGGCTCGGCCACCCACCAGATCGCCATCCAGGCGGTCAGCGCCACCACCTGCCAGGCCGCCGCCGGCACCCCTTCCGGTGCCGGCAGGCTGGCCAGCGCCAGAGCCGACAGCGGGCCGCCCAGCAACCCAACCGCCAGCCAGGCGCGCTGGCGTCGTTCTGTCCGGGCCGCCTCGGCCGGTTCCTGTCGCGGTTCGTCCATCGCCTATCTCCTGAATGCCGACATCGCTGGCGAAAAGCGCGCGACTCAAGGCGTCTCGTCATCGTCGAGGGCGGCCAGGCGACGGTCCAGCGCCTTGCGCGCTCGGTTGCGCCGATACAGGCGAACCACCGCGATGGCCAGCGCGCATAGCACCATGGCGGCCAGCGTCCAGCCCTGCCAGGGTCGAGCGGCATCGCCCATCAACGTTTCCAGGGTGATGATCAGGATGAAACCGCAGGCCTGACTGGCAATCGCCAGAGCACGCAGGGTATCGAAAGCTTGCTTGGCCATGAAAGCTCCTGCCAGGTGACACGTCCCGCCACGCACAGTAGGCTTGGCCAGACGTCGTGACGCAAGTCCGTGATTCTACCCGGTCCCGCCGCCCGCGCCGACCCGTAACGGAGCCCCTTCCATGGACGCTATCGCCCTTGGCCCCGTGCTGATTTCCATGCCGCGCCTGTACGCGCTGGTCTGCGCTGCGCTACTGCTCGTTGCCGCCTGGCTGCTGCTGGGCCTCTCGTCGGCCGCGCGAGCGCACTGGTTCAACGGCCTGATGCTGACCTGGCTGGTGGGCGCCCGGCTGGGCCATGTGGCACTCAACCTGGATGCCTACACTGCCGCGCCGCTGGATGTCCTCAAGCTGTGGCAGCCCGGTTATCACGGTCTGTGGGGACTGCTCGCGGCCCTCGTCTGGACCGGCTGGACCCTGCGCGACCACCTGCTGCGCCTGATCGGCGCCATGGCGCTGACGCTCGGCGCCTCGGTGCTGTGGCTGGTGCTCGTCACCCTGGCTCCACTGGGCAGCGATGGCGGCCTGCGCGAACTGCCCGACCTCACCCTGGAGAACCTTGAGGGCGAAGCGGTCGAGCTGACGTCGCTGGCCGGCGAGCCCGTGGTGCTCAACCTGTGGGCCACCTGGTGTCCGCCCTGCCTGCGCGAACTGCCCCTGCTCGCCGAAGCCGATCAGCGCGACGACGTCACCGTGGTGGTGGCCAACCAGGGCGAAGAGCTGCTCCAGGTAACCCGCTATCTGGACGAGCAGGAGCTGAACTTCCGCTATCCGCTGCTCGACCCCAAGCAGGAACTGATGGTGCTCAGCGAATCGCCGGGGCTGCCCACCACCCTGCTCTTCGATGCCGAGGGCCGCGTGGCCGAGCGCCACGTGGGCGAACTGACTCGCGCTCAGCTCGATGCCTGGCTCGATCACGACTAACACCCTCTTAAGCCGCGCGGGGCTTTCAGGTAGAATCCTCCGCCCCATGGCCGCCAGCCTCACGATGGCGGCTCGCGCACCGTGACATCGGCATCCTTCGAGGCAGCATGAGCGACTTTTTCCCCGGCCAGCGCTGGATCAGCGACGGCGAGGCCGAACTCGGCCTGGGCACCATCTTGAACAGCGATTCACGCAGCGTCACCGTGCTGTTCGGCGCCAGCCAGGAAACCCGAACCTACAGCAGCCGCCAGGCGCCGCTGACCCGGGTAGTGTTCGGCAGCGGCGACCGCATCCAGGCCGCCGATGGTTGGACGTTGACCGTCGACGATACCAAGGAGGTGAACGCTCTGATCGTCTACATCGGCGAGGACGAGCAAGGTGAACTCACCGAGCTGCCCGAGGCGCGCCTGGCCGACACCATGCAGTTCGACCAGGCCCGCGACCGCCTACTCACCGGCCAAGTCGACCGCAACGACTGGTTCGACCTGCGCTTCCGTACCCTGCATCACCATCACCGCGTGGAGCAGAACCCAGCGCTGGGCCTGGCCGGCCCACGCATCGACCTGATTCCCCACCAGCTCTACATCGCCGACGAAGTCTCGCGGCGCCATGCACCGCGGGTTCTCCTGGCCGACGAGGTGGGGCTGGGCAAGACCATCGAGGCAGGGCTTATCCTGCATCGCTTGCTGCTTACCGGCCGCGCCGAGCGCGCACTGATTCTGGTGCCGGCGAGCCTCAGCCATCAGTGGCTGGTGGAGCTGCTGCGCCGCTTTGCCCTGGAGGTGACGCTGCTCGACGAGCAGCAGAGCCAGGCCCATGGCGACACCAATCCCTTCGATGCCGGCCAGTTGATCCTCGCCAGCCAGGACTGGCTGTTCGCCAACCCTCACCGCCAGACCCAGGCCGCGGCCTGCGACTGGGATCTGCTGATCGTCGACGAGGCCCACCACCTCGACTGGAGCGAGGACCGGGTCGGCCCCGGCTACGCCTGCGTGGAGCGCCTGGCCGCCGAGAGCGAGGGCGTGCTGCTGCTCACTGCCACCCCTGAGCAGATGGGCATCGAGAGTCACTTCGCCCGCCTGCGCCTGCTCGACCCGGACCGCTACCACAGCCTGCCGGCCTTCCGCGAAGAGGAAGCCCACTACGTCGAGGTCGCCGATGCCATCGACGCCCTGGAGCGCCTGCCCGGTGCCGAGACCGACCGTCAGCGGGTCGCCGCGGTGATCGACGAACCCGACAGCCTGGCGCTGCTCGCCACCCTGGCCAACGCCGAGGCCGACGAGCCCCAGCGAACGACCGCCCGGGAGCAGCTGCGCGATCAGCTGCTCGACCGCCATGGCACCGGCCGGGTGATGTTCCGCAACAGCCGCCGCCACGTGGGCGGTTTCCCCGAGCGCCGCCTGCACGTGGCGCCGCTGGCACCGCCTGCCGCCTACCGCCGGGTGCTGCGCAGACTGGCCCGCGACGAGGACTACCTGGACGAGCTGCTGATCGAGACCGGCCTCGGCCATCCCGAGGTGCTGGTCTACCCGGACGCCATGTACCGGGCGCTGACCGATGACCCACTGAACGAGGAACCCTGGTGGCAGATCGACCCGCGGGTCACCTGGCTGCTGGAGCGCCTGGCCGATGACGGCGAGACAGGGCTCGCCGGCGACAAGGTGCTGGTGATCGCCCACGATCGCGAGACCGCCGAAGGCCTGGCCGAGGCGCTACGCGTGCTGGGCGGCTACCACGCTCCGCTGTTCCACGAAGGGCTCTCCCTGGTCGAGCGCGACCGCGCCGCAGCGGCCTTCGCCGACGAGGAAGAGGGCTGCCAGGTGCTGGTGTGTTCGGAGATCGGCTCCGAGGGACGCAACTTCCAGTTCTGCCGCCACTTGGTGATGTTCGACCTACCGCTGCACCCCGACCAGCTGGAACAGCGCATCGGCCGCCTGGACCGCATTGGCCAGCGCCATGCCATCGAGCTCCACGTCCCGGTGTTCGAAGCCAGCCCCGGCGAGCAGCTGCTACGCTGGTACCGTGATGGCATGGACGCCTTCAGCTCACCCCACGGCATCGGCAGCGAGATCTTCGATGCCTTCGGCGATGCCCTGGCGGATGCCCTGCTGGACGATGCGGCCCTGGATGAAGTGATCGAGGAGACTCGAGCGCTGTTCGAGAGCCGCCTGGCCGAGCGCGATGCCGGCCGCAATCGCCTGCTGGAGTGGGGCGCCTGCCGTTCCGAGCGCGCCGAGGCGGTGGCGGCGGAAATCCACGAACTGGACGAAGATCACGCCCTGCCCCGCTACCTGGACCTGGCACTGGACATCTTCGGCGTCGACAGCCAGGAGCTGGGTGGCGGCATCCAGCATCTGGTGGCGGGACCGCAGATGCTAGATGGCCTGCCCGGCCTGGCCAAGGGCGAGGAAGGTTTCTCCGCCACTTTCTCCCGCTCGCGGGCCCTGGCCCGGGACGACGTTCAGCGGCTTTCCTGGGAACATCCGTTGTTGCGCGAGATGATGGGGCGCATCCTCGACGGCACCATGGGCAACACCGCCCTGGCGCTGCTCGAGCACCCGACGCTGCCCGCCGGCCGCGTCATGGTGGAGCTGATCTACCGCACCCACTGCCCGGCACCGAGAAAGCTGCATCTCAACCGTTTTCTTCCGCCTACCGCCGTGCGCGTACTGCTCGACGAGTCCGGCGCCAATCTCACCGACAAGATCTCCTTCACGGGGCTGGCCAGGAACGTGAAAAAGGTGAAGAAGGCCATGGCCCGCGACCTGATCCGCAGCCGCCTGACGGTGCTGCGCGAGCTGCTCGATAGCGGGGAGGCCGAAGCGGAGCGCGAGCTGCCGAGCATCGTCGAGGCCGCCCAGGCCCGCATGCGCGAGGAGCTCGACGGCGAGCTGGCGCGCCTGATGGCGCTGGCACGACGCAACCCCGCAGTACGCGACGACGAGCTGACGGCGCTGCGCGACGAGCGCGCCGCGCTGGACGCAGCCATCGAAGGCACCCGCCTGCGCCTGGACGCCGTTCGGGTGGTCGTCACCGTCGGCGAGGAAGCGCGCTGAAGGCATCTAGCCCAGGATATCCGCCAGGGCGGCCTCCAGCGTCTCAAAGCGGAATGTGAAGCCCGCCTCGAGCAGCCGCTTGGGGCGCATGTCGGCGCCGGTGAGCAACAGCCGCGACATCTCACCGAGCGCGGTCTCCAGCACGATGGCCGGTACCGGGAAAAACGCCGGGCGCCCCAGCTGCCCGGCCAGAGCGCGGGCGAACTCGGCGTTGGTGACCGGATGCGGAGCACTGCCGTTGAACGGTCCCTCCAGGTCGTCGCGCTCCAGCAGAAAGAGAATCGCCCGCACCAGGTCCTCGCGGTGAATCCATGGCATGGACTGCCGCCCGCTGCCGAAACGCCCGCCCAGCCCCAACTTGAAGGGCGGCAGCATCTTCTGCAGGCTGCCACCGTCGGCGTCCAGTACCAAGCCGATGCGCAGCAATGCCACCCGCGTACCGAACTCCTCCGCCTCCCTGGCGGCATCCTCCCAGCGCTTGCACAGCCGATGGGCGAACTCGTCATGAGGCGGCGTCTCCTCGCTCACTTCGCGATCGCCCTGGTCACCGTAGTAGCCCATGGCCGAGCCCGACACCATCACCTGCGGCACGGGGTCGCCGCGCTGTGACAGTTGCTCGCATAGAATCACCAGATCGCGAGTGACATTGACCCGCGAATCGATCAGCCGCGTTTTCTGCTCGTCGCTCCAGCGCTTCGCAGCGATGGACTCACCGGCCAGGTTGACGATGGCTTGCGGTGGCGATTCAACGAAATCGAGCACCGAATGGCGGATGTCGGTACCCGTCGGCAGACGCGAACGCACCGCTTCGGGGTCGCGGGATACCACCAGCAGCTCATGCCCAGCCTCCGACAGTCGCTGACACAGCCGCTGGCCGACGAAGCCGCTGCCTCCCGTAATCAACACGCGCATAGCGATTTCCTCCCGTGAGACAGATATTGTACATATATTGTACATACCTGTTAGTCTAGTAGAAACTCTACCCGGTGCGAGACCGTAATGACCACGATCGACCGCCCCAACACCGCCGTCATCGGCGCCGGCGTTGCCGGACTGGCCTGCGCCCGTGCTCTCCAGGACGCCGGCCATCCGGTCACGCTGTTCGAAAAAGCCCGCGGACCGGGAGGACGCATGGCGAGCCGGCACCTCGGCACGGTCACGGTGGATCTCGGTGCACAGTACTTCAGCGTAAGGGATGAAGCCTTCCGAGGCGAAGTCGAGCAGTGGGTGGCCGCTGGTGTGGTGGCCACTTGGCCAGCCAGCCACTACCGGGTCGACGGCAATGCTTGGCAGGCACACAGCGACCGAGCCCAGCGCTACGTCGGCATGCCGCGCATGAGTGCGGTCACCCGCCATCTGGCACGGGGGTTGTCTGTGGTGACCGAGACCCGAATCTCGCGTCTTGCCGAAGAGGCCGATGGCTGGTGGCTGAGCGATCCCGAGGGAGTGGAACACGGCCCTTTCGACCGGGTAGTGATCAGCGCCCCGGCTCCCCAGGCACAAGCCCTGGTGGAGCCACACGACACCACCCTGGCCTCGGCCTGCCGACGACTCGCCCAGCATCCCTGCTGGGCCGCCTGGGTACGCTTCGATGCAGCACTGCCGGCGATGCCCGGTGTGGCGCCGGGGTGGCAGGCGGCAACGTTGCACGACGGCCCGTTACGCTTCGTAGCCCGCAACGACCACAAGCCTGGCCGCGAGCGGCAGGGCGAAAGCCTTACCCTGCTGGCCCGTACCGACTGGAGCGAAGCCCAATACGATGCGTCTGCCGACTGGGTCGCCGAACAGCTTCTGGCCGCCTTCTTCGCTGCCCTGCCCGATGGCACCCACCTGCCGCTGCCCGTAGCCACGGGCGCGCATCGCTGGCGCTACGCGCAACCGGCATCGCCCGGCGACACCCGCTCTCATGACTACCGCACGACCGCCAGCGGACTGGCCCTGTGCGGCGATGGCTGGCGTGGTCCCCGAGTGGAGGATGCCTGGCTCTCGGGGCACCATCTCGGCCAATCCCTGACTCGCTCCCAGCCATGAGCCGGAAGCGCATTCTCCGCCTTCACGGGGGCATTGCCCGCCGTCATCGCGGTGCGCGCCATGAAAACCACGGCGATCGAATCGCAACGGTTGTACATGGCGCGTTTGGTGTACAATATTAGGCGACACAGAGCCCCGCGCGCTTCACCGGGCCGAATTCGCGCAAGCAAGAGGCAAACTCCGTCATGACCGACCCCCATCCGACCGACACACCGCTCTACCCCATTCGCGAGGTGTCCCGTCTCACGGGCGTCAATTCGGTCACCCTGCGCGCCTGGGAGCGCCGCTACGGCCTGATTCGCCCCCAGCGCACCCCCAAGGGGCACCGCCTCTATGCCCGGGAGGACATCGAGCGCGTCGAGCGAATTCTTCAGTGGCTCAACCGGGGCGTGCCCGTCAGCCAGGTCAAGGATCTGCTCGACCAGCCGGAAACCGCCGGCGCTCCCGAACCCGCCTCCGACGACTGGCCCAGTCAGCGTCGCCAGCTTGCCGCCGCCGTCGAGGCCCTCGACTTGGCACGTCTGGAAACGCTGTTCAATCAGAGCCTGGCCCTGTACCCGGTAAACACCTGCCTCGCCGAGCTATGGCAGCCAACGGTGCGCCAGTTGGAAGAGCACTGGGACGAACAGCTGGGAGCCCGCTTGCAGCGGCTGAGCCTGGAAGCCTTCCTGCGCACGCGCATCGGCACGCGCCTGTATCACGCCAACCAGATCTCGCTGGGACCCACGCTGCTCATCACCCCGCTGCCCGACGACCCCGGCCCACTTTGGCTGCTGTTGACCGCCCTGGCAGCCAGCGATGCCGGCTATCGCGTCCAGTTGTTCGACGCCTCGCTGCCCCTGGCCGAACTGCCCCTGGCAGTCGAGCGCCTCAAGGCCAACGCCCTGCTGCTGGCCAGTGGCCGTGCCGAGCGCGCCGAACTGATTCGCCGCCAGTTACCCAGGCTCGCCGAGCAACTCGACGTACCCCTGGCACTGTGTGGCCCGGTAGCGCGAATTCGCGAGGCGGATCTCACCGACAGTGCCGTGGCGCTGCTGGGTGATGATCTCCCTCAGGCCGTGGCACGTCTGCGCCCGTTACTGCGCGAAGGCTGAGTCCCACCGTGACCGAAGGATCCCTGCCATGTCGCCCGTGCTGATGTGGTTTCGCAGCGACCTGCGCATCCACGACAACACCGCTCTGGCAACCGCCGCCCGGCAAGGGCCGGTGATCGCTATCTTTCTGCGTAGCGTGCCGCACTGGCGTCGCCACGGCCACGGTGCCAACAAGCTCGACTTCTGGCAGCGCGGCGTGGTGGCGCTGCGCGAGTCCCTCGCCGGTCTTGGCATCCCTCTGCTGCATCGCGATATCGACGACTTTCGGGACGCCCCCGGCGTCTTGCTGGCCCTGGCACACGAGCACGGCGCCAGGGCACTGCATTTCAATCACGAGTACCCGCTAGACGAACAGCGCCGCGATAGCGCGGTGATGGCCGCCTTCACCCAGGCAGGCCTGGCAGTCCATGGCCACCATGATGCCGTGGCCTTCGCGCCGGGTGAACTGCTCACCGGGAAAGGTGACTACTATGGCGTTTTCACCCCCTTCGCCAAGGCCTGGCACCGTCAGCTGACGCCGCGGCGCTTGGCACTGCATGATGCGCCCGCGCCTCAGACGACGCCGGGGATCGAATCCAGCCCGCTACCCGAGCTGCCTGCAGTGGAGGATGCGCCCGTCGATGCCAGTCAGTGGCCCGCGGGCGAAGACGCGGGCGGCGACCGCCTCGAGCGCTTCCTGCGATTTCGCGGGCGCCACTATTCCGCGCAACGCGACTTCCCCGGCGTGCGGGGCACCAGCGAGCTATCACCCTACCTGGCGTTGGGCATGCTCTCCCATCGCCAGTGTCTTCAGGCGGTGCTCGCCGAGAACGACGGCAGCCTGGCAGAGGGCAACGCAGGCCTGACCAGTTGGGTCAATGAACTGGTCTGGCGTGAGTTCTACCGCCACGTGGTCGTCGGTTTTCCGCACGTCTGCCGTCACCAGCCCTTCCAGGCCTGGACCCGAGACCTTCCCTGGCGCGACGACGAGGCCGGCTTCACCGCCTGGTGCCAAGGGCGTACCGGTTACCCCATCGTCGACGCTGCCATGCGCCAGCTGGTGCAGACCGGCTGGATGCACAACCGCCTGCGCATGGTCAGCGCCATGTTCCTGGCCAAGCACTTGCTGATCGACTGGCGTCGCGGCGAGGCCTTCTTCCTCCGCCACCTGGTGGATGGCGAGTTCTGTGCCAACAATGGTGGCTGGCAATGGGCAGCCTCCACCGGCACCGACGCAGTGCCTTACTTTCGCATTTTCAATCCCACCACCCAGGCCCAGCGCTTCGATCCGGAAGGCAGCTTCATCGCCGACTTTGTACCGGAGCTGTCAAACCTTTCTCCTCGCCAGCGCCATGACCCACCCAACGACGCCCGGCAGCGTCTGCACTACCCAGCGCCCATCGTCGACCACAAGGCCGCGCGCCAGCGCGCCCTGGAAACGTTCAGCGCATTGAAAACACCCACAAATCGTCTCTGATCGACCAGGAGGTCGCGCATGCCCACCGACCCGTCACTGGAGGCGTTCTGCGCCTTTTTCAATAAACTCGACAAGACCTATACAAAAAAGCTCTACGAGATCTATACTGATGACGTGGTGTTCAGGGACCCCCTCCACCATATCGAGGGGCGTGACGCCTTGAAGCGTTACTTCGACACGCTGTACGCCAACGTCAGTTCCTGTCGTTTCGAGTTTCACGACGCGCTGCAGCAAGACAGAGAGGCCTGCGTCACCTGGACGATGCACCTACAACATCCACGGCTGTCGGGCGGTCAGCCGATCTCGGTATCAGGCTGTTCGCGCCTGACGTTCTCTGTCGATGACCCACAGCGGGTCTGTCGACACCACGACTACTTCGACGTGGGCACCATGCTCTACGAACGGCTACCGCTAGTCGGGCCCACGATTCGCTGGATCAAACGCCGCGTCGGCGACTGACGACCACCGAGTCGGCGCCAGGCGGCAGGAGAGGAACACGCATGACGGCTCTCAGCGGCTCACGCCGCATCTGGCTGACCGGCGCCAGCTCCGGCATCGGTCTCGCCCTGGCCCGGCGCCTGCTGACCCAAGGGCACCGAGTGGCTCTCAGCGCCCGCCGCGAAGCGCCGCTGACCGAGCTTGCCGGAGCGGGAAACAATGCCCTGGTGGTACCGTTCGATACCACCGATACGCAAGCGGTGGCACGCGCCGCCGAGCGCATCGACGACGCCTTCGGCGGCCTCGATCTGGCGCTGCTCAACGCCGGCACCTGCGAGTACCTGAACGCCCGCCACTTCGACATGCCCCTGGTGGCACGGGTCCTCGACGCCAACCTCTACGGCACGCTGCACTGCCTGGATGCGGCACTACCACTGCTGCGCCGGGCACGCGCAGCGAACGGCCGACCGCTACTCGCCGTGACCTCGAGCGCCGCCGCCTACCTGCCGCTGCCGCGTGCCGAGGCCTACGGCGCCTCCAAAGCGGCGCTGAGCCACTTCATGGAGGCCTTGCGTATCGACCTGGCCGACGAAGGAATCGACGTGAGCGTGATCCATCCCGGCTTCGTGAAGTCGCCCCTCACCGACCGCAACGATTTCCCCATGCCGCTGCGCATCAGCGCCGAAGCCGCCGCCCAGGCGATCCTCGAAGGTCTGGAGCGTCGCCGTCTGGACATCCACTTTCCCCGCCGCTTCACGCTGGCGCTACGCCTGTTGGGGGTGCTTCCCCCGGGTCTGCGCTTCCGGCTCGGGCGGCGGCTGGCCCGCCCCACCGACATGGAGAGCCGCCCATGAATGCCCCCGTTTCCCGGCCCGATAGGCCTCAGCGCATTGCCGTAGTCGGCAGCGGCATCAGCGGTCTCGCCGCCGCCTGGTACCTCAGCGCCCACCACGAAGTCACCCTCTTCGAGGCCGCCGACCGCCTGGGAGGCCATACTGCCACCGTCGACGTGAACGTCACGGGTCGCGACTACGCCATCGACACCGGCTTCATCGTCTTCAACGACCGTACCTATCCGCATTTCCGCGCACTGCTCGCCAACCTCGGGGTAGCCGCCCAGCCCACCGAAATGAGCTTCTCGGTACACGAAACGGACCGCGATTTCGAGTACAACGGGCACACTCTGGGCACGCTCTTCGCCCAGCGACGCAACCTGTTGCGCCCCCGTTTTCACCGCCTGCTGGCCGATATCCTGCGTTTCAACCGCCGAGCGATGCGCGACCTCGATAGCGGCCGGCTGGCCGACACCCTGACCCTCGGCGAATACCTGGCTGCCGGCGGCTACGGTCACGACTTCGCCACCCGCTATCTGCTGCCCATGGGGGCGGCCATCTGGTCGGCCAGCCTGGCCGATCTGCGCACCATGCCGGCACAGTTCTTCGTGCGCTTCTTCCACTGCCACGGTTTGCTCTCCCTAAGCGACCGACCGCAGTGGTACACCCTGGTGGGCGGCTCACGGGCCTACATCCCGGCCCTGACGGCTCCCTATGCGCAGCGCATTCGCCTGGCCACGCCGGTGCTCGGCCTGCGCCGCCTGGCCGATGGAGTGGCCCTGCGCACCGCAAGCGGCTACGAGCGCTTCGATCAGGTGGTGCTGGGCTGCCATGCCGACCAGGCCCTGGCACTGCTCGACGACCCCAGCCCGGCGGAGCGCGACATCCTCGGCGCACTGCCCTATCGCGACAACCAAGTGGTACTACATACCGACACGCGTCTGCTGCCGCGCCGTCGCCGCGCCTGGGCAAGCTGGAACTATCGCCTGGACGGCCGCGGCGATGGAGCCCGGGTATCGGTCACTTATGCCATGAACATCCTCCAGCGCATCGACGCTCCCGAAACGTTCTGCGTCACTCTCAATGACAGTGCCGCCATCGATCCACGCCGCATATTGGGTCGCTATACCTATGCCCACCCGCAGTTCAGCCGCGCCGGCCTCGCTGCCCAGGCGCGACACGGCGAGATCTCCGGCGCGGCACAACGCACCCACTATTGCGGTGCCTACTGGCGCAACGGCTTCCATGAGGATGGCGTTTGGAGCGCCCTACGCGTGGCACACGAGCTGGCAGCGGCGACCTCGCCACATCGCCACGTCGCGGCTCCTCTGGAGGTTGCGTCGTGATGCCGACACCGCACTCCCGGGTGTACCGCGGCACGCTGCGCCATCGGCGCTTCGTGCCTCGCCACCACGCCTTTCGCTACCGTCTGTGGATGCTGTGGCTCGACCTCGACGAGCTGCCATCGCTCTTCGACGGGGTTCCCGGCTTCAGCGCCAGACGCCCGGCGTTGGCACGCTTCCGTCGAGAGGATCATCTCCAGGGCTCGTTCACGAACTGTCCGGCGCCTCACGATCGACCGCTGGCCGAGTCGGCCCGCGCGGCGGTGGCCGCACAGCTGGGCAGCGCTCCGACGGGGCGCGTGTGCCTGCTCACCCAACTGCGTACGTTCGGCTCGGGCTTCAACCCACTGTCGCTGTACTACCTGCACGATGAGACCGGAGCGCTGCGCGCCGTGCTCGGCGAGGTCACCAACACCCCCTGGAAGGAACGCGCTTACTACGCCTGTCGCGTGAACCCTCAGCGCCACAGCCATGCTTCCACCTTCGTCAAGCGAATGCATGTCTCGCCCTTCCTGCCCATGGACATGACCTACCGGTGGCGTTTCAACACGCCGGGCGACCGGCTTCTGATGCACATGGAGAACTGGCGGGAGGCTGAGCGCCATTTCGACGCCACCCTGACGCTGACCGGCGAACCGGCCACCCGCACTGCCCTGCTCGGCGCCCTGGCCCGCCAACCCGCCATGAACCTCGCCACGCGCCTGGGCATCCACTGGCAGGCGTTGCGCCTGTGGCTGAAGGGCGTGCCGATCCATGACCATCCTCCCCACTCGCCTTCCGAGGAGACGACACCGTGACCACGCTACGCTCCGCCACCTCTCGTCCCCAGCCGGCGCCTTGCAACCGCCTTTCGCGGTGGTTGAAACCCAGGCTGCTCGCCACCCTCGATCGCCTCGAAGGCGGACGGATCATGGTGATCGAAGGCAGCGACTGCCACCACCTGGGTCAGGGCGGCACCCTGCACGCCACCGTGGTCATACGCAACGGCGAGGTGTGGAAACGCCTGGCGCTGGGCGGCAGCGTCGGCGCTGCAGAGGCCTACATCGACGGCGATTGGGAGGTCGACGACCTGGTCACCCTGGTGCGCCTGTTCGCGCTCAATCTCGAGCGGGTCAACGGCGAACTGGAAACCGGTTCGGCACGGTTAGGCCGCTGGCTGCTGGGCGCGCTCTACTGGCTGCAGCGCAACAGCCCAGCCGGGGCGAAACGCAACATCACCGCCCATTACGACATCGGCAACGATTTGTTCGCCACCTTCCTCGACCGCGACCACGCCATGTACTCCAGCGCGCTCTTCCCCCACCCCGAAGCCAGCCTGGAAGAGGCCTCCACCCACAAGCTCGACCGCCTCCTCGACCGGCTCGATGTGCGTGCCGAGCATCATCTGTTGGAGATCGGCACCGGCTGGGGGGGGCCTGGCTCTCCACGCGGCAAAGACCCGCGGCTGTCGGGTCACCACCACGACCATCTCCGAAGAGCAGTACGCTTTTACTGCCCGACGCATCGCGGAAGAGGGGCTTGGCGAGCGCATCACCCTGCTCAAGCGGGACTACCGGGAGCTTTCCGGCCGCTACGACCGACTGATCTCGGTGGAGATGATCGAGGCGGTGGGCCACCAGTACCTGGACGCTTATCTGGCGACCCTCGACCGGCTCCTCACCGACGACGGCCTGGCCATGCTGCAGGCCATCACCATCCGCGATCAGCGCTACGCGGCGGCCCGGCGCGAGGTGGATTTCATCAAACGCCATGTCTTTCCCGGCGGCTTCCTGCCCTCGCACCACGCCATTCTCGTCGGCCTGACGCGGCGCACCTCGCTCAACGTACTGGCCCTGGAGGAGATCGGCCCCCACTATGCCCGCACCCTGCGTGAATGGCGACACCGCTTCGAGGCCAACCTGGAGCGTATACGACGACTGGGCTACGACGAACGCTTCATTCGCCTGTGGCGCTACTACCTGTGTTACTGCGAAGGGGGATTCCTGGAACGCACCATCGGTACCTGCCACCTGCTACTGGCCAAGCCCGGTGCACGGCCGGCACCGCTCAGCGGTGCCCCGTGAGTTCGCTCAGGCGGTCGGCTCGGAGCCCAACGCCGAGGAATCGGCGCGTGCCGACGCCGTGGCCTGCTGCCACTGGTCGATCAATGCCTGAGCCGGAACCGGGCGAGCGAACAGGAAGCCCTGAACCAGACTGCAGCCAGCCGCATTCAGGAAGTCGAGCTGCTCCTGGGTCTCCACGCCCTCGGCAATGACATCCAGATCCAGGCCGCGAGCCATGGCCAGGACGGCGCCCACGATGGCGGCATCCGCTGCCTCGTCGGGGAGCGAGCGGATAAAGGCACGGTCGAGCTTGATCTTGTCCAAGGGCAGGTGCTTGAGGTAGCTCAGCGAGGAGTAGCCGGTGCCGAAGTCGTCGATGGCAATGCGATGTCCGCGGGCGCGCAACGCCTTCAAACGCGGCACGATATCACCCGCACGCTCGTCGAGCAGCACCGACTCGGTGATCTCGAGACCGAGCTGAGCGGCAGGAATGCCGTGACGTGCCAGCCCCGACGAAAGTGCCGACTCGAGCTCGCCCTGGAACATCTGGATCGCCGAGATGTTGATCCATACCGGCAGCGCCGGCAGCCCCAGTTCCCGCCAGCGCGCCATCTGCGCCAGCGCCTCGTCGATCACCCAATTGCCCAGCGGCCCCATCAGGCCATGGCGCTCGGCCAGCGGAACGAACTCTCCTGGCGACACCATGCCGTGCTCGGGATGACGCCAGCGCAGCAGAGCCTCCATCCCCACCACGCCGCCGTCCTGGGTGCGATGCTGGGTCTGGTAATGCAGTTCCAGCTGTTCGCCGGTGGCCAGGGCGTCGCGCAACGCATAGACCAGCGCCATATGAGGGCTGTCCTGGACATCGAGGGCCGGGCGAAAGCGTTGACTGACGTTGCGACCGTGCCGCTTGGCGGCATACAGCGCCGACTCAAGGCGCTGGAAGAGCACGCCGGAATCGCGGCCATCTTCCGGAGCACGACAGCTGCCGATGGAGAGCCCCAGGCGCAGCGTGCGGCTAGCCACCTCGAAGGGCTCGCTCATGTGCTGGCGCAGACCCGCCACCCATTTTTCGTGGTCGTCGAAGGTGGTCGTGCGGATGACCAAAAACTCGTCGCCGCCCAATCGACCCACGACACCGCCGGCCACGTGACGCGCCAGGCGCTGGCCGAAACGGGCCAATAGACGGTCGCCCTGCTCGACGCCCAGGCTGTCGTTGACCGATTTGAAGCCGTCGATATCGATGATCGCCATGTCGAGGCTCTCGCCGGCGCGCAGGTGGCGCAACCGCGACGTCATGAGGTCATGCAGGCGACGGCGATTGGGCAGGCCGGTGAGCGGATCTTCGAAACCGATGCGCCGCAAATCCTGTTCACGCGCCTTGTGCACCGAAATGTCGCTGAAGGTGCCGACGTAGTGAGTGATGCGCCCTTGGCGATCGACGACGGCCTTGAGGCGCAGCCACTCGGGATACTCATCGCCCTGCTTGCGACGGTTCCATATTTCACCCTCCCAGCGCCCCTTGGTTTCCAGGGTCTGCCACAGCCGCTGAAAGAACGCACTGTCGTGACGGGCTGCCACCAGGTTGGCGGCATTGAGCCCGCGCACTTCGTCCTCGCTGAAGCCGGTGATGCGGGTGAAAGCGGGGTTGACGGCCAGGATGTGGTTCCCGGCATCGGTGATCTGTACCCCCTCCTCGGAGAGCATCAGCGCCTGCTGCATCAGCTCGGCATTCTGGCGGTCGCGGCGTAGCTGCCGCCAGGTATCTGCCAGGCCCAGCACCACCACGCCCATCGCCACCAGCCGAAGGCCTGGCGACGGCAACCAGACGCAGGCCGGCAAGGCTGCCAGGGCAAGCCAGAACAGGGGGCGATTGAGGGTCAGCGAAGGCGCCATGTAGGCTCCTGGTGGGCGGCGATGAGCGCAGGATAACGCGTCACGGCAAGACGTCGTGAGTAGAGAACGGTATCGTCATCTTGCGCCAATACTTTACCCTCTGGGCCGGGTGACGTCATGCTGGCGTGCATTCGCCCGCCACGGCCAGTAGACTAGTGCGGGGCTGTCCGGCGGGGCGGCCGCCTGCGCCAGGCCGCATCGTTATGCCCGCGGCTGGCCCACGACAACTGCGACTCGGAACGACTCAGTGACCAAGCAACACTCTTTCGAACGCGAAGAACTGCTGGCATGCTCGCGCGGCGAGCTGTTCGGTCCCGGCAATGCCCAGCTGCCGGCCCCCAACATGCTGATGCTCGATCGCATCACGCACATCCATGAGCAGGGCGGCCAGTTCGACAAGGGCGAGTTGATCGCCGAACTGGATATCCATCCCGACCTATGGTTCTTCGAGTGCCACTTCCCCGGCGACCCGGTGATGCCCGGCTGCCTGGGTTTGGATGCCATGTGGCAACTGGTCGGCTTCTACCTCGGCTGGCTCGGCCATCCCGGTCGCGGTCGCGCCTTGGGCTGCGGCGAGGTCAAGTTCACCGGCCAGATCCTCCCCGAGGCCGAAAAGGTCAAATATCATATCCACATCAAGCGCATCATCACACGGCGCCTGATCCTCGGCATTGCCGATGGCATGGTGTCGGTGGATGGCCGCGAAATCTACCAGGCCCAGGACCTGCGCGTTGGGCTATTCACCTCCACTGCGAATTTCTGATCAGGAGGCTTCCATGAGACGAGTGGTAGTCACTGGCCTGGGCATCGTATCCTGCCTGGGCAACGACCGGGAAACCGTCGTCGAGGCGCTCAGAAACGGGCGCTCCGGCATTCGCTTCAAGGAGGAGTACGCCGAACGCGGCTTCCGCAGTCAGGTCGCCGGGGTCGTCGACATCGACCTCGACGCTCTGGTCGATCGCAAGCTGCGCCGCTTCATGGGCGATGCCGCAGCCTATGCCTATGTCTCCATGGCCCAGGCCGTCAAGGATTCCGGTCTCACGCCCGAGCAGGTATCCAACGAGCGCACCGGACTGATCGCCGGCTCGGGCGGTGCTTCCAGCGCCAACCAGGTGGAAGCTGCCGACGTGATGCGCGAGAAGGGGCTGCGCCGCGTGGGGCCTTACCGGGTCACACGCACCATGGGCAGCACCGTTTCCGCCTGCCTGGCCACGCCGTTCGCCATCAAGGGGGTCAACTATTCGATCTCCTCGGCTTGCGCCACCTCGGCCCACTGCATCGGCAACGCCATGGAGCAGATTCAGCTCGGCAAGCAAGACGTGGTCTTCGCCGGCGGCGGCGAAGAAGAGCACTGGACGCTGTCCTGTCTGTTCGATGCCATGGGCGCACTGTCGACCCACTACAACGATGCGCCCGACAAGGCCTCTCGCCCCTACGATCAAGCCCGTGACGGCTTCGTCATCGCTGGTGGCGGCGGCATGCTGGTACTCGAGGAGCTGGAGCACGCCAAGGCGCGCGGGGCGACGATCTACGCCGAGCTGGTCGGCTACGGCGCCACCTCCGACGGCTACGACATGGTCGCCCCCTCCGGCGAGGGTGCGGTACGCTGCATGCGCCAGGCGCTGGCCACCGTGGATGGCGAGATCGACTACATCAACACCCACGGCACCTCCACACCGGTGGGCGACGTCGCCGAGCTCAAGGCGATCCGTGAGGTATTCGGCGATTCCACGCCAGCGATGAGTTCCACCAAGTCGCTGACCGGCCACTCCCTGGGCGCCACCGGCGTTCAGGAGACGATCTACTCCCTGCTGATGATGGAGCAGGGCTTCCTGGCCGCCTCCGCCAACATCGAAAATCTCGATGAGCAGGCCGAGGGCTTCGACATCGTCGACCGTCGTCGCGACGGCGTGACCGTGGAGCGCATCCTCTCCAACAGTTTCGGCTTCGGCGGCACCAACGCCTGCCTGGTATTGCAGAAATACCGCGGCTGAAACCACGTCAAGCGACCACCGCCAACGGCGCCCCGCGGGGCGTCGTTGGCATTCGGGCTTGCCTTGCCGCTCAGGCCTGAGGGCTTTCCACCGCCTCTCGGCTCGGTGCAGCCGGCCGCGGCACATCGGATATCTCCGCCAGGCGCGCCTCGACCCACGCCTCCACCTCCACCAGCACCTCCTCGGGGGTACGCCCCTCGGTGGCAATCGGCTCGCCCACGACCAGGCGCAACGTTCCCGGGTTCTTCACCCAGTGCCGTCCCGGCCAGCGCTCACCGGCATTGTGCGCCACCGGCACCACCGGCACACCGGCTCGACAGGCGATCACCGCACCGCTCTTGCTGTAACGCTTGCGAGCTCCCGGATCGACGCGCGTTCCCTCGGGAAAGATCAGCACCGACAAGCCCTCTTCCAGACGCTGCTTGCCTTGGGTCAGTACTTGCTTCATGGCGCGCGCTGGCCGGGAACGATCCAGCGCGATGGGATGCAGCAGGCGCAACCCCCAGCCGAATAACGGGATGTTGAGCAACTCCTTCTTGAGCACCGTGCATACCGGCGGCTTGATCAGCTGCAGATAGACGGTTTCCCACTCGCTCTGATGATTGGACAGTATCACGCAAGGCCCGGGCGGCAGCCGCTCGCGCCCTCGAATCTCGTAGCGCACGCCGCACACGAGGCGAAACCAGGCAATGATGAAATGGTTGTAAAGGTTGAGCAGGCGATAACGCGACTTGAGCGGCAGAAACGGAGAAGGCAGCAGGAATAGCAGGCCGCAGACCAGCATGGCGGCAAAATAGCCGATATAGAAGATCCCGCTACGGATGACGTTCATGGTTGGGCATTACCTTCGTCTTGCACCGGTGCACGCACCTGCACCCACTCGTCCAGCATGCGCCCCACCTCCAGCCGCCAGGGGCGCTGGTGCACACCGAACGCTTCCAGTACGCGACGGCAGTTGAGCACGCGACGCAGCGGCTGATCGTGATGGTGCTTGAGGGCCTTGACCTCACCAAGATACGGCTGCTCGCCGAGCCCTTCCAGGCGCGTCGACAGCTGGGTTCGCACCATGGAAGCGAAGGTGTAAGCGCTCACTGGCTCGGTGCCCGCCAGGTGGTAAGCCCCCCATGCCTGAGAGCCACACACCAGCTGATGGAGCATGCCGACCAGCGCCATGGCCACGGCATCCGCCGACGTGGGGCAGAAGATCACGTCCTGGGCGGCGCGCACGGCGTCGCCTGCCATCAGACTGTCGATGAGCCCGCCCAGCCAAGCATGGCTTCCCTCCAGGGCGAACAGCGGGCCGAGACGCACGATCAGGTGGTGGGGATGACCGCTGCGTACGCGGTCGCCGATGGCGATCAGTCGCCGCAGGCTCTCGTCACGCGGCGCCGGAATGACGTGCTCATCGATGGGGGCATCGAAGCCATCCTGGTAGAGCTGATCGGAGACGCACCACACCAGGGGCGTGGCAGTCTCCCGGCACGCTGTCAGGCAATCGTCCACGCCTTCGCCATGGGCGATCACCGCGGCCGGCTCGATATCCATGGGTCCGGCAAGCGGCGGTATGATCACCGCATCCGGTGCCAGATCGCGCAACTGCTGCGCCGACACCGACAACCCCGGCTCGATGACCAGCTCGGTGTCGCTGCGGCGGTGCGCAATCCGTGCCAGCGCCAAGTTCAGGCAATGTCCGGCATCCAGTATCAGCAGCTTCACGCGTACCCCTCGATATCCCGGCGATCAGAAAGGGATTTCATCATCGAAGTCGTCGAAGCTGCCCGGGTCGGGAGCGCCATAGTTGCCCTGCTGCTGGGGCGGATCGTTGGCCGGCTGCCGGTTGGGTTGGGCTGCAGGACGCTGTGGCTGGCCACCCTGCTGCTGGGGTGCGTTGCCATAGCCACCCTGTGGCTGCTGACCCATGCCCCCGCCCTGGAAATCGCCACCGCTGCGCGAGTCGAGCATCTGCATGTCGTTGACGACGATCTCGGTGGTGTAGCGGTCCTGACCGTCCTGGCCCTGCCACTTGCGGGTCTGCAGGCGCCCTTCGACATAAATGCGCGATCCCTTCTTGAGATACTGCTGGGCGATCTCCGCCAGTTTGTTGAACATCACCACGTTGTGCCACTCGGTTCGCTCCTGGCGCTGACCGCTCTGGCGGTCCATCCAGGTGTCGGTGGTGGCCAGACGCAAGTTGGCGACGGGGTTGCCGGAAGGCATGAAACGGATATCCGGGTCCTGCCCCAGATTGCCGATGAGAATGACTTTATTGACGCCGCGGGCCATGCTGAACTCCCTGTTGTCTGTCATGAGGCGCGCAGTGCGCGCAGTCGGCTCGTCGTATCACGAGCGCGGTTGCTGTCCCAGCGTACCGGACTCTTCGGCGGTATGCTGGGAACGGGTCAGGCGCGCCAGCGCCTGCTCGTCGAGATGCTGGCGATCCACCTTGAGGTAGGCCAGCCGCTCCTCGGGGACGACCAACACGTCCTCGACACCGGCCACCTCGGCAAAACGGGTCATCAGTGTCTCCAGGGCGTCCTCTGGCTGGTCGGCGTCCAGTGCCACCACTTCGCTGGCCAGGTGGGGCGGCGTCGGCATGCCAAGCATCAACGCCCCCCACGCCAGGGTCAGCGCTGCAGCTCCCAGGAACACGGCGTCCAGCCCCCACTGCTGGGCCAGAAAACCGCCCAGCACCCCGCCGAGAAAGGCGCCCAGGAACTGGCTGGTGGAGTAGATGCCCATGGCGGTGCCCTTGGCGCCCGCCGGCGCCAGCTTGCTGAGCATCGACGGCAGGGTCGCCTCGAGCAGATTGAAACCGATGAAGAACACCAGCAGCCAGGCGAACAGCGTCACGCTGCCGCCGGCCAGGCCAGCCAGGCCGAACAGGCTCGCGGCGATCGCCGCAATGGCAAGCAGGCACATGCTCTTCATGCGCTGGCGCTTCTCGGCAACGATCACCAGCGGCACCATGCCGATGAACGCCAGGGCCATGACGCCGAGATAGGTCAGGCCGTGTCGGTCGACGGCGATGCCCGCCTCGACCAGGCGGAACGGCACGGCGACGAAGATGGCCATCAACACCAGGTGCAGAGCGAAAATCGACAGATCGAGCCGCCACAGGTCGGCACGCGTGACGATATCGGTCAGCTGTCGGCGGTCCATGCCCACATCCCGATGACGCAATCGGCGTGGCGCCGGGGGTACCAGCCAGGCCAGCACGGCAAGGCCCACCAGGGCCAGGCCGGCGGAGAACCAGAATACGGCCGCCAGGCCGAAGCTTGCCGCCAACCAGGGCCCGATAACCATGGCCACGGCGAAAGCGACACCGATGGAGAGCCCGATGGTGGCCATGGCGGCGGTGCGTACCTGCTCGCGGGTCTGATCGGCGAGCAACGCCATGATGGCGGCTGCCACGGCACCACTGCCCTGCAGGCAGCGCCCGACGATCACCCCGCCGATGCTGTCGGCGTTCGCCGCCACCACGCTGCCCACCAGGAAGAGCAGCAGCCCAGCGGCAATGACCGGCTTGCGCCCCACACGGTCGGACATCATGCCGAAGGGAATCTGCAGGATCGCCTGGGTCAGACCGTAGATGCCCAGCGCCAGGCCCACCAGCAGCGGCGTGGCGCCGGTCAGGTCATCGGCATACAGCGCCAGCACCGGCAGCACCATGAACAGCCCCAGCATGCGTGACGCGTAGAGCCCGGCCAGGCCGGTGATGGCACGCCGTTCGGCGGTGAGCAACAATCCTGAGACCTTGCGCATAGGCAATCGCGCGTCCTTTGATGGGCGGGCCGCAGCCCCATGGTCGAAACGACCATTCTAGCGCCTCTGGCCGGTGCGGGAAACGCCACTCGGCAGGCGCTTTGCCGCTCACCGCCCGGCGACCGTATAATGGACGTTTTGCCGCGCGACACGAGGTGGGAATGGACAGGATTCTGGTCAGGGGTGCCCGCACTCACAATCTCAAGCAGATCGACGTCGACCTGCCCCGCGACAAGCTGATCGTAGTCACCGGACTCTCCGGCTCAGGCAAGTCATCGCTGGCCTTCGACACCCTTTACGCCGAGGGGCAGCGCCGCTACGTCGAGTCGCTCTCCACCTACGCGCGGCAATTCCTGTCGATGATGGAAAAACCCGACATCGACCACATCGAAGGGCTGTCGCCTGCCATCTCCATCGAGCAGAAGTCCACCTCCCACAACCCGCGTTCCACCGTGGGCACCATCACCGAGATCTACGATTACCTGCGCCTGCTGTTCGCCCGCGCCGGCACCCCGCGCTGCCCCGAGCACGGCGAGGATCTCGAGGCGAGCACGGTGTCGCAGATGGTCGACCAAGTGCTGGCGCTGCCCGAAGGCAGCAAGCTGATGCTGCTCGCGCCGGTGGTATCGGGCCGCAAGGGCGAACACCTGCAACTCCTCGCCGAGCTTCGTGCGCAGGGCTTCGTGCGCGCCATGATCGACGGCCAGGTGCTCGAACTCGACGACATCGCCCCGCTGGACAAGAACAAGAAACACGACATCAGCGTGGTGGTCGACCGCATCAAGGTTCGCGACGGCCTGCAGCAGCGTCTCGCGGAGTCTTTCGAAACCGCCCTGAACCTGGCGGACGGCACGGCCGTGATCCACTTCATGGACGGCGAGGCGGAGGACATCCCCTTCTCTTCACGCTTCGCCTGCCCGGTGTGCGGCTACGCCATCGCCGAACTCGAACCGCGCATGTTCTCATTCAACAACCCGGCCGGCGCTTGCCCTACCTGCGACGGCCTAGGCGTGCAGCAGATCTTCGATCCCGCCAAGCTGATCAGCCATCCCGAGCTATCACTCGCCGAAGGGGTGATCAAGGGCTGGGACCGGCGCAGCGTCTATTACTTCAGCCAGCTTCAGTCCGTCGCCGAACACTATCGTTTCACTCTGGAGACGCCCTGGCAGGAGCTGGCGCGTCACGAACGCGACGTCATTCTTCACGGCAGCGGCCATGACGACATTGCCTTCCACTACGTCAACGACCGTGGCCGCAAGGTAACCCGCGAACACCCTTTCGAAGGGGTACTACCCAACATGCAGCGGCGCTATCGCGAAACCGAATCGAGCATGGTGCGCGAAGAACTGGCTCGCTACATCGCCGAGCGCCCCTGCCCCACCTGTGCGGGATCGCGGCTGCGCAAGGAGGCCCGCCACGTCTTCGTCGACGGCCGCAGCCTCCCCGATCTCGTGGCCCTGCCCATCGGCGAGGCTTGGGCGTACTTCCAGCAGCTGACGCTGTCGGGGCGCAAGGGGGAGATCGCCGTCAAGATCGTCAACGAGATCCAGGCCCGCCTGGAGTTTCTCGTCAACGTCGGCCTGGACTACCTCAACCTGGAACGCAGCGCCGACACTCTCTCCGGTGGCGAGGCACAGCGCATTCGCCTGGCCAGCCAGATCGGCGCCGGCCTGGTGGGCGTGATGTACATCCTCGACGAGCCCTCCATCGGGTTGCACCAGCGCGACAACGACCGGTTGCTGCGCACCCTGACCCGCCTGCGCGACCTGGGAAACACCGTGATCGTGGTGGAGCACGACGAGGAGGCCATTCTGGCCGCCGACCACGTGCTGGATATCGGCCCCGGCGCCGGTGTACACGGCGGCCGGATCGTCGCCCAGGGCACGCCCAAGGATGTCATGGCGTGCCCTGACTCCCTCACCGGCCAGTATCTCGCCGGCAAGCGGCGCATCGAGGTGCCGCCATGGCGCATTCCCGGTAATCCCGAAAAGACGCTGCTCCTCACCGGCGCCAGCGGCCACAACCTTCACGACGTCACCCTCACGCTGCCTCTGGGCCTCTTCGTCTGCGTCACCGGCGTATCCGGCTCGGGCAAGTCGACGCTGATCAACTCGACGCTGATGCCCATCGCCGCGCGTGAGCTCAACCGAGCCACGACGCTCACTCCAGCGCCTTACGAACGCATCGAAGGGCTCGAACTGCTCGACAAAATCATCGACATCGACCAGAGCCCCATCGGCCGCACGCCACGCTCCAACCCGGCTACCTACACCGGCATCTTCACCCCCATCCGCGAGCTCTTCGCTGGCACACAGGAAGCCCGCTCACGCGGCTACAAACCCGGCCGGTTCTCGTTCAACGTCAAGGGCGGACGCTGCGAGGCATGCCAGGGCGAGGGAATGATCAAGGTGGAGATGCACTTCCTCCCCGACATCTACGTACCCTGCGACGTCTGCAAAGGCAAGCGCTACAATCGCGAAACGCTAGAGGTCCAGTACAAGGGCAAGAACATTCACGAGGTGCTGGAGATGACCGTGGAGGAGGCGCTGGCCTTCTTCAGTCCGGTACCGGCCATCGCCCGGCGCCTGCAGACGCTGATGGACGTGGGCCTCTCCTACATCCGCCTGGGGCAGAGCGCCACCACTCTCTCGGGTGGCGAAGCTCAGCGCATCAAGCTGGCCAGGGAGCTCGCCAAGCGGGATACCGGCCAGACGCTCTACATCCTCGACGAGCCCACCACGGGGCTGCATTTCGAGGACATCCGCCAGCTGCTCACCGTGCTGCACCGCCTGCGCGACCACGGCAACACCATCGTGGTGATCGAACACAACCTCGACGTCATCAAGACTGCCGACTGGCTCGTTGACCTGGGCCCCGAGGGCGGCGCCGGCGGCGGGCGAATCATCGCCGAGGGCACCCCGGAACAGGTCGCCGCCATGGAGGGCTCGCACACCGGACGCTTTCTCAAGTCGCTGCTGGAAAGGCACGCCACGGGCCACGAGCCACGGACTACGCGTGCAGCGGAGACCTGACCAACTTCGAAGCTCGAAGCTCGAAGCTCAAGCCTGCGGAGCAGGTGTTCTTACAGCTCCCGGCGAAGCCGGGCACAAAAAACCGGCTCCCTTCAGGGAGCCGGTTTTTTGTCAGCGCTTGCCGAAGCCGGAGGGCCGGCGAGGATCACTCCTCGATGGCTTCCTCGACCTCCTCGACGACCGGACGGTCGACGAGCTCGACATAAGCCATGGGCGCATTGTCGCCGGTGCGGTAACCGCACTTGAGAATGCGCACATAGCCGCCGGGACGCTCAACGTAGCGCGGGCCCAGCTCGTTGAAGAGCTTGCCGACCGCTTCCTTGGAGCGAGTGCGGCTGAAGGCCAGACGACGGTTGGCAACGCTGTCCTGCTTGGCCAGGGTGATCAGCGGCTCGATGACGCGCCGCAGTTCCTTGGCCTTGGGCAGGGTTGTCTTGATCACTTCGTGCTCGATCAACGACACGCTCATGTTCTTGAACATGGCCTGGCGATGCGAGCTGGTACGATTCAGGTGACGACCACTCTTACGATGACGCATGGTTGTGATTCCTTACCAAACTGGGACTCGAGTCGACGCTCAGGCAGAGGTCTTGTCGTCCTTCAGGCTTGCCGGGGGCCAGTTTTCCAGCCGCATGCCCAGAGACAGACCGCGGGCCGCCAATACGTCCTTGATCTCGTTCAACGACTTCTTGCCGAGATTGGGCGTCTTGAGCAGCTCCACCTCGGTGCGCTGGATGAGATCGCCGATGTAGTAGATGTTCTCGGCCTTCAGGCAATTGGCACTACGCACGGTCAACTCGAGATCGTCGACGGGACGCAGCAGGATGGGATCGATGTGATCCTCTTCCTCTTCGACCTCCTGCTCCTTGTCGGCTTCCAAATCGACGAACGCGGCCAACTGCTCCTGCAGGATGGTGGCGCTGCGACGGATGGCCTCTTCCGGATCCAGGGTGCCGTCGGTTTCCAAGTCGATGATCAGCTTATCGAGATCGGTACGCTGCTCGACGCGTGCCGCATCGACGGAATAGGAGACGCGGCGCACCGGACTGAAGGTGGCATCCAACTGCAGGCGACCGATGGCGCGGGACTCGTCGTCGGCATCCAAGCGAGTATCGGCCGGCTCGTAGCCACGCCCTCGCGCGACCTTGAGCTGCATCTTGAGCTCGGCGCCCTCGTTCACGTGAGCGATGATGTGGTCGGGATTGACGATTTCGACGTCGTGGTCGAGCACGATATCACCCGCAGTCACCACGGCCGGGCCCTGCTTGTTCAGCGAGAGCATCGCCTCGTCGCGACTGTGCATGCGGATGGCCACATCCTTGAGATTCAGCAGAATCTCGATGACGTCTTCCTGAACCCCTTCGATGGCGCTGTACTCGTGCTCGACACCGGCGATCTCGGCTTCCACCACGGCACAGCCGGGCATGGACGAGAGCAGGATACGACGCAGCGCATTCCCCAGGGTGTGGCCGAAACCGCGCTCGAACGGCTCGAGCACGATCTTCGCGTGGTGAGCGCTGATCTCTTCGACCTTGATATCGCGCGGACGGAGAAACTCTGTCACTGAACGCTGCATAACTACACCTATAAGGCTGCCAAACGGTTACTCGGTACTCGGCGCCGACCCCAGCCGGGGCCGGCACGACGCGAACAGCGACGCTTACTTCGAGTACAGCTCGACGATCAGGTTTTCGTTGATGTCGGCAGACAGGTCGCCGCGTTCCGGGATAGCCTTGAAGGTGCCTTCCATCTTCTTCGCGTCCACCTCGATCCAGGCCACATCACCGCGGTTGGCAGCGATGCCGAGCGCATTCTGGATACGCGCCTGATTCTTCGCCTTCTCGCGGACGGACACCACGTCACCGGGCTTGACCTGATAGGACGCCACGTTGACGGACCGGCCATTGACGGCAATCGCCTTGTGGCTCACCAGCTGGCGTGCCTCGGAACGGGTGGAGCCGAAGCCCATGCGGTAGACGACGTTGTCCAGTCGGGACTCGAGCAGCTGCAGCAGGACTTCGCCGGTGGCCCCGGAGCGGCGGGCCGCTTCCTTGTAGTAGCTGCGGAACTGCTTCTCGAGCACGCCGTACATGCGGCGCACTTTCTGCTTCTCGCGAAGCTGCAAGCCGTAGTCGGAAAGACGCTGACGGCGCTGGCCGTGCACACCCGGAATCTGCTCGGATTTGCACTTCTTCTCGAAGGGAGTGACACCGCTCTTCAGAAAGAGGTCGGTGCCTTCACGACGAGACAGTTTGCACTTCGGTCCAATATAACGAGCCATGAATCTGTCTCCTTAAACGCGGCGTTTCTTCGGCGGACGGCAGCCATTGTGGGGAATGGGCGTCGCGTCGGTGATGCTCTGCACGCGGAAGCCGGCGGCGCTCAGCGCGCGCACGGCGGATTCACGGCCCGGACCGGGGCCTTTGACCAGCACGTCGACGTTTTTCACACCATACTCGGCTGCAGCATTGGCTGCACGTTCGCTTGCCACTTGAGCAGCGAACGGGGTGCTCTTGCGAGAACCACGAAAACCCGAACCACCGGCAGTCGCCCAGGAGAGCGCGTTGCCCTGGCGGTCTGTGATCGTCACGATCGTGTTGTTAAAAGAGGCGTGGATATGCGCGACGGCATCCACTACCTGCTTTTTAACCTTCTTGCGGTTGCTACGCGGGTTAGCCATGTTGATGTCGTTTCCTGTCGTTACGCCAGAACGTGCGTGTTACTTGCGAATCGGCTTGCGCGGGCCCTTGCGGGTACGCGCATTGGTCTTGGTACGCTGACCACGCAGCGGAAGACCGCGACGATGACGCAGACCACGATAGCAACCCAGGTCCATGAGACGCTTGATATTGAGCGTCACATCACGACGAAGGTCACCTTCCACGGTGTACTTGCCGACTTCACTACGCAGGGTATCCACTTCCTCAGAGGACAGCTCCTGGATCTTGGTGGTCGGCGCGATGCCGGCGGCGGCACAAATGTCACGTGCACGCGTACGGCCAATCCCGAAGATATAGGTCAGCGAGATCGCCGCATGCTTGTTGTCCGGGATATTGACGCCTGCTATACGGGCCATCAGCTTACTCCGAAATTTGAGCGGCTTGCTCGTTGGGTCACTACAAAAGGCGCAACAGCATACCCCTTTATCCGGACAAGGACAAGGGGCATGCCGGCACCGCTTTCAATGAACGCCAGAAATCAACCCTGGCGCTGTTTGTGCCGCGGCTCCGTGCAGATGACGCGGACGGCGCCGTTGCGACGGATGATCTTGCAGTTGCGGCACATTTTCTTGACGGAAGCTCGAACTTTCATCGTTCTCTCCAAATCGCGTGCGGCACGCCTCAGCGCATGATGCCGCCGCTACCGTAGCCTTTCAGGTTGGACTTCTTCATCACCGAGTCGTACTGATGCGACATGAGGTGCGACTGTACCTGAGCCATGAAGTCCATGATCACCACCACCACGATCAGCAGCGACGTACCGCCAAAGAAGAACGGCACGTTCCAGGCGACGATCAGGAACTGTGGCATCAAGGAAACGCCCGTGATGTACAGAGCACCGAACAAGGTTAGACGCGTCATGACCTTGTCGACGTAGCGAGCGGTTTGCTCGCCGGGGCGAATACCCGGCAGGAAGGCCCCCGACTTCTTGAGGTTGTCGGCGACGTCCTTGGGATTGAAGACCAGCGCTGTGTAAAAGAAGCAGAAGAATATCACCGCTGCGGCGAAAAGCAAGATGTACAGCGGTTGGCCCGGGCCCAGCGCCTGGGAAGCACGCTGCAACCACTCCATACCGTCGCCGGCACCGACCCACTGCCCCAGCGACGCCGGGAACAGCAGGATGCTCGAGGCGAAGATCGCCGGAATCACGCCCGCCATGTTCACCTTGAGCGGCAAGTAGCTACTCTGGCCGGCATACATCTTGTTGCCCACCTGGCGCCGCGGGTAGTTCACCGTGATACGGCGCTGACCCCGCTCGATGAACACCACGAAGGCCACGGTGGCGATACCCAGTGCAGACAGCGCCAGCAGCGGCAGCACGTTCCATGCCCCTTCGTTGCGGGCCAGCTCGAAGGCCTGTCCCACGGCGCCCGGAAGCCCGGCAACGATACCCGCGAAGATCAGCAGCGAAATGCCGTTGCCGATGCCCTTCTCGGTAATCTGTTCACCCAACCACATCAGAAACACCGCCCCCGTGACGAAACTCACGATGGCAGTGAAATAGAAGCTGAAGTCGGCCGTGTACGCGATTCCCTGACTGGCCAGCCCCACCGACATGCCGGTAGCCTGGATCAGCGCCAGCAACACCGTACCGTAGCGGGTGTACTGGCTGATCTTGCGGCGGCCGGCCTCGCCTTCCTTCTTCAGCTGCTCGAGCTGTGGCGAGACGGCGGTCAGCAGCTGCATGATGATCGACGCCGAGATGTAGGGCATGATGCCCAGCGCCATGATGCTCATGCGCTCCAGGGCACCGCCCGAGAACATGTTGAACATGCCCAGGATGGTACCCTGCTGCTCCCTGAACAAGGCAGCAAGCTGGTCAGGATTGATACCGGGCACGGGAATGTGGGCACCGATGCGGTACACCACGATGGCGAGGAGCACGAAGCGCAGGCGCGCCCATAGTTCACTCAAACCGCTGCCCATCGCCGGCATGTTTCCTGACTTGGCCATTTAGTCCTCTACCTTGCCGCCGGCGGCTTCGATCGCGGCACGGGCACCCTTGGTGACCTTGAGACCGCGCACGGTGACCGCCTTGTTCAGTTCGCCGGAAAGAATGACCTTCGCATGCTGCGTGGCGTCCTTCAGCACGTTGGCCTGCTTCAGCGTTTCCAGAGTGGCTTCGTCGCCAGCGACTTTGGCCAGCTCGGCCAGGCGCACTTCCTCGGAAACCAGCGATTTCGCGGAGGTGAAGCCGAACTTGGGCAAACGACGCTGCAACGGCATCTGGCCGCCTTCGAAACCAGGCTTCACCGTACCGCCACTGCGTGACTTGAGACCCTTGTGGCCACGGCCACCGGTCTTGCCGAGGCCCGAGCCGATGCCACGGCCGACGCGCTTCTCGGCGTGCTTGGAGCCCGGTGCCGGGCTCAGTGCATTGAGTTTCATGGATTACTCTCCCTCTACCCGCACAAGGTAGTTGACCTTGTGGATCATGCCGCGGACGGCAGGGGTGTCTTCCAGTTCCACCGTGTGACCGATCCGGCGCAGCCCAAGGCCTTTCATGGTGGCCTTATGCTTGGGCAACGTACCGATGGTGCTGCGGGTCTGGGTAACCTTGATCGTTGCTGCCATGGTATTCACCCCGTGATCGCTTCGACGCTCAAGCCGCGCTTGGCGGCGATGTCGTCCGGCGACTGCATGGAGGCGAGACCGTTGACGGTCGCCCGCACCACGTTCACCGGATTGGTGGAGCCGTAGCATTTGGCCAGGACGTCGTGGACGCCAGCCAGCTCGAGTACGGAGCGCATGGCGCCGCCGGCGATGATCCCGGTACCCTCAGAGGCCGGCTGCATGTACACCTTTGAGGCACCGTGACGCGCCTTGACCGGGTACTGCAGGGTATGACCCTTGAGGCTCACCTTGACCATGTTGCGACGTGCTTGATCCATCGCCTTCTGGATCGCGACCGGCACTTCGCGTGCCTTGCCGCGGCCAAAACCTACGCGACCGTTGCCATCGCCGACGACGGTCAGGGCGGTGAAACCGAAGATCCGGCCACCCTTGACCACCTTGGCGACACGGTTGACCTGCACGAGTTTCTCTTGCAGATCGCCGGTGTTCTGTTCGTTCTTCGCCATCGTAAAACCCTTTAGAATTCCAGGCCGCCTTCACGTGCGGCGTCGGCCAGGGCCTTGACGCGGCCGTGGTACTTGAACCCGGCACGGTCGAAAGCCACCTGGGAGATGCCAGCCTGCTTGGCGCGTTCGGCAATCAGTGCGCCCACCTTGGCGGCAGCGTCCGAGTTACCGGTCGCACCCTCACGTAGCGCCTTGTCCAGCGTGGAAGCGCTGGCCAGAACCTTGGCGCCATCCGGCGAGATGATCTGCGCGTAGATGTGACGCGGGGTACGGTTGACACACAGGCGATACACGCCCTGCTCGCGCATCTTGGCGCGAGCGCGGCGGGCACGACGGAGACGAGATTCTTTCTTCGCGTTCATAACCCTGCCTTACTTCTTCTTGGCTTCTTTGCGACGCACCTGCTCGTCGGCGTAACGAACACCCTTGCCCTTGTAGGGTTCGGGCGGACGGAAGGCGCGGATTTCCGCAGCGACCTGGCCGAGCTTCTGCTTGTCCGCGCTTTTCAGCACGATCACGGTGTTCTTGGGCGTTTCCGCCGTGACACCGTCAGGCAGTGTGTAATCGACCGGGTGCGAGAAGCCCAGTGTCAGGTTGAGCGTCTGGCCCTTGGCCTGGGCACGATAGCCGACACCATTGATCTCGAGGGTCTTGGTGAAACCCTCGGAGGTGCCGGTGACCAGGTTCTGGACCAGAGCGCGCGTGGTACCGGCCATCGCCCAGGACTTGGCCGTCTCGCTGGGAGTGAAGGTCAGCTGACCCTCCTCCTGGCCGATGACCACGTCGGGGTGGACGGACATGGAAAGCGTGCCCTGGCTGCCCTTGACGGTCAGCTGGTCGCCGTCGAGCTTGACGTCGACGCCGGCAGGCACTTTAACCGGATATTTGGCTACGCGGGACATTCCAAACTCCTAGAATACGGTGCAGATGACTTCGCCACCGACGCCGGCCTGACGGGCGGCACGATCGGTCATCACGCCCTGCGAGGTGGTGACGATCGACACGCCCAGACCGTCTGCCACCTTGGGCAGGGAGTCCTTGCCGCGGTACTGCCGGAGGGACGGCTTGGAAGCCCGCTGCAGGTGCTCGATGACCGGCTTGCCCTCGAAATACTTGAGGGTCACGGTCAGCTCGGGCTTGGCACCCTCGGCCACCGCGAAGTCGGCGATGTAGCCCTCTTCCTTCAGCACGCGGGCCACCTCGACCTTGAGCTTGGAGGACGGCATGGAAACCGTCTCCTTGGTGGCCTGCTGCGCATTGCGGATACGGGTGAACATATCCGCCAGAGTGTCTTGCATGCTCATTTACGTTGCGCTCCTGATGATTCCACGTGGCGGTCTTACCAGCTGGACTTCTTGAGCCCAGGGACCTCGCCACGCATGGCGGCTTCACGCAGCTTGTTGCGGCCCAGGCCGAACTTGTTGTAGTAGCCGTGCGGGCGACCGGTCACGCGGCAGCGATTGCGCTGGCGAACCGGGCTAGAGTCGCGCGGCAACTGTTGCAGCTTGAGCGTTGCGTCGAAGCGCTCTTCGTCGGAAGCGTTCACGTCCTGGATGACTGCCTTGAGCTGGGCGCGCTTGGCCGCGTACTTCTCGACCAGCTTCGCGCGCTTGAACTCACGCTCTACCATGCTTTTCTTTGCCATGATCCCACCCTTATCTCTTGAACGGGAAGTTCAGCGCGCTGAGCAGAGCACGCCCTTCCTCATCGGTGTTGGCGGTGGTGGTGATGGTGACATCCAGACCACGAATCCGGTCGATCTTATCATACTCGATCTCCGGGAAGATGATCTGCTCACGCACCCCCATGGAGTAGTTGCCACGACCGTCGAAGGACTTCGGGTTGAGACCACGGAAGTCACGTACGCGGGGGATCGCGATGTTGACCAGACGATCGAGGAATTCCCACATGCGCTCGCGGCGCAGGGTCACCTTGATGCCGATCGGCCAACCTTCGCGCACCTTGAAGCCCGCGATGGACTTGCGCGCCTTGGTCACCACCGGTTTCTGACCGGAGAGTTTCTCCAGGTCGGCGATGGCATTCTCGATCAGCTTCTTGTCGCTGGTCGCGTCGCCGATGCCCATGTTCAAGGTCACCTTGGAGACCCGCGGCACCTGCATCACGTTGGCGTAGCTGAACTGCTCTTTGAGTTGAGCCACCACCTCGTTCTGATAACGTTCTTTCAAGTTCGCCATTTTGCTACCCGACTCGCGTTAGGCGTCGATCTGCATCTGCGTCGACTTGTAAATGCGTACCTTGGTACCGTCTTCCTTAACCTGGAAGCCGACGCGATCCGCCTTACCGGTCTCCTGATTGAAGATCGCCACGTTGGACGCGTGAATCGGAGCCTCGCGCTCGACGATACCGCCCTGCTTGCCCGCCATGGGGTTGGGCTTGGTGTGACGCTTGATCATGTTCACACCGGACACGACGAAGCGTTCGTCCTTGAGGACGCGCTTCACGGTGCCGCGCTTGCCCTTGTCCTTGCCGGCGATGACGATCACTTCATCGTCACGTTTGATCTTTTGCATATCCGCCTCGCTCCTTACAGCACTTCGGGCGCCAGGGAAATGATCTTCATGAACTTCTCGGTACGAAGCTCACGGGTCACCGGTCCGAAGATACGGGTACCGATCGGCTGGTCGTTGGTATTGTTCAACAGAACCGCCGCATTTCCGTCGAAGCGGATCAGCGAGCCGTCATTACGACGAACGCCGCTGCGGGTGCGAACCACCACCGCCTTGAGCACCTGGCCCTTCTTGACCTTGCCACGCGGGATGGCTTCCTTCACCGTTACCTTGATGATGTCGCCCACGCGGGCATAGCGGCGGTGAGAACCACCCAGCACCTTGATGCACTGCACCCGGCGCGCTCCGCTGTTGTCGGCGACATCCAGCATTGTCTGAGTCTGAATCATCGGTTTTCTCCAAACCTAACCTGACTGCACTCGCCGAGCTCAGCCCTTGGCCTGCTCGATCACCTCGACCAGGGTCCAGGCCTTCTTGCGTGACAGCGGACGACACTCCTGGATGGAGACCGTGTCACCGATCTTCGCCTGGTTGGCCTCGTCATGGGCATGCAGCTTGGTGGAGCGCTTCATGTACTTACCGTAGATCGGGTGGCGCTCGCGGCGCTCGATCATCACGACGATGGATTTTTCCATTTTGTCGCTCACCACCTTGCCGGTGAGCGTACGGGCTTTCTTCTCTTCGGCCATCTCAGTCACCTGCCTTCTCGTTGAGCACCGTCTTGACGCGGGCGATATCCCGACGGACCTGCTTGAGCAGATGTGTCTGGCTCAGCTGGCCGGTGGCCTTCTGCATGCGCAGGTTGAACTGCTCCTTGAGCAGCTCGAGGAGCTGCTCACGGAGATCCTCGACTGACTTTTCGCGAATTTCCTGGGCTTTCATCACATCACCGTCCGTTTCACAAAGGTGGTGGAGACCGGGAATTTCTGAGCGGCCAGGGCGAATGCCTCACGCGCCAGCTCTTCGGAAACCCCTTCGATCTCGTACAGCATGCGACCGGGCTGAATCTGTGCGACCCAGTACTCCACGGAGCCCTTGCCCTTACCCATACGAACTTCCAAGGGCTTCTTGGAGATCGGTTTGTCGGGGAACACGCGGATCCAGATCTTGCCACCACGCTTGACGTGGCGAGTGATCGCACGACGTCCGGCCTCGATCTGACGAGCGGTGACGCGACCCCGGCCAGTGGCCTTGAGGCCATACTCGCCGAAACTCACCTTGCTGCCGCGATGCGCCAGACCACGATTGCGGCCCTTCTGCACCTTGCGGAATTTCATGCGCTTGGGTTGTAACATCGACTCGCTCTCCCCTTACCTGGAACCTTTCTTCTTGGAGGGCGCGGCCTGCGGCTGCTTGGCCTTGGCGCGTACCTCCTCGATGCCCCCGAGGATTTCACCCTTGAAGACCCACACCTTGACACCGATGATGCCGTAGGTGGTTTTCGCCTCAAAGGTGGCGTAGTCGATGTCCGCCCGCAGGGTATGCAGCGGCACACGGCCTTCGCGATACCATTCGGTACGCGCGATTTCCGCACCGCCGAGACGACCTGACAACATCACCTTGATGCCGCCAGCGCCCAGGCGCATGGCGTTCTGTACGGAACGCTTCATGGCGCGACGGAACATCACACGACGCTCGAGCTGGCCGGCGATGTTCTGCGCGACGAGCTTGGCATCGAGTTCCGGCTTGCGAACTTCCTCGATGTTGACGTGCACCGGCACGCCCATCATGGCGCTGACATCACGACGCAGGCGGTCGACGTCCTCACCCTTCTTGCCGATCACGATGCCCGGACGGGCAGTGTGAATGGTGATACGGGCGTTGTTCGCCGGACGCTCGATAGTGATGCGGCTCACGGACGCATTCTTCAGGCGCTCCTCGAGGAAGCGACGCACTTCGAGGTCGTTGTTCAGCTTGTCGGCATAGGTATCGCCCTCGGCGTACCACACGGAGGTGTGGTCCTTGACGATGCCCAACCGAATGCCTGTTGGATTGACTTTCTGACCCATCTGGTCGACTCCTACTTCTCGGCTACCTTGACGGTGATGTGGCAGGTGCGCTTCAAAATGCGATCCGCACGGCCCTTGGCGCGCGGACGGATGCGCTTGAGCGTCATGCCCTCATCGACGCAGATGGTCGAGACACGCAGCTCGTCGATATCCATGCCGTTGTTTTCTTCCGCATTCGCGATGGCGGACTGCAGCACCTTCTTGACCAGCTTGGCAGCCTTCTTCGGTGAGAAGGTCAGCAGGTCGAGCGCTTCGGCGACCGGTTTACCGCGCACCTGGTCAGCCACCAAACGGGCCTTCTGGGCGGATAAACGAGCGCCACGCAGCTTAGCTGTGACTTCCATCTCTCAATCCTCTCTGGCTTACCGTTTGGCTTTCTTGTCCGCCGCATGACCGCGATAGGTGCGGGTGGCAGCGAATTCGCCCAGCTTGTGGCCAACCATTTCCTCGGAGACGTGCACCGGGACGTGTTGGCGACCGTTATGGACTGCAATGGTGAGCCCGACCATGTTCGGCAGGATCATGGAACGACGCGACCAGGTCTTGATCGGTTTGCGGTCGTTCTTCTCCACTGCAGCCTCAACCTTCTTCAGCAGATGAAGGTCAATGAAGGGACCTTTCTTCAGTGAACGTGGCACAGCCGTTACCCCTTAATGTCTGTTACTTGGCCTTGCGGCGACGAACGATGAGCGCATCGGTGCGCTTGTTCTTGCGGGTCTTGTGGCCTTTGGTGGGAATGCCCCACGGCGACACCGGATGACGACCACCGCTGGTGCGGCCTTCACCGCCGCCGTGCGGATGGTCCACCGGGTTCATGGCCACGCCGCGAACGGTCGGGCGCACCCCTCTCCAGCGCTTCGCACCGGCCTTGCCAAGCTGACGCAGGCTGTGCTCGGAGTTGCTCACTTCCCCCAGGGTCGCGCGGCACTCGGCCAGCACCTTGCGCATTTCGCCGGAGCGCAGGCGCAGGGTGGCGTAGTTGCCTTCACGGGCCACGACCTGGGCGCTGGTACCGGCACTGCGGGCGAGCTGAGCGCCCTTTCCGGGCTTGAGCTCGATGCAGTGCACGGTGGAACCCAGCGGGATGTTACGCAGCGGCAGAGCATTGCCCTTCTTGATCGCTGCGTTCACGCCGGACTCGAGACGGTCACCGACCTTCACGCCCTTGGGCGCGATGATGTAGCGACGCTCACCGTCCAGGTACTTGAGCAGTGCGATGTGAGCACTGCGATTGGGATCGTACTCCAGGCGTTCGACGATGGCCGGAACGCCATCCTTGGTGCGCTTGAAATCGATGACCCGGTAGTGCTGTCGATGCCCACCGCCCACGTGACGGGTGGTGATGCGACCGTTGTTGTTGCGCCCACCGCTGCGCGACTGCTTCTCGAGCAGCGGCGCATAGGGCTTGCCCTTGTACAGCTCGTCACCGACGATCTTGACGACGTGGCGACGACCGGCGGATGTGGGTTTCGTCTTGACGATTGACATGATCCGTACTCCTGCCCTTATTCGGCGCCAGTGAAGTCTTCGAGCGTCTCGCCGGCCGCCAGGGTCACGTAGGCCTTGCGATAACCGTTGCGACGCCCCATGCCCTGCGCACTACGCTTGGTCTTGCCCTTGACGTTCAGGGTCTGGACACGGTCGACCTTCTTGCCGAACAGCGCCTCGACGGCCTTCTTGATCTCGGGCTTGGTCGCATCACTGGCCACCTTGAACACGTACTGGTTGCGTTCGGCAGCCATGGCGGCTTTCTCGGTCACGTGAGGGCCGAGCAGCACCTTGAATACACGCTCCTGGTTCATGCCAGCTTCTCCTCGAATTTACGCAGGGCGGAGACGGTGACGAGCACCTTGTCGAAGGCGACCAGGCTCACCGGATCGGCAGCTGCCACGTCCACCACATCCACGTTGGGGATGTTGCGAGCAGCCAGGTAAAGGTTCTCGTCGAGTTCTTCTGTGACGATCAGCGCCTTCTCCAGGCCCAGCTCGTCCAGCTTGGCCACGAGCTGCTTGGTCTTGGGGGCTTCCACACCGAAAGTGTCGACGGCGACGAGACGATCCTGGCGAACCAGCTCGGAGAGAATGGCGCGCATCGCCGCGCGGTACATCTTGCGGTTCACCTTCTGGGTGTAGTCCTGCGGGCGTGCCGCGAAAGTTACCCCGCCGCTGCGCCACAGGGGCGAGCGAATGGTGCCGGCACGAGCGCGACCCGTTCCCTTCTGGCGCCACGGCTTCTTGCCGCCGCCGCGCACGTCGGAACGGTTCTTCTGGGCGCGAGTGCCCTGACGGCCAGCCGCCAGATATGCGGTGACGACCTGGTGCACCAGCGCCTCATTGAATGCGTTGCCAAAGGTGGCATCGGACACTTCTACGGTACCCGCGCCTGCAGCAAGATTCAGATTCATCGGTAAACTCCCCTTCAGCCAGCTTTGACGGCACTGCGCACGATGACGTCGCTGCCGGTGGCACCAGGCACGGCGCCCTTGATCAACAGCAGGTTGCGTTCGGCATCGACCCGCACGACTTCGAGGCTCTGAACGGTGCAGCGGGCATTGCCCATCTGTCCGGCCATCTTCTTGCCCTTGAAGACGCGACCCGGTGTCTGACACATGCCAATAGAGCCCGGCGCACGGTGGGCCAGGGAGTTACCGTGGCTGTTGTCCTGGGTGTGGAAATTCCAGCGCTTGACGGCGCCCTGGAAGCCCTTGCCCTTGGAGGTGCCGGTCACGTCGACGATTTGACCAGCTTCGAAGAGGGATACGGTGAGTTCGCCGCCCACTTCCGGAGTCTCGCTGCCTTCGGGAAGGCGGAACTCCATCAGCGAACGACCGGCCTCGACACCTGCCTTGGCGAACTGCCCGGCCTGGGCTTTGGTCAAGTGCTTGGCCTTGCGGGAACCGGTTGTCACCTGAACCGCTGCGTAACCATCGGACTCGACGGACTTCACGCGAGTGATGCGATTCGGCTCAACCTCGATCACGGTTACGGGCACGGATGCGCCATCTTCGGTGAAGACGCGGGTCATCCCGGCCTTCTTTCCGACTAAACCGATAGTCATTCTCAGTCTCCTTTAGTGTACGGGGCTATCACCCGCTATGGCTGCCCTTTCCAGAGCATTCCACTAGCACGTTGTGTAGCGCCTCACGGCGCGGCGGCTGCTGCTCGAACGACGCGAATGTCGAGCGCTGGGCCGCGGGTGTCTAGTGTGGTGTCAATCGAGCTTGATCTGCACGTCCACGCCGGCGGCGAGGTCGAGCTTCATCAGGGCATCGACGGTCTTTTCGGTCGGCTCGACGATATCGAGGACGCGCTTGTGCGTGCGAATCTCGTACTGGTCGCGCGCGTCCTTGTTGACGTGCGGCGAGATCAGCACGGTATAGCGCTCGCGGTTGGTCGGCAGCGGGATCGGACCGTGGACCTGCGCGCCGGTCCGCTTGGCGGTTTCGACGATCTCCGCGGCGGACTGGTCGATCAGGCGGTGGTCGAACGCCTTCAACCGAATGCGAATCTTCTGGTTCTGCATTTGCCCTAAACTCCAATGGAAGTCGACGGCCTAAGCCGCCTACCCACGCATTCAAAGGATGCGCATTATAGGCACGCCGCACACGAGAGTCAAACCCTTCGTGGCGGTGCGCAGAAAGGGGGCTCCTTGCGGAGCCCCCTTCGATCACTCAGCAGCTCGGTACTTACTGAATGATCTTGGCCACGACGCCAGCGCCGACGGTGCGGCCGCCTTCGCGGATGGCAAAGCGCAGACCTTCGTCCATGGCGATCGGGGCGATCAGATTGACGGTCATCTTGACGTTGTCGCCCGGCATGACCATCTCGACGCCCTCCGGCAGCTCACAGGTACCGGTGATGTCGGTGGTACGGAAGTAGAACTGCGGACGGTAGCCCTTGAAGAAGGGGGTATGACGACCACCCTCATCCTTGGACAGCACGTAGACCTCGGCCTCGAACTGGGTGTGCGGGGTGATGGTACCCGGCTTGGCCAACACCTGACCGCGCTCGACGTCGTCGCGCTTGGTGCCACGCAGCAGGGCACCGATGTTCTCGCCGGCACGACCTTCGTCGAGCAGCTTGCGGAACATCTCGACACCAGTGACGACGGTCTTGGTGGTATCTTTGATACCGACGATCTCGACCTCTTCACCGGCCTTGACGATGCCGCGCTCGACACGACCGGTCACCACGGTACCGCGGCCGGAGATGGAGAAGACGTCCTCGATCGGCATCAGGAACGGCTGATCGATGGCACGCTCCGGCTCCGGAATGTACTCGTCCAGGGCCTTGATCAGGTTGGCAACGGCAGTGGTACCCATGCCGTTGTCGTCCTTGCCTTCCAGAGCCATCAGGGCGGAACCGGTAATGATCGGCGTGTCGTCGCCAGGGAAGTCGTACTCGCTGAGGAGCTCGCGCACTTCCATCTCGACCAGCTCGAGCAGCTCCTCGTCGTCGACCATGTCGGCCTTGTTGAGGAACACGACGATGTACGGTACGCCGACCTGACGCGACAGCAGGATGTGCTCGCGGGTCTGCGGCATGGGGCCGTCGGCGGCGCTGCACACCAGGATCGCGCCGTCCATCTGGGCCGCGCCGGTGATCATGTTCTTCACGTAGTCGGCGTGCCCGGGGCAGTCGACGTGCGCGTAGTGGCGCGTCTCGGACTGGTACTCCACGTGAGAGGTGGCGATGGTGATGCCGCGCTCACGCTCTTCCGGGGCGTTGTCGATGGAGTCGAACTCACGCCAGTCGCCGCCGAACACCTCGGCAGAAACGCGGGTCAGGGCCGCAGTCAGCGTGGTCTTGCCGTGGTCGACGTGACCGATGGTGCCGACGTTGATGTGCGGTTTGGAACGTTCGAATTTTTCCTTAGCCACTGCTTTAACCTCTTTACGTTAGCTAACGGTTAACCGTTCTGGTTGATGACGGCTTCAACGACGCTGGACGGCGCCTCTTCGTAATCCGCAAACTCCATGACGTAGCTTGCGCGGCCCTGGGTCTGAGAACGCAGATCGGTCGCGTAACCGAACATCTCAGCCAACGGAACCCGGGCGCGGATAATCTTGCCGGCCGGCGAGTCATCCATGCCCGATACCAGGCCGCGACGGCGGTTCAGGTCGCCCATGACATCCCCCATGAACTCCTCGGGCGTCACGACTTCGACCTTCATCACCGGCTCCAGCAGCACGGCCTTGGCCTTCTTGGCACCTTCTTTGATCGCCATGGAAGAAGCGACCTTGAACGCGGTCTCGTTGGAGTCCACGTCGTGATAGGAACCATCGTACAGCGTAACCTTGACGTCGATCATCGGGTAGCCCGCGATGACACCGTTCTGCAGCTGCTCGTAGGCCCCTTTCTCGACGGCCGGCACGTATTCCTTGGGAACCACGCCGCCGACGATTTCCGAAGCGAATTTGAAGTGCATTTCTTCATCTTCGCCCTTATCTTCCGCTGTGAGCGGCTCGATCCGCAGATGCACGTGACCGTACTGCCCGCGACCGCCCGACTGACGCACGAACTTGCCTTCCTGCTCGACGCTATGCTTGATCGTCTCGCGGTAGGCAACCTGCGGCTTGCCGATGTTGGCCTCGACCTTGAACTCGCGGCGCATGCGGTCGACGAGGATGTCCAGGTGCAGCTCGCCCATCCCTGAAATGATCGTCTGACCGGTCTCTTCGTCGGTCTTGACCTGGAAGGAGGGATCTTCCTGAGCCAGCTTGCCCAGGGCCACGCCCATCTTTTCCTGGTCGGCCTTGGATTTCGGCTCCACGGCCACGGAAATCACCGGGTCCGGGAACTCCATGCGCTCAAGCACGATCTTGCTGTTAATGTCGCACAGGGTGTCGCCGGTGGTGACGTCCTTCAGGCCGATGCAAGCGGCGATGTCGCCGGCGCGCACTTCCTTGATCTCTTCGCGGGAGTTGGAGTGCATCTGCACGATACGGCCGACGCGCTCCTTCTTCTGCTTGACGGAGTTGTAGACGCTGTCGCCGGAATTGAGGACACCGGAGTAGACACGGATGAAGGTCAGGGTGCCGACGAAGGGATCGGTGGCGATCTTGAAGGCCAGCGCGGCAAAGGGCGCACTGTCATCGGCCTCGCGGGTCTCGATGGTGCCGTCCTTGTCGTCCATCTCGCCTTCGATGGCCTTCACCTCGGTGGGCGACGGCATGTATTCGATGACACCGTCGAGCACCGCCTGCACGCCCTTGTTCTTGAACGCCGAACCGCAGGTAACCAGCACGATCTCGTTGTCCAGGGTACGACGACGCAGACCAGCCTTGATCTCTTCGACGGAGAGCTCGCCCTCTTCGAGGTACTTGTCCATCAGCTCTTCGGAGGCTTCGGCAGCCGCCTCGACCATCTGCTCGCGATACTCTTCGGCAGTTTCCTGAAGCTCGGCGGGAATGTCCTCGAGCTCGTAGTTCATGCCGAGGCTGTCTTCGTCCCAAACGATGGCTTTCATCTGCAGCAGATCGATGACGCCCTTGAACTCGTCTTCGGTGCCCCAGTTGATCTGGATCGGCACGGCGTTGGCACCCAGCCGTTCCTTGAGCTGACTGACGACCATGAAGAAGTCGGCACCGGTGCGGTCCATCTTGTTGACGAACACCATGCGCGGCACTTCGTACTTGTTGGCCTGACGCCATACGGTCTCGGTCTGTGGCTGTACGCCAGAGCTGCCGCACAGCACCACCACAGCGCCATCCAGCACGCGCAGGGAGCGTTCCACCTCGATGGTGAAGTCGACGTGCCCGGGGGTGTCGATGATATTGATGCGGTGCTCGTCGAACTGCTTGTTCATGCCCTGCCAGAAGCAGGTGGTCGCCGCAGAAGTGATGGTGATGCCGCGCTCCTGCTCCTGCTCCATCCAGTCCATGGTGGCAGCGCCATCATGCACCTCGCCCACCTTGTGGGAGAGGCCGGTGTAGAACAGGATACGCTCGGTCGTGGTGGTCTTGCCGGCGTCGACGTGAGCCACGATACCGATATTGCGGTAGCGCTTGAGCGGGGTCTTGCGTGGCACGATGGAATTCTCCATTGCTGTGAAGGGCCACCCCACTGAGTGGCGCTTCGTGTATGGAACTCGTCGTCTGAAGCGGCGCTTGCAGTAACGCGGCGCTTAGAAACGGTAGTGGGAGAAAGCCTTGTTGGCCTCTGCCATGCGATGCACGTCTTCCCGCTTCTTGACGGCCGAGCCCTTGCCTTCGGCGGCATCCAGCATCTCGCCGGCCAGGCGCTGCACCATGGTCTTCTCGCCTCGACGACGCGCGGCATCCACCAGCCAGCGCATGGCCAGAGCCTGACGACGCGAGGGGCGAACTTCTACCGGCACCTGATAGGTCGCACCGCCGACGCGGCGCGACTTGACTTCGACCATGGGCTGAATGGCTTCCAGCGCCTTGTCGAAGATCTCCAGCGGCTCTTCCTTACTGCGCTCGGCAACCCTGTCCAGCGCACCGTAGACGATACGCTCAGCAACGGACTTCTTGCCGCTGACCATCAGGTGGTTCATGAACTTCGCCAGACGCTCGCTTCCGAACTTGGGATCCGGCAGGATTTCGCGCTTGGCTACAACTCTTCTTCTAGGCATGACAAGCCCTCTGTTGAAGGGTCCTTCAGGCAAACCCGGCACTCACGCCACCCGCTCTTCGCAGGCAATCACGCCGTCCGGCCTTACTCTTATCAGACCAAAACCTTTTCCGTGTGATATCCGTCCCGGCCAATCAGACCTTGGGACGCTTGGTGCCGTACTTGGAACGGCCCTGCTTGCGGTTCTGCACACCGGAGGTATCCAGCGCACCCCGCACGGTGTGATAGCGCACGCCCGGCAAGTCCTTGACGCGGCCGCCGCGGATCAACACGACGGAGTGCTCCTGGAGGTTGTGACCTTCGCCGCCGATGTACGAGGAAACCTCGTAACCGTTGGTCAGGCGCACACGACACACCTTACGCAGCGCCGAGTTCGGCTTCTTCGGGGTGGTCGTATAGACGCGAGTGCACACACCGCGCTTCTGCGGACAGGCCTGCAGCGCCGGCACGTCGCTCTTGGCGGCGGGGCGCTTGCGCGGCTTGCGCACGAGCTGATTGATCGTTGCCATTGATTGCTCCGAATGGGTTGCCTTGGCGGAAGCGAGTCGCTGTTCGCTTCCTGTCTTGCGTACCTTTTCGCAGCGGGCGGGCGCACCCGCCCCACTGTTAAAGGCTGCGCATTCTAATGTCTGACCGGGGCGGACGTCAAGCAGGGGGCTAATACCCCCTGCCGTCGTCCTCGTCCGCCTAGAGGTCGTCGTCATCCGAGTCCAGTGCCGTGAGCTGGGCGCCCAGCTCCTGCTCGACATCGTAGGCCGACGGATGGAAGGTGCGCTCGGCCTCGTCGCGCTTGCGACGGCGCTCCTGGTGATGGGCCAGCCCCGTCCCCGCGGGAATCAGGCGACCCACCACCACGTTCTCCTTCAGGCCACGCAGGTAGTCGCGCTTGCCAGTCACTGCCGCCTCGGTCAACACGCGAGTGGTCTCCTGGAACGAAGCTGCGGAGATGAACGACTCGGTGGCCAGGCTGGCCTTGGTGATGCCGAGCAGCAGACGCTCGTACCGAGCCGGGAACTTCTCTTCCTTTTCCAGGCGCGCGTTCTGCTCGAGCACGCGAACGAGCTCGACCTGATCGCCGGGAATGAAGTCGGAGTCGCCGGCGTCGGTGATCTCCACCTTGCGCAGCATCTGACGCACGATCACCTCGATGTGCTTGTCGTTGATGCCCACGCCCTGCAACCGGTAGACGTCCTGCACCTCGGCAGTGATGTACTTGGCCAGCTCGGCAATGCCCAGCAGACGCAGGATGTCGTGAGGGTTGCTCGGCCCATCGGAGATCACTTCGCCTTTCTCGACGGTCTCGCCTTCGAAGACCGCGATCTGACGCCACTTCGGGATCAGCATCTCGAACGGATCGCCGTCGTTGGGGGTGATCGTCAGGCGCCGCTTGCCCTTGGTTTCCTTGCCGAAGCTGACGGTGCCGCTGATTTCGGCGAGAATCGACGGCTCCTTGGGCTTGCGCGCCTCGAAAAGGTCGGCGACGCGGGGCAGACCGCCGGTGATGTCCTTGGTACCGGACGCCTCCACCGGAATGCGCGCCACCACTTCGCCGATGCCGATCTGGGCGCCGTCGTCCACCGAGACGATGGCATTGCCCGGCAGCAGGTACTGTACCGGCGTATTCGAGCCGGGGACCGCTACCGGTTCGCCGGATGCATCGCTGAGCGTGATCATCGGACGCTTGTCGCGACCTGCCTGTGGACGCGATGCCGACTCGATCACCTCGATGGAAGAGAGGCCGGTCATTTCATCCACGCTGCGGTGGATGGTAACGCCTTCGACCATGTCGGCGTACTGCACGGTACCTTCGGCCTCGGCGACGATCGGGTGGGTATGCGGATCCCACTTCGCCACCGCCTGGCCGGCTTCCACGGCATCGCCGTCGCGCACGTCGAGCTCGGCACCGTAGGGCAGCTTGTAGTACTCGCGCTCGCGACCGTGATCGTCGGCCACGGCCAGGGCACTGGAGCGCGACACCACCACCAGCTTGCCATCGGCGCGCTCGACGAATTTCATGTTGTGCAGGCGCACCTTGCCGCCATGCTTGACCTGCACGCTGTCCACCGCCGAAGCGCGCGATGCCGCACCACCGATATGGAAGGTCCGCATGGTCAACTGGGTGCCCGGCTCACCGATGGACTGGGCGGCAATGACGCCCACGGATTCACCGATGTTGACTTGATGTCCGCGTGCCAGGTCGCGGCCGTAACAGGCCGAGCAGACGCCGTGGGCAGACTGGCAAGTGATCGAGCTGCGCACCACGATCTCGTCGACGCCCATGGTGTCGAGCCGAGCGCACCATGCCTCGTCGAGCATGGTGCCCTTTTCGATCAGCACCTCTTCGCTGGCCGGATCGATGACGTCGCGTGCCACCACGCGACCCAGCACGCGCTGGGCCAGCGAGACGATGATGTCGCCACCCTCGATGATCGGATGCAACGTCAGACCTTGTTCGGTGCCGCAATCCGCCTCGGTGATGACCATGTCCTGGGCCACGTCCACCAGGCGACGGGTCAGGTAGCCCGAGTTGGCGGTCTTGAGCGCCGTGTCCGCCAGGCCCTTGCGCGCGCCGTGGGTGGAGATGAAGTACTGCAGGACGTTGAGACCTTCGCGGAAGTTGGCGACGATCGGCGTTTCGATGATTGAGCCGTCGGGCTTGGCCATCAGACCGCGCATGCCCGCCAGCTGGCGGATCTGGGCGGCACTGCCCCGCGCTCCCGAGTCGGCCATGATGAAGACGCTGTTGAAGGAACCCTGCTCGACCTCGTTGCCGTCGCGATCGACCACTGTTTCCTTCTCGATACCATCCATCATCGCCCGGGCCACCTTGTCATTGGCCTTGGACCAGATGTCGATGACCTTGTTGTACTTCTCGCCGGCGGTCACGAGACCGGAGGAGAACTGATCCTCGATCTCCTTGACCTCGGCCTCGGCCCCATCGACGATCTCCGCCTTGCTTTCCGGAATGACGAAGTCGTTGACACCGATGGAAGCGCCCGACCAAGTGGCTAGGCGGAAGCCGGTGTACATCAGCTGGTCGGCGAAGATGACGGTCGGCTTGAGACCGGCGCGGCGATACACCTCGTTGAGCAGGCCGGAGATCGCCTTCTTCTTCATCGGCTGATCGACCAGCGCGAAGGGCACGCCCTCCGGCAGGATGCGGAACAGCAGAGCACGCCCCACGGTGGTGTCGTAGAGATGACGTTGCTCCTTGCGCTCACCGGTTTCCTCGTCGAACTCCACCTCGGTCAAGCGCACCTTGACTCTAGCATGCAGTGACACGTTCTGGGTGCCGAAGGCGCGTTCCGCTTCGTCGAGGTTGGCGAACACCATGCCCTCGCCCTTGGCGTTGATCTTCTCGCGGGTCATGTAGTAAAGACCCAGCACCACGTCCTGAGAGGGCACGATGATCGGCTCGCCGTTGGCCGGCGATAGCACGTTGTTGGTGGCCATCATCAGCGCCCGCGATTCGAGCTGGGCCTCCAGCGTCAGCGGCACGTGCACCGCCATCTGGTCGCCGTCGAAGTCGGCGTTGTAGGCGGCACACACCAGCGGATGCAGCTGGATCGCCTTGCCTTCGATGAGCAGCGGCTCGAAGGCCTGGATGCCGAGGCGGTGCAAGGTCGGTGCACGGTTGAGCAGAACCGGGTGCTCGCGAATGACCTCGGCGAGGATGTCCCACACCTCGGGCAGCTCGCGCTCGACCATCTTCTTGGCCGCCTTGATGGTGGAGGCCTGGCCGTTGTACTGCAGCTTGGAGTAGATGAACGGCTTGAACAGCTCCAGCGCCATCTTCTTGGGCAGGCCGCACTGGTGCAGGCGCAGGGTCGGGCCCACGGTGATCACCGAACGACCGGAGTAATCGACGCGCTTGCCCAGCAGGTTCTGGCGGAAACGGCCCTGCTTGCCCTTGATCATGTCGGCCAGCGACTTCAACGGGCGCTTGTTGGAACCCGTGATGGCCCGGCCGCGACGGCCGTTGTCCAGCAGGGCGTCCACCGCTTCCTGCAGCATGCGCTTCTCGTTGCGCACGATGATGTCCGGCGCATTGAGGTCGAGAAGCCGCTTGAGGCGGTTGTTGCGGTTGATCACCCGACGATACAGGTCGTTGAGGTCGGACGTGGCGAAGCGCCCGCCGTCCAGCGGGACCAGCGGACGCAGGTCGGGCGGCAGCACCGGGAGCACTTCCATGACCATCCACGCGGGATCGTTGCCGGAGTTGTAGAACGCCTCCAGCAGCTTCAAGCGCTTGGACAGCTTCTTGATCTTGGTCTCGGAATTGGTCTGAGGGATCTCCTCGCGCAGGCGATCGATCTCCTCGCCCAAGTCGATGTCCTTGAGCAGTGCCTGCACCGCTTCGGCGCCCATGCGCGCGTCGAAGTCGTCGCCGAACTCTTCGAGAGCCTCGAAGTACTGCTCGTCATTGAGCAGTTGGCCGCGCTCGAGGGTGGTCATGCCCGGATCGATGACCACGAAGCTCTCGAAGTAGAGCACTCGCTCGATGTCGCGCAGGGTCATGTCCAGGAACATGCCGATGCGCGACGGCAGCGACTTGAGGAACCAGATGTGGGCGACGGGGCTCGCCAGCTCGATGTGCCCCATGCGCTCGCGACGTACGGCGGCCTTGGTGACCTCGACGCCGCACTTCTCGCAGATGATGCCGCGATGCTTCATCCGCTTGTACTTGCCGCACAGGCACTCGTAGTCCTTCACCGGACCGAAGATCTTGGCACAGAACAGGCCGTCCCGCTCCGGCTTGAAGGTGCGGTAGTTGATGGTCTCGGGCTTCTTCACCTCGCCGAAGGACCAGCTGCGAATCATGTCCGGGGACGCCAGCGTGATCTTGATCGCGTCGAACTCGTCGGACTGAGACTGCGATTTGAGGACTTTCACCAAATCTTTCATGGGTCGGCTCCGTTGCGGAGTTGTCATGGGCGGGGGCGTCGCCACCCCCGCGGACCGTCATACTGTGAAGTGCAGGCGAAGCCGCCTCAGCTCTCCAGCTCGATGTCGATGCCCAGCGAGCGGATCTCCTTCACCAGCACGTTGAAGGATTCCGGCATGCCCGCCTGCATGGCGTGATCACCGTCGACGATGTTCTTGTACATCTTGGTACGTCCCTCCACATCGTCGGACTTGACGGTGAGCATCTCCTGCAGGGTGTAGGCGGCGCCGTAGGCCTCAAGGGCCCACACCTCCATCTCGCCGAAACGCTGGCCGCCGAACTGGGCCTTGCCGCCCAGCGGCTGCTGGGTGACCAGCGAATAGGAACCGGTGGAGCGCGCGTGCATCTTGTCGTCGACCAGATGGTTGAGCTTGAGCATGTACATGTAGCCCACCGTCACCTGACGGTCGAAGGCATCGCCGGTACGCCCGTCGTACAGCGTCATCTGGCCGGAGTCCGGCAGCCCGGCGAGCGTCAGCAGGTGCTTGATCTCACCCTCCTTGGCACCGTCGAACACCGGCGTGGACATGGGCACGCCCGCCTTGAGGTTCTTGGCCAAGGCAATGACCTCGTCATCGCTCAAGGTGTCGAGCTCTTCGACCCGCGTGCCCGGCGTGCTGTTGTAGACCTGGGCCAGGAAGTCGCGGATCTCGGCCACCTGGGAGGTGCGCGCTTCGCGCAGCAGTTCGTCGATCTTCATGCCCAGGCCATGGGCAGCCAGGCCCAGGTGGGTCTCGAGGATCTGCCCCACGTTCATGCGCGACGGCACGCCCAAGGGGTTCAACACCAAGTCGATCGGCTCGCCGTTGTCATCGAACGGCATGTCCTCGATGGGCATGATCGCCGAGATCACGCCCTTGTTGCCGTGACGGCCGGCCATCTTGTCGCCCGGCTGAAGGCGGCGCTTCACGGCCATGTAGACCTTGACGATCTTGAGCACGCCCGGCGCCAGGTCGTCGCCCTGAGTGAGCTTGCGCTTCTTGTCCTCGAAGCGCTCCTCCATCTCCTTGCGGCGATTCTCGAGCTGTTCATCGGCCTGGGCCAGCAGCTCGTTGAGCGACTCGTCCTGCATGCGCAGCTTGAACCATTGCTGGCGCGGCAGCTCGTCGAGGTAGCTCTCGGAGAGGATGTCGCCCTTCTTGAGCTTGGGCCCGCCGTTGACCGGCTGACCGGCCAGGGTGCGCTTGAGGCGCTCGAAGGTGGCGTCCTCGGCAATGCGGTAGGTCTCCTGGAGATCCTTGCGCACCTCGTCGAGCTGCATCTGCTCGATGGACAGTGCCCGGGAGTCCTTCTCCACACCGTCACGGGTGAACACCTGTACGTCGATCACGGTGCCACGCATGCCGGTCGGTGCACGCAGCGAGGTATCCTTCACGTCGGAGGCCTTCTCGCCGAAAATCGCCCGCAACAGCTTCTCTTCGGGCGTGAGCTGGGTTTCTCCCTTGGGCGTGACCTTGCCCACCAGGATATCGCCCGGACCGACTTCGGCACCGATGTAGACCACGCCGGCTTCGTCCAGTTTGGCCAGCGCCGACTCACCGACGTTGGGAATATCGGAAGTGATTTCTTCCGGCCCCAACTTGGTGTCGCGGGACACGCAAGTCAGTTCCTGGATGTGGATGGTGGTGAATCGGTCTTCCTGCACCGCCCGCTCGGAGAGCAGGATGGAGTCCTCGAAGTTGTAGCCGTTCCAGGGCATGAAGGCGATGCGCATGTTCTGGCCCAACGCCAGGTCGCCCATGTCGACGGACGGGCCGTCGGCGAGGATATCCCCACGCGCCACCTCGTCGCCGGGACGCACGATGGGGCGCTGGTTCATGCAGGTATTCTGGTTGGAGCGCAGGTACTTGGTGAGGTTGTAGATATCGACGCCGGCCTCGCCGCCAATGATCTCATCCTCGTTGATGCGCACCACGATGCGCTTGGCATCGACCGAGTCGATCACGCCACCGCGACGTGCCACGGCACACACGCCGGAATCGCGCGCCACGAAGCGCTCCATGCCGGTACCCACCAGCGGCTTCTCGGCACGCAGGGTCGGCACCGCCTGGCGCTGCATGTTGGAACCCATCAGCGCGCGGTTGGCGTCGTCGTGCTCGAGGAAGGGGATCAGCGCTGCGGCCACGGAAACCACCTGGCGCGGCGACACGTCCATCAGCGTGACCTGCTCGGGCCGCATGAAGGTGGTCTCACCCTTGTGGCGGACCTGCACCAGGTCATCGGCTAGCTTGTTCGATTCGTCGACGCTGGCCGACGCCTGGGCAATGACGAAGTCCCCCTCTTCGATGGCCGAGAGGTGAACCACCTCGTCGGTCACCTGACGGTCGACCACCTTACGATACGGCGTTTCCAGGAAACCGTAGCTATTGGTATGGCTGTAGGTGGCCAGCGAGTTGATCAGACCGATGTTCGGGCCTTCCGGCGTCTCGATGGGACACAGGCGGCCATAGTGCGTGGCGTGAACGTCGCGCACCTCGAAGCCGGCCCGCTCGCGGGTCAGGCCGCCCGGGCCGAGCGCGGAGACGCGGCGCTTGTGAGTGACCTCCGAGAGCGGGTTGTTCTGGTCCATGAACTGCGACAGCTGGCTGGAACCGAAGAACTCCTTCACCGCCGCGGCCACCGGCTTGGCGTTGATCAGATCCTGAGGCATCAGGCCTTCGCTCTCGGCCATGGAGAGGCGTTCCTTGACCGCACGCTCGACACGCACCAGACCCACCCGGAACTGATTCTCGGCCATCTCGCCCACGCAGCGGATGCGACGATTGCCCAGGTGGTCGATATCATCGACTTCGCCGAAGCCGTTACGGATATAGATCAGTTCCTTCAACACATCGAGGATGTCGCGCTGATCGAGCACCCCGGAACCGGTGTCGCTGTCACGACGCAAGCGGCGGTTGAACTTCATGCGCCCGACACCGGAAAGATCGTAGCGATCTTCGGTGAAGAACAGATTCCGGAACAGCGTCTCGGCGGCCTCCTTGGTGGGCGGCTCGCCCGGACGCATCATGCGGTAGATCTCGACCAGCGCCTCGAGCTGCGAGCCGGTGGTATCCAGCTTGAGGGTATCGGAAATGAAAGGCCCGCAGTCGAGATCGTTGGTGTAGAGCGTCTCCACTGTCGTGATGCCGGCCTGGCCGATCTTCTCCAGCAGTTCAGGCGTGATCTCGGTATTGCAGGGGCAGATCAGCTCGCCGGTATTGGGGTCGACCTGATCGCGAGCCAACGTCTTGCCGAACAGGTACTCCATCGGCACTTCGAGACGCTCGAGGCCGGCCTTCTCCAGCTGGCGAATGTGCTTCTGGGTGATGCGACGCCCTTCCTCGACGATGACGTTGCCATCGCCATCCTTGATGTCGAAGGTGGCGGTTTCGCCGCGCAGGCGAGACGGCACCAGATCCACGGAGAACCCGCTCTTCTCGACGTGGAAGGTACTGGTTTCGAAGAACTCGTCGAGAATCTCCTCGGCACTCATGCCCAGCGCACGCAACAACACCGACGCCGGCAGCTTGCGGCGGCGATCGATACGCACGAAGACGTTGTCCTTCGGGTCGAATTCGAAGTCGAGCCAAGAGCCGCGATACGGGATCACGCGAGCGGAATAGAGCAGCTTGCCCGACGAGTGGCTCTTGCCCTTGTCGTGATCGAAGAACACCCCAGGACTACGGTGCAGCTGGGAGACGATGACCCGCTCGGTACCGTTGACGACGAAGGTGCCGTTCTCGGTCATCAGGGGGATCTCCCCCATGTAGACCTCTTGCTCCTTGATGTCCTTGATGGCCTTGTTCGAGGAGTCGCGATCATAAATGATCAAGCGGACCTTGACCCGCAGCGGTGCCGAGTAGGTGACGCCACGCAGCTGGCACTCCTTGACGTCGAAGGCCGGAGTACCGAAACGGTAGCTGACGTACTCCAGAGCCGCATTGCCGGAGAAGCTTTCGATCGGGAAAACCGACTTGAAGGCCGCATGCAGGCCCAACTCCAGGCGCTCCTCGGCAGCACGGTCCTGCTGAAGGAAGTCGTAGTAGGAATCAAGCTGGATCGCCAGCAGGTAGGGCACATCCATCACTTGGGGCAGTTTGCCGAAATCCTTGCGGATGCGTTTTTTCTCAGTGTATGAGTAAGCCATCTGTATTCCCCAGCTTGTTCACCATGGGTGACCGTTGCGCGGTCGGCGCCACCCAACGGGCTCGGCCCCGTCAGGCGCTGACGGCAAGCCCTCAGTGGAGAGCTCGCCGTCGATATTCGTCTAGCGGCGCTGCGTGAGCGAACCGCTCTTGCAACAGAAAAAGGCCGGCAGCGGGTAGGCCCGCCACCAGCCGTGGAAGCTTACGCAGCGCGTAAAGCCTTGGGGCACAAGGGTTACTTGAGCTCCACGCTCGCGCCGGCTTCTTCCAACTTCTTTTTGGCTTCTTCGGCGTCTTCCTTGGACATCGCTTCCTTGATGGTCGCCGGAGCGCCGTCGACGGCACCCTTGGCTTCCTTCAGGCCCAGGCCGGTGATCTCGCGAACGGCCTTGATCACGTTGACCTTCTTGTCGCCTGCCCCGGTCAGCACCAGATCGAATTCGGTCTGCTCTTCAGCGGCTTCGGCTTCGCCACCGGCACCCGGGCCAGCCACGACGGCAGCCGCGGCAGAGACGCCGAACTTCTCTTCCATCGCTTCGATCAGCTCGACGACTTCCATCACGGACATGTCGGCGACGGCGTTGATGATGTCTTCTTTGGTCAGTGCCATTTCGATAATTCCTAAACTTTGCGGGAGACTCGGCGCACCGAGCGCTCGTCTTTACCAGTGTTCGATTCAGGCTACGCAGCGGAGTTCGCCGTTCAGGCGGCCTCTTCCTGCTTCTGATCGCGCAGTGCAGCCAGGGTACGAACCAGCTTGCCGGCAGATGCCTCTTTCATGACGGACATCAGCTTGGCAATCGCCTCGTCATAGGTCGGCAGGGTTGCCAGACGGTCGAGATCGCTTGCCGGAATCAGCTCGCCTTCGTAGGCCAGCGCCTTGACTTCGAAGTTCTTCTCGTCCTTGGCGAACTCCTTGAACAGACGGGCGGCGGCGCCCGGGTGCTCGTAGGAGAAAGCCAGCAGGGTGGGACCCGAGAAGCTCTCCTCCAGAATCTCCCAGGGAGTTCCGGACAGGGCGCGGCGTGCTAGGGTGTTGCGCACAACACGGATCTGCACGCCATTCTCGCGGGCCTGCTTGCGCAGGTCGGTCATTTTGCTGACCGCAACGCCACGAGAATCGGCAACCACGACGGAGAGTGCCTCCTTGGCCGCTTCACTGACCTCGGCAACGATCGCCTTCTTGCCTTCGAGTGCTAGTGGCACGGTGATCACTCCTTCATTCCGGAGCCGTGCAATGCAGGCTCCAGTGGTTACCATCTCCCCCGACGGGCCGTGGCCGAGCCGGGAGTCTTGGGTGATGGTGCTCACCAGTGTCCTGGCGGCCACACCATCTGCGCAGGCACCCTTTCGGGAGATTAAGACGCTCGGGGTACCGAGCGGCGCCTGCGGTCTTTGACGGTGCCCTGCGGGCCGGCTCGCAAGCCGAACCGCAGGGACCGCAAAGTTACTGCTCTGTCTCGACCGCCGCTCAAACGAACGCGGACTGGTCGATGGTGATGCCTGGCCCCATGGTGGTGGACAGGGTCATCTTCTTGAAATAGACACCCTTGGAAGTGCTCGGCTTGAGCTTCTTCAGGTCGGCGACGAGCGCATCGAGGTTGCCACGAATCGCATCGGATTCGAAATCGACCTTGCCCAACGTTGTGTGGATGATGCCGTTCTTGTCGGTGCGGAAGCGCACCTGACCCGCCTTGGCGTTCTTGACGGCAGTCGCCACGTCTGGGGTCACGGTGCCGACCTTGGGGTTGGGCATCAGCCCGCGCGGACCGAGGATCTGCCCCAGTTGGCCGACCACGCGCATGGCGTCCGGCGAGGCGATGACCACATCGAAGTCCAGTTGGCCCTTCTTGACCTGCTCGGCCAGATCGTCCATGCCGACGATATCGGCACCCGCTTCCTTGGCCGCATCCGCGTTGGCACCCTGAGTGAAGACGGCAACGCGCACGTCCTTACCGGTACCGTTGGGCATGACAGTGGCGCCACGCACGACCTGGTCGGACTTGCGCGGATCGACGCCCAGGTTGATGGCGACGTCCACGGACTCATTGAACTTGACGGTGGACAGCTCGGCGAGCAGAGCCACGGCCTCTTCCAGCGAGTAGACCTTGGAAGCATCGACCTTCTCGCGGATCATCTGTGCACGCTTGGACAGTTTAGCCATGATCAGAGACCCTCCACGTTCAGGCCCATGCTGCGGGCACTACCGGCAATGGTACGCACCGCGGCGTCGAGATCGGCAGCCGTCAGATCCGGCTCCTTGGTCTTGGCGATCTCTTCGAGCTGTTCACGGGTCACGCTACCCACCTTGTTCTTGTTCGGCTCACCGGAGCCAGACTTGATGCCTGCCGCCTTCTTCAGCAGGACCGCGGCGGGCGGCGTCTTGGTGATGAAGGTGAAGCTGCGGTCGGAGTAGACGGTGATCACCACGGGCGTCGGCAGCCCGGGCTCGATCTCCTGGGTGGCGGCGTTGAACGCCTTGCAGAACTCCATGATGTTCACGCCGTGCTGACCCAGCGCGGGCCCCACGGGCGGACTCGGATTGGCTTTACCCGCTGCCACCTGCAGCTTGATGTAAGCCTGAACTTTCTTGGCCATGTTGAACTCCAGTTTGGGTCGTAGCGCCTTGCGGCTCCCCGAATGATGCGGCCGTCATCCAGCCGCCTCGTGCTCGCCAGGTCGAGCCGTTATTCCTTCTCGACCTGCGCAAATTCCAGTTCGACGGGCGTCGCCCGCCCAAAAATCAGTACGCTGACCTGCAGACGACTCTTGTCGTAGTTGACCTCTTCCACGACACCGTTGAAGTCGGCGAAGGGGCCATCGACGACGCGCACGGACTGACCCGGCTCGAACAGCGTCTTGGGGCGCGGCTTGTCGGTGCCGTCCTTGACGCGCCGCAGAATGGCATCTGCCTCTTTCTGGGTGATCGGCGCCGGCTTCTCCTTGGTGCCGCCGATGAACCCCATCACCCGCGGCGTCTCGTTCACCAGGTGCCAGGTCGCATCATCCATTTCCATCTCGACCAAAACGTAGCCGGGATAGAACTTGCGTTCGCTCTTGCGGCGCTTGCCGTCTCGCATCTCGACGACTTCTTCGGTAGGCACCAGGATCTCGCCGAAGCGGTCCTCCATGCCGTAAAGCTTCACGCGCTCGTTGAGCGAGCGCATGACATGCTTCTCGAAGCCGGAATAGGCGTGAACGACGTACCAACGCTTGGACATGAGGTCTCCTAACCGATGACGCCGGACATCGCCCAGCCAAGAAGGGTATCGATCAGCCACAGCATCAGCCCGACCACCAATACGGCAACCAGGACGATGGCCGTAGTCTGGATCGTTTCCGGGCGCGTCGGCCATACGACGCGTTGAATCTCTTTCTTGGCGTTCTTGGCCAGCTCAGCAAGCTCACGACCTTTCGTCGTCGTCAGCGCGACCAGTGCCGCCACCGCGCTCAGGGCAACGACGCCCAGCACGCGATACAGGATCGCCTGATCCGCAAAGTAGGTATTGCCGGCGATGGCAAGAACCAGCAGAGTGACAACAACCGCCCACTTGAGCCCGTCGTGGCGCGACTCCTGCACCTCGGCGTTATGTTTCATGAAAACGAGACTCCTCAGAGTGCGGCGATCGAATCGACTATCTTCCGATGGATATCGAGCCAACCTGGGGAAGGTTGGCAGGCCAGGAGGGAATCGAACCCCCAACCTGCGGTTTTGGAGACCGCTGCTCTGCCAATTGAGCTACTGGCCTGTATCTGACGGCTCCACCCTTTGCAGATGGCGTGCACGACAGCGGGCGCTATGATAGCCGAGCTCCCGCCAGCTGACAACCCCCACAGCTTCGTGAGAGCCGAAAAGGAAAAGGCGAGCCATCGCTCGCCTTTCGCCATTGGAGCTCATGGACGGATTTGAACCGTCGACCTCACCCTTACCAAGGGTGTGCTCTACCCCTGAGCTACATGAGCGTGATCTTGCTTGGAGCGGGTAGCGGGAATCGAACCCGCATCATCAGCTTGGAAGGCTGAGGTTCTACCATTGAACTATACCCGCCTACCCACTCTGGCCGCCGAATCGCCAAGCCCGATTGCGGCATAAACTTGGTGGAGGGGGAAGGATTCGAACCTTCGAAGCTTTCGCGGCAGATTTACAGTCTGCTCCCTTTGGCCACTCGGGAACCCCTCCAACATGGCGGGCTATTTTACCGCCTCCTGAGGCGATGTCAAATGCCTGTTTTATCAGGCGACTTTCGCAGCCAGCGTCGATCTGGCGTCCCCAGGACGCGACGCATTTTGTCAAAGCAGTATGGAGAATGCAAGGCCGGCACGAATTTTTTCCAGCCCCGCGGGTGCCGGCACACGCGGCGCCCCCGCCATACGACCGTTCCGTTCAGCCGCAGTCAGCGGGAAGCACGCCTCCAGGCCTCCATACACCATATCCGGCCACACGGCATGGGGCGACTGCACGCCTCGCGCCACGACGCGCGCATCCCCGCCGGTGAGGAGCATCGGCAAGGCCACGCCCTCTCGGTCGCACACTTCGCTGTAGATGCGATTGACGGCGCTGACGGCGGCCAGGTAGATACCGTGATTGACCGCCTCTACCGTCCGCGTGCCCGGCAGCAGCAGCTCCTCTGCTTCACTGTCTGGGTCGATGGCCACATTGCGCGTGCCCAGCTTCAGACTCTCCTTCATCAAACGCAGACCCGGCAGAATGTAACCGCCGAGATGCCGTCCGCCAGGCAATACGAAATCAACGGTGATGGCACTCCCGCAATCGACCGCGCAGCACCCACCCGCCAACTGATAACCCGCCAGCACCCCCATCCAGCGATCCACTCCCAGGCGATGAGGCTCGGCATAGCCATTGACCACCCCCAGCGCCTCGGGTGTCGAGCGTGCGACATGGACCTGCTGAACGCGCTGATGCAGCAAGGACACCGTCTGCTCGAGCACGGCCGCCCGTGCCACGCTGGAGATTCGCACGGCCTCGACCACGTCGAGGTCGGGAATGTCAGCCCCCGGCTTCCACTGCTCACGGGTCCATACGGCACCTCGCGAACGAATTTCGCTGCTATCGGCATCCTTCAAGCGCCACTTGGAGAGGGTATTGCCGATGTCCAGATCAAGGATCATGGGCGACCACGCACGCTGATCTCACCCCCCGCCAGGCGCTCACGCTGCCCATCGCGACGGACCCAAAGGTTGCCGAACTCATCCACGGATTCTGCCACTGCTGACAGGCGCTGCTCGCCTCTCAGAACCTCGATGTCACAACCGGCATAGGCATGGCGTGCATTCCACGCCTCCTGCCATGCACCAAACCCCCGCTCTTCGTAACCGGCCAACAATGGCAACAGCTCATCGAGCAACTCCGCCGCCAGACGGTTGCGTGTCAATCTCGGCGCCTGGTCCACTACGGCAGCAACGGGCTGATCGAGGCTGTCCCGGAAACTCTGAGGCAGGTTCACATTGATCCCCATGCCAATGACTGCCTCACAGGGCCCTTCGGCATCGCCGCTGATCTCCACGAGAATCCCCGACAGCTTTCCAAGGCTGCCATCGGCACCCGCCAGCAGCACGTCATTGGGCCACTTCAGCAGTGGCCGCGCCCCATGACGTTCCAGAACCTGCGCCAGGACCACTCCCACCGCAAGGCTCAGCCCCTCCAGAGCCGCCACGCCGGAATCGAAACGCCAGCCCAGAGAGAGCATCAGCGCTCGCCCCCAAGGCGTGGTCCAGGTGCGCCCACGCCGGCCTCGCCCCTCGCTCTGCTGCTCCACCAGGCACACCTCACCATGCCCAGCCCCCTGAGCGAACCGCTGGCGAATGAACTCATTGCTGGAAGGCAGCGTTTCCTCGATGAATAAGCGCACCAGATGCTGGCGACCGGCACGTGGCAGGTCAGCTACGATGGCTCTTCCGTCGAGCAGCTCCAATGGTTCGGCGAGACGATACCCCTGGCCCTTGACGGCTTCCAGCGGAATGGACATCGCTTCCAGTTTCTTCAGCTGTTTCCATACCGCCGTGCGTGACACCCCGAGCTTTTCGCCGAGCTGCTCACCGGAGTGAAACTGCCCATCACTCAGCAGGCGAATCAGGTCACCGATGGTCATGCTTTATGCCCCTTGCGGGAAAAGCCCCATTCTATCGGAACCGTTGCAGCCGCGGAAATGCAGTACTCCTGAAAAAAAAAGCCCCGACCATCGCATGATGATCGGGGCTTCTCTAAATAAGTGCCTGACGATGACCTACTCTCGCATGGGGAGACCCCACACTACCATCGGCGCTGAGCGGTTTCACTGCTGAGTTCGGCATGGGATCAGGTGGTTCCCGCTCGCTATGGTCGTCAGGCGAAAAACGGTGAATCATGCCAACCGACGTCTCGTCGTATCCGTCAATCGTGCGCGTCATGCGCAGACCCCTTGGGGTTATATGGTCAAGCCTCACGGGCCATTAGTACCGGTTAGCTCAACGCCTTGCAGCGCGTCCACACCCGGCCTATCA
>NZ_JAACZO010000053.1 GCF_010993975.1 Halomonas faecis
ACGTGCCAGGCAGGCGCCTCTCCCAACTGAGCTCCTTCAGTACTTTCCAAGGAAAGTGGTGGAGCCTAGCGGGATCGAAGTCGTGCGCGACCCCGGCGCGACCACCTGACGCGCAAGGCAGGCGCTCTCCCAGCTGAGCTCTTCTGGACTTTCACGAGAAAAGTGGTGGAGCCAAGCGGGATCGAACCGCTGACCTCCTGCGTGCAAGGCAGGCGCTCTCCCAGCTGAGCTATGGCCCCGAAAGCAATTTGTGTGAGACAAGGCGCTTCGATGCGACGCATAGCCTGCTATGCGAGGTTCGAAGCAACGCCGTATCACGCAAATTTGGTGGGTCTGGGCAGACTTGAAATAAACCCGGCGACCTCACCCTTCTCTTGACAGCACTTCCGGGGGCGCGCTCTCACCAACTGAGCGACAGGCCCGGTCGAGGCTCGAGAATGGTGGGTCTGGGCAGACTTGAACTGCCGACCTCACCCTTATCAGGGGTGCGCTCTAACCAACTGAGCTACAGACCCAAACAGTCTTTGCTCTGGTCGATCAGGTAATTCAATGTGAGCACTTGCCG
>NZ_JAACZO010000054.1 GCF_010993975.1 Halomonas faecis
CGAGTAGGTCGGGGCACGTGAAACCTTGACTGAAGACGGGGGGACCATCCTCCAAGGCTAAATACTCCTGGCTGACCGATAGTGAACCAGTACCGTGAGGGAAAGGCGAAAAGAACCCCGGAGAGGGGAGTGAAATAGATCCTGAAACCGTATGCGTACAAGCAGTGGGAGCGGGCCTTGTCCCGTGACCGCGTACCTTTTGTATAATGGGTCAGCGACTTATTTTCAGTGGCGAGCTTAACCGATTAGGGGAGGCGTAGGGAAACCGAGTCTTAACGGGGCGACCAGTCGCTGGAAATAGACCCGAAACCGGGCGATCTATCCATGAGCAGGGTGAAGGTTGAGTAACATCAACTGGAGGCCCGAACCAGGATCTGTTGAAAAAGATTTGGATGACTTGTGGATCGGAGTGAAAGGCTAATCAAGCCCGGAGATAGCTGGTTCTCCTCGAAAGCTATTTAGGTAGCGCCTCACGTATCACCGCCGGGGGTAGAGCACTGTTTCGGCTAGGGGG
>NZ_JAACZO010000055.1 GCF_010993975.1 Halomonas faecis
CGAAGGCGAGGTGGGGATCGGCGTCCTTGAGCACGCTGTAGAGGTTCTTGAGCCCTTCACGCAGCTCGCGAGCGCGCTCCGGCGCCATCAGGTTGTCGAGAATGGGCTTGTCGTACTCGTCCACCAGCACTGCCACGCGCTGGCCGTATCGTTGATGGGCGCCGCGGATCAAGGCGGAGAACTCGCCGGCAATGTCGGTCTGGCGGTGTAGCGGAACGCCGAGCCGCTCGCGGGCGATGAAGAGCTGGTCTCGGATGCGTTCGTCCAGCTGCTGGCGGTTCTGCATCACGCCGTCGGCAAAGCTCAGGCGAACCACTGGGTGCTGGGCCTGCCAGTCCCATTGGTCGTGGATGTAGAGGCCTTCGAAGAGCGTTTCACGGCCTTCGAACAGGCAGCGCAGGGTGTCGACCAGCAGGCTCTTGCCGAAGCGCCGCGGCCGCGAGAGGAAGTAGTACTTGCCCGCTTCCACCAGGCGGTGGATCGGCTCGGTCTTGTCGACGTAGT
>NZ_JAACZO010000057.1 GCF_010993975.1 Halomonas faecis
ACCAGCGTGCTGGAGGGCATGAACAATCGGATCAAGGTCATCAAGCGGATGGCCTATGGGTACCGCGACATGGAGTACTTCTTTCTGAAGATCCGTGCCGCGTTTCCCGGCAAAGTGCGATGAACCAGAAGTTTGGGGCCCACCTCTTCTCCGCATCAGGCGTGACGGAAGAGTTTTCTGAAGAGGGCTAGCCCAGGCCAACGGCCAGGCGCACTGAGTCAATGATCAGTGCATGACGACCATCACCACCAACACTACCGTCAGCAGTAACAGGTACACCCCAGCATGAATGCGATCGGGAATGCGCCCGATCCATAGCGAGGCCAGGCGAATACCGAACCAAGACCCCACCGCCAGCGCCAGCAAGGCCCGCAGATCCACATACCCCGCATACCAGGCGCCCAGAGTGCTATCGCTGCCCGACAGCAACACATAGGTCGCGGTGCCACTCACCGCCATCGGCAACGACAACGGATTGGCCATCGCTGCCCCAGTACAGGCAGCTGGCCGCCGCCGAGAGAGTGGCACGCAAGCTGTTCTCGCTGGGCAAGCGTCGTGATAGCCAGCCCTGGAAAGGCGCCCGCCCCTGCCTGCCCGACATGAAGCCGGTGATCGGCCCCGCCCCCGGCAAGGAGGGAATGTAGCTCGCCTTCGGCCACGGCCATCAGGGCTTTACCCTGGGCCCGGCCACCGGCGAACTGCTCGCCCAGATGATGACGACGCTCAACCACTGCGCTTCGAGTATGCGGCCGCGTGGCAGGAATCGGCTCCGCGCTTGAACCGCTCGGTTGATGAGTCTATTATATCAATATCGATATAGGATCACAGAGTCCAAGGAGGACAGCGTGGCGCGGAAGAAACCCGTCGCATTCGTCGGAGACTCGAAGGACCGGCTGCGCGACTTCCCTCTGGACGCCAAGCGCGAAGCAGGGTTTCAGATCGACAAGGTTCAAGCTGGAGGACAACCAGACGACTTTCGCCCCATGCCAAGCGTTGGCCCTGGCGTCATAGAGATCCGCATCCGGGAAGACAATGGGGCCTTTCGAGTCTTCTATGTGGCTAATCGAGGCGATGCGGTATTCGTGCTCCACTGTTTCCAGAAGAAAACCCAGAAGACCGCCAAGAAAGACATCGACCTGGGCAAGCAGCGATACAAGGAGCTGCCCTAAGCCCGGCCACCAAGCGAGGTGACACCATGGCCATCGAGTATTATGACAGCGTATGGGACGCTATTGAGGACACACCCGAAGAGGCGCTGAACATGCGTCTGCGCTCCGAGCTCATGGCGAAGATCGCCGGCCGTGTCCGGGAGTGGGGCATCACTCAGAACGAGGCCGCGCACCGACTGGGCATCACCCAGCCGCGCCTCAACGACCTGCTGAACGGCCGCATCAACAAGTTCAGTCTGGACGCTCTGGTCAACCTGACGGGGCCGGCTCACTTCCACCTCGAGCTGGCGATCAAGGACGAGAAAGAAGTGGCTGCCTGATTGCCCCCACTGTCAAGCTAGTTGGAACTGATCTTACCCAGCAATCGTGGACGGCGGATGCAGGTTCTGAGTGCAACACCGTCAATGAGCGGAGTAGACTTTACAAGAATATATTAAAAATATATTCATCCAGATGTACCACCTAAACCCTACATGCCACTCATGTGAAGAAAAACCCGCCTTTAAGCAGGTTATCATTTCTGCAAAAATCACTCCCACTCAATCGTCGCGGGCGGCTTGCTGCTGACGTCGTAGGTCACGCGCGAGACGCCTTCCAGCTCGTTGATGATGCGGTTGGAGACGGTCTCCAGCAGCTCATACGGCAGGTGGGCCCAGCGGGCGGTCATGAAGTCGATGGTCTCCACGGCGCGCAGGGCGATGACCCATTCGTAGCGGCGGCCGTCGCCAACCACACCGACGGACTTGACCGGCAGGAAGACGGCGAAGGCTTGGCTGGTCTTGTGGTACCAGTCGGCCTTGTGCAGCTCCTCGATGAAGATGGCGTCGGCCTCGCGCAGGATGTCGGCGTACTCTTTCTTGACCTCGCCGAGGATGCGCACGCCGAGGCCCGGCCCCGGGAAGGGATGGCGGTAGACCATGTCGTAGGGCAGGCCGAGCTCGAGGCCGAGCTTGCGTACCTCGTCCTTGAACAGCTCGCGCAGCGGCTCGACGAGCTTGAGCTTCATGGTCTCGGGCAGGCCGCCGACGTTGTGGTGCGATTTGATGACGTGGGCCTTGCCCGTCTTGCTGGCGGCGGATTCGATCACGTCGGGATAGATGGTGCCCTGGGCGAGGAAGTCGACGCCTTCGATCTTCGTGGCCTCGTCGTCGAAGACATCGATGAAGGTGTTACCGATGATCTTGCGCTTCTCCTCAGGGTCGGCGATGCCTTCGAGCCGCGACAGGAACTGATCTTCGGCGTCGACACGAATCACCCGCACGCCCATGTGGCGGGCGAAGGTCTCCATCACCTGCTCGCCTTCGTTCTTGCGCAGCAGGCCGTTGTCGACGAACACGCAGGTGAGCTGATCGCCGATGGCCTTGTGCAGCAGCGCGGCGACCACCGAGGAGTCCACGCCGCCGGAAAGCCCCAGCAGTACGTGGCGGTCGCCCACCTGCTCGCGCACTCTGGCGATCTGGTCCTCGATGATCTGCGCCGGGGTCCACCAGCGCTCGGCCTGGCAGATGCCGAGCACGAAGTGCTCGAGAATGCGCTGGCCCTGCAAGGTATGGGTCACCTCGGGGTGGAACTGTACCCCGTAGAAGCGCTTCTCCTCCCAGGCCATGGCGGCGATGGGGCAGCTCGGCGTGGAGGCGGTCACGGTGAATTCCGCCGGCACCTGGGCGACCTTGTCGCCGTGGCTCATCCACACGTCGAGCAGCGCCTTGTCGGTCTCATGGTCGACGTGATCCTTGATGTCGCGGAACAGCGCCGTCTCGGCGTCCACGCGCACCTGGGCGTAGCCGAACTCGCGCTGATGCGAGCCCGCCACGGCGCCGCCGAGCTGCTCGGCCATGGTCTGCATGCCGTAGCAGATGCCCAGTACCGGCAGACCCATCTCGAACACGCACTGCGGTGCACGCGGCGAGTCGAGCTCGGTGACGGATTCCGGCCCGCCGGCGAGAATGATGCCGTTGGGGGCGTACTCGCGAATCTCGGCTTCGGTGATGTCGAAGGCGCGGACCTCGGAGTAGACGCCGATCTCGCGCACGCGGCGCGCGATCAACTGGGTGTACTGGGAGCCGAAGTCGAGGATCAGGATCTTGTGGGCGTGAATGTCTTGCATGAAATGGCCACCGCCGTTGGTGGACTCAAGCGCCGCGGCTTGGGTCACTGTCTCTCAGAATGAAGAGGGAAGAACAAAGAAGGAAGAAGCGGCCCTATCCCGCCTCTTCGCCTCCCCTCTTCCCTCTTATCTCTTCTTTCTTCCCTCTTGAGCGGGCGTTAACCCGCCCGGTAGTTGGGCGCCTCCTTCGTGATCTGCACGTCGTGCACGTGAGATTCGGCGAAGCCGGCACCGGTGATCTGCACGAACTGCGGCTTGGTGCGCATCTCCTGAACGCTGGTGCAGCCGGTATAGCCCATGGAGGCGCGCAAGCCGCCCATCAGCTGATGGACGATGGCCCCCATCACGCCCTTGTAGGGCACGCGGCCTTCGATGCCTTCCGGTACCAGCTTCTCGGCGCCTTCGCTCTTGTCCTGGAAATAACGGTCGGCGCTGCCCTGATTCTGGGACATGGCACCCATGGAACCCATGCCGCGGTAGGCCTTGTAGGTGCGGCCCTGGTAGAGCTCCACCTCGCCCGGGGCTTCCTCGGTGCCGGCCAGCAGGCCGCCCACCATCACCGCGCTGGCGCCGGCGGCAATGGCCTTGGCCAGGTCGCCGGAGAAGCGGATGCCACCATCGGCGATCAACGGGATGTCGTAGGGCTCGAGGGCGGCGGCCACGTTGGAAACGGCGGTGATCTGCGGCAAGCCAACACCGGCCACCACGCGGGTGGTGCAGATGGAGCCGGGGCCGATGCCCACCTTGACGCCGTCGGCGCCGGCCTCGGCGAGGTCCCTGGCGGCCTCGGCGGTGGCGATGTTGCCGCCCACTACCTGGATCTGCGGGAAGTGCTCCTTCACCCAGCGCACGCGTTCGATCACGCCCTTGGAGTGGCCGTGAGCGGTGTCGACGACCACGACATCCACACCGGCCTCGGCCAGAGCGGCGATGCGGTCCGGCGTCTCGGGGCCGGTGCCCACGGCGGCGCCGACCAGCAGGCGGCCATCGGCATCCTTGGCGGCATAGGGGAAGGTGCGCGCCTTCTCGATGTCTTGGAAAGTGACCAGGCCGCGCAGGTGGAAGGCGTCGTCCACCACCAGCATCTTCTCGACGCGATGCTCCTGCATCTTGCCCTTGATCACCTCGAGGCCGGTGCCCTCGGGCACCGTCACCAGACGCTCGCGCGGGGTCATGATGTCGGCCACGCTGTCGCCGTGGTTGGGCTGGAAGCGCATATCGCGCTCGGTAACGATGCCGACAAGCGTCTCGCCCTCCACCACCGGAAAGCCGGAAAAGCCGTACTCCTTGGCCATCGCCAGCAGGTCCTCGAGCTTGGCGTTGGGGCCCACGGTGACGGGGTCCTTGACGATCACGCTCTCATGCTTCTTGACCTTGCGCACCTCGGCCGCCTGGTGGGCGATGGTCATGTTCTTGTGGATGATGCCGATGCCGCCTTCCTGGGCCATGGCGATGGCCAGGCGGGCTTCGGTCACGGTATCCATGGCGGCGGAGACGAGGGGGATGTTGAGGGCGAGATCGCGAGTGAGGCGGGTCCGCAGGCTGACGTCCTTGGGCAGAACCTCGGAGTAGCCGGGGACGAGTAATACGTCATCGAACGTAAGAGCTTCTTGGGCCATACGTAGCATAGTCGGCAACACCCAGTGAGCTGGTGGAGGGGAGGTGAAGTTAATCGACCATTATAACGCCCAGCCGGCGGTCGCGTCACGGGCCGAGCCGAGATCGAGGAAACCTCGCCGCGTTCGGGCTGTCGCACTCGAGGCGGGGCATGGAGAAGAGCGCAAGTCTCGCTCTCAGCCCCATCACGTACCGAAGGAGAGATCCAATGAATCTAACCCCTGTACGAAACAAGGCCCTCTTCACGCTCGCCGGCGCCGCATTGGCCGGCGGCTTCGCGCTGAGCGCCAACGCCCAGACCACCGACCAGCCCCAGGGCATCTACTCGGCCGACGACATTCTCGACGCCGAGGTCTACCTGAGCGAGTCTCCCGACGAGCAGATCGGCGAGGTAGAAGACATCGTGTTCAACGAGGCCATGCAGGTCACGGCCCTGGTGGTCGAGAGCGGCAGTGTGCTGGGCCTCGGCGGTCGCGAGATCATCGTCGAGGCCGGACAGTTCAGCCTGCTGACCGAGACGGAGAACGACGACATCGAGCACCGCGTGATGCTCGACGCCACCGCCGAAGAGCTCGAAGGCTACCCGGTCTACAGCGACGACTGGTGGGCGGATGCCAGGCTGCGCGCCCAGGAAACCTGGCAGCAAACGCAGGAAGGCGCCCAAAGTGCCTGGCAGACGACGCAGGAAGGCGCCGAACGAGCCTGGGAGACCACCCAGGAGAACGCCCAGCGCGCCTGGGAGTCGGCCCGCGACGCCGTCTCCGGCAACGACTGACCCTGCCGCCGATGACGCTGCCGTCGCCCCGCGCGGCGGCAGCGCCTCGGCCTGCGGGCATGATAGGCTGTGGCGCATCTAGCCAGGAGCCAGCCCATGCCCGCTTCTCCCGAAGCCCTCTCCGTCAGCGAAGTGAACCGCCGCGCCCGCCAGACGCTGGAGCGCGATTTCGACGAGCTGTGGGTGGAGGGGGAGCTTTCCGGCGTGTCGCGACCGAGTTCGGGCCACGTCTATTTCACCCTCAAGGACGACCGCGCCCAACTGCGCTGCGCGCTGTTCCGCAACCGTGCGCGCTTCGTGGCCGCACCGCTGCGCGACGGCGACCTCGTGCGGGTACGCGGGCGACTGTCGATCTTCGAACCGCGCGGCGACTACCAGTTGATCGTCGACGCGGTGCAGGCCGCAGGAGAAGGCGAGCTGCTGCTCGCCTACGAGCGGCTCAAGGCCAAGCTCGCCGCCGAGGGCGCGTTCGCCAATGCGCGCCCCCTGCCCTACCCACCGCGCCGCCTGCTGGTGCTCAGCTCGCCCACCGGGGCGGCGATCCGCGACGTACTGGCCGTGCTCGCCGCGCGCTGGCCGCTCGTCGAGGTGACGCTGATCCCGGTTCCGGTGCAAGGGCGCGAAGCAGCGCCGGCGATCATCGCCGCCCTCGGCCTGCTCAACCGCCAGTCGGCCCTCGACCCAGCGCGCGACGCCATCCTGGTGACTCGCGGCGGCGGTAGCCTGGAGGACCTGTGGGCATTCAACGACGAACACCTGGCCCGGGCGATTCAGCATTCGCGGCTGCCGGTGATGTCGGCGGTGGGCCACGAGGTGGACGTCACCCTGGCCGACTTCGCCGCCGACGCACGCGCTCCCACCCCCTCGGCCGCCGCCGAGCAACTGGTGCCCGACCGCCGCGACCTGACGCATCGCCTGCAGGTGCTGGAGGGGCGACTCTCGCGCGCCGCCCAGGCCAGGCTGGAGCGCGAAAGCCAGCGGCTCGACCACCTGCGCGCGCGACTGCGCCACCCCGGCGAGGCGCTGGCGCGCCAGCGCCAGACCCTGGAGAGTCTGAGCGCACGCCTGGATGGCGTGATGGAGCGGCGGCTGGTCGCCCAGCGTCGCCACCTCGACCAGTTGCAGCGGCGGCTCGCCGCCCATCCGCCCGAGCGCGGCCTGACCGAGGCGCGAGCACGCTTGGCCGGCGCTCGCCAGCGTCTCGATCTGGCGATCGATCAGAACCTGACGCGTCGCCGCGAACGCCTCGGCGCCCTGGCCCGCGAACTCCAGGCGGTCAGCCCCCTGGCCGTGCTGGGGCGCGGCTATGCGATTCTCGAGAACCGCGAGGGGCAGGTGATCAAGCGCGCTCGCGATACCCGGCCGGGTGAGCAGTTGAACGCCCGGCTGGGCGAGGGCCGCTTGACCGTCGAGGTCACGCAGCGAAAGGACTCTTAATCATATAGCGAACGAGAATTTGACGAGACACTGTTTATGCCTTTTCCTGGTAGATCTACCGCGTCGCCACATCACCGTGCGAACGCCTACGGATAGTTTCATCCAGGTCGATCCAGGAGGAGCAAGATGTCACTGCGTATCAACGACGTCGTACCCGACTTCGAAGCACAAACCAATCAGGGCACGATCCGCTTCCACGAGTGGCTCGACGACAGCTGGGCCATCCTGTTCTCCCACCCCAAGGACTTCACCCCGGTGTGCACCACCGAGTTCGGTGCCGTGGCCAAGCTCAGCGACGAATGGAAGAAGCGCGGCGTCAAGGTGATCGGCATCTCGGTGGATGGCGTGGACGACCACCAGGGCTGGATCGGCGACATCGAGAGCTATTCCAGCAGCCAGGTCGACTTTCCGATCATCGCCGACGGTGATCTGAAGGTCGCCAAGCTGTTCGACATGCTGCCTGCCGACGCCTACTTGCCGGACGGTCGGACCCCAGCCGACAGCGCCACGGTGCGCTCGGTGTTCATCATCGGCCCCGACAAGCAGCTCAAGCTCTCGATGACCTACCCGATGACCGTGGGCCGCAACTTCGGCGAGATCCTGCGCGCGGTGGATGCCCTGCAGACCACCACCAGCAAGGGCGTCGCCACGCCGGTCGACTGGACGGTGGGCGAGGACGTGATCATTCCGCCGGCGGTGTCCGACGCAGATGCCAAGGCCAAGTTCGGCGAGTTCGAGACGATCTTTCCCTACCTGCGCAAGACTCGCCTGCCCGAATGAGCGCCCCCTGACACCGCTCTCCTTGACCCCCGCTCCGGCGGGGGTTTTGCATGGCGCCCGGCATTCAGCGCTGGGGCTTGAAGGCACTTGGTTCGAGTTCGTGGCGCGCCAGCAGCTTGTAGAAGTCGGTGCGGTTGCGCCCGGCGATGCGTGCCGCCTGAGTGACGTTGCCCTCGGTGATCTTGAGCACCTTGACCAGGTAGCTGCGCTCGAAGCCGGCCCGGGCATCGTTGAAGGTGGGCAAGGCGCTGTCTTCGGAGGCCAGCGCCTGGGCGACCAGCGCCTCGGGAATCATCGGCGAGGTGGTCAGCGCCACGCACTGTTCCACCACGTTGACCAGCTGGCGCACGTTACCCGGCCAAGCGCAGGTGGCCAGCAGGTTGAGCGCCTCCGAGGAGAAGCCCTTGACGAACGGTTTGTGGCGACTCGCCGCCTGGGCCACCAGGTGGCGCGCCAGCAATGGCACGTCCTCGGCACGCTCCTTGAGCGGCGGCAGCTTGAGATTGACCACGTTGAGGCGGTAGAAGAGATCCTCGCGGAACTCGCCCTGCTGCATCGCCTGAGCGAGGTCGCGGTGGGTCGCCGAGAGAATGCGCACGTTGACCGGCACCGTGGCAGTGGAGCCGAGCGGACGGATCTGGCGCTCCTGCAGGGCGCGCAGCAGCTTGACCTGCAGCGGCAGCGGCATGTCGCCGATCTCGTCGAGGAACAGAGTGCCGCCGTCAGCGGCCTGGAAGAGCCCGCGGTGCTCGCTCACCGCTCCGGTGAAGGCGCCCTTGGCATGACCGAACAGCTCGCTCTCCAGCAGTTGTTCGGGCAACGCCCCGCAGTTGATGGCCACGAACGGCTTGTCGGCACGCGGGCTGGCACGGTGGATGGCCCGCGCCAGCAGCTCCTTGCCCGAGCCGGAGGCGCCGGTGACCAGTACGCTGACGTCGGAAGCCGCCACCATGCGTGCCTGCTCCAGCACGCGCTCCATCTCGGGGCTGCGGGTGATGATGTCGGCGCGCCAGTCGGTATCGCCCTCGCTGCCGCCCGGCGCGTGCGCCAGGGCATCGTCGATGGCGGCGAACAACTCGTCGCGGTCAACCGGCTTGGTCAAAAAGCCGAACACGCCCTGCTGGGTGGCGCTCACCGCCTCGGGGATCGAGCCGTGGGCGGTCAGGATGATCACCGGTAGCCCCGGCACTTCGCGCTGAATGGCCTGGAACAGCGCCAGGCCGTCCATCTCGTCCATGCGTAGGTCGGAGAGCACCAGGTCGGGGCGCTCGGCCTCCAGGCAGCGCAGCGCCTCCGCCCCGCTCTCGGCGGTGGTCACCCGGAAGCCGCGGCTTTCCAGGCGCATGCCCAGCAAGCGCAGCAGGCTGACGTCGTCGTCCACCAGCAGGATGTGGGCCCCCTGGCGATTGCCGGCCATCGTCGTCTCGGTACCACGGGCACGCGAGTGGCGGGTATCATGCAGTCGAGCCGCTTCCATCTTGTCATCTCCCAATGGCAATCTCCTTTCAAGGCGACTGCTGTCTCAGGTTGATATTGCGCTCGATGGCGGTGAGCGCATCGAGCTTCTCCGCCAGCTCGGCATTCTCGGCCTCCAGTGCCGCCAGCTCCTCACGGGAGCGCTCGAGCCGGCCGGCCATGGCGCGGCGTCCCTCCAGCTCGTTGAGCCAATAGCGCAGCAGCGGCTGCAGATCGGCAGGGGCGGCATGCAGGTCGGCCTCGTAGAGCTCGGCGGCTCGGTCCCACTGGCGCTCGCTGCCCCAGCCGAGCACCACGGCGCGCGCCAGACGCCGCCGAGCGGTTTCGCCCGCGAGGCGCTCGAGCATGTCGTTGCGCCATTCGCCGTCACCGCGCTGGGAGGCCAGGCCGAAGGCGATCCAGTCGGGCAGCAGGCAGGCGGTTTCGGCGAAGTCCGGCACCTCGGCATAGCAGGCGACGGTCTCCTCCACCGTCTCCGGCTCGGCAGCGCCAAAGGGCTGCTCGGGTATCCACTGGCAGCCGCTGAGCCACAATGCGGCCAAACACAAGCCCAGGGGGCGAAGACAGTTCATCGATCGTTCCTTGCGTCGTGATCCGTAGAGACGGACGGCGAATGGTCGAGGGTGGCATGCTGCCACTCCGTGCGGCGCGGCAACATCAGACGGAAGCACACGGCCAACCGGGGATCCTCGGCCAGTTGCAGCACGCCTTCCTGTAGCCGCGCGCAGTCGGCAGCTACCGACAGGCCAATGCCGGAGCCCTTGAGCGGCCCCTTGCGGCGCGCGCGTCCCTGGTAGAAGGGGTCGAAGAGGTTCTGGCGATCCTCATCGGCAATCGGCGGGCCGCTGTTGGCCACCTCCATCACCAGGCGATCCGGCGTCTCCCAGGCCCGGATCTCCAGCTCGCCACCGTCATCGCCGTAGCCGATGGCATTGGACACCAGGTTGTCGAGAATGCGTCCGGTGGCGGTACGGTCGACCACCCACTCCAGCGGGCCATCGAAGGCCGTCACGCGCATGCCCTTCTTCTCCAGTGCCAAGCGGTGCTTGGCCAGCGTGGTCTTGACCAGCGTAGCCAGATCGAGACGTTCCGGATTCGCCGGCCGGTGGTGCTGCAGCAGATTGTAGTCGAGAAGCTGCTCGATCAGGCGCTGCAACTCGCCGCTGCTGGTGTCGATCAGCGTGAGTATCTCGCGTTGGCGGGGCGTCAGCTCCCCGGCCACGCCGTCGGCGAGCAGCGCGGAGCCTTCGCGCACACTGGCCAGCGGCGTCTTGAGCTCATGGGACATATGGCGCAGGAACTGCTGTTTCTGGGCCTCCAGCTCACCGAGACGCGACGACAGCCAGTCGAGACGCTCGCCGAGGCGCACCAGTTCCGCCGGACCCTGGATGTCATGCGCCTCGGGCCCCTCCACGCCGCTGCCGATGCCCAGGATACGCCGTTCGAGCTGGCGCACCGGACGGATGATCAACCAACTGAATAGCAGCATCAGCACCAAACTCGCCGACACCAGCGCCCCCGTCTGCACCCACAGCCGGGTTTGTACGGCCTCGGCCCGCTCGCGAATGCGCTCGATACGCGCGTCGATCCGACGGTTGGTGGCCTGACGCATGGCCTCGGTCTGCTGAGCGAAGGGGCCGAACAGCGCCAGCCAGATTTCCAGCGCGTCGCCTTCCAGCGCCGGCAATTGGCCCAGGAGAACCAGCTGCCGGCCCAGGGCCTGCACCGAGGGCGCATCGGGCAGCAGCTCGCGCTGTTCGGCGAGCAGCTCGGAAAACTCAGCATGCCGCTCAGCGAAGATATCCATCAGGCTTTCCTGCTCGAGCACGGCGTATTGGCGGGCGCTGCGCTCCATCTCCAGCGCCAGGGCGCTCAGGGTGCGAGCACGACGCGTTTCTTCCACCGCCTGGCGAGCGCTGACGTCGGCCAGGCGAGAGAGTTCGGAGAGCGCTTGGCCGGCCTGGAACATCAGCACGCCGAGCGGCAGCATCACGATGAGAAAGGCCAGCAACACCAGTTGCAGCAATGAGCGAGGGCGCCAGCGACGCGAGACCTGGGTGGTCATGACCAGCGTTCTATTCAACAGTCGATAGGGAACCGCCATGGGGCATGCCTGCAGAATAACAGAGTTCGTCGGCTGTCGATGGTCCCGGCACAGGCTGGCCGCTCGCCAGTCAAAAAAAAGAGGGCCGGCAGAGCCGGCCCAAGTACGCAGGGAACTGAAGGGTCGAAAAAGCAGGGGCATCGTTCGCCTGGCCGAGCCATGTCCCGCACTTTCTCTGGGCCCGAGGGCCCGCGAAGCGCCGTGCCGGGATCGTGGCCACCAGGGGCTGGTCCGTCACGGTCGGGCGGCGAACCGCCCTGCTTCGTCTCGCGGCAACGCCGCCTCGGCGCCGTCGCCATGTTCGATCCCCCGTAGGGGATGAGGCTTCCATGCCAGGGCTTCCGTGCCCGCTGGTACCTCTCCTTGCCATTCGGCGGTACCCGTCTCATCGCAACCCGGTTTAGCAATCGAGTTACACATCGCGGAACAGATGCCGGTCGTCGAAGGCTCGGGGCACAGGGCATGGGGGTGGTACCCGAGCGTTTCGTCGACCCAGTGGTTCGAGCCGTTGAACCACTGTCTCTGCTCACTCTGTGTATAGCGACAGACGTGCCAAGAAACATCAAAAAACAAAAAAATCAAAGACTTATTAACAAAAAACCATGCCAGCGACTGGCTCGAACGACATATCGGGCCGCTGGACGAGCCCATTATGTCGCCGAATGGCAACGTCAATTTCGACTCTCCAATTTTTGTCAGCGAAATCAATCAATTGAGATGTTGCCATATGGAGACGCCGACCGCGCGGGCGTTGTCGGTCGGCGACAGGGCAGCTCAGCCGAGCTGCTTGACGAGGATCTTCGACTGGCGGGCGTGGTTGTAGGTATCGCGCTTGAGCGGCGGCAGAGCCGCGATGTCCGCCGGCCCGAAGCCGTGCTCGACGAACCAGTGCGCGGTATGCGTGGTGAGCACGAACAGCGCGGTGAGCCCCATGCGCCGGGCGCGGCGCTCCACTTCGCTGAGCAGTACCGAGCCACGAGCGCCGCCACGGTAGTCGGTATGGATTGCCACGCAGGCCAGCTCGCCCATGTCAGCATCGCCAAACGCATGCAGGGCGGCACAGCCCACCACCATGCCGTCGCGCTCGATCACCAGGTAGTCGTCGATCTCATGCTCGAGGCGTTCCCGCGAGCGTGGTACCAGCATGCCGCGCCGCTCCAGCGGTTCGAGCAGCTCGAGCAGCCCCCCGACATCGCCCAGTTCCGCAGGGCGCAGCTGCTCGTAGCGATGCTGGGTGATCATGGTGCCCACGCCGTCACGGGTGAACAGCTCTCCCAGCAAGGCATTGTGATCGTGCCACGACAGCAGGTGGGTGCGCGCCACCCCATGGCGGGCCGCCGCACAGGCCGCGGTGAGATGGCGGGCCGACTCGCTGCCGGGAATGGCGCTGGCGAGCAGCGGCTGGGCCTCGCCCGGGGAGAGCTGGCGCTGCAGCGCGCCGCTCTCGTCATACAGCCCAGGTGCATCGCCCAATAGAATCAGCTTGTCGGCGGAGAGCGCCACCGCGGCCTGCTGAGCCACCTCGGCGGCGTCCAAATCGAACACCTCGCCGGTGCTGGAGAACCCCAGCGGCGGCAGCAACACCAGCGAGCCCTTTTCGAGCAGCCCCTGAATGGCCGGCGCCCGCACCCGACGCACTTCCCCGCTGTGGTGGAAGTCGACTCCCTCGCGCACGCCGAGTGGCTTGGCCATCACCAGGTTGCCGGACACGGCGGTGAGCTCCACCCCGTGCAGCGGCGTGTTGGGCAGGCCTAGCGAGAGGCGTGCTTCGAGCCATAGCCGCTGCTCGGCGGCGATGCGCTCGACGTGGCTCATGATCGCCGTATCGGCCACCCAGCGCCCGTCATGGCGCTGCGGCTCGATGCCGGCGGCATCCAGCGCCTGGCTCACCTGAGGCCGGATGCCGAAAGCCACCACCAGACGCACGCCCAGGGTGTGCAACAGGGCCAGGTCCTGGATCAGTTGCTCGCCGCGCCCGTTGGCCATCGCCTCGCCCTCGATCAGGATCACGAAGGTTCGCCCGCGGTGGGCGTTGATGTAGGGCGAGGAATTGCGAAACCAGTCGACGAAGGGGAAGCGAGTATCCAAGGCCGCACTCCGGCAGCAGGTGAACGGGAAACAGGAGAGCCTGACTATAGCAGAGCGACGAAAACGGCGGCACCACTGTCGTGATGCCGCCGCTTCGGGCTTCGGTAGCATAATGCACCGACGCTGCCATCTTGCAACGCCCTGTGCGTAGCCCGTGCCTCGTAACTCGCGGCTCGTGTCCCGCAGCTCGCGGCTCGTAGCTCGTGGCTCGTGGCTCGTAACTCGCGGCTCGTGTCCCGCAGCTCGTGGCTCGTAGCTCGAGGCTCGTGTCCCGCAGCTCGTGGCTCGCGCTTAGCCGAACATGCCCTTGAACATGAAGAAAAACGATATCGACAGCGCGGCGCCGGCCGGTAGCGTGATCAGCCAGGACATGGCGATGGTACCGATCACCCGCAGGTTGAGTGCCGCCATGCCGCGGGCCAGGCCGACGCCGAGCACCGCGCCCACCAGGGTATGGGTGGTGGAGATCGGCAGGCCGGTGCCCGAGGCGAGCACCACGGTCACCGCGGCGGCCAGCGTCGCGGCAAAGCCGCGGCTGGGCGTCAACTCGGTGATGCCGGTGCCCACGGTGGCGATGACCTTGTGGCCGTAGGTGACCAGGCCGACGACGATGCCGCCACCGCCCAGTACCAGCACCCACCAGGGCACCAGCGCCGTGGCATCGATGACGCCATCGCTATAGACCACGCTGATCACCGCAGCGAGCGGCCCCACCGCATTGGCCACGTCGTTGGAGCCGTGAGCGAAGGCCATGGCGCAGGCGGTGAACAGCATCAGCACGCCGAATACTCGCTCGACGCCGGTGAAACCGAAATGATCGGCCTGGCGGCTGCCCGCCTTGACGCGCTTCTCCATCTGCACGCCGAGCAGCATCACACCCACGCCGAACAGGATCGACACCAGCAGGCTGGCGCCGAAGCCCAGATCGAGCCCCACGTGCTTGAGCCCCTTGGTCAGCGTGACCATGGCCACGGCAAAGCCGACCAGCAGAATGTAGAACGGCACGTAGCGCTTGGCCGCCGCGAAGGGATCGCGCGCTTCGAAGATGAGATGCTGCACCGACTTGAACAGGGTGAAGGCGATGGTGCCGGCGAGCAGCGGCGAGACCACCCAACTGGCAGCGATCTGCCCCACCTTGGCCCAGCCGATCGCCTCCATGCCCAGCCCCGCCAGAGCAAAGCCGACGATGGCACCGACGATGGAGTGCGTGGTGGAAACCGGCCACCCCTTCATGGAAGCGATCAACAGCCAGGTCGCCGCAGCAAGCAGTGAAGCGAGCATGCCGTAGACCAGTAGCTGCGGATCGTTCTCCAGCATGGCCGGGTCGATGATGCCCTTGCGGATCGTCTGAGTGACTTCGCCGCCAGCGAGCCAGGCACCGAGGAACTCGAAGATCACGGCGATGACGATCGCCTGCTTGATGGTGATGGCCCTGGACCCCACCGACGTGCCCATGGCGTTGGCCACGTCGTTGGCCCCGACGCCCCAGGCCATGAAGAAGCCGAAAAGGCAGGCCAGAATGATGAAGGTGTCGCCGTGTTGCGCGATGATCGACATAGGGTGGCTTCCTATGTAGCTGTCGGGTTGACGAAAACGAAGACGGCCCGCGATGGCGGGCCGGCGACTCAACGGGCAGTGAGGATCTGCAAGCGGCTGCCGACGCGCTCGGCACGGTCGGAAAGTTCGCCGACCCAGTCGATGATCTTGTAGAGGAAGATGACATCGACCGGCTTGAGACGGTCCTCCAACTCGAACAGCTGACGTCGGATGGCCACCTGCTGGTTGTCGGCCTGCTGCTCGAGAACGTGAAGCTCGCGGATGAGGTTCTGCATCACGTCGGAGACATGGCGGCCGAAGCCGGACTCCAGCAGATCCTCGAGCTCCTCCAGGGCCTGACGCGCCTGAGCCACGCAGGCAACGGCGGTATGCATGTAGTCGCGCATGGGCCCGGCGAGCTCCTCGGGTACCCGCATCTTGCGACCCAGCATGATGCCGGTGATGTCGCGCACCTTGTTGGCGATCTTGTCCTGCACGCTGATCAGATCGAGCAGATCGCTGCGCGAAACGGGGAGAAAGAGCGTGTTGGGCAAGTTGAGGCGCAGCTCGGTCTTGAGGCTGTCGGCCTCGTGCTCCAGGCGCGTGATGCTCTCACGAATTGCGGCGGCCTCGTCCCAGTCGCCCTGGAGCGACGCCTCGAAGAAGGGCAACAGCTTGTCGGCGCACTCGTGAGCCTTGACGATGTGTGCCAGCAGCGGCTGAAACGGCGAGCGACCGAACATCGCCGAGAACGGATTGGGTGTCACCATGGCGTATCATGCGCTTGAGAAATGGCGGCGTCAGTATAGTGACTCACCTTTGTCACGTCATTGAAAAATTTCCGACATCAATTCGTCACGCAACCGTCACACTTCTGCATTGCGGACACCCACAGACAGGAGTCGGCCATGGGCCAAGAGATCGAACTGAAACTGGCACTGGGCCCCCAGGGGCCCCAAACGCTGACCGTCCATCCACGCCTGTCCGGCCTGTCGTCCACGACCCTGTCCCTTGCCAACACCTATTACGACACGCCGGACGGCGCGCTCCAGGCAGCGCGCATGGCCCTGCGCCTGCGGCGACGCGGCGACACCCTGTACCAGACGCTCAAGACCGAAGGCGACGGGGCCGGAGGGTTGAGTCGCCGCGGCGAGTGGGAATGGGCCGTCCCCGGGCCCGGCCTCGACCTGCCCGGCCTGGCCGAGCTGCCGCCCATGGCCGCCCTTGGCCAAAACACGCTCGAGCGACTCACTCCACGTTTCACGACCGACTTCACCCGGCATGCCTGGACACTGACGCTCGATGCCGCCAGGCTCGAAATCGCATTGGACGAAGGCGAAATTCGCAGCGGCGACCGCCGTGCGCCCATTCGCGAACTGGAGTTGGAACTCGAGACGGGAGGGGTCGAGACTCTCTGGCGACTCGCTACCGAGCTGGCCGAACGCGTGGCGCTGCGCCCGTCGGAAACCAGCAAGGCGGCCCGCGGCGCGGCACTGCTCGCCGCCGAGTGGACGCTGCCGCCCGGCGGTACGCCGCGGGCCTGGCTCAAACGCGCCATGAGCTCACTGGATGCCCTGGCCGACACCGGCGACGACCGCTGGCGCCAGGCCGCCATCGACGCCTTGACGGCACTCGATGACGGCGACGCCGATGACCTGGCCGAACGCCTGTCGGCCACTGGCTGGCTGACGCCCGCCTTCGGCCAGGTGGCACTTCGCCTGGCCCAGCAACTGAATGACAGCGTCTCGGACGACCCGGAGCCCATGCCATGAGCCACCCGCTGAAACCGGCTGGAGAAGGCCTGCGAACGCGCGTCTTCCAGATCGTCTTCGAGTCGGACACGCCGCTGGCCAAGGGCTTCGACATCGCCCTGATCGTCGCCATCCTGGCCAGCGTCGGGGTGGTCATGCTGGATAGCGTGCCCAGCTACCACGACAAGTACGGCTGGCTGTTCTACCGGGTGGAGTGGGCCTTCACGCTGGCCTTCACCGTGGAGCTGGCGGTGCGGCTCTACACCCTGGAGCGGCCGCTGCAGTACCTGAAGAGCTTCTACGGCATCATCGACGTGATCGCCATCCTGCCGACCTGGCTGATGCTGCTGATTCCCGGCGCCCAGTCGCTGGTGATCGTGCGGGTGTTGCGGGTGCTGCGCATCTTCCGCGTGCTGCGACTGATGCAGTTCGTCGGCGAGGGGCGGCTGTTGATCGGCGCGCTCAAGCGCAGCACCCACCAGATCTTTCTGTTCCTGTTCACCGTCTTCATGCTGGTGACCATCTTCGCCGCACTGGTGTACATGATCGAGCCGGCCGAGGCCGGCTTCACCAGCATTCCCATCGCCGTCTACTGGGCCATCGTCACGCTGACCACGGTGGGCTACGGCGACATCGTACCGGTCACGCCGCTCGGGCAGGCGATCTCCACCATCGTGATGTTGATCGGCTACTCGATCATCGCCGTACCCACCGGGGTCTTCTCTGCAGAGGTGATCCGTTCCATCCGTGCCGACCGCTACTCGGAGGAAGCCTGCCCCGGCTGCGGCCACGACCGTCACGAAAAGCGCGCGCGCTACTGCCTGCTATGCGGCACCTGGCTCGACGAGACCACCCCGGACCCGCGCGAAGCGCAAGGCACCCACGACGCATGACGCGACCCGCTATTCGGTGAAGGGCGTGACGTCGCCGCGCCCCTCGCGCAGCACCTTGGGCGGCAGCTCGCGCAGATCGACGACGCTGGTCGCCTCGAGGTGGCAGGCACCGCCGTCGATGATCAGGTCCAGGTGAGCGCCGAAACGCTCGCGAATCGCCTCCGGATCGGTCATCGGCAGCTCATCGCCTTCGGGAATCAACGTCACGCTCATCAGCGGTGAACCGAGCGCGGCCAACAGGTCATGGGTGATGCGGTGATCGGGCACGCGCACGCCGATGGAGCGACGCTTGGGATGCAGCAGCAACCGCGGCACTTCGTTGGTCGCCGTGAGAATGAAAGTATAGGCGCCCGGAGTGTGTGCCTTGAGCAGGCGGAACACGGCGTTGTCCACCTTGGCGTAGGTGCCGATCTCGGAAAGGTCCGAGCACACCAGGGTGAAGTTGTGACGGTCATCGAGGGAGCGCAGCCACTTGATCTTCTCGATGGCCTTCTTCTCGCCCAGGTGACAGCCCAGCGCATAGCCGGAATCCGTGGGGTAGGCGATGACGCCGCCGTCACGGATGATCTGGATCGCCTGATCGATCAGGCGCTTCTGGGGATTGTCGGGATGAATCTGAAAGTATTGGCTCATGATCGCTTCCTGTCGTTCATGGATGACGCAGTCGCCGCCATGGCGTCGACTATAGCGTAGAGCAGTGCGGCCGCGAGAGCAGTCGCGACGTCAGCCGAGGGTGGCTCCAAACCGGAGGCACGGCGGTGCGCGGCACCGCACTCATGCTGCCCGGCGCCAGATGACCGCCCGGGAAGTGGAAATCGCTGCCCAGCGAGGCAAGTAGCCCGCGCTCGTCGAGCTGGCGAGCCAGGTCGCGGGTCACGTCGGGGTTCTGGAAGCCGCTCACCAGCTCGGCGGCTTGGCCGCCCGCCGCGGCGAAGGCGTCGAGCAGCAGCCCGCGCTTGCGCCGCGTCAGGCCATGGCGCAATGGATGCGCCAGTACCGCCACGCCGCCGGCATCGAGAATCCACCCCACCGCTTCCTCCAGGGCCGGCCAGTGCGCCTTGACGTCGCCCTTCTTGCCGTTGCCCAGGTGCTTGCGAAACGCCTCGCTCGTGTCCGCCACCAGGCCGGCGGCGACCAGCGCCCGGGCGAAGTCAGGGCGACCCAGCGGGCGCGGCGAGCCCGCCTGCTCGCGAGCGCGGGCCAGGGCATCGGCAAGCCCCAGCTTTTCCAGGCGCGCCGCGATCACCTCGGCGCGCCGCTCACGCGCCTCGGCCTGGGCCTCCAGCCCCGGCACCAGCGCCCCCTGGGCGCCATGCGGCAGCAGTCCCACCACGTGGATGTTGATGCCTGACCAGCGCGTCGACAGCTCGGTGCCCGGCAGCAGCATGATGCCATGTTCGTCGGCGGTCCGTTGCGCCTCATCGATGCCGGCCACGGTATCGTGATCAGTGAGCGCCATCACGGACAGGCCGCGCGAGGCGCACAGCGCCACCACGGCCGCGGGTGACAGCGCGCCGTCCGAGGCGGTGGAATGCATGTGAAGGTCGATCCCCAGAGGGGCGGGATCACCCGTGAAACGGGCCGGTAGTTCGAGCATTGGCATGACGCCGGGGAGCGACTTTGTCAGAATAATGAGCTCATGGTGCGCGCCCGGCACTAGCCGGTCAACGCCCGCACCGCATCGAGCAGGGCCATCGCAGTTGGGCATGGCAAGGAGTTCCGAGAGGAACGACTAACTGCGATAGCCCGCACCGTATCGAGTTCCGCGGCTCAGCCGCGCCTGCCGAGGAAACCCGCGATGCTATACGCGATCATCAGCGAAGACGTCAACGACAGCCTGGAGCGTCGCCTGGCGGCGCGCCCCGACCACCTGGCCCGCCTCGAGGCGCTGCGCGACGAGGGGCGCCTGGTGCTCGCCGGCCCTCATCCCGCCATCGACGCCAACGACCCCGGCGATGCCGGCTTCAGCGGCAGCCTGGTGGTGGCGGAGTTCGACAGTCTCGACACCGCCCGCGCCTGGGCCGATGCCGATCCCTACGTGATCGCCGGCGTGTACGCCAAGGTGACGGTCAAGCCGTTCAAGAAAGCCCTGCCTTGAGGCAGTCGCGCCCGACTCGCGCCCCCGTATGCCACGGCGGGCGTGGACAGTCCCGTTGTCCACAGCACCTTGCCCACAGAGACTGTGGATAACGTTGTTGAAACGCCGCGGACGGACGTCGCCATGCCCCATGGGTCGCCGCGATGCCGTCATCGATGATTTTTTGAGCAACTGCCGCTCCGGAGAACGCCGTGTCCGCCCCTTGCGACCCACTCCCCCCTCTGACTGGCCTCAGCCCCGCCCGGCTCGACTGGGCGACCGATGCCACCGGGGCGCAGGCGCCCCTGTCGACCCAGTTCGACGACGTCTACTTCTCGGCCCACGACGGCCGTGCCGAGACCGAACACGTCTTCCTGGACGGCAACCGTCTGAGCGCGCGCTTCGCGGACTGGAAAGCCTCTCGCCCCTTCGTGGTCGGCGAGACGGGCTTCGGCACCGGACTCAACATGCTCTGCGCCTGGGCCTGCTTCGACACCCATGCGCCGCCCCAGGCCCGACTGCATCTGATTTCGGTAGAGTGCCATCCGCTCACCCGACAGGATCTCGCCCGTGCGCTTGCCGCCTGGCCCGATCTCGCCCCACGCGCCGAGCGGCTGCTCGCCCAATGGCCGGAGCCGGTGAGCGGCGTGCACCGCCTGTGGCTCGACGAGCGGGTGACCCTCGACCTGCACTTCGGCGAGGCCGCCGAGCGGCTCGCCCTGCTCGACGGCCAGGTCGACGCCTGGTTCCTCGACGGCTTCGCCCCGGCCAAGAACCCCGACATGTGGCGACCCGAGCTGTTCGCCGCCCTGGCCCAGCATTCGCGGGCCGGCGCCACCTTCGCCACCTTCACCTGTGCGGGCATCGTCAAGCGCGGTCTGGCCGCTGCCGGCTTCGCCTGGCGCAAGGCGCCGGGTTTCGGCCGCAAGCGCGAGATGCTCATCGGTGAGATCGTCACGCCCCCCGTCGACACCCGCCGGGAAGGCACGCCCTGGTTCACGCCGCCCACGCCGCGTCCGGCCCGTCATGTGGCGGTGATCGGTGCCGGTATCGCCGGTGCCAGTGCCGCCGCCGCCCTGGCACGACGCGGCATCGCGGTCACGCTCATCGACCGCTTCCACCGCGCCGAACTGGGCACCACCCATCTCCAGGGAGCGCTCTACGTCAAGCTCGCTGCCGACACCAATCGGCAGAGCCGCACCTATCTGGCCGGGCTGCTGTACAGCCAACGCTGGCTGGCTCAGCTCGACCCCGAGCAGCGCCTGTGGCAACCCAGCGGCGTCCTGCAGCTGGCGCTGAGCGACAAGGAGCGGGCACGCCAGGCACGCTTCCTCGCCAACCATCCGCTGCCGGAAAGCGTGGTCCGCGGCCTGGATGCCGAAGCGGCCAGCGCCGCGGCCGGCGTCAAGGTCGACGGCCCGGCGCTGGACTACCCGCATGCCGGCTGGGTCCGGCCGATGGAGCTGTGCGTGCGCCTGGCCGAGACGGCAGGCGTGCGTTTTCGGCGCGGCGAGGTAGTGGCGCTGCACGACCGCCAGGAGGACGGCTGGAGCCTGGAGCTGGCCGACGGCGAGCGTCTCGCGGCCGACCAGGTGGTGATCGCCGCCGCCGGGGAGGCCGCCGGCTTCCCCCAAAGTGAAGCCCTGCCGCTGCAGCCGGTACGCGGCCAGCTCAGCCAGCTCGAAGTGCCAGAGGCAGCTCCGCAGCTGGGCCGAGTGGTCTGTGCCGGCGGCTACGTGCCGCCAGCAGCGGATGGCGTGCTCAATGTCGGCGCCACCTTCGCGCCGGGCGATACCGACATGACGGAACGCGAAAGCGACCACGTCGCCAACCTGGCGGAGCTGGAACGCGGCCTGCCCCACTTCGTCGCCGCCCTGCGCGCCACCGGTGCCGACCTCTCGCCGGAGAGGCTCACCGCCCGGGTCGGGGTGCGCGCGGCGAGCCCCGACAAGTCGCCCTACTGCGGGCCGGTGCCCGACGCCCAGGCGTGGCGCGACGACTACGCCGCCCTGGCCAAGGACGCCACCCGGGTGTCCGACACGCCCGGCCGCCACCACGCCGGGCTGTGGATCAGCGCCGCCCACGGCTCCCGCGGCCTGGCCAGCGCCCCGCTGTGCGCCGAGCTGTTGGCCTCGTTGATCTGCGACGAACCGCTACCGCTGGAACAGCCGCTGGTGGATCACTTGCATCCCGGACGGCGGCTGATTCGCGACCTGATCCGCGGCAAGCAACCCGGCTGAGGCGTTACCCCTCGGGAGGCGCCGCGCTCACAGCGAAGGCAGCCCCTGAGTGGTCGACTGGCTCGCCATGACGAAGTTCGGGGCGGGGCGGCCCAGATAGTAACCCTGGCCGTAGTCGATACCCAGCTCGCGCACCGCCTCGAACACCGCTTCGTCTTCGATGAATTCGGCAATGGTGCTCACCCCCAGGCTGCGGGCCAGGGTGACGATGCTCTTGACGAAGGCCATGTACTTGTCATCCGTGATCATGTTGCGGATGAACTCGCCCTCGATCTTGATCACGTCGATGGGGAACTGCTTGAGATAGCGGAAAGAGGAAAACCCCGAGCCGAAGTCGTCGATGGCGAAGCTGAAACCCTCCAGCTTGAGATCGAGCACGAACTTCTCGAGCAGCTTGAGGTTGCTGACGGTTTCGCGTTCGGTGAGCTCGAAGACGATGCGCTCGGGGCGAATGCCGTAGTCGATCGCCAACTGATGGATGCGACCGATGAACTCGCCGACGATCAACGACTTGGGTGACAGGTTGATGAACAACATCCCTTCGTAGCCCTGTTCCTGCACCTGGGCGAAGGCCTTCTCGATGAGCTGATAGTCCATCTTGTGGATGACGCCGATGCTCTCGGCGATGTCGATGAACTCCCCGGCCGGCACGACGCGATCACCCACCTGGATGCGCATGAGCAGCTCGTGGATGGCCACCTCGCCGGTGCGCGCATCGGCGATGGGCTGGAAGAAGGGCACGATGCGCTCCTCCTCCAGCGCGCTGAGCACCATCTGGTTCTTCTCGCCCACCTCGCGAAAGATCGCCGCCACTTCGTCGTCGTCGGGCAGGGCGATGCAGTTCTTTCCCTTGCGCTTGGCCTTGTACATCATGTTGTCGGCCATCAGGAACAGATCGTGGGCGTCGCTGGCATGGCGCGGGTAGGCGGCGATGCCGATGGAGGTGGTGGCACGCACGGAGGAGCCATCCGGGGCCACCAATACCTGCTCGGCAAAATTCTGTGCGATGCGCAGCGCCACCGAGTAGGCCTGCCCCTCGCCGGTTTCGGGCAGAATGATGGCGAATTCGTCGCCGCCATAGCGGGCCAGGAAGTCGCCAGGACGTACCGACTCGGTCAGCGTATGGGCAAAAGCCTGCAGAAACTGGTCGCCGAAGGCGTGCCCGTAACGGTCGTTGACGGTCTTGAAGTTGTCCATGTCCATCATCAGTAGACTGAACGAATAACCGTGGCGATGGGCTCGACCCACTTCGTAGCCGAGCAGGTCCTTGAACACGCGCTGGTTGTGCAGCGCGGTGAGCGGATCTCGGGTGGCGTAGAACTCCAGATCCTTGGTGTACTTGTAGATCGCCTTCACCGAGCCGACGAGGTTGAGCAGCGTGGAGAGAATGCCGTCGATGACGATATGGCGCAGCGGGTCCTGCGAGAGGTCGGACTGCACGCCGATGCCCACGATGCCGCCGATCTTGGGCGCCTCGAGCAGCAGCGACTTGGTCTGCAGGCGAATGTCCTCGGGGGTGATCTCCATCGCCGCCTCGATGTCGGCGTCGGCCGGGTAGACGGCATGGTGCAACACCTTGAGCACCTGTACGTCGGTATGCCCTTCCGCCTTGCCTTCGAGCAACTCGATCAGCATGCCCTCGAAGGCGTGACGCATCTCCGCCGACACTTCGTGGTGCCAGAACACCTCCAGCTCGTAGCCTTCCTCCTCCACCTGGAAGATCGTCACCAGGGTGTGGGCGGTGATGATGGTGTTGATGTCGCTGAGCAGTTCCTTGATGAACTCGCGCCAGTCGCGCACCACGTCGGAAGTGATGATGAACTTGCTGAGCAGGCGAATCTCGAACTCCAGCACGTCCTTGTCCACCGCCACGTTCTTGAGCCGCCCGGCCAGCGCGTTGACCTGCTCGTAGGCATCGCTCAGCTCTCGGAAGTGCGTATCGGCCGGCATCAGCTCGAGCTGGCGGAAATCGGCAACGGAATTCACCGTGGCCAGCCGCTGGCGAAATCCCTCCATCGAGGCGCGGATACGCCCGGCGAACCAGCCCGTGAAGGCCAGCGCGGCAAGCAGCACCAGCAGCGACGCCACCACGAACATGGCGATGTAGTTCTGGCGCATCTCGCCGCTGATCGGCGACATGTCGTGGCGGATGTCGATGACGCCGAGCACGTCGCCGGTGGCGGCATTGTCGTGGCAGCTCAAGCACTCGGGCGTCGTCACCAGCGGCATGACGCGGCGCACCTCGCCGTTCTCGCGGTAGACGCGCTCCTGCCCGGATTGCAGGGCGGCGCGAATGGCGATGTCCGGATCCGACTGATCGATCTCGCCGTAGCGCTCGGAGACGCGCTCGCCACGATGAATGTCGAACTGGAAGGAGGAGCCGGCATGCAGCTCGCGGGTGGACGAGACGAAATCCTCCATCTGCTCGCGGCTCCAGCCCTGGCGCATCACCTGCAGCATGGCATTGAAGCTCTGACGAGCCAGGGTTTCGGAGGTCTGCTCAGCCTGGCGGGCGATGATGTCTTCATAGAGCAGCGTGGCCGCCAGAGTCACGCCGAGAAAGACCGTCACGGCCACCGACAGAATGGCGGCCAGCACGAACCCTCTAAGGGTCCGCAGGCTCGCCAGTAGATTGCGCACGAAGGTCGACATGGGGCATCCGCAGCAGGGAACGGGGCTATCACTAACCGCTGAACCGCTACCCTACTGGAGCTCCCTCATCGGCTGAATTGACCAAAGGTAACTCGGCAAGCGAAACCGCCAAGAAACTGATCTGGATCAAGTCAAGGCCAAGACCGGCCCCCGGTCATCCCTCTTCGTCGTCGGCAAGCTCGCGACCGAAAGCGCGCCACTGGGCGAGCGTCATGACCTCGGTGGTCTCGGTCTGCAGATCATGGGCGATGATCAGCTCGCCGCGCTCCAACTGACGCTTGAGCTCCCTCACCCAACCGGGCATGCCCGCGCCGGTATCGGTCGTATCGTAGCCTTGGCGGGTGACGAACCCCTCGAGCAGCGCATCCAGGGTGTCGCCCGGCAGCATTCGGTAGGGCACCTCCACGAAACGGCCATCGCTCATTGCACCTCCTCGGCGTTTTCCCAGGCTTCCAGGCGCGCCAGAAAGGTCGCCTCATCGATCACTTCGACTCCCAACTGCTCGGCCTTGGTCAGCTTGCTGCCGGCGGCCTCGCCCGCCACCAAGCAGGCGGTCTTCTTCGAGACGCTGCCGGACACCTTGGCGCCCAGCGCCTGTAGGCGCGCCTTGCCCGCGTCGCGGGTCATGCTCTCCAGCGTGCCGGTGAGCACCCAGGTCTGGCCGGCCAGCGGTTGGGGGCGTTCGGCGACGACCGTCTCCTCCCAGGTCACGCCTTGGGCGACCAGGTCATCGACGGTCTCGCGGTTGTGGGGCTGACGGAAGAAAGTATGCACGTGAGCGGCCACCACCGGCCCTACGTCTTCCACGGCCTCCAGCGACTCGACATCGGCATTCATCAGCGCCTCCAGAGTGCCGAAGTGGCGCGCCAGGTTGGCGGCGGTGGCCTCGCCGACCTCGCGGATGCCCAAGGCGAAGATGAAGCGCGGCAAGGTGGTGCCTTTGGCCTTCTCCAGCGCCGCCACCAGGTTGTCGGAGGACTTCTTCGCCATGCGCGGCAGTTCGGCGAGGCGCTCGGCCTCGAGGCGGAACAAATCGGCGGGCGTACGCACCCAGTCGCGCTCGACGAGGACATCGAGCAGCTTTTCGCCCAGGCCGTCGATGTCCATGGCGCGTCGCGAGGCGAAATGCTTGAGCGCCTCCTTGCGCTGGGCCGGGCAGTAGAGCCCCCCCGAACAGCGCGCCACGGCCTCGCCTTCCAGCCGTTCGATCTGCGATTCGCACACCGGACAGCGTTCGGGAAAGACGATCTCTCTGGCGTCATCCGGGCGATACTCTTCCAGCACGCGTACCACCTGGGGAATGACGTCGCCGGCACGCCGAATGGCCACGGTATCGCCGATCATCACGCCGAGCCGAGCGATCTCGTCGGCGTTGTGCAGGGTGGCGTTGGAAACCGTGACGCCGGCCACGGAAACCGGCTCGAGGCGTGCCACCGGAGTGATGGCGCCGGTGCGCCCGACCTGGAACTCCACGTCGTTGAGCCGCGTCGTTTCCTCCTGAGCGGGAAACTTGTAGGCGATGGCCCAGCGCGGCGCCCGGGCGACGAAACCCAGCTCGCGCTGCAGGCGCAGGTCGTCGACCTTGATCACCACGCCGTCGATGTCGTAGCCGAGGTCGTCACGCGTCTCGCCCAGGCGACGACAGTAGTCGATCACACCGGCCGTGCCCGTCACCACCGCGAGTTCACTGCTGGTGCGAAAGCCCCACTCCCGCAGCAAGGCCATCCGTCCGCTGTGAGTGGGAGTCTCGATATTGGCGAGACTCATCGTCTCTTGCACCAACTGATAGGCGGTGAACATCAGGGGGCGCTTGTCGGTGATGCGCGGGTCGAGCTGGCGCAGGCTGCCGGCGGCGGCATTGCGCGGATTGGCGAACACCTTGCCGCCCTCTTCCCGGGCCTTGTCGTTCATGGCCTCGAAATCGGCGTGGCGCATGGTGACCTCGCCACGGACTTCCAGCCGATCGGGCCACTCCTTGCCACGCAGCTTCAATGGGATCGACTTCAGGGTCTTGAGGTTGGAGGTGATGCCCTCGCCGGTGTGGCCGTCACCCCGGGTGGCGCCGCTGACCAGCCTGCCGTGCTCGTAGACCAGCGATACCGCGGCGCCGTCGAGCTTGGGCTCGCAGCAGAAGTCGAGTCGCTCACCGTCGGTCTCGAGACGGTCGCCGATGCGCTTGACGAAGGCCTCGATCTCCGTCTCGTCGAAGGCGTTGTCCAGCGACAGCATGGGCACGGCATGCCGGACCTCGGGAAAACCCTCGGCAGGCGCGGCACCCACCCGTTGGGTAGGGGAGTCGGGCGTCGCCAGGTCGGGATGCTCGGCTTCGATCTCTTGAAGCCGGCGCAGCTTGCGATCGTAGTCGGCGTCGGTGAGGCGCGGCTCATCGAGCACGTAATAGCGGTAGTTGGCATCGTCGAGTTCGGCGCGCAGTTGCACCGCCTCGTCGTGAATCGTCGGATCGGCCTGGGTCATGGAATTCCGTGTCTCGTCTACGACAAGGGCCTCGAAGCTCGAAGCTCGAAGCTCGAAGCTCGAAGCTCGAAGCTCGAAGCTCGAAGCCAGCATGATCGCCTAGCTTACCAAAGCAACGACCCCCGTGGGGCTACCACGGGGGTCGTCTTCCAGCTCAACGCGTCGAGTTTGCCGCTTACGGCTAATTCACCTGGCGGCGATTGAGGCGATGGCGCCGCTCGAACTCCTGCACGCGCTGGCGAGCAAAGCCGACCGTCTGGGCGGTCATCACGCTGTGGTTTTCGTCCTTCAGCTCGCCGCCCAGGTGGCGCACGATCACCATCGCCGTCTCGACCATAGCCTCGAAGGCGGCAGCGGTATCCACGGCACCCGGCAGCGGCATCAGCAGCGTAATGCCCGGCGTGGTGAAGTCGTCCATGCTCTCGATGGGGAAGGTACCCGGCTTGAGCACATTGACCATGGAGAACTGCAGCTGGCTGTCGTCATCCTCGGTCTCGAAGCGATGGAAGATGCCCATCTCGCTGCTGTAACGCAGTCCGCAGGCGAGCATCAGGTCGAGTAACGCCGCTCCCGCGAAGCCTTCCGCGTCGCGCGACATGACGCTGATGACGATCACTTCATCGGCATGACTGAGGGCATTGCGCGCGCGCTCGGCGCTGACGTCGTGGCGCAAGGCCTTCTCCAGGGTAGGATGCGTGCGTACCACGTCATCCTCGGTTACCGCGTCGCGACTGGCAGCGGGTGTCAGCTCATCCGCCGTTTCCCGACGCGACGGGGTGAACAGCGGATCGTAGGCATCGTCAGTGCGGCCAGCGGACGGCCGTGCCTCTTCAGCCTGGCGGCGACAGGCGGCGACGGCTTCCCGCTCGGCCTGGGCTTTGCGATCGGCCCGGGCTGCGGCCTCCCGCTCCTCGGCGAGGCGAGCTTTCTCTTCGCGCGCTTCACGCTTGCGTTCGCGCCGCTTGACCAGGCGACTCTGCACGGAAGCACCGAAACGCTGCATGGAAGCTCCCATGCGCCGCGAACCGCTCTTGAGCGAATCGCCGACGCCTTCCAGATCGACGAGGCGATAGCGCTCGTCCTCGTCGCGGCCGGCATCGTCATGGTCCGCAACGTCGGCATTCAAAGGCGCGGAGCGCGACGGCTCGCCATCCTCCAATCCCGCACCGTCCAGCGCGGAAAGCGTCGGCTCGCGGCGACCTGGCACCGAGTCCGCTGCGCCATCCTCTTTCGCTCGAGACTCGGCGGTCGCAGAAACGTCGTGCCCGCCTCGGGCGGCGCTCGACGTCGCGTCATCGCCCTGGAGCTCAGGCGCGGCCTCTGCGGACTCCGCCGTTTCGGGCCGCGCGGCGGCTTCACCGCCATCGTCCACGGGGGCATCCGGCGTAGCGGAGCCGGGCTTCGCCACGCCGCGATCTGCGCCACGATGGACTGGCGAGGACGACGCCTCAGCAGTAGTGGGCGGTGTCTCCGGAGAAGCCGAAACGCCTGAATCGGCAGACTGATCGACCTGCTTCGCCCGGTTCGGGAATTGTTCGGCAGCCGCCGACCGCCACCCCGCGAGCACGCGCGAAGGCCCGGGATGCTCCTGGCGCTGCAGTTTCGGCTTGGGCTTGACCGTGGAATTGCTGGCCGGAGTGACCACACGTGCCCCGCCGTTGGGAAGCTCCCAGTTGCTGTCCTCCTCGGTATCCGGCGCCGTGCCGTTACCGGGGCTCGTTGCCTCGCCCGCCTGATCCAGGCGGGGCACACGGCGCTGGCGTTTCAAGCGACGCACCCCATCGACCACGATGAGTGTCACCAGCGCCAGCCCCAGAATGATCAGCCATTCTCTTAGTTCCATGGGTCGTCTTGCCTATCGCTAGGGCGCCATGCCGGATGGATGTTCGTCACTAGCATAGCGCGATTGCCAAAAAAAAGGCCACTTTTTTTGTTTGTCAAGCCCCGGCATTCTCGCCTGAGAGTCCAATCGACCCTGCGCCTTTCCCTGTTTCATCGGACGGCTGACGTCCGATGCACCCTAAGTCATCTCTTCTGATATCGCGAATGGCCCGTCGTTGCAAGCCCGCTCACACTTCGGCAAGTGCCGCCGCTTCTTCGACGCCAACTGAGACCAGCCGGGACACTCCCGGTTCCTGCATGGTCACACCCATCAATCTTTCGGCCGCCTCCATGGCGATCTTGTTGTGGGTAATGTAGATGAACTGCACGTTTTCGGACATCTCCTTAACCAGCTTGGCATAGCGCGAGACATTGGCATCATCCAGCGGCGCATCGACTTCATCGAGCATGCAGAACGGCGCGGGATTGAGCTGGAAAATGGCGAACACGAGCGACAGGGCAGTCAGCGCCTTTTCTCCCCCAGAGAGCAGATGAATGGTGCTGTTCTTCTTGCCGGGGGGGCGTGCCATGATGGCGACACCGGTATCTAGCAAATCCTCCCCGGTCAGCGTCAACCATGCGGTTCCCCCGCCGAAGACTCGCGGAAAAAGCGACTGCAGACCGGCATTGACCCGCTCGAAGGTGTCACGAAACCGCGTGCGGGTTTCCTGGTCGATGCGCCGGATGGCCTTCTCGAGGGTTTCCAGCGCTTCGCCGAGCTCGGCCTGTTGTGCCTCCAGATAGTCGCGCCTTTCGGCCTGCTGCTCGTACTCTTCGATGGCCGCCAGGTTGATGGCCCCCAGCCGGCGGATGCGCTCACCGACCTCCTCGAGGCGGCTCTGCCAGGCGGACTCGGTGGCGTCGGGATCCAGCGTTGCGGTGAGTGAAGCGGCATCGAGGCCCAACTCGGCAAGCTGCTCGTCCTGGCTCTCGGCCTTGAGCGAGAGCGCCTGAACCTGCATGCGGGATTCCTGCAGCCCCTCCCGAATCTCCTGGAGCCGACGCTCGTGACCCTGCCGGGCCTGCTCATCCTCACGCAACCGGTCGGCCAGTTCGGCAGCACGGGCGCGCGTCTCGTTGAGGCGTCGCTCGTCGTCTTCGCGGCGTACCAGCAGTTCTTCGAGACGCTCGCGCTGCTCTTCGTCCGGCTCGCGCAGCGCTTCCAGGCTTTCGCGCAGCTCGTCGCAGCGCAGCTCCAGCCGCTCACGCGTCTCCCCTGCCCGCGCCTGCTGCTGCGCCAACCCCGCTCGTTCGGTGGTCAAGCGTTCATGTTCCAGTGCCAGCTGCTGGGCGCGCTCGCGCAGCGGGCGCTGCCGGGCGTGCAATGCCGCCACTCGTTCGCGGGCACGGTCGCGCGCCCGTTCCAGTGATTCGCGCTCCTCTGCCTGCGCTTCCAGATGCGTCATGGCTTGCTGCCAGCGCTCACGGGCCTCTTCGATGGCCAGCCGAGTCTCCTCGCCACTCTCCCTGAGCCCAGCCAGTTCCTCGTCGAGCTCCGCCGCACGTCCTTCCAGGTGCTCGAGGCGACTGGCGAGGCCGCTGTCCTCGACGGCCAGTTGCTGCTGCTCGGCGGCCTGGCGACGTTCCGCCTCGCTGACGCTCTCGCGTTCGCGCTCGGCTTCGCTGGCGCGTCCGCGGGCGGTTTCCAGACGCGACGCCAGGTCGGCGTACTCGCTCTCCACGGCCTCGAGCTCGCTCACCACCGCATCACGTCGCCGACGGCTGACCAGCACGGCATCGGGGCCCTGGCCATTGCCGCGATGGCACGCCCAGTCGCGACCGAGCCACAGCCCATCGGGGGTGATCAGGCTTTCGCCGGGGGCGAGCGACGCTACGGTCTTCCAGGCGGCCTCGTCGTCCGCCACGCAGCGGATGGCGGCAAGCCAGGCACTGGCGGCCCCGGCGCCACGCACCTGGGCCGCCAGCGAGTCGGGTGGCACTGCATCGGGCGCCTGCGGGGCCACTACGCCAAACGGAGCTGGCGGCGCGACACTGGCTTCACGGAAGCTCGGCGGCTCGACCAGCCGCGCCTTGAGCCAGGGCGCCAGCACCCAGGATGCCGCCACTTCCCAGCCTGGCGTCACCTCGAGGCATTCGCCGAGCCGCGGCGCTGCGTCCAGCCCATGGGCGGCCAGGTGCTCATCGAGCGCTTCGTCGGCATCGCTGAGCGCTGCCTGGATGAGCGCATCCAGGGACGCCAGTTCCCCCGTGAGCGCGCTGCGGCGCTCACGCAGCGTTTCGCGTTGCTCCTCGAGAGATTCGGCCGCTTGGCGGGCGCTGTCGCGCTGGCCCTGCAACGCATCGCGGCGTTGGGCGAGCCGCTCCTGTTCCTGGGCCGCCGCGGCCAGCCGCTGGGCCAGCGCATCGCGTCGGGCGGTCAGTTCGGCGAGATCGGGTAGCTCTTGCTGCTGCTGATGACGCCGTCGAATGTCGGCCTCGACGCGTTCCAGGGAGGCTTCCTGCCCGCGCAGCCTATCCTGGCTGCGTTCCGCCTCGCGGCCGGCCTCGCGCCACCGTTCGTTGAAGGCGTCCCAGGCGGCATCCGCATCCTCGGCGGCCGGCTCGGCCTCTTCGAGCATGGCATCGAGCTCGGCGAGCTGCTCGGCGATCTCCTCCTGCTCGGGGACGAGGGTCTCGAGACGCTCGTCAAGGACGCCCATTCGCTCGACATCGCTTTCGCCCAGGCGCGCCAGATCGGCGAGCTCGCGCTGAGCGGCGTCGAGATCGCGGGCGAGCTGCGTCTCCCGCGAGCGGGCATGCTCGAGCCCCTGCTCGAGCCGGGCGATGGCCGTAGTGGTCTCGAAAAAGCGCGCCTGGCGGGCGTCCAGGGTTTCGGCCAGTCGGTCGTGTTCAGCACGGGCCTGCTCGAGACGCGTCTCGCACTGGCGCAGGGCCAGCACCTCACGCTCCACGGCCGTTTCCCGTTCGCCGACGCGGCGCTCCTCCTCGGCCTGGCTGGCACGCAGGGCACGCCCGCGCAGCAGCGCCAACTCGCCCTTGAGGCGGTGCTCCTCGGTCTTGAGGTCCTGATAGCGCCGCGCCGCTTCGGCCTGCCGACGCAGCCGCTCGAGCTGCTTGTCGAGCTCCTCGCGAATGTCCTCCAGGCGTTCGAGATTCTCGCGAGTGCGACGCATGCGGTTCTCGGTCTCGCGACGGCGCTCCTTGTATTTGGAGATGCCGGCGGCCTCCTCGAGGGTGGCGCGCAACTCCTCGGGGCGCGCCTCGATGAGCCGCGAGATCATGCCCTGGCCGATGATCGAGTAAGAGCGGGGGCCCAGGCCGGTCCCCAGGAAGAGGTCGGCGATGTCGCGCCGCCGACACTTCTGCCCGTTGAAGAAGTAGCTGGACTGGCCGTCGCGGGTGACCTGACGCTTGACGGCGATCTCGGCGTACTGGGCGTAGACGCCCCCCATGCTGCCGTCGCTGTTGTCGAAGCGCAGCTCGATGGCGGCCTGGCCCACCGGCTTACGCGCCGTGGAGCCGTTGAAGATGACGTCGCTCATCGATTCCCCGCGCAGGGTCTTGGCCGACGATTCGCCCATGACCCAGCGCACGGCATCGATGATGTTGGACTTGCCGCAGCCGTTGGGCCCGACGACGGCCGTCATGTTGCCGTCGAACGGGACCGTGACGGGATCGACGAAGGACTTGAAGCCAACCAGGCGGATCGAGGTCAGGCGCATGGTGTCTATTCGACGACGCGGTCGACCACGACCTCCACGGGTTCGCCATCCGTCTCGCCGACGGCGACGCCATCACGCCCGCCGAACATGTCGCCCGGTACGGGGCTGGCATCCCCGGTGGTGGTCACGCGAACCACGATGCGCACCTCATCGACCTCCGAGATGCTGGCCTGCTGGGACATGGCGCGGCTGTCGTCGAGCACCACCTCGGTGGGCAGATCGCCCAGCGTCAGCCGAGCCACCGCCAGGGGCGGTTTTTCGCCTTCCATGTCGCGCGCCACGACGAAGACCTGGGTATCGTCGTCGAGCTCCCCTTGCAGTTCCTCGGCCAGGGTCACGCGCAGATTCACGCCCGGGCCGGCGGCCACCGGCTCCCGCTCCTCGGGTGCCACGCCAAGGCGCTGCTGGGCCGCCCGGATGCCCTCGCGCAGCGCATCGGCGCTGTCGGGGTCGTTCATGCCGGCAATGGCGCGGCGCCATTGATCGATGGCCTTTTCGTAATCCCCCTCATCGAAGGCGACGACGCCCAGCATGCCCAGCGTCGTCGGCTCGCTGGAATCGCGCTCGAGAATCTCGTCGACCAGCGCCTGCACTTCGTCGGTCAGGGTACGATCGGCCATGAAAAACTGCAGCTGCGCCTTCTGGGCCAGCAGCGACGGCTGGCGACCCTCGAGGCGAATCAAGTGATCGATGGCCTCCAATGCCGCTTCGCCCTGTCCGGAATCGCGGTAGATCGGAAACAGCGAGGACCACACATTGGGGTTGTCGGGCTGGCGCTCGGCCTGCGCCTCCAGGCGTTCGACCAGGGCCGGCAGGGAGTCGCTCTCCTGGTAGGCGGCATACAGCGCCAGATCGCCCTCGGCTCCGTTGTGGTAGTACCAGGCGACGCTGCCCACCACCAGGGCCAGAGCGATCACCGGTACGGCCAGGCGGCCGGCACGGGGCCCGTGCAGCGGCCGCCGCTGCAGGCCCTCGGTATCCTCCAGCAGGCTGCGCTCGAGTTCCAGGCGGTCTTCATCGAAGCGCGGCTGGTCGATCTCGCCACGCTCCAGTGCCGCTTCCAGCGAGGCCAGGCGGCGACGGTAGATGGCCACGTTCTGCTCGGCAGCACGGTCGCCGGCCTCGAAGTCACGCTGAGCGGCGTGCAGCGCGGAAGCGCGGCGCAATGGCGACACCAGCAGCCACAGGGCGGGAAGCAGCAGAATGGCAAAGGCTAACCACATCGGGGTCATGACTCTCTCCCGCGGTTGATCAACGAATCGAGGCGGGCGCGTTCTTCGTCACTGAGTTCACGCGCCGAGGCATTGCGCCGAGCGCGCACGACCCATGCCACCAGAACGCCACCCAGGACGACCAGCCCGGCGGGCAGACCCCACAGCAGGTAGGTGCGCCCTTCCAAGCGCGGGTTGTAAAGCACGTAGTCACCGAAGCGCTCGACCAGGTGGCTGCGGATCTCCATGTCGGAGCGACCGTCCTGAAGCATTTCGTAGACGCGATCGCGCATGTCACCCGACACTGGCGCGTTGGAGTCGTCGATCGCCTGATTCTGGCAAGTCGGACAGCGCAGCGAAGCGGTGAGGCTCTTGTAGCGCTCCTCTTTCACCGGGTCGTCGAATTCGCGCACCTCGATGCTGTCCGCGAGCCCGGCACCGGCGGTCAAAAGCAGGGCCAAGGCAAAGATCAAGAGTCGGATCACTGCCATTTTTCCACCTCCGGCAGAATGGTGTCACGCAGATCGCCCGGTGAGATGTACCCCGTATGGTGATAGCGGATCACCCCTTCGGCATCGACCAGGAAGGACTCCGGTGCCCCGTAGACGCCCAGCTCGAAAGCCAGCTCGCCGTCGGGGTCGAACACATTGACGACGAAGGGATCGCCGAACTCGTCGAGAAAACCGAGCCCTTTCTCGCGCGTATCCTTCCAGTTGACGCCGACCAGACGCACGCCGCGTTCGGCCAGGTCGAGCAATTGCGGCATCTCGCGCTTGCACTCGGGGCACCATTCCCCCCAAACGTTGACCAGAGTCAGCTCTCCGGTTATCAGCGACTCGTCCACCGTGCGGCCCGGATCCTCGAGGGTGCTCAGCTCGAAGGCGGGAAAGGCGCGCGCGTCCTGCACCAGTTGCGATTCGCGGTGGAAGGGGTTGAGCCCGAGCCCCAGGTACAGGAACAGCATCAGCACCAGGAAACCCAACAAGGGCAGCATCAGCAGCAGGCGACGTTTCATGCTGGGGCCTCTCCTGCCGCACGAACCTCGACGGCCTTCTCAGGGTCTTTCGCCGTCGCCAAGCGGCGATAGCGGCGGTCGGCCACGGCCAAGGTGCCGCCTGCGGCCATCAGCAGAGCCCCCAACCACAGCCAGCGCACGAAGGGCTTGTACTGCACGCGCATGGCCCAGCTGCCGTCGCCCAGGTCCTCGCCCATGGCCAGGTAAAGGTCACGGAAGAGCCCCGGACGCAGTGCCACCTGGCTCATCGGCATGCCGCGAGCGATGTAGGTGCGCTTTTCGGGATTCATGGTGAAGCTGCGGCGGCTGTCGCCGCGGCGGACCTCGAACTCGGCCCCGTCGCCGATGTAGTTCGGCCCGCGTCGGCTGGTCAACCCCTTCATGGTGAAGGTGTAGCCCGCCACGCTGACGCTATCGCCCGGCGCCATGCGCACATTGCGCTCGATGGCGAAATTGGAGACCACGGCAACGCCGACGATGGTCACCGCCAGGCCCAGGTGGCCCAGCACCATGCCCCAGTAGGCGAGCGATAGCTTCTTGAGACCGGCCAGCCGAGTGGGTGCATGGCGCGTCTTGTCGAACAGGTCGCGCACCAGCGGCAGCACGATCCACAGCGCCGTGACCAGGCCCAAGGCCACCCAGACGTTCCACTCGCCGCCGATGATGAAGGGCATCACGGCCGCAATGGCCACCGCCGCAACGCCGGCCAGCCACAGCCGCTTGAGCAGTTCGCGTCCGTCCATGCGCTTCCAGCGCGACACCGGCCCGAGCCCCATGAAGATGCTCATGATCACCGTCAACGGCACGAACAGGGCGTTGAAGTAGGGAGGGCCCACGCTGATCTTGCCCAGGTTCAGGGCATCCAGTAGCAGCGGATAGACGGTGCCCATCAGTACGGTGATCGTCATGATCACCAGCAGGATGTTGTTGATCAGCAACAGGGCATCGCGCGACAGCCAGTTGAAGCCGACCCGGTGACTGACCCGCGGTGCACGGAGCGCGAAGATCAGCAGCGACAGGCCCACGGTGATGCCCAGCAGCACCAGGATGAAGAAACCGCGCGAGGGGTCGTTGGCAAAGGCGTGCACCGAGGTGAGCACGCCGGAGCGCACCAGGAAGGTGCCCAGCAGCGACAGCGAGAAGGTGAAGATCGCCAGCAGTACGGTCCAGCTCTTGAAGGAGCCGCGCTTTTCGGTCACTGCCAGGGAGTGCATCAGTGCCGTACCGGTCAGCCATGGCAGCAGCGAGGCGTTCTCCACCGGATCCCAGAACCACCAGCCGCCCCAGCCGAGCTCGTAATACGCCCACCAGCTGCCCAGCGCGATGCCGACGGTCAAGAAGGCCCATGCCAGGTTGGTCCAGGGGCGTGCCCAGCGCGTCCAGGCCGCATCCAGACGCCCCCCCAGCAAGGCGGCAATGGCAAAGGCGAAGACCACCGAGAAGCCCACGTAGCCCATGTAGAGCATCGGCGGATGCAGGATCAGGCCAATGTCCTGGAGCAGCGGATTGAGATCCGCACCGTCGCTCGGTGCATTGGGCAACAGCCGATCGAAGGGGTTGGAAGTGACCAGCACGAAGGCCAGAAAGCCCAAACCCACCAAGCCCATCACGCCGAGCACTCGCGCCACCATGTCGCGGGGCAGCTCCCGGGAGAAGCGTGCCGCCATGTAGCTCCAACCGGCCAGCATCAGGCTCCACAGCAGCACCGAGCCCTCATGGTTGCCCCACACGGCACTCAGCTTGTAGTACCAGGGCAGCATGGAGTTGGAGTTGTTGGCCACGTTGGCGACGGTGAAGTCGTCGAACAGGTAGCTGGCAGTGAGGCACAGGTAAGCGACCACCACGAACAGGAGCTGGCCGGCCGCCATAGGTCGGGCGTAGGCCATCCACAGCGGCCGGCGCAGTGCAGCACCGGCCAGAGGCATCACCGCCTGTACGGCCGCCATCAGCATGGCGATGACCAAGGCGAAGTGACCGATTTCGGGAATCATCTGGATCAGCATGGTCGCTCCGGCGGGTTAGCTCTCGTCACTCTTCGCGGAATTGCTCTCGGAACCTTCGGTCTTGAAGTCGGCCGGCGAGTAGCCGGCATCCTCCAGGGCCTCGGCCACCTCCGGGGGCATGTAATTCTCATCGTGGCGCGCCAGCACCTGGTCGGCGCGGAATTCGCCGCTGGGCTGCAGCTGGCCGACCACCACCACGCCCTGCCCCTCGCGGAACAGGTCCGGCAGGATGCCACTGTAGCGGACTTCCAGGTCTTCGACGTAGTCCGTCACCACGAACTCCACGTCCAAGCTGTCGGGGTTGCGGTGTACGGTGCCTTCCTTGACCATGCCGCCGGCGCGTATCTGGCGTTCGAATGGCGCATCGCCCGCGGCGATTTGAATGGGGCTGAAGAACAGGTTGATGTTAGCGCGCAGGGCATACAGCGTCAGCCCCACGGCGACGGCAGCCAGGGACACCAGCCCCAGGATGATGGTCAGTTTACGCTTGCGTTTCGGAGTCATTGGTAGGCCCACCCCCGTCATGTTGAATCGTTGCCGCAGCGCCGGCTCCGTCCCGACGACGCTCGCGGCGCACCTGGCGCGCCAGGTTGCGTAGTGTGCGACGGTGCTCGACACGGGCGTGCAGCCCACTGCCCGCCAGCAAAGCCAGCGTCACCGCCCAGGCAGCCCAGACATAGGGCGCGTGGCCCCCCATGGCGAGAAACGCCTGGAAACTCTCGAATGCCATCAGCTCGTTTCTCCCGCCAGTTCGCGCACCCAGCGCTTGTTGGCCTCGCGCCGCAGAATCTCGCTGCGTGTGCGCAGCAGGGTCACGGCGATGAAGAAGCAGTAGAAGCCCACCACCATGATCAGCAGCGGCAGCCACATCTCCGTGGGCATGGCCGGACGCTCGGTGAGGGTAAAGGAGGCGGGCTGGTGCAGGGTGTACCACCAGTCCACCGAATACTTGATGATCGGGATGTTGATCACCCCCACCATGGCCAGCACCGAGGCGGCCCGGGAGGCGCTGTCGCGGCTGGCGAAGGCGCCACGCAGGGCGATGACGCCCAGATAGAGGAACAGCAGAATCAGCATCGAGGTCAGCCGGGCATCCCACATCCACCAGGTTCCCCAGGTCGGCACGCCCCATACCGCGCCGGAGAACAGCGAGATGAAGGTCATGGCGGCCCCCAGAGGCGCCATCATGGCAGCCGCCATGTCGGCGATCTTGATCTTCCACACCATGAAGATCACGCCCGCCACGGCCATGGTGACGAAAATCGACTGCGCCAGGAACGCAGACGGCACGTGCACGTAGATGATGCGGAAGCTGTTGCCCTGCTGATAGTCCGCCGGGGCGAAGGCCAGCCCCCAAACGGAACCCACCGCGATCAGCGCCAGCGCTACCGTCCAGAACCAGGGCTGCAGCCGCTGGCTGATGCCGTAGAACCACTTGGGAGACCCCAGCTTATGAATGAAGGCCCACATGCCTCGTTCACCCCTCAACCGTTGATACTGATGCGCAGCGATGCCGCTATCGCCCATGGCGCGAAAATCAGTGCCACTGCCAGCAAGGCACCGAGGATCGCCAGATGCGCCGAGACCCCATCGCCGACGATGGCAGCCTGAACGGCGCCGGCGCCGAAAATCAGCACCGGAATGTAGAGTGGCAGCACCAGCAGCGAGAGCAGCACGCCGCCACGTGACAGGCCCACGGTCAGCGCTGCACCGATGGCGCCGATCAGACTCAGACTCGCCGACCCCAGCGCCAGCGACACAGCCAGCACCGCATAGCTGCCCGCCGGCAGCGCCAGCATGATGCCCAATACGGGGGCCATGAGTGCCAGCGGCAGGCCGGTGAGCAGCCAGTGCACGGTTACCTTGGCCAGGCTCAGCAGCGCCAGTGGCTGGGGCGTGAGCAGCAGCTGTTCCAGAGAGCCGTCGTCGTAGTCGGCCCGGAACAGGCTATCCAGCGACAACAGCGCCGCCAGCAGCGCGGCCACCCACAGCAGCCCCGGCGCAATGGTTGCCAGTAGCTCGGGGTCGGGTGAGATACCGATGGGAAACAGGGTGATGACGATGGCGAAAAAGACCAACGGATTCATCACCTCGCTGCGCCGCCGCAGCAACAGTACGAGATCGCGCTTCAGCGTGGCCCCGAATGCGACACTCAGGCTGCCCTGGGGTTCCGTACCCAGGGTGTACGTCTCGGTCGCCATGCGTTCAGTGACCGCCATCGCCGCCTCCCGCCCCCAGACGTATACGCCGCAGTTCGGCGCAGGGCGTCAGTTCATGGTGAGTAGTCACCAGCACGCAACCTCCCTGACGGGCATGATTCACTAGGCGTCGCTCCAGCGCATGCACTCCATCCCGATCGATGGCCGTGAAAGGTTCGTCGAGCACCCACAGCGGGCGCGGGGTGAGCAACAGGCGAGCCAACGCCACCCGGCGCTGCTGACCCGCAGAGAGCTGCCCGGCCGGCACGTCCTCGAACCCGACGAGCCCGATCGACTCCAGGGCTGTCATGCGTGACGATTCGTCGCGGGTCTGTCCGGCCAAGGCCTGGTACCAGGCGAGGTTCTCGAGCGGAGTGAGCGCTGCCTTGACGCCGGGAGCATGCCCCAGGTAGAGCAGGCTCGAGAGGAAAGCCTCGCGTGCCTGGCGCATGGGCCGCTCGCCCCAGAACAAGTCGCCTTCGTAGTCGGCGAGCTGCCCGGAGAGAATCTTCAGCAGGGTCGTCTTGCCGCTACCGTTGGGTCCCTCCACGCGAACGATCTCGCCGGCCTGGATATCGAGATCGAGGCCGCGAAACAGCCAGCGGTCGTCCCGTTCGCAGGCCAGGTTGCGCGCTTGAAGACGCAGGCTCAAGGCACTCTCCAGGAATGGCAAAATTCGCTGGCAACTCTACACGGAAAGGCCTTTCTCGACTAGTCGACCGGCCGCTTCCCGGACGCTCCCTTGCTGCAGGTCAAGGTGCGTTGAATGGCAGGGAACTTGCCAGTTGGAGCGCGACTGATATAGTGCTCATTACCTGTACATTTCAACAGGCCCACAAGGGGGAGCGTCACATGCCCGAGGTCACTGCCCGCTACCTACACCGCCGACCCAACTTTCCGCTGGCCCAGTCCTGGACCGAACTCGCCGTCGCCCCGCACGAGCTGGTCGATGTCCCGCTGCTGGGCGACGTCGCCGCCGGCCTGCCCATCGAGGCCTGCGCTACCCAGGACAGCGTCCAGGCACCGGCCAGCATGGTGCGCCGCAACACCTATGCGCTGCGTGTGCGCGGCGACTCGATGATCGACTGCAACATCTTCGACGGCGACGTCATCATCATCGAACGCCAGGAAAGCGCCGAGAACGGAGAAACCGCCGTCGTGCTCATCAACCAGCAGGAAGTCACCCTCAAGACGCTCTACATCGAGCGTTCGGGCGTGCGCTTGCAGCCCGCCAACGACGCCATGCCTCCCATCTACCTGAAGAACAGCGACATCCAGGTGCTGGGCATGGTGATGGGCGTGGTGCGACGCACGGCAACGACGCACTGATGCGCTATCCGGTTCCCGACCTGCCGACCGGGGAGTGGCACGCCAGCGAGCTGGAGGTCGAGAAGAGCCGCTTCCTCGCCTGGATCTGCCACGCTCCCCAAACCGCGGCCTTCGACGCCTTGTTGGCCGACGCGCGGCGCATACACCCCAACGCCAGCCACCATTGTAGCGCCTACATCGCCGGTCCTCCCGGCGAGCAGACGGCCATCGGTTTCTCCGACGACGGCGAACCCGGCGGCACAGCGGGCCGCCCCATGTTCCAGGTTCTGGAAGGTGCCGGGCTTGGCCAGGTCGGCTGCGTAGTGATTCGCTATTTCGGGGGTACCAAGCTCGGCACCGGAGGGCTGGCACGCGCCTACGCCCAGGCCGTCGGCCGGGCGCTGGAGACCCTGCCATGCCGCGAGTGGGTCGAGCGCACCGCTCTCGACCTGGAGGTCGACTTCGCCAGCGAGGCCGAGGCGCGCGCCTGGCTGGACCGGCAGGCGGTGCCGATCGAGGCTGCCGACTACACCGCCGAGGGGGTACGACTCACCGTCGGCTGGCCCAGCGATGTCGAGGTCGACCTGACCCCGCTGGCCTCCCGGCTACGCGGCAGGCTCGTCGTCAGCCCAGATACTTGATCATTACCCCGGCGGCCACCGCCGAGCCCACCACGCCGGCCACGTTGGGCCCCATGGCATGCATCAGCAGGAAGTTGTGAGGGTTGGACTCGAGCCCCACCTTGTTGGCCACCCGTGCTGCCATGGGCACCGCCGACACCCCGGCAGCCCCGATCAGCGGATTGATGGGCATCCGGCTCACCACGTTCATCAACTTGGCCATCAGCACGCCCGCGGCGGTGCCGATGCCGAAGGCAACGATGCCCAGCCCCAGGATGCCCAGCGTCTCGATGGCCAGGAAGCTCTCGGCCATCAGCTTGGAGCCCACCGCCAGCCCCAGCACGATGGTGACGATATTGATCAGGGCGTTCTGGGCAGTGTCGGAGAGCCGTTCGACCACGCCGCATTCGCGCATCAGGTTGCCGAAGCAGAACATCCCCAGCAGCGGTGCGGCATCGGGCAGGAACAGCGCCACCAGCATCAGCACCAGTAGCGGAAAGACGACCTTCTCCAGCTTGGAGACCGGGCGCAGCTGGGTCATGGCGATCTCGCGCTCGCGCCGTGAGGTCAGCAAGCGCATGATCGGCGGCTGAATCAGCGGCACCAGGGCCATGTAAGCGTATGCCGCCACGGCGATGGCCCCCAGCAGCTCCGGGGCCAGCACGCTCGACACGTAGATCGAGGTGGGACCGTCGGCACCGCCGATGATGCCGATGGCGGCCGCCTGATTGAGCGAGAAGTCCATCCAGCCCATTGTCGTCATCCCCACCGCACCGAACAGGGTGGCGAAGATGCCGAACTGCGCCGCGGCCCCCAGGAACAGGGTGCGTGGGTTGGCCAGCAGCGGGCCGAAGTCGGTCATCGCCCCCACGCCCATGAAGATCAGCAACGGGGCGATGCCCGAGGCGATGGCCACGGAATAGAAGCTGTAAAGCAGGCCGTTGCCGTAGCCGACGTTGACTGCCACGTCGCGGGCGGCGCGCAGCTCATTCGGCGAGGCGCCGTCATGGGCCACGACCTTGAGCGTCTCGCGCCACGCCTCGACAGAGACCAGTGGGTCGAGCGTAACGCCCAGCGCCGAGGCGATCTGGCTGAGCACCGCTGGCCGTGCCACCTCGATGGCCTGATCCAGCGCCGAGATGGCGAGCCCTGCCTCGGGAATGTTGGCCAGGATGCCACCGAAGCCGATGGGCACCAGCAGCAGCGGCTCGAACTTCTTGGCGATGGCCAGGTAGAGCAGCACCAGGCCGACCACGATCATGACCGCCTGGCCGGCGGTCAGATTGTAGAGGCCCGAGCCCTCCCACAGGGTGAGTAGCTTGTCCATGGCAGCCCCTTAGAGTGCGATCAACACGTCACCGACGGAGACACTGTCGCCTTCGCTGACCTTGACGGCAGAGACGGTGCCGGCGCTGGCGGCGCGCACTTCGGTCTCCATCTTCATGGCTTCGAGGATGATCACCACGTCACCCTCCTTGACCGCATCGCCCTCACGCACGTTGACCTTGAAGATATTGCCCGCCAACGGCGCCGTGATGGTCTCGCCCGTGGCGGCCGCAGCACCTGTCTTCGGCGCCTCGGCTGGCTGCTGTGCCTGCACCTGGCCAATCTCGCCGCCTTCGGCGACCTCCACCACATAGGCCTTGCCGTTGACCGTGACGGTGTAGGTCTCGCGGCCACCGGTCGTCGACTCGCCCTGGGTAGCCGGCGACTGAGTGCCGGCCTCATCCTTCTGCGCAGACACCGGCACGTTGGCGCCGGCATCGGGAACCTGGGGCGCCGGTTCGAAGGCATCGGGATCGTCGCGGTTCCTGAGAAACTTGAGACCGATCTGCGGAAAGAGTGCATACGTCAACACATCGTCGATCTCGCGCTCCCCCTCGGCCAGGCGAATGCCTTCCGCCTGGGCCTTGTGCTTGAGCTCGGCAGCGAGCGTGTCCATCTCGGGCTCGAGCCGATCGGCGGGACGACCGGTGATCGGCTCGCCGCCCTCCAGCACGCGGTTCTGAAGTTCCTTGTTGAAGGGGGCCGGCGCCGCGCCGTACTCGCCCTTGAGCAGCGCCTGCACCTCCTTGGAGATCGACTTGTAGCGCTCCCCCATCATCACGTTCATCACCGCCTGGGTACCGACGATCTGTGACGTGGGCGTGACCAGCGGAATGTAGCCCAGATCCTCGCGCACCCGCGGGATCTCGGCCAGCACGTCATCGAGCTTGTCACCGGCACCCTGCTCCTTGAGCTGGCCTTCCATGTTGGTGAGCATGCCGCCCGGCACCTGGGCCACGAGGATGCGCGAATCGATGCCCTTCAGCGACCCCTCGAAGGCCGCGTACTTCTTGCGCACCTCGCGGAAGTAGGCGGCGATATCCTCGAGCAGCTCGAGGTCGAGGCCGGTATCGCGCTCGGTGCCCTTGAGAATGGCCACCACCGATTCGGTGGGGCTATGGCCATAGGTCATTGACATCGACGAGATGGCGGTATCGACGTTGTCGATGCCGGCTTCCACGGCCTTGAGGTAGGTCGCCGTGGAGAGCCCGGTGGTGGCGTGGCACTGCATGTGGATGGGAATATCCAGCGCCTTCTTGAGGCGACCGATCAGCTCGAAGGCATCATAAGGGGTGAGCAGGCCGGCCATGTCCTTGATGGCCAGCGAGTCGGCCCCCATCTCGGCAATGCTCTTGCCCAGGTCGACCCAGCCGTCGAGGGTGTGCACCGGGCTCACGGTGTAGGAAAGCGTGCCCTGGGCGTGACCATCGACGTTACGCACTGCCTGGATGGCGCGCTCGAGGTTGCGTGGGTCGTTCATGGCATCGAAGACGCGGAAGATGTCCACGCCGTTGACCTTGGCCCGCTCGACGAAGCGGTCCACCACATCGTCGGCATAGTGACGATAGCCCAGCAGGTTCTGGCCGCGCAGCAGCATCTGCTGCGGGGTATTGGGCATCGCCTCCTTGAGAGCGCGGATGCGTTCCCAGGGGTCCTCGCCGAGGTAGCGGATGCAGGCATCGAAGGTGGCGCCGCCCCAGGACTCCAACGACCAGAACCCCACCCGGTCGAGCTTTTCGGCGATGGGCAGCATGTCCTCGAGACGCAGGCGGGTGGCGAACAGCGACTGGTGGGCATCGCGCAGCACCACATCGGTGATGCCGAGCGGGCGTTTGGTCTCACTCATGATGATGACCCCTTGAAGTGACGTGTTGTGATGTCGTTATGTCTCAGCGACGATGACGGCGATAGCGATGCACGGCCGCGCCGATCACGGCCATCAACTCGGCATCGTCGGCATGGGTGGGGGGGGTGCCTGCAGGGTTGCGGGGGGCTTCGGCAGGAGCGGGCTTGGGACCGAAGCGGCGCAGGATCAGCGACATCAGCGTCGTGAGCACCACCAGGACGGTAAGAAAAACAAAAACGAAGCCCATCCCGACTCCCATGAGGGCCAGCCCATCCTGCAACAGCTGCATATCCTGCATGCGGTTTCTCCACTAAACTGCCCGATTTGGAGGCCATCAGTAGCCATCAGGCGGACAGTGCCAAAAATTCGGCCATCTAAACTGCCACACTGACGAGAGATTGCAAGCGCGCCATGGTGGAAGACACCGTTGTTGGTTTACTACAAAATCGTGGGCGACTCGGCCTGGCTCCCATGGAGGGCGTCATTGATGCCGCGACCCGCCACCTGCTGACCCGCTCTCCCGGCTTCGACTGGACCGTCACGGAATTCATCCGGGTCGTCGATGCCCGCCTGCCACCGCGGGTCTTTCACCGCCACTGCCCGGAACTGATCGGCGAAGGCGTCACCACGCCCAGCGGCGTGCCGGTACACCTCCAACTGCTGGGCTCCGAGCCCGAAGCGCTAGCGGCCAACGCCCGCCAGGCACTGCATCTCGGGGCCACCAGTCTCGATCTCAATTTCGGCTGCCCAGCCAAAACCGTCAATCGACACGACGGTGGCGCATCGCTGCTGCGCGACCCTCGCCGCGTCGAACGCGTCGTGGCAGCCGTCGCCAGCGCCGTTGGCGACAACATCCCCGTCACCGCCAAGATCCGCCTGGGCTTCGCCGACCGCCGCCTGGCGCTGACCTGCGCCCGGGCCGTCGAACGCGGCGGTGCCAGCCAACTCGTCGTGCACGCCCGCACCCGTCAGGAGGGCTACCGGCCGCCGGCCCACTGGGAATGGATCGGACGCATTCGTCAGCGGCTGCGCATCCCCGTGGTGGCCAACGGCGACATCTGGACGCTGGAGGACTACTGGAAGGCGCGCACGCTCTCGGGCTGCCGCGACGTGATGCTCGGCCGTGGCGCCCTGGCCGACCCCTGGCTGGCTCGACGCATTCGTCACTGGCAGCTCACCGGCGAGCGGCTACCCATGACTCCCTGGTCGGCGCGCGCCGAGATTCTCGTCGCATTTGCTGCAGAGCAGCATAGCACACTTCCGCCGCGCGCCGTGACGTCGCTGATCAAGCAGTGGCTCAACCACATGCGCTACCGCGACACCGAGGCCGCACGCCGGTTCGCCACGCTCAAACGCTGCAACTCGCTCGACGACCTGCTGCGAGGGTTGCAGGCACCCACCGTCGAGGCACTGCCGGCAGCCAACCATGCCGACACTCACTCGACGCTCGATGAGGCTCTGACCTAGCAGCCAAAAAAAGAGGCGCACATCGCATGGCGACGGCGCCTCAAACGATCGCAGAACCGGCACGCGAGCGTGCGCCGGTTCGGCCAGCACGAAACAGAAGACCCGCCCTCGTTGGAGGGCGGGTCGCAATCTGGCACGCCCGGGAGGATTCGAACCTCCGACCACCTGATTCGTAGTCAGGTACTCTATCCAGCTGAGCTACGGGCGCATAGCGCGGCAAAGCCGCTTGTTACAGGCGTGACGACGCGCCCTTTCGCACCGTGCGGTAAGATGGCACGCCCGGGAGGATTCGAACCTCCGACCACCTGATTCGTAGTCAGGTACTCTATCCAGCTGAGCTACGGGCGCACACGTCACACGGCGTCGAAGTGGCGGAGAGGGAGGGATTCGAACCCTCGATGGGGCTACAAACCCCATACTCCCTTAGCAGGGGAGCGCCTTCAGCCACTCGGCCACCTCTCCCTCATCGACACGGCGCATATCCTATCGGGTCTGCACGACTTTGTCCAGGGCATTCAGGAATTTGATCGGCGCAGTCGCGCAACCCGACCCTGAACCTTCAGGAATCCGCACCGCCCTCCTCGTCGGTCTTTTCCCGCTGAATGCGCTGATAGATCTCCTCGCGATGCACGGCAACGTCCTTGGGGGCATTGACGCCGATACGAACCTGATTGCCCTTCACACCCAGGACGGTCACGGTGATGTCATCACCGATCATCAGGGTTTCACCGACGCGGCGGGTCAAGATGAGCATGACTGATCTCCTTCTCAGACGACTGGCAACGGGATGCGCGCCGCATGGGACGACGCTGTGTCTAGTATGTGACAGGTCGCCGTCGGGCTCCAACGACGCGCCCCATCACAACGTATGGAGGCGTTGAAGGGAAGCCAGCCGACGTTACCATCAGGGCTTCCCCACTAGCGTAGAAGGTTGCAGCGCTCCCGGATGCACTCATTCGCGTTCGATATCGCTCTTGTCGAGGCCGAACGCCTTGTGCAGCGCCTTGACCGCGAGCTCCATGTGCTTCTCGTCGATCACCACGGAGATCTTGATTTCGGACGTGGAAACCATGCGAATGTTGATGTTCTCTTCGGACAGCACGCGGAACATCTTGGAAGCCACGCCGGCATGAGAACGCATGCCAACGCCAACCAGCGACACCTTGGCGATGTTGTCGTCGCCCTTGACCACACCCTCGCCCAGATCGGGCAGCACCTGGTCCTCGAGAATCTTGAGGGTCTTCTTGTAGTCGCCCTTGGCCACGGTGAAGGTGAAGTCGGTGTAATCGCCGGCCGGCGCCACGTTCTGCACGATCATGTCGACTTCGATGTTGGCATCGGCGATCGGGCCCAGGATGCGCGATGCCACGCCCGGTACGTCCGGGGTGTTGAGCAGGGTGAACTTGGCTTCGTTGGCGGTGAAGGCGATACCGGAGATCAGCGGCTCTTCCATGGAATCCTCGTCTTTGTCGGAGTCAGCAACGATCAGGGTGCCGGGGCCGTCCTCGAAACTGGACAGCACGCGCAGCGGCACGTTGTATTTGCCGGCGAATTCGACGGCGCGAATCTGCAAAACCTTCGAGCCGAGGCTTGCCAGTTCCAGCATCTCCTCGACGGTGATGGTATCGAGACGCTGGGCCCGGGAGCAGACTCGCGGGTCGGTGGTGTAGACGCCGTCGACATCGGTGTAGATCTGGCACTCGTCGGCGCCCAGCGCCGCGGCCAATGCTACCCCGGTGGTGTCGGAGCCACCGCGGCCGAGGGTGGTGATGTTGCCCTCTTCGTCGACGCCCTGAAACCCGGCCACGACGACGACCTGGCCGTCATTCAGATCCTCGCGCATGTCCTCGGTCTCGATGCGCTGGATGCGTGCTTTGGTGTGCGCGCTGTCGGTGAGGATGCCCACCTGGGAGCCCGTGTACGAGGTGGCCGCCACGCCCAGCTTGTGCAGCGCCAGGGCCAGCAACGAAATGGTGACCTGCTCCCCGGTGGAAACCAGCATGTCCATTTCGCGCGGGGTCGGCTCGTCGTTGATCTCGTTGGCCATGCCGATCAAGCGGTTGGTTTCGCCGCTCATGGCCGACACCACGACGACCACCTGGTGGCCCTGATCGCGGAAGCCCTTGACCTTCTCGGCTACCGCCTTGATGCGCTCCACCGAGCCCACCGACGTGCCGCCGAATTTCTGTACGTATAGTGCCATCTACGGTTTCCCTCGCTTGTCGAGCGAAGCACGCTCGTATGAGTGAAAGTCGTTAATATCAAAGGGCCGGGACATCACGGTCGCCGGCCCTGTATCGCCTTTACTGGAGCTGCTGTTCGACCCAGCCGGGAACGCTCTCCAGCGCCGCCGGCAGGGCCGCGACGTCGCTGCCGCCGGCCTGGGCCATGTCCGGGCGCCCCCCGCCCTTGCCGCCGACCTGGGCCGCCACGTGGTTGACCAGCTCGCCCGCCTTGACCTTGTCGGTGAGATCGCCGGTGACGCCGGCGATCAGGCTCACCTTGCCGGCAGACTCATCGCCCACGCCGAGCACCACGATGCCCGAGCCGAGCTTGTTCTTGAGCTGATCGAGGACGCCGCGCAGCTCCTTGCCGGAAACGCCCTCGAGACGGGTGGCCAGCACCTTGACGCCGTTCACCTCGCGCGCTTCGGCGAGCATGTCACTGCCGGCGGCGCTGGCCAACTTGGCCTTGAGACGCTCGAGCTCTTTCTCCAGGCTGCGGTTGCGCTCGACGAGCGATTCAACGCGCTCCTCGACCTGCTCGGGCTTGGCCTTGAGGCGCTCGCCGATACGCATCAGGCGCGCCTCTTGCTCGCGGAAGTAGGCCAGCGCCCCGTCGCCGGTGATCGCCTCGATACGGCGCACCCCGGCGGCGATGCCGGTTTCGCTGACGATGTGGAAGCAGCCGATGTCGCCGCTGCGCGCCACGTGGGTACCGCCGCACAGCTCGATGGAGAAGTCGTCGGCTCCGATGGTCAGCACGCGTACGCTGTCGGCGTACTTGGCCTCGAAGAGTGCCGCGGCACCCTTGGCCTTGGCCTCGTCGAGGGTCATCTGCTCGATGCGGGTCGGTGCGTTGGCCAGGACCTGCTCGTTGACCAGGCGCTCCACCTCGGCGAGCTGCTCCGGCGTCATCGCCTCGAAGTGGCTGAAGTCGAAGCGCAGACGCTCGGGCGTGACCAGCGAGCCCTTCTGCTGGACGTGGTCGCCCAGCACCAGGCGCAGCGCCTTGTGCATCAAGTGGGTGGCCGAGTGGTTGCGCACCGTCGCCGTGCGCAGGCCGGCGTCGACCTCGGGGCGCACTTCGCCGCCGACCGCAAGCTCGCCCTCGAGCAGCACGCCATGGTGCAGGTGGTGGCCGCCCTGCTTCTGGGTGTCCTCCACCAGAAAGCGGCTGCCATCGCTCAGATGCAGGTAGCCGGTGTCGCCCACCTGGCCCCCGGACTCCGCATAGAAGGGGGTGCGGTCGAGCGCGACCACGGCCTTCCGCTCCGGCGCCAGCACTGCCAGGGCATTGCCCTCGCGGTCGAGGATGGCCGTGACGGTGGCACGGTCCTCGAGCCTGTCGTAGCCGGTGAACGCGGTTTCACCCTCGAGATCGAGCGTGGCGCTGTAGTCGGCACCGAACTGGCTGGCGGCCCGGGCGCGTTCGCGCTGGGCCTCGAGCTCACGCTCGAAGCCGGCCGCGTCGAGGGTCACATCGCGCTCGCGGCAGACGTCGGCGGTGAGGTCATAGGGAAAGCCGTAGGTGTCGTAGAGCTTGAACACCGTCTCGCCGGGCAGCACATCGCCGTCGAGGCCGGCCAGCGCCTCCTCGAGCAGCCCCATGCCATGCTCCAGGGTACGGGCGAACTGTTCTTCCTCCTTGAGCAGCACGCGCTCGATCTGGTGGCGCGCCTCGCGCAATTCAGGGAAGGCGTCGCCCATCTCCACGTCCAGAGCGCCAACCAGCTTGTGGAAGAAGCTGCCCTTGGCGCCCAGCTTGTGGCCATGGCGAATGGCACGCCGAATGATTCGGCGCAGCACGTAGCCACGCCCCTCGTTCGACGGCAGTACACCATCGGCGACCAAAAAGGCGCAGGAGCGGATGTGGTCGGCGATCACTCGCAGCGAGGGAGAGGTGGTATCGGCATGCCCGGTATGACGCGCCGCCGAGTCGAGCAGGTTCTGGAACAGATCGATCTCGTAATTGGAATGCACGCCCTGCATTACCGCGGCGATGCGCTCCAGCCCCATGCCGGTATCGATGGAGGGTTTGGGCAGCGGGTTCAAGGTGCCCTCGGCGTCACGGTCGAACTGCATGAACACCAGATTCCAGATCTCGATGTAGCGGTCGCCGTCCTCTTCTGGACTGCCGGGCGGGCCGCCCCATACCTCGGGGCCGTGATCGAAGAAGATTTCCGAGCTCGGCCCGCAGGGGCCGGTATCGCCCATCTGCCAGAAGTTGTCCTCGTCGAGCTTGGAGAAGCGTGCCGGGTCGACGCCGATCTCGTTCTTCCAGATCGCCTCGGCCTCGTCGTCGCTGACGTGCACCGTGACCCACAGCTTGTCCTTGGGCAGCCCCAGCGTCTCGGTGAGAAACTCCCAGGCGAAGCGGATGGCGTCGCGCTTGAAGTAGTCGCCGAAGCTGAAGTTGCCGAGCATTTCGAAAAAGGTATGGTGGCGCGCGGTGTAGCCGACGTTGTCCAGATCGTTGTGCTTGCCGCCGGCGCGCACGCAGCGCTGCGACGACACCGCCCGCACGTAGGGGCGCGGATCGCGCCCCAGGAAGACGTCCTTGAACGGCACCATGCCGGCGTTGGTGAACAGCAGCGTCGGGTCGTTGCCCGGCACCAGCGAACTCGACGGCACGACGGTGTGGCCGCGCTCCTCGTAGAATTTCAGAAAGGCCTGTCTGATCTCTGCGCTTTTCATGGGGTATCCGTGGCGATGGGCGGGGTGGGGCTTACAACAACGCCACCCGGGGCGTTCGCAAAGGGAGCCATTATAGCGCAGCCGTCAAGTGACTGAAGAGTGCGTGCCCAACGCAGGCGTCAGGTGTCGTCCCAGGCGTGCGCCAAAGCATGGCGCACCTGCTCGGCGTCGAAACCGCGGCCGGCCAGGAAGCGCTCGCGCCGAGCGCGCTCGCGGGGAGTGTCGCCCGGCCCGGCAAAGCGTTTGGCCAGCGCCGTACAGGCCAGGGCGAAGCCGTCGAGTTCGCCGCTCTCCTCGAGCGCCTCCAGCGTCGCGCGCAGGCAGTCCCGATCGATGCCGCGCCGTTCCAGCTCAACACGAATCTTCAGCGGGCCCTGACCACGCAGCACACGCGAACGCGCGAAACTCTCGGCGAAGCGCGCATCGGACTGCAGACCCTCCTCGGCCAGGGCGTCGAGGCACGCTGTCACCGCCTGGGCGACATGCCCCTTGGCCGTCAGTCGCGACACCAGCTCGGCCCGGGCATACTCGCGCCGCGCCAGCAGTCGGATGGCATCCTCGCGGGGCGAGGTGTCGGTTTCATCGCGTGACATGCCTACAGGAGGTCATCCTCGCGGTCGGTGGTATCGGCCACGGCCTCTTCTTCGGCCGCTTCTTCTTGCTTCGACCCTGGCACGTTGAGCAGCTGGGCGCGGATCTGGCTCTCGATCTCCTCCATCACCGCCGGATTGTCCTCGAGGAACTGCGCCGCATTGGCCTTGCCCTGGCCGATCTTGTTGCCCTGGTAGCTGTACCAGGCGCCGGCCTTGTCGACCAGCTTGCACTGCACGCCCAGATCGACCACCTCGCCGGCATGGTAGATGCCCTTGCCGTAGAGGATCTGGAACTCGGCCTGGCGAAATGGCGGCGAGACCTTGTTCTTGACCACTTTGACGCGGGTTTCGTTGCCGGTGACCTCGTCGCCCTGCTTGACCGAGCCGGTGCGGCGGATGTCGAGGCGCACGCTGGAGTAGAACTTCAGCGCATTGCCGCCGGTGGTGGTTTCGGGGCTGCCGAACATCACGCCGATCTTCATGCGGATCTGGTTGATGAACACCACCATGCAGTTGGCGTTCTTGATGTTGCCGGTGATCTTGCGCAGCGCCTGGGACATCAGGCGCGCCTGCAGACCGACGTGGGAGTCGCCCATTTCGCCCTCGATCTCGGCACGCGGCGTCAGTGCCGCCACCGAGTCGATGATGATCACGTCGACGCCGCCGGAACGCACCAGCATGTCGCAAATCTCCAGCGCCTGCTCGCCGGTATCCGGCTGCGAGACCAGCAGGTCGTCGAGATTGACGCCGAGCTTCTCGGCGTAGCTCGGGTCGAGGGCGTGCTCGGCGTCGATGAAAGCGCAGGTCTTGCCCTGCTTTTGAGCCTGGGCGATCACCGACAAGGTCAACGTGGTCTTGCCCGAGGACTCCGGTCCGAAGATCTCGACGACGCGACCCAGCGGCAGACCGCCGATCCCCAGGGCGATGTCCAGGCCCAGCGAACCGGTGGAAACCGCCGGCATCGCCACCCGCGGGGTGTCGCCCAGACGCATCACGGTGCCTTTGCCGAATTGACGCTCGATCTGGGAAAGGGCGGCATTGAGTGCCTTGGAGCGATTGTCGTCCTGTGCCATGTGGCTCTCCTCGCAGAAGCTGGGGTCGGTGGGTCCGGCGGGGACGCCACCCATGCACTGTATAGTTGGCCAGTAGTATGGCGCAAATTTCCTCGTCCGCCTACTCCTCGTGCGTGCGGATGCGCACCAGCAGGCCGATCAATGCATCGCGCACCGCCCGTTCGCGCACGGCGCGGCGATCGCCGGGGTAATGATGACACTCGGCCTGCTGCCGCTCGCCGTCGCCCCAGGCCAGCCACACGCTGCCCACGGGCTTGTCGGCACTGCCCCCACCGGGGCCGGCCACTCCACTGACCGCCACCCCCATGGCGGCACCGCTGTCGCGGCAGGCGCCGGCCACCATGGCCTCGACCACCTCGCGGCTGACCGCGCCGTGCTCGGCGAGCAAGCCCTCCGGCACGCCGAGCAGGCGTGTCTTGGCGGCATTGGCATAGGTCACATAGCCGGTCGTGAAGTAGTCGGAGCTGCCGGCCACCGACGTGATCGCGCTGGCCACCCCACCGCCGGTGCAGGACTCGGCGGTGGTGATCGTCACGCCGAGGTCGCGACAGGCCCGACCCAGTCGTTCGGCCAGGGTGGTCAGGTCGAGGTTGGCGAGGCTGGCAGCGGAATGAGGCATGGTGAAAACTCCTGAATACCCGGGCTATCGCAGCCGGTCGGGACGCTCTGGGCCGGCCCCGGCGGCCATCCTTCATCAACCGGGACCGCCCTTGCAGAATGTTGGATGCCCTGACGTGACGAAGGCATCTGCGTAGAATACTGTCTTTGTCGCCTGGATGCAGGCCACACTTCCGGGGCGACTGCCCCATGACTTGCCCCGTTCGACCGCTTAGCGAGCCCCAGGAGCCCAGAGACCGCTATGTCCCAGGCCAGCGCCCAGCATACGCCAATGATGGCCCAGTACCTGAAGATCAAGCGCGAGCACCCGGACGTGCTGCTCTTCTATCGCATGGGCGATTTTTACGAACTCTTCTACGACGACGCCAAGCGCGCCGCCACCCTGCTCGACATCACCCTGACCCAGCGGGGCCAGTCGGCCGGGGCGCCGATTCCCATGGCCGGGGTGCCCTACCACAGCGCCGAAGGGTACCTGGCCCGGCTAGTGGCCGCCGGCGAGTCGGTGGCGATCTGCGAACAGATCGGCGACCCGGCCGCCGCCAAGGGGCCGGTGGAACGCCGCGTGGTGCGCATCGTCACTCCCGGGACGCTCTACGACGAGGCGCTGCTCGATGCGCGTCGCGACAACCTGCTGGTGGCCATTCACGCCGCCCCCGAGCGCTGGGGCATCGCCTGGCTGGAGCTCTCCAGCGGTCGTTTCAGCGTGCTGGAGGTGGCGGACGACGCCGAGCTCACTGCCGAACTGGCGCGCCTCGATCCCGCCGAACTGCTGGCCGCAGAGAGCCTCGCCTTGCCGCCAGCCCTCGAAGGCCGACGTGGACTGAGCCGCCAGAGCGACTGGCTGTTCAACGTGGAGAGCGCCACCCGGCTGCTGTGCGATCAGTTCGGCGTTGCCGACCTGCGCGGCTTCGGCTGCGCCCATCTCGAGGCGGCCATCACCGCTGCGGGCGTGCTGGTGGAGTACGCCCGCGACACCCAGCGTTCACGCCTGCCCCACGTCACCGCCATCGGCGTGGAAAACCGTGACGATGCCGTGGTGATCGACGCCGCCAGCCGCCGCAACCTGGAAATCGACGTCAACCTGGGCGGCGGCACCGACAACACCCTGGCCAGCGTGCTCGACGCCACTGCCACCGCCATGGGCTCGCGCCTGCTCAAGCGCTGGCTCAACCGCCCGCTGCGCGACCGCAGGCTGGTGCTTGGCCGGCAGGCCGCCGTCGCGGTGCTGCTCGACGAGGCCCGCCACGCTTCGCTGCGCGATACCCTGAAGGCGATCGGCGACGTCGAACGCATCCTCGCCCGGGTGGCTCTCTACAGCGCACGGCCGCGCGACCTGGCACGGCTGCGCGATGCCCTGGCCAGCCTGCCCGCCCTCGAGGCCGAGCTCGCCCCCTATGGCGAAGACACCGCGCTGGAGACGCTCAAGCCGCACATCCGGCCCTATCCGGAACTCGCCGATACTCTGTCCCGCGCCCTGGTCGACAACCCCCCGGTGGTGATCCGCGACGGCGGCGTGATCGCCGAGGGCTTCGATGCCGAGCTCGACGAGCACCGCGGGCTGGCCGAGCACGCCGGCGACTACCTGGTCGAACTGGAGACCCGCGAGCGCGAGCGCACCGGCCTGCCCGGCCTCAAGGTGGGCTACAACCGCGTACACGGCTACTACATCGAGATTCCTCGTGCTCAGGCCCGGGACGCCCCCGCCGACTACATCCGTCGCCAGACCCTGAAGAACGCCGAACGCTTCATCATTCCCGAGCTCAAGGCATTCGAGGACAAGGCGCTTTCCGCCAAGTCGCGCGCCCTGGCCCGCGAAAAGCTGCTCTACGACGGCCTGCTCGACGCCCTCAACGCCGAACTCGGCGCGCTCCAGGCCACCGGGCAAGCCCTCGCGGCACTGGACGTGCTGGCCGCCTTTGCCGAACGCGCCCAGTCCCTCGGCTTCACCCGCCCCCAGCTGGCGAAGTCGCCGGGCATCGTCATCTGCGGCGGGCGCCACCCCGTAGTCGAGCACGTCAGCGAAACGCCCTTCGTCCCCAACGACCTGCACCTGGACGACACGCGTCGCATGCTGGTCATCACCGGACCCAACATGGGCGGCAAATCCACCTACATGCGTCAGGCGGCACTGATCGTACTGCTCGCCCATACCGGCAGCTTCGTGCCGGCCGATGCCGCCGAAATCGGCCCGGTGGATCGCATCTTCACGCGCATCGGCTCCTCGGACGACCTGGCCGGAGGACGCTCCACCTTCATGGTGGAGATGACCGAGACGGCCAGCATCCTGCACAATGCCACCGAGCACAGTCTGGTGCTGATGGACGAGATCGGCCGCGGCACCAGCACGTTCGACGGCCTGTCGCTGGCCTGGGCCAGCGCGGAACACCTCACCAGGGCACGTGCTTTCACGCTGTTCGCCACCCATTACTTCGAGATGACGGCACTGGCCGAACAGGCCGCCAGCGTGGCCAACGTACACCTCACGGCAGCGGAGCACCGCGACGGCATCGTCTTCATGCATCGCGTCGAGGAGGGGCCGGCAAGCCAGAGCTACGGGCTTCAGGTCGCCCAGCTGGCCGGCGTACCGCAGACGGTGATCGCTCGTGCACGCGATAAATTGTCGCAGCTCGAACAACAGGAGATCGATCAGGGTCAGCGCGGCCAGGGCATCGATCAGGATGAGCCGACACCGGTGCAGAACGACCTCTTCGCGTCTGCGCCGCATCCACTGGTCGATGCCCTGGCCGAACTCGACCCCGATGGACTGACGCCGCGCCAGGCGCTCGAACTGCTCTATGAATGGCGGACGAGGCTATCGTGAAGATGCCACAGAGCGGGCGGCTTGCCCTGCTCTGGGCGCGTGACTAGAATGATGCGCTCACAAGAACATTATTATAAGGGTCGGGGTTTTTTATAACTGCCGGATCGCATCAACCACCTTTTCATCATCGTAACCGGGCGCCAATGGCCCCGCCCGAGGAGGGAGACTGGCATGACATTCGTCGTCACCGAAAACTGCATCAAGTGCAAGTACACCGACTGTGTCGAGGTCTGCCCGGTGGATTGCTTCTACGAAGGCCCCAACTTCCTGGTGATTCATCCGGACGAATGCATCGACTGCGCCCTTTGCGAACCCGAATGCCCCGCCGAAGCGATTTTTTCGGAAGACGAACTGCCGGATGGGCAGGAACAGTTCATCGAGATCAACGCCGAGCTCTCCGAAGTGTGGCCCAACATCAACGAGAAGAAAGACCCGCCGGACGACGCCGAAGAGTGGGACGGCAAGCCGGGCAAGCTGCAGTATCTGGAGCGCTGAGCGCAAGCCACGCCCTGACTACCGCCCGCCCGGACACGACAGCGCCGAGCGTCATGAACGCTCGGCGCTGTCGTGTCCATCCCGAACCGGCCACCACATTCGGCAGCGGTAAACGAAAAAAGGCGGCCCTGAGGCCGCCCGCTCCTAGCCTATCCCAGGGACGGCTCCCTCCGTCCCGACTCCAGTGGTGATTTCCTTGTCCGGAGGCGACCTCCTGTCACACCGGACACACCACGCAAGCATCCCATTGCATCCTGCGGGAGAACGCCAGCGCTCTCCTCTTGTCCCGCATCCATTGTGGCAGTTTCGCACTGCAGCTCAACTGGCTGGCAGCCATCAGGAACACTTGCGCCATTGCGCACATAACTCATCAAACCATTGATTAAACTGGGTAAAAAAAAGACCGACGCATGAAGCGTCGGCCGGATTCTGACATTTTCAGCCTGTTTCGCCGCATCTATGTAGGCGATTTCTTACAGAATGCATCGCCAGAATCTTCGCCTACCAAAGCGTCTCATTGCCCTTTGATGGCGGCACGTCCAGGGTAAGTCACCGACTCACCCAGCTGCGCTTCGATGACCAGCAGACGGTTGTACTTCGCCACGCGATCGCTGCGGCACAGCGAACCGGTCTTGATCTGGCCGGCGCTGGTGCCTACCGCCAGGTCGGCGATGGTAGTGTCTTCGGTCTCGCCGCTGCGGTGCGAGATCACCGCGGTGAAACCGGCATCCTGGGCCATGCGGATGGCCTCCAGGGTCTCGGAGAGCGAACCGATCTGATTGAATTTGATCAGGATGGAGTTGCCGATCCGTTCGTCGATACCGCGCTCGAGGATCTTGGTGTTGGTCACGAACAGATCGTCACCCACCAATTGGACCTTGTCGCCGAGCCTGTCGGTGAGCGCCTTCCAGCCGGCCCAGTCGGACTCGTCCATGCCGTCTTCGATGGAGACGATGGGATACTGGTCACACAGCTCGGCCAGGTAGTCGACGAAGCCGGCAGCGTCATAGCTATTGCCTTCGCCCGAGAGGTTGTACTGGCCATCGGCATAGAACTCGGAGGAAGCGCAGTCGAGCGCCAGGGTCACGTCGCGATCGAGCGTGTAACCGGCATCCTCTACGGCCTGCTGGATCACCGCCAGCGCCTCGGCGTTGGACGCGAGGTTCGGCGCGAAGCCGCCCTCGTCGCCCACGGCGGTGGCCAGACCGCGGGCGGAGAGCACTTTCTTCAGGGCGTGGAATATCTCGGCACCCATGCGCAGCCCTTCACCGAAACTCGGCGCCCCCACCGGCTGGATCATGAACTCCTGAATGTCGACGTTGTTGTCGGCGTGCTCACCGCCGTTGAGGATGTTCATCATCGGCACCGGCATGCAGTACTGGCCCGGCCGGCCGTAGAGCTCGGCGATGTGCGCATAGAGCGGCACGCCCTTGGCGTTGGCGGCCGCCTTGGCGGCGGCCAGCGACACGGCCAGGATGGCATTGGCGCCCAGGCTGGCCTTGTTGTCGGTGCCGTCGAGTTCGATCATGGCAGCATCGAGGCCGCGCTGATCGCGAGCATCCATGCCCACGACGCGCTCGCGAATCGCTCCGTTGACCGCTGCCACGGCCTTGAGCACGCCCTTGCCCAGGTAGCGTGTCTTGTCGCCGTCGCGCAGCTCCAGGGCCTCTCGCGAGCCGGTGGAGGCGCCGCTCGGCGCGCAGGCCACACCCACGGCACCGCTGGCCAGATGCACTTCGGCCTGGACGGTGGGGTTGCCGCGGGAGTCGAGTACCTCGAGGGCATGTATATCGACGATCTGGGTCATGGCAGTTTCCTCTTCGTGTCAGCGTAAGGGGGTCATTGAACCTCGAGCGGCGCCAAGCCCTTGACCAGGTCGTCCAGGGCCTTGAGCTGGGCCAGGAAGGGCTCGAGCCGGTCGAGGGGCAGCGCGCAAGGGCCATCGCACTTGGCGTTGTCAGGGTCGGGGTGAGCCTCGAGGAAGATCCCGGCCAGGCCGACGGCCACTCCCGCACGCGCCAGTTCGGCCACCTGGGCGCGCCGGCCGTCGGCACTGTCGGCACGGCCGCCGGGGCGCTGCAGGGCATGCGTGACATCGAAGAAAACCGGGTACCCGGTCTGCTTCATTTCGCCAAACCCCAGCATGTCGACGATCAGGTTGTTGTAGCCGAAGCTCGAGCCGCGCTCGCAGAGCAGCAGGCGGTCGTTACCGGCCTCCTCGCACTTGCGAATGATATGGCGCATCTCGTGGGGCGCCAGGAACTGCGGCTTCTTGATGTTGATCACCGCCCCGGTCCCGGCCATGGCCACCACGAGGTCGGTCTGGCGTGCCAGAAAGGCGGGCAGTTGAATGATATCGGCCACCTCGGCGGCCGGCTCGGCCTGCCAGGGCTCGTGAACGTCGGTGATGATGGGCACCCCGAAGCGCGACTTCACCTCGGCCAACATGGCCAGCCCCTTCTCCAGACCGGGACCGCGAAAGGAGTGAATGGAGCTGCGGTTGGCCTTGTCGAAGCTCGCCTTGAAGACGTAGGGCATGCCGAGCTTGCCGGTCGCTTCGACGTAAGCCGCGGCCACTTCGAGGGCCAGCTCACGGGATTCCAGCACGTTCATGCCGCCGAGCAGCATCAGCGGCAGATCGTTGCCGGCTTCGAGGCCGGCAAAGGCGATGCATCGTTCGCTGGCAGGGGTAAGCGCATCGGACACGGGGGTCACTCCTGCGGGGCGGCCTGGGCGCGAGACCTTGCCGCCTTGTGCTCCAGCGCCGCATTGACGAAGCCGGTGAACAGTGGGTGGCCGTCGCGCGGCGTGGAGGTGAACTCGGGATGGAACTGGCAGGCCACGTACCAGGGATGATCCGGCAACTCGACCATTTCCACCAGGGAGTTGTCGACGCTCTTGCCGGACACCACCAGGCCGGCCTGCTCGAGCTCTTCGATGAACTGATTGTTGACCTCGAAGCGGTGGCGGTGGCGCTCGACGATCTCGTCGGTCGCGTACGCCTCGCGCGCCCTGGAACCGGTCTTGAGCTGGCAGACCTGGCCCCCCAGACGCATGGTGCCACCCAGGTCGGAGGCCTCGTCACGCAGTTCGACCTTGCCTTCGGGGGAGAGCCATTCGGTGATCAGGCCCACGACGGGGTGCTGGGTGTCGTGGGTGAACTCGGTGGAGTTGGCGTCGTCCCAACCGGCCACGTTGCGGGCAAACTCGATCACTGCCACCTGCATGCCGAGGCAGATGCCGAGATACGGGATGTCATTCTCGCGGGCGAAACGGGCGGTGGCCACCTTGCCCTCCACGCCACGCTCGCCGAAACCGCCGGGCACCAGAATGGCGTCCTTGCCGGCCAGACGCTCGGTACCGTGACGCTCGATGTCCTCGGAGTCGATGTAGTCGACGTTGACCTTGATGCGGGTCTGGATGCCGGCGTGAATCAACGCCTCGTTGAGCGACTTGTAGGCATCGAGCAGCTCCATGTACTTGCCGACCATGGCGATGTTGATCGACTTGAGCGGGTTGAGTTTGGCGTCGAGCACGTGCACCCACTCGGAGAGGTCGGCTTCCGGTGCCTCGAGGCGCAGCTTGTCGCAGACGATTTCGTCCAGGCCGTGTTCGCAGAGCATCAACGGGATGCGGTAGATGGTGTCGGCATCCTGCAGCGGGATGACGGCCCGCTCTTCGACGTTGGTGAACAAAGCGATCTTGCGCCGTTCGCTCTCCTCGAGCTCCACTTCGCTGCGACAGATCAGGATATCTGGCTGGATGCCGATGGAGCGCAGCTCCTTGACGCTGTGCTGGGTGGGCTTGGTCTTGGTCTCGCCGGCGGTCTTGATGTAGGGCACCAGCGTCAGGTGCATGAAGATCGCCCGGCTCGACCCCAGTTCGCTTCTGATCTGGCGGATCGACTCGAGGAACGGCAGCGACTCGATGTCGCCCACGGTGCCGCCGATCTCGACCAGCGCCACGTCGAAGCCCTCGCCGCCGACGTAGACGCGCCGTTTGATCTCGTCGGTGATGTGCGGAATCACCTGCACGGTGCCACCCAGGTAGTCGCCGCGGCGCTCCTTGCGCAGCACGTGCTCGTAGACGCGGCCGGTGGTGAAGTTGTTGGCCTGGGTCATCTTGGTGCGGATGAAACGCTCGTAGTGGCCCAGGTCCAGATCGGTCTCGGCGCCATCCTCGGTGACGAACACCTCACCATGCTGGAAGGGGCTCATGGTGCCCGGATCCACGTTGATGTATGGGTCGAGCTTGAGCATGGTGACCTTGAGGCCACGCGCCTCGAGAATCGCCGCCAGCGAAGCCGATGCGATGCCCTTGCCGAGTGAGGACACAACGCCGCCGGTCACGAAGATATATCGTGTCATGGAGAACCTGTCGAAACGTGATCGGTAGGCCCGGCAGGGAGCCGCGCCCGGATGGGTCGACAGAGTAGCAGATTACGACCTTTGGCTCAATTTCGGCCCGGTGCTGGCCATCCATGGCCAGCCCGTTCGGAGCAGTGCTCCTCACCCCTGGCAAAAGCCCCCTCCAGGCCTGCCTCCGGCGCTGCTCACCATAGCGAGTGCTGCTTCGAGCTTCGAGCTTCGAGCAGGATGAGAACTCCGCCCTGCCCGAGGCCCGAAGCCCGCCGCTCGTGGCTTACACCCCCAGATAGTCGAGGATGCCCTCGCCGGCCTGACGCCCCTCGTAGATGGCGGTGACCACCAGGTCGGAGCCGCGCACCATGTCGCCGCCAGCGAAGATCTTGCGGTTGGTGGTCTGGAAGGGGTAGGCGCCCTTCTCCGGCGCCAGCACGCGACCGCGCTCGTCCATCTCGATGCCCACCGTCTCGAACCACGGCGAGGGACTCGGCTGGAAACCGAAGGCCACGACCACGGCATCAGCGGGTATGACCTCCTCGGAGCCCGGTACCACCTCGGGACGCTGGCGACCGTTCTCGTCGGGTTCGCCGAGGCGCGTGCGCACAACCTTGACCCCCTCGACTTTCTCCTCGCCGATCACCGCCACCGGCTGGCGGTTGAACAGGAACTCCACACCCTCCTCGCGGGCGTTGGCCACCTCGCGCTTGGAGCCCGGCATGTTCTCCTCGTCACGACGATAGGCACAGGTCACGGCGGCCGCCCCCTGACGAATGGCGGTGCGGTTGCAGTCCATGGCGGTGTCGCCGCCGCCCAGCACCACTACTTGCTGGCCTTCCAGCGAGACATAGTCGGCCGGGTTCTTCTCGAAGCCCAGGCAGTGATTGACGTTAGCGATCAGGTAGTCGAGGGCCTTGTGCACACCGGGCAGGTCCTCGCCGGGAAAACCGCCCTCCATGTATTTGTAAGTGCCCATGCCCAGGAACACGGCATCGAACTCCTCGAGCAGGGCATCGAAGGCGACATCCTTGCCCACCTCGGTCTCGAGACGGAACTCCATGCCCATCTCCTCGAAAACCGCGCGGCGACGTTCCATCACCGTCTTGTCGAGCTTGAACTCGGGGATGCCGAAGGTGAGCAGGCCGCCGATCTCCGGGTACTTGTCGAACACCACCGGGCGGACGCCGTTGCGCACCAGGATGTCGGCACAGCCGATCCCCGCCGGCCCGGCACCGATGACCGCCACCTTCTTGTCGGTCCAGGTCACCTGGGACATGTCCGGGCGCCACCCCATGGCGAAGGCGGTATCGGTGATGTACTTCTCCACCGAGCCGATGGTCACCGCACCGAAGCCGTCGTTGAGGGTGCAGGCCCCCTCGCAGAGCCGATCCTGCGGACACACCCGACCGCACACCTCGGGCAGCGAATTGGTGCGGTGGCACATCTCCACGGCCTCGAGGATGTTGCCCTCGTTGACCAGTTGCAGCCAGTTAGGGATGTAGTTGTGCACCGGGCACTTCCACTCGCAGTAAGGGTTGCCGCAGTGCAGGCAGCGATGCGCCTGGCTGGCCGCCTCCTGGGGCTTGTACGGCTCATAGATCTCGGCGAACTCCCGGGCACGCGTTCGGGCGTCCTTTTTCTGCGGATCCTGGCGACCCACGTCGATGAACTGGAAGTCGTTGTTCAAACGGTTGGCCATGCTGTCTCTCCTGAAATTCCGGCTGACTCAGGGCGCCGGTCTCGCTCGCGGCGACCGACGCCGCCTCACTCACTCCGGCTGGCGTCGGGATTGCGCCAACAGGCTGTTGAGGCTTGCCGCCTTGGGCTTCACCAACCAGAAATGGCGAACGAAGTCGCTGAAGTCCTCGAGAATGGCCCTGCCGCGGGGCGAGTCGGTCTCGGCGACGAACTCCTCGATGACCTCCCTCAGGTGGCGCCTGTAGGCCTCCATGGCCTCGGTATTGATGCGGTGGATCTCCACCAGCTCATGGTTGTAGCGGTCGACGAAGGAGCGGTCTTCGTCGAGCACGTAGGCAAAACCGCCGGTCATGCCGGCACCGAAATTGACGCCGGTCTCACCGAGTACGGCGATCAGACCGCCGGTCATGTATTCGCAGCAGTGATCGCCGGCACCCTCGATGACCGCATGGGCGCCGGAATTGCGCACCCCGAAGCGCTCACCGGCGGTGCCGGCGGCGAACAGCTTCCCGCCGGTGGCACCATACAGGCAGGTGTTGCCGACGATCGCCGTCTTGTGGGTCTCGAAGCGGCTCCCCGTCGGCGGCACGATGACCACCTTGCCACCGTTCATGCCCTTGCCCACGTAATCGTTGGCATCGCCCTCCAGATAGAGGTGCAGACCCCGGGCGTTGAACACGCCGAAACTCTGGCCGGCCACGCCGGTGAAGCGCGCGATGATCGGTGCCTCCTCCAGGCCCGCCTCGCCATAGCGCTTGGCGATGGCGCCGGACGTCAGCGCCCCCACCGAGCGGTCGCAGTTGGTGATGGCGAAGGTGAACTCGCCGCCGCTCTTGGCTTCGATGGCCGCCTCGAGCGCCTCGAGCACTTCCTGGTTCTTGGCACCCGGGTCGTGAGGCACGTTGCGGCTCACCTGACAGAACTGCGGCGCGTCCGCCGATGCGTAGTCGTTGACCAGCAGGTCGGTCAGATCGAGCTTGCGCTGTGAAGCCGTCTCGCCCTCCAGCACCTCGAGGAGGTCGGTACGGCCGATCAGGTCGGTGAGCTTGCGCACCCCGAGCAGGGCCATCATCTCGCGCACCTCCTCGGCGATGAAGCGGAAGTAATGCTTGACCATGTCCACGGTGCCGCGGAAGTGCTCGTCGCGCAGGTACTGATGCTGAGTCGCCACGCCGGTGGCGCAGTTGTTGAGGTGGCAGATGCGCAGGTACTTGCAGCCCAGCGCCACCATGGGCGCGGTGCCGAAGCCGAAGCTCTCGGCGCCGAGGATCGCCGCCTTGACCACGTCGAGGCCGGTCTTCAGCCCACCGTCGGTCTGCAGGCGGATCTTGTCACGCAGGCCGTTGATGCGCAGCGCCTGGTGCACCTCGGGCAGGCCCAGTTCCCAGGGGCTGCCGGCATGCTTGATCGAGGTGAGCGGGCTCGCCGCGGTGCCGCCGTCGTAGCCGGAGACTGTGATCAGGTCGGCGTAGGCCTTGGCCACCCCGGTGGCGATGGTGCCGATGCCCGGCTCGGAGACCAGCTTGACCGATACCTGGGCATCCGGATTGACCTGTTTCAGGTCGAAAATCAGCTGCGCCAGATCCTCGATGGAGTAGATGTCGTGGTGCGGCGGCGGCGAGATCAGCGTCACCCCGGGCACCGAGTAACGCAGCCGGGCAATCAGCTCGTTGACCTTGCCGCCGGGCAATTGGCCGCCTTCGCCGGGCTTGGCGCCCTGGGCGACCTTGATCTGCAGTACCTCGGCGTTGACCAGGTAGGCCGGGGTGACGCCGAAGCGCCCCGAGGCGATCTGCTTGATCTTGGAGGAGCGGATGGTGCCGTAGCGCGCCGGATCCTCGCCACCCTCGCCGGAGTTGGAGCGCCCCCCGGCCTCGTTCATGGCCTGGGCCAGCGCCTCGTGGGCCTCCGGAGACAGCGCACCCAGCGACATGCCCGCACTGTCGAAGCGCGGAATGAGAGCGTCCACCGACTCCACTTCTTCCAGGGACAGCGGCGTTGCGGAGGCCTTCAGCTTCAGCAGGTCGCGCAGCGTGGCCACCGGCCGCTCGTTGACGAGCTGGGCGAACTTCTTCCACTTCGCGTAGTCGCCTTCCTGCACCGCCTCCTGCAGCGCCTTGACCACATCAGGGTTGTAAGCGTGGTACTCGTGGTCGTGGACGTACTTGAACAGCCCCCCCTGAGCGATGGGCTTGCGCGGTATCCAGGCATCGCGGGCCAGCAGCTCCTGCTGCAGTTGCAGCTCACTGAAGCCGGTCCCCTGGATGCGTGAAGCCATGCCGGTGAAGCATAGGTCCATCACCTCCCTGTCGACCCCCACCGCCTCGAAGAGCTGCGAGCCGCGATACGAGGCAAGCGTGGAAATGCCCATCTTGGAGAGGATCTTGTAGAGCCCCTTCTGCAGCCCCTTGCGATAGTTCTCGCGGGTATCCGCCGGATTGCCGGTGAGCTCGCCGGTACGGTGCATGTCGGCCATCACCTGATAGGCGAGCCAGGGGAATATCGCCGTGGCGCCTACGCCGAACAGCACCGCCATCTGGTGGGCATCGCGGGCATAGCCGGTCTCCACCACGATGTTGGCCCGCGGGCGCAGCGCCAGCTTGCCCAGGTGCTGGTGCACGGCCCCTACCGCCAAGGCCGCCTGAATGGGCAGTTCACCCTTGGCCAGCTTGGCGTCGGAGAGCACCAGAATCACCTTGCCTTCGTGCACCGCCGCCTCGGCCTGGCGGCACAGCTCGAGCACGGCGGCCTTGAGCCCCATTCGCTCGGGGTCGTAGCCCAGCGTGAGGGTATGACTGGCGAAGGCGGGATCGTCCTGTTCCAGCAGGGCCGAGAATTTTCGCGGCGACAGGATGGGGGTGGTCAGAATGATGCGGTGGGCATGCTCCGGGGTCGCCTTGAAGACGTTGAGCTCGGCACCGATGCAGGTCTCCAGCGACATCACGATCGCCTCACGCAGCGGGTCGATGGCCGGGTTGGTGACCTGGGCGAACTTCTGGCGGAAGTAGTCGGAAAGCAGGCGCGGCTTGCCGGAGAGCACCGCCACCGGCGTATCGTCGCCCATGGAGCCCACCGCCTCCTGGCCGCTTTCACCCAGCGGCCGCAGCACCTGATCGCGCTCTTCGAAGCTCACCTGGAACATCTTCTGCCAGGTCTTGACCGCCTCCGCATCCATGTTCTGGAAGCTGGCCAGCTCGGTGAGCGCCGACTCCAGGTAGTGCGCCTCCTGCTTGAGCCAGCGCTTGTAGGGATAGGCGGACTTGAGGCGACTGTCGATGTCGTCGGTATGCAGCACCTCGCCGGTATGGGTGTCCACCGCCAGCACCTGCCCCGGACCGACACGCCCCTTGGCCACCACGTCTTCGGGGGCATAGTCGTAGGTGCCGATCTCGGAAGCCAGCGTGATGTAGCCGTTCTTGGTGATCACCCAGCGCGCCGGACGCAGGCCGTTGCGGTCGAGCATGCACAGCGCCTGGCGGCCATCGGTCATCACCACGCCGGCCGGGCCATCCCACGGCTCCATATGCATGGAGTTGTACTCGTAGAAGGCACGCAGCTCGGCATCCATGGTCTCGACGTTCTGCCACGCCGGCGGCACCATCATGCGCACCGCACGATGCAGCTCCATGCCACCCATCAGCAGCACCTCGAGCATGTTGTCCATACTCGATGAGTCGGAGCCTACGGTGTTGACGATCTCGTCGAGCTCGGCGATGTCGGGCAGCCGCTCGGTGACGAAGTTCTCCTTGCGGGAATTGGCCCAGCCGCGATTGGCCTGGATGGTATTGATCTCGCCGTTGTGAGCCAGCAGACGAAACGGCTGAGCCAGCGGCCAGCGCGGTGCGGTATTGGTGGAGAAACGCTGATGAAAGACGCAGATCGCCGTCTCCAGGCGCTCGTCCCCCAGGTCGTGATAGAAGGTCGGCAGGTCGACCGGCATCATCAACCCCTTGTAGGAGAGGACCTGGGAGGAGAGCGAACAGACGTAGAAGTCCTCCTCGTCACGCAGCATCTGCTCGGCACGCCGCCGCGCCATGAACAGGTCGACATCGAAGCGCTCGGGGTCACTCTGCTTGCCCGGCTCGACGAACAGGTGGCGGATGCGCGGCAGACACTCGAGCGCCATGGGGCCACAGCAGCTGGAATCGACGGGCACCTCGCGCCAGCCACGGATCACCAGGCCACAGGCGCGCAGCTCACCCTCGAGAATGCCGCGTGCCCGCGCCTCGCGGGCGTCGTCGTCGGGCAGAAACACCGAACCCACCGCGAACCGCTCGCCGAGCGGCACGTCCAGTGCCTCGGCGGCGACGTCACGCATGAACGCCTCGGGCATCTTGAGCAACAGCCCGCAGCCATCGCCGGTCTTGCCATCGGCAGCGATACCGCCACGGTGGGTCATGCAGGTCAACGACTCGATGGCAGTGCGCAGCAAGTCGTGGCTGGCCTGCCCCTCCATATGGGCGATCAGGCCGAACCCGCAGTTATCGCGGTACTCGCCGGGATGATGTAGGCCTCGGTTCATGGGGCGTGCCTCTCGCTAGAAACGATTGACTGATCAGCAAAGACATTATATTGTTTTCGGTTGGCTTTTTTACGGCTTAGGCAAAAAAGCCCTCTCTGCTGTGATGGACAAAGGATGGCAAGCATAGCCAGAGCCATGGCCGCCACGCAATCGGCTGCCGCCCAAACACCGCCAAAAACCTTGCCAAATCCATCACTTGCCATCCAAGCTCGGGCAAAAAACACCACCACGTCAAGAACTTGCGGGCCTCATCAACGGAAGGCAAACGAAAGCCAATCGACCATTAGACTTTGGTCTAATTCGCGCATCTATCCCCATACCGATCTGGCATGAGGCATGCGGATTGGTGCGTGGAGGCGTGTCGTAAACGGCGATGCCCGCGAGTCGCGGGCATCGATGAAGCGAACCGATCGAACGATCAGGCCTGGCGGGGAAAGTCGCCTAGCAGAGCCTCGAGGGTCTGCGTTGGAGTGGCGTCGTGGACGCAGGCGTCGCCCAGGGCACGCAACAGCACCAGGCGCAGCCGACTGTCGACGTTCTTCTTGTCCAGGCGCATGCGCGCCAGGAAGTCATCGGCCGTCATGTCGGCCGGTGCGGCGAGCGGCAGGCCGGCCGCGGCGATGACCTCGCGGACTCGCGCGACATCGCCGGCCGGCAACCAGCCAAGGCGGGCGGAAAGCTCGGCGGCCATCAGCATGCCGGCGCCCACGGCTTCGCCGTGCAACCACGCTCCATAGCCCTGGTGAGCCTCGATGGCGTGTCCGAAGGTGTGGCCGAGATTGAGCAGCGCACGCACGCCCTGCTCGGTCTCGTCGGCGGCGACGATCTCGGCCTTGAGCGCACAGCTACGCTCGATGGCCTGCGCCAGTCTCGAGGCGTCGAGGGCACGCAGCGACGGCATGGCGTTTTCCAGCCAGGCAAGAAAGTCGACATCGCGAATCAGGCCGTACTTGATCACCTCGGCGAGGCCGGCCGACAGCTCGCGCTCAGGCAGGGTGGCCAGCGTATCGGTGTCGATCAGCACCGCCCGCGGCTGCCAGAAAGCGCCGATCATGTTCTTGCCCAGCGGGTGGTTGACGCCGGTCTTGCCCCCCACCGAGGAGTCCACCTGGGCCAACAGCGTGGTCGGCACCTGGATGAAGGCGACGCCGCGCTGGTAGCACGCCGCGGCGAAGCCGACCATGTCGCCGATCACTCCACCGCCCAGGGCGATCAAGGTGCAGCGACGATTGAAACCGGCTTCCAGCAGGGCGTCCCAGATGCGCGAGACGTGCGCGAGGTTCTTGGTGGCCTCGCCATCGGGCAGCACCAGCTCACGCACCTCCAGCCCCTCCGGCAGCGCAGCGCGACAGCGCTCAAGATACAGCGGCGCCACGCTGGCATTGGTGACGATCATCACCTGGCGCCCGGCGAGATGAGGAGCGAGCCACTGCGGATCGCCAAGCACACCGGGGCCGACGTGAATGGGATAACTGCGGTTGCCCAGTGCCACCTGCAGGCGGCAGGGCGATTCGGAAGCGAAAGCGGCGGACATGATTTTCAGGCCTTGGCTTGGAGGGGGTCGACCAGGCGCTGTACGCGGCGCACGATCTCGCCCACCACGCCGCGCGGACTGCGCCGATCGGTGCGCACCACGATATCGGCGGTGGCACGGTATAGAGGGTCACGCAGCTTGAACATCTCGCGCAGCGCAGCTTCGCGATCGGGCCGCTGCAGCAGGGGCCGATTGCGATCCTTGGCGACGCGCCTGAGTTGCTGCTCCACGGTGGTGAAGAGATAGATGACCGTACCACGCTCGCGCAGCCGGCGACGGTTCTCCTCGCGCAGAACGGCGCCGCCGCCGGTGGCGATCACCACCTCATCGAGGGCGGTGAGCTCCTCGATCATCTGCGCTTCGCGCTGGCGAAACCCGGCCTCGCCCTCGACGTCGAAGATCCACGGGATATCGGCCCCGCAACGAGCCTGAATCTCGTGGTCGCTGTCGTAGAACTCACGTGACAGCTCGGCCGCCAGGAGGCGGCCGATGGTGCTCTTGCCGGCCCCCATGGGGCCAACGAGGATCAGATTGGGTAATGCCTGCATCAGCGAATGGCCAGGTTATCGTCCAGTATGCGGGGCGTGATGAACACCAGCAGCTCGACTTTCTGGTTGTTCTGCTCATTGTACTGAAAGAGCTTTCCCAGCACCGGCAGATCGCCCAGAAACGGCGTCTTGGCCAGGCGGCGGAGCTCTTCCGTGGTGAGGATACCACCCAGCACCACGGTTTCACCATTGTCCACCAGCACCTGGGTCTCGATCTGGTTGGTGTCGATGGCCGGCACTCCGCCGAACGCCTCTTCGGCCACGGTATCGTTGTTGATCAGCAGATCCATGATGATGCGGTCGTCCGGGGTGATCTGCGGAGTCACTTCCAGCGACAGCACCGCTTCCTTGAACTCCACGTTGGTCGCGCCGCTGGAGGTGGACTCCTGGTAAGGGATCTCCTGACCCTGCTTGATCACCGCCTTGCGCTGGTTGGCGGTGATCACCCGTGGCTGAGAGATGGTCTGGCTCTTGTTCTCGCTCTCCAGGGCACGCAGCTCCAGATCGAGCAGGATATCGCCGGAGAGATAGCCAAAGGAGAGGCTGGTCATCGGGTTGGCCCCACCCAGATCGACGGCCAGGCCGCCGCGCTCGAACTGGCTGCCCGCGGGATCATCGAAACCGCCGGCAAACTGACCGCGGGATTCGCGCTGACCGCTGAAGTCGTCGCCGTAGGTAGCGACCGGAGTGCCGGTCGACGCCCCGCCCAAGTTGAAACGGCTGCCCTCGCCGGAGGCCCCCCAGTTGACGCCCAGTTCCTTGGTGACGCCGTCGCGGGCAATGACGATGCGCGCCTCGATCTGCACCTGGCGTACGGCGATGTCCAGTTCGTCGAGGGTGGCGAGGATCTCCTGCACCTGATCGGCGGTATCCTGGATCAACAGCGTATTGGTGCGCTGATCCACGGCCACCCGACCACGCTCGCTGAGCAGGCCGAACCCCTCCTCGCCGCGCAGCAGGCGGGCCAGCTCCTCGGCACGGGCGTAACGTACCTGGACGTACTCCGTGGTCAGCGGCGCCAGGGTCTCCATCTCGGTGCGCGCCTCAAGTTCCTGACGTTCGATATTGGCGAGATCCGAGGCCGGTGCCACGACAATGACATTGCCCTCCTGGCGACTGGCAAGACCATGACTCTTGAGCACCAGATCGAGTGCCTGATCCCAGGGCACGTCTTCCAGGTTGAGCGTGACACGTCCCTGAACGCTATCGCTGGCCACCAGGTTGAGCCCGGTGAAATCGGCGATGATCGCCAGCACCGAGCGCACCTCGATATCCTGGAAATTGAGAGTGATGCGCTCACCGGTATAGGGGAACTGCTCGCGCACGCGCTCTTCGCGTTCCCGCTGAGTGACCGGCTGCGCCTCGATGGTCAACTGTCGACCGCTTTGCGTGGAAACCATCGCATAGTCGCCGCCACCCCGGATGTCGAGGGTGACGCCGTCGCTACTGCGGCGCGGCGTGACACGGGTCAGCGGCGTGTCGAAATCGCTGACGTCGAGCACCTGGTTATGCGCCTCAGGCAGTTCGACGCCACGCAGCTCGGCGATGATACGGTTACCGCTCTCTTCTCGCACCCGGGCGTCGACCCCGGCCCGATCGAAAACCACGACCAGCCGTCCGGCCCCCTCGTCGCCGCGGCGAAAATCGATGGCCTCGATGGACGGACTCGCTCCCGATGGGGACGGGCTACCGGCGGGCTCGGCGTCGGAGGGGGCGCCGTTGGCCCGCGCCGACGCGGCATCGCCACCGATGGAGAGGCGCAGACGATCGCCCAATGCCTGAGTACGGTAAGGCAAGGCATCGTCCAGCTCGAACACCAGCCGCGTTCGACTCCCCGCCTCCAGGGCGGTGACCTGCGCCACACCACCGAGGCCCAGATCGAAACGGCGCTGATCGAGACGATTGCCGGTGGCCATGAGGTCGATGGTCAGGCGCGGCGGCTCGTCGAGGCGGTAGCCGCGCACTTCCGGCACCCCATCGTCGAAGTGCAGATCGACCTGCAGCTCACCCCCCTGTCCTTGACGAAAGTCAAGGTCGGTCAGCGTAGTGGCCGTGGCGCTGGCGGCAACCAGTAGCAGGCAGAGCCCCACCAGTGCACGCATCATTGCAATCATTTCTTCACCCTCCGGCCGGACACCGGCCAACGTCGTCTGGTCGCCACAGTGCTGCCGTCATGTATCGTCATCCAGCGTGAGTCGGGTGGTGCGCTCCACCCAGCCACCACCGCCGGTCGGCACCAGCTCCACCAGCTGCACCGATGAGTGAGTGATGGCGACGATGCGTCCATGGTTGCTGCCCAGGTAGTTCCCTTCGCGCAACCGGTGGACCTGACCGTCCGGCGTTCGCACCAGCGCCGAACGCTCGCCCCCTACCGTCAACACGCCCACCAGTGCCAGCTCCTCCAGCGCAAAGCCTTCCAGCGGTTCTTTGCGTCGCTCCGGGTCCGGCGCCAGCAGACCTTCGCCCGACGCTTCAGGGTCGGTTTCCGGCCGATGCGGCCGGAAGGGGCTGCGACTATCCGCCTCCCGATAGGGCGTGGCCTGGTAGGTAGGAACCTCGGGCATCTCGAAAGCGGGCGTCGGCCCCGGGTCGTCGCGAATCGCCGCCAGTTCGCGATCCAGTGCTGCCAACTGCGGATCGGCACAGCCGGCGACCAGCCCTACCGTAACGGTCATGAGGATACCCTGCAGCCATCTCATGGCGCGCCCTCCCCTTGGGTCTGGTCGGGGGTCCGGTAGCTGTAGGTGCGTGCCAGCATGGATAGCGTCAGCGTATCGTCCTCTTCGGCCGGGTCCAGCGAAAAGTCATGCTGGGTGACGATCCGCGGCAGAGCCGCAATATCGGCCAGAAAGGCAGCCAGGCGGTGGTAGTCGCCCTCAACCTGAATATCGAAGGGCCGTTCGATGTAGAAATCGCGCGTCTCGGGGCTGCGCAGCCGGATGACATCGATCGACAACCGGTGATCGAGGGCGATCTCGCTGATGCTGTCCAGCAGCGAAGGTATTTCGGCACCGGTGGGCAGCATGGCCATCAGCGCCTCCATGCGCGCTTCGAGCACGGCCATCTCTTCCAGCATGGTGGGCAGGCGCGAGGCCTGAGCCGCCTTGAGTCGGTAATCGCGCAGCAGCGTGCGCTCCTCGGCTCGTGCCTCGCTCAGCGCCTCGATCTGGGGGCGCGCCAGATACCAGTGCATGGCGGCGAGCGTCAGGCCGAACACCAACCCGCAGCAGATCAGCTGTAGCGACCAGGGCCAGCTTCCCGACTCCTTGATATCCAGCTCCCGCCAGTCGAGCTCGCGCAGACGACGCCACTCTCCCCGCAAGCTCATGGCTCACCTCCGGCTTCGTCGGATGCCACATCGACCGACTGCTGAGTGACGCTGAGCGCAAAGCGCCGCTGGGCGCCGTTCGCCGACTCCACTTCGGAGAGCACGGGTTCGGCCAGCGAGGGCGCAGCCGCCAGCGCACGCAGCTGATCGGATACCTGAGAGTCGGACTCGGCCAGGCCGGTGAGACGCAGTCGTTCGCCCTGCCGAGCCAGAGAGGTGTAATGCACGCCCTCCACCAGGCTGCGGGTCAGGTCGCGGAACACGGCCACCGTCTGCGAGCGCCCCTGCTGCAGTTCGCCGAACACGTCGAGCTGGCCGGCCATGCGCTCGCGAACCGCCTCGTACTCGGTGATCGAACGGATGTCCTGATCGAGCGCGGCTATCGCATCGCGCAAATGGGCATTGCGCTGTTGCTGTGCGCTGAGCTCCGCTTGATAGAAGTGCGTGACACCCAGCCCTCCTCCGGCACCCAGCCCCACCATCAGAACCAGGGCCAGATAGAAGCGGCGGCTACGGCGCGCACGCTGCTTCTCGCGCCACGGGAGCAGGTTGATCTCGATGCTCATGCGCGAGACCTCATCGCCAGTCCGCAAGCCGTGAGCATTGCCGGGGCGTCGCCGGCCAGCGTCTGGACATCGATACGCGGATTGATGCGCATGCGCAGGAACGGATTGGCGATGGAGACCTCCATGCCGCTGTCCTGGGCAAGGCGCTCGGCGAGCCCCGGGATCACGCTGGAGCCCCCGGCCAGCACCATGCGCTGCACTTCATGCTTGCGCCCGGCGGTGTAGTAGAGCTGCAGGGAACGCCCCACCTGCTGCACCAGCGTATCCAGGAAAGGCTCGAGCACACTGGCCTGATAATCTTCCGGTAACCCGCCCCGCTTCTTGGCCAGCCCCGCCTCTTCGAGGCTCAACCCGTAGCGATTGCGGATCTCGTCGGTGAGCTGGCGCCCTCCGAACACGGTATCCCGGCTGTAGGTGATGCGCCCATTGCGCACCACGTGGAAGGCGTTCATGGTGGCCCCGATATCGACCAGCGCCACGCACTCTTCGCTGCCAGTCGAAGAGGGCAACTGGGCGCGAACTTCCTCGAAGGCGCGCTCCATGGCGAAGGTTTCGACATCGACCGCCGCCGGAGCCAGCCCCGCCTGGAGGAGCGCATCGGTCAGTTGCCGCACGTCCTGCTCGCGGCAGGCGACCAGCAGCACGTCCTGCTGGTCGCCGTAGCGGGCGTTAAGGCCGAGTCGCTGAAAATCGAAGGCGACTTCGCTGAACGGAAAGGGAATGTGCTTGTCCGACTCCAGTTGAATGCGTGCGGAGATCTCGTCGTCATTCAGCGAGGCTGGCAAGGTCAGGGTCTTGGTGATGGCGGCACTGGCCGGCACCGCTACCGACGCATTGCGAGAAGCAGGCCGAGCGCTCTCCACTGCACGACGCAGGGCGTCGGCCACCTCTCCCATGTCGCGGATGCGCCGCTCGACCACGGCGCCTTCGCGCAGGGGACGCACTGCGTAGCTATCGATCTGGAAGGTGCCGCCGACACGGCGCAACTCGATCAGCTTGACGGTGGCCGACGTGATGTCGACACCGATCAATCCCTTGCCGGAGGCCCTGAATCGCATCTAGTCATGCCCCTGCCCAATCATGATGCGGTCATCCGCGCGTCGTGGTTCGGTCGGCCCAGCGTAACGTACCAGGCAATTCGTACCCTGCCCTGCAACGAGGAGGTTACCTGATATTCCCCCACGAAGGGACATCGACATCGCAATGTCCCGTCAACGCTGGTGACGAGCGGCTCGGCTTCCTATAATGGCTGGCGCCAGTGACGGCACCCCATCGCACCCGCCTTACCTACGGATTTCACCACGGATATCGTATTTTCATGAAGTGGATCAAAACCCTGACCTTTTCCGTCATCTGGCTGCTGGTGTCGCTACTCTCGGCCTCGCTGCTGGGCGTGGCCGGTGCGGCTCTCTACTTCTCTCCGGGGCTGCCCGACGTGCGCCAGCTCGAGGACTTCGAACTGCACACCCCGCTGCGCATTTTCACCCGCGACGGCAAATTGATCGGCGAATACGGTGACGAGCGCCGCATGCCGGTGGAGTTCGACGACATCCCGACGGATTTCATCCAGGCGCTGCTGGCCGCCGAAGACGACGCCTATTTCGATCATCGCGGCGTCGACCCCAAAGGACTGGCTCGGGCCGCCCTGGAGCTGGCCGCCAGCGGTGACATCCAATCGGGCGGCTCCACCATCACCATGCAGGTGGCCCGCAACTACCTGCTCAGTCTGGACCGCACCTTCACCCGTAAGATCCGTGAGATTCTGCTGGCGCTGCAGATGGAGCAGATCCTCTCCAAGGAGGCTATCTTCGAGCTCTACGTCAACAAGATATTCCTGGGCCACCGCGCCTATGGCATCGCCGCCGCCGCCGAGGTCTACTACGACAAACCCCTGGCCGAGCTGACGCTGGCACAGAAAGCAATGATCGCCGGATTGCCCAAGGCGCCATCGTCGTTCAACCCGCTGGCCAATCCCGAGCGTGCGCTGATCCGCCGCAACTGGATCCTCTACCGCATGCGCGAACTCGGCCACATCGATCCCGCCACCTACGAAGACAGCGTCCAGGAGCCGATCACCGCCCGCCGCCATCGCGCACAAGCCGAGGTGGAAGCCGACTACGTGGCGGAAATGGCCCGGCAGTACGCCATCGAACGCTTCGGCGACAGCGCCTATACCGGCAGCTACCGCATTCACACCACCATCGACAGCGAATTGCAGCCCCTGGCTCGCCAGTCGCTGGCCCGCGGCCTGATCGACTACGACACTCGCCACGGCTGGCGTGGGCCCGAAGAGCGCGACATCCCCTCCGGCCTGGTCGAGGCCCAGGCGCGTACCGAACGACAAGGGCTGGAGGAAGAGCTCGACGAATCGCCGGAAATCATGGAGACCGCCCAGCAGGCAGCCGAGCGCAGCCAGACCGAGGTCGAAGGGGTCGACGGCGACGTCAGTAACTGGCTCGGCGTGCTCGAACGCACCACCAGTTATGGCCCGCTCAAGCCCGCCATCGTGGCGGAGAGCGAAGGGCGCGAAATGCGCGTCATGACTCGCGGCGGCGAGTTGGTCACCCTCGACTGGGAGGGGTTGAGCTGGGCTCGAGCCTACCGCAGTCCGCGCTCGCGCGGCGCCGAGCCCAGCTCGGCCGCCGAGATCGCCGAGCGAGGCGATCTGGTGCGCATTCTCGAAGACGCAGAGGGCAACTGGCGCCTCTCGCAGCACCCCGGTGCCGAAGGCTCGCTGGTGGTACTGGAACCCGACACCGGCGCCATCCTCGCCCTGCAGGGCGGCTTCAGTTTCTCGGCAAGCAAGTTCAACCGCGCCGTACAGGCCGAACGCCAGTCCGGCTCGATCTTCAAGCCCTTCATTTACCTAGCGGCGTTGGACAGCGGCCTGATGACCGCCTCGAGCGTGGTCAACGATGCCCCGGTCGTGGTCGAGGACGGCAGCAACGAGCTGTGGCGCCCGGTCAACTCCAGCGGCGACTTCCTCGGCCCCACCCGGTTGCGCGAGGCGCTGGCTCGCTCGCGCAACCTGGTCACCATCCGCATTCTGCAGACGCTGGGCCTGGACACCACCATCGAGTACCTTCAGGGCTTCGGGTTTGCCTCGAGCCGGCTGCCGAGCGGCCTGTCGCTGGCACTGGGCAGCGCCAGCCTGACTCCGCTGGAAATGACCAACGCCTATGCCGTGCTGGCCAACGGAGGCTTCCAGGTCTCGCCCTGGTTCATCGAGCGCATCACCCGCGGCAGCGACGGCGAGGTGATCGAGGAAGCAAGCCCCGCCATCGCCTGCCACGACTGCGAAGACGGTCAGGAAGCAATCGAGCGTGACGGCAAGCGCTACCCGGTGGCACCGCGCGTCGCCGACCCGACGGCGGTCTACATCCTGCGCGACATGATGCGCGACGTCATCGAGAACGGCACCGGACGCGCCGCCCTGTCCCTCGATCGCCAGGATATCGTCGGCAAGACCGGCACCACCAACGATCAGCGCGACGCCTGGTTCGCCGGATTCAACAGCGACCTGGTGGCCACCGTGTGGGTGGGCAAGGACGACAACGACAGCATTGCCGAGTACGGTGCCAACGCCGCCCTGCCGGTATGGATCGATTTCATGGAAGATGCCTTGGCGGATCGCCCCGAAGCCATGCCCGAGCCGCCTGAGGAGCTGGTGCGCGCCCGTGTCGACCCCGATACCGGGCGCCTGCTGGCCGACGAGCAACCCGGCGGCATCAGCGAGATATTCCACCCCGATCACCTGCCGGATCGACAGCCGCGGCGCATCGAACAGGAAGTCGAGCAACGCAGCGGCTCCGAAGGCAGCGGCAGTTATGAAGCCATCTTCTAGACGAGCGGGCGACCGCCATGTCGCCCGACCCACACTATCCGCTCGCCGCCGCTCGCGCGGCGGCGACGCCAGCCCCAGGCAGACGAAGAGACCGACATGTGCGACTCCACGACGCGCCGGCTACGGCACCAGTGGTTGGCGCTCCCGCTAGCTGGCTTGCTGACGATCGCCGGCGGTGCGGCTGCCAGTCCCTTCTATGCACCGCCGGCCCCCGACGAGGACGCCGACGCCTTCAGTGGCGAGGCCGAGCTCGGCTACACTCATCTCTCCGGCAACACCGACAGTCGGACGCTGATCGGCAAGGGTCGCCTGACCTGGCTGACCGGCAACTGGATGCACACACTGCGCGGCGAAGTGCGCAACGTCGCACGCGACGGCGAGACCAGCGCCGAGCAGTACTTGGTTTCCATGCGCGAGCGCTACGACTTCCAGGGTCCCCATTATCTGTTCGGCTTCGCCCGCTGGGAGAAGGATCGCTTCAGCGGCTACGACCAGCAGTTCACCGCCATCGCCGGCTACGGCCGCCACCTTCTCGACGGCGAACGCCACCGGCTCTCCCTGGAGGCCGGCCCCGGCTTTCGCGACGACAATATCAGCGATGCAGGAGACGAGACCCTTGCGGTCGCCTACAGTGCTCTGGACTACCGCTGGGCGTTCTCCGATACGGCCAGTCTCGACCAGGAGGTCTCGATCGAGGCAACCGACGACAACACGACGTCGCGTTCGCTCAGCGCCATCACTGCCCGGCTCAACTCGCGGCTGGCACTGAAGCTATCCCATGAGATCAAGCACAACTCGCAGCCACCGGAGAGCGCCGACGCCCGCACCGACCACACCACCAGCGCTTCGTTGCTCTACAGCTGGTAAGCGCCGCTTCATGACGAGCCGCCGCCGGCCCGAGGGTCGGCGGCGGCATATCCTCAGCGAGTCTGCAACGGGACGCTATCCATTACCGTAGACGTCATCTACCGATGTCAGCGGATAGTGCGCGGGATAGGGGCGCCGCGCCACACCGGAATCCACCGCTGCCTGGGCCACCGCCGCGGCGACCCGCTCGAGCAGCCGCACATCCACCGGAGTGGGGATGATGTAATCGCGACCAAAGACCAGGCTCTGCGTCTCATAGGCCTCCAGCACCGCCTGGGGCACCGGTTCGCGGGCCAGGTCCTTGAGCGCATGCACGGCAGCCACCTTCATTTCCTCGTTGATGCGCGTGGCGCGCACGTCGAGCGCCCCGCGGAAGATGAAAGGAAAGCCCAGCACGTTGTTGACCTGGTTGGGATAGTCGGAGCGGCCGGTGGCCATGATCACGTCCGGGCGCGCCTCGCGAGCCACCTCGGGGTCGATCTCCGGATCCGGGTTGGTACAGGCGAAGACCACCGGATCGTCGGCCATCTTGCGCAGGTGATCGGCGCTCATCAGATTGGGCCCGGAAAGTCCGATGAAGACGTCAGCTCCCTCGATGGCGTCGTCCAGCGTGCGCTTGTCGGTGTCGATGGCGAACATCGCCTTGTAGGGATTGAGACCCTCGCGACCGGAGTGGATCACCCCGCGGCGATCCAGCATGACCAGATTCTCAGGGCGTGCGCCGCACGAAACCAGCAGCTTCATGCAGGCAATCGCCGCCGCCCCGGCGCCGAGACATACGATCTTCGCCTCTTCCAGGCGCTTGCCGGCAATCTCCAAAGCGTTGAGCATGCCCGCCGCGGTGACGATGGCGGTACCATGCTGATCATCGTGGAAAACCGGGATGCTGCACTGCTCGATGAGCGTCTGCTCGATCTCGAAGCACTCCGGCGCCTTGATGTCCTCTAGATTGATGCCGCCCCAGGTATCGGCGATGCGCGCCACGGTGTCGATGAACGCCTGGGGGCTCTCGGCATTGACTTCGACGTCCACCGAGTTGATACCGGCGAAACGCTTGAACAGCACGCCCTTGCCTTCCATGACCGGCTTGCTGGCCAGCGGCCCCAGGTTGCCTAGCCCCAGGATAGCGCTGCCATCGGAGATCACCGCCACCAGGTTGCCTTTGCCGGTATAGCGGTAGGCATTCTCCGGGTCGCGGGCGATCTCGCGTACCGGCTCGGCCACGCCCGGGCTATAGGCCAGGGAAAGGTCGCGCGCGGAGGCCGTGGGCTTGGTCAGCTCCACCGAGAGCTTCCCGGGGATGGGCTTGGCGTGATAATCCAGCGCAGCCTGCTTCTTGGCGTCTGTCATGCTGTGATCCGGTATCCGTGTCATAACGTGAAACGAGCGGGCAATCTAGCGTATAGAAAAACTTTCCACATCTCAACGCACCCCACGATTCCGCCGTTCGGCGTCATTCCATGATGATCGGTGCCAATTACCGTAATTTAGCACCTCTGGGAATTGCCGCTTCGACGAGGGCCCCAGTAGCAGAAAACCCGCCTGATGGCGGGTTTTCCGGAATGACGCTGAGCGGGTGTCGCCAATGGCGCGGCATTCAGCCGCGCTTGAGGGCGGCACCGAAACGCTTGTTGAAGCGCTCGACGCGACCGCCCGTGGTCGCCTGCTTCTGCTTGCCGGTATAGAACGGATGGCACTGGGAGCAGACGTCCAGCGCCAGGTCGTGGCCGGCCGTGGAGCCGACGTCGAAGGTCGCACCGCACGAACAGGTTGCGGTGACCGTCTTGTAATCCGGGTGGATACCTTGTTTCATCTTGAGCCTCTTGAGCGGTATGCCGCCACCTGATCATTGCCAGGCACCGCATACGGGTTAATCAGTCGTGGTAACCGTCACTAGCTAACCGATAGCCGCCGCAACGCCCCTGCGCCACGGCGGCGGAGCATTCTAGCAGACCCCGGGCCGGAGGCCAATTGCACGACTCCCCGACTCCAGGCGCTCACCGCGTGCTGCGCGTGGCCGTTCCCACGCCGCTGCGCCGACTGTTCGACTATCGCGCCGACGTGCCCCCGTCCAGCGGATGGCAGCCGGGCCTGCGCGTGCGCGTCCCCTTCGGCCGACGCCAGGTCGTCGGCGTGGTGGTCGAGTGCCGCGACACGGGCGAGCTGCCCCTCGGCGAGCTCAAGCCGGTGGCGGAGTGCCTCGACGAGGCGCCGCTACCGGCGGACTGGCTATGGCTGTGTCGCTTCACCGCTCGCTACTATCAGCACCCGCTCGGCGATACCCTGCACCAGGCATTGCCGGTGCTGCTGCGTCAGGGACGGCCGCTAGCCGGTCGCATGCGCGAGCAGTGGCTGCTGACCGACAGTGGCCGTGCCGTGGACGCCGAGCGACTCAAACGCGCTCCCCGCCAGGCCGAACTGCTGACGATGCTCGCCCAGCACCCCCACGGTCTCGCCACGCCGGCGGTTCTGGCCCAGGGCTTCACCCGCGAACAGCTCAAGGCGCTCGACGCCAAGGGGCTGGTGACACGCCGCGAGACCCCGCGCACGGCGGCTGCCGACCCTGCCACCGCCCGCCTGCTGGGCGAGCCGGCCCTGCCGCTCAATCGCGAACAGGCCACGGCGCTGGCCACGCTCCACGAGCGCCTCGACGCCTTCCACCCCTGCCTGCTGCACGGGGTCACCGGCAGCGGCAAGACCGAGGTCTACCTGCAGTTGATCGAGGCCGTGGTGGCGCGTGGCCGTCAGGCGCTGGTGCTGGTACCGGAGATCGGCTTGACCCCCCAGACCTTATCGCGTTTCCGCCACCGCTTTCGCGTCCCCGTCGTCGCCCTGCACTCCGCACTCACCGACCACGAACGCCTCGACGCCTGGGAGGCTGCCGCCAGCGGCCGCGCGCCCATCATCATCGGCACCCGCTCGGCGATCTTCACTCCACTGGCTCGGCCCGGAGCGATCATCGTCGACGAGGAGCACGACGGTTCCTTCAAGCAGCAGGAAGGGCTCCGCTACCACGCCCGCGACCTGGCCGTGGCGCGCGCCCAGCGACACGCCATCCCGTTGCTGCTGGGTAGCGCCACGCCGTCGCTGGAGAGCCTGCACCACGCGCAACGCGGCGACTACCGCCACCTGCGCCTGACGCGCCGCGCCACCCGCCACGCCCCGGCACGCCTGGAGCTCGTCGACATGCGCGGCCGCCCACGCCAGGGCGGGCTCGTCCCCCCCGTACTCACGGCGATTGGCGAGACTCTGGCCGCCGGTCATCAGGTGCTGGTGTTCATCAACCGCCGCGGCTTCGCTCCGACGCTGGCCTGCCACGCCTGCGGCTGGCTCGCCGAATGCGACCATTGCGATGCACGACTGACGCTGCACCGCCAGCCGCCCCTGCTGGCCTGCCACCACTGCGACAGCCGCCGAGCGCTGCCCGACGCCTGCCCGGCCTGCGGTAGCGCCGATCTGCGCCCACTGGGCAGTGGCACCGAACGCACCGAGGAGACGCTTGCCGCGCAGTTCCCGCAAGTGCCCGTACACCGCATCGACCGCGACAGCACGCGGCGTCGCGATGCCCTGGAACGGATGCTCGCCGAGGTGCGGCGTGGCGAACCCTGTCTCCTGGTGGGCACCCAGATGCTCGCCAAGGGCCACCATCTGCCCCATGTGACGCTAGTGGTCGTGGTCAACGCCGACGCCGGTCTCTACGCCAGCGACTTTCGTGCTCTGGAGCACAGTGCCCAGCTGCTCGAGCAGGTCGCCGGCCGCGCCGGCCGTGCCAGCCATCCGGGGCGGGTTCTGGTGCAAACCTTGCACAGCGACGACGCCCACCTGCGCTTGCTCACGGATGCCGGCTACGACGCCCTGGCCGCCCAGCTCCTCGAGGAGCGCCGCACCGCCGGCCTGCCACCGTTTCGCTTCATCGCCCTGCTGCGCCTGGAGAGCCCCAAGGAGCCGGCCGTCACCGAACTCGGTCGCCACGCCGGCGAGTCGCTGCGCGCCTGGCTGGCCGAACGCGAGTTGGCCGTCGACTGCCTGGGGCCGGTGCCGGCTCCCATGGAGCGACGCCAGGGGCGCTACCACCTGCAGCTGATGCTCGGCGCCGACAAGCGCAGCCGACTGCATGAGGCCGGCGCCTGGCTCGTTGCCTGGCTCGAGGCGACGCCCGAGGCCCGCCGGGTACGCTGGTCGCTGGATATCGATCCGCAGACGCTTGCCTAGCCACGAGCCACGAGCCACGAGCCACGAGCCGCGAGCTGCGGGACACGAGCCTCGCGTTACGAGGCACGGGCTACGGGCAGGGCGTTGCAAGATGGCAGCGCCGGTGCATTATGCTACCGAAGCCCGAAGCCCGAAGCCCGAAGCCCGAAGCCCGAAGCTAGGCTGGCAGGGTTTAAAGCCGCACCACAATTGCCGATAATGGACGGCCGTGCCCGCTCAAGGCTCCGTTTCCATCATGCCCGCGCCCCGCCGCGAGTGCCTCGTCACCGCCGGTTCATCGGCCATTCGCAGGCCGGCGCCACAGGACAACCGACGCTTCATGAAAGAGACCATCGTTGCACTGCTCGAGGACGCCCTCGAGACGCTCAAGCAGCAAGGCACGCTGCCCGCTGACATCACCCCCACGATCAAGGTCGACCCTGCCCGCGACAAGGCTCACGGCGACTACGCCACCAACCTGGCGCTGGCGCTGGCCAAGCCTGCCGGCTGCAAGCCCCGAGACCTGGCCGAGGCACTGATCGCAGCACTTCCCGCCAGCGATGCCGTCGCCAAGGTCGAGATCGCCGGACCCGGCTTCGTCAATTTTTTCGCCGCCACGGATGCCGCCGCCCAGGTCGTGCGCCAGGTGCTCGACGCCGGCGATGCCTACGGGCGCAGCCTCACCGGCCAGGGCCGGAAAGTGCAGGTGGAGTTCGTCTCCGCCAATCCCACCGGCCCGCTGCACGTCGGCCACGGTCGCGGCGCGGCCATCGGCGACTGCCTGTGCCGGCTGCTCGAAGCCACCGGCCATGACGTCACCCGTGAGTTCTACTACAACGACGCCGGTGCACAGATCGCCAACCTGGCGCTCTCCGTACAGGCACGCGCCAGGGGCATCGAGCCAGGCAACGATGCCTGGCCCACCGACGGCTACCGCGGCGACTACATCGCCGAAGTGGCCAAGGACTACCTGGCCGGCCAGACCGTGCACGCCGATGACCGCCATGTCACCGCCAAGGGCGACCCGGAAGACCTCGATGCCATTCGCGAGTTCGCCGTGGCCTGGCTGCGCCGCGAGCAGGATCTCGACCTCAAGGCCTTCGGCGTCGAATTCGACGTCTACTTCCTGGAGTCCTCGCTCTACGAAGAAGGCAAGGTCGAGGCAGCAGTGGAGCGTCTGGTCGCGAACGGCCACACCTACGAGCAGGACGATGCCCTGTGGCTGCGCACCACCGACTTCGGTGACGACAAGGATCGCGTCATGCGCAAGTCCGATGGCAGCTACACCTACTTCCTGCCCGACGTGGCCTACCACCTGGACAAGTGGCAGCGCGGTTTCACCACCGTGATCAACGAGCAGGGCGCCGACCACCACTCCACGGTGACCCGGGTGCGCGCCGGCCTGCAGGCGCTGGAAGCGGGCATTCCTCAAGGCTGGCCCGACTACGTGCTTCACCAGATGGTGATGGTTACCCGCTCCGGCGTCGAAGTGAAGCTTTCCAAACGGGCCGGCAGCTATGTCACGGTGCGCGACCTGATCGACGAGGTGGGGCGCGATGCCACCCGCTTCTTCCTGGCCGCGCGGCGCGCCGACTCGCAGCTCACCTTCGACATCGACCTGGCGCGCTCGCAGTCCAACGACAATCCCGTCTACTACGTGCAGTACGCCCATGCGCGGGTGTGCAGCATGCTGCGCCGCGCCGAGAGCGATGGCACGCCCTTCGATCACGACCTGGCGATGGTCAGCCTGGCCCGCCTGGACGCCGACCAGGAAAAAGCGCTGTTCAACCGTCTGGCTCGCTTCCCCGAGGTGGTCTCTCATGCCGCCGCTGCTCGGGAACCTCAGCAGGTGGCCCAGTACCTGCTCGACCTGGCCGCCGACTTCCATACCTGCTACAACGCCGTGAAGGTGATGGTCGAGGATGACGAACTGCGCAACGCTCGCCTGGCCCTCGGCCTCGCGACCCGACAGGTGCTGCGCAATGGCCTCGACCTGATGGGCGTCAGCGCACCCGAGGAGATGTGATCCATGGCTCGCCGTCCTGCCCCCAACAAGCGCGGCGCCAGTACCCGCCGGCGCACCTCGCGGCGCCGGGAAGGCTGGCGCCTGCCCGGCTGGGCGTGGGGCCTCGCTGGTCTGGTAGCGGGTTTCCTGCTCGCCCAGCACCAGCACGGCACGGCTCCCTGGCAGGAAGGCCACGACTCGCCGCTGGCCACCCTGCTGCCACGTTCGGCACCGCCGGAGACGCCCGAGCCTGTGGCGCCCTCCCAGGAAGCCAGCGAGCCGCGCATGCCTACCTTCGAGTTCTATACCCTGCTGCCGGAGTCGGAGGTGATCGCCCCCCGCGGCGAAGTCGGCGCTCCAACGCCTCCGGCTTCACCCGACCGAGAGTCCCCCAGCGCCTCCGCCGAGGACGATCCCATCGCCCAGATCATCGCTGCCAACCAGGTTCCCGAGGCCTCACCGAATCGCAATGCCTCCGAGGGCAACGACGGCGCCGATGAAGCGGGCACCCGCTACATGCTGCAGGCCGCCTCCTTCCGCGAGTCCGACGATGCCGAACAGCTGCAGAATCGCCTGCGCAACCTCAGCCTGGTGGCCCAGGTCAGCCAGGTCCAGACCGGCGGCGGCGAAACCTGGCATCGCGTACAGGTGGGCCCCTACGACGACACCCGCGAACTCAACCGCGCCCAGGATCTGATGGTGACCCAGGGGATAGAGCCGCTGCTGATCCGCCTGCAAAACTAGGCAAGTCGCGATGCATTGCGGCACTCGGTTTCCTTGAATTCCACCCCCGCCGCCCACACTTCACCTGAAGTTCACTCAAGGCGTCCGCAGGCGCCGAAAGTCATCGGGAGCCGGAATCGAGCTCCCCGTTTCGGAGTTCTCTGAATGACCACCATCGTTTCCGTGCGCCGCGGCGATCAGGTCGCCCTGGCGGGTGACGGCCAGGTATCGCTGGGCAACACCGTGATGAAGGGCAACGCCAGCAAGGTACGGCGACTCTATCGCGGCGAGGTACTGGCCGGCTTTGCCGGTGGTACCGCCGATGCCTTCACCCTCTTCGAGCGCTTCGAAGCTCAGCTCGAGAAGCACCAGGGCAACCTGGTCAAGGCGGCCGTGGAGCTGGCCAAGGACTGGCGCACCGACCGTGCCCTGCGCCGTCTCGAGGCGCTGCTCGCCGTGGCCAACAAGGACGCCTCGCTGATCATCACCGGCAACGGCGACGTGGTGGAACCCGAGCGCGGCATCATCGCCATCGGCTCGGGCGGCAACTACGCCCTGGCCGCCGCCCGCGCCCTGCTCGAGAACACCGACCTCACGGCCCGCGAGATCACCGAGAAGTCGCTCGATATCGCCGGCGACATCTGCGTGTTCACCAACCACCACGTCACCCTCGAAGAGCTCTGATCATGACCCAGATGACCCCTCGCGAGATCGTCCACGCCCTGGACCAGTACATCATCGGGCAGCAGGAGGCCAAGCGTGCCGTGGCCATCGCCCTGCGCAACCGCTGGCGGCGCATGCAGCTCGACGACGACCTGCGCACCGAGGTGACGCCCAAGAACATCCTGATGATCGGCCCCACCGGGGTGGGCAAGACCGAGATCGCCCGCCGTCTGGCCAAGCTGGCCCGCGCGCCCTTCATCAAGGTCGAGGCGACCAAGTTCACCGAGGTGGGCTACGTGGGCCGCGACGTCGAATCCATCGTGCGCGACCTCACCGAGGCGGCCTTCAAGCTGGTACGCGAACACGCCAAGGAAGAGGTGCGTCACCGCGCCGAGGACGCCGCCGAGGATCGCATCCTCGATGCCCTGCTACCGCCGCCCCGTGGCCAGGAGGACCAGCCGCGCCAGGACAGCGGCACCCGTCAGACCTTCCGCAAGAAGCTCCGCGAAGGGCAGCTCGACGACAAGGAAATCGACATCGAGATCACTCCCCAGGGCCCGGGCATCGACATCATGACGCCGCCGGGCATGGAAGAGATGACCAGCCAGTTGCAGAACCTGTTCGCCGGCATGGGCAAGCAGAAGACCGAGACCCGACGCGTGGCGGTGAAGGACGCCTTCGCTCTGCTGCGCGACGAGGAGGCCGCCAAGCTGGTCAACGAGGAGGAGATCAAGCACCGTGCCATCGAGGCGGTGGAACAGCACGGCATCGTCTTCCTCGACGAGATCGACAAGGTCGCCAAGGGCAGCGGCCAGTCGAGCGGCGGCGAGGTCTCCCGCGAAGGCGTGCAGCGCGATCTGCTGCCGCTGATCGAGGGTTCCACGGTCTCCACCAAGCACGGCATGGTGCGCACCGACCACATTCTGTTCATCGCCTCGGGCGCCTTCCATCTGTCGCGCCCCTCTGACCTGATACCCGAACTGCAGGGCCGGCTGCCGATCCGCGTCGAGCTCGATGCCCTCTCCCCCGACGACTTCAAGCGTATCCTCACCGAGCCTTCCGCCTCGCTGACCAAGCAGTATCAGGCACTGCTCGCCACCGAAGGGCTCGAGGTCGAATTCACCGCTGACGGCATCGAGCGCATCGCCGAGATCGCCTGGAAGGTCAACGAGGGCACCGAGAACATCGGCGCACGGCGGCTACACACGGTCATGGAACGCCTGCTCGAGGAGGCCTCGTTCCAGGGCTCGGGCATCGGCAGCCCCCTGACCATCGACGCCGCCTACGTAGACTCACAGCTCGGCGAACTGGCCATGGACGAAGACCTGTCGCGGTACATTCTGTAGCCGCGCGCTTCGGGCTTCGGGCCACGAGCCGCTCGAAGCTCGAAGCTCGAAGCTCGAAGCTCGAAGCTCGAAGCCAGGAGACGACTATGCCCGCCCCCATTCCCAGCAACGTTCACTACCACAAGCAGGCCCGCGAGCTCGAACTCAGCTACGAGGACGGCGAGAGCTACCGGTTGTCGGTGGAGTACCTGCGGGTCTTCTCGCCGTCCGCCGAGGTACGCGGCCACGGCCGCGGCCAGGAGACGCTGCAGGTCGGCAAGAAGTTCGTGGGGCTCAAGAACATCACGCCCACCGGGCGCTATGCGCTCAAGCTGCACTTCGACGACGGCCACGACAGCGGCCTGTTCAGTTGGGACTACCTGTGGTGGCTGATCGAGAATCGCGAAACCAACTGGGCCGACTACCTGCAGCGCCTGGAGGAGGCCGGTGCCAGCCGCGAGCCGCTGGGCATCGAGATCAAGCAACTTTGAGTTGCCCGGTCTCGATACCGAAAGCCTCCGGGGGCAGGTCGTAGAGGGGGTCCTGCGCCAGGGATGGCGCCGGTAGCGTACAGGGATGTATTAACAGCGCCCCCTCAGAGACCTGTCGCCGGGGTAGTGCCGAGCGGAGCCCTCTCCCGTCAAGACAATCGCCGCCGGGGAAGGCTACAATATCGCGCATTCGAGGCCGGCAGGCCTGTCGATCACCGCAGCGATTCGGGAGCCCCACGGCATGAGCCCCAGCGACAAGCGCACCACCCACTTCGGCTACCAGGAAGTCCCGGTCGAGGAAAAGGCCTCGCGAGTGGCCCATGTCTTCCACTCCGTGGCGGCCCGTTACGACGTCATGAACGATCTGATGTCGCTGGGCATCCATCGCCTGTGGAAGCGCCTCACCATCGAGCGCGCCGGCGTGCGCCCCGGCCATAGCGTACTCGACATCGCCGGCGGCACCGGCGATCTGACCCTCAAGTTCTCGCGCCTGGTGGGGCCGCGCGGGCGCGTGGTGCTGGCCGACATCAACGAGTCGATGCTGCGCGTGGGGCGCGACAAACTGCTCGACAGCGGCGTGGGCGGCAACGTCGAGTACGTCCAGGCCAACGCCGAGACCCTGCCGTTTCCCGACAACACCTTCGACTGCATCACCATCGCTTTCGGGCTGCGTAACGTTACCGACAAGGACGCCGCGCTGCGTTCCATGACCCGCGTACTCAAGCCCGGGGGACGCCTGCTGGTGCTGGAGTTCTCCCAGCCGGTCAATCCGCTGCTCTCCAAGGCCTACGACGAGTACTCCTTCCGCCTGCTGCCGCGCATGGGCCAGTTGGTGGCCGGCGACGCCGACAGCTACCGCTATCTGGCCGAGTCGATCCGCGTGCATCCCGACCAGGAGACCCTCAAGAGCATGATGGAAGCCGCCGGTCTGGAGCGGGTGGAATACACCAACCTCACTGGCGGCATCGTCGCCCTGCACCGCGGCATCAAGCTGTGATGGTGTTGCTGGCCGGCATCGAGCGCACGCTCAACGCCCTTCTCGCCCGCGATCCTGCCGCCCCGGCGCGTCTGGCTCGGCTGGCCGGCAGCCGCATCGTGCTGCGTCTCGAGCAGCCCCGATTCGAGCTGCTAATGGCCTTCCATGCCCAGGGCGTGGACCTGTTGCGCCTGGAGGTCGACGCCGAAACGACCGCCGATGCCGTGGTGGAACTCGACACCGAGGCCCTCGGCGAGCTGCTGGGCGGCGCCTCCGTGGAGCGACTGATGTTTCAGGGCCGGATCGGCGTACGTGGCCAAGTCCACCGGCTCGAAGCGGCTCGCGAGCTACTGCTCGATCTCGATCTGGATTGGGAAGCCGAGCTTGCCCATTGGCTCGGCGACGTGCCGGCTCACAGCCTCGCCGAGGGAGTGCGCGGACTGGCGCAGTGGGGAGCGCGTACGCGTCGCGAGCTTACCGCCGATATCGCCGAATACGTCTTCGAAGAGGCACGCCTGCTTCCCGGACGCCATCAGCTCGAGAATCTCCGCGATCACCTCACCGAACTGGAAGTGGCCACCGACCGGCTGGAGGCACGCCTGGCCCGGCTGCGCCGCCGTCTCGACGCTGGGGTGGACTCATGATGGCGCTGCGACTTTTCCGCATCTTCTGGGTGATCACGCGCTATCGCCTCGACACCCTGCTGCCGATGGAGCGTCTGCCCTGGCCGTTGCGCATGCTGTTCGCCCTCTCGCCGCTGCGGCTGGTACCGATCGGCCAGCACTCCCGCGGCGAACGCCTGCGTCTGGCCCTGGAATCGCTGGGTCCCATCTTCGTCAAGTTCGGCCAGCTGCTCTCCACGCGGCGCGACCTGCTGCCGGAAGACGTCGCCGACGAGCTCAAGCGCCTGCAGGACCAGGTTCCCCCCTTCCCCGGCTCCGAGGCCCGTGCACTGGTCGAGGAGGAGCTGGAATTGCCGCTGAACCTCGCCTTCGCCCACTTCGAGCCCGAGCCACTGGCCTCGGCGTCCATCGCCCAGGTGCACGCCGCCCGGATGCACAGCGGTGAGGAGGTGGTGGTCAAGATCATCCGTCCCGGCATCGAACGCGTGATGCGCCAGGACATGGCGCTGATGTACCGCTTCGCCGCCGTTCTGGCACGCATTCCCGAAGCGCGTCGGCTGCGTCCCGTGGAAGTGGTGCGCGACTACGAAGCCACGCTGTTCGACGAGCTCGACCTCTACAAGGAGGCCGCGAACACGTCCCAGCTCAAGCGCAACTTCAAGGAGTCGCCGCTGCTGTTCGTGCCCGCTATCCACTGGACGCACACGCGGCGCCGAGTAATGGTCCAGGAACGCATCTACGGCATCCCGGTGGCCGACACGGCCGCGCTGAAGGCCCAGGGTACCGACCTCAAGAAGCTCGCCGAGCGAGGCGTCGAGATCTTCTTCACTCAGGTATTCCGCGACAACTTCTTCCATGCCGACATGCATCCCGGCAACATCTTCGTTTCCCGCAAGCACCCTACCGACCCCCAGTACATCGCCATCGACTGCGGCATCGTCGGCAGCCTCACACGTGAAGACCAGGACTACTTGGCACGCAACCTGCTGGCGTTCTTCCATCAGGATTACTACGAAGTGGCGGCCCTGCACATCGAGTCCGGGTGGGTGAGCGAGGATACCCGCGCCAACGAATTCGCGGCCGCCATTCGCACCGTGTGCGAGCCGATCCTCGAAAAACCGCTCAAGGACATCTCCTTCGGTCAGGTGCTGCTGGGTCTCTTCCAGACCGCGCGGCGCTTCAACATGGAGGTGCAGCCGCAACTGGTTCTGCTGCAGAAGACTCTGCTCAACATCGAGGGGCTGGGACGCCAGCTCTATCCGGACCTCGACCTGTGGACCACCGCCAAACCCTACTTGGAGCGCTGGATGAAGGAGCGCGCCGGAGCCGGAGGCCTGTGGGAATCGCTCAAGCGCCAGGCCCCGGAACTGTCGCGCCAGTTGCCGGAGCTTCCGGTACTCGCCCATCAGGCGCTCACCCAGGTCGAACACGAACGGCGCCAGCGCCATCATCAAGCCAATGCCGTGACTCGCATCGGCGCCGAACTCCAGCAGGGGCGTCGCAGCCGGCGCCGCCTGCGCCTGGGCCTGATGCTGATCGCACTCGCTCTGGCCTGGCAGCCACTGACCCAATGGGCCGCCGACCAGCCCTTGGCGGTACTGGGCGCCGGCATCATCGGCGTTGGCCTGCTGCTCTGGCACTAGACTCTGTCCGCAACGTCGGCGAGCGCAGCTAGCTTTCGGGCGAAGCCGAACCTTGATCCACCGCAATCGGAGCGTCTGACATGAGTGATATTCTCGACGAACTCTTCGACGTGCTGGCAAGCCGCCGCAGCGCCGATCCCGCCGAGTCCTACGTCGCAAGCTTGCATCACCGCGGGCTGAACAAGATACTCGAGAAAGTGGGCGAAGAAGCGACTGAAACCCTGCTGGCAGCCAAGGATGCCGAGGGGGGCGGCAATGTCGAGCGCCAAGCGTTGATCGCCGAAACGGCCGACCTGTGGTTTCATAGCCTGGTGATGCTGTCGCATCTGGGGCTCGACCACCGCGACGTTCTCGACGAACTGGGCCAACGCTTCGGCATTTCCGGGCACGAAGAGAAGGCCGCAAGGTCAAAGTGAACCCGACGTTCCGGCATGACCGGAAACCCGAACCAGAGGAAACCTTCATGTTAGGTGGCATCAGTATCTGGCAACTGCTGATCGTACTCGGCATCATCATCCTGATCTTCGGCACCAAGAAGCTGCGCAACGTGGGCAGTGACCTGGGTGGCGCCGTCAAAGGCTTCAAGCAGGCCGTCAACGAAGAGGACAAGCAGAAAGAGGAAGAAAACTCCCAGGCCAAGGTCACTCACGAGGAGACGCCCAACACCTATGACGTGCGGGCCGAAGAGAAGACCGAGGACAAGGTCGAGGACCGGGAAGAGCGCAAGTAAGCCGCCATGTTCGATATCGGCTTTCTCGAACTGCTGTTGCTCGGCATCGTCGGGCTGCTGGTGCTCGGCCCCGAGCGGCTGCCCAAGGCTGCGCGCACCCTCGGACTGTGGGTCGGCAAGGTCAAGCGTACCGTGTCGGGCATGCAGAAGGAGATCAACGCCCAACTCGAAGCCGAGGAACTGCGTCAGAAGCTCAAGGATCAGCAGAGCAAACTCGACGAGAGCCTGGGCAAGGCCAAACGCGACGTGGAAAGCCTCGCCGAGGAGCCTGCTCCACAGAGGCGCAACGACCCGGCGTCCGGCGAAAACGCGTCCAAACCGGCCGCAGATCGCCTCGACGACGCCCTGACCGGCGTCAAGGACGACACTGCTTCCGCTGACGACAAGAGGGATGCCTCGTCCCGATGAGCGACCCCAACGACAAGCCGAACCTGGCTCAGGCTCCGCTGATCGAGCACCTGGTGGAGCTCCGCTCGCGCCTTCTCCGCGCGGTGGTGGCGATCCTGGTGATCTTCCTGGCGCTCTATGCCTTTGCCAACGACATCTACACCTTCGTGGCGCAGCCGCTCATGGCACTGCTTCCCGAGGGGTCGCAGATGATCGCCACGGAAGTGGCCTCGCCGTTCCTGGCCCCCTTCAAGCTGACCCTGGTCGTGGCCGTGTTCGCCGCCATCCCTTACGTGTTGCACCAGGCCTGGTCCTTCGTGGCGCCCGGCCTCTACGACAACGAAAAAGCCCTGGCCATGCCGATACTGGCCTCCAGCGTGGCACTCTTCTACGCCGGGGCCGCCTTCGCCTACTTCGCGGTCTTCCCGCTGCTGTTCGAGTTCTTCACCCAGACCGGGCCGGAGGACGTGGCAGTGATGACCGACATCAACCAGTACCTGAACTTCGTCCTCAAGCTGTTCTTCGCCTTCGGGGTGGCCTTCGAGATTCCCATCGCCACCTTCCTGTTGATCGTCTCCGGCGCCACCACGGTGGAAAGCCTCTCCAAGAAGCGGCCCTACATCGTGCTGGGCTGTTTCGTGGTGGGCATGCTACTCACCCCGCCGGACGTGATCTCGCAGAGTCTGCTGGCCATTCCCATGTACCTGCTCTACGAGATCGGTCTGCTATTCGGCCGCTTTGCACGCCGCAAGAAGCGCGAGGCGGAAGACGACTCTTGAGCGATAAGCTTTAAGCTGTAAGCCATAAAAAAACCCCCAAGGCTCGATGCTCTGGAGGTTTAACTGACGGCTTATAGCTTACAGCTCCCGGCGCAGCCGGGTCACAGGTCCATCATCTCGTCGATGCGGTCGACCAGCTTGAAGATGCCGGTGGCCGCCTCGCTGATGCGGGTGGCGAGCATGTAGCCCGGGGTCGACACGACACGATTTTCGAAGTCCACCACGATGTCCTCCACGCCGCAGCTGCGGTGCAGCCCGCCCATGGCGCTGATCGCGCCGGCAACGCCGGGATCGTGACCCACGGTGACGGCCACGCCCGGGCCCAGCAGCTTGGGAGACAACGCCGGTGCGATGCACATCAGGCCGATGGGCTTGCGCTCAGCGTGGAACTCCCCTATCACCTCCGCCAGCATCTCGAGCACTTCCATGTCGCTGCCGGCCGCGGCGAAATTCGACAGTGTCTTGGCAGCGCCGAAACCGCCAGGCAGGATCACCGCATCGTAGTCTTCGGCATCCAGCGTCTCGAGAGGCGCGATATCGCCACGCGCCAGACGCGCCGCCTCGACCAGCACATTACGGCTTTCTCCGTCGACCGCTTCGCCTCGGCAATGGTCGACCACCTCCTGCTGAGGCACGTTCGGGGCGAAACAGTGATACCCGATACCCAACTGGTCGAGCCGCAGCAGCGTCAGCGTCGTTTCGTAGATCTCCGAACCGTCCTGAACGCCGCAGCCCGACAGGATGACCGCCACCTGTTTACTCATGCTTCTCTCCTCCACTGAGCGGCCCGCCCGAGGGAAGTCCGCAACCGTCGCTTTGAAGCCAACACTGTAGAGAGTCGTGCCGGGTGCGACAAGGCGCGGCTTCCGGCACTCTGCGACACTGATATACTCGTTGTCACGATCCACTTGTCATCGAATCGTCATCTTCAGCGCCTAGACTGGCCGGGTGGCGTTTCGAGACACCAGCCGGAGAAGCACCTTGAGTTTCCTGATACCGCGCCAGTTTCCTGCCACACGCATGCGCCGCATGCGCCGCGATGATTTCTCCCGCCGTCTGATGCGCGAATCCACCCTGACCGCCGCCGACCTGATCTGGCCGGTGTTCGTGCAGGAGGGAGACGCTCGACGCGAGGCGGTACCCTCCATGCCCGGCGTCGAACGGCTATCGCTGGACCTGTTGATCGAGGAGGCCCGCGAGGCCTACCAGCTCGGCATTCCTGCTCTGGCCTTGTTCCCCGTGGTCGACCCGGCGCACAAAAGCGAGCTGGCCGAGGAGGCCTATCATTCGGGCGGCCTGGTGCAGCGCAGCGTACGCGCCCTCAAGGAAGCCGTGCCCGAGCTCGGCGTGATCACCGACGTAGCGCTGGACCCCTACACCAGCCATGGTCAGGACGGCATCCTCGACGACAGCGGCTACGTGCTCAACGACCGCACCGTGGAAACGCTGCTCAAGCAGGCGCTCTCCCACGCCGAGGCCGGCGCCGACGTCGTCGCCCCCTCGGACATGATGGACGGGCGTATCGGAGAGATCCGCCAGGTACTGGAGCAGGAGCACCTGCCCAACGTGCGCATCATGGCCTACAGCGCCAAGTACGCCTCGAACTACTACGGCCCCTTCCGCGATGCCGTGGGTTCGGCCGCCAATCTGGGCAAGGCGGATAAACGCACCTACCAGATGGATCCGGCCAACGGCAACGAGGCACTGCACGAGGTGGCCATGGACATCGCCGAGGGCGCCGACATGGTGATGGTCAAGCCCGGCATGCCCTACCTGGACGTGGTACGCCGCGTGAAAGAAGAGCTCGAGGTGCCCACCTACGCTTACCAGGTGAGTGGCGAGTACGCCATGCACATGGCCGCTTTCGAGAACGGCTGGCTGGATGCCGACTCGGTGATCCTCGAATCGCTGCTCTGCTTCAAGCGTGCCGGCGCCGATGGCGTGCTGACCTATTTCGCCAAGCGCGCGGCACGAATGCTCGCCCAGTGACCGGAAGGCTGTGCCCTTCCGGCTCGACGATGAGAGGAACCATGGAAGACTCGCACAGCCATTCTGCGTCCGGTACGCCACCACAACGGGCCAGCGATGCACCACCGCCGGTCGAAACCGCCGGCGAGCCGGTTACGCCCCGACTCAACCAGACGGGAACCGGGATCAAGCCCAAGGCGATCCCCGACCCGGAAGCCGACCTCGGCGACCCGAGCCTGTACTTCAATCGCGAACTCTCTCACCTGCAGTTCAATATCCGCGTTCTGGAACAGGCCCTCGACGAAGCGCACCCGCTGCTCAACCGGCTGATGTTCCTACTGATTTTCTCGTCGAACATGGACGAGTTCTTCGAGATTCGCGTGGCCGGCCTAAAGCACCAGATCGCTCTAGGAGACGAATCCACCGGTGCCGACGGCCGCTCCCCACGCTCGGTCCTGAGCGAGATCAGCGAACTGGCCCACGCCCAGGTGGCACGCCAGTACCAGATCCTCAACGATTCGCTGATTCCCGCGCTGGAGGCCCACGGACTGCGCTTTCGTCGTCGGGGTGAATGGACTGCCGAGCAACGCCGCTGGGTACGCGACTATTTCGAAGCCGAGATCATGCCGGTGATAAGCCCCATCGGCCTGGACCCTTCGCACCCCTTTCCGAGGCTGGTCAACAAGAGCCTCAACTTCATCGTCGAACTCGAGGGAAAAGATGCCTTCGGTCGCGAGGGGGGCTTGGCGATACTGCCCGCGCCTCGCTCGCTGCCACGGGTGATCGCCCTGCCAGATGCCTTGTGCGCCGACGGCTTTCGCGAGTTCGTGTTTCTCTCGTCCATGATTCACGCCCACGCCGAGGAGCTATTCCCCGGCATGGCGGTGCGAGGCCTCTACCAGTTCCGTCTGACCCGCAACGCCGATCTCTCGGTGGATCCGGAGGAGGTTTCCGACCTGGCCTCGGCACTGCGTGGCGAACTGCTGGCCCGCCGCTACGGCAGCGGGGTACGCCTGGAAGTGGCCGATAACTGCCCCGAGGAACTGGCCGCCTTTCTGCTCAAGCAGTTCGAGCTCGAGGAAGCCGACCTGTATCGCGTGAGCGGCCCGGTCAACCTGACGCGCATGATGTCGGTGCTCGGCGAGGTCGACCGCCCGGACCTGCTCTATCGCCCTTTCACGCCCGGCATTCCCAAGTCCTTGCTGCGCAAGGAGAGCCTATTCGCCGCCATTGCCGCCGGTGACATCCTCCTCCACCACCCTTTCCAGGCATTCACGCCGGTCGAGGACCTGCTGCACGAAGCGGCACGCGACCCCAACGTGCTGGCCATCAAGCAGACGCTCTACCGTACCGGTGCCGACTCCTCCATCGTCAACGCCCTGGTGGAGGCCGCCAGCAACGCCAAGGAAGTCACGGTGGTGATCGAACTGCGTGCACGCTTCGACGAGGCCGACAACCTGGCGCTGGCCTCGCGGTTGCAGGAGGCTGGCGCCATCGTCATCTATGGGGTGATGGCCTACAAGACCCACGCCAAGATGGTGCACATCGTACGTCGCGAGCGTGGCAAGCTGCGCCACTACGCTCACCTCGGCACCGGCAACTACCACGCCAAGACGGCCAAGTTGTACACCGACTACAGCCTGCTCACGGCCAATCCGACGCTGTGCGCCGACGTGCACAAGGTCTTCCAGCAGCTCTCCGGCATGGGCCGTGCCCGACACATCGAAACGCTGCTGCATGCCCCCTTCACGCTGCATGAGAGACTGGTGGCGATGATCGACCGCGAGGCGGAGCATGCCCGCCGCGGAAGGCGCGCCCATCTGATCGTCAAGTGCAACTCGTTGACCGAGCCCAAGTTGATTCAGGCCCTCTATCGCGCCTCCCAAGCCGGTGTGGAATGCGACTTGATCATCCGCGGCATGTGTTGTCTGCGCCCCGGCGTGCCCGGCATCTCGGAAACCATTCGCGTACGCTCGGTCATCGGCCGCTTTCTCGAGCACACTCGGGTCATCCACTTCCACAACGATGGCAAGCCCGAAACCTGGTGCTCGAGCGCCGACTTCATGGCACGCAACATGTTCCACCGCGTGGAAACGGCCTTTCCGCTGCGCGACAGGAAGCTGGCGGCCCGAGTGCGCAAGGACCTGGAAACCTATCTGGTGGACAACTGCCAGAGCTGGCTCTTGCAGCCCGACGGCACCTATCGCCGCCCCCAGCGCGGCGACAGCGCCCCGATCAGTGCCCAGGAGACACTGCTCTACGCCTACGCCGCCAAGGCGTGACAATCAGGCGTTAGCCTACCTCTTGCGGAAGGCGCGCAAATCCTCCGGATCGAATCCCTCGACCCGTTCGGGCAGGCCCTTTTCATGGCGTAGTTGCCGCACACGCAACCGCTCGGCCAACAGTTCGCTGTCGTCGTCGAGGGTGCGGCCGTTGAGCTCGGCGAGCTGGGCCATGCCCTGGTGGTAGGCGGTCAGCAGGTGCAAGGCGACGTCGTTGCCCTCCTCCACGCCACGGCGCAGGCTCGCGAGGTAGCCGCTGAGGCGCGACAAGTGGTGCTTGAGCTGCCACACGTAGCGCATTTCCGCCATCCAGGGACGCTCGCGCAGCACGGCGAATACCAGGCTGGTGGCCATCAGGCCGAGCAGCACCCCCAACGCATTGAGCCACAGGCTGGAGCCGAACGTCACGGTGAGCAGCTGCGCCAACAACAGGCCGAAGACGATCAGCTGTCCGGCCATGGCCACGCTGATGATGCGCGCCTTGCGCCGGTAGGTGTCGGGGTCGTGGTCCTCGAAGGTGAACGGCATGTCAGGTTCCTTGGGGCGGTCGGGAATGGCGCGATTATCCCGACATCGTCCGCCCGGGTACAGGACCAACCACGGGTTCCGGCAACAGGCCTACGGGGAGGCGCTGTGAATACCTCCCTGTACGCTACCGACGCCCTGTTTCGCTCTCGCGTCCTGCTTCGCTTACAGGACCGGTGCTGGCCATCCATGGCCAGCTCGTTCGAAGCAGTGCTTCTCTCCCCTGGCGTCGGACCTCCCCTCTGGCCTGTTCCCGGCGCCGCTCACGGTGGTGGCGACTCAGCGCAACTGCTCGGCGGCCTCGCACAATAGGGCTGCCGTCTCCTCCCAGCCGAGACAGGCATCGGTGATCGAGACCCCGTAGCGCAGCCGGTCGCGCTCGAGCGGCTGCTTGCCCTCATTCAGGTGGCTCTCGAGCATCACCCCGGCCAGCGCCATCTCGCCGGCCCGGCGCTGTGCCAGCACGTCACGCAGCACCGCCGCCTGGCGGCGATGATCCTTGCGGGCGTTGGCGTGGCTGCAGTCCACCATCAGGCGAGGGTTGAGTCCGGCGGCCTCCAGCGCCTCGCGGGCGGCACGCACCGACTCCACATCGTGATTGGGGCCGCTGCGCCCGCCGCGCAGCACCAGCTGGGCATGAGCATTCCCAGCCGTGTCGCGCACTACCGGCCGGCCGGCCGCATCCAGGGCGAAGTGCTGATGCGGGTGAGCCGCCGCACGCATGGCATCCAGCGCCACCTGAATCTCCCCACCCGTGGCGTTCTTGAAGCCCACGGCAGCGTCGAGGCCGCTGGCCAGCTCGCGGTGCAGCTGCGATTCGGTGGTGCGCGCCCCGATCGCCACCCAGGCCAGCAGATCGTCCAGGTAGGGTGCGAGCATTGGCTGCAGCAGCTCGGTGGCCACCGGCAGGCCCAGAGCGGCGATCTCGCGCATCAACTGACGCGACAGAGCCAGGCCATGAGCCATATCGCCGCTGCCATCGAGGTCGGGATCATAGGCGAGCCCCTTCCAGCCCACGGTGGTGCGCGGCTTCTCCACGTAAACGCGCATCACCGGCAACAGCCGGTCGGCAACGTCTGGCATCAACTCGGCAAGACGCCGGGCGTACGCAAAAGCCGCCTCCGGATCGTGAATCGAACAAGGTCCGACGACCACCAGCAGTCGGTCGTCGTCGCCGGCCACGATGCGTTTGACGGCGTCACGCTGCGCAGCGATGCGTTCGGCGAGCTCGGGAGAACGAGGCAGGCGGGCATGCAGCTCGGCCGGGGTGGGCAATCGCGTCTCGCGACAAGTGGCGGAAGCGGTGTCGAGTGGCTGGCGCTCGGCCAGGGAAAGCGGGGCATTCATGGCGATCAACTCCGTGAGGTCGGTAAACATCGTGTCGAGGTCATGCCACCGGCAGTCTCACGGTCGGAGGTGGCGCACTGGACCGACCGCGCTTCGCTAAATCGCCAATAGCCATAGTAGCCAGTGAAACCGGTCTGCGGGCGATGGGCGTAAGCGGTGGATGCGGTCATGCTACCTCTCCTGTCGTCTCTCACGTGGGTATCGGTCACCCCAAATGCAGAACCCCCGGGCGGGCCAGCCGTCCGGGGGTTCTGTGCGGAGGCGGCCCTGGTGGTGTGCCGCCCGGCGATGTCGCGTCTTGCGTTCAGGACATGGCCACCGGCACACCGGTCGTAAACCAGTAGCCAAACCAATAGCCACGCACACCGTCAGCGACGTGAACATCGTCATGCGCAGAGTGGGCGTGGAAGATCGGGGTCATGGCTCTCTCCTGATACGTCGCTTCATCCTGCCGCAATGCGGAACGGCTGGCAAGGGCCTCAGGCGTTGTCTGAAAAGTCGGCGAGCGCAGCCAGTTTTCGGACAATGCCTAGCCGGCCAGCAGCAGGTAGACGCCAATGGTGGCCGGCAGACAGCTCATGCTCACCAGCACGAGCAGTCCCAGGATGATGCTGAGCAGGCCGCTGTCGTCACGAAAGTCGTCATGATGCGCCATGGGAATACCTCTCTTTCTCGTCAGGGGGCGTCAGTTTACCTCAGGCACTGTCCGCCTTCGACCGAGCGGGGCGATCAGCGCAGGTGGCGCCCGCCATCGACCGGCAAGGTGATGCCGGTCACATAGCGATTGTCGAGCAGGTAGCGCAGGCTCTGGTAGATCACCCCGGGCCCGGGAACCATCTCCATCACCGACTTGGCCTTGGCCTTTTCCACGTAGGCATCGCTGTCGCCCTCATTCAGCATGATCAACGCCGGAGCGATGGCGTTGACCTGGATCGACGGCGCATACATGGCCGCGAAGGAGAGCGTCAGGTTGGCGAGTCCTGCCTTGGTGGCCGCATAGGCGGCATGCTTCTTCGACCCCTTCTGCACCACATGGTCGGTCAGGTGCACGATGTCGCGCTGGGGCTCGCCACACGCCTCGAGCAACTCGCGTCCGTGCAGGTTGATCAGGTAGGGCGCCAGCATGTGGATGCGAAAGAGCCGTTCGAAGTTGGCCCCAGCCTCGTCGCCGGTGGAGTCCGGCGCCCAATCGCTGGCATTGTGCACGATGGCGCGCAGAGCACGGGTCTCGGCCTTCAGCCGTGCCAGGAAGTCGACAATGCCCGCCTCCGTCGCGAAATCGGCCTGCAGGGTCACGATGCCCCGCTCGCGCAGTGCCGTCAGCTCGTCGCGTTCGCGGCGGTAGCTGACGATCACCGGATGGCCGTCGTCGACGAGCCGCTCGGCACAGTGGCGCCCCAGCCGCTGGGCTCCGCCGGTGATGAGAATCGGGGCGGCGCTCATGAGCCGGTTCCCCGCTTGAGGCTACCCAGGGTGGGCACCAGGGGGTCGCGCGGCGCATAGGCGAACACATCGGAAAAGGTGCGCGATGCCACCAGACCGAAAGAAGCCAGCACGTCCACGCAGGCATACACCATGCCCGGCGATCCGGAGAGATAGACGTCATGCTCGCTGACGTCGGCGAGCGTTTCCGCCAGCGCCTGGTCGATGCGGCCACGGTGAGCGACAATTCGATCGCCGACGACCGGCGTCTCCGGCGCCCGCTCGGTGACCAAGTGAAAGCGAAAGGCGGGATGCGCTGCCGCCCACTGCTGCGGCAGGCTCTCGAGGTAGAGGTCGCGTCGCTCGCGGGCCGCCCACCACAGCTCGATGGGGCGCTCGGGAGCCTCGTGCAGCGAGGCTTCGACGATCGCCTTCATCTGCGCGAAACCGGTGCCGGCAGCCACCAGCAGCAGCGGACGCGTGCCCTCGCTGTCGAGCACGCAGTCGCCGCCGGGCAGATGCAGGGAGAGCTGTTCCGCCGTCTGCACGAGATGCCGCAGCTGGGCCGAATTCTCTCGCTCCGGCCAGTGCTGAATGTGCAGTTCCAGCCTGCCGTCGCCCGCATGGGCATTGGCGATGGAGAAGGGCACCCAGGTGTCATCGTCGAGCTTGAGTTCCAGATACTGGCCCGGCGCATGCGCCATGGCCTCGGCGCGACCTTCCAGCCACACCCGCAGCACATCGGGGGTCAGATCCTCCACTGCCGTAACCTGGCAGGTCAGGGTCCTTGACGTCATGAATGCCTCTTGTGATCAGGAGATTGGGGGAGCGCGATTCCCAGTTCGTCCCAGCGTTCGCTGACACGGGCCTTGACGGCCGCGTCCATGACGATGGGCGTGCCCCATTCGCGGTCGGTCTCGCCAGGCCACTTGGCGGTGGCGTCGAGCCCCATCTTGGAACCGAGCCCCGCCACCGGCGAGGCGAAGTCGAGGTAGTCGATGGGCGTATTCTCGACCATCACGGTGTCACGGGCCGGATCCATGCGGGTGGTGATGGCCCAGATCACGTCTTCCCAGTCGCGGGCGCTGACGTCGTCGTCGAGCACCACCACGAACTTGGTGTACATGAACTGGCGCAGAAAGCTCCACACGCCCATCATTACCCGCTTGGCGTGGCCCGGATACTGCTTCTTCATGGTCACCACCGCCAGGCGGTAGGAACACCCCTCCGGCGGCAGGTAGAAATCGACGATCTCGGGGAACTGCTTGCGCAGAATCGGCACGAACACCTCATTGAGAGCCACGCCGAGGATCGCCGGTTCGTCGGGCGGCCGACCGGTATAGGTCGAATGGTAGATGGCGTCGCGCCGCATCGTCATGCGTGTCACTGTGAACACCGGGAAGTGGTCCACTTCGTTGTAGTAACCGGTGTGATCGCCGTACGGGCCTTCCGGAGCCGTGTCGTCGGGATGGATGACCCCCTCGAGAATGATCTCGGCGGAGGCCGGTACTTCCAGGTCGGCATGGCCGCATTTGACCAGCTCGGTGCGCGAGCCCCGGAGCAGCCCGGCGAAGGCGTACTCGGAGAGCGTATCCGGCACCGGCGTCACCGCACCGAGGATGGTCGCCGGGTCGGCACCCAGCGCCACGGCCACCGGGAAGGGCTCGCCAGGATGGGCCGCCTGCCACTCCTGAAAGTCCAGCGCACCGCCGCGGTGCGACAGCCAGCGCATGATCAAGCGATTCCTGGAGAGCTTTTGCTGGCGGTAGATGCCGAGGTTCTGCCGGGTCTTGTGCGGCCCCTTGGTCACCACCAAGGGCCAGGTGACCAGCGGTGCGGCATCGCCGGGCCAGCAGTGCTGGATGGGTAGGCGGTCGAGGTCGACGTCCTCACCTTCGAGCACCACCTCCTGCACCGGAGCGCTGCGCACCGTCTTCGGGCCCATGTTCATGACCTGCTTGAAGATCGGCAGCTTCTCCCAGGCATCGCGCATGCCCTTGGGCGGGTCGGGTTCTTTCAGAAAGGCGAGCAGCTTGCCCACTTCGCGCAGCGCCTCGACCGACTCCTCGCCCATACCCAGGGCGACCCGCTCGGGGGTGCCGAACAGGTTGCCGAGCAGCGGCATGGCGTGGCCCTTGACGTTCTCGAACAGCAGCGCCGGACCGCCGGCCCGCAGGGTGCGGTCGCAGATCTCGGTGATCTCCAGGTAAGGGTCGACCTCGGCGCTCACGCGCACCAGCTCCCCCCTTTCCTCGAGAGCCTTGATGAAGTCACGCAGGTCCTTGTACTTCATTCAGATCTTCCGGTTCCAGAATGACGAAAGGGGCAGCTTAGCATGCTGCCCCTTATCGCTTCGCCCTGCGAAGCTACTGACAATCCAGCCTCACCGTTCTTGAGCCGAGGCTGTTCCGTCAACAGGCTCCTGAGCCAAGAATTGACCGCAGCGAGGGGCGCCGGGGACAAGCCGTAGGGGAGGTCCTACGCCATGGATGGCGTGGGTAGCGTACAGGGAGGTATTCACAGCGCCTCCCCGCAGGCTTGTCGACGGAACAGCCCCGAGCGCCTCGCCGCCTACAACCATCAGCGGCGCTTCATCGCTTCGAAGAACTCGAGGTTCGTCTTGGTATCCTTGAGGCGATCGATCAGGAACTCGGTGGCCGCCGTGTCTTCCATGGGATTGAGCAGCTTGCGCAGGATCCACATGCGCTGCATCTCTTCGTCGGAGGCGATGAGATCTTCGCGGCGGGTGCCGGAACGACGAATGTTCATGGCCGGGTAGACGCGGCGCTCGGCGAGCTTGCGGTCCAGGTGGGCCTCCATGTTGCCGGTGCCCTTGAACTCCTCGAAGATCACTTCGTCCATCTTGGAGCCGGTGTCGACCAGCGCCGTGGCGATGATGGTCAGGCTGCCGCCTTCCTCGATGTTGCGTGCCGCACCGAAGAAGCGCTTGGGCTTCTCCAGGGCATGGGCGTCGACGCCGCCGGTGAGCACCTTGCCAGAACTGGGTACCACGGTGTTGTAGGCGCGTGCCAGGCGGGTGATGGAGTCGAGCAGGATCACCACGTCCTTCTTGTGCTCGACCAGGCGCTTGGCCTTCTCGATCACCATCTCGGCGACCTGCACGTGGCGTGCCGGCGGTTCGTCGAAGGTCGAGGCGACCACCTCGCCACGCACGGTGCGCGACATCTCGGTCACTTCCTCCGGACGCTCGTCGATCAGCAGCACGATCAGGTGGCACTCGGGGTTGTTGCGGGTGATCGACGTCGCGATGTTCTGCAACATCAAGGTCTTGCCCGCCTTGGGCGGGGAGACCAACAGGCCGCGCTGGCCCTTGCCGATGGGCGCCACCAGGTCGATGATCCGCGCCGTGATGTCCTCGGTGGAGCCGTTGCCGATCTCCATGCGCAGCCGCTCCTGGGGAAACAGCGGCGTGAGGTTCTCGAAGAGGATCTTGTGCTTGGCGTTCTCCGGCCGGTCGAAGTTGATCTCGCTGACCTTGAGCAACGCAAAGTAGCGCTCACCCTCCTTGGGCGGGCGAATCTTGCCGGAAATGGAGTCGCCCTTGCGCAGATTGAAACGGCGGATCTGCGACGGCGAGACGTAGATGTCATCGGGCCCGGCCAGATAGGAGCTATCGGCGCTGCGCAGAAACCCGAAACCATCCTGGAGAATCTCCAGAACGCCGTCCCCGTAGATCGCCTCGCCGCTCTTGGCGTGCTTCTTCAGGATGGCAAAGATGATGTCCTGCTTGCGCGAGCGAGCCAGGTTGTCGATGCCCATTTCCCGGGCGGTTTCCAGGAGTTCCGGAACGGGCTTTTGCTTGAGTTCGGTGAGATTCATCGGTGCGTTCGGAGGTTGCTCATATCAGCGTGACGGCACGGCGCCGCGAAAACGACGGGAAAAGAACGGTACGCCGCAAGGGTGCGTTCAGAACCCAGGAAGGCATCCAATCTGTAGCGATGACTTACGGGTGATGAACTCGGCGCTCGACATGGTCCAGCCGGACGTATCGGCTGATGGACGCAGACCGCAAGGCGGCATCTTGGTCGAGGGAGCAGCGCTTATGTCGCCTGGACTGCCATCGCCTGTACTCGGCTCACGTGCCCATGACAGGCCGGCACGGATCGAGGACGACAAAAGGGACTGACTGACGACTTGAGTTGACCGCGACGCGAAGGCCGTGTCTCGGCCGGAAAGCATTCGGAACAGGCGAACGTCACGATGGTAGACAAGCCCGACGGGGAACGCAACCCCTGTGATGGCCGCCTGCAGCACGGCGATTGACAAGCTCCCGATGGCGCCGCACCCTTTTGCCCACCTGCCGCCAGGACATTCCCATGACCGACGTCACGGACCGCAACGCTCGCTTTGCCGCACGCCAATCTACGCTGACCCGTCTGGCCGCCATCGACCTGGGCTCCAACAGTTTCCACCTGCTGGTGGCCAATGCCCTGGGCGGTCGCCTGCAGGTCGTGGCACGCCGCGGCGAGAAGGTGCAGTTGGCCGCCGGTCTCGATGACACCGGCCAGTTGGATGACGCCGCCTTGGAGCGTGCCATGGCGTGTCTGGCACGCTTCGCGCCCTTCGTCAGCGACATCGCCCCCGGCAACCTGCGCGTGGTGGGCACCAATGCTCTGCGCGATGCCGCCAACAGCGAAGCGCTCATCGAGCGCGCCGAGGCGCTGCTCGGCTGCCGCGTGGAGATCATCGCCGGCCGAGAGGAGGCGCGCCTCATCTATTTGGGGGCCGCCCACTCCCTGGCCGAGAACGGGCGACGGTTGATCGTCGATATCGGCGGCGGCTCCACGGAGTTCATCATCGGCGAGCGCTTCGAGCCTCTGGCACTGGAAAGCCTGCAACTCGGCTGCGTGTCCTATTCCCGCCGCTTCTTCGCCGATGGTGCCATCACCGAAAAAGCCTTTCGCCGCGCCGAACTGGCCGCCCACTCCGAGCTGGCCAATATCCAGCGCCCCTATCGGGAACTGGGCTGGAACGACCCCGTCGGCTCCAGCGGCACCATCAAGGCCGCCGCCGCGGTGATCGCTGCCGCCGGCGATGCCCCGGAAGGAACGATCACTCGCCAAGGCCTCGCGCGGCTCCGTCAGCGACTGCTGAAGTGCAAGCACGTCGACAAGCTCGACCTGACCGGACTGAAGGCCGATCGCGCCCGGGTCTTTCCCGCCGGCGTGGCCATACTCGGCGCCATTTTCGAGGCTTTCGAGCTGGCCACGATGCGCTACGCCGACGGCGCCCTGCGCGAAGGCGTACTCTACGACATGGTGGGTCGCAACAGCCCGGAAGACACCCGACTCAAGACCATCGAGGCGCTCGAACAACGCTACGGCATCGACTCGCGCCAGGCCCGGCATGTCGCTACCACGGCCACGGCGCTGCTCGGCCAGGTACGCGAATCCTGGGGGCTGGACGAGGAACAGACACGCTTCCTCGCCTGGGCGGCGCGCCTGCATGAGATCGGCCAGGCCATCTCCCACAGCCAGTTCCACCGTCACGGCGCCTACCTGCTGGAGCACTCGGATCTCGCCGGCTTCTCGCGCCCCGAACAGCGCCGGCTGGCCTTTCTGGTTCGCGCCCACCGGCGCAAGTTTCCGGTCAAGGAGTGGCAGGCGCTCCCGGCAGCCGAGAAATCCGCCCTCGGCAGGCTGGCCCGACTGCTGCGACTGGCGGTCTTGCTCAATCACGCCCGTCCCGAGCGCCCTCCGACGATGCCGGCCCTGTCTACCAGAGGCGACGACCTGTACCTGCTTCACGAGTCCGCCGAGGATCCCTCGCTGCTGCAAACCGACCTGGAGCAGGAAGCCGACTACCAGAATGCCGCCGGCTTCACCCTCGAGCTGGAGTGACGAGGGGCTCTCCCCGCCACCCTTCGCCGACCAACAGCCACGCACACCGCTCCGGCGCCAGCACGGCCACCGGCTGCTCGCCGTGCCAGGCTACCAGCAGTTGCTCTCGCACCCAGGGCGGTACCGCTATCTCCTGCAGCAACCGCTTGAGGTCGCGCGTACCGCGACCAGGCAGGCGCAGCCGCTCGCCGCCTCGGCGGGCAGCCACGCGCAGGCCCGCAATCGCTGCGCCGCTAGCCGGCACCAGCGAAACCCGGTACTCGCCCAGCGGTGACGACAGAGGCGTCAGACCATCCCAGTCGACCTGCCAGCCGGCGGGAACTCGAGCGGGCGGTGCCAGCAGATGCAGAATACCGCGCCAGACTCGCGCCTCACCGCCGGGCCAGGCCACCTGAACTTCGGCATCGCGGCGCGCATCGAGCTGACCGAGCAGCGTTTCCAGACGCGCCGCCGGCGGCATCGTCAAGTCCAGGCGTTCGCAGCAGTAGCGAACCAGCAGCCGTTGGCGCGCCAGCGAAAGTGCCGCCAACCCGGCCACCTCGAGACGAGCCGGCTCGCCTCCCAGCGCTGCCAGGTCCTGCGCCGCGAGTTCGCCGAGCAAGTCGTCGGCCTCGCCCGCTCGGTCGGCACTTTGGGCAAGGGAGCGCTCGGCCCGTGGCCAGCGGGCTTCGAGCAGCGGCAGCACGCGATGGCGCAGGAAGTTGCGATCCAGCGACTCGTCGCGGTTGGACGGGTCGTCGACCCAGGCTAGCCCAAGCGCCCCGGCCTCGGCTTCGAGTGCACTACGCGTCTCGCCCAGCAACGGCCGCTCGAGCCGGCGCATCCGCCAGTCGCGGCATGGCGGCATGGCGGCCAGGCCGCGAATGCCACTGCCGCGTAGCGCAGCGAGCAGGAAGGTTTCGGCCTGGTCGTCGCGATGCTGGGCCAGCCACAGCGTCTCGCCGGGCGCCACGCGACGCGCGAAGGCGGCGTAGCGCGCCTCGCGCGCCGCCCCCTCCAGCCCCTGGCCATCCGCGACATCGACGGCCACGCGCTCCACGAAGAGAGGTACCCCGAGCCGCGAGCAAAGCTGCCGACAGTGGCATTCGAAGCCATCGGCAGCCGCTTGCAGGCCGTGGTGGACGTGCACTGCATGGAGGGGCCGGGGGTGGCGGCGGCTGGCTCTCGCGGCGAGCGTCAGCAGCAGGCTGGAATCCAGCCCGCCGGAGAGCGCCACCCAGACGACACGCCCCGGCGAGGTTTCCGCCAGGGCGTCATCGACCAGAAGCTGAAGGGACATGCCCGGCAAGCGCTGTCGCCTCAGGCCGATCAGGCAGGGGCACCGTAGCTCATGAGCCGCTCATAGCGACGCTCGAGGAGTTCCTCCGTCGCCATGCCGTCGAGGCGCGAGAGGCTGTCGAGCAGCGCCGTCTTGATACGCTCGGCAGTGGTCTGCGGATGGCGGTGAGCGCCTCCCAGGGGCTCGGGAATCAGGGTGTCGACCAACCCCAACTCCTTGAGCCGCTCGGCGGTGATACCCATGGCCTGAGCCGCCTCGGCAGCCTTCTCGGCGCTCTTCCACAGGATGGAGGCGCAGCCTTCCGGCGAGATCACCGAGTAGGTGGAGTACTGCAGCATGGCCAGCTCGTCGCACACGCCGATGGCCAGAGCACCGCCGGAGCCCCCCTCACCCACCACGGTAGCGATGATCGGCGTCTTGAGCCGCGACATCACCGCCAGGTTGTAGGCGATCGCCTCGCTCTGACCGCGCTCCTCGGCATCGATGCCCGGGTAGGCGCCGGGGGTGTCGATGAAGGTCAGCACCGGCATACCGAAGCGCTCGGCCATCTCCATCAGGCGGCACGCCTTGCGGTAGCCCTCAGGGCGCGGCATGCCGAAGTTGCGGCGCACCTTCTCCTTCACCTCGCGCCCCTTCTGGTGGCCGATCACCATCACCGGACGCTCGTCGAGTCGGGCCACGCCGCCGACGATGGCAGCGTCGTCAGCGAAACGCCGATCGCCGTGCAACTCATCGAAGTCGGTGAAGACGTGCTCGAGATAGTCGAGGGTATAGGGGCGCTGGGGATGGCGTGACAGCTGCGAGACCTGCCAGGGCGAGAGATCCTTGAAGATCGACTCGGTGAGCTTGCGACTCTTCTCTTCGAGGCGGCCGATCTCGTCGCTGAGGTTGACCTGGCTGTCGTTGCCGACCAGGCGTAGCTCCTCGATCTTGGCCTGGAGTTCGGCGATGGGCTGTTCGAAATCGAGATAGTTGGGGTTCATTGGCTGGAGGCCTTGTTGAGTTTCACCGCCCGGGCCCGAAGCGGGCCGACGGCGCGAAAAGTGAAAGTGGCTGGCATTATCGCACCCTCAACGCGCCACGCAAGGCGACACCGCCGCTGCTGGCGACGGCTCGGGGTCCTAAGCCCGAGGCCCGAGGCCCGAAGCCCGAAGCCCGAAGCCCGAAGCCCGAAGCCCGAAGCCCGAAGCCCGAAGCCCGAAGCCAGTTTACCGATACTTGAGTCGCACGCCATCCTGTCCCTCGACATCGCGCAGCCCGGTCAACAGCTCGTCGCTGGGTGTGACCCGCCACTCGTCGGCCAGTTCCAGCCAGCCGGCGGCCGCGGCGTTGCGGTAACGCAGACGCACCGGCAGGCCCCCATCGTCTCGATACGGGGCCAGGCTCGCCTGCAGGCTCTCCACTAGCCGGCCGTTGCCGCGAGCGCCGTCGAGAGAGAGCTCCACCGCTTCGCCATAGCGCGTGCGCGCCGCCACCATGGGCGTGACCTCCTTGCCACGCAGGCGCAGCCCGCCGGAATAGTCATCCGTCGACACCTCGCCTTCGACGATCAGCACCTGATCGGCCTCAATCTGCCCGCGCAGCGTATCGTACAACTCGCCGAACAACGACGCCTCGATGCGTCCGGTACGATCATCCAGGGTGACGAAGGCCATGCTGTCGCCGCGCTTGGACTTCATGGTGCGCACGGCCACTACCAGGCCGGCCACGCGCTGCGGCTCCCGCGACGGCTTGAGGTCCACGATGCGCGTGGCCACGAAACGCGCAAGCTCACCTTCGTATTCGTCGATGGGGTGGCCGGTGAGGTAGAGCCCCAGCGTCTCCTTCTCACCGGCCAGCCGCTCCTTGTCGCTCCAGTCGCGTACTCGGAGGTAGTCGGCATAGGCATCGCTGGCCGTGCCTTCATCGACGAAGGCCTCGCCGAACATGTCCATCATGCCGAGGTTCTGGTTGGTCTGGGTCTGGGCGGCCGCCTTGAGAGCGTCGTCCAGCGCCGCGGTGAGCACGGCACGGCTTGGTCCCAGGTTGTCCAGGGCGCCAGAACGAATCAGTGCTTCCAGGGTACGTTTGTTCATACGTCGCGGGTCGACGCGACGGCAGAAATCGAAAAGGTCGCTGAAGGCCCCTTCCGCCTCACGCGCTTCGACGATGGCGCCGATGGGCCCCTCGCCTACGCCACGAATGGCGCCCAGGCCATATACCACCCGGCCCTGGTCGTCCACGGTGAACTTGTAGCCGCCCACGTTGACGTCCGGCGGCGTCACGGTGAGCCCCAGGTGGCGACACTCCTCGATCAACGGCACCACCTTGTCGAGGTTGTCCATTTCGGTGGACATCACCGCGGCCATGAAGGGGCCCGGATAATGGGCTTTCAACCAAGCCGTCTGATACGAAACCAGCGCATAGGCCGCCGAGTGAGACTTGTTGAAGCCGTAGCCGGCGAACTTTTCCACCAGGTCGAAGATGTTGCCGGCGAGATCCTTGTCGATGCCGTTGGCGGCACAGCCCTCCATGAAGCCGGCGCGCTGCTTGGCCATCTCCTCGGGCTTCTTCTTGCCCATGGCGCGGCGCAGCATGTCGGCCTGACCCAGCGAGTACCCGGCCATCACCTGGGCGATCTGCATCACCTGCTCCTGGTAGAGGATGATGCCGTAGGTGGGAGCGAGCACCGGCTCGAGCAGTTCGTGCTGATAATCCGGGTGCGGATAGGAGATCTCGGCACGGCCATGCTTGCGGTTGATGAAGTCGTCCACCATGCCCGACTGCAGCGGACCGGGGCGGAACAGCGCCACCAGAGCGATCATGTCCTCCAGGGAGTCGGGCAGCAGGCGTTTGATCAGTTCCTTCATGCCCCGCGACTCGAGCTGGAATACCGCCGTGGTCTCGGCGCGCTTGAGCATCTCGAAGGTCGGCTTGTCGTCCAGTGGAATGCTGTCGATATCGAGCGGCCCCTCCCCCGCTACGGCGCGCACCTTGTCGACCATGGCCAACGCCCAGTCGATGATGGTCAGGGTGCGCAGGCCGAGGAAGTCGAACTTGACCAGGCCTGCCTCTTCGATGTCATTCTTGTCGAACTGCACCACCAGCCCCGAGCCATCGTCGTCGCACAGCAGTGGCGCGAAATCGGTGAGCTTGGTGGGCGCGATCACCACCCCGCCGGCGTGCTTGCCGGTGCCGCGGGTGATGCCCTCGAGCTTCTCCGCCATCTCCCAGATCTCGGCGGCTTCCTCGTCGGCTTCGAGAAACTCGCCCAGCGCCGGCTCGGCCTCCAGCGCCTTGGCCAGCGTCATACCCACTTCGAAGGGGATCAGCTTGGAGAGCTTGTCGCCCAGCGAGTAGGGCTTGCCCTGGGCGCGGGCCACGTCGCGCACCACTGCCTTGGCGGCCATGGTGCCGAAAGTGACGATCTGCGATACCGCGTCGCGACCGTAACGCTCTGCCACGTACTCGATCACCCGATCGCGCTTCTCCATGCAGAAGTCGACATCGAAGTCGGGCATGGAGACCCGTTCGGGGTTGAGGAAGCGCTCGAAGAGCAGATCGTAGCCGATGGGGTCGAGGTCGGTGATCTTCTGAGCATAAGCCACCAAGGAGCCGGCGCCGGAGCCGCGCCCGGGGCCGACGGGGACGTCGTTGTCCTTGGCCCACTGGATGAAGTCCATCACGATCAGAAAGTAGCCGGGAAAGCCCATCTGGATGATGATGTCGAGCTCGAAGTCGAGCCGTTCCCGGTAACGCCGGTCGATGGCCTGGTACGCTTCGCCGTCACGCGGGTACGCCTCGGCCGGGTAGAGGAAGTCGAGGCGTTCGGTGAGGCCGTCGTGGGAGATCTGACGGAAGAACTCGTCCTGGGTCATGCCCTCGGGAATCGCGAACTCCGGCAGGAATATCTCACCCAACCGCACGTCGACGTTGCAGCGCGCGGCGATCATCACGCTGTTTTCGAGCGCCTCGGGAATGTCGGCGAACAGCTCGGCCATCTCCGCCGGGCTCTTGAGATACTGTTCCTCGGTGTATTTTCGCTCGCGGCGCGGATCGTCGAGCGCCTTGCCCTCGCCGATGGCCACCCGTGTCTCGTGTGCCCAGAAGTCGTCGCGTTCGAGAAAGCGCACGTCGTTGGTGGCCACCACCGGCGTTGCGCTCTCCACGGCGAGCTCCACCGAAAGATGCACGCACTCCTCCTCCAAGGGCCGGCCGGTGCGAGTCAACTCCAGATAGAAGCGCTCGGGGAAGGCGGCGTTCCACTCATCGAGCAACGCCCGCGCTTCCTCCCGATGGTCGCTGAGCAGGTGGCGACCAATCTCGCCCTCGCGACCGCCGGAAAGTGCGATCAGCCCTTCGCTCTGGTCGAGCACCCAGGCTTTGTCGAGCACGGCGCGCCCCTGCTGCTGTCCCTCGACCCAGCCCCGCGAAATCAGCTCGGTCAGGTTGCGGTACCCCGTGTCGTTCATGGCCAGCAGCGTCAGGCGATAGGGGTGCGCCTCGTCGTAAGGGTTGGTCAGCCACAGGTCGGCGCCGATCAACGGCTTGAGTCCCGCCCCCTCGGCACTCTTGTAGAACTTGACCAGCGCGAAGAGATTGGCCTCGTCGGTGACCGACAGGGCCGGCATGCCCCGTTCGGCCGTGGCCTTGACCAGGGGTTTGAGGCGCACCAGGCCGTCGACCAGGGAGTATTCGGTATGAACGCGAAGGTGAACGAAGGGCGTGGTCATGGTGGACTCGGTGCTTGGCAGTGAATGGGCAACACGCGAACGAGACAGTGGCAGTCGGGTATTGTCGGGGCTCAGCCGGGGGCAGGCCGTAGAGGAGGTCTTTTGCCATGGATGGCAAAAGTAGCGCCCAAGGAGGGGTTCACAGTGCCTCCTCGTAGGCCTGTCCCCGGCACCTTTCGCTGCGGCCTTGACTGATCAAATCAGCAATTCCGGGACATCAAATCAGCGCCAACTGGCGCCTGACCGGGCCAAAGGAGCGGCGATGCTCGGCCAGCGGCCCCAAACGCTCCAGGGCGGCCAAGTGCTCGCGGGTCGGGTAGCCCTTGTGACGGGCGAAGCCATAATCGGGATGCCGGGCATCCAACGCCACCATCTGGGCGTCGCGAGCCACCTTGGCGAGTATCGACGCCGCAGCGATGGCTGGATGGCGGGCGTCGCCCTTGACCACCGCCTGGCCGGGAACATGATGCCCGGGCAGGCGGTTGCCGTCCACCAGCAGGTATTCGGCAGCGGGCGTCAGGGTATCGATGGCACGCCGCATGGCCAGGTGGGTCGCATGATAGATGTTGAGCGTGTCGATCTCGTCGGGCGTGGCCTCGGCAACGGCGAAGGCCAGCGCATTGTCACGCACCTCACTGTCCAGGGTTTCACGCCGCTTGGCGCTCAGTGTCTTGGAGTCGCCGAGCCCGGCGATGGGGCGCGCCGGGTCGAGAATCACTGCCGCCGCCATCACGCTCCCCACCAGCGGGCCGCGCCCTACCTCGTCGACGCCAGCCAGTCGCAAACCCTGGTAGTCGACCACCAGTGGCGGCAGCTCAGTCGCCATCAGAGTACGCCTCCTCGACGGTTTTGGGCACGACGCTGGATGGCAAGGGGCGGCGGGCCACCAGCGCTTCGATGGCCTCGGCCGCGCGACGGCTGGCATCGCGCTGCAGGCCGGCATGCATCTCGGCGAAGCGCGCCTCCTGGGCGGCGCATCCGGCGCGGTCATCGAGCATGGCAGAAAGCCGCCGGGAGATTCCCTCGACACTGGCCGCGTCCTGGATCAGCTCCGGCACCAGCGTCTCGCGAGCGATCAGGTTCGGCAGCGAGATCCACTCGCTCTTGACCAGCCGCCGGGCCAACCAGTGGGTGGCCGGGGCCATGCGATAGGCCACCAGCATGGGGCGGTGGCAGAGCATCGCCTCCAGCGCGGCGGTGCCCGAAGTGAGCAGCACCATGTCGCTTGCCACCATGGCCTCATGCGCCTGGCCATCGAGCAGGGTGACCCGCCCTGCCAGCGCAGGCCGTTCGGCCAACAGCGCCTCGATCTCCGAGCGACGCTCCGGGGTGGCCGCGGGGATGACGGCGTGCAGCGACGCCCGGGCCTGGCTCAGCCGTTCGACCACATCGAGGAAGGGCCTTCCCATGAAGCGGATCTCGCTGGCCCGCGAGCCGGGCAGCACCGCCAACACCTCGGCCTCGGGAGGTAGGGCGAGGCCGGCACGCGCCGTCATGCGATCATTCTCCAACGGCAGCTCGTCGGCAAGGGGATGACCGACGAAGGCTACCGGCACACCGTGCCGGGCGTAGAAAGCTGCCTCGAAAGGCAGGAAGGTGAGCATGGCATCCACGGCACGGGCAATGCCCTTGACCCGCCCCTGACGCCAGGCCCACACGGAGGGGCTGACGTAGTGCGCGGTGGGAATGCCGGTCTCGCGCAGTTGGCGCTCCAGGCCCAGGTTGAAGTCAGGAGCATCGATGCCGACCATCACGTCCGGCCGCCAGGCCAGGGCGTCCCTGCGCAGGGCGCGCCGCACTCCGACGAGACGAGGCAGATGCCTGAGCACTTCCACCAACCCCATCACCGAGAGCGTCTCCAACGGGAAGCGGCCATCGATGCCCTCGGCGAGCATGCGCGGCCCGCCAATGCCGCGAAACTCGATATCCGGATGGCGCACCTTGAGCTCACGCATCAACCCGGCACCCAGCCGGTCACCGGACAGCTCGCCGGCCACTAGATAGACCTTGAGCGGCACGCCGGCCATGATCAGCGCACGATGCCGCGAGTCGAGATCTCGATGGAGGCGGCAAAGGTTTCAGTTTCCGCCAACCGATAACGCTCACGGATCTCCAACAGCGCCTGTTCCACGGTCAACCCTTGGCGATACACCAGCTTGTAGGCTTCGCCCAGCGACCGAATCGCTTCCTTGGAGAAACCCCGTCGCTTGAGCCCCACCAGGTTGAGGCCATGAACCTGGGCCGGGTTACCATTGATCATGACGAAAGCCGGGGTGTCCTTGGTGATGATCGAACCACCGCCGGCCATGGCGTGGGTGCCGAAGTGGCAAAACTGGTGCACGGCGGCGAGACCGCCGAGAATGGCAAAATCCCCCACGGTGACGTGGCCGGCCAGAGTGGCTTGATTGGCCAGAATGCAGTCGTTGCCGATCACGCAGTCGTGGCCCACGTGCACGTAGGCCATGAACAGGTTGCGCGCGCCGATGGTGGTCTCGCCGCGATCCTGGGCCGTACCACGATGCAGCGTGGCGCATTCGCGAATGACATTGTCGTCGCCCATCACCAGACGCGTCGGTTCACCGGCGTATTTCTTGTCCTGGCAGTCTTCACCCACCGAAGCGAATTGGAAGATACGAGTCCGTGCCCCAAGCACCGTAGGCCCCTTGATCACCACGTGTGGACCGATACGTGAGCCAGGCCCGATTTCGACGTCGGGGCCGATTACCGTGAAGGGTCCGACCTCGACGTCCTCGGCCAGACGCGCCTCGGGATCGACGATGGCAGTGGGATGGATCAAGCGACTTTCCTCTCGGCACAGATGATGTCGGCCTCGCAGGCCAATTCTCCGTCCACGGTAGCACGGCAGGCAAATTTCCAGATGCCGCGTTTTTCACGCACCACGTCAGCCTGCAGGACCAGACGGTCACCGGGCATCACCGGGCGCTTGAAGCGCACGTTGTCGCTACCCACGAGATAGTAGACGTAGCCATCGGCCGGCAGCTTGTTGACGGTCTTGAAACCGAGAATACCGCACGCCTGAGCCAGTGCCTCGATGACCAGCACGCCAGGCATGATCGGATGGTGCGGAAAATGACCGTTGAAGAACGGCTCGTTGATGCTGACGTGCTTGTAGGCAACGATGGATTCGCCGAGCGCCAGCTCCGTGACCCGATCCACCAGCAGGAACGGGTAGCGGTGCGGCAGATACTCACGAATCTCGTTGATGTCCATTACCATCGTAGCGACCTCTGAGGTGTGGGGATGAGACCGGCGGCAGTGGCGGCTGTACCGGCTTCCCGGAGGCCCCCGCCTGCGCTGCGACCGCCGCCTGGGCGCAGCCAGTCAGACGGGCGAGGGATTATAGCGTCACCCGCGCGGCACTCAAGCGTCGCGATCGCGTTTCTCGAGACGCGACAGGCGCCGCGCGATGTCATCGAGCTGTTTGAAACGCACCGCATTCCGGCGCCATTGCGCGTTGGGCATGGCCCCGGTGCCGGACGAATAGACGCCCGGCGCATCGATGGAGTTGGTGACCAGGCTCATACCCGTCACATGGACTCCGTCGCAGATCGTCAGGTGGCCGGAAAGCCCCACGCCGCCGCCCAGCATGCAGTGTTTGCCCACTCGCGTGGAGCCGGCGATGCCAACGCACCCCGCCAGGGCGCTGTGATCGCCGATACGCACGTTGTGCGCGATCTGGACCTGACTGTCGATCTTGACGTCATTGCCGATCACCGTGTCGTCCAGTGCTCCGCGGTCGATGCTCGAGCAGCTGCCCACTTCGACATCGTCACCCAGCACCACGCCACCCAGCTGAGCGATCTTGTGCCAACGCCCGCCATCGTGAGCGAAGCCGAAACCATCGCCGCCGATGACGCAGCCGCTGTGCAGGATGGCCCGCGCACCGATCACTGCCCCTCGGCACACGGTGACATTGGCATGCAGTCGAGAACCGGCGCCGATCCGCGCACCGGCCTCCACCACGCTACCCGACCCGACCACCACCTCATCGTCCAGAATGACACCGGCCTCGATCACGGCATTGGGCCCAACTTCGACGCCATCGCCCAACACGGCATCCTCGGCCACTACCGCAGACGCATGGACACCGCCAGTCGGGCGCGCCAGAAAAGGGTCGAACAGCTGTGATAGCTGCGCATAGGCCAGGTAGGGGTTGTCCAGCACCAAACGTGCCACGGGACACGCCTCGGCATGCTCAGGCTGGATCAGCACCGCGGCCGCACCGGTAGTGGCAAGGTCCTTCAGGTAGGCGGCATTGGCCAGAAAAGCGACATCCTGAGGTCCGGCATCCTTCAGCGTGGCCAGGCCGTATACACGTCGCGATCCATCACCCTGAATGCGTGCGCCGAGACGCTCGGCGAGCGCATCCAAAGTGAAGCCGGAGGAATCGTTTGGGATCATGGAAGCCTGGAGCAAGCAAGGGCGTCATGCGCCGAAATCAGAGGAGCGTGTTCAGAATCTCAGTCACTTCCGACGTCAGGTCGGGCAGATCGACATCGGAATGCAGCACGCCCTGCGGCTCCACCAACACCTCGACGCTGTGCCGCGTGATCACCTGGTCGACGGCCTGTTCCAGCTTGGGTTCGGCCTCGGACAGGAAGGCCTGCTCCGCCTCCTGCTGCGCCTGCATGATCTCGCCACGCAGCTGTTCGAAGCGGCTGCCCTTCTGCTGGAACTCCTGCATCAGGGCCTGCCGCTCGCCTTCAGGCAGGCTGTCACCTTCCTGCTGCAGGCGCTGCTGCATCTGTTGAAGCTCCTGACCCAGCGACTCGGCCTCCCGCTGCTGGCCGCCGATGCGGCTCTCGAGATCGCCCATGGAACGCTGAGCGGCATTCGACTCCATCAGTGCCGTGCGCCAATCCAGCAGAGCGACCTCAGCCGCCTGAACCTGAGCCGAAACGGCAAAGGCACTCATCAGGCCGAGCCAGAATACAGCGAAGAATTTACGCATACGGGTTACCTCACTCAACAACGATCAGAATGTCTGGCCCAGAGAGAACTGGAACGCCTGGGTATCATCGCCGCTTTCGTCGTTCAACGGCTCGGCGATGCTGAAGGTCAACGGCCCCACCGGGGTCAGCCAGGAGAGGCCCACGCCGGCACTATAGCGAAGGTCGCCGAAATCGACGCCGCTGCTGCAGCGGGAAGGGCCATCGCTCGCTCTCACCGGATAGCAGTCGGTCAGGAAGGTGTTGCCGGCATCGACGAAGAAGGCGGCCTGCAACGAGCGCTGATCTTCCACGAAGGGCAGCGGGAAAAGCAGCTCGGCACTGCCCTCGACCAGCACGTTGCCGCCCAGGGTACGATCGCGGGTCGAATTCGCCGAAGGCGTGGTCGGTTGACCCAGAGTATTGCTGGTGAAGCCACGTACCGAGCCCAGGCCGCCGGCATAGAAGTTCTCGTAGAACGGATAGGGGTCATTGCCGATGGAATCGGCATAGCCCAAGCTGCCATCCAACTTCAGCCCCCAGGTCTGCTCCTCGTTGAACGGGAACAGCTGTTTGGCATTGGCGCGCAGCTTGTAGTAGTCGGCATCGCTGCCCGGCACGGCGGTTTCCAGCGAGACCCGCTGATAACTGCCATCGGTGGGCATGACGCCGCGGTTGAGGTTGTTGCGCGTCCAGCTAGTGGTGAACTTCAGACTCTGGGCGTCCTCTCCCTGGTCGTCGGCGTAGCGGAATATCTCCGAAGCGGTATCGCGGTAGGTCTTGATCGTCAGATCCTCGGCGCTGAGCCCGAAGTTGAGGCGCGACAGCTCGCTGATCGGATAACCCATGTTGATGCCACCACCGTAAGCATCGGTGGAGTAGGTGGAAATGTCCGAGTCCTCGTAGTCGGTCTCGCGGTAGAAGACGTTGTAACCCAGCGATATGCCGTCGAGGGTCCAGTACGGATCGGTGAAGCCGAAATTGATGTTGGTGAAGGTGTCGCTGCGCTGGGCGCCGATGTTGACGCGATTGCCGGTTCCCAGGAAGTTGTTCTGCGACAGCGCGGCCCCGTAGATGACGCCGGCACTCTGCGAGTAACCGATACTCGCGGAAATGGAGCCCGAAGGCTGCTCTTCCACCTCATAGGTGACATCGAGCTTGTCGGGCTCCCCGGCAACCGGCTGCGTCTCGACTTCCACCTGGCGGAAGAAGCCCAGGCGCTCGAGGCGCTGGCGCGACTGGCTGATCGATTCGGTGGAAGCGGGTGCGCCTTCCATCTGAATCATCTCACGGCGCAGCACTTCATCCTGCGTGGTGGTATTGCCAACGAACTCGATGCGTCTCACGTAGGCTCGCTGCCCCGGGTCAACGCGGAACGTCAGGTCCACGCTGTCCTCATCGGCGCCCGGCTGGGGCACCCCTTCGACATTGGCGAACGCGAAACCTTCCGCGCCGAGCCGGTTGCGCAGCGCCTCGCTGGACTCGGTCACGTCACTGCGCGAAAAGATCTCGCCGCTCTCGATGGTCAGCAGATCCCGCGCTTCGCTTTCGCTGATGTGCAGGTCCCCCTGAAAGCGAATATCGCCAAGCCGATACTGCTGGCCCTCAGAGAGGTTCACGGTGACGAAGATCTGCGACTTGTCAGGGCTGATCGACACCTGGGTGGAGTCGATGGAAAAGTTCACGTAGCCGCGATCGAGGTAGAAGGAGCGCAGACGCTCGAGATCGCCGGCGAGGGCTTCGCGGGAATACTCGTCGCTGGAAAACCAGCCGAACAACCAGCCGGGCTTGTCCTCGAGCTCGAAGGTGTCGCGCAGTTCGTCATCGTCGAAGTCGCGATTGCCGACGATGTTGATCTGACGAATCTTGGCCACTTCGCCTTCGTTGATGTCGATGTCGACCTGTACACGACCTTCATCGATCTCGCGAACCTGGGCATCGATTCGTGCGCTGTAGCGCCCCTGGGCCTGGTAGACACCTTCGAGCTCACGCTGGATCTCCTCCAGCGTGGAAAGCTGCAGCACCTGACCCTCGGCCAAGCCGGCCTCGCGCAAACCGTCACGCAGCTGCTCGTCCTCGATCTGGCTGTTACCCGAGATGTTGAGCCGCGAGATGGTCGGACGTTCGACCACTTGAATGACCAGCACGTCACCTTCGCGTGCCAACTGGACGTCCTCGAACAGGCCGGTTTCGAAGAGGCGACGAGCCGCCTCGGCCAGTTCCCGATCATCGACCCGGTCGCTGGCGCTGACGGGGAAGGCATTGAAGACGGAATCCGGTGAAATGCGCTGCAGGCCTTCCACGCGAATGTCGGAAACTTCGAAGGGTTCGGCCTGCGCGGCCTGCGCACCGGCCAGCAGCAGAGCCGCCAGTCCAAGGGTCTTGATATTCATGCAGTCGCTTCGCTCGCGTTGATCCGCCTGTCAATCCAGACAGGCACCTTATACATTTGTGCGGGTGACTGACAAGGTGGGCATACCCGTTGGCGCCCGTCCCATGCCCCCTAGGGGGAGTCGCTCGCTACCAGAGCCGCATCAGATCGAAATAGAGCGCCATCACCATCAGGGTGACGACCAATGCCAGGCCGATACGCAGTCCCACGGCCTGGGTACGCTCGGAAACCGGACGCCCGCGCAGCGCCTCGACGAAGTAGTAAAGCAGGTGACCGCCGTCGAGTACCGGAATGGGCAACAAGTTCAGCACTCCCAGGCTAATCGACAAGTAGGCCATGAAACTGACGAAACTCTCCAGCCCGGTTCGCGCCGTATCGCCGGCCACCTGAGCGATGGTGATGGGACCGGATAGATTGGACGGCGAAATCAGCCCCACCAGCATCTTGCGAATGGCATCCAGGGTCAACAACGACATTTCACCGGTTCGCGAGAGCGCCTGCCCCACTGCTGCCACCGGACCATAGCGTATCTCGCGGCGATATTCGTCCGGCCATGCCACCGGTTCGACCCCGGCGCCCACGTAACCGATGGTCGTACCGCCTTCGACCTCGCGCTCCCCCGGGGTAAGCGTCAGTTCCAAACGCTCTCCCCCGCGCGCGACATCCAGGGACAGTGCCTCACCCGGGCTCGTCCGCACGCGATTGACGAAATCCATCCAGTCGGCCACCGGTTCGCCGTTCACCGCGACCACCTCGTCGCCCGGCTCGAGCCCTGCCTCGGCCGCCGCCTCTCCGTCCATCACCTGGCCAAGCACCGCCGGAATATCCGGCTGCCAGGGTGTGATGCCCAGCGTGGCAAGCGGCCGAGGCGGGTCCTGGCGCACCAGGTAGTTCTCCACCGGCAGGCGGTATTCACGCGGATCGGCGACACCGTCACGGGCCTGCAGGCTCAGTTCGCCGTCGACGCCGATCGCCGCCACCAGCTTGAGATTGATCTGATCCCAGGAGCGCACCGCATCGCCGCGCACCGCGACGATCTCTTCGCCACCGGACAGTCCGGCGCGCGCTGCGGGCGACTCGGGTTCGACATCGCCGATGACGGGCACGACTGCCGTGGTACCCGCCACGAACAGCGCCCAGTAGACGGCGATGGCCAGCAGGAAGTTGGCCAAGGGCCCGGCAGCCACGATGGCGATCCGCTGCCACACGGTCTTGCTGTTGAATGCCAGATCGCGCTGATCGGGCGGAACGGGTGCCTCGCGTTCATCGAGCATCTTGACGTAGCCACCCAGCGGAATGGCGGCCACGGCAAATTCCGTGCCATGCCGGTCGTACAGTGACCAGATCGGCCTGCCGAAGCCTACCGAAAAACGCAGCACCTTGACGCCACACCGCCGCGCCACCCAGAAGTGGCCGAACTCATGGAAGGTAATCAGCAAGCCCAGCACCACGATGACGGCCAGCACGTTCTGGATCAGGCCCAAGTCACTCTCCTCGTTGCATTGACAGCATGGCGGTCTCTTCAGTCATCGCCCAACAGGCTCGTGGCCATGCGGCGCGCAAGGGTATCGGCCTCGAGCACGGACTCCAGGTCATCCGCCCGCCCTACCGCAAGCGCATCGCAGACACGCGCCACCAGTTCGCCGATACCGATGAACCCGAGCCGCCCGCACAGGAAGGCACCCACCGCCACTTCATTGGCGGCATTGAGCACCGCCGGAGCAGTACCGCCAGCCGCCATTGCCTGGCGCGCCAGACGCAGACAAGGGAATGCCGTCTCGTCCGGTGCCTCGAAGTCGAGACGCGCGACCTGAAAGAGGTCGAGCGCCTCGACGCCGGCCTCGATGCGCTCCGGCCAGGCCAGCCCATAGGCGATCGGCGTGCGCATGTCGGGGTTGCCGAGCTGGGCGATCACCGAGCCGTCGCTGTAGGCGGCCATGGAGTGGATCACGCTCTGCGGATGCACCACTACCTGCACCTGGTCGGGGCGCGCATCGAACAGCCAGCAAGCCTCCACCAGCTCCAGCCCCTTGTTCATCAGGGTCGCACTGTCCACCGAAATCTTGCGCCCCATGCTCCAGTTGGGGTGAGCACAGGCCTGATCGGGGGTCACCGTGGACAGGCGCTCGGGCGTCCAGCCACGAAACGGCCCCCCCGAAGCGGTCAACAGCAGTTGGGTCACTCCGTGCCGGGATAGCCCACCGCGATGCTCCACGGGTAGACACTGATAAATGGCATTATGTTCGGAATCGATGGGCAGCAGGGTCGCACCGTATCGCGTCACGGTATCCATGAAGAGCGCGCCGGACATCACCAGCGCCTCCTTGTTGGCCAACAGCACGCGCTTGCCGGCACGCACGGCGGCGAGCGTCGGCAGCAACCCGGCAGCACCGACGATGGCCGCCATGACCACGTCGACGTCACTGGCTTCGGCCACCTCGACCAGCGCCGCGGTGCCGGCACGCACGTCGGTGGCCAACCCCTCATCGGCGAGCCGCGATCGCAGCCAGACGGCATCCTGCTCCTGATCCAGGACCGCCACCTCGGGGCAGTGCTCACGGCACTGGGCCAGCAGCGCCTCACGAGAGCGGTGAGCGGTCAGCGCATGCACCCGATAGCGGTCGGGGTGGCGCGCGATCACGTCCAGGGTACTGGTGCCGATGGAGCCGGTGGCCCCCAGCACCGCAACGGCCTGCCGGTGACGGGCTATGCCCGGGGTATCGAGGCTCATGTCACAGCACCCCCAGCGAGAACAGCGCGAACAGCGGCACCGCGGCGGTCAGGCTGTCGATGCGATCGAGCACGCCGCCATGGCCGGGCAGCAAGTTGCTGGAATCCTTGATGCCGCGGTGGCGCTTGAGCATGCTCTCGAGCAGATCGCCGAGCACCGACACCAGCGTCACTACTGCCGTCGCGGCCAGCAGCGCCACGCCACCACCCGTCCCCAATCCTTGCCAGACGGCAAAGACGAGGGCCAGTGCCAGCGTGACTGCCAGGCCCCCGGCCACGCCCTCCCAGCTCTTGCCCGGGCTGACAGCCGGCGCCAGCTTGTGCCGTCCCCAGGCCCGGCCGCTGAAGTAGGCGCCGATGTCGGCTCCCCATACCAGCAGCAACACGAAGAGCAGCCACACGCTGCCGAGATCCCGCAACACGTTGAAACCGACCCAAGCCGGCAACAGCACCCATAGTCCCATGGCCAGGCGGCGCGCAGAGGGCTGCCACTGCTCCCGGCGGGCGGGATAGTGGATGACCCAGTAGAGGTTGAGCAGCCAGCCGACCACAGACAGCCAGAGCGGCCAGGTCGCGTGGGCACTGCCAGCGAGCCACAGCAGCACCATGACCACTGCCAAGATGGCGACCAGAACTCCGCGCACACCTCGCCGAGTCACGCCGGCGAGATTGGTCCACTCCCAGGTGGCGAGCAGTACCATGCCACCGGTGAAAAGCCCAAAGGCGGCACCGCTAAGGCCGAACAGCCCTCCTAGGGCAAGCGGCACCAGCCACAGAGCGGTGAGGATTCGCTGCCTAAGCACCGTCGACCTCGACCTGTTCGTCGGTCTTGCCGAAACGCCGCTGCCGGCCGCGGAAGTCATCGAAGGCGGCATCGAGCGCCTCACCGTCGAAGTCGGGCCACAGCCGCGGCGTGAAGTAGAGCTCGGCATAGGCCATCTGCCACAGCAGGAAGTTGGATATCCGCTGCTCGCCGCTGGTGCGGATGCACAGATCGACCGGCGGCGCATCGGCGAGGGAGAGGACGCGCTCGACGGCTGCCTCGTCGATGGCTTCGGGGGCGAGCTCGCCAGCGGCGACGCGCTCGGCCAGCCTTCGCGTCGCCCGCGTGATGTCCCAACGCCCTCCGTAGTTGGCCGCAATCACCAGATGCATTCCACGGTTCTCGGCGGTCAGTGCCTCTGCCTGCTCGATATAGTTCTGAATCGAGCGCGAGAAGGCACTGCGATCGCCGATGATCGAGAGACGAATGCCGTGCTCGTGCAGCTTTCTCACTTCGCGCTTCAGCGCCAGCAGAAAGAGCTCCATCAAAGCACTCACTTCGGCTTCGGGGCGCTTCCAGTTCTCGCTGGAGAACGCGAACAGCGTCAGCATCTCCACGCCACGCTCGCCGGCACGCCGAATGACGGCCCGCACGGCCTCGACGCCGGCGCGATGGCCGCGCACGCTGGACATGCCGCGCGCCTTGGCCCAGCGGTTGTTGCCATCCATGATGATGGCCACATGGCGTGGCACGCCGGCACTACCGGGTGCCGAGGGCGCGGAGGTGTGCGTTGACGTCATGGTGTCTCACATCGCGGGATGGACGGAGTCAGGCCTCAAGAGGCCGCGGACCTGGCGGAATCACACCTGCAACAGGTCGTGCTCCTTGGACTCGAGCGTCTTGTCGATCTCGGCGATGTACTTGTCGGTGAGCTTCTGGATCGCCTCCTCGCCCTGATGCTGCTCATCCTCGGTGATCTCCTTCTCCTTGAGCAGCGCCTTGATGTCTCCATTGGCATCGCGACGCACGTTGCGCACTGCCACACGGGCGTGCTCGGCTTCGCTGCGCGCCTGCTTGATGTAGCCCTTGCGCGTTTCCTCGGTAAGCATCGGCATCGGCACGCGAATCACGTTGCCCGCACTGGCGGGATTGAGCCCCAGGTCAGAGCTGATGATCGCCTTCTCGATCTTGGGCACCATGTTCTGCTCCCACGGCACGACCGTCAGGGTGCGGGCATCCTCGACGTTGATCGAGGCGACCTGATTGATCGGTACTGGGCTGCCGTAGTAATCCACGGTCACCGAATCGAGAATGCTCGAATGGGCGCGGCCGGTACGAATCTTGTTGAAGTTGGCATGAAGCGACTCGAGGCTCTTCTTCATGCGACTTTCGGCGTCTTTCTTGATGTCATCGATCACGGTATCAACCTCTGTCTATCAGGGTGCCTTCCTTGCCGCCCACGACCAGATTCAGCAGGGCGCCCGGCTTGTTCATGTTGAAGACGCGAACCGGCATATCATGGTCCCGTACCAGGCAGATGGCGGTCAAATCCATGACGCCGAGCTTCTGGTCGATCGCATCGTCGTAGGTCAGTCGCTCGTACTTCACCGCCTCGGCGTGCTTGACCGGATCCTTGTCGTAGACGCCATCCACCTTGGTGGCCTTGACCACCACGTCGGCATCGATCTCGATGCCGCGCAGACAGGCCGCCGAATCCGTGGTGAAGAACGGGTTGCCGGTACCGGCAGAAAACAGTACCACGTCGCCCGACGTCAGGTAGCGTATGGCCGTGCGACGGTCATAGTGCTCCACCACGCCACTCATGGGGATGGCCGACATCACCCGCGAGCGGATGTTGGAGCGCTCCAGAGCGTCACGCATGGCCAGCGCGTTCATCACCGTAGCCAGCATGCCCATGTGGTCGCCGGTGACCCGATCCATGCCGGCCTCGTGCAGCGCCGCACCGCGAAACAGGTTGCCGCCGCCGACCACGATGCCGACCTGCACGCCGATGCCGACCAACTGGCCGATCTCCAGCGCCATGCGGTCGAGCACTTTAGGATCGATGCCGAACTCGGCATCACCGGTCAGCGCTTCTCCGGAGAGCTTGAGCAGAATGCGCTTGTACTTCGACTTGTCGTCACGCGACTTCTCCGCTCGGCCGGCGTCGGGCCGGGGCGGGGCTTCACTGCGATCGGCACTGGGCATGGGCGTCTCCTGTATCACCGTCGAATGGGTTGCAAGGCGGGCTCGTCCGGACGCACCGCCCGGATACGCAAAGGCGTGCGCTCATGCGCACGCCTTCACGCGCTGGATGCTCAGACCTCAGCTACGACCAGCCTGTTCCATCACTTCCTTGGCAAAGTCGACCTCTTCCTTCTCGATGCCTTCACCCACTTCGAAGCGGGTGAAGCCGACCACCTCGCCACCGGCGGCCTTGACGAACTCGGCCACGCTCTGGTTGGGATCCTTGACGAAGGGCTGCTCGGTCAGACTGTTCTCGGCCAGGTACTTCTTGAGGCGGCCTTGAACCATCTTCTCGGCGATGTTTTCGGGCTTGCCGGCCATGTCCGGCTGCGCCAGGATGATCGCCTTCTCTTCGTCGAGCTTTTCCTGCGGCATTTCATCGGGACGCGCCACGGTCGGGTTGATGGCGGCCACGTGCATGGCGACGTCCTTGGCCACCTCGGCGTTGCCCCCATTGAGCACGGTCAACACGCCAATGCGGCCGCCGTGAACATAGGCACCCACCAGGCCGCCTTGCGGCGCCTCGACCACGGCACAGCGCCGCACGCCGATGTTCTCGCCGATCTTCTGCACCAGTTGCTCGCGGGCGACCTCGAGCTCACCATCCATCACCGCGGCCACGTCTTCGCTCTTGGCGGCGAAGAAGGCATCGGCAACCTTGTCGGCGAAAGCCCTGAAGTTGTCGTCGCGGGCGACGAAATCGGTCTCGGAGTTGATCTCGACCGCCACGCCGTAGCTGCCGTCGTCAGCGACACGCGTCACCACGGCGCCCTCGGCGGCGGTACGGCCGGCTTTCTTGGCGGCCTTGAGGCCGGAATTCTTGCGCAGGTTTTCGATGGCGACCTCGATGTCACCACCAGCTTCGGTGAGTGCCTTCTTGCACTCCATCATGCCGAGCCCGGTACGCTCGCGCAGTTCCTTGACCTGGGAGGCGCTAATCGCTGCCATGGTAATGTCCTCTGGAATGATTCGACCGATGATGGATTGCGTGAACGCAGCGGGCATCCGGGGCCCGCTGCGGCAATCGCGGTTACTCGGCGGCGGCGGCGTCGCCGCTCTCGCCCTCGGTGACCTCGACGAACTCGTCGGGACGGCCTTCCTTCGCGCGCACACAGGCGTCGGCGACGGCCTTGACGTAGATCTGAATGGCACGGATGGAGTCATCGTTGCCGGGGATCACGTAATCGACGCCGTCCGGGTCGGAGTTGGTATCCACCACCCCGATGACCGGGATGCCGAGCTTGTTCGCCTCGTTGATGGCGATGCGCTCGTGGTCGACGTCGATCACGAACAGGGCATCGGGCAGGCCGCCCATATCCTTGATGCCGCCCACGCTGCGCTCGAGCTTGTCCTGCTCGCGAGTCGCCATCAGGACCTCTTTCTTGGTCAGCTTGTCGAAGGTGCCGTCTTCATGCATCGCTTCGAGTTCGCGCAGACGCTTGATCGAGACGCGGATGGTCTTGTAGTTGGTCAGCATGCCGCCCAGCCAGCGATGGTTGACGAAAGGCTGGCCGACGCGAGTGGCCTCTTCCTTGATGATCTTGCTAGCGCTGCGCTTGGTGCCAACGAACAGGATCTTGTTGTTGGCTGCGGCCATCTTCTCGACCACATCGATCGCTTCGTTGAGCGCCGGCAGAGTATGTTCGAGGTTGATGATGTGAATCTTGTTACGGGCGCCGAAGATGAACTGGCTCATCTTCGGGTTCCAGTAGCGGGTCTGGTGACCGAAGTGGGCGCCTGCCTTGAGCAGGTCGCGCATGTTGACATGTGCCATGGATGACTCCTGAAAAATCGGGTTAGGCCTCCATGCACCCCATGGATCCGACTGCCGGGGAAACCGCGGCAGCACCCGGGACCATGTGCCGGTGCATGTGTGTTTTCAAGGCTTGAGGTTCACGGCGCAAAAGCGCCAACGCCGTCGCTGCGGCCGAGACGCGATCGGGGCTGGGCCCACCGGGTCGACATTGCAGGAAAGCGCGCGGCTTTATACCATAGTTCGCCAGCGAGATGAAGTCGCCCGCCCCCGCTCCCGCCGCATTGCCGGGCGATCCACCCCTGTGAACCGAGATTCCATGAACATTCCCATCAAGACGCCCGACGAGATCGAGAAGATGCGCGAAGCTGGCCGTCAGGCCGCCAGCGTGATCGAGATGATCACACCTTACGTCACGGCTGGCATCTCCACCGGTGAGATCGACCGCCTGTGCCACGACTACATCGTGAACGAGCTGGGCTCCACCCCCGCCCCGCTCGACTATCACGGCTTCCCCAAGTCGGTATGCACGTCCATCAATCACGTGGTTTGCCACGGCATCCCCGATGCCGCCAAGAAACTCAAGAACGGCGACATCATGAACCTGGACATCACCGTGAAGACCGCCGACGGCTACCACGGCGACTCCAGCGTGATGTTCGTGATCGGCGAGACCATCCAGGGCGAACGGCTGTGCCGCATCACCCAGGAATGCCTGTACCACAGCATTGCCCAGGTGCAGCCAGGCGTACGCCTCTCGACGCTGGCCCGCGCCATCCAGTCCCACGCCGAAGCCAACGGCTACTCGGTGGTACGCGACTTTTGCGGCCATGGCATCGGCGCCAGCTTCCACGAGGACCCGCAGGTGCTGCACTACGACGGCTATGCCCCGGAGGCCGACATCGAGCTGGCCGCCGGCATGTGCCTGACCATCGAGCCGATGATCAACATCGGCGGTCATCAGACCAAGGTACTGCGCGACGGCTGGACTGCGGTGACGCGCGACAAGAGCCTATCCGCCCAGTGGGAGCACACCCTGCTGGTCACCGAAAGCGGCGTCGAAGTGCTCACCGCCCGCGGCGACGAAGACCTCGCCTTCCTCGACCGCTGAGTCGATCGCCCATGCTCCTGCATCACTACCGCTTCGTGCCCGACGAGTCGCTGTTCGACGCCGAAACCTTTCGCACCGAACTGGCCGGCAGCCGCTCTCCCATCGCCCCCTTCAAGGACGCCCTGCGCAATATTCAGGTCCGGCTCGACGAACGCTTTCGCGCCGGCGCCGACATCCGCGACCTGGTGCATGGGCGAGCCTGGTGCCTCGACCGGCTGCTGGCCATCGCCTGGGAGCGTCACGACTGGCCGGACGACGACGTAGCCCTGCTTGCCGTCGGCGGCTATGGACGCGGCGAGCTGCACCCGCACTCCGACATCGACCTGCAGTTGCTGCTCGAGAACGACGATGACGCGCCGTACCGCGAGCCATTGACGGCCTTCATCACCTTCCTATGGGACATCGGCCTGGAGATCGGACACAGCGTCCGCTCGCTGTCCGACTGCGAACGCGAAGCGGCCAACGACATCACGGTGATGACCAATCTGCTGGAGTCGCGCACCCTGGCCGGCCCCGAGCGGCTGCGTGATGCCATGAAGACTCGCCTAGCCCCCGAACGGCTATGGCCGGCGGACCGTTTCTTCGAGGCCAAGTGGCAGGAGCAGATCAGTCGCCACTACCGTCACAACAATTCCGAGTACCACCTGGAACCCAACCTCAAGAGCTCACCGGGTGGGCTGCGCGACATCCAGATGATCGGCTGGGTGGCCAAGCGCCATTTCGGCAGTCAGCGCTACGAAGACCTGGTGGCCAACGGCTTCATGAACGATGCCGAACTGCGCATCCTCAGCCAGGGCCAGGCCTTCCTGTGGCAGGTGCGCTATGCCCTGCACATGCTCACCGAGCGCGCCGAAGACCGCCTGCAGTTCGACCATCAACGCACCATCGCCGAACTGTTCGGTTTTCGCGACACCCCCGAACGGCTGGCCGTCGAACAGTTCATGAAACGCTACTACCGCCACGTCACCGCGCTGGCCGGCCTCAACGACATGCTGCTGCAGCACTTCGACGAGGTCATCCTGCGTGGCGGCGAGCGCCTGGAGTTGGTGCCGATCAATGAGCGCTTCGAGATCAAGGGGGGCTACATCCAGGCTCGCTCGCGGGCGATCTTCCGCGAACAGCCCTCAGCCCTGCTCGAGCTCTTCCTGCTGATGGCAGAGCATCCCGAGATCGAAGGCGTGCGCGCCGACACCATTCGCCTGATCCGCGACCACCGCCATCAGATCGACGACCTCTACCGCGACGACTCCCGCCACCAGCAGCTGTTTCTGGACCTGCTGCGCTCCGGCGGCAACGTCCCGCGTCAGCTGCGGCGCATGAACCGCTATGGCGTGCTCGGCAAGTACCTCCCGGAGTTCGGCCAAGCCGTTGGCCTGATGCAGCACGACCTCTTTCATATCTATACCGTGGACGCCCACACCCTGCGCCTGCTCAAGTGCATCCAGCGCTTCCGCGAGCCCGAGGCCCACGATGAGTTCCCGGTGGCGACGGCGCTGGTTCACCAGCTGCCCAAGCTGGAGCTGCTGTGGATCGCCGGGCTCTACCACGACATCGGCAAGGGACGCGGCGGCGACCACTCGGAGCTCGGCGCCCGTGACGTGGCGGATTTTGCCGAGCGTCATGGCCTGCCGGCGCGCGACACCCGACTGGTGAGCTGGCTGGTAGAGCATCACCTGCTGATGTCGATGGTCGCCCAGAAGCGCGATATCACCGATCCTGACGTGATCGCCGATTTCGCCAGCACCGTGCGTGACGAAACCCGGCTCGACTATCTCTACGTGCTGACGGTGGCCGACATCAACGCCACCAACCCCACGCTGTGGAACGGCTGGCGGGCATCGCTGCTGCGCCAGTTGCATGCCGAAACCAAGCGCGCCCTGCGCCGCGGTCTGGAAAACCCGCTGGACCGCGAAGACTGGGTACGCGAGACGCGTGCCGAGGCGCGCTCGCTGCTGGCCACCGTAGGGGTGGACCTGGCCCGGGTCGAACGGCTGTGGGAGTCGCTCGGCGAGGACTACTTCCTGCAGTACGCTCCCAGCGAGATCGTCTGGCAGACCCAGGGCATCCTGGCTCATGGCGAGAACCCGCTGCCGCTCGTCCTGGTCAGCCCGCCCGCCGACGAGAGGGACGATGGCGGCACCAAGGTGTTCATCCATACCCGCTCGGTGGAAGACCTGTTCGCCGCCACTGCCGCCGCCATGGAGCAGCTAGGGCTATCGATCCACGATGCCCGCATCGCCACCTCGAGCAACGACTGGACCCTCAACACCTTCATCGTGCTGGACGATCAGGGCCGCGCCATTCGCGACCCCGAGCGCATCGAGGCGCTGCGTCGTCACCTGGTGGAGGAGCTCGACGACCCGGACGACTACCCGCAGATCGTCACCCGCCACACCCCGCGCCAGCTGCGCCACTTCAAGGTGCCCACCGAGGTGCGCATCGAACAGGATCCAGCCAACGAACGCACCCTTCTGGAACTGACCGCTCCCGACCGCCCCGGACTGCTGGCCCGGGTCGGGCGTATCTTCATGGAGCAGAACATCGCCCTTTCCGCCGCCAAGATCGCCACCCTGGGCGAGCGGGTGGAAGACGTCTTCTTCATCACCGACAAGACCGGCGCGCCGCTCACCGACCCCGATCGCCAGCAGAGCCTGCGCAAGCGGCTCGTCGAAGTGCTGGACGTGTCCGGCTAAGGCCTCTCGGTGCACCGAACCCCCTGGCTCCGTTTGAGGCCGCTCCCGGGCTTCCCTATAATCAACCCCCTTCCAACCACGACAATGACGCCCGAGGCCATGGCCGGCAAGGCGCGCCTGGACACCCATGAACCCCGATCTCGACGCCCTCAAGCCCTACCCCTTCGAGCGGCTGGCCGCGCTCAAGGCCGGTGTCACGCCGCCCGAGGGGCTCGCCCCCATCCCCCTGACCATCGGCGAGCCCCGGCACGCGCCTTATGCGGAGGCACTGAAGGCGCTGGGCGCCCACCTGGCCGAGATGGGCCGTTATCCAGCCACTGCCGGCCTTCCCGCACTGCGCCAGGCCATCGCCGACTGGACGAGCTGGCGATTCGGCCTCGAAGGCCTGGACCCGGAATCCCAGGTATTGCCGGTCAACGGGACCCGCGAGGCCATCTTCGCCTTCGTCCAGGCAGCACTGGACCGCAACCGTCCGGCCAAGGTGGCGATTCCCAACCCCTTCTACCAGATCTACGAAGGCGCCACCCTGCTGGCCGGCGGCACGCCCCACTACCTGGCGTGCCACGCCGATACGGGCTTTCTGCCCGATGTCGGCAGCGTGCCTGCCGAGGTATGGCGCGACGTGCAGATTCTCTTCGTCTGTTCGCCGGGCAACCCCAGCGGGGCGGTGATGCCGCTGACCGACTTCCAGGCGTTGCTGGCACTGGCCGACGAACACGATTTCGTCATCGCCTCCGACGAATGCTATTCGGAACTCTACCTGGACGAGGACGCTCCGCCGGCAGGGCTGCTCGAGGCCTGCGCCGCCCTCGGCCGCCACGACTACCGTCGCTGCCTGGTCTTCCACTCGCTCTCCAAGCGCTCCAACCTGCCAGGGCTGCGCTCCGGCTTCGTCGCCGGCGACGCCGAGCTGATCGGCTCCTTCAAGCGCTATCGCACCTATCACGGCTGCGCCATGTCGCTGCCGCTGCAGCACGCCTCGATCGCCGCCTGGACCGATGAAGCCCACGTTCGCGACAATCGCGACGCCTACCGGGCCACCTTCGCCGCCGTCACCGAAGTGCTGGCACCGGTCCTTGATTTCCCCGACCCCGAAGCCAGTTTCTATCTATGGCCGGCCGTTCCCGGCGGCGATGATGCCGCCTTCGCCAGACGACTCTTCGCCGAAACCCACGTCAGCGTGCTGCCCGGTTCCTTCATGGGCCGGCCCGGCACGAATGGCGTCAACCCCGGCGCCGGGCGGGTACGACTGGCCCTGGTCGCGGAAACGGCCATTGCCCAGGAAGCCGCCGAACGCATTCGACGGTTCATCGAAAGGAGCGCATGATGCTGACCCTATTCGTGATCAAGAACTGCGACACTTGCCGCAAAGCACGCCAAGCCCTGGACCGCAAGGGCATGCCCTACCAGGTGCACGACCTGCGTGAAGACGGTCTCTCGGCGCCACTGCTCGAGCACATCCTGCACCACGTACCCTTGATGACGTTGCTCAACAAGCAGAGCCGCACCTGGCGCGAACTCGATGACGAGACCAAGGCCGACATCGATGCCAACACGGCGCGCGAGCTGATGCTAGCCAACCCCACCCTGCTCAAGCGTCCGCTGCTGGACACCGGCGACGATATCCTCGTCGGCTACCGCGAGGGCGACTACGACAAGCTTTAGGTCGGCCGGCCTTCTCCGCCAGCCGCCCGTTTCCGAACCCACGACCCATGCCAGAGGACACCACCCCATGCTGAGCTTTGCACTTGGAATCGGCACCCAGAACACCCAGGGCGACTGGCTGGAGATCTATTATCCGGCCCCTTTGTTCCAGCCTGATGACGCCCTGATCGACGCCGTCAAGCGCGTGCTGGACGTGCCGGAAGGCAACGCCGCCGTGAGTTTTCTGCCCGAGCATTGCGCCGAGCTGGCCGGCGCCCTCAAGGCCGCGGGGCACGCCGGCCAGGCCGAGCTGGCCGAAACCCTAGCCACGAGCCAGCGTCCGCTGGTGGCCATGCTCCTGGCCGAAGACCTGCCCCCGCAGAGTGCCCCGGAAGTCTATCTCAAGCTGCACCTGCTCTCGCACCGCCTGGTCAAACCCCACGAGCTCGATCTCACCGGCATGTTCGGCCTGCTGCGCAACATCGCCTGGACCAACGAAGGCCCCATCGACATCGAGGAACTGCCGGCACGTCGCCTCAAGGCGCGCCTGGCCGGCCGTACCCTTTCGGTGGACTGCGTCGACAAGTTCCCCAAGATGACCGACTACGTAGTACCCGGCGGCGTGCGCATCGGTGACACCGCCCGAGTGCGCCTGGGCGCCTACCTCGGCGAGGGCACCACGGTGATGCACGAAGGCTTCGTCAACTTCAACGCCGGCGCCGAAGGCCCCGGCATGATCGAAGGCCGCATCTCCGCCGGCGTGGTGGTCGGCAAGGGCTCCGACCTGGGTGGCGGCTGCTCCACCATGGGTACGCTCTCCGGCGGCGGCAACATCGTCATCAAGGTCGGCGAGGGCTGTCTGATCGGCGCCAATGCCGGCATCGGCATCCCGCTGGGCGACCGCTGCACCGTCGAGGCGGGGCTCTACATCACCGCCGGTGCCAAAGTGACGCTGCTCGACGATCAGGGGCAGGAGGTCGACACCGTGGCGGCACGCGAACTGGCCAATCAGAGCGACCTGCTGCTGCGTCGCAATTCGCAGAATGGCCGCATCGAGTGCTTGACCAACAAGAGCGCCGTGGCACTCAACGAGGCGCTGCATGCCCATAACTGATCCCGCCAGCCTCTCGCCCACCCTGCAGCTGGCTTTCGAGCTGCTGCGCCGCCCGTCGGTGACGCCGGACGACCTGGGCTGCCAGGACCTGATGATCGAGCGCCTCGAGGCGCTCGGCTTCCATATCGAGCGCCTGCCCTTCGGCGACGTGGAGAATTTCTGGGCGACCCGTGGGCATCACGGCCCGCTGATGGCTTTCGCCGGCCATACCGACGTGGTGCCCAGCGGCCCCCACGTCCGCTGGGACTACCCCCCGTTCGAGCCGTGCATCGATGATGACGGCATGCTCAGGGGCCGGGGTGCCGCCGACATGAAGGGCAGCCTGGCAGCCATGATCACCGCCGTGGAGCGCTTCGTCGCGACCCACCCCGACCATCACGGAAAGATCGGCTTTTTGATCACCTCCGACGAGGAGGGCCCGGCGGTGGACGGCACCCGCGCCGTGGTCGAGCATCTGCGCGAGCGCCACGAGCGGCTCGACTACTGCATCGTGGGCGAGCCTTCGTCCACCGACGCGATGGGCGACGTGATCAAGAACGGCCGGCGTGGCTCGCTGGGCGGCGTACTGCACATCAAGGGCATTCAGGGCCACGTTGCCTACCCGCATCTGGCGAACAATCCCATCCATCAGGCGATGCCGGCACTGAACGCTCTGGTGAAGGAGCACTGGGACGGCGGCAACGACTTCTTCCCCGCCACCAGCTTCCAGGTTTCCAACTTTCGCGCCGGTACCGGCGCCACCAACGTGATTCCCGGCGACGTGGAGGTCGTCTTCAATTTTCGCTTCTCCACCGAGGTCACCCACGGCGATCTCCAGGCACGCACTCGAGCGATCCTCGATGCCCACGATCTCGACTATCACATCGACTGGACGCTCAACGGCGAGCCCTTCCTCACCGCCGAAGGCGAACTGGTGGAGGCCACCCTGCACGGCGTGGAGGCGGTAACGGGACGCCAGCCCCGGCTTTCGACCAGCGGCGGCACTTCGGACGGGCGCTTCATCGCCACCCTGGGCAGCCAAGTCGTCGAGCTCGGCCCGTGCAATGCCACCATCCACCAGACCAACGAACGCGTCCGTGCCACCGACCTGGACGAATTGAGCCGCATCTACGAGGCGGTTCTGACCAAGCTGTTCGTCAACGGTAAAGCCCAGCCCTGAATGCCACGAGAGAATGCCATGACGTCCAGTGACGCCGCCTATCCGGACATCGAGATCTATCTGGCCCAGGCCCCGCGGGAGCCCCTGAACGCCTGGCTGGGAGAGTTGCTTGACGCCGCTCCGTTGCGCGGCGCCGGCCGCCGCCAGTGGAAGACCCACGGCCATCGCAAGGGCCACTCCATTCCGGTGCTACTGGTGGAGAACGCCGCCGACGGCTTCGCCAGCCTGTGGTTCGACAGCGCCCACACGCCCTGGCCGCGCGACACCGACTGCGCGCGGGACGCCGCCGCCCGACTGGGCTGTGAAGTGCGCTGCTCGCTGGGCAGCTGGCAACCCGGCGACGACCCCGACCGCTTCTGGCAGGTGCTGCCCGACGGCACGGAACGGGCGATCGACTGGCCCGACTCCGGCCGGTAACCGGAAACGGCATCACCCCGCGCGAGGCGGGGCGCTGTCACTTGAGGCGGCGGGGCTGCCGTTCTCGCGAAAGCCGGCGAGCGAAGGTCAGACAAGGCAAAAATCGACGAAAAGACGGAGTTTACTGTAGTCAATGAGTACTTTGAGTTCGATTTTTAACGCAGTATGACCGAGCGCAGCCGCTTTCCTAGGTAATCACGGTGACGTCGTCGGCCTGCAGCCCCCGCTCATTCTCGATCACGTGATAGCGCACCTTCTGACCTTCGGCCAGGGTGCGATGGCCGCGTCCGCGGATGGCACGAAAATGCACGAAGACATCTTCACCGCTGTCGCGCTTGATGAACCCGTAGCCCTTGTTGACGTTGAACCATTTGACCTCACCGATTTCACGGTCGTCGTTCTCGACCTCGGCGATATTGGCAAGCTGCGGAGTCAGTGCATTGACCGCCAGGGTAGCGATCAGCAATAGCAGGAAGACGGCGGCCGCGGCGGCCACGTAGACGACGGCGATGCCGCCGACCTCGAGGCTGGCAAAAAGACGACGCGCCAGATCGCCGCCGGTAAGATGAACGAACAGAGCGATCAGCAGCGGGGCCGGCGCGGCCAGCAGCAGGCTGATGAGACTGCAACGAAAGATAACCTTACGATTCATGGAGGGGAAATGCTCGCTTTTGATGGTGAAACGACACGACTGGAGTTGCGATGACGACACGGCATGGCGCCACGCCGCCTAAAGAGCATGTCGCGGTCAACGGCGACACGCAGCGCGACGATTCTAGCACGAGCGGTGAGCCATCGCCCGCCCGGCTGGCAACCCGACTGGACGACCTGGAAAGCCGCCTCGCCTACCAGGAGCACTGGCTCGACACCCTGGACGAGGCGATAGCCGCCCAGGAACGGCGCCTCGTCCAGCTCGAACGGCTCAATGCGCTGATGCAGCAGAAGCTGCGCGAGCAGCAGCGGGCACTGGAGGAATCCGATGCCGCGTCACCCCACTCGCAAGACGAAGTGCCGCCACATTACTAGTCGCTTCGCGACAGCTGGAAGCTGGAAGCTGGAAGCTGGAAGCTGGAAGCTGGAAGCTGGAAGCTGGAAGGCAGCATGTCGCCACCGGCTCCTGAATAAAGGGTTTTCTTCCAGCTTCCAGCCGCGCAGCGGCGCTCTTCCAGCTTCTAGCTTAATTCGTCCAGATAACGCTCGGCGTCCAGCGCCGCCATGCAGCCGGTGCCGGCGGAGGTGACCGCCTGACGGTAGACGTGATCCATGACGTCGCCGGCGGCGAACACGCCCGGCACGCTGGTGGCGGTGGCATTGCCATCGAGGCCGGACTGGACGGTGATGTAACCGCCGCGCATCTCGAGCTGACCTTCGAAAAGACCGGTATTGGGGCTGTGGCCGATGGCGATGAACACCCCCGGCACCGCCAGTTCCTTCGTCTCGCCGGTCGCGGTGGACTTGAGCCGCACCCCGGTCACCCCGGTGTTGTCGCCCAGCACCTCGTCGAGGGTATGGTTCCATTCCAGCACGACATTGCCGTTCTCGGCCTTCTCGAACAGCTTGTCCTGGAGAATCTTCTCGGCGCGCAGGCTGTCACGACGGTGCACCAGCGTCACCTTGGATGCGATGTTGGAAAGGTAGAGGGCCTCCTCCACGGCGGTATTGCCGCCGCCCACCACGACCACCTCCTGGTTGCGGTAAAAGAAACCGTCACAGGTCGCACAGGCCGATACGCCCTGGCCCATGAATTGCTGTTCCGACGCCAGCCCCAGATAGCGCGCACTGGCGCCGGTGGCGATGATCAGGGCATCACAGGTATAGGTGCCGCTGTCGCCCTTCAGCGTGAAGGGGCGGCTGCGCAGCTCGACCTCGTGGACATGATCGAACGTCACCTCGGTATCGAAGCGCTCGGCATGACGCTTCATGCGTTCCATGAGCTCCGGCCCCTGAACGCCGGCGTCGTCACCGGGCCAGTTGTCCACGTCGGTGGTAGTGGTCAGCTGGCCGCCCGCCTGCATGCCGGTGATCAGCAACGGCTTGAGATTGGCGCGGGCCGCGTAGACGGCGGCAGTGTAGCCGGCCGGACCGGAACCAAGGATGATCAGGCGTTCGTGACGCGCTTCGCTCATGGGGAAACCTCGTGACTCGCGGAAAAAGGTCATCGAAAAAGAGAGACGACAGCCCAGGGCACTGTCGGCTGGCCGTCCACCGCCGGTAGCGACTGCAAACGACCGCCATTGTACCAGCCTCCCAGCCCGGGCTCGACGCCCTACAACACCTCGTCGTCACGCCCCAGGGTCAGCTCCTCGAGGTCCCCATCCACCGAAGAGACGGCGATGCGCACCTGGATCGGCGCACAGCAATGAGGACAATCCTCCCACGTCTGTTGGTCGCCGCCAGAGAGATCGACCAGCAGGTCGAAGGGAGCGTCACAGTACGGGCAGTGAACCATTCGGCTTTCCAACCACTCCTCATGCATGACGGACTCCTATCGCCGAACCTATCGTCACCACTGTAGTTCAGTACGGCGCGCGGTGTCGTCGCTGGCGACCGGCACTGCCCCATCCTTGCTTGAAAATGCCAGCGATCATGACCATGTGTTAATGGTGGCACCAGGAAGGTTCGTCCACTCTCCCAAGGCGAGGCCGCAAAGGAGGACAGCAATGAGCAACGATCCCACCCCCGAGACTCTCGACACACTGCAAGCCGGCGGTACCAACTACCACTACTACAGCCTGCCCAAGGCTGCCGCCGCATTGGGCGACATCGAACGACTGCCCAAGACACTGAAGATTCTGTTGGAGAACCAGCTACGCTTCGCCGACGACGACAGCGTATCCCGAGAAGACATGCAGGCACTGGTGGACTGGCAGAAGGCGGCCCATTCAGACCGCGAGATCGGCTACCGCCCTGCACGGGTATTGATGCAGGACTTCACCGGCGTGCCCGGCGTCGTGGATCTCGCCTCCATGCGTGCGGCAGTCGAAAAACTCGGCGAAGATCCGGCGCGCATCAATCCGCTGTCACCGGTAGATCTGGTCATCGACCACTCGGTGATGGTCGACAAGTACGGCAACCCCACGGCGTTCAAGGACAACGTAGCCATCGAGATGGAGCGCAATCGCGAGCGCTACGAGTTCCTGCGCTGGGGCCAGGACGCTTTCGACAACTTCCGCGTGGTGCCGCCGGGTACCGGCATCTGTCACCAGGTCAACCTCGAATACCTGGGCAAGGCGGTGTGGACCAAGGAGGTGGACGGCAAGGCCTACGCCTATCCCGACACCCTGGTCGGCACCGACTCCCACACCACCATGATCAACGGCCTGGGCGTGCTGGGCTGGGGCGTGGGCGGCATCGAGGCCGAGGCCGCCATGCTCGGCCAACCGGTGTCGATGCTGATTCCCGAGGTGGTGGGCTTCAAGCTCACCGGCAAGCTGCGTGAAGGCATCACCGCCACCGACCTGGTGCTGACCGTCACCGAGATGCTGCGCAAGAAGGGCGTGGTGGGCAAGTTCGTCGAATTCTACGGCGACGGCCTGAAGGATCTGCCACTGGCCGACCGCGCCACCATCGCCAATATGGCCCCGGAGTACGGCGCCACCTGCGGTTTCTTCCCGGTGGACGACGAGACGCTGACCTATATGCGTCTGACCGGTCGTGACGACGCTCAGGTCGCGCTGGTGGAAGCCTACAGCAAGGCCCAGGGACTATGGCGCGACCCCGGCGACGAACCGATCTTCAGCGATACCCTGGCGCTGGACATGGGCGAGGTGGAAGCCAGCCTGGCCGGCCCCAAGCGCCCCCAGGATCGCGTCGCCCTGAAGGACATGAAAGCCACCTTCGCCAAGGTGATGGAAGACGACGGCAAGCCGCTCTCTTCCACCGAAAACGGCAAACTGATGTCCGAAGGCGGCCAGACCGCCGTGGGCATCGACGAAAGCTACGATCACCATGACAGCCAGGACGTCGATCTCGACGGCGACGCCTTCCGCCTCAATCCCGGTGCCGTGGTGATCGCCGCCATCACCTCCTGTACCAACACCTCCAACCCCAGCGTGATGATGGCCGCCGGCTTGGTGGCGAGAAAGGCCCGCGAGAAGGGGCTGACCACCAAACCCTGGGTCAAGACCTCGCTGGCGCCGGGCTCCAAGGTGGTGACCGACTACCTGGCCGCCGGCGGCGTGCAGGAAGACCTCAATGCCCTGGGATTCAACCTGGTGGGCTACGGCTGCACCACCTGCATCGGCAACTCCGGTCCGCTGGACGGCCCGATCGAGGAAGCCATCGAGAATGGCGATCTCACCGTGGCCTCGGTGCTCTCGGGCAATCGCAACTTCGAAGGCCGCGTGCATCCACTGGTCAAGACCAACTGGCTGGCTTCGCCGCCCCTGGTGGTCGCCTATGCGCTGGCCGGCAACGTCCAGGTCGACCTGAGCCGCGACCCCATCGGCACCGACCGTCACGGCCAGCCGGTCTACCTCAAGGATATCTGGCCCTCCCAAGCGGAAATCGCCGCGGCAGTGGAGCAGGTCAACACCGAGATGTTCCGCAAGGAGTACGCGGAAGTCTTCGACGGCGACGAAGTGTGGAAGGCCATCGAGGTACCGCAGAGCCGGGTGTACCAGTGGTCGGCGGACTCCACCTACATTCAGCACCCGCCCTTCTTCGAGGGCATGGGCAAGACGCCCAACCCGGTGGAAGATGTCGCCGATGCCCGTATCCTCGCCATGCTGGGCGACTCGGTGACCACCGACCACATCTCGCCGGCCGGCGCCATCAAGCCCGACAGCCCCGCTGGGCGCTACCTGCAGGAGCGCGGCATCAAGCCGGTGGACTTCAACTCCTACGGCTCGCGGCGCGGCAATCACGAGGTGATGATGCGCGGCACCTTCGCCAACGTGCGCATCAAGAACGAAATGCTCGATGGCGTGGTCGGCGGAGAAACCCGCCACGTGCCCTCCGGCGAGCAGATGGCCATCTACGACGCCGCCATGAGGTATCAGCAGGAGGGCACGCCGCTGGTGGTGATCGCCGGCAAGGAGTACGGCACAGGCTCCTCTCGCGACTGGGCGGCCAAAGGCACTCGTTTGCTCGGCGTGCGCGCCGTGCTGGCCGAATCCTACGAGCGCATCCACCGCTCCAACCTGATCGGCATGGGCGTGGTGCCACTGCAGTTCCCCGAGGGCGAGAGCCGCAAGACGCTCGGCCTCACTGGCGACGAACGGGTCTCCATCACGGGGCTCGGCGAGCTCACCCCCGGCGGCAAGGTCACGGTGACCATCGCCTCCGACAAGGGCAAGAAGAAGATCGAGGCGCTGTGCCGTATCGACACCGCCAACGAGCTGGAGTACTACCGCCACGGCGGCATCCTCCACTACGTGCTGCGCAAGATGATCGGCTCGGCTTGACCGGAGCAGCCTGACGGCGAAAGGCGTCGGGAACAAGCCGCAGAGGGGGTCCGATGCCATGGGTGAGGAGCATTGCTCCGAACGGGCTGGCCATGGATGGCCAGCACCGGTCCTGCAAGCGGAGCAGGATGCGAGAGCGAAGCAGGGCATCGGTAGTGCCCAGGGACGGGTTTACAGCGCCCCCTCGAAGGCCTGTCGCCGAAACAGCCTTGAGCTTCTACAGTTGAGGCAGATCTCAAAAGGCCCTGCCGGGTAACTAACCCGGCAGGGCCTTTGTCGTTCCAGGCGAAGCGTCAGAACGACCGTCGACGATAGCGCCGATACTCCGGCGTCCAGCAGTTGCGCTCGATGGCCGCACGCAGCTTGATGCCATCGGTCTTCAGCGCCACTCCCTCACCTTGGGCCTGGGCGGCCACGTCGAAGGCGATGGCCTTGGAAAGCTCGCGAATCTTGCCCAACGGCGGTAGCAGCGCCCCCTTTCCCTCCTTGACGATGGGCGCTTCCCGGGCCAGGGCACGTGAAGCGGTCATCAGCATGTCGTCCGTCACCCGGCGTGCGCCGGCGGCCACCACGCCGAGGCCGATCCCCGGGAAAATGTAGGCATTGTTGCACTGTGCGATGGGAATCTTGCGCCCCTCATACTCGACCGGCGGGAAGGGGCTGCCTGTCGCCACCAAGGCCATCCCCTCGGTCCAACGGATGACATCCTCCGGCAACGCCTCGGCCTGGGACGTGGGGTTGGAGAGCGGCATGATCACCGGCATTTCACAGCCGGCATGCATGGTACGCACCACTTCCTCGGTGAAGATGCCCGGCCGGCCGCAGACGCCGATCAGTACCGATGGCGCGAGCTGACGAAGCGTTTCCACCAGATCCTGCCCCCGCCAGCCCTCGGTGAGGGCGGAATCGTGGGCCAGACGACGCTGAAAATCGCGCAGCCAGGTCTGGTCGTCGGTGACCAAGCCTTCGCGGTCGACCATGAACACCCGACTGCGAGCTTCCTTCTCGGAGAGACCTTCGGCCTGCATGGCCACTACCACCTGTTCGGCGATGCCGCAGCCGGCCGACCCCGCCCCCACGAACACCACGCGCTGCTGGCCGATACTCTCGTTGCGAGCCTGGCAGGCCGCCATCAAGGTACCCACGACCACCGAGGCGGTACCCTGAACGTCGTCGTTGAAGCAGCACAGTTCGTTGCGGTAGCGCTCCAGCAGGGGCACGGCGTTGGCCTGGGCAAAGTCCTCGAACTGCAGCAGCACATTGGGCCAGCGACGCTTCACGGCCGCAATGAACTCGGCCATGAATGCATCGTACTCCTCCTGGGAAATACGTGGATGCCGCCAGCCCATGTACATGGGATCGTCCAGTAGCGCCTGGTTGTTGGTGCCCACGTCGAGCATGATCGGCAAGGTGTAGGCGGGGCTGATCCCGCCGCAGGCGGTATAGAGAGCCAGCTTGCCGATGGGAATGCCCATGCCCCCGATGCCCTGATCGCCGAGCCCGAGGATGCGCTCCCCATCGGTCGCGACGATGACCTTGACGTTGTCCTTGGTGGCACTGCGCAGGATGTCGTCCATGTACTCGCGGTCGGTGTAGCTGACGAACAGCCCGCGATGGTTGCGATAGATGTTCGAGAACTCCTGGCACGCCTTGCCGACCGTCGGCGTGTAGATGATCGGCAGCATCTCCGCCAGGTGCTCCGAGACCAGCCGAAAGTAGAGGGTCTCGTTGTCATCCTGAATGGCGCGCAGGTAGACGTGCTTGTCCAGGTCGTTCTGGCACTGCTGGTACTGGCGGTAGGCCCGCTCGACCTGTTCGTCGATGGACTCCACGTTCTGCGGCAGCAGGCCGATCAGGTTGAACTCGATGCGCTCCTCCCGGGTGAAGGCACTGCCCTTGTTGAGCAGTGGCATCTCCAGAAGCGGAGGTCCGGCATAAGGAATGTAGAGGGGACGCTTGGGTTCGGTGGTCATCTCTTCTCTCGATGCGGTGACTGGAACGTGCCTTAGGCGGTGTCTGAAGAGACGGCGAACGCAGCCGGCTTTCGGACGCAACCTAGGCGCTCTGAAGGCGCCTTTTGCGACACTTTACCACGCCTGAAACGGCGGCGCCCCGGCCGGAGCCGGGGCGCCGCACGGCTCGCCAGGTTCGCCGCTCAGCAACCCTTGGCGGCCGGCTGACGAGCCGCCTCGCCCGCGAAGAACAACGGGCGCAGCTTGACGCCCAGCATGTTGCCGGCAAAGGCGGCCACCAACCACACCCAGCCATGCAGACTGCCGGAGGCAATGCCGCTGAAGTAGGCGCCGATGTTGCAGCCGAAGGCCAGACGCGCCCCGTAACCGAGCAGAATGCCGCCGAGCACCGCAGCCAGCACCGACTTGGCCGGAATGCGAAAGTTGGGAGCGAACTTGCCGGCCAGCGAGGCCGCCACCAGGGCGCCCACCATGATGCCGACGTTCATCACCGTGGTGATGTCGCTCCATGCGCTGGCCTCGAGGGCCGCGGCGTTGCCCGGCGCTTGCCAGTAGCCCCAGGCGGAGACGTCGCCGCCCAGGAACTCGAACCCCTTGGCTCCCCACAGCGCGAAGGCCGAGGTGATGCCCCAGGGCCGGCCGGCCAAGGCCAGGGTTGCGAAGTTGAGCAGTGCCAGTGCCACCGCACCGGCCAGCAGCGGCCAGGGGCCGGTCAGCCAGCGCCGGTTGCCGGCGCCGATGCGCGGCGCCTGCTCCAGCTGACCATGACGGCGCTTTTCCATCAGTACGGTGAAGGCGGCAATGGCGGCGAACAGCGCCAAACTCACGACGATACCGCCGCCAGCGCCGAATTCGCCAACCAGCGAGACGGGACGAAACGCCGGCAGGCTCTGCCACCAGCTGAAGTGAGCCGTGCCGATCAGCGAACCGACGATGAAGAACAGCAGAGTGATCAGCATGCGCGCGTTGCCGCCGCCGGCGGTGAACAGGGTGCCGGAGGCGCAGCCACCGCCCAGTTGCATGCCCACGCCGAACAGAAAGGCACCGACCACCACCGAAACGCCGATGGGCGCCACGAAACCGTAAACCGACTGGCCGAACAGGCTGCCGGCACCCAGAGCGGGAAAGAATAGCAACACGGCGATGGCCAGCATCACCATCTGCGCACGCAGGCCGCGCCCGCGACGCTCGACGATGAATACCCGCCAGGCCGCGGTGAAGCCGAAGGCGGCATGGTAGAGCACCATGCCGAACAGACCGCCGACCACCATCAGCCAACCGACGCGCGCGCCAAAGGCGGCACCCACGGCCAGGGCGCCCAGCAACAGAGCGCCTGCTGCCATGGCAGGTACGGAAAGGCGGGGGCGTTGGGTCAGGGCGAGTTCACTCACGGTGTTCTCCTGAAGTCGTCAGGGGCTAGTGCCCGATTGACCGGCAGGATAACCATGGAGAAAAAGCACGTAAAAGCATTTAAAAAAAGATATCAATTCTTCAAAGGAATAAAGAACGGTTTCACAAAGACCGCGGGCGCCCAAAGGCGCCCGTAGCATGGTTGGGCTTCACCCCCCCGAATCAGACGAAACGACCGAGGCCCGCCGCCTGACGCAGGCGATCCATGGTGGGTGCCGCCTGGGCCCGGGCCCGTTCGGCGCCCTTCATCAGTACCGCCTCGATATGCCCCGGGTCTTCCAGCAGCGCCTGGTAACGCTCCCTGGGCTCCCTGAGATGCTCGTTGAGGTAGTCGAACACGCGGTTCTTGGCCTCGCCCCAGCCAATGCCCGCCGCGTATTCCGCGCGCATCGCCTCGCGCTCCTCGCGGGTGGCGAAGGCGGCATAGATCTGGAACAGCGTACAGGTGTCGGGATCCTTGGGCTCGCCGGGTTCCAACGAGTTGGTCTTGATCTTGCGAACCAGCTTGAGCAGCTTCTTCTCGGACACGAACAGCGGGATGGTGTTGTTGTAACTCTTGGACATCTTGCGCCCGTCGAGGCCGTTCAGGGTCGCCACGTCGTCGTCCACCACCGCCTCGGGCAAGGCGAAGTAGTCGCCCTTGTAGAGATGGTTGAAGCGACCGGCGATGTCACGCGCCATCTCGATGTGCTGTATCTGGTCGCGGCCCACCGGCACCTTGTGGGCGTTGAACATCAGGATATCGGCGGCCATCAGTACCGGGTAGCCGAACAGGCCCATGGTGATGCCCTTGTCGGGATCCTGGTTGCCGGCGGCCTCGTTCTCCGCCACCGCCGCCTTGTAGGCGTGGGCGCGGTTCATCAGCCCCTTGGCGCAGACGCAGGAGAGCAACCAGGTGAGCTCGGGGATCTCGGGGATGTCCGACTGGCGGTAGAAGATGGCGTTGTCGGTATCCAGGCCCAGCGCCAGCCAGGTGGCGGCGATCTCCAGGCGTGACGCCTGCACGCGCTTGGGATCCTGGCACTTGATCAGGGCGTGCAGGTCGGCAAGGAAGTAGTAGGACTGGACGCTGGGATCCTGGCTGGCCGCGATGGCGGGCTTGATGGCCCCGACATAGTTGCCCAGGTGGGGGGTGCCGGTGGTGGTGATGCCGGTGAGAACGCGTGTCTTCTGGGAAGCTGCACTCATGGGAAAGCGGACTCTGCTGACGAAAATGCCCGCTATGGTAACGCGAGGGGACGGTCAAGGCGACCTAGCCAGATGCGGTCCCCCGCGGCTTTCCCGGCGACAGGCCTCCGTGGAGGCGCTGTAAACCCATCCCTGGGCGCTACCGATGCCCTGCTTCGCTCTCGCATCCTGCTCCGCTTGCAGGACCGGGGCTGGCCATCCATGGCCAGCCCGTTCGGAGCAGTGCTCCTCACCCATGGCATCGGACCTCCACTGCGGCCTATCCCCGGCGCCGCTCGCCACAGTGGGATGCCTAGGTGCTGAGTGATTAGCTCACCAGGCGCGCGGGATCGACGCTCTCAAGGTCGAAAGCTTCGGCCACGGCCCGGTATGTCACCTGGCCGTCGTGAACGTTGAGCCCCGGCAGGAAGTGAGCATCGTCGGCCAGCGCCCGCTGCCAGCCCTTGTCGGCCAGAGCGATGACGTAGGGCATGGTGGCATTGGTCAGCGCCTGAGTGGACGTACGCGCCACGGCGCCCGGCATGTTGGCCACGCAGTAGTGGACGACGCCGTCGACGATGTAGGTCGGCTCGGCGTGGGTGGTGGCGCGACTGGTCTCGAAGCAGCCGCCCTGGTCGATGGCCACGTCCACCAGCACGCTGCCGGGCTTCATGTCGGCGAGCATGGCGCGGGTGATCAGCTTGGGGGCGGCGGCGCCGGGAATCAGCACCGCGCCGACGATCAGGTCGCTCTCGCGCACCGCCTCGTCGATGGCATCGGCGGTGGAGAACACCGTCTTCATGCGCCCCTGGTAGCGGTCGTCGAGGGTCTCCAAGCGTGGGATCGACTTGTCCAGCACCGTCACCTCGGCGCCCAGGCCCAGCGCCATGCGAGCGGCGTTCTCGCCCACCACGCCACCGCCGATCACCGCCACCTTGGCCGGGGCCACGCCGGGCACGCCGGGCAGCAGCACGCCGGACCCGCCCTGGGCCTTCTCCAGGCTGTGGGCGCCGGCCTGGATGGCCATGCGGCCGGCCACGGTGCTCATCGGCGCCAGCAGCGGCAGACCGCCCTGGCGGTCGGTGATGGTCTCGTAGGCGATGCAGGTGGCACCGCTGGCCATCAGACCGCGGGTCAGGCGCTCCTCGGCGGCGAGGTGCAGATAGGTGAACAGCGTCTGGCCGGCCTTGAGGCGCGCGACCTCCTCGGACTGCGGCTCCTTGACCTTGAGGATCAGCTCGGCGGCGTCCCACACCTTGGCCACATCGGCTTCCAGCGCCGCGCCGGCCGCTTCGTAGGCGGCATCGGGGAAGCCTGCGCCTTCGCCGGCACCGGCCTGCACGGTCACCCGGTGGCCGCGTGCCACCAGCTCGCGCGCGCCCGTGGGGGTCAGGGCAACGCGATATTCATGGTTCTTGATTTCCTTCGGGACGGCGATCTGCATGGGTACCTCCTGAGCATCTGCTGCGTGTTGTTAGATGGAAACACGCGCATTACAGCACAGGCAGTCAAAACATGAAGGCACCAAAACGAAAAACGGTAATAAACTCCAAATATCAAATTTTGATCAGAAAATCGTATCGACAGAAAAAAGGCTGACAAAAAAAACACAGCCTCACTCGGCAACGCGCGCACCGCCGTAAATGGCAACGTACTCATCCGGCAGTCGCCGCGGGCGACCGCTGGAGAGTTCGATGCAGGCGAAGCGTGTGCGCGCCCGTAGCAGAGTACGGCCATCGGCGGGACGTATCAGCTGGAAGCGCCGAGTCAGGGTGAGGCGTCCATCGCAGCCGACGATCCACGTCGCCAGTTGCAGGCGTTCTCCCTGGAAGGCCGGAGCCAGATAATCGAGTTCGTGACGATGCACCGCCATGGCGCGGTCCAGCTCGCGGTAGCGCGCCAGATCGAGCCCCAGGTAGTCCGAGTGGGCCCAGCTCACCCGTTCGACCCAGCGCAGGTACTCGGCGTTATTGGCGTGGCCATACTCGTCGATGGCCGAGGCGGCTACCCCGAGCTCGATGACGAACGGGTCGGGAAGGTCCCACACCTGCGACATGGCGCTCTCCTTGGCTGGATCGATCCTGATGGAGTCAGGCTCTCGGCGTGCCACAGCGCCAACAGGTATCGAACGCCCCCTCCAGCGCCTCGCCACAGCCGGGGCAGGTCCACCCCGGAGCCCCGCTGATGCCCGTCATGGCGGCGTGGATCAGGGCTTCAGCGCGTTCGCAATTGTGCGGCGCCACCCAGATTTGCGGTTCGCACTCGGTCAGCGGCAGCTCGCCGGCACCGCCGCCGAGCGCGAGATTGTGCCGCTCGACAGGAATGCCGGCTGCCTCGAGCAGGTTGCCCACATGGCTGACCAGCAGTGCATTGGAGTGGGCGAAAACGCGAACGTAGGAAAAGTCATTCATGGGCGTAGAGCCGGCAGCGAGCGCCGGCGTTCCCCTGCTAGTCCCGAAACACCCTGACGCCCAGCGCCTTCAGGTAGGCGGTTTCGGGAATCGCCGGATGCACCGGATGATCCCCCGCCTGGTGGCCCTGGAAGATCACCTGACCGTGACGGTCCTGGTGGCGCACGGCGCCACGCACCACCTCCACGAGACGCTCCGGGGCCAGGTGCATGGAGCAAGACGCCGAGAGCAGCAGGCCATCGCGCCCCAGCAGGCGCATGGCTTCGCGGTTGAGCCGTGAGTAGGCGCGTTCGCCGCTGGCGATGTCCTTGCGCTTCTTGATGAAGGCGGGAGGGTCGAGGATCACCACGTCGAAGCGCTCACCCTCGGCGCGAAGTGCCGACAGGGCCTCGAAAGCGTCGCCCTCGCCCACCGCCACCCGTTCGTGCAGGCCGTTGAGCGCGGCGTTCTCGGCCACCCGCTCCAACGCCGGGGCGCTGGCGTCCACGCACAGCACTTCCGAGGCACCATGGGCCGCCGCCTGCACGCCCCAGCCTCCGACGTAGCTGAACACATCGAGCACCCGCTTGCCGGGCACCAGGGCGTTGAGCCAGGCGCGGTTGGATCGGTGGTCGTAGAACCAGCCCGTTTTCTGGCCATCGAGCACCGGCACCGCGAAGCGCACGCCGTTTTCCTCCAGCAACACCGGGCCATCGAGCACGCCCTTGACCACCTCGACGCTCGTCTCCAGCTGCTCCTGGCGACGCCCCGAGGAGTCGTTCTTGAAGACGATGACACGCGGGGTGAGCACCTTGTCGAGAGCGGCCACGACCTCTTCGCCGAGGCGCTCCATGCCCAGCGTATTGAGCTGCACGACGACCACGTCGTCGAAGCGGTCGACCACCAGACCCGGCAGCAAGTCGCCTTCGCCGTGAACTAGCCGGTAGAAGGGCTTGGCATAGAGCCGCTCGCGCAGCGCCAGTGCCTGGTTGAAGCGGTGCACCAGCAGCGAACGATCCAACCGCACGCTCGGGTCGCGCGAGACCACTCGCGCGCAGATCAGCGAATGGGGATTGACGTAAGCGATGCCCAACGGCTTGCCGCCGGCCGCTTCCACCAGCGCCTGAGCTCCCGGTTCGAAGCCCTTGAGCGGCGTGGCGTCGGTGTCGATCTCATTGGAGTAGAGCCACAGATGGCCAGCCTTGAGTCGACGGTCGGCGTTCTTCTTCAGGCGCAGCGCTTGGGTCATGATCCATCTCGCAGAATAAAGGGGGGTTCAGGTCTGGCAGCGGGTGCAGAAGACGCTGGCCCGCTGGCCGAGCGTCACCAGGCGCAGCTCGCCGCCGCAGCGCCGACAGGCCTCGCCATGGCGGCCATAGACGTTGAGGCGCTGCTTGAAATAGCCCGGCTCGCCGGTACCGCCGACGAAGTCGCGCAGGGTCGTTCCGCCTTGTGTGATGGCGGCGGCCAGCACCTCTTTCACCGCCGCGGCAAGGCGGAGATAACGCGCCAGCGAGACACGCCCGGCACTGCGGCGCGGATCGATGCCGGCCAGGAACAGTGCCTCGGCAGCGTAGATGTTGCCCACGCCGACCACTACGGCACTGTCCATCACGAAGGGCTTGACGGCAAGGCGGCGTCCGCGCGACAGACGATAGAGCCGCTCGCCGTCGAAAGACTCTGACAGCGGCTCCGGCCCCAGCCGCGCCAGCCGGCGATCGGCTTCCACGCTGCCGGCCAGCCAGTCGACGAAGCCGAAGCGGCGCGGGTCGTGGTAGCGCAGGATGCCGCCGTCGTCGAGCACCAGGTCGAGGTGGTCGTGCTTGCGCGGCAGCTCGCCCAAGCGCGCGATGCGCAGGCTGCCGGACATGCCCAGATGCCACAGCAGCGTGCCGGGCTCGTCGCCCTCGACGGGCACCAGCAGGTACTTGGCGCGCCGGCCGAGCGGTCCCAGGCGCGCCCCCACCAGCCGGTCGACGAGGTCGGCCGGCACCGGCACGCGCAAACGCGGCTGGCGCACGACCACCTCGACGACCTCGCGCCCCTCCACATGGGGAGCGATGCCGCGGCGGGTGGTCTCGACTTCGGGCAGCTCGGGCATGGTCTCGTCCGTCGATACGCAAGAACCCGACCACAGGGCCGGGTTCAGGGACAGGTCTCGCTACCTGCGGAAGGATGCCATCAAGCGTTACTTGATCTTGGCTTCCTTGTACATCACGTGCTTGCGGACCACCGGGTCGAACTTCTTCATCTCGAGCTTGTCCGGAGTGTTCCGCTTGTTCTTGTCGGTGGTGTAGAAGTGGCCGGTACCGGCGCTGGACACCATTCTGATCTTGTCGCGCATGACTGCTCTCCCTCAGGTGAACGCTTGGCTTAGACGGCTTCGCCGCGCTTGCGAATGTCGCTGAGCACCGCCTCGATGCCCTTCTTGTCGATGATACGCATGCCCTTGGAGGAAACGCGCAGCTTGACGAAGCGGTTCTCCGACTCCACCCAGAAGCGGTGGGAGTGCAGGTTGGGCAAGAAGCGACGACGCGTCTTGCGCTGGGAGTGTGAAACGTTGTTACCAGTCACCGGGCGCTTGCCGGTAACCTGACATACTTTGGACATGGGAGCCTCCAACCGCTTGGCCAGGTATTCGCGACATGAGCATTCGCGACCTGAGTGTTCAAAACCTGTCGGGCAAACCGGGAACGACCCCGTTGTGATTTGACCCAAGGGAATTCAAAGGCTGCACTTTATACCAGAGTGCACCCTCCCAGGCAAGCCCATCGCACCAGACTGCCCTGCTCACGAACCGTGCGAGCGACGGCCGAACGCAGCCGGTTCCCCTTCTATAGCCAGCCGCGTTCGGCGAACGACACCACCTCCCCATCCCCGACCACGAAATGATCCAGCACCCGAATCTCGAACAGCGCAAGCGCCTCGCGCAGCCGGTCGGTGATGCGCCGGTCGGCATCGCTGGGCTCGGCGACACCGGACGGATGGTTGTGGGCGAAGATCATCGCCCCGGCGCCCAGCTCCAACGCCCGACGCGCCACCTCGCGGGGGTAGACGGAGGCGCTGTCCAGCGTCCCGCGGAACAGCGATTCGAAGCGGATGACCCGATGCTGGGTGTCGAGAAACAACACGGCGAACTCTTCATGCCCCAGGTGGCGCAACTGGGAGGCCAGGTAGGCGCGCACCAGGGTCGGCGAGGTCAGTGCATCGCCCCGGGCCAGTTGGCTCGCCAGATGCCGCCGCGACAGCTCCAACGTCGCCTGAAGCTGAACGTACTTGGCGCTGCCCATGCCTCGCGCCGCACAGAAGCGCTGGCGATCGGCCTCGAGCAGCTGGCGCAGGCCGCCGAATTCGAGGAGCAGGTCGCGCGCCAGATCCACCGCCGAGCGACCAGCCACGCCCACGCGCAGAAAGATCGCCAGCAGCTCGGCATCGGAAAGCGCCTCGGCCCCCAGCGCCAGCAGTTTTTCCCGGGGGCGCTCGCCCTCCGGCCAGTCGCGAATCGACATCCCTGTCTCCTTCTCGATGATGGCTTCAGCGTTGCGAGACCGCCTCACGGCATTCCCGCCGCATCCACCAGTGTAGCCGCTCGGTCAACGTCACACCGCGGCTGCGCGACATTCGCCAGGGTGGTAAGGTAGATGGCTGGATTCCAGCACGGGAAGCCGTCATGTCGTCCTCTTTTTCCTCCGCCAACCGGCACGCCGGACGGCGTTACCTGCTCGGCATCAGCGCCGGCATCGCCGCCTACAAGAGTGCCATGCTCGCTCGCCTGCTGAAGCAGGCCGGTGCCGAGGTGCGCGTGGTCATGACCGAGGGTGCCCAGGCCTTCATCACTCCCCTGACCCTGCAGGCGCTCACTGGCGAGGCGGTTCGCACCTCGCTGCTCGACCCCGACGCCGAAGCCGGCATGGGCCACATCGAGCTGGCACGCTGGGCCGACACCCTCCTGATCGCCCCGGCCACCGCCGACCTGATGGCGCGGCTGGCCACCGGCCAGGCCGACGACCTCCTCACCACCCTATGCCTGGCAAGCGACGCAGAACGGGTCATGGCACCGGCCATGAACCAGGCGATGTGGCGCCATCCGGCGACCCAGCGCAACGCCAACCAGCTCATTGCCGACGGCTGGCGACTGCTGGGCCCTGACAGCGGCGACCAGGCCTGCGGCGACACCGGCCCCGGGCGCATGCTCGAACCCGAAGCCATCGTATCGGCGCTCGGCGATCTCGATCCGACGACGGGTTCGCATGCCGCTACGGGCCTCCACGTGGTGATCACTGCCGGCCCGACCCGCGAGCCGCTCGATCCGGTGCGCTACCTCTCCAACCACAGCTCCGGCAAGATGGGCTTTGCGCTGGCCGCGGCCGCTGCCGCCCAGGGGGCTCGCGTCACCCTGATCAGCGGCCCGGTGGCGCTGGCCACTCCCCCAGGGGTGGAACGCCTCGACGTGGAGACGGCCCGCGAGATGCACGAGGCCGCCCAGCGGTTGGCCGGCGAGTGCGATCTGTTCATCGGCTGTGCCGCCGTGGCCGACTACCGCGCCGAAAGCCCGGCCGAGCACAAGCTCAAGAAGCGTGATGGCGAAACGGGCCTGACCCTACGGTTGATCGAGAATCCCGACATCGTCGCCGAGGTGGCGGCGCGCCCCGACCGTCCCTTCGTGGTCGGCTTCGCTGCCGAGACCCGCGACCTCGAGGCATACGCGCGGGACAAGCTGAACCGCAAGGGCCTCGACATGATCGTCGCCAACGACGTCTCCGCCGCGGGGCTGGGCTTCGGTGCCGACGACAATGCCGCCCTGCTGCTGTGGCGCGACGCCGATGGCGACGGCGGCGAGGCCCTGCCGCCCCAGCCCAAGGTCGCGCTCGCCCGTGCCGTCATCGAGCGCGCCTTGGAGCGGCGCCGAGCCGCTACCGCCCACTAGACACCTTGTCCAACCTGCCTGACCAGGAGCCGCCGATGCCCGACTCACACGCCGTCGTGTCCACCCCACAGCTCGCCGTCAAGCTGCTCGACGAACGCATGGCCGACTTCCTGCCGCGCTACGCCACCACCGGCTCCGCCGGCATGGACCTGCATGCCCTGCTCGATGCCCCGCTGACACTGCAGCCCGGGCAGTGCGAGCTGGTGCGCACGGGGCTCGCCGTGCACATCGGCAACCCTGGGCTGGCCGGCCTGATCCTGCCGCGCTCGGGTCTCGGCCACAAGCACGGCATCGTGCTCGGCAACCTGGTCGGGCTGATCGACTCCGACTACCAGGGCGAGCTGATGATCTCCACCTGGAACCGCGGCGACCGCCCCTTCGTACTGGAACCCTTCGAACGGCTGGCGCAGTATGTGCTGGTCCCGGTCGTGCAGGCCGAACTCCGGGTCGTCGAGGACTTCGACGCCAGCCGGCGAGGCGCCGCCGGCTTCGGCAGTTCGGGTCGCCGCTGACGCGCCCGGGCTTCTCATCACCATTGATCGCCAAGGAAACGCCATGAGTCAGGCACCGGCTTCCATCTTTCGCGCTTACGACATTCGCGGCATCGTCGATGACACCCTGACCGAGGCGGGAGTCGAGGGGATCGGCCGTGCCATCGGCAGCGAAGCGGCCGCCCGCGGCGAGACCACCGTCGTCGTGGCTCGTGATGGCCGCCTCTCCGGGCCACGACTCCAGGATGCCCTGGTGCGCGGCCTCACCGCCGCCGGGCGCAACGTGGTCGACATCGGCAGGGTGCCCACGCCGGTGCTCTACTTCGCCACCCACGTGCTGGACGGCACCGCCTCCGGGGTCATGGTCACCGGCAGCCACAACCCGCCCGACTACAACGGCTTCAAGATCGTGCTGGATGGCGAGACGCTCTCCGGCGCGGCAATCACCGATCTGCATCGCCGGCTCGAGGAAGGCGACCTGACCGAGGGCGAGGGCGAGGTGCGCCAGGAGGACGTGCGCGATGCCTACCTCGAGCGCATCCTCGGCGACGTCAAACCAACCCGTCCCCTCAAGGCGGTGGTGGACTGCGGCAACGGCGTGGCCGGCGAACTGGGGCCCAAACTCATCGAAGCGCTCGGCGCCGAGACGCTACCGCTGTTCGCCGAGGTCGACGGCACCTTCCCCAACCACCACCCGGACCCGGGAAAGCCCGAGAACCTCCAGGACCTCATCCACACGGTGCAGGAAAGCGGCGCCGACATCGGCCTGGCCTTCGACGGCGACGGCGACCGCCTGGGCGTGGTCACGCCGAGCGGCACGCTGATCTATCCCGACCACCTGCTGATGGCCTTCGCCGAGGACATGCTGGCACGCAACCCCGGCGCGCGAGTGATCTTCGACGTCAAGTGCACCGGCAACCTGACCCGAGTGATCGATGCGGCCGGCGGCGAGCCCGAGATGTGGCGCACCGGCCACTCGCTGATCAAGGCGCGCATGAAGGAGACCGGCGCGGCGCTCGCCGGCGAGATGAGCGGCCATATCTTCTTTCAGGAGCGCTGGTACGGCTTCGACGACGGCCTCTACGCCGCGGCCCGGTTGTTGGAAATCCTGTCGAATCAGGCCGTCGACGCCGACGCCTTCTTCGCGCGCTTCCCGCAGGACATCGGCACCGCCGAGATCAACGTGCCGGTCAGCGACGAGACCAAGTTCGAGCTGGTGGACAAGCTCGCCCGCGAAGGCGATTTCGGCGAGACCGGCGTGAAGACCACGCTCGACGGGATCCGCGTCGACTACCCCGACGGCTGGGGACTGTGCCGCGCCTCCAACACCACGCCGGTACTGGTATTGCGCTTCGAGGGCAAGAGCGACGCGGCCCTGGCCCGCATCCGCGACCGCTTCGCCGACGCCCTGAAGCAGGTCGACCCGTCGCTGTCGCTGCCCAACTGACGACCGGGCGCGGCGCGTGCCCACCGGGCATCTTTGGTACCCGTTAAGGAAGGACCATGACCGAAACGACTCGTGACCCGCGGCTGGTGGTGGAAGTGCTCTCCGAGGCACTGCCTTACATCCAGCGTTTCTCCGGCAAGACCGTGGTCGTCAAATACGGCGGCAACGCCATGACCGAGGACGCCCTGATCGACTCCTTCGCCCGCAACATGGTGTTGATGAAGGAGGTCGGCATCAATCCGGTGGTGGTCCACGGCGGCGGCCCGCAGATCGGCGAACTACTGGAGAAGCTCAAGATCGAGTCGCGCTTCGTGGGCGGCATGCGGGTCACCGACGCCGAAACCATGGACGTCGTCGAGATGGTGCTCGGCGGACTGGTCAACAAGGGCATCGTCAACCTGATCAACCAGTGCGGTGGCAAGGCCATCGGCCTGACCGGCAAGGATGGCGCCCAGATCCGCGCGCGTCAGCTCCGTGTGGAACACCAGACCCCGGAAATGACCGCCCCCGAGATCATCGACATCGGCCATGTCGGGGAGGTCGAGCACATCTCCACCGAGCTGATCGAGATGCTCGCCGCGCGCGACTTCATCCCGGTGATCGCCCCCATCGGCGTCGACGCAGGCGGGCGCAGCTACAACATCAACGCCGACCTGGTGGCCGGCAAGGTCGCCGAAGCGCTCGGCGCCGAGAAGCTGATGCTGCTGACCAACGTCGCGGGCCTGATGAATGCCGCTGGCGAGGTGCTCACCGGCCTCACCACCGCCCAGGTGGACGCCATGATTGCCGATGGCACCATCCACGGCGGCATGCTGCCCAAGATCCGCTGCGCCCTGGAAGCCGTGAAAGGCGGTGTGGCAAGCGCCCACATCATCGATGGCCGCGTACCCCATGCCACCCTGCTGGAGATTTTCACCAACGCCGGGGTGGGCACCCTGATCACCGACGAGCGACGCGAGGACCTTCCCGATTAGGCGCCGCTTTTTTGCGCTGCCGCCGGGCGCCCATTAGGATGCAACGATACCCATAAAAGAATCGAACGACATGACGCAGGAAACTCACTCACCCAGCCGACGCGAGCAGATCCTTCAGGCGCTCGCGCTGATGCTGGAGGAAGACAGCGGCAAACGCATCACCATCGCGGCACTGGCCCGACAGGTGGGCGTTTCCGAAGCCGCGCTCTATCGCCACTTCCCGAGCAAGGCCCGCATGTTCGAAGGGCTGATCGCCTTCATCGAGGAGACCCTGTTCGAGCGCATCACGCGCATTCTCGAGGAAGCGCCCGACGCCGTGTCGCGCTGCGGCCAGATTCTCACCCTGCTGCTCGCCTTCGCCGAGAAGAACCCCGGCCTGTCGCGGCTGCTCGATGGCGACGTGCTCACCGGCGAGACGGCCCGGCTGCGCCAACGCATCCATCAGCTCTTCGAACGCCTCGAGACCCAGCTCAAGCAGGTGCTGCGCGAGGCCGAGCTGCGCGAAGGGCGCCGCCCCACCCTGCCCGTTTCGGCAACGGCCAACCTGCTCATGGCCCAAGCCGAGGGGCGCATCGCCCAGTACGTGCGCAGCGACTTCCAGCGCCGCCCCACCGAGCACTGGGACGACCAGTGGGCACTGCTCTCGGCGCACCTGCTGCGCCCCGCCGCCCAGACCGCCTGAAGCCACGCCGAGGCACCCCCCAACAAAGCGCGTGCACCCCGTTCGCGAACGTCGCTGGTAAACGCCTTCAACGCACGACGCCCCGGCCAAGGCCGGGGCGTCGTCGTGTGTCGAAGGCTGTAAGCGCTAGCGCTCAGGCAGCCAGCGTCTCGCCGAGCTGCTGGCGGATCTTCTTCATGGCGTTCTTCTCGAGCTGGCGAATCCGCTCGGCGGAAACGCCATAGACATCGGCCAGCTCGTGCAGGGTCGCCTTGTTCTCGGCCAGCCAGCGGCGCTGCAGAATGTCCCGGGAACGCTCATCGAGGGCTTCCAGGGCCAGTTGCAGCCGACGACTGGCGTCATCTTCCCAGTCGCTGTCTTCGAGCTGAGTGGCCGGATCGCCGGTGGCATCGTCCAGGTAGTGTACCGGCGCCTGATAGGCCGACTCATCGTCGTCGTTCGGCGCCGCGTCGAAACCGGCATCGTGGGCAGCCAGGCGCCCTTCCATCTCGCGCACCACCTCGGGCTTGACGTCGAGGTCCTTGGCGATGGCCTCCACCTCGTCCCCGTTGAGCCAGGCAAGGCGTTTCTTGGCGCCACGCAGGTTGAAGAACAGCTTGCGCTGGGCCTTGGTGGTGGCGATCTTGACGATGCGCCAGTTGCGCAGCACGAATTCGTGGATCTCGGCCTTGATCCAGTGCACGGCGAACGAAACCAGCCGCACGCCCTGGTTGGGGTCGAAGCGTTTGACCGCCTTCATCAGGCCCACGTTGCCTTCCTGGATCAGATCGGCCTGGGGCAGGCCGTAGCCGGAATAGCTGCGGGCGATGTGCACCACGAAGCGCAGGTGCGACAGCACCAGACGGCGAGCCGCTTCCAGATCGCCCTCGTCGTGCAGACGAAAGGCCAGGTCACGCTCCTCGTCGGCGGAGAGCATGGGAATGCCGTTGACCGCCTGAATGTACCCGTTGAGGTCATGTCCCGGCGATAGCTGACCTACCGGCAGAAGACTGGTGCTCATATGCAGATTGTCTCCCTCGAAGCCCAATGTGCTGTTCACGAAAACCGGTTCACCACCCTAGCGTATCGGTCGCCCGATAGCCGTCGTTGCCACCTTTGACGGCCAGGACCGGAGAATGTTCCGTCATTGTCGGCTCGGTCGGCGGATCGTGACGCCAAGGCTGCCTTTCGAGCGAGCATCCACTGGAAAAGCGGCCAATTCCGCTACCGTGGGCGCACCTCCGACAAGTGCCGGCTCACGGCGATCCAGGCACCGAGCCAGCCCAATAGTGTACTGCAGATCAATAGCGTTGCCGACCCCATCAGCCCCAACTGCGGCATCGAGAAGTTCGCGCCATAGCTCGCCGCCAGCGCACGTACCGGCGAAGCCAACCACTGGTTGCCGAGTGCCAGCAAGGCCCAGGCCAGCAGGCCGCCACCCAGGCCGTACCAGGCTCCGCTGTAGAGAAAGGGGCGGCGCACGAAGGCGTGGGTGGCGCCGATCAGCATCACTACCTCGATCTCCTGACGGCGGCTCTCCACGGCCAGACGGATGGTGTTGCCCACCACCAGCAGCACACCAAGGCCGAACAGCACGCCCAACGCCAGGGCCGTGCGCCGTCCCAGCTCGGCCAGTTGGCGCAGCCGCTCGAGCCAGGCGAGGTCGAGACGCACCTCGTCGACGCCGGCCAGTGCCTCGAGCTCACCGGCAAGGGGTCGCACCGACTCTGGGGCCGGGTCGAGCGGGGTGATCACGATGCTCGCCGGCAGGGGGTTGTCATCGAGCCGAGCCAGCGCATCGTCCAACCCCAGCGCCTGCTGGAATTCGGCCATGCCCTCCGCTGCAGTGACCAGGCGCGTAGCGGCGACGCCCGGTTGGGCGGTGATCGCCTCGTCGATGCGCCCGGCCTCCCCCTCGCCCACTCCGGTTTCCAGGTAGGCGGTCAGCGTCGCACTCTCATCGAGTTCGGCATCGAGCAGCCTAGCGCTGTCCAGGGTGAGCCACAGCGCCGCCGGCAACACCAGGGCGATGGCGATGGCCAGCATGGTCAGCAGGCTGGCGATGGGGTGGCGCAGCAGGCGGCGGGCACTATCCGCACTCATCGCCCGATGATGGCGCAGCCAGGCGCGCAGTTGACTCGACGAACGGGTGCGCTGGGTTCGGGCACCGCGCTGCGCCGCGGGAGGCTGACGACTCATGCGGCCTCCTCGTCGGCAACCAGCCGACCTTCGCGCAGGCGCAGCGTCCGGTGGCGCAGCCGAGCGATCAGCGCCAGGTCGTGGCTGGCGATCATCACCGTGGTGCCGATACGGTTGAAGTCCTCGAACAGCGCCATGATGTCGGCGGAGAGCTGCGGGTCGAGATTGCCGGTGGGCTCGTCGGCCAGCAACAGCGACGGCTTGTTGACCACCGCCCGGGCGATGCCCACGCGCTGCTGTTCACCTCCGGAGAGTTCGATGGGCAGGGCGCGCTCGCGATGCAGGAGCCCCACCTTGTCGAGCGCGGCACGCACGCGACGTGCCGCTTCCCGGGGCTCCATGCCACGGATCTCCAGCGGCAAGGCCACGTTGTGATAGATCGAACGATCGAAGAGCAGCTGGTGGTCCTGGAAGACCACGCCGATCTGACGACGATAGAAGGGAATCTGGCTCGAGTGCAGGCGGCCGATGTCATGCCCGGCGACCAGGATACGCCCGCGGGAGGGGCGCTCGAGACGCATGACCAACCGCAACAGCGAACTCTTGCCGGCCCCTGAATGGCCAGTCAGGAAAACCATCTCGCCACGATGCACGCGAAAATCGAGGTTGGCGAGGGCTTCGAAGCGACCGCCGTAGCGTTTTCCCACGTGCTCGAAGACGATCATGCCGAAGCACTGTCTCGCGTGTCGCCCTGATCGAAGAGCGCATCAACGAAGTCCTTGGCCGCGAAGGGCCTCAGGTCATCCAGCGACTCACCCACGCCGATGAAGCGGATCGGCGTGCCCAGTTGCTTGGCCAGGGCGAAGATGATGCCACCCTTGGCCGTGCCGTCGAGCTTGGTCAGGGTGATGCCGGTGACCGGCACCGCCTCGTTGAAGGTATTGGCCTGTGAGAGCGCGTTCTGACCGGTACCGGCATCGAGCACCAGCATCACCTCATGGGGCGCACTGTCATCGAGCTTGCCCATCACGCGGCGCACCTTCTTGAGTTCCTCCATGAGGTGCGCCTTGTTGTGCAGGCGCCCGGCCGTATCGGCAATCAGCACGTCGACCCGTCGCGCCCGGGCCGCCGCCAAGGCGTCGTAGACCACCGAAGCGCTGTCGGCCCCGGTATGCTGGGCGATCACCGGCACCGCGTTGCGCTCGCCCCACACCTTGAGCTGCTCCACCGCCGCGGCACGGAAGGTGTCGCCGGCGGCGAGCATCACGCTGCGCCCCTCGCGCTGGAAGCGCTGGGTGAGCTTGCCGATGGTAGTGGTCTTGCCCACGCCGTTGACCCCGACGACCAGGATGACGAAGGGACCCTCACCCTTAGGTGGCAGCTCCAGCGGCTGGGCCACCGGGTCGAGCATGGCGGTGAGCTCCTCCTGCAGGGCGCGGTAGAGCGCCTGAGGATCGGCAAGCTCCTTGCGGGACACCCGTTCGGTGAGACGGTCGACGATGGCGGTGGTGGCCTCGATGCCCACGTCGGCCATCAGCAGTTGGGTCTCGAGCTCCTCGAGCAGTTCGTCGTCGATCTGCTTCTTGCCGAGAAAAAGCCCGGCCAGGCCGTCGGTGAGGTTGGCGCGGGTCTTGCCAAGGCCGGCGCGTATCCGCGCGAACCACCCCTTCTTCTCGCCGGCCGGCTTCTCCTGCAGCGCCGGGCGCACCGTTTCGGGTTCGACAGCAGCCTCGAGCTCCACCGGCACGTCGTCAGCATCCATCGCCTCGCGTAGTGGCTCCGCGTCTTCCGTTTCGGGCGCGGGCTCGGCCGGCGTTTCCGTCGCCTCCTCCGAGTCCGGCGCCTGCCGGGCCTGGTCTTCCTGCTGGTCGTCCTGCTGCTTCTTGCGCTTGAAAAAACCGAACATGGGGGAATTCAGCCTCGCGGGTGAATGATCGCCACATCCTACCACCGCGCATCATGACTGTGGATAAAGCGGCAGGTACAATTCCCCCTCATGAGTCGTCGCCGCCCTCCTTTCCGACAGCGCCACCAGCCCCACCGCCCCTCACGTGGCGGCGGACAGCTGCGCCTGATCGGCGGCGACTTCAAGCGCCGGCGGCTGCCGGTGCTCGACAGCCCCGGTCTCAGACCGACCCCCGACCGGATACGCGAGACGCTGTTCAACTGGCTGACCGCCGCCACCTCCGGCGCCCGCGTGCTGGATCTGTTCGCCGGTACCGGCGCCCTGGGGCTGGAGGCACTCTCCCGCGGCGCCGCCGAGGCGCATTTCGTGGAGCGCGATCCACGGGTGGCCCGCCAACTGACGAACAACCTCGCCACCCTGGATGCCACCGCACGCGGCCGGGTGATCGCTGCCGACGCGCTGGGCTTTCTCGCCGGAGAACCCTGGCCCTGCTCGCTGGCGTTTCTCGATCCCCCTTTCCGCCAGGGACTGGTCGCCCCCTGCTGCGCACGTCTCGAACAGGGCTGGCTCGCCGACGACGCCTGGATCTACGTCGAGATGGAGTCGGAGGCACGACCGAAAGTGCCGGCCAGCTGGGCGCTGCACCGTGAAGTGCGCGCCGGCGACACCACCGCCCGCCTGTACCGGCGCCACATCGAGTCGCCGACCGGCGACGCTTGCTGAGCTCTCGTCGCGGCGTTACGCTGCCAGCTCCAATGCCCGCCCCATCATGATGGCCGGCCCGGATCGCCAGGAAAACGTCAGGAGAAAAGGATGAGCAGCGAACTCTTCAACCGGCTCGAACAGAAGGTCGCCAGCGCCGTGGAGGCTCTGGAGCTGTACAGGATGGAAGCCGAAGAGCTGCGCGAAGAGAACCGTCGCCTCAAGCAGGAGCGCGAGGAGTGGGAGCGCCGCCTCAGTGACCTGCTGGGCAAGTTCGACGATGTCGAGACGGACCCGACGAACAGCGAACGCTGACCGCTCAACCCAGCGGGAGGGAGAGGAGTAGCGCATCTTCCCGCTGGCTCGTCCCTTCCAGCGGCGGGTAGTAGGCGCAGCGACGACCGTCCTCGACGAACCCGGCCCGCGCGTAGAGAGCCCGGGCGGGTGCATTACCTTCACGCACCTCCAGCAGCAAGCGTTCGCTTCCCCAGGCGTGCGCCTGGTCTATCACGGCGTCGAGCATTAGCACGGCAACCCCCTGACGACGCCAGTCCGGCGCCACCAGCAGCGCCTGAAGCTCCGCATCGAAGGGTAGCCGCGCCACCACGGCATGCCCCACCAATACGCCCCCGCTTTCCACGCCCAGCACGAGCATCGCCGGATCGCTCAGCGCCGCCAGCAACTGCCGCGAACGCAATGCCGGCGGCTGTGTCGTCTCCAGCGCCTCCAGCGTCGCCGCGTCCGTCTCGTCCAGCCGACGCAGCCGTCGCTCAGTCATGCCAGGCTCGTCGCCAGCCGGCCAGTCGCGGCCACAGTGCCCGCTTGGCGTCAGCACTGGCAGCCAGCTCATCGAGCGAGGGCTCCTGCCAGCCAGGCAGCCCCAGCAACTTACAGCGCTCCTCCGTCATGCCCAGCAGCGGCACCAGAATGTCATCATGCCCGAAGAGCAGCACCCGTTCCGGCGACCAGCCGCGCCACCCGGCACCCTCGATGAACGCCTGCAAGCCCTGCCGCGCCTCCTCCTCCGGCTCAGCGACCGGCATGCCCTCCGCCAGCGGCCAGCCAAACGCCTGAAACGTCGGTGCCTCGCGCAGGTCGATGCCGGCTGCGGAGAGGATGTTGCCGAGCAGCCGCACGCCGACCGCACCGGGGGGCCGGTCGCCGGGCAGCAGCACCAGCCAGCGCCCATCCAGGCAGGCAATCTGCACGGTGAAACGCAGCGGTTCGCGGAAGGCTTCCGTCATCGCCTCGTGAATCGGCTCGCCAGACGATGACGCCTCCTCGCTCGCTGCTGGCGTCGGCTCCAGCAGCTGCCGCGCTCGTCCGGGAGCGACCGCCTCCGGCGCTGCCTGCTGAGTCGGTTCGCTCTCCTGCGGGGACCGAGCGGGCCGCTGCTGCGCTTCGCGCTCGGCCTCATCGAGCAGCTCGTGAAGGCGTTGAGCCGGTGCAGCGCTAGGCTGCGGCGTCGCAGGCACCCAGTCGCAGGCCGCGCTCGCGCGGGCATTGGGTAGCCGATAGCGCGGCACCCAAGCCGTCAGCCCCATGGCCTCCAGGTACTGGAGGCGCTGCGGTTCGCCGGTCACGCCCCAGCGCCGCGACAGTTGGGTGAATCGGGGCGCATCCGGCCGCTCGCCTCCCACTCCTGCGGGGTGTAGAGATGCAGGGCCAGTGCATGGACCGGGCCGGAAAGTTCGTCGGCCAGCAGCGCGTAGATGCGCTGGTGACGCTTGACCGGCATCAGCCCCTCGAAGCGCTCGGAGACCAGCGTCACTTTGAAGTGGGTCTCCGAATTGGGCGGCACGGCATGCCGATGACTTTCATTCTCCACCGTCAGCACACTCGGTTCGAGGGCCTGCAACTTCTCTTCAATGACGGCTTGAATGCTCATGAGGGCTCCTCGATGATGGGTTTGGCACCATTGTACTCCCTTGCCCGGACACCGACGATGGCGTCATCCGGGCTCGATTCAGAGCGGCACCCGCCAGCGGCATGCGCGCCAGGCTAGCGACGAGGGAGAGCGTGCAGGCGGCCCCTCCCACCCACAGCGAGGCCTGCACGGGCGCGCCCGCAGCCAGGAAGGCGCCCACCAGTGCCACGCCCAACGACTGCCCGACGGTGCGCATGGTGCTCATCACCCCAGAAGCGTTAGCGCTGCGTTCGCGTGGCACGCTGGCCATCATTTCGCGGTTGTTGGGGGGCTGGAAGAGTCCGAAGCCGAGACCGCACAGCGCCGTGCGCCACAGGCCATCGACGATGCCCGCTTGCGCCTCGAGCCTGGCCAGGGCGATGAGACCGCCGATCAGCAGCACCAGACCGATACTCGACAGCACGCTGGGATTGACGCGGTCGGCCAACCGCCCCGCCAGTGGCCCCACCAGCATGATGGCCAGCGGCCAGGGAGTGAACAGCCACGCCGTCTGCAGCGGCGAGAAGCCCATCTCCTGCTGGTAGAGAAACGACAACGCCACGAAGGCGAGTCCCTGGCCGATGAACGCCAGCCCCGAGGCGGAGACCGCCAGGCTAAAGCGAGGCTCGTCGAACAGCGACAGAGGCAGGAGCGGATGCACGGCGTGACGCTGGCGACGCAGAAAGAGCCACCCGGCGCCCAGGCCGAGCGCCAGCCAGCCCAGCGCCTGCCAGGCCGGCGCGCCATGCCCCAGAGTATCCATGGCGAGAAAGACGCTGGCCAGCGTCGTGATGGAGAGCAACGCACCGACGGCATCGAAGCCACGATGCCGACGCGACTCGCAGGGCAGCGCACGCCGCGCCAGCCACAGTGCGCAGAGCCCGAGAGGCAGGTGCAGGGCGAAGAGCCAGGGCCAACTGGCCATGGAGAGCACCAGCCCACCCAGCGCCGGGCCCGAGGCATAGCCGCCCGCCACCACCAGAGCGCTGAGCCCCAGCGCGCTGCCCAACAGCCGAGAGGGGAAGATCGCCCGATAAAGCGACGGGCCGATGGAGAGCGTCGCCGCCGCCCCTAGCCCCTGCAGGGCACGAAAGACCAGCAACCACTCCAGGCTGCGCGATAGTGCCGCACCCAGGGAGGCGCAAACGAACAGCGCCAGCCCCGCTACGTAGAGGCGACGCCGGGTGACCAGTTCGCTGAGCGCTGCGCACACCAGCAGGAAGGCCGCACAGGTGACCTGGAAGAGGTTGGTCACCCACACGGCGCGTGACTCGGCCACGCCCAGATCGCGGGCGATGCTGGGCAGCGCCAGGTTGACCATGGTGGTGTCCACCACCGCCATCAAGGTACCCAGCACCAGAGCCAGCACGGCCAGGCGTCGTTCCGGCCCCGGCAGGCCATCGTCGCCGGGACGGCTCTCGAAGAGTCGACTCATGCCGTTTCCATCGCTGCGGGGACCATCAAAGACGAAACCGGCCGAAGCCGGTTTCACTGTGCGGGAGGGGCCCGTTACAGGCTCAATCCTGATCGACGTCCATCAGCAGACTATCGTCCACCTCGGAGATTTCCAGTGCCGCCTCGTCATCCAGGTCGATGGCCAGGTAGCTGTGCTCGAACTGCAGGAAACGCTGGAAGAGCGCCCAGTCCAGCGTTTCTGGCCACTGGCGTTCGTCTTCCTCCCAGGCACGCAGCTCGGTCTCGAGGATCTCGAGATAACGCTCGCGCACGAAAGCCTCCAAGGCCTCGGGCGTGTCCATCTCGGGAATCAGGTAGACGGTGCTTTCGCGTTCGACATCGCCAAGCGTCAGGTCGTCATCGCCCACGGTGGGCTCCAGCGCATTGATCCACTCCACGAAGTGGCGGGTCGGCCGGACGCTCAGGGCAGAGCGGTTGAGCAGTTTCATCGGGGTCTCCTCGACGTCGAAACGCTGACCATTATGGGCGCTGGTCGCGGCGTTTACCAATGCTTCCGCCCATCGGCGCAACACAGCCCCGGGGCTGGTCCGGGGGCAGGCTAGGCACTCAGGCGCTCGCCCTTCCGCCTTAGCAACAACGCCTGGCCGAAGCGCAGCCCCTTCAATCTCCTTCAGGGCGCATCGCCGGGAACAGCAGCACATCGCGAATCGAGGCGCTGTCGGTCAGCAGCATCACCAGGCGGTCGATGCCGATGCCCTCGCCGGCGGTGGGCGGCAGACCGTACTCCAGCGCGCGCACGTAGTCGGCATCGAAATACATCGCCTCGTCGTCGCCGGCCTCCTTCTCGGCCACCTGCTCGCGGAAGCGCTCGGCCTGGTCCTCGGCGTCGTTGAGCTCCGAGAAGCCGTTGGCGATCTCGCGGCCGCCGACGAAGAACTCGAAGCGCTCGGTGACGAAGGGGTCGCTGTCCTTGCGACGCGCCAGCGGGCTCACCTCGGTGGGATAGTCGGTGATGAAGGTGGGCTGCTGGAGACGATGTTCCACGGTCTTCTCGAAGATCTCGATCTGGACCTTGCCCAGGCCCCAGCCGTCCTTGACGTCGATATCCAGGCGCTCGGCGATCTGACGGGCGGCACTCTCGTCGGCCAGCGCCTCGGCATGGATGTCCGGGTTGTACTCGAGAATCGAGTCGAAGACGCTCAGACGGCGCAGCGGCCGCCCGAAGTCGTACTCGTAGTGCTCGAGCACCTCACCGTCGCTGTTGCGCACGGTGTTGACCACGGTGGTGGTGCCCAGCACCTCTCGGGTGATCGTGCGCAGCATCTCCTCGGTGAGGTCCATCAGGTCGTGGTAGTCCGCGTAGGCCTGATAGAACTCGACCATGGTGAACTCGGGATTGTGGCGCGTGGAGAGGCCTTCGTTGCGGAAATTGCGATTGATCTCGAAGACCTTCTCGAAGCCGCCCACCACCAGGCGCTTGAGGTAGAGCTCCGGCGCGATGCGCAGGTACATGTCGAGGTCGAGCGCATTGTGGTGGGTGACGAAGGGCCGCGCCGTGGCGCCACCGGGAATCGGCTGCAGCATGGGGGTTTCCACCTCCATGAAGCCGCGCGCCTCGAAGAAACGTCGCATGGCGCTGATCACTCCGGCACGGGTTTCGAACACCCGGCGCGAGCCGGGATTCATGATCAGATCCACGTAGCGCTGGCGATAGCGCGCCTCCATGTCGGTGAGACCGTGGAACTTGTCGGGCAACGGCCGCAGGCTCTTGGTGAGCAGCGTTGCCTCGTCCATCTTCACGTAGAGGTCGCCCTTGCCCGACTTGTGCACCGCCCCCCGGCCAGCGACGATGTCGCCGATGTCCCAGCCTTTGATGTCCTCGAGCGTCTCGGCCGGCAACCCCTTCTTGTCGACGTAGAGCTGGATCTGGCCACTGACGTCCTGGATGACGATGAAGGGGCCGCGCTTGCGCAGGATTCGCCCGGCCACGCAGGCCTGGCGATCCAATTCCTCGAGCTCGGCCTTGTCCTTGTCGCCCAGTTCATCGATCAGCTCGGCGGCATGGCTGTCGCGGCGCACGTGATTGGGAAAAGCGCTCGCGCCACGCGCCGCCGCCTGCTCACGCCGCGCGGCGAGCTTGGCGCGCCGCTCGGCGATCAGACGATTCTCGTCGGTTTGCGGGCTATCCGGTGAAGAGCTCTGGTTGGCCATGTCGTTACCTGTAAAAATGGGCTACTGGCTGCGAGCGACGGGCCACGAGCTGGCTGACTACTGCTCGTGGCCCGTGGCGCGAGGCTACAGGCCTTGCTTGAGGCTGGCTTCGATGAACTGATCCAGATCGCCGTCCAGCACCTTCTCGCAGTTGCTCGTCTGCACGCCGGTGCGCAGATCCTTGATGCGCTGGTCGTCGAGCACGTAGGAGCGGATCTGACTGCCCCAGCCGATGTCCGCCTTGGCCTCCTCGGCCTGCTGCTTGGCGGCGTTGCGCTTGTCCATCTCGTGCTCCCACAGCTTCGCCTTGAGCTGCTTCATGGCGAAGTCGCGGTTGGCATGCTGGCTGCGCTGGCTCTGGCACGCCACCACGATACCGGTCGGCTCGTGGGTGATGCGCACGGCGGAGTCGGTGGTGTTGACGTGCTGGCCGCCCGCCCCGCTGGAGCGATAGGTGTCGACGCGCAGGTCCGCCGGGTTGATCTCAACCTCGAAGCTGTCGTCCACCTCCGGCGACAGGAACACCGAGGCAAAGGAGGTGTGGCGACGCCCACCGGAATCGAAGGGACTCTTGCGCACCAGGCGGTGAACGCCGGTCTCGGTGCGCAGCCAGCCGAAGGCGTAATCGCCCTGCACATGCAGGGTCGCCGACTTGATGCCGGCCACCTCGCCGCCGGAGAGCTCGATGATTTCCGCCTTGAAGCCGTGGTGCTCGCACCAGCGCAGGTACATGCGCAGCAGCATGTTGGCCCAGTCCTGGGCCTCGGTGCCACCGGAACCGGCCTGGATGTCCAAGTAGGCGTTGTTGGCGTCCATCTCGCCGGAAAACATGCGCCGAAACTCGAGCTTCTGCAGGTTCGTCTCGAAGCCTTCGAGCTCCTTTTCGACCTCGGCGACAGTGCCTTCGTCCGCCTCCATCTCGGCCAGCTCCAGCAGGTCACGACTGTCGCCGAGCCCCTGCTCCAGCTCGTCGATGGTAGCGACGATCACCTCGAGCGTGGCGCGCTCCTTGCCGAGCTTCTGGGCGTAGTCCGGATCGCTCCACACGTCCGGGTCCTCGAGCTCGCGGGTCACTTCCTCTAGCCGATCCTTCTTCTCGGCATAGTCAAAGATACCCCCTCAGGACGTCTGTCCGCTCAGACAGGTCCTTGATGCGGTTGTGGATGGCGTTGGTTTCCAGCATGGATCGCTCACCTGAATCGTCAGTGGCAAAACGGCCGCCGCGGCACTGGTCGAACACCAGGCCCCGGCGGCACGGAAAAGACGGCCATTGTAGCGAATGTGCCGCGCCATCGCATCATGGCGACGTCGGCTAGCATAGCTATCGCAGTTAGCAAGTTTACTCGATGCTGATCCGTCGACAGGTCTGCAAGGAGGCGCTGTGAACCCCTCCCTGGGCGCTACTTTTGCCATCCATGGCAAAAGACCTCCTCTTCGACCTGTCCCCGGCGCACCTCGCCGTGTTCAACTGCCATTGCCCTGCGTCGGCCAAACGCAGGCGACCCGGCCGAAGCCGGGTCGCCTGCATCGCGATGAACGGGTTCGCCGTCAGAACCGATAGGTCAGCTGCGCGCCGAAGCCATGGGCCTCGTTCTTGTAGTCGGCATCGTAGGTGGAAGTCACATCCCCCCCGGGACCACTATCCACTCGTTCCTGGCTAACACTGGTACTGCGCTCGGTCAGATAGGAATACGCGAAGTCCAGCGTCAGATTCTCGGTGGGCGTCCAGCCGGCCCCCAGCGAGAAGATGCGGCGATCGTCCGAGGGAATGCGAGCACTGCGGAACTCGTCGCTGGTCGGCGTATTGTCGAGAGTCACGCCGGCGCGCAAGACCCACTGCGGATTGAGCTGGTATTCACCGCCTGCGGCAAAGGCCCAGGCATTGGAGTAGTCCTGCTCTTCGCGAGTGATCGTGCCGCCTTGGTTGTTGGTCACCAGAATCTCATCGAACTGACTCCAGCGCGTCCAGGAAGCGCCGAACATCAGTTTGAGGTTATCGCTCATCTGCTGAGTGATGGAGAAGTTGACGGTTTCCGGCGTCGTCAGATCCAGGTTTGCATCGCTCTCACTCTGAACCACGCCTCCGATTGTGGCTTGGTAATCACCGGTCAGCGTGTAGTCGACCTTGGAGCGATAGGTCAGGCCCAGCGTGGTTTCCGGCACCGGCTGAAACACCACACCGAGATTGTATCCCCAACCATCGTCGTCGCCTTCCACACGGGCATCGGCCTCAGCATAAGTAGGTCCTGCTCCGACAATTGCCGGAACCTGCCGATGCAGCTCTCCATCCACGCGGTTATAGGTAATGCCGGCACCCACCGACCACTGGTCGTTGAAACGATAAGAAACGGTCGGCTGAGCACTCATCACCGTCAGTTGGGTGTAGTTGCCCAGGTTGCGGCCGACGAAGCCATCTTCGTAGTCCGTCTCCGAACCGAAGGGCGCATAGACGCCGAAGCCGAAAGCCAGCTTGTCGGTCACCGGCTGGGCGTAGAAGGCGAAGGGCACGAACTTGCCCGGCACCATATCGCCATCGGCTGTGCCAGAAACATCTTGAGCAGCGATCGGGCCAACAGCCGTCGGGTAGCGAGTCGCTTCCGCATTGTCGATATCGCTATTGACGTTCAGGTAAGTCCCCCCAGCCGTCACCTGGGCACGATCGAGAAACGACATGCCCGCCGGGTTGCCGAACACGATGGTGGCGTCGTTGACGTTGGAACTGCGCCCGGCGTGGCCGTAGCCCTGGCCGCTGACGCTCTGCTCGTTGACCTGGTAGCCGCCGGCGTGAGCCTGACCGGCGATGGCGGCAGCGGCGATGGCCACGGCCCAGGACAGCTTGTTGAACTTGTTGTGCATGGTCTCGATTCCTCTTGCTCGTACGCTGGCGCGCATTGTTGTCGGGCCCTCGGCGGGGCGCTCTGCGTTCAGTTGTCGCTTATCAGTCCACTCGGATCAAGGGCAAACGTTCGTTTTAATGCTGAAAACGCTCATACTTTAGTGGCAGGCCCGTCTAAGCCATTGAACATACGTTTGATCGCAATGCCTGGCCGAGGCGCCAAAAACGACTTGACCCTTGTGTTACCCAAAGGTTTTACACTGTCGATGTATCGACAACCACGAGAGTCGTCATGAAAGTCAGCGAACTGGCCCGACACGCCGGAGTCACCGCCGAGACGGTGCGTCACTACACCCGCGAGGGTCTGCTGAGCCCCGACCGCGAACCCAGCAACGGCTACCACCGCTACGACGAAACCGACCTGGAACGGCTGCGCTTCATCCAGCGCGCCCGCACCCTGGGCTTCAGCGTGGCCGAGGTGCGCGACATCCTCGTCCATGCCGACCACGGCGACTCACCCTGCCCCATGGTGCGCGACCTGCTCGCCGCCCGGCTGCCGGAAATCCACCGCCGCATCGCCGAGCTGCAAGCGCTGGCCGCGCGCATGGAGCAGGCACTCGACGCCTGGGCCGACATGCCCGACGGCACGCCCGACGGTCATAGCCTGTGCCGGCTGATCGAGAGTTTTCCCGAACCGCTGCGAGGCGACGAGGAACAGCCCGCCAAGGAGGCCCGATGAACGCTAGACGAACGCTGGTTCGCACCGTACCCGGCATGAGCTGCCAGGGCTGTGTGGCCAACATGCGCCGCGCCATTCTGGCGCGTGATCCAGAGGCCGAAGTGACCGGTACGCCAGCCGAGAAGCGCCTGGAGGTCACGGCCGCTCTCGACGCCGAGACACTGGACGGTGTACTGGAAGGTGCCGGCTATCCTCCCGAGACAGGATCCGGCGACGCCGACGAGCGACGCCGGCGCACCCGTAACGTGCCGGGCATGAGCTGCCAGGGCTGCGTGAAACGCATGCGCGAGGCGATCCAGGCCCGCGATCCGCATGCCGAGGTGACCGGCATGCCGGAAAAGCAGCGCCTGGAAGTGACCACCACACTCGATGACGATGCCCTGGACGAGATCCTGCACGAGGCGGGCTATCCGCCCGGCGAAGCGGCGGAGCCGCAAACCGACGGTACACCGGAAAGTGCGAGCGAGGAGGACCGTTCGTCCACGACCGCCAGCGATGCGCCCATGGAAGGGGCCACCACCCAGCGGCTGTCGATCAGCGGCATGACCTGCGCCAGTTGCGTGAAGAGCGTACAGCAGGCGCTGGAGCGCACGCCCGGAGTGGCCACGGCCAGCGTCAACTTCGGCACCCACGCCGCCCAGGTGCACGGTACGGCCGAGACCGATGCCCTGGTGGCGGCGGTAGAGTCCGTGGGCTACGGCGCCGAACCCATCGTCGACCTGCGCCAGGCCGAAGCGACCCGTGCCGAGAAGGACGAAAAAACCTACCGCCAGCGTCTGCGCGGCAGCGCCTGGTCGCTGGCACTCGCGGTGCCGCTGATGGCCAGCATGTTCGTCTACCATCCGCATCCGATGGGCGGCGGGCGCCTCTACTGGCTGGTGGTCGGCCTGCTGACCCTGGCCATCATGGCCTTTCCCGGCCGCCACTTCTTCGTCAACGCCTGGAAGAACTTCAAGCACCATCAGGCCAACATGGACACCCTGGTGGCCATGGGCACCGGCACCGCCTGGCTCTACTCCATGGCAGTGGTGGCCTTCGCTCCCTGGCTGCCCGAAGTGGCCCAGGGGATCTACTTCGAGGCCTCGGCGATGGTCATCGGCCTGGTCCTGCTCGGCAACGCCATGGAGCTCAAGGCGCGCGGCCGCACCAGCGAGGCACTCAAGCGCCTGCTCGACCTGCAAAGCCGCACTGCACGGGTGATCCGCGACGGCCAGGAGCAGGAGGTCGATATCGATGCGGTACGCGAGGGAGACCATATCCGCGTGCGGCCCGGGGAGCGCCTGCCGGTGGACGGCCAGGTCACCGAGGGCTCGAGCCACATCGACGAGTCCATGCTCACCGGCGAGCCCGTGCCCGTGGCCAAGGGCGAAGGCGACGAGGTGAGCGCCGGCACCGTGAACGGCAAGGGCGGCCTGATCTACCGCGCGACAAGAGTGGGTAGCGACACGCGACTGGGTCAGATCACCGAGCAGGTGGCCCGCGCCCAGAACTCCCGCCCACCGATCGGCGAACTGGCTGACAAGGTATCGAGCGTGTTCGTGCCCTCGGTGATGATCATCGCCGTGATCACGGCGCTGGCCTGGTTCAATTTCGGCGCCGAGCCGCGGGTGATCCACATGCTGGTGACCGCCACCACGGTGCTGATCATCGCCTGCCCCTGCGCCCTGGGCCTGGCCACACCGATCTCCACGATGATCGGTGTGGGCAAGGCGGCCGAACACGGCGTGCTGGTGAGAAGCGGCGAGGCACTGCAGACGGCGAGCAAGCTCAGCACCCTGGTGGTGGACAAGACCGGCACTCTCACCGAGGGCAAGCCGCGTGTCACCGAGGCGGAGATCCTCGACGGCGATGAGCGCCGGGTACTGGGATGGGTGGCCGCCCTGGAGCGAGGGTCCGAGCATCCGCTGGCCGCGGCGCTGCTGGCACATGCCGAAGCGACCGACGCCGAGGTCGCCGACATCCAAGACTTCGACAGCATCACCGGCGGCGGCGTGACGGCGCGCACTACCGACGGTAAGCGACTGCTTCTGGGCAATGCCCGGCTCCTGGAGGACGCCGGCATCGACCTGGCCAGCGGCCGCCAGAAGGCGGAAACGCTGGAGGAGAAGGCCCGCACGGTGGTGTATTTCGCCATCGACGACCGCTTGTCCGCCATCTTTGGCGTCAGCGACCCCCTGCGTCACGACACCATCGAGGCCGTGAGACGCCTGCAGACCGATGGCCTCAAGGTGGTGATGCTCACCGGCGACAACGTTCACACCGCCGCCGCCATTGCCCGCGAAGTGGGCATCGACGACTACCGCGCCGGCCTCAAGCCCGAGGACAAGCACGCCGAGATCGAGCGCCTGCAGAACGCTGGCGAGGTCGTCGGCATGGTGGGCGACGGCATCAACGACGCCCCGGCGCTGGCCCGCGCCAACGTCGGCTTCGCCATCGGCCAGGGTACTGACGTAGCCATCGAAAGTGCTGGCATCACGCTGATGCGCGGCTCGCTTCACGGCATTGCCGATGCCATCGAGATCAGCCGCATGACGCTTGCCAACATCAAGCAGAATCTGGTCGGCGCCTTCGGGTACAACGCATTGTGCATCCCCATCGCTGCCGGCGTGCTCTACCCGCTCACCGGCATGCTGCTTTCGCCCATGATCGCCGGAGCCGCCATGTCGCTGTCGTCGATCACCGTGGTCAGCAATGCCAATCGGCTGCGGCTCAAGCGCCCGCAGGGCACCGCCCATGCCCCGTCCACCGCTCGCGCAACCCAGGAGGCCAACGCATGAGCTGGATCGTCAATCTTGCCGGACTCGCCCTGATCGCCGCCATCGCCTGGTGGTTCTGGAAGCCGAGCTGACGAGCCGACCTGCTAGGCTATAGAGGCAATCGTGTCAGGAGCTTTGCCATGCCCAAGCTAAACGGCGTGCTGGAAACCGCGCTCTACGTGGAGGACATGGACCGGGCGCGGATCTTCTTCGAAGGGGTGATGGGGCTGGAACCGTTCAATGCCGACCACCGTTTCACTGCCTACGACGTCGGAGCCAGCACGGTCCTGCTGTTGTTTCGCCAGGGCGAGACGCTGGAAACCGTTCACTTGCCCGACGGCATGGGCACCATCCCGCCCCACGACGGTAAAGGACGCGTGCACGTGGCCTTCGCCGTCGTCGCCAGCGAACTGCCCGCCTGGGAGCGCCAGCTCGACGATCACGGCATCGCCATCGAGGGTCGTACCCACTGGCCGCGTGGTGGCGAGAGCGTCTACTTTCGCGACCCGGACGGACACCTATTGGAACTCGCCACGCCCGGCGTCTGGCCCAACTATTGACAGGAGACGTGCCCACGCCACTGAAACGTCAGCGAGCGCAGCCACTTTTCAACTCACTCCCATGTAACGGCCGGGCTTGTGATTCAGGGCAATGATCAGGTTGAGCGCCACCGCGCCCAGCACCGAGAGACCCACCCGCTCCGGCGGTAGAACCAACAGGGCGGCGAGCATGATGGCGGCGTCGATGCCAAGCTGAACGTAACCCGCCCGCCAGCCGTAGCGATCCTGGAGGAAGAGCACCAATATGTTCACCCCGCCAAGGCTTGCCCGGTGACGAAACAGGATCAGCATGCCCAGCCCGATCAGACAGCCGCCCATCAGCGCCGCGTAGAGCGGCTGTAGCTCATCGATGACGACCCACTGCCCGGTCAGTTCCGAAAACAGCGAAACGAGCCCGATGGCGGCGAAAGTGCGCAAGGTGAACGACCACCCCATGCGCCGGATCGCCAACCAGTAGAACGGCACGTTGATCAGAAAGAACCACACCCCGAAGCGCCAACCGGTGGCGTACTGCAGCAGGAAGGCGAGGCCGGCGGTGCTGCCGGTGAGCAGCAGCGCCTGAGTATAGAAAGTGACGCCGAGTGCCACGAACAGCGTACCCACCAGCATCGCCATCACGTCCTCGTAGGCCCGGTGGGGATCGGTCGGCAAATCCTGCGGATCCATAATGATGTCCTTTATCGACGGCGTGAACGCTCGGCATGCTCCACCATCAGTTGCAGGCTCTCCCGCCCCCGCCAGCGGTTACGATTGAGCTTGTAGGCGCAACGCAGCCTGTCGCCCACCGCGAAATCGGGCAACTCGCCGGGAGTGAGGGCACGGAACCAGATGGCGCGATGGCTGACGACACCGGCCGAGAGCTCGAGCATCAGGTGCGTGCCGTCGGCACCGACCACGCGCAGATTCTCGACCAGGAATTCGCCCTCGAACAGCGGTGCATCGAACTCACGACCGTAAGGGCCCAGGGCGTCGAGTTCGATCAGCGTCGCCAACTCGAGCTGGGCGACGCTGAGCTCGCCGTCAGTGAGGATGCGCGGCCCCAGCTCGGCATTTCCCAGCTGCTCGCCCACCGCCTGCAGAAAGGCGGCACGGAACTCGTCCAGCCGTTCATGCGGCACGCCAACGCCGGCGGCACCGCGATGGCCGCCAAACCGGGGCAATGCTTCGGGAGCGAGGTCATGAGCGCGCTGGAGGGCATCGCGCAGGTGCAGCGCCTCGATGGAGCGCCCCGAGCCGGTCAGCATGCCCGGCTGAGCGGCCGGAGTGAGCACCAGGGTCGGCCGGCCATAGGCCTGTACCAACCGCGAGGCGACGATGCCTTGCACGCCGGGGTGGCCGCTCTCCAGAAACACCAGGATGGCCGGCTGATCGGCCGAAAGCGCCGGCAGAGCCAGCGCCTTGGCCTCTTCCACCATCTCGGCCTCGATGGCCTTGCGCGACTGATTGTCCTGATCCAGCGTGGCCAGGTGACGCGCCGCCGTGGCGTCGTCTTCCGCGAGCATGTAATGCAGTGCCGCGTAAGGGTCGTCGAGCCGCGAGCGGGCATTGATGCGCGGGCCCATCTGAAAGGCCAGGGTCTCGGCGTCGAAGGGCACGCTGTCCTCGCCCAGGCGGGCGGCCATGGCGCGCCAGCAGGCGGCATCCATGCGATTGATCAGCGTGAGGCCGTGGCTGACCACGGCACGGTTGGCGGGGCTGGCCCCCAGCGACACGCAGTCCGCCACGGTCCCCAAGGCCACGTAGGAGAGCCAGGGCGAGAGCTTGGGCGTGGCCTCGGGCAGCACCCCCCATTCGATCAGCACGCTGCGTGACAGCGACATGACCAGCCAGGCGACCATGCAACCGGCGATGGTCGGGTCGGGGTAGGGGCAGTCGTCGCGGGTGGGGTTGACCACGGCGTGGGCAGACGCCGGAGGCCCGTCCAGTGGCAGGGCATGGTGGTCGCTCACCACCACGTCGATCCCCTCCGCGGCCAGTCGGGCAATGCGTGGCTCATCGCTGCTGCCGCAGTCGGCGGTAATCACCAGGCTAGGTCGCGGTCTGAGTGCGAGCGTGCGCTCTACCAGTGGCAGGCTGATGCCGTAGCCGTCGTGGATGCGGTGGCCGATCAGGCTGTGCAGGCGCGATTCCGGCACCCCGAACAGCTCCACCAGGGTGCGCCGGATCACCACGTGGGAGGTGATGCCGTCGACGTCGTAGTCGGTGAGAATGCCGATATGCTCGCCCTCGACCACGGCCTGGGCGATGCGCTCGGCGGCCCGACGCCCGTCGGCGAGCCGCTCGGGGTGCTCGAGATAGCGCAGGCTGGGCGACACCAGCGGCGCCAGCTCGCCCGCATAGTCTCCCAGGCGCCCGGCCAGGATGCGAGCCTGCAGCTCGGAGAGCCCCTCGCGCTGGGCCTGGGCATAGAGCGTCGCATTGCGCGGGCGGGGCACTAGACGCGGCTTGAGTCGGGCGTGCAGATCAGGCGGCGCGATCACGTCCACGCGAGGCTCCTCTGGTTCGCTTCCATGGGTAATACGGCGATGGGAACGCCGTGCCGAGCGAAGGGCGCCGGGGACAGGCCGAAGAGGGGGCTTTCGCCATGGATGGCAAAAGTAGCGCCCAGGGAGGGGCTCACAGCGCCCCCTCGTAGGCCTGTCGCCGGATCAGCCCTGAGTGGGCAGGCTACCGCCTACCGCCGATTCTCGGCGACGAACGTCTGCACCTCGGCCAGCTCCGCCGGCAGCACGGTATAGCGCTCCTCACGCTCCAGCAGGTCGTCCATGTGCGGCGGCAGCGGCACGCCCGGGAAGCCGGCCTTGACCACCGCCTCGGCGAATTTGGCCGGATGCGCGGTGGCCAGCGTTATCATCGGCGTGGCGGCATCGGCGCGCGCCCGCTCGGCGGCACGATAGCCGGTGGCGGTATGCGGGTCGAGAACCTCCTGGGTACGGTGGTGCGCTTCGCGGATCACCTCGAGAATGGTGGCATCATCCACGCTGTGGCTGGCGAACCTGTCGCGCAACTTGGCCAGCGGGGCCTCCGCCAGAGCGGTGGGCTCGACCTGGAAACGCTCGAGCAGCGCTGCCACGGCGGCACCATTGCGCTCGTAGGCCTCGAACAGCAGACGCTCGAAGTTGGACGACACCACGATATCCATGGAAGGTGCCAGCGTCGCCTTGAGTTCCCGCTTGGAGAAGTCGTTGTCGGCCAGCGTGCGGTGCAGGATGTCGTTGGCATTGGTGGCGATGACGAACTGCTTCACCGGTAGGCCCGAGCGGTATGCCATGTAGCCGGCGAAGACGTTGCCGAAGTTGGCCGAAGGCACACAGAAGCTGACCTGACGATGCGGGGCCCCCAGCGCCACTGCAGAAGCCACGTAGTAGACGATCTGGGCCATGATGCGCGCCCAGTTGATGGAGTTCACCGCCACCAACCGCGTGCCGTTCAGGAAGCTCTGGTCGGCGAAGCTCGCCTTGACCATGGCCTGGGCGTCGTCGAAGTTGCCTTCGATGGCGATATTGAAGACGTTGTCGGCCAGCACCGTGGTCATCTGACGGCGCTGCACTTCGGAAACGCGGTCATGCGGGTGGAGGATGAAGATGTCGAGGTTGTCGCAGTGGCGGCACCCTTCGATGGCCGCCGAGCCGGTATCGCCCGAGGTGGCGCCCATGATCACCGCCCGCTCGCCGCGCTTGGCCAGGAAGTGGTCGAGGATGCGGCCGAGCAGTTGCAGGGCCACGTCCTTGAACGCCAGCGTGGGGCCGTGGAACAGCTCGAGCAGGAAGTGGTTGGCATCCAGCTGATTCAGCGGCACCACGGCATCGTGGCTGAAGGTGGCATAGGCATCGCGCACGATGCCGCGGAAGGTGTCGTCGTCGATCTCGCCGTTGACGTAGGGCTTCATCACACGAAAGGCGATCTCGGCGTACGACAACCCGGCCATGGCGGCCAGGTCGTCATGGGAGAACCGGGGGACGGTCTCCGGGACATAGAGGCCGCCATCGCTGGCCATGCCAGTGAGCACGACCTCCTCGAAACTGAGCGCAGGCGCCTGCCCGCGGGTACTGATATAACGCATCGTTCGGATCCCTTGCTCGCTCGGAGCTGATCCGGCAACAAGTCTTCGAGGAGGCGCTGTGAACCCATCCCTGGGCGCTACCGATGCCATCCCTGGCATCGGACCTCCTCTCCGACTTGTCCCCGGCGCTCCTCGCTGAAGACAGCGACACACGGCTCGCAGTTTATCTGGTCGGCCAGTTTGCCCTTCCAGCTTCAAGCTTATGGCTTACCGCTCCGGGCGCAGCCCGGCTTACTCCTGCTCGTCGAGGCTTTCCACCCGAATACGGGTGACCGAGCCGGCAATGTCGGCCATCGACTCGATCTGGCGGATCGCCTCGTTCATGTGCTTCTCGCGACAACTGTGGGTGAGCAGGATGATCGGCACCAGCTCGCCCTCGGTGGCCTCTTTCTGCACCAGCGCCTCGATGGAGATGCCCTGCTCGGAGAGGATGGTGGCCACTCGCGCCAGCACGCCCGGGCGGTCCACTGCCAGCAGGCGCAGGTAGTAAGCGGTGACGATGTCCTCCATGGGCAGGATCGGCTGACTGCCGTCGCCCTCGCCGATGCCGCTGAAAGCGAGATAGGGCACCCGATAGTGGTGATCGGTGGCGATGTCGCGGGCCACGTCGAGCAGGTCGGCGACCACCGCCGAGGCGGTCGGCTCGGCACCGGCACCGGCTCCGTAGTAGAGGGTCGGCCCCACGGCATCGCCCATGATGGCGATGGCGTTCTTGACGCCGTGCACGTTGGCCAGCAAGCGATCCTTGGGAATCAGCGTGGGGTGCACACGCAACTCCAGGCCGGCATCGGTACGCTTGGAGATGCCCAGGTGCTTGATCACGTAGCCCAGGTTGTCGGCCTGCTCGACGTCGTCGAAGGTGACCCGCGAGATCCCCTCGGTGTAGGCCTTCTCGAACTGCAGCGGCACGCCGTAGGCGATGGACGCCAGGATCGTGAGCTTGTGGGCGGCGTCGATGCCTTCGACGTCGAAGGTCGGGTCCGCTTCGGCGTAGCCCAGCGCCTGGGCCTCGGCCAGCACGTCCTCGAAGGCACGCCCTTCGCTGCGCATGTGGGTGAGGATGTAGTTGCCGGTGCCGTTGATGATGCCGGCCACCCACTCGATGCGGTTGGCGCCCAACCCCTCGCGCAGCGACTTGATCACTGGAATGCCGCCGGCCACGGCGGCCTCGAAGGCGACGATCACGCCCTGCTCGTGAGCGGCCTTGAAAATCTCGTTGCCGTGCACGGCGATCAACGCCTTGTTGGCGGTCACCACGTGCTTGCCGTTGGCAATGGCGGAGAGGACCAGTTCACGGGCCACCTCGTAGCCGCCCACCAGCTCCACCAGCACGTCGACGTCGGGATTGCGTGCCACCTCGTAGACGTCGGTGGTGGTCTTGATGCCGGTGAGGTCGCACTCCGGGTTGAGGCTGCGATGCGCGACCTGTTCGACGACGATCGGGCGGCCGGCCCGCCGGGCGATGTCGTCGGCATTGCGCATCAGCACGTTGAAGGTGCCGCCACCGACGGTCCCCAGACCACAGATTCCCACTCTCACCGGTTTCAATGTTCTGCTCCCCTGATCGTTGCGTGTCCAGTTGGTGAAGGGCGTGTCGATGCCTGGCATCGACCGCCCTTTCGTCAACGGCGTCGTTGATGCGCCGCTGCTGTCAGTCGTTCAACCCGAGCATACCGGCCAGCCGCTCCGCGGGCACATAGCCCGGCACCAGACGGCCGTCCGGCAGCACGATGGCCGGCGTGCCCTGCACACCGAGCGCCTGCCCCAGATGATACTGTGCCTCGACCGGATTGTCGCAGTCGGTGCCATTTTCCAGCGTTTCGCCGCGCTTGGCCGCAGTCATGGCAGTCGCCGGATTGTCGGCACACCATACCTGCTCGAGCAACCGCGCGCCTTCGGCATTCAGACCGGTGCGCGGAAAGGCCAGGTAGTGTACCTCGATACCCAGTTCGTTGAGGCGCGGTACCTCTTCATGGAACTGCCGGCAGTAAGGGCAGGTGGTGTCGGTGAACACCACGATCTCGGCCTGGGTATCGGCCGTGCCCCGAAAGACCACCCGCTGTTCCTCGGGCACTCCAGCCAGCCGCTCGGCACGCTGGCCGTTGCGGGTCCGTTCGCTGAGGTTGACCAGCCCCCGCTCGCCGTTCTCGTAGAGATCGCCGACCAGGAAATACTCGCCATCGGCATCGCTGTAGAAGGTCTCGCCGTTTTCCAGGTGCACTTCGAAAAAGCCCTCGAGAGGTGTCTCGCGAACGCTCTCCACCGGCATCGATTGACCCCGCACTTCGAGGCGCTCGGCCAGCCGTTCGGCTTCATCGGCATGGGCGACGACGGATAGGATCGAGCTCAGGGCCAGAACGGCAGCGGTGCGAAGCAAGGACGTTTCAGACATGATCAACCTCGGGGGTGATGGACGGAGTGCAGGGCTTCGAGGCGCGCCTGCGCCACATGGGTATAGATCTGGGTCGTCGAGAGATCGCTGTGACCCAGCAGCAGCTGTACGACACGCAAGTTGGCGCCATGATTCAACAGATGCGTGGCGAAGGCATGCCGCAAGGTGTGTGGCGATAGCGGCCGCTGGATGCCGGCAGTGCGCGCGTGCGCCTTGATGCGGTGCCAGAATGCCTGGCGGGTCAAGCAGGCATCGCCACGGCCGGGAAACATCGGCGGACGCGCCGCATCGTGCATCAGCGCCCTTCGAGCCGTGCGCAGGTAGCGCGTCAGCCAGTGTACGGCTTCCTCACCCAGCGGGACCAGCCGGTCCTTGTCGCCCTTGCCACGCACCCGTACCACTCCCTGGCGCAAGTTGACGGCATCGGTGGTCAGGCCGACCAGCTCCGAGACTCGCAGCCCGCAGCCATAGAGCACTTCTAACATGGCCCTGTCGCGCAGCCCCAGGTCGGTGGTGACGTCAGGAGCGGCCAACAAGCGCTCGACCTCGTCCTCGTCCAGGGTATCCGGCAGGGCGGGACGAACCCGCGGCAGACGCACCTCTGACAAGGGATCGCCGGCAATGAGCCCCTCGGCCAGCGCCCAGCGGTAGAAACGGCGCAGGCTCGACAGCAACCGGGCGTTGCTGGCCAGCTGGTAGCCGGCCGCGCGGCGCTCCTCGAACCACGCGGGCAGTGCCGCCGTCTCAGGAGAGAGCAGAGTGCCGCCTACCGTCTCCAGGTGGGTGGCCCAGGCCTCCAGATCACGACGATAAGCGGCCAGGGTGTGATCGCTAGCCCCCTGCTCGAGCCATAGTGCGTCAAGAAACGTCTCGAGCAACGGGATGTCTCGATTCATGGCCCCTTCCTCCAGGCCGAAACCATGAAACCCCGCCCCGCGAGAGCGGTGGCGGGGTTTCCAGCCTGTGCAACGAATCCGTGCAACGGTTCGTTACGACAGCTTCTCCTTGATGCGGGCGGACTTGCCGCTGCGCTCGCGGAGGTAGTAGAGCTTGGCCTGGCGCACGTCGCCACGACGCTTCACCTCGATGGAGTCGACCAGCGGGCTATAGGTCTGGAAGGTCCGCTCGACGCCCACGCCGTGGGAAATCTTGCGCACGGTGAAGGCGGAGTTGAGGCCGCGATTGCGCTTGCCGATGACGACGCCTTCGAAAGCCTGGAGACGCTCGCGGTTGCCCTCCTTGACCTTGACCTGAACGACCACGGTATCGCCGGGAGCGAACGCTGGCACCTCTTTGCTCATCTGCTCGGCTTCGAGCGCCTGGATCACCTTGTTCTTGCTGCTCATGACATTGACTCCTTGATAACCTGAATCACCGGTCAGCTTGGTTGCCGGCGAATCGTGACCCCGGCGCCCGAGCGAGAGCTCGAGAGCGCGGGTGCTTGGTTGGTGACACAGGTGCACGGTGACTATTGCTGCGCCGTGCCCTGCACCTCCGCCTTGTCGGCGTATTCTTCGATGAACTCCGCGAGCAACTCACGCTGCTCGTCGCTCAACGCCCTGCCCTCCAGCAGGTCGGGGCGCCTTAGCCAGGTCCTCCCCAGCGACTGCTTCAACCGCCAGCGACGGATGACGCCATGATTGCCGCTGAGCAGCACGTCCGGCACCCGTCGGCCGTCGATCTCCTCGGGCCGCGTGTAGTGCGGACAATCCAGCAGCCCGGCGTTGAAGGAGTCCTCGACCGCGGAATCCCGATGCCCGAGCACGCCGGGCACCAGCCTAGCCGCGGCATCGATCAGCACCATGGCAGGCAGCTCGCCGCCACTGAGCACATAGTCTCCGATCGACCACTCTTCATCGATGTCGGCTTCCACGACCCGCTCATCGATGCCTTCGTAGCGTCCGGCCACCACCACTAGAGGTGGGCCGGATGCCAGTTCCTGCACGCCTTGCTGGTCCAGCCGCCGCCCCTGGGGCGACAGGTAGACCACCCGCGGCCGCTGGCCGGTAGCCTCGGCCGCCCGCTGCCTGGCGGCGTGAATGGCCGCGCGCAGCGTGTCCACCTTCATCAGCATGCCGGGACCGCCGCCATAGGGGCGGTCGTCCACGGTGCGATGACGGTCGGTGGCATAGTCACGCGGGTTCCAGAACTCCAGCGCGATGTGTCCGGCAGCCACGGCTCGTCCGGTAACGCCGTGGCTGCCGATCGCCTCGAACATCTCCGGAAATAGCGAGACGACGCCGACCCACAGCCCCGCTGACGTTCGATCGGTCAAAACGACGGATCCCAGTCGACCGTCATTCGGCCCGCTTCACGATCCACGGCGACGATCACGTCTTCGGGCAGAAAGGGCAGCAGCCGTTCGCGGTCGTCGATGGCCGCCGGCTCGCCATGAGGATCCCCCCGGACCACCAGGACGTCGTTGGCACCGGTCTCGAACAGGTACTGAACCTGGCCGAGCACTTGGCCGTCGCGAGTGACCACGGTGAGTCCCTCGAGCTCGTACCAATAGTAGTCACCGCTCGGCAGTGCCGGCAGCGCCGACTTGGGCAGCAGAATCTCGGCACTGGCCAGCGCTTCGGCAGCCTCGCGGGTGTCGCAACCCTCGAGGCGGGCCACCAGCCCCTTGCCGTGACGGCGCCCCTGAACCAGGCGAAGGCGGCTGAGCACGCCATCTTGTCGCACCACCCACTCGCCGTAGTCGAGAATGCCGTCGATGGGACTGGTGTAGGAGTAGACCTTGAGCCACCCCTTGACGCCATAAGGGCTGGTCAACTTGCCCAGCACCACATGGTCGCCCGCCTCATGGCGTTCGGCCTGCGCGTTCATGATGCCACCCCCGACAGTCAGGCTCAGGCCTGCTTGCGGGCTTCCTTGACCAGTTCGGCCACGCGCGCCGACAGCTGAGCGCCATGCTCCTGCCAGTGGGCGATGCGATCCAGATCGATGCGCAGACGCTCTTCACCGCCGCGCGCAATGGGGTTGAAGAAACCCAGGCGCTCGATGAAGCGGCCGTCCCGCGACTTGCGCGAGTCGGTCACGGTGAGATGGTAGAAGGGACGCTTCTTGGCGCCACCACGTGCCAGACGAATGGTAACCATGGCCTAGTCTGTCCTTCGGTTGTGTTGGATTCGGTCACGACGATGGCCGCGGTGTTCGCGGTCCTGCCAGTGAAGACGCAGCATTCTACGGAAAACAGCCCCGCTTGGGAACCTTTTTCGGGCTCTGGAGCCTGCTGGACTTGACCGATCGTCGCGTGAAACTCGGATTTCGCAGCGGATCAACGTCGAGCCCGGCAGACTCCTACCGCCAGGGCATCCCGCCGGGACCGCCCATGCCTCCAGGCCCGCCAGGGCCTCCCGGCCCGCCGCCGCCCATCATGCCGGACATGCCACGCATCATCTTCTGCATGCCACCCTTCTTGCCGGCCTTCTTCATCATCTTCTGCATCTGCTTGTGCTGCTTGAGCAGACGATTGAGGTCGGGGACCTGCAGCCCGGCGCCAGCGGCGATGCGACGCTTGCGCGAGCCGTTGATGATCTCCGGACGGCGCCGCTCCTGGGGCGTCATCGAGTTGATCAGCGCTTCGAGCTTGCCGAACTCCTTCTCGGGGCCAGGGCCCTGGGCCATCTCGGCCATCTGCCCCATGCCCGGAAGCTTGCCCATCAAGCCCCCCATACCGCCCATCTTCTTGAGCTGCTGGAGCTGGTCGCGGAAATCCTCGAGATCGAAGCCCTGCCCCTTCTTGACCTTCTTGGCGAGCTTCTCGGCCTTGCCCTTGTCGACGGTGCGCTCGGCCTCTTCGATGAGCGACAGCACGTCACCCATGCCGAGAATGCGCGACGCCACGCGATCGGGGTGGAAAGGCTCCAGGGCATCGACCTTCTCACCCACGCCCATGAACTTGATCGGCTTGCCGGTGACGTGACGCACCGACAGCGCCGCCCCGCCGCGAGCGTCACCGTCGGCCTTGGTGAGAATCACCCCGGTCAGCGGCAACGCTTCGCTGAAGGCCTTGGCCGTATTGGCCGCGTCCTGGCCGGTCATGGCGTCGACCACGAAGAGCGTTTCCTGAGGTGCGACGGCCTCATGCAACGCCTGAATCTCCGCCATCATGGCCTCGTCGATGGCCAGACGACCCGCGGTGTCGACGAGCACCACGTCGTGAAACTGGATCTTGGCGTGCTGGATCGCCGCCTTGGCGATCGCCACCGGCTGCTGATCGCTGCGCGACGGAAAGAAGTCGACTTCGACCTCTTTTGCCAACGTCTCGAGCTGGTCGATGGCCGCCGGGCGATAGACGTCAGCGGAGACCACCAGCACCTTCTGCTTCTCGCGCTCGCGCAGGTAACGCGCCAACTTGGCCACCGACGTGGTCTTGCCCGCGCCTTGCAGGCCGGCCATCAGCACCACCGCAGGCGACCCCTTGAGCACGAAGCCTTCGTTGGCCTCGCCCATGACCGCTTCCAGCTCCTGCTGGACGATCTTGACGAACTGCTGGCCCGGCGAGAGGCTCTTGGAAACCTCCTGGCCCACGGCACGTTCGCGCACGCGCTCGATGAAGACCTTGACCACCGGCAGAGCGACGTCGGCCTCGAGCAGCGCACGCCGCACCTCGCGCAGGGTATCCTTGATGTTGTCCTCGGTCAGACGCGCCTGACCCTTGATGGACTTGAGCGTCTGCGACAAGCGCTCACTGAGATTCTGGAACATGGGCCTCTCCGGCGACGAAGCGGGTAGACATCGCCCCTGACTGGCGACTGACGGACCGACTGCGACGATCCACCGCAGAAACCGCGCCTACCCGTACGCAAAGCGGTGACAGCCTGGCTGGTTCGCCCAGCCGGCCCTCCTTTGGGTGAGGATTATACGCGCAGTGACCGCCAGTCTCCATGCATGACGGACGTCATCGCTGTGCGACCGAGCGCGGATTGGGTATAGTATCGACGCAATTCACTTTCGAGATGCATTGACGCCGGCAACGGCGCACGGACGGCAACTGATGCAGGCGCTTCCTCTAGCCATCATGGCTTTCGTACTCTATTTGGGCGCTGCCTCCTGGCAGGGACTCACGCTAATGCGGCGGGTCCCGCCGCGGGCCGCCCTCGTGCGCGTCCTGGGGCTAATGGGGCTGCTGTTCCACGTACCGGTGGCGGCCAAGCTGCTCGGCCAGACCCCAGGCCTGCTGCCCGGCCTTTCGGCCAGCGCCGTGATCGTTACGGCGCTCATGGTCTTCCTGCTGCTGACGGTGAGCCTGGCCAAACCGGTGCTCAACATTGCCGTGGGGCTCTTCCCGCTATCCGGCGCAGCGCTGCTGTTGGCAGTGGGGCTGCCCAGCCCGGCGGGCAGCAGCGGCATGACGCCCGGCATCGCCTTGCACGCCATCAGTTCGGCACTGGCCTTCGGCGTGCTGGTGATCGCCGCCATGCAGGCGGTGCTGCTGGGCGTGCAAAACCAGGCACTGCGCCACCACCACACTCGCGGCGTGGTGCAGGCGTTGCCCCCGCTGACCACCATGGAGCGCTTGCTCTTCGAGCTGATCTGGGCCGGCATGGCAATGCTCACGCTGTCGATCGTCAGCGGCTTCGTGTTTCTCGACAGCATGTTCGCCCAGCACCTGGCGCACAAGACAATCCTGTCGTTGGCCGCCTGGGTCATCTTCGCCATTCTGTTGATCAGCCACCACATCCTGGGCTGGCGCGGCATGCGCGCGGTGCGCTGGACGCTGGGCGGCTGTGCCGTGCTGCTGCTCGCCTACTTCGGCAGCAAGTTCGTGCTGGAAGTCTTGCTGCGCGGCAACTAGCCTGCCTCGACGAGGCGGCTCGCGACACGGACTGACGCGGAAGTCGCCTTGACACTCCCCGAGCGAACCCCTACAACACGGGGCTGACACGCCTGCGAGGATCCTTCGACTTGAGCGACGAATTCCCCTTGGGATTGCTATTCGGCCTGCTTGTTCTTCTCATCTGTCTGTCCGCCTTCTTCTCCAGTTCCGAGACCGGCATGATGTCGATCAACCGCTACCGCCTGAGCCATCAGGCCAACAGCGGTGAGCGCGCCGCCAAGCGCGTGATGCGCCTGCTGGCCCGGCCCGACCGGCTGATCGGCGTGATCCTGATCGGCAACAACCTGGTCAACAACCTGGCGGCAGCCATCGCCACGGTGCTTGCCATCCACTTCTTCGGCGAAGTGTCGGGGCCGGCCATCGCTCCACTGGTTCTCACCATCGTGATTCTGATCTTCGCCGAAGTGAGTCCCAAGACCTATGCCGCCATCAAGCCGGAACGCATCGCCTACCCGGCTTCGGTGGTGCTCGAACCGCTGCTCAAGCTGCTCTACCCGCTGGTATGGCTGGTCAGCGCCCTGTCCAACGGACTGCTGCGCCTGGTCGGGGTAAAACAGATAGACGGTAACGCCGACAACCTGACCCGTGACGAGCTGCGCACCGTGGTTCACGAAGCCGGCACGCTCATCCCACACCGCCACCAGGCCATGCTGCTATCGATTCTCGACCTGGAGAACGTCACCGTGAACGACATCATGGTGCCGCGGCACGAGGTGGTCGGCATCGACCTGGACGACGACCTGGAAGAGATCCTCGTCCAGGTACGCACCAGCCAGCATACCCGTGTGCCGATCTACAAGGGGGACATCAACAACATCATCGGCATGCTGCATCTGCGCAATGCGGCCCGTTTCCTGTCGCGACCCGAGATGACCAAGGCAGCGATCGTCCAGGAGGCGCGTGAACCCTACTTCATTCCCGAGTCGACGCCGCTGCATACGCAGCTACTCAATTTTCAGAAGCAGAAGCGACGCATCGGCATCGTGGTGGACGAATACGGCGACGTGGAAGGGCTGGTGACCCTGGAGGACATCCTCGAAGAGATCGTCGGCGAATTCACCACCGACATGGCCAGCCAGGATCAGGAGATCTACCGACAGGACGACGGTAGCCACGTCATCGAGGGGACCGCCAACATCCGCGACATCAATCGCCTGCTTGGCTGGCAGCTACCCACCGATGGCCCCAAGACCCTCAACGGGCTGATTCTCGAGCACCTGGAGTCCTTCCCCGACGGCGCCGCCTGCCTGCAGATCGGCAACGTGCGCATGGAGATCCTTGAGGTGCGCGACAACCTCATCACCGCCGCGCGCTGCTGGCAGGCGCCGCAGCGCCGCGCGCGTCATGGCTGAGCGGCCCCCAGGGCCAGTTCAGGCGGACTTCCGCAGCCCGGCAAGGATGGTGGTCAGGAGTTGGTCGATGAGCTCCCCCACTTCGAGCTGCTGCCCCTGCCAGTACCCCAGGCGCTCGTTGAGACCCAACTGAACCAGGCCGTGCACGCTGCCCCACAGGGTACGACTCAAACGCCGTGCCTCGAGGTCGTCCAGCGCCGGCTGATACTCCTTGAGCGTCGCCTCGACACGTACGAACAGGGCCTCGATCATATCGGACTGGCGTCGGTCCAGTTCACCTTCCTGGGCCAGTGGGAAGTCGAAAAGCAACTGCCAGCGATAAGGCTCACGCTGGGCAAACTGCCAGTAGGCCAGAGCCAGCCCCTTGAGGCGTGACTCGGGCCCGGCATCTTCCAGTGGCGCTATCACACCACGCAGCAGGTCCAGGGTCTCCAGGTTCACGTGCTGGAGCAGATTGCCGAAACTGCCATAGAGCTTGAGCAGGGTACTCGGAGCACAGCCCACCTGGCGGGCCAGAGCGCGCAGCGACAGCGAGTGGACCGGATTGTCCTGCAGCCATGCATCGCAGGCGGACATGACCTGGGCATGGAGCGCTTCGGGCGCATGCTGTCGTGGACGGGCCATGGGATTCCTCGCCGTAAAGGGAGTGACGGGTGCCTCGAGGCCACCCAAGAGCGTAGAATAGCGCAGACCGAACACTGTTTTCGAGCTCTGCAAGCTCCCTCGGCAGCTCGGGAGGCCTTTTCGTACTCCGGTATGTCAGCCACCCGGGGCCCGCCATCGTCTGGAGGCGTCATGCCCGGTCGCCTGTACGTTCCCGCATTCGATCCCTCTAGCCTGCTGCCCGGCCTGTGCTGCCGGGATGCCCTGCGGCACTCGCCCAACCTGGCACCACGCCGCCCACTGTCGATTCTGCGCCGCGAGCAGGGAGAGACCTGCCTGAGGGATGCCTTCTGGGGGCTCACGCCGCCATGGCTGGAGGTGCTCGACCGGGCTCCCCACTGTGCCCGCGCGGAATCGCTGACCTCGCGCCCCATGTTCCGCGAGGCATTCAGTGCACGGCGCTGCCTGGTCCCAGTGGGCGGCATCTACCTCTGGAAGCCCCAGCCTCGTTTCAAGCAGCCCTTTCTGGTCGTGCGGGTCGACCGAAGCCCGCTGCTGCTGGCAGGCCTGTGGTGCCGCTACCACACCAGCCTGACCGAGCATGCCGACTCCATGGCACTGATCACGGTGTCCGCCAATGCTTTGCTCTCCCCGCTCGGCGACCGGCTCCCGGCCGTCATCCCGGCATCGGCGGCATCCCGCTGGCTGGCTCCGGATACCCCGGAAACGGAGGCCCGGGCACTTCTCGCCCCACCCGACGAGGAACTGTTGGGCGCTTTTCCGGTATCAAGACGAGTGAACGACCCCGCGAACCAGGACCTGGCCTGCGCGCACCCCACAGGGCCCATGCTGCGCCGGCCTCGCGATCAGGAGAGATGATGCACATCGCAACCCGTTATCCGTCACGCCGTCACGGCCTCGGCCTCGGCCTGGCACTGAGTCTTGTCGGCTTCGTGATGCTGGCGTCGAGCTTGGCCGTCACGGCCAACACCGAAACCGAGGAGGTCGCCGACGTCACCACGCCGCGGGTCAGCCCCCACGACAGTCGCGACTATCGGGTGTTGACCCTGGAAAACGGCCTCACCGCCCTGCTGGTCAGCGACCCCGACGCCGACCGCGCCGCCGCGTCGATGAACGTAGGGGTGGGCAGTGCCCAGGATCCCGATGACCTGGCAGGTCTGGCGCATTTCCTCGAGCACATGCTGTTCCTCGGTACCGAGCCCTTTCCGGAAGCCGACGCCTATCAGTCCTACCTGCGTCGTCATGGCGGCAACCACAATGCGTTCACGGCACCTCAGGACACCAATTACTTCTTCGACATCGACCCCGAGGCCCTGCCCGGCGCCCTCGACCGTTTCAGCGCTTTCTTCGTCTCGCCGCTGTTCAATGCCGACCAGTTGGAAAGCGAACGCAACATCGTGCATTCCGAATACATGGCCCGCATCCGCGACGATGGCCGACGCGAGAACGATGTCCTCAACCAAGTGCTCAACCCCGACAACTCCACCACGGGGTTCGCGGTGGGCAGCCGCGAAACCCTCGCCGACCGCCCCGAGGGCGAGCCGTCGCTGCGTGAGCGGGTCATCGACTTCTACGAACGCCATTACGACGCCGATGTCATGCACCTGACGGTCATCGGACCGCAACCGCTCGATGAACTGGAACCCTTGGTGAGCGAACGCTTCGCCGCCATCGAGGGAAACGGTGCCGAACGCCCGGTGATCGAGGCCCCTCTGGTCGAGGAGGACCGACTCCCCCGCTACCTCGAGATGCAGTCGGTACGCGACAGCCGCCAGGTGCGCTTCCTGTTCCCCATACCCGACCCGACTGACGAGTACCGCCATAAGCCCGTCGACTACCTGGCCAACCTGTTGGGCCACGAAGGTGAGGGCAGCCTGCTCGCCATACTGCGCGAAGCGGGGCTGGCCGACGGCCTCTCCGCAGGGGTCACGCGGCACGACGGCCGCCATGCCCTGTTCGCGGTGAACGTGAGCCTGACCCCCGAGGGCGCCAAGCGCCTCGACACCATCGAAGCCACGCTGTTCGAGGCCATCGAACGGCTGCGCGAAACGGGTCTCGATGCCTGGCGTTACGACGAGCAGGCCAAGCTCGCCGAGCAGGAGTTCCGCTTCCAGCAGCACGGCTCGCCACTGCAGGGGGCCATGCGCCTGGCCATGAACCTGACTCGCTTTCCCGTCGAAGACGTGCAGTACGCTCCCTACCGGATGGATGGCTTCGAACGCGAGCGCATCGCCGATTACCTGGATCGGCTCACCCCCAAGCGGCTGATCCGACTCTACAGCGGCCCCGACGTCGACAGCGAGCAACGCTCTCCCTGGTTCGACGCCCCGTGGCGCGACGTGACGGAGACGGTCACGTCGGAAGCCACCCCCCTGGCAGGTCTGGCACTGCCCGAGCCCACCCCCTTCATCGCCGAAGACCTCACGCTGCTCGACGTCGAAGACGAGCGCCCCCGGCAACTGATCGACGAGCCGGCCTCCGTGCTGTGGCACAAGGCGGACAGCACTTTCGATACGCCCAAGGTGGAATGGCGACTCGGGCTGCTCCACCCCGAGGCCAGCACCAGTCCGCGCCAGGCGGCGTTGTCGAACCTGCTCGCAGGCTGGCTGTCCGATAGCCTCAACGAGCGTTTCTATCCAGCACGGCTGGCCGGTCATCATGTCGACCCATATGCCCATGCCCGCGGCCTGACCCTGGCCTTCTCTGGCTGGCGCGACCGTCAGCAACGCGTGATCACCGATACGCTGGAACAGCTACGGTCAGGCGAGATCCGTGCAGCCAGCTTCGAGCGCGTGCGCTATCGCCTGCAGCGCGAGTGGCGCAATGCCCCACAGGCTGCGCTCTATCGTCAGGGACATCGCATGCTGGGTGATGTACTGCTACGCCCCAGCTGGTCGAGTCAGGCGCTGCTGGACGCCAGCCGCGAGGTCACCCGGGAAGACCTGCAAACGTTCCGCGACGACTTCCTCGCCAAGCTGCGCCTGGAGGCCATGGCCGTCGGCAATCTCGATGCCGACCTGGCGCAGCGACTGGGCACCCGGGTCGCCGAAGCGCTGACTCCGACCCTCGGCAGCGAGGCGATCCCGGAGCTCACGCCGTTGCACGCAGCAGACGAGTTACCCGACCTGCACCCGCACAGCAGCCGCAAGGAGTCGCTGGTGTTACGCTATCTACAGGGCGAGGATCGCTCCCTGGAGACTCAGGCGCGCCTCACCATGATCGGGCAACTGATCAATACCCCCTTCTATCACCGCCTGCGCACCCAACAGCAGCTCGGCTACGTGGTCAACGCCAGCTACTCGCCGCTACTCGATGCCCCCGGCATCGGCCTGCTCGTGCAGTCACCGGACACGCCGAGCGAAACCATCGCCGAGCACATCGAGGCATTCATCGACGACTTCGGTGACCAGATCGCCGCGCTCGACGAGGGGCAGTTGGCGATCCATCGCCAGGCCGTGCATGACGAACTGCTCAAGCGCGACACCAGCCTTTCGGGCCGCACCGACCGTCTATGGCGATCTCTCGCCTACGATGACACCGACTTCGACCGGCGCGAACGGTTGGCCGAACGCGTGCTCACGGTATCGCCCGACGCCCTCCGGGAGAGCTGGAACACGCTACGTAGCGGACCGGGCGTCAGCGTGACCTTCGACCCCGGCGACGAACCCAGCGATGTCGCTGCCCTGGCCCAACGACTGGAACCGCTGCCCGAAGGCAATGACTGAACGCTCAGACATGACAGCGCCCGGCCAGTAGGCCGGGCGCTGTCGGCAGGAAAGACGCAACGCTCAATCGAATGCCTGGGACGGCAGCATCGCCTCCACGTGCATCACCAGCTCCTCGAGCAGTTGCCGGTCACGCTCGCCAAGCGCGACTTGATTGAGCCGCTCGATCTCGCGAGCGAAGTCCTTGAGCGTGAAGCCGGCGAGCAGCAGATCGTTCATGCGCTCCCAACGGTAAGCTTCCCAGCGGGCCTGCTCCTCGTCAGTGAGGGTCTCCGGATAGCTGCGTGCCCGATAGCGAAACAGCATCTCCTCGAGCCGCGGATCCTGAAAGGCGAAACGCGCCTCGACCAGCTCCCAGGGGTCGGTGTCACGAACGCGCTGCATCTGCTTGCGGTCGGCCGGAGAAAAGAAGCCGCCCGAGTAGAGCATCAGGTCCGGGTCCTGCGGCCCCTCCGGCGGCGGCTCGGCGAACACCGCCGCTGCCTTGCGGGCTGCCTCGCCGTCGCGGCTGAGCGCTTGCCAGTGGCGACGGCAGGCGTCGAGGTCGAGCCCCAGTCGGTCGACGATCTCGCCATACTCGCCCTGATGCGGGCCGTGGCTGTCCTTGAGGGCTGCCGAGGGCAGCACCACCGGGCTGCGGTTGATGTGAATCACCTTGAGCGGCACCCGCACTTCGCCTTCGGCCAGGTCATCGCCGCTGACGAAGACGCGCTGGCGAATCTGCTCGGCATCGAGCGTGAGCAGCGGCTCGGGATCCACCGACAGGTCGTAGACGATTACCCCGTTAGGGTTGGTGGGGTGCTCGGCCAGCGGCATCACCAAAGCGCTGCAGCCGCGGCTAGCCGGGTAGCGCCGCGATATATGCAGCACCGGCTTGCGCGACATCAGGTCAAAGCGCTTGGCGACTTCACGCTTGCGTCGCAAACCCAGGAGGTGGTCGAAGAGCTTGGCGTTGCGGCTGCGCAGCAGCCGCGCCAGGGCGATGGTGGCACGCACATCGGCCAGGGCATCGTGAGCGCCAGCGTGCTCGATGCCGTTGGCGGCGGTCAGGTCCTCGAGGCGAAAGCTCGGTGCGCCGTCGTCGCGCTTCGGCCACTCGATGCCCTCGGGGCGCAGAGCATGGAAGGCTCGCACCGCATCGATCAAGTCCCAGCGCGAGTTGCCGTTCTGCCATTCTCGCGAGTAGGGGTCGAGCAGGTTGCGGTAGAAGAGATGCCGGCTCACCTCATCATCGAAACGTAGGCTGTTGTAACCCAGAGCGCAGGTGCCGGGTTCGCTCATCAAGGCATGCACGGCACCGGCGAACTCGGCTTCGGGTACGCCACGACGGCGGGCCTGCTGCGGAGTGATACCGGTGATCAGACACGCCTGGGGATGCGGCAGGTAGTCGTCTCCCGGCTGGCAGAACCACTCCACCGGCTCGCCGATCTCGCGAAACTCGCTGTCGGTACGGATGGCGGCGAACTGGGCCGGGCGGTCGCGCCGCGGATCGGCACCGAAGGTCTCGTAATCGTGCCACAGGAAGGTCATGGGGGCGGCATCGGGCTTCGCCATGCGAAGGCTCTCCTGCTCGGCTCGCAAAATGCCTCAGCCCAGCAGCCTGGCAGACTCGGCGCGGATCGACTGGGAAACCCGGTCTTTCTCACGACGATCGGTCGAGTCCGGCAGGCTGCCAGTCAAAGACGACATGAATGTCCACGCGGGCTCGGCGCGGCAACGGCCGCTGGCGCTGCCTGTGGCCGGCGCGCCGTGCCGGCTGTGGGCCTCGCTCAGGTTCTCGGCAGAGTGACGTTGAGCTCCAGCACCGAGCAGTTGTCTTCGCTGTCCAGGGTGATGTTGATGGCATCGTCGTCCACCTGGACGTAGCGGCGGATCACCTCCAGCAACTCCTTTTCCAGCATCGGCATGTAGTCGGGCTGGCCGCGCTGGCTGCGCTGGTGGGCAACGATGATCTGCAGCCGCTCCTTGGCGACCGAGGCCGATTTCTTGCGCTCGCGCTTGAGGAATTCCAGCAGCTTCACCGACGACCTCCTCCGCCGAACATGCGGCTCAGCAGACTCTTTTTCTGGATCTCGTGGAAACGCAACGGCACGTCTTCACCCAACAAGCGCGACACCGTATCGGCATAGGCCTGGCCGGCGTCGCTGTCGTCGTCGTGGATCACGGGCACGCCCTGGTTGGAGGCGCGCAGCACCGCTTCGGACTCGGGAATCAGGCCGATCAGGTCGATGGCCAGTATTTCGCGGATGTCCTCGAGGTTGAGCATGTCGCCGCCGTCGACCCGTGACGCATTGTAGCGGGTGATCAGCAGGTGCTCCTTGACGGGACTCTGGTCGTTTTCTGCCCGGCGCGTCTTGGAGGCGAGCAGGCCCAGGATACGGTCGGAATCGCGAACCGAGGAGACTTCGGGGTTGGTCACCACGATGGCCTCGTCGGCATGGTACATGGCCAGTTGGGCACCGCGCTCGATGCCGGCCGGCGAATCGCACAGGATATAGTCGAAGTCGCCGCTCAGTCTTTCGAGCACCTGCTCCACGCCTTCCGCGGTCAGCGCATCCTTGTCGCGGGTCTGGGAGGCGGGAAGGATGTGCAGATTGTCGACGCGCTTGTCGCGAATCAGCGCCTGGTTGAGCCCCGCCTCTCCCTGGATGACGTTGACCAGGTCGTAGACGACGCGCCGCTCGCAGCCCATGATCAGATCCAGGTTGCGCAGACCCACGTCGAAATCGATGACCACGGTCTTGTTGCCTCGCAGCGCCAGGCCGGTGGCAATGGCCGCTGCACTGGTTGTCTTTCCGACCCCACCCTTGCCGGAGGTCACTACGATGATCTTGGCCAAGTTGTGCTTCCTTTCGAACGGTTCGAAAACGGGGGAAATCGCGCTTGCTCAGCGATGGCGCCCTACGTCAGCGGGGTGATCTCGAGCTGGGCATCGTCCAGCACGACCTGAACCGACGTCCCCAGCAACTGCGGGTCGATGTCCTCGAGACGCTTGTAATTGCCGGCCACCGACAGCAGCTCGGCATGCAGCTCGCGACAGAAGATTCCGGCCCGAGCATCGCCGTGAATGCCGGCCAGCGCACGACCGCGCAAGGCGCCGTAGACGTGCACGCTTCCCGCTGCGAGCACCTCGGCGCCGGCATTCACGGCACCGATGACCACCAGATCACCCTCGGGGGCCGTCACCTGCTGACCGGAGCGCACCGTACCTCGGTAAATGCGTCCGCTGCCCACGGTTGCCTGGGAGGAGACGGCGGCCTCGTCGGCAGGCTCCACCGCAGCCGCCGGCGCCACGCTCTCGAGGGGACGCACTCGGCTGCCATCGCTGGGAGGAAACCAGCCCAGACCCAACGCCCAGGCCGACTGCTTGACCGGATCCTGGCCGCCCCGCACCGCCACGGGCAGCAGCTTGTGAGCCCGGCACACCGCGCAGATCCGCTCCAACGCCAGATGCGGCTCATCGAGTCGCTCGACGCTCAGCACCACCGGCGTATGCTGGAAGAAGGCCGGCGACTGGCTGAGCTTGCCGGCAAGCTGCTCACGGATGCGCTCGGGGTCGGCGCTGGTCAGCTCCATGACCGTCATGGGCAGCATGCCCCCCTTGAAGGTGAATGCCATGCTCGCCCTATCCACATTGAGACTCATTGCCGGACTCCAGTCGATGATGTCGGGTCGTGGGTCTAAAGCTAAGCGACTCCTCTGGCCCCTGCAACCGATGATACGTCCAACACCGGCCCAATGACATTGTCGCCGTTTGGCCACAGTCTGCCATGCCACTGGCTTTTCTGCCGACGTAACGCATGCTTAGATAGCCATGACGAATCCTGCCGAGCCCACCGCGACACGCCGACGCGCCCGGGCCGGTATCCCGCGCTCGATCAGGACAGCCCATGCCCGGATTTCTTCGCCACTTTTTCGCCCCACGCTGGCAACATCCCGACGCCGACAAGCGTCGCCAAGCCATTGCACGACTCGACCCTGCCGACTCGCAGCAGCGGCAGGCTCTCGAACGTCTCTGTCTGGACCCCGTGCGTGAAGTACGTCACGCCGCCCTGGCACGCATCGATGACATCGAAACCCTGCGACGCCTGTACCGCGCCCAACCTGACGACCGGGAACTGCCCCAGCGCCTGGCCGAGCTGCTGTCCGGCTCGGCCGGCAATGGAGACCTTGCCCACCGCCAGGCGATCGTCGAAACCCTCGACGATCCAACGCTGCTCAGTGCCGTGGCGCTGAAAGGCGATAATCAACAGCTGCGCCTGGCCGCCGTGGAGAGGTTGCAGAGCGAGGATGAACTGATCCGCCAGGCTTGCGAGAACGGCATCGCCGCGGTACGCCATGCGGCTGCCGCCCGCGTGGAAAGCGAGGCTGGCCTGCAGCGGCTGACCCAGGAGGCGCGTCGCGACCGTCAGGTCATGCGCCGGGCCCGCGAGCGGCTCAACCGGCGACGCGCCGATGCCGCCGAGCTCGCCGCCACCCGGGAACGGCGCGAAGCGCTGCTCCGCGACCTGGAGGCCCACGCCCATGCCGCCTGGGAGCCGCTCTATGCCGGCCGTTATCGCCACCTGATACGCGAGTGGGAGTCTCTTTCCGACCTGCCGGACGGTCACCAGGAACGACGCTTCCAGGATGCCAGCCAATGCTGCCGCAAGGTGATCACCGACCATGAGGCACGCGCCCATGCCGAAGCGGAGATGGATCACCGGCGCGAGCAGGCTACCCAGGCCCGCGAATCCCTGCTCGAAGCGCTGGAGGAAAGTCTCGCCGCCCTGCCCAAAGGAGACCGGGTGACAGCCCAGGACATCGCCAGCCTGCGGGCTCAGAAGCAGCTGCTGGCCAATCGCTGGCAAGCCCTCTCCGACCGTCACGTGATCGATGCAGCTCTCAGCGAGCGCTATGCCGCCGCGCTCACCGACTACGACCGCCTGCTCACCGCCTGGGAGCGCCTCGAGGCCGAAGCCCCGGCCATCGACACCGCTCTCAAGGAACGGGACCCCGAACGCCTGGCAACCTGCCTCGACCGAGCCGCATGGCCCGACGACCTGCCCCCGACGCCCTTGCTTCAGCGCGCCCGACTCACGCTGAGCAGCGCCGAGTCGGCCCCCGAAAACGACCTCGACGCCCGCCTGGCACGCTTTACCGACGATTTGAAGCAGTTGGAGACGCTACTCGAACGCGGCGCCTTCAAAGGCGCCAGCCGCCTCTACCAGAGCCTGCGTCATCGCGCCGACGATCTGCCCCGGGAACGCCTCGGCAACCACCGCGCCACCTTGAAGCGGCTCGGCGCCCAGCTCGCCGAGCTGCGTGACTGGCGCAGCTTCGTCGCCGGCCCCAAACGCGAGCAGCTATGCCAGGCCATCACCGCTCTGGCCGAAGAGCAAGGACTCAGCGATGCCGAACTCGACCGCCGTCACCGTCAGCTAGTCAAGGAGTGGCGATCCCTGGGCGATGCCGCCGCCAACCAGGCGTTTTCCGACCAATTTCGCACTGCCTCCGAGCGCATTCATGAACGCCTGGCCCCTTGGCATGAGAAACGCGCGGCAGAGCGCGATCGCAACCTGGCGGCCCGCATCGCGCTGTGTGAACAGCTCGAAGCGCTGCTCAGCTCGCCAGCCAGCGATGCCGACCCCGACGCCCTGCGCCAGATCCGTGACCAGGCCCGGGAGGAGTGGCGCCGCCACGCTCCCGTGCCCCGCGACCAAGCCCAGTCCACCGGGCGCCGTTTCGGCAAGATCCGCCACGACCTCCAGGCGCTCATCGACCAGCGCGCCCGTGACATCGCCGACGCCAAGCAGGCGCTGATTGCCGAGGCCCGCGCACTGCTGGAGCAGGATATCTCCGCCGAACGCCGTGCCGAAGCCGCCAAGGCGCTGCAGCAACGCTGGCGAGCGCTGGGTCGCGCCCCGCGCGGCGAGGAACAGGCCCTGTGGCGCGAGTTTCGCGAACTTTGCGATCGCGTCTTTGCGGCCCGCGAGGCGCGACGCGACGATCATGCCCAGCGAGCGCGCCACCGCCTCGAAGCCATGCAGGCGCTGATCGACCGACTCGACGCCTGGCAGCCGACCAACGCCAGCGAACATGACGTACTGGAGCGCGCTATCGATGAGGCAGCCACCCTGGAGCCGCTGCCCTCGGGACGACGCAGCGAAGGCATGCGGCGCCGCTGGAGCGGCATCATCCGCGCCCGACGCGAGCGCTTGGCACGCCTGGCCGTGGCCGACGAAATCCAGCACTGGCAGACACTGCGCCCCCTGCTCGACGCTCACCTGGCCGCCGATGCCGAACGCCTGGCCGGTGGTCAAGCGCGGGACGTGATGCCGGAACCCGACCTGACTCTGCCCGACGACATGCAGAGCGCCCACGAATCGCGCAATGCCGCCCGCCATGACCCGCCCAGCGCCGATGACGTCGCCGAACGCTTGGCGCGTTTGCGCGTGCACCTGGCGCTACTCGCCATGGGACGCATCGATCGACGCGACGAGCCGTTGCGCCTGGCCATTCAAGTCGAACGACTCAACGAGGGGCTCGGGCGCGAACTGAACCGTGCCGAGGAAGTGCGCGCCATTCTGCGCAGCCTGCTGGCCACCGGCCCCGTCTCGGTGGACCAGTGGAACCGGGAAGTCGGGGAACTCGACGCCCTGCTGACACACCTGAGCCACCTGCCACCGCCCTGAGCCAAGGGGCGCACTACGCAAACGGGAGGCCCAAGGCCTCCCGTGGCAATCAGCTCGGCAGCGGCGTGCCCTTTCTGGGTTTCACCCCATGAACTGCCCCCCGTTGATATCGATGTTGGCGCCGGTGATGAAACCAGACTCCTTGTCGGCCAGGAACACCACCAGACGAGCGATCTCTTCCGGCGTACCGAAACGCTTCACCGGAATCGTCTCACGGATGGCTTCACGCACTTTCTCCGGCACTTTCATGATCATGTCCGTGGCGATGTAGCCCGGCGACACGGTGTTGACGGTGATTCCCTTGGTCGCCGTCTCCTGAGCCAGCGACATGGTCAGGCCATGCATGCCGGCCTTGGCCGCAGCATAGTTGACCTGGCCGAACTGGCCCTTGCGGCCATTGATGGATGAGATGTTGATGATCCGGCCGTGGCCGTGCTCGAGCATCCCCTCGATGACGCTGCGGCACGTATTGAAGACACTGTTGAGGTTGGTATCGATGACCTCGTTCCACTGATCGGGGCTCATCTTCTTCAAGGTACCGTCACGCGTGATGCCGGCACAGTTGACGAGCACGCTGATGGCACCATGCGTCTCCTCGATCTCCTTGACGCCGGCAACGCAGGCATCGTAGCTGGTCAGATCGACACCGGAGAGCGCGATGTTGTCGAAGCCGTCGGCTTTCTGAGCCTCGAGCCAGCTCTTGGCCTTTTCCGGGTTGTGATAGCCCGCCACGACCTGATACCCCGCCGCAGCAAGCGCACGGCAGATCGCCGAGCCGATGCCACCGGTTCCCCCGGTAACCCAGGCAACGGGTGCTGATTGAGCCATAGTAAACCTCCCTGATCATGACGTTCATGCGTAAGAGCCTGACGCAGCGCGAAACAAGCCCGCCTCGACAGGATGCGACCCCAAGCGACGCCCCTGCAAGGCTCCTTATTGATTATGGACGCTGAGGCACAACCTGCACGAAGCACGAGCGTTGACACTTCGCTTGACATGGCACCGACATAGCGTAGAATAGCGCCACGTCGATGCGGGGTGGAGCAGCCTGGTAGCTCGTCGGGCTCATAACCCGAAGGTCGTCGGTTCGAATCCGGCCCCCGCTACCAAACATCGAAAAAGCCAGAACCCTTTGGGTTCTGGCTTTTTTCATGTTTCATCCCAAGCGCTTCACAAGCTCGACCTCAGCCCACACCACTTCTTCTGGCACGTACGCTGCAGCCCAGTCAGCCCCAATGACCAAGCGCCATCCGCTTGCCGGGCCGGCGAACCCACGGTCAGTGCATTGAAAACCTCGCCAAGGCCCAGTGGAGTGCGTCATTCCACCGGGCATGTCCGCCCAGCGTCGCAATGGCGGCAGCCAGCTGAGCTCTAAAAATTGCAACACACCCCGCCTTTCATTAGCCCAGGAAGCTTCACAATACTCCGATGGGTACGCTGCTGGCATAGCAACAATCACAAACCCGACCAGGAAGGATGACCCATGCCCCTTTCCAAGCTACTGGACTGGCGCCTTCATGCGCTCGTCATTCTGATCTCGCTACTCTCCGAAGCCATCGGTATTCTTCGCGTTCCCATGGGCCCCGGCACGCTGCTGCTGCTGCCGCTGTTCTACGCTTTCATCATCGGTGTGCTCGTCAACCCCAACGTGACGCGCACTGCCGGGAAGTTCATCCCCGGTAGCGTCAGCCAGGCCGCAGGGCCGCTGATCCTACTGTCGATCATGCCGTTCATCGCCCGCTTCGGCTCCACCATCGGTCCCGCCATCGAGGACCTCATCAGTGCCGGGCCGGCACTGATCCTCCAGGAACTGGGCAACCTGGGCACCATGCTGATCGCCCTACCGGTGGCCGTGCTGGTGTTCAAGATGGGCCGCGAAGCCATCGGTGCCACCTACTCCATCGCCCGCGAGCCCAACATCGCGGTGATCTCCGACAAGTACGGCCTCAAGGGCCCCGAGGGTATCGGCGTGATGGGCACCTACGTGGTGGGCACCATGTTCGGCACCCTGTGGTTCGCGCTGATGGCCGGCTACCTGACCTCGCTGGACATCCTCGATCCGCGTGCCCTGGCCATGGCCTGTGGCGTGGGCAGCGGCAGCATGGTCGCCGCCTGTTCGGCGGCCATCGCCGGCTCGCTGCCGGAAATGAAGGACGAACTGCTGGCCTTCGCCGGCGCCAGCAACCTGATGACCTACGCCACCGGCCTCTATTTGACGCTGTTCGTCGCCCTGCCCATTGCCGAGAAGCTCTATACCCTCTTGACCGGCAAGCGCCAGGCCAAGCCCGTGGGCGCCCAGGTCAATGCCGCTGCCGAAGCCAGCGAGGTGCCCGAAGAGGAACGCCCCGAGAAAAACCTCGGCAAGACCGCCATCGTCATGGCCGCGGCCTGTGCCGTTGCCTGGGTCGCCAACACCATCAACGGCGCCGGCCTGATCGAGGCACTGCCGGGCATGCTGATTCTCTACGTGATGACCATGATCGGCCTGGCAGTGACCCGCTACGCGCCCTTCTACCTGCCGGGGGTGGCCTGGGTCTCGCTGGTCAGCATCCTGCTGACCTTGCCGTGGATGCCCGGCAGCGCTTGGCTGGTCGACCAACTCAGTGCGGTCAACTTCCTGGCCATCGTCACTCCGGTGCTGGCCTATGCCGGCCTGGCGCTCTCCACCCGCGAACTGGCCATGTTCCGCCAGGCCGGCTGGAAGCTGGTGATCATCGCCCTGCTGGTGTTCACCGGAACCTTCGTCGCCTCTGCCATGATCGCCGACCTGCTGCTGTGAACGAGGACTGGATGACCATGACCGCAAACGCCGTGCCTCCTATCGATGCCGAGACCCTGCTCGAATGGCGGCACGACTTCCACCGCCACCCGGAAACGGCCTTCGAGGAACATCGCACCAGCCGGCGTATCGTCGAGATCCTGGAGCAGGCCGGCCTGCCCTTCGTGAGCGGGCTGGGCGGCGGCACCGGTATCGTTGCCACGCTTCAGGGGCGGCTGGGCGACGGGCCGAGCATCGGCCTGCGCGCCGACATCGATGCCCTGGACGTCACCGAGCTCAACGACGTCGGGCACGCCTCGCGCGTGCCCGGCAAGATGCACGCTTGCGGCCACGACGGCCACACCACCATGCTGCTCGGTGCCGCCTGCCGCCTCGCCCGGCAGCCCGACTTCGCCGGCCACGTTCGCTTCATCTTCCAGCCTGCCGAGGAAAGCGAGGGTGGCGGCCGGGTGATGGTCGAGGAGGGCCTCTTCGAGCGTTTCCCGATGGAGGCGGTCTACGGGGTACACAACTGGCCGGGGCTGCCGGTGGGCGAAGCCGCGGTGCACGACAGCGCCGTGATGGCCGCCTTCGACGTATTCACCCTCAAGCTCAGGGGCAACGGCTGCCACGCGGCCATGCCCCACCTGGGCTGCGACACCATCCTCGCCGCCTGCCAGCTGGTCAACCAACTGCAGGGGCTGATCAGCCGCGAGACGCCGGCCCACCAGACGGCGGTGCTCAGCGTCACCCAGTTCCATGCCGGCGATGCCTTCAACGTCATCCCCGAAGGCGTGGAGCTGCGCGGTACCCTGCGTTGCTTCGACGAGACGCTGCGCCAACGCCTCGCGCAACGCTTCCGCGACGCCGTGGAAGCCCAGGCGCGCTTCCACGACCTGGAGGCCGACCTCGACTATCAGCCGCGCTACCCGGCGACCTTCAACACTCCCGAGCACGCCCAGCGCTGCGCCACCGTGCTCGAGGCCATGCCGGAGATCACTCGGGTGCATCGCGACCTGCCACCCAGCATGGCTTCGGAGGATTTCGCCTTCATGCTGAACGAGCGTCCCGGCGCCTATATCTGGCTGGGCAACGGCGAGCGAAGCGCGGCGCTGCACAACCCTCACTACGACTTCGATGACCGCCTGACACCGCTCGGCGTGGACTACTGGGTGCAGCTGGTACGCACCCTGCTCGCCCACCACCCGGATACCCCCTGACAGGAGTTACCCGTGATCAAAACCGTTACCGTCATCGGCCTGGGCAACATGGGCCGCGGCATGGCCCTGACCCTGCATCGTGCCGGCTTCACGGTACAAGGCAGCGATATCGCCGCCGAGGCTCGCGAGCGCCTGGCCGCCGAGGGTATCGCCACCGCCCCACCCGAAGCTCTCGAAGCCAGCGAAGCCTACGTCCTATCGCTACCCACTTCGGCTCATGTATGCGAGGTGCTCGAGCAACGCCCCGGACTGCTCTCCCGGGCGCCCACCGACAGCCTGATCGTCGACACCTCGACCAGCGACCCGGTGGCGTCGCGCCAGCTGGCCAAGACGGTGACAGAGGCCGGGCTATGCTGGTTGGACGCCCCGGTGAGCGGTGGCCCTAGCGGCGCCCACAGTGGACAACTGGGCATGCTGGTGGGCGGCACGACGGCCACTCTAGAGCGTGCCCGTCCGCTCCTGGAAGCCATGGCGGCGCGCATCACCCATGTTGGCGAAGCCGGCAGCGGCCACGTGGTCAAGCTGGCCAACAACTATCTGTGCGCCGCCCATCTACTGACCACCGCCGAGGCGGTAGCCATGGCTCGGCGTGCCGGAGTCGACCCCGAAGCCTGCCTGGACGGCCTCAACAGCGGTTCCGGCCGCAGCGCGGTCAGCGAGGTCAATTTCCCGCGCTGGATTCTATCCGGCGACTTCGATTCCGGCTTCACCACGGGTCTGATGCGCAAGGATCTGCGCCTGGCGCGACAGACGGCCCGGGATCTGGGTCTAACCGACGGGCTGCTGGAGCAGGTTGTGGAGAGCTGGCACGACGAACGCCAGGGCCTCGACGACGCTGAGGACTTCAACCGCATCACCGCCCGGCTGCTGGAGTCGGCCGACCGACATGCCGCCAGCCGAGAGGAGGAGAACCCAGCATGAACGCCCTGAACCAGCAGGCCCGGAAGCGTCTGGCCCAACTTCTCGACGCCTATGGCATGGACATGCCCCAGCCCAGCGCCAACTGGGTGAACGGGAGGCTCACCGCCGGCACCGGCGACACGATCAGCTTGCAGGACCCGGTCACCGCCCTGTCGCTGTTCGACTATCGGGATGCCGGTGAGGACGTCGTGGCCGTGGCGGTGGAAGCCGCTCGGCGCGCCCAGCAGGAGTGGATGTCACTGAGTGCCAGCGAGCGCGGCCGCCGGATGCAGCGCGCCGCAACCGGTCTGGACGGACACGAGGAGTGCCTCGCCGAGCTCGAAAGCCTGATCGCCGGCAAACCGCGCCGCGACTGTCGTGGCGAGGTCGACAAGGTACGCGAGATGTTCGAGTACTACGCCGGCTGGTGCGACAAGCAGCATGGTGAGGTAATCGACGTGCCGAGCACCCACCTCAACTACGTACAGCGTGTGCCCTACGGCGTGGTGGGGCAGATCACGCCGTGGAACGCACCGCTGTTCACCTGCGGCTGGCAGCTCGCCCCGGCCCTGGCGGCAGGCAACGCCGCCGTGCTAAAGCCCTCCGAGCTCACCCCGATCACTTCGGTGCTGCTGGCCATGCTACTGGAACGCGCCGGCGGCCTGCCGGCGGGGCTGATCGGCATCGTCAACGGTTTCGGCCACACCACTGGCAGCGCTCTGACCACTCACCCCAATGTCGCCAAGCTGGTGTTCGTGGGCTCGCCGGAGACCGGGCGACTGATCGCCGAAGCCGGCGCCCACCGCCTGGTGCCCAGTGTGCTGGAACTGGGCGGCAAGTCAGCCAACCTGGTCTTCGAGGACGCGGTGCTGGACGACGCCGTGGCCGGCGCTCAAGCGGCAATCTTCGCCGCCGCCGGTCAGAGCTGCGTGGCCGGCTCGCGGCTGCTGCTGCAGGAGAGCCTGGCCCCCGATTTCACCGAACGTCTCGCTCGGGCCGCCGACGCCATTGCCGTAGGCCTGCCGAACGATGAAACGACGCGGATGGGCCCGTTGCAGAACGCCGCCCAGTACCGACAGGTACGCCGGCTGATCGATGAAGCGCTCGCCGAGGGAGCGCAGCTGTTGACCGGCGGCGACCGCCCCGAGGGCCTGCCCACGGAGGCCGCCGACGGCTACTTCCTCGCTCCCACCATCCTCTCCGGCGTGACCCCGGAGATGGCCATCGCCCGCGAGGAGGTATTCGGACCGGTGCTGGTGGTGATGACCTTCCGCGACGAGCAGGAAGCCATCGAGCTGGCCAATGGCACCCGCTTCGGGCTGGCCGGCGCGGTATGGAGCCGCGACACCGGCAAGGCCCTGCGCGTCGCCCACCAGCTGCGCGCCGGCACCGTATGGGTGAATGGTTACAAGAGCATCAACGTGATGTCGCCCTTCGGCGGCTTCGGCGACAGCGGGTACGGGCGCTCCAGCGGTGCCGACGGCCTGCGCGAGTACACCACCACCCGCAGCGTCTGGGTAGAGACCGCACCCAACGCCAGCGCCGCCATGGGCTACGGCAGCGGCTAGCCGGAAGGGTAGTGCCGGAAGGCACTCATCCAGTGCTGCAGATGACGCAGCAGCTGCAGCCCGGCCCGCGGCATGCGCCGTCCGATGCGGGTGACCATGTGGGCATTGGCCTGGCTGAAGTGCCTGCCCACCACGTCGCGGGCCACCAGGGTGCCCTCCTCCAGCTCCCGGGCGGCGGCAAAGCGCGGCAACAGCGTCGCGCACAGCGAGGCCCGCGCCGAGTGCTTGAGGACCTCGAGCGAGCCGGTCTGGATGCCCACGATGGGACGATGTCCGGCTTCGCGAAAGGCCAGGTCGACCAACTGCCGCACCCCGTGGCCCGGGTGCCATAGCGCCAGCGGGTGCTCGGCCAGGGCATCGAGGGTAAGCGGCTCGTCGCTTGCCGCCAAGGAATGCTGCGGCGCCATCAGCAGTACCAGCGGCTGGCGGGTAGAATGCCAGAAGCGCAGGTGAGGGTGCACCTGCTCGTGGTACATCAGGCCGATGTGCGCTTCGTCGTTGACCACCGATTCGATGATCTCCCGGGTGCTGCCGGTGTCGATCTCCAGGCGGATGCCGCGATGCGCCTCGGTGAACTCGCGCAGCGGATGATCGATCAGGTCACCGACGAAGCCTTCTCCCACACACAGGGTGATCTGACCGGTCTCCAAGCGCTGGTACGCATCCAGTTCATCGCTGAAGCGCCGGTCGAGCATGGTGCGCCGCTGGCAGTAGTCGAGCAGCATGTCACCCACTGGCGTGGAGCGTACGCCATCGCGCCGCCGCTCCAGCAGGGTCGCATCCAGCGCCGACTCCAGCAGTCCGATCTGCCGGCTCACCGCCGAGGGGGCGATATCCAGCCGCGAGGCGGCGGCACGAATCGAGCCGGTTTCCACCGTCAGTTGAAAGTAGATCAGGCGCTGGTGGGGTATCTCCATGGTCTCGCCTCCTAGCCGCCCGAACCTGTCCGTGATCGCCCGATCAGTCGTTCGACCGCTATCCGGTCCAACCGTTTCAGGAGGCCAACTAAGCCGACCACCAGGAGACTCGGACGAAAAACCGCAAGAATGAACGTGTGGCATTGCATGGGCGAGCGCTTCCGATCGCGGTGGTCGCTACGCTCATTCGGCAATCGCCCTGGCCGCCAGGGCGATGCCGCGGTCGTCACCGGCCGTGCCCCGGCAGAACGCCTCGCTGTAGAAGCGTCGTATCAGGTCACGCTCACGCAACCGACCGCCGCGTAGATCGTCGAGCCAGTGGCTGAGCTGCCCGGCGACGCGACTGCCGTCATGGGCGACCAGCTTTTCGGCGGCGCCATCGCTCATCAGCGCAATGCCCGTCACGCCATCCATCCCCAGGCACCCCGACTGCACCTGCTCGGACCTCAAGCGATCGTCCACGAAGGTCGTCTGGTTGGCGAATTCACCGCGTCCCGATTCGCCGAGCAGACTCAGCAGCGGCATGAGCGCCGGCTCATCGGACGACTCGGCCTGCGGATCCGGCACGGCACGCTCGACGACGATGGCACCATCCCCGACCTTGAGCCACAGCAGGCGCGCACGCCCTACCACGGCCAGGAGCAGCGTGCAGCGCAGGTCACGTACTTCGCGGCGTTGCACCTGCGCCGTATCTGCCAGGACTCCCTGGGCATGCCTGACCAGCAGCAACGCAAGATCGCGGCAGGCGTCATCGTCGGGCGGGTGTGCGGTATCGAGCAGTGGCGCCACCTGACCTTCCAGCGTGACGAGCAAGCGACACAATGCGCCGGTCACCGCCTGGGCGCCATACTCGGAGGCAATCGCACTGCCGGCTCCGTCGGCCACGGTCAACAGCGGGCGCGGAGCCACCGTGCTCAGGGCGGCATCCTGACACGGCACGGAAGGCTCAGCCTCCAGATGCGCGAGCCCGGCCACGGCAATCGCCAGGCCCCGCCAGTCATCCTGGGTATCGCCGAGGCACGGCTGGTTGTCATCAACGCCCACGCTGCGCACTCCCGCCGACCTTGCCGCCGGTCACGACCAGTTCACGCAGGCACTCGCCATTCTCGAGCTGCTCTCGATAGGCGCTCAATGTTTCGTGCCATTGCGCCAGCGTGGTGCGCTGGGCGGGATTGTCGGCACCTTCGGTGAAGGTGGTGATGAAGGACTCCTGCACCGCACTGGGCAAAGCCTGCCACAGCGCGTACCAGTCGCCCTGCGGCACGCTGCGCTGACCGCGTCCATAGGCGAAGTTGCCGCGCCGAAGGTTCCGCACGGGGTCGCCGCCCCCCACGATGTCGTAGGGGTGACGCCCCAGCATCAGGCACTTGAAGAGCACGATGGCCAGCGAGAAGGCCTCGCTGCGCGGCGTGCGCACGATGTCGCGAAACGCTTTGCCCTGGTGCTCCTTGGGGGTCATGTCGGGACTGCCCACCGGGCAGGGGTAGAAGGTACCGCCCACGCGCAGTTGGTAGCTGTCGCAGTCGATGAGCGTCACGCTGTCGCTGCGCGGTACACAGAACACGTTGTTGAGGTTGTAGTCGCCGATGCAGATACCGGCACGATGTAGCTGCTGGACGATCTCGATATAACGCAGCAGGTAGCCGACGATCTGGCGACGATCCAGATTCGGGAAGTGGCGAGCATACAGCAGCGTATGAGCCAGACACCCCATCTTGACGCCCTGGGCCCGATACATGGCGAAACCGATCCAGCGATGCTGGTGGTCGAATACGCGGATCAGCGGCCAGCATACGTCTTGGGTGGTCTGGCTATCGCGCAGTTCGCGCATCGCCTCCACCTTGCGATGCAGCAGCTCGCCGCGCTTTACCAGCACCTCGGGGTAGTACCACTTGACGATGACATCGGCGCGGCCACGCAGGGCGTAGATATCGCCTTCCCCTCCGCTGGCCAACCGCTGGCCCAGTTGGCGCGGTTTGCCCAGCGAATCCATCACGATCTTGCCGCGCACCGCTGCGTCTCCTTTCGACCGAGCCCTCGATGCCTTGCCTCCCGTCCGCAGACCCACGTTCATGTCAAATGCTGTCCCAGCTGTCGGTCGGCGGCAGCCTCACCTGCTCGGTGGTCGAGGACGAGGCCGACACGCGGCTCATGCTGGCCGACAACCACTGGAAGAACTCACGGAACTTGAGACCGTCGAGCCGTTTGGCAGGCCGTGAGGAAAAGGCACTGAGTGCCTCCAGGTCCGCCTCTTCGACCCCCACCGGTATCACCACCGTCTTGCGCTGCTGAGCCAGGGTGCGCGAGCGAGCGGCCGCCCGCTCCCAGGCATCGGTCGGCACGCCGTCACTGATCACCACCAGCCACGGCTGGTAGTAGGCGACACCGGCCTGGCGGTAAGCCGCGGTACGTGCGTCGAGACGATCCAGTGCCAGCTCCTTGGCCTCGCCCAGCGGCGTCATGCCGGAAGCGGTGAACTGCCGGCACTGGGAAATGTTCATGGCCGTGGTGAACGGCAGCTGCTCGGTGACGTGGCCACCCGCCGTTATCACCCCCAGCTCTACCGAGCAGGACGCCATGTCATCGTCCTGAATGGCGGCGATGAACGACTGCACGCCGGCATTCAATTCACGCATCGGCTCGCCGAACATCGAGGCGGAGGTGTCCAACACCAGCATGCAGGCGCAGCGCGGAGAAGGGTTGTCTATCAGGTCGCTATCGCGGTTGAGTCGGTATGTTGCCATCGACGGTTCCTCGTATCCGGTCGCCCCGGCCCATGTCCACCGGCCGGCAACGAGCGTACCACAGGTGGCATTGCCGTTGCCGCGGGACGGGCCGAAAGTCGTTGTCGAGACCTTGAATCGCTGCGTCATCACCCGCATCTTCGCGGTACATCCACCATCACGGAACGCATTGCCCATGGCCATCGTCGACCCTCATAGCGGTGCGCCGCTGACGCCGGAGCCGGACACGTCCAGCCAGTCTTCGGCACAGGCGGATATCCCCGATGAACAGTTGATCATCGATGTCGACCGCAACAGCATCCAGCAGGTGCTGGAATTCTCCATGCAGGTACCGGTTCTGCTCGACTGCTGGGCCCCTTGGTGCCAGCCATGCAAGACGCTGACCCCGGTGCTGGAGAAGCTCGCCCGGGAGTATCGCGGCACTTTCCTGCTAGCCAAGCTCAACATCGACGACAACCAGGACATTGCCGCCCAGCTTGGCGTGCGCTCGGTGCCCGACGTCAAGTTGATCAGCCAGGGGGGGCTGGTGGACCAGTTCCAGGGCGCACTGCCCGAGAAGGAGATCCGCGAGTGGCTGGGTCGCTACTTCCCCGCTCCCGAAGAGGCTCCCGCGAGTCCCGAGGAGCAGGCCGCCGAGGCACTGTCCGCCGGCGACACCGAAACGGCCGGCGCGCTCTACGAGCAGCTGATCCAGCAATACCCACAGCACTATGCCTACCAGGTGGAACTGGCGCGGGTACGGGTAGCCGAGGGACACCACGATGCGGCACGCCAGCTGCTCGACGACCTGCCACCGGAAGAGCGCGACGCCCCTCCGGCACGTGGCGTTCGCGCCAGTATCGAATTCACCGAAGAAGCCCCTTCCCGAGAGGAGATCGCCGCCCTCGAGGGTCGCGACGACAGTGAGGCACGCTTCAAGCGAGCGCTACGTCAAGTGGCCGACGGCGATTACGAGAGCGGGCTCGAAGGGCTGCTCGAACTGCTCAAACACGACCGCGCCTATGGCGACGATGCTGCGCGCAAGACACTGCTGCGGGTCTTCGATGCGCTGGGTGCCGACCATCCGCTGACCGTGGCCTATCGGCGCAAGCTGTTCACTCTGCTGTACTGAAACGTACCGCGGCCGAGCCTTGGCTCAGCCGCACAGCACGCCATCCAGCCGCAACAGGGCCTGTTCGAGCTGCAACGCCGTGGTGCCGAAATTGAGCCGCGCGAAGCCCGGCCAACCGAAGTCGGCACCATCGGAGAGCGCCACCCCGGCCCGCTCGAGCAGCTCCCTCTGGGGTGAAGTTGCGTGATCGACCAACCCACCGGCATGGCGCAGATCCAGCCATGCCAGGTAGGTCGATTCGGGTTGGCTCATGGCCACCCCCGGCCAGGTAGCGACATGGTCCTGCAGCGTCTGGCAATGCCGATGCAGCACCTCGAGCAGGGCCTGTCGCCACGGATTGCCATGCGCATAGGCCGCCTCGGCGGCCACCAGACCGAGCACGTTGGCGTCCGGCACCAGTCCTTGAATCCCGGCAGTGAAGCGGCGGCGCAGCAGACGGTCGGGAATCACCGCACAGGCGGTGGTCAGCCCCGCTAGGTTGAACGTCTTGGAGGGCGCCCATAGCGTCAGGGTGCGTTCGGCGAGTTCGGGAAAGGCAGCCGCCAGTGGACGGTGACGCGCGCCTTCATCGAGCAGCAGGTCGCAATGCAGTTCGTCGGAGACCACCAGCAGATCATGGCGCCGCACCAGCTCGGCCAGACCGGCCAGTTCGTCATGGCGCCACACCCGGCCGGTGGGATTGTGAGGGTGGCACCACAGCAGCAGTCGAGTCTCGGGAGTGATCGCCGCTTCCAGGGCGTCCAGGTCAAGCCGCCAGGGCGCACCTGGCTCGGCCGGCTCGGCCAGCGCCGCCTGCTGCGGCAAACGACCGGTACGTTCGGCCACCTTGAGGAACGGTGGATAAATGGGGGTTACCGTCAGTATGCCATCGCCCGGCTCGGTCAGCGCCAGGCTCGCCAGATGCAGGGCCGGCACCACGCCGGGCAGCCAGCGCTGCCAGCCGGGCTCGATGGCCCAGCCGTAGTGCTCCTGACTCCACTGACAAAGCGTGTGGCGCAGGCTATCCGGGACCAGGCCGTAGCCGAAGACTCCGTGGTCGACCCGGGCACGCAGCGCCTCGGCCACCGCCGGAGGAGAGTGGAAGTCCATGTCGGCCACCCATAGCGGCAGCACGTCATCACCGTAGCGATGCCATTTCTGCGAAGGCCAGGCTCCCTCGCTGGGGTGGCGACGCTCGACTGGCGTGGCAAAATCGAACTCCATGTCCTTTCCTCGACTCAGGGAAACCGCCAATGATGACCGAGACCATGCCGCAAAGCGGCTTCTATGCCAAGGCACGCCAGGGCATGCCGGCGCTGATCGACCAGTGGCGTCGTCTGGGCCGCGGCGATGCCGACCGTCTCGCGCTGATCCTCGCCGAGACGGCACGGGTGGCACGCCTCGGTGAGCCGGAAGCGACCCCCGACGGTGCCACGCTCACGGCCTGGAGTCAGCCAGGCGCGCAGGATGACGTCCCCCTGTGGGCGGCACGCACCGCCACTTTCCTGCTCGTGCAGATGCCGGCCCGTCCGACGCCGGAGAACGAAACGGAAGCCTGCGCCTGGGCCTACTGCTGGCTGCTCAATCGCGACTTCGACAGCGTGGAAGCGGCGCGTGAAGCACTACCGGAGCACCTGCGCAAATGCCTCAATCATGTCGTCGGTGCCGCCTGGGCCGACCGTCAGGGCCTGCGTCTGATCTGAAAGGCACAGAGCGGCGCCGCCCCATCGCCCCACTCCACGCGAGGATGACACATGGACGTTCCCCTGAGCTGGCAGCTGGCCAAACTGCTGGTCTCCATCGCTATCGTGCTCGGCCTGTCGGTGATAGCCGAACGGGTCAGCACCCGAGTCGCTGGGCTGCTGGCCGGCTATCCGTTGGGCACCGCCATCGCGCTGTTCTTCATCGGCCTGGAGATATCGCCGAGTTTTGCCGCCGAAAGCGCCGTCTTCAGCCTGGCTGGCTTCACCGCCACGCTGGCACTCGGCGGCGGCTATCTGCTCGGCGGACGCCGCGAGGGTCTGCCCGGGGTACTCGGCGGTACGGCCTGCGGTCTGGCGGCTTGGCTGCTGGCTAGCCTGCTGCTGACTCGCATCGACTTCACTCGGCTCACCGGCACCTTGACCACCCTCATCGCCATCGTCGGCTTCATCTGGCTCTACCGTCACCTGCCCGACACCCGGGCGACGACGGTACGCGGCGGTTTCCGTTGGCCGGCACTGGCAATTCGCGCAGGGCTGGCCACTGGCATCGTCTTCCTGATCACGGCACTGGCGCACCTGCTGCCCGCTTCCTGGTCAGGCATGCTCGCTGCCTTCCCCATTTCCATGTACCCGCTGCTGGTCATCCTTCACCTGACCCATGGCGCCGCACCGGCCGCCACGGTGATCAAGCACTACCCGGCCGGGCTGGGAGCGCTGCTCTGCTACACCCTGTGCGTGTCGTTCACCTACGCCCCTTGGGGGCTCGCCATGGGCACACTGGCCGGATTCGGCATCGCCACTCTGTGGCTGCTCGGCTGGACGAAATTGCAGACTTGGCATGCTCGGCGCGCCCTGATCGGAACTTGACCTAGCGTTTGCTCGGGGCAATGCTAACAACCGGCCCATCGTCCCGTGCCACTCTCAACGACAATGATCTGACAGGATACGCCCATGTTCGTGCGCACCATCGAGCCCGCCTTCTACGACACCGACGCCCTCGGCCACGTCAACAACACTCGCCTGCCGGCCTGGTTCGAACTGGCCCGGAACGATCTATTCAAGTTGTTCACCCCGGATCTCGATCCGGCAAAGTGGCGACTGATCATGGCCCGCATGGAAATCGACTACCGCGCCGAGTTGCACTACGGACACGAGATCGAGCTGCGCACCTACCTGGCCCGGCTGGGCAACAGTTCATTCACGGTGGCACAGGAAGCCTGGCAGAAAGGCGAGCTGACCAACCTCGGCCACACCGTGCTGGTGCACTTCGATCATGCCACGAAACGTGCCGTACCCATCGAAGGCGAACTGCGGGCAGCCCTGGAATCCCACTTGCAGCCCATCGAGGAAGCGGAGCAGGCATGACACCGGCCGTACGACGACTAAAGCGCGACGGAACCGACTTCACCCTGCTGCGCTACGCGCATGACCCGCGCACCCAGGCTTATGGCGAAGAAGCCATCGACGCGCTTGGGCTCGACCCGGCCAGCGTGTTCAAGACGCTCGTCGCTCGACTCGACGACGGCCGTCTGGTCGTGGCCATGGTGCCGGTACGCGCCCGACTGGACCTCAAGGCGCTGGCGCGAGCGGCAGGAGCACGCAAGGCGGCAATGGCAGAGGCCGAAGCGGCCGAGCGCGCCACCGGCTACGTACTGGGTGGAATCAGCCCGTTGGGCCAGAAACAGCGCTTGCCGGCCTTCGTCGATACCAGCGCCGACATGCTCGATGCCCTCCATGTCAGCGGCGGGCGGCGTGGTCTGGAGATCCGCCTCGCACCGCATGATCTGATGCGCTTGACCGAGGCGCGTCTCGCCCCGCTCGCTCGCCGCGAAACGGCCTGAGCCGAAAGCGCTGTCTCGCTGTCTCAGCCCATATGCCCCCGAAACGGGCCACATTCTCGTCACCAGGAGCCGTCATGGCCATTCGCTACACTCTCTGGCTCGACCCGGACAACGTGGCTCAGCATCGTGCCGTGGAGGCGGATCTCGAGCGCTACTTCATGGAGCGCTTCGCCGACTACCCCCACATCCGCTTGTTCGGGGCCGACCCCTACGATTATGATGCGCCGTTCAACCGCCTCTACGACGTGTTGATGGCGCGGGCCAACGAGTACTGCGAGCGGCAGTGGTGTTACGTCCCCACGCCGGAGCAGCTCAACCGCACCTTCTTTCGTGCCGTGGGCCGCTCCAACAAGTTCGTCCGGGATCCTGCCGATGGTGATCAACGCCAATCAGACGCCTGATGCTCGCCAGCTGGCTCTCATCACCGCACAACTCGGCCGCCCCCCGCGCGGCATCGAGGCGGTGGCGGCCATTGACGGCGAAGGCACGCCACTGGTGCTACGCATGGCGCCCATCGTCGATGGCAAACCCTTTCCTACCCTGTATTGGCTCTGCGATACCCGACTGAAGATCGAGCTGTCACGCATCGAGGCCGCCGGCGTGATCAAGCAGTTGGAGAACCGGCTGCGCGAAGACCCCGACTTCCTCATCGCCTACCACGCGAGTCATCGTGACTATGTCGCCACCCGCTGGCGCTGCATGAGCGACGCCCAACGCACCGAGGTAGCTCGCCTCGGCTACGAAACGGTGTTGACCCGACGCGGCATCGGCGGCATCGGCAACTGGGACCAGGTTCGTTGCCTGCACACCCAGTACGCCCACCATCTGTGCGGCGACAACGTCATCGGCCGGTGGCTCGATGCCGAGTTCAAGGTGGCCGACTGCCTGGCGTGACCCTCCTGCCACTGCGCGATTCCTGCTAGGATAGTCTCCTTTTCAAGGAGATACGCATGGCGAGATTCTGTGTCTATCTAGGTTCGCGTGAAGGACGCGACCCGGCTTACCTCGCGGCAGCCCGCAACCTTGGCGCGGAGCTCGCCAAGCGCGGTCACGGCCTGGTGTATGGCGGTGCCCGCATCGGCCTCATGGGTGAACTCGCCAATGCCGTATTGAGGGCCGGTGGCGAGGTGATCGGCGTGATGCCCGATCACCTGGTGGAGCGGGAGCAGGCTCACGAGGGGCTGCCGACGTTGGTCCGCGTGACCAACATGCACGAGCGCAAGGCCAGCATGGCCTCGCATGCGGACGCCTTCATCGCCCTGCCCGGCGGCATCGGCACTCTGGAAGAATTGTTCGAAGCCTGGACCTGGCAATACCTGGGGCTGCACGACAAGCCCATCGGCGTACTCGACACCGCCGGCTTCTTCTCACCGCTGCTCGACTTCCTGGACACGACGGTGGAACAGGGCTTTCTCAATACCACGACCCGCAACTGCCTGCTGGCGGCCGAAACACCGCCTGCACTGCTGGACGCCTTGGAGGCGCAGCTCGGTAGCGAGCGACGACCCTGAACGTCGTCATCCCCCTCGCTGAAGCGGGCCGTTCACTGCCGTGCCGCTAGCTCTCGGGTCCGTACGTAGGTGAGCTGCAGCAAGCGAGCGTCGTCACCGGCGCGATGCCGATGGATGTCCAGCTCCTGGACCAGCGCTTCGCGGGTGGTATGCCACAGCGCAAGCTGACGCTCGTCGAGCAACAACCTCAGCGCCTCGAGACGAAATGCCGGCAACAAGCCGGCATGATGGAAAAGCAGCGACAACCAAGTGTTATCGTAGCCCCAGCTGTCACTGTAGGCCACGCCAACCTCCCCCAGCTCGTCATTGAGCCAGCGCGCCACCTGGGACACCGGCAAACCTTCACGCGCCAATCGTGCCCGGGAAATACCGTGCAGCAATTCCGCCTTGGGATCCCAGTGGATCCACTCGGCCAGCGGCTGAACGAGGAAGGCACAGCAACTCCCATCGGTGCGTGCCAGGCCGATTTCTATCGGGTAGCTACCGCGTCCGAACCCGGACGCTTCGATATCCAGTAGTGTCGGAAGCGTCACGGGTAATGGAAGTCCTTGCAGCCAGGGTCACGAGCGCGTACCGCCAAGTGGCGAACGAGCGGTCAGTGTCGCGTCTGGATGTGCTCGCTGTCCAGTTCGACCGCATCGAGCGGCAGGTGCCGTTCGGCCAGCGCCTCCCAGTGAGCCGCCTGTGCTCCGTCCACGGGCAGTCCCAGTTCACCATTGCGATAAGCCTTGCCCAGGCGAGTTGCCGCCAAAGCGTGGCCTGCCTCTCCCGCACGGGCATACCAGGTGACGGCACGATCCTCGCGGCGCGGATACTGGACGCAGCCGTATTCGAAGATCAGCCCGGCCTGATACTGGGCCTTGAGATCGCCGCCTTGAGCAGCTTCCAATACGTAGCGGGCTCCGCGCGCCTTGTCCTGAGGGCTCACGCCGCGATGGAAGAGCATATGCCCGTACAACGACAGCGCCGCCGGATGACCCGCATCGGCACAACGCTCGAACAGATGCAGCGTCAACCGTTGCGTGCGCGGTGAGCGTGGCAGCCAGCGCGTATGAAAGAGCTGTTGGGCAAGACGGTATTCGAGCCGGGTGAACAGTGACGATGCCTGCGTCATGGCAAACAACCTTGCATCCCGTATGGTGTGAACCTGACTCCCGCACCATCCCATGGGCGTCGTCATGGTAAGTCGTCGCTCGCCATCCGGACTCCGCCGGGGCCTGTGAAGGGTGGCCAGCATACGCCCGCCTCAGCGGCGACTCAACCCTTGTCGTTTGCTGCTTCGACAGGCCCCGGCTACCATTGGCTAGCGACACTGACGACCCCTTCCACAGGAGTGACGGATGCAGACACGACCGCTGGGCAACACGGGCATCGAAGTCAGCCGACTGTGCCTTGGCACCATGACGTTCGGCGAGCAGAACAGTGAAAGCGAAGCCCACGAGCAGCTCGATCGCGCCGTGGCCTTCGGCATCAACTTCATCGATACCGCCGAGATGTATCCAGTCCCTCCACGGCCCGAAACCCAGGGCCGCACCGAAGCTTACATCGGCAGTTGGCTCAAGACACGCACCAGCCGTGACGATGTCATCATTGCCACGAAGGCAGCCGGACCGGGGCTCGATCATATTCGCGGCAGGCCACGCCTGACGCGCAAGCACCTCCACCAGGCCATCGACGACAGCCTCGCGCGTTTGCAAACCGATTACGTGGACCTCTACCAGCTACATTGGCCGGATCGGCGCAGCAATTTCTTCGGTCGGCTCGGTTACGTGCACGACGAAGAGGAAGACGCCACTCCGCTGGAGGAGACCCTCAGCGCACTCAAGGAACTCGTGGATGCGGGCAAGGTTCGCGCCATCGGCCTTTCCAATGAAACGCCCTGGGGGGTCATGCGCTGCCTGCAGCTTGCTGACTCGCTCGGGGTGCCGCGCGTCGCCTCCGTGCAGAATCCCTACAACCTTCTCAACCGTTCCTTCGAAGTGGGCTTGGCCGAAATCGCCCATCGCGAAGGCGTCGGTCTGCTCGCCTACTCACCGCTGGGCTTCGGCGTACTCTCCGGCAAATACCTGGATGGCGCTCGTCCATCCAACGCACGGTTGACGCTTTTCGAGCGCTTCCAACGCTACACCAGCTCTCAAGCCGAGGAGGCAACCCGTGCCTACGTAGCCATCGCCCGCGAGCGCGGTCTCGACCCGGCCCAGATGGCGCTCGCTTTCGTCAACTCACGGCCCTTCCTCACCAGCAACATCATCGGCGCCACCACCATGGAGCAGCTGGAGAGCAACCTGGAAAGCGAGTTCCTGAAGCTCGACGACGACGTATTGGAAGCCATCGAAGACGTCCACGTGCGCCTCTCCAATCCCTGCCCCTGAATCCGACGGGCATGGCCTCGCTATGGCCTCGATAGCCCAAGCCCGTCGGGCGGCTTGGTATACTGACTGCCGATCCACCGGCCACAGGAGCGCCCCATGCTGAGCGTCATCTCACCTGCCAAGTCCCTGGACTTCGAAACGCCCCCCACCACGGCTCACTATACCCAGCCCGACCTCCTCGACCGCAGCCAAACGCTGGTCGATATCCTGCGTGGCTACTCGCCTCAAAGACTCAGCGAGCTGATGGGCATCAGCGACAAGCTGGCCGGCCTCAATGCCGCACGCTTCGCGGAATGGCAACCCCCCTTCACACCCGAGAACGCGAAGCCGGCGGCCCAAGCCTTTCAGGGCGACGTCTACCAGGGCCTGGCGGCCGATACCTTCAGCGATACCGACAGTGCTTTCGCCCAGGATCACCTGCGTATACTGTCCGGCCTCTATGGTCTGTTGAGGCCTCTCGACCTCATCCAACCCTATCGGCTGGAGATGGGCACTAGGCTGGAAAATCCTGCCGGCAAGGATCTCTATGCATTCTGGAAACCGCTGCTCACCGAGGAGCTTGGCAAGGCAGTGGCCGCCAGCGGCAGCCCGGTACTGCTCAACCTGGCCTCCAATGAGTACTTCAAGGCCATCGACCCCAAGCGCCTCAAGGCTCGAATCATCACACCGGTATTCAAGGACGAGAAGAACGGCAAGTTGAAGATCATCAGTTTCTACGCCAAGAAGGCACGCGGCCTGATGGCGGCATGGGTGATCCGTCAGCGTCTCGACGACCCGGATGGACTGAAGGACTTCGACATAGCCGGCTATCGTTACAACGCGACTCTCTCCGAGGGCGATACCCTGGTCTTCACGCGCGCCGAATCAGCCAGCTAGCTCTGTCCGCCTGCCCGTCAGCAAAAACGCAATGGCCGGGCAGCTCTGGGCTTGAGAAAGTGTCGGTGAACCGACTTGAACCGTTCGCCATCACAGCGCTCCAGCCATTCATAGGCGGCCATGTCTGCGCTGACCGGTACCGCTCCGGCCTGCGCCATGCGCGACCTGGCCAGGGCGGCCTCTTCGGCACGCCGACTGGCAGTGGCATCCGCCAGCCAGTAGACCTCATACCCCGCTTCGAGCAGACCTAGCCCCGTCTGCAGTACGCAGATATGGGCTTCGGTACCACATAGCACAATTTGGCGCCGACCGCTGACTGCCAGCCCATCGGCAAGTTCCGGCTCGGACATGGCGCTGAAATGAATCTTATGCCACAGGCGGTGCTGCGGCACTGCCTCTAGCAGGCGCGGATCGCTGCCTCCCAGAGCATCAGGGTTCTGCTCTGTCAGCCATACCGGCACGCCGAGTGCCTCGGCCACGCCGCCCAGCCAACCAGCCTCGGCTACCGCTTGCTCTCCACCGTCGATCACCGGGAGCAACCCCGCCTGAAGATCGACGATCAGCAACAAACTCTCTTCTCGTTTCAAGCGCATCAGGCATTCCTCTTGGCAGCAGCCGTTATCGAGGCAAGGATATCGGAGCCCCTCAGCATAGCGGTTCGAGTCACCGATCTCGAGACATCTTTCCGAGGCATCAGCCCCACGGATCCGTGACTCGGCCAAGAACGTTTCCCAAGACTGCGGGTATCCTTTACCCGAACCCGGTTCGTGAGCCGCACGTCGGCTGGCCATCGCACCTGCAGGAGACCAAACCACCCTCTGCAGCCTATGGGCATGAGGCATCGACGAGAAAAGGCCGGAGCTATCCCCGGCCTTGGATCTGACGACTGAGCTGACAAGATCAGTTATCTTCAGCGGATTCCTCGACCGACTCGCCCATCTCTTCGATCTCTTCTCCTGCCTCTTCCATCGTCTCGTCGATATTCTCACCGGCTTCCTCGGCTGGCCCTTGCTCTTCTTCACAAGCCGCCAGACCAACGCCCAGCATAGCAAGCATGAGTACCAGTCCCAGTTTGCTCGTAATCGCAAGCCGCATCGTGAACCTCCTTTTCGGTGAAAAGTTAAACAGCCCTCCCTTCAGGCTGCCACTCTCCAGCCTAGCGGCTCATTTCCATGTCGACCATGTTTGTCACGGCTGACCTCGTCGACAACGAAAAAACCCCGACCAATGGCCGGGGCTTCTGAATAAGCGCCTGACGATGATCGGGGCGGCCTCCCGCGACTCTCCATGGGAGACCCCCAAACGACGAAACCCCGACCCATGGCCGGGGCTTCTGAATAAGTGCCTGACGATGACCGGGGCGGCCTCCCGCGACTCTCCATGGGAGACCCCCACAAACGACGAAACCCCGACCAATGGCCGGGGCTTCTGAATAAGTGCCTGACGATGACCTACTCTCGCATGGGGAGACCCCACACTACCATCGGCGCTGAGCGGTTTCACTGCTGAGTTCGGCATGGGATCAGGTGGTTCCCACTCGCTATGGTCGTCAGGCGAAACACCGTGAATCATGCCGACCGACGTCTCGTCGTATCCGTCAATCGTGCGCGTCATGCGCAGACCCCTTGGGGTTATATGGTCAAGCCTCACGGGCCATTAGTACCGGTTAGCTCAACGCCTTGCAGCGCGTCCACACCCGGCCT
>NZ_JAACZO010000058.1 GCF_010993975.1 Halomonas faecis
TTCGTGTTCGAGACTCTGCCGAGGCTTGGCGAAGATGACGACCTCGACACGCTGCTGCCGTGGCACTGGAAAGACACTCTACCGGGCTGACTCACATCGCAACAGGTGGGGTTACTGGATCGTTTACGGCTATTACGATATACATACGGAACGTTCAGCTCTAGCTCTAGTCTATCCGTGACGCCATAACGAGTACTGATATCAAAGGTAGTAGTATGGCTCTCCACGGTATCTATGCTAATATCGCCAAGAAATATTGCTTCAAAGACAAGAAAACCATCCAACAATAACTGGCTCCTGTCTGAGTAAGAATAGCTGATCCCCGGCTCGATGGTCAGACGGTCGGAGAACAGCGCATGCTCCTCGCGAAGCACGTCGCGAACGCTCTGGCTGGGCTGCGCTTCACGAACGACGCCGTCGTCATTCGATTGTGCCATAACAGCGCTAGAAACACCCATGGCGACTGGCAATAGCAGCCAAGAGGCAATTGGAATGGTGCAAGCGTGTACCTGGTTTTTCAACTTGTTGTCCAGCATCTTGAACTCCCCTGAACGTATGGGCTCTCTACGAGCATTTCGCCCTCCCCCCCAACGGACGAAAAGGCCAAATTTTGGGCTACGCCTAGCTAGACTAGCAGGCCCTAGCGTTGGCAACACGATCCAATAAAAAAGGCCGATCACGGTCGGCCCGAGAATGAAACTCACTGAAACTCTTAGCGCAAACGATCCAGTGCCCGAGTCGCATCGAGCATCTGCTTCATGTCCAGGCCATTACCATTCATCTGGCCGATCTTCACGCGCAGCCGGGTAACGTTCTGAATATTTTGGTGGTCGCTGCCCAGCTGTACGCTCTGGCGAAGACCGTACTTGGACAGAATCTCCTGCTTCACCTGGTCTCCACCCGGCATGGACATCGACATCCCCAGACCTGACGCATTCCGGGAAATATCGATCTTGCTTCCGCCGTCCGTGGTCAGTTGACTGACACCATTGCCGGTGGCGACGTTACGGTCCACATCGTGGCCGACATCGATCCAGAATTCATTGTTGGCACTGTTGAAATCCCCTCCTGCCTGAACCACCTGCACGATGCCCCGTGCATTGCCGCTGCCGGCATCGTTCACCGGCATCGAACCAGCGCCGGCAGCCTGCTGAGCGGCATAGGCTTGCTGGGTCGTCGCCGTGATATTGGTCGAGAACTGGGTGACCGGCCGCGCACCATCCAGATCGATACCCAGATCCGCCTGGGCATGCAGCGTTTCTCCGGCCGCCGTCATCCATTTCGTGGACATCTCGACGCCGAAGAAGAGTACCTCGCGGCTATTCACGAACTTGCCACGCACTCCCGCCAACTCTTCGTCCGGCAGCATTCGCGCATCATGATAGACCGGATCTTCGAAATCGGTAGCCTCCACCGCTGCAAGACCCATCGATGGTACCGTCATCGTCAGCGATGCCGAGGCAAGCGCGACGCTCAGCACACCAAGCCGTTGATGCCTTCCAGCAAAGCCTTTCATGATTGCACCCTCATGATTTTCGACTGCTATGGTTGTCAAAATACCTCGGCATGGCGAAAGCCGAAGTCGAGAAGTTGCTGCTTGGGTACCGGAGAGAAGACATCCGTCAGACGGCGCGCCGTCAGCGGCTGAGCCGGGTCCAGCAACACGGTATGCGTATCGAAGTTTTCGCCGATCACCGCGAAGATGATGTTGTTCCACGCCTCGACGAACTTCGAACGCTCCATGACCTTGTTGCCCAGTGCAGGATCGCCGATGTAGACCCTGTCACCCGAAACCTTCTTCAGCACCACGAAGTGCTGATAGCCGGCAAGATCCAGCAGCACGATGACGGGAATCGATACGGCATCCAGGGCATCCTGCTCGATCTCGTAGCCGCGGGCCCGCAGGCCGATCGAATCGACGTAGTTGCGCAAGTCGAGCAGAGAGAAGCCCATTCGCTCGGCCACTTCCTGATCGGCCACTTCGAACATCCCTTCGAGAACCTCCACCTCGGTGATATCCGACCGCCCGTACGCATACTTGAGAATGGTAGCCAGGGAAGCCGCACCGCAGGAAAAGTCCGTCTCCTGGGGAATGAGGTTCTCGAAGCGACGCTCGCGAATCGACTGCACCTCCTTGGTGACGGAGGTGCCGGGCACCACATTGCCCAGACGTATCGGTGCCGCCTCTGCAGGATTGGCTCCCACCAGAAAACTCACGGCCAGGCTCATCATTCCCAGCATTGAAACCGCCAAGGTCTTCATGCTTGCCTCCGCCACGGCTTGGAAATTCGAAAACCCGGCCCGCTAGGCGGGCCGGGACGAATCACCCGATGCCACTCACTGAGCGCGAGCGATGGACAGGGTGTTGCTCTGCATGTTGCCGTTGCCGGAAGCCACGTTGGCCCCGATGTTGCCGGTAGCGCCGGCCAGCGCACCGCCGGTCAGGTTGGCTTCGTTCTTGTTGTTCTGAACGAAGATAGTGAACGGCCCTACACTAGCCTCATAGAGGTCATTGTCGGCGAGGTTATCGTAGGACACCTGCACACCGCCGCTGGTGGCGTCGGCGGAGCTGTTGCTGCCCACGGCCAGTGCCAGGCCATTGCTCTGGCTGTTGCCGGCGCCGGCCGCCACGTTCACGCCGATATTGCCAGAAGCGCCTTGCAGCGAATTATCCAGCACTGCCTTGTTCTGGGTGCCATCGTTGTAGTAACGGTTGTCGGAAGACGACTGCACCGAGAAGGTCGCTGCCTTGGCAAAGACCATGGCGGCATCATTTTCATCATCGTTTCCACCCCAATCACCACCGCCAAAGAAACTGGCAGTCGACATATCATCATCGCCATTCGATGAACCGCTGTCGGTTCCCTTGGCAATGGAGGTATCGTTGGCCTGCTTGTTGAGATCCCCGGCTGCCACGTTGATACCAATATTGCCGCTGGCACCGTTGCCGGAATCGCCACCCACCACGGCATCGTTGTCATTCTTCTCAGCCTTGACGACGTTGTCATGGTCGAGCTGCTTGCGATCCACGGTGGCGGCCGCATAGTTGTCCGGATCCTTGATGCCGAACTCGTCCTCGATCTCGATCTTGGCTTCGAATTCGACCTCATGCTCGATCTCGACCTCGATTTCGTTCTCCCACTTGGAGTCGACGTAGCTATCGGTATCGAAGACGTTGTTGTCGGTGGCCATCGCATAGGAAGATGCGAACAGGGCAGCGATAGCCAGAGCGAGCGGGGCTTTTGCGAACGTTTTCATGATCTTTCTCCTGAATGAACCTGAGAGTTCTGCTCTTGATGTTGTAAGGCACGACTACCGCTATCTACGAGCACCGGATGTCATGCGGACACCGACATGGTTCCCGGTAGCGTTGCCCTTTCCTGCCGACTGATTCACCTGGATGACGCCGCGCGACCCGGCAAAGGCCGAATCCTCGATGGCGACTCGCCGTGACGACGTGCCGTCATCCGACTCCTCGGTCGACTCCTGCGTACGGGACAGCACCTGACTCAGCGACTCGCTGTTCAACGAACTGCCCCGAATGCCCAGAGCCACACTCAAGGTGTTGCTCTGCACATTCTCCTGTCCCGCGGCCTGGTTGACCGAAATCCAGCCAACCGACTGGCTCAGCGCCTGATCCTTGATCACGGCGGTGGCCTGCTCTGGCGCGAGACGATTGTTCGATGTCACCACCTGCACCACGATGTTGTTGGCCAAGGCGTTTTCGCCCATGGCAATGACACCGGAGTTGCTCTGCAGATTGGTATGACCGGCCGCCATGTTGACGTTGATGGCCCCCTGCACGCCCCTCAGGGAGTGGCCGTCGATGACGGAAGCAGCGCGGTAAGTGGTGAAGACTCGGTAGTAGCTATCATCGGAAAGGCTCTCCTGCCCCCAGGCTTCACCGATGGAACCCACCATGACGAGCGCCGACACTCCTGCAGCCAGCAAGGCGGAAGCCGCCCAGCGGCTTTGTTGCCAGCCGGCCAGACGTGGACAGGCAACCCTTGTGTGTTGCCCTGCGGGGCCGCTTTGCTGGCACTGTCCGGTTGTCATGCGGTCTTCGATCGTCATTGGATTCACCTGCGGCTGCTCGTCGTCACCGTCTGGCTTTGATGGTTGTCGTATCCCTTGGCCTGATGGCGGCTTCCGCCGCTGCCCCTGCTCTTGCCCACCGAACGGCTTTCATCCCACAAAATGACGCCGAGCCCTTCATCGATGGCGATAGCCTGACTCTGCGCATATCTCCCGCGGACTTCATCGAGGCGTTCATGGGAGAGCGCTTCACCGTCGAATGCCCGACTTGCCAGCGTGCCAAGTGCTTCAACTTCAGATCCTTGAGCCCAGGCAGCAGAAGACAGACTGGCGAGCCCGGCCCCCACCAACATGACCGCGATACACCGGCTGGCAGACAGCAACCTTCTATGGCGCTGAACGTCGATCTGTAACCTTTGCGTGACTCGCGATCTGGTTGGCATCACCGCGGCTCCATTTGTTTCAATATGTATATAGCAATAGCCGTGCCAACTATTTAAACCATTGATTATCTTATGTTTTATGAAGAATTGGAAACGAGACAAGTGTTAGCTTAATGTAACGTTGCTTCGCTTTCGTGACTCTCGATCCGCTTCGGGGGCCTACCCAAGGCCCACACGACAGCGCCGAAAGGCCCCTATCCAGTCACTGCAACGCTGATGAAACAACGCCGTACGAAACTTCTCGGTCAGCATCGACAAGCCATTGTTTCAATGGGAAAAATACACCTTTTCCAGACATGACCACCGCTACGTTTCCTTGCGGTAAGCCTCTAAAGTCAGCCGACTCGGTTATCATTAACTAGCTGATTTAGTGAACAAAACGAAACGACCCAATCGCAGGTTCATATCACTAGTAAAGCCTGGCATGAGTTTTCTAGCTCGCTAATTAGCCAACCCGATAGCACCGTATTAAGAGTTTATTTCGTACCATTTCTACAAAAAAACATAACTTTACAAAAATATGAACCGAGCCCTACCTTATAGGTCACCAGGGAAAAATCGATACGCTTCTGCACATGGCGTCAACCGACAAGGCAATAACAATCTGAATAAAAAATCATGCCTTGCATGTTGTACCGGGAGCCAGCCGATGGACGTGATACCGAACCTGTTACTGGTATACCGTTCCGATAGCCTAAAAATGGAAATCAAAAACAACTTGTCCGAATATCAGAACCATTTGAAAATTACCGATGACATGAATTCAGCCATCGACATGGCTCAACAATATTCATTTTCCGTTGCCATCTTGGATCTGGACCTGATCTATAAAAACAGCTCTTTATTCAATCAGTTACTCGAGCCTCTGCAAGAGACCCATTTAATTGCGATAATCGACGAAAAGCAGAAAAACAATCTCATGATAGGAAAGTTAATACAGGACCATTTCTTTACGTATTTCTCAAAACCATTACCCAACCGGGGCCTTCTGGAAGTCATCGAAGCTATACAATGGATGAGACGTTTCGACGGCAGGGATAACTTTGATCAAAGCATTGTCGTCAACGGGCGAAAACTGGAAAGTAATAACCCCCGAGTCAAGACTCTAATCAATGCCATCCAAAAAACCGCCAAAGTAGATGCTCCCGTTCTCATTCATGGTGAAACGGGTGCGGGGAAGGAGCTGGTTGCAAGGGCGATTCATCACTATTCGCGCCGGGCCAAGGGTCCCTTCATCACCGTCAACTGCGGTGCCATTCCCCGTGAACTGATGCAATCCGCTTTTTTCGGTTATGAAAAAGGGGCATTCACGGACGCCTACCAACGTCACATCGGTCATATCGAGTCAGCATCGAGTGGAACGCTTTTCCTAGACGAAATCGGTGATCTTCCGTTCGACATGCAGGTTTGTCTACTGCGGTTTCTCGAAAATCATCGTATCCAGCGCCTAGGTAGTCATGAGGATATCGAAGTCGATGTACGTATCGTATCGGCAACCCATGTGGACATGGGAAAAGCCATTTCCGAAGGCGAATTCCGTGAGGACCTATACTATCGGATCAATGTATTGAGTCTTTTCGTGCCCCCTCTTCGCGAGCGTCTCGAGGACATAGAAAGTCTCGCCCAGTCAATTCTCTTGACCCATAGCGATGACCGACCAGCCAATTTCCATGGCATCAGCGAAGCGGCCATGGCCTGCATGAAGCAATACCACTGGCCTGGTAATATCCGGGAGCTTTCCAATCGACTTCGCCGTGCCATGATCATGTGCCGCTCCGGATGGATCGAGCCCGAAGATTTGGCCCTACCACTCTTGGCTGAGTCACTACCGACGGTGCACATCGATAAAGTGCGGGAGCAGGCAGAAAAGCGAACCATTCAATCTGCGCTGGTTCGCTGCTATAACAATATTTCTTCCGCAGCCAAGGAATTGAACGTCTCCCGCGTCACGCTCTACCGGCTCATGGAAAAACACGGTATCGATCGTGACATTTCCCACTGGCACCGCGGGCGAGGCCCGCCCCCTCGTAGCCGCAAGAAAACCGAGCCCGACATAGGAGAGAACGACGAGACAAGCCATGACGATAACAGCACGGATCACTGAAACGACGCATACACCCAAGTCAATACCAAGGGATCAAGGCCATGAAACCGATAAAGTCACTCTACATCTTGGCTGCCGGCACCCTGTGCCTATCGCTGTCCAATAGTCTTCTCGCCCAAGCGACGAGCGATACGGCAAACGTTCCCGATAGCGGCTCGCCGGTCGGTCAGGCCCCTGTACGACAGGAAGCGCAGCCCGAAGTGCAGGCCATTTCCGATATCGGGGGCGTGCTAACGCCGCGCGGCAAGTTGGTTCTGGAGCCTTCGCTGCAGTACTCCCATGCCAGCGTGAACCGCTTGACTTTTCGTGGCATAGAGATACTCAGTACCCTGCTGATCGGCGTGTTCGAAGCCGAGGATGCCGACCGCGACACCTGGACCGCCGCCATGACCGGCCGCCTCGGCGTCACCGACCGGCTGGAGCTGGAGCTGAAGGTGCCTTACGTCTATCGTGACGACGCGTTGTTTGCCACGGTCGCTACCACGGAAGGGCAGCAGGAATTCGATATATCGCGTGACATCAGCAGTAATGGACTCGGTGATATCGAAGCTGCAATACACTATCAGCTGAATAGCGGGCAAAACGGCTGGCCCTACTTCGTGGGAAATCTGCGCTACAAATCGACGACTGGCGAGGGACCCTTCGACATTCGCCGCGACTCCGATGGCATCGAAAGAGAGCTCGCCACCGGCTCGGGTTTTCATTCCGTAGAGCCTAGCATCACCATGCTATTCCCGTCGGATCCTGCCGTCTACTTTGCCAATCTTGGCTATCTGTACAATATCAAGGATGACGTGAACAAGCAGATAACCGACGAAATCCGCATTGGTGAAGTCGACCCAGGGGATGCTATACGACTGAGTTTCGGAATGGCCTATGCCATCAATGAACGCTCTTCCTTCACATTGGGCTTCAAGAACGATTTCATCGACGATACCAAGACCGAGTTCATCGGAAGTAACGGAAACTCAACGACGCAAAGCTCCCGTTCATTGAACATTGCCTCTCTACTGCTGGGTTGGTCCTACCAGCTCAGCCCCAAGACGTCCGTCAACCTTGGCCTGGAACTGGGCATTTCCGATGATGCGCCGGATACCGTGCTGACACTGAGAGTGCCCTTTGGCGTCAATTGACGATCATGAACGAGAGCGCCCCGCATGGGTTGCCATGCGGGGCGGAAGCGCACGGAGTGACATTCAACGCAACAGCGAGTTGATGACACGAGTATGCGCACTCAGACTGCGCAGTGCTTCCATATTATTGATGGCGATATCGACATCGATCTGGTTGCTGATACTTCTGTCACTGGCATTGCTAACTACGCTACCGATGATGGCCTGATTGGTAATCTGATGCAATACTGCCGTGAAACCTTTCGCATCATTCAGTGCCATACCGGAGAAATTGCTCATACCCGGCAACGAGATGCCATCGGGACTCACATTGACCAAACTGTTCGTGGAGGGATTGATATCATGAGCATTGCCGGTCGGGTCGGTCAGTGTCTGTGAGATGACACGTGGCCCCGTATTGCGAAACTCGACCATGGTCTGCTGCATCACGTCATCGATCATCGACCGTACTCTGGCGCCAAAGGCGATATCGAGTCCATTGATCGAGAAGCCGCCTCTCAACTCGGCCATTTCCGCGGTATCGATGACTTCCAGAACCGGGCTTGCAAATCCATTGGAATCGTTTGGTTGCCCATACGCACGACTCTCCAATTCATCGAGGAAACCGGCTGCCTGCACCCCAGCGGCCATTCCCGGTCCCATGGTCATCATCAGCATGGTTCCTAGCAAACGCCGATAACCATTCATCACATGCCTCCTGGCAGTTCGCGATTTCATTTCCCCAGTTCATTGGGCCCCGGCATCAACAACATCGCCGTGCCGATGTCAGCACGCCGACGTCCCTGATCGATAGGAGAACTCGGGCGAATGGCCCAGTCTCGCTCATGGTTGAAGTTCTGCTTGGCAACGGCCATTTCCGCTCTGGCCCCGAGCACCGTTCCCTCCCAGAGGGTTTTGAAATGCTCCTTGGATACGACCACACTGCCTACTGCCGGATCACCGATCAGCACCCGATCCTCGTCCATTCCCTTGATGACAACGAAGTGCTTGTAACCGCCGGTATCGATCAAGGTGATGGAAGGTGCACCAATGCTGAGATAGTCATCCAGATCGACCTTGAACCCATCGGAATCGAGCCCCTGGCTATCGAGATAGTTCTTCATGTCGAGCATCGAGAATCCCTCGGTTTCGATCTGTTCTCGATCTCCGACGGATATCATGCTCTCGAATACCTCGGCTTCGGTCGTTTCGCGTCCGTAGTGATAGGTCAGCAGTGTCGCCACGGCCGCAGCGCCGCAACTGTAGTCGTACTGCTGCGGTACTACCTGGTCCCAACGCATTTCGTTGAGGCTGCGCGCCTGGACGGTGAAGGAGCCGAAAGCGCCGGCGACCGTAACGGGACCGGCCACGGCAGGTAAGGCAACCAGCGACCACGCAGTCACGACCAACGCAGTCTTTTTCATGGCCATTCTCCCGTTCAGGGATTCTGCACTGGCGCGTAGATGCTGATGGTGACGCCGGTATTCACGGCGTTTCCATTGCCCGTCAGCATGTTGAACTGGCCAATGCCCGAGAAGCGTTCCATCGCTCCCGCTTCGACACGAATGCCGCCGGTGACAATGGTTCCCGCGGTAAAAGAGGCATCGCTGACGGCCGCTTCCATGTTCTGAACGCTCTGTACCGACACGAGATCCCTGAAACCTTCACGACCGCGCAGTCGTTCCAATTCGCCGCCTTCCACTTCCTGAAGCGCTGCAAATCCCTCGCCGACGCTCGCAGGCACTCTCTCCTCGGCCAGGCTGATCCCCGAAAGGCTCAGGAAGCACACCAATCCAGTGGCCACTGCCGGATATCGCATCCAACCCATCTTCAGTGCACGGTTCATGACATCGACTCCCCAGAGTGACGTGACGACGACTCGGTATCGGCCGAAGGCGAGCTGGCGATCTACGCCGACCCGCCCCCGACTCGTCACCTCGATCGTCGATCAGTTACCGATATTCACGTTGCTGTGCGCGGCCACGTTGGTCGCTGCCAGCTGGGAGTTGTAGATACCGGTGGACAGGTTCATGTTGGCAATCCCGCCGAAGGTACCGGCACCGGCTGCCATGGTGGCCGCTCCAGTGGCCAGGGTGGCATTCCCTCCGGCACCACCATTGCCACCGTTGCCGCCATTGCCGGCCTGAGCGAGGGTGTCGCCGTTGGTGGCCGTACCGCCGCCGCCGCCGCCGCCGTTACCGGCGCCGCCATTGCCACCCGCTGCCGTGGCTGCACCGCCGTCGCCGCCTGCGCCGCCGGTGCCCGTGCCGGTACCCGTACCCGTGGAGGTCGCCGTGCCGGAGCCTGCACCGCCCGTACCACCGGACGAAGTCTGGTTGGAGGTGGCGGCGCCGCTGGTAGCAGCTCCGCTGCTGGCGGCATTGGTGTTGGCGTTGTTGTCGTCGTTCTTGAAGTCGTCGACCTTGGCGTAAGCCTTGCCACTGTCGGAGTAGCTGCCGGCATAACCGTCGTCGTTCTCGGAATCGGCATCGCCGCCGTCGCCCGCCCCTACGCTGTGGCCGAAGCCCATGCCCTTGCCGACGCCTTTGCCGCCGTCGTCACCGTCACCGGCCTTGGCATAACCCTTGCCGCCTTCACCACCGTCGCCTTCTCCACCGTTGCCGCCGATGCCAATAGAGACGGGAACGGCAGCTGCGTCACCACCTCGACCTCCATCGGCCCCTCTGGCACCGTCACCCGCTGAGATGTAGATCTTCGCACCAGAGACTTTGGACTTGAGATCCTGAAGGGCAATCACGCTGGTGGAAGTGTTATAGGATTCGCTCATGGCCCAGGCATCGCCGCCACTGCTCGTACCGCCACCACCGCCTGTGCCAGATGGGCCCGTGCTGCCATTCGCCCAACTGTTGCCGCCATAGGCTTTCGCGGTCGATTCGACCTTTTGCTTGACCTCATCAGCCACACCAGCGCTCGGGTTGGCATGGGCCGTGGAAATGGCCATCACCAATGCCAGGACGGACGTACCCGCTAGGACGTACTTGTTCATGGTCTTTCTCCGTTTCTTCATGCATGAATCGTTTTCCGTAGACGCCAGTCAGAGCGGACTCGACCCGGCCTGAAGACATCGACAACCGCCGCTTCATCGTTCCCGTCGATGGGATGATGGAGGAGTCGAGCGGCGCTGCCGTGCACTTCAGTTACTCTGGCTTACCGTCCATTTACACAAAGCACGATACATGCCACCCATTCGGAAACGGAGGGCAAACAATGAAAATCATAGGGTTGCCAAGCGCAGCCAGGTTAGAGGCAACGACTGAACCGACCGCAATCGCAGTGATTCCGGCCAGCCACCTTTCAGGAAGTTAACACTTCCCTTAGCAGGGTAATCGATTCTCCCGAGAGTGGGAGAGAAGACAAGCGGTTAGCGAGATTTCCCCCGGTTCCGCATTTGAAACAGGCCGGGGTATCCTCGTGACACGACCGCGCCTTTCCGATACACGGAAGACGCGGTCGTCCAGAAGGCGGGCGGTGAGATCGACGCCTTCAGGTTAGAGCGGCAAATGCCTTCTCCGAGGCATCCAGCGTCTTCTGGATGTCTTCCGGCAGGTGAGCGCTGGACATGAAGCCCGCTTCGAAGGCCGAGGGCGCCAGGTAGACGCCTTCGTCGAGCATCGCCGAGAAGAAACGGCGAAAAGCGTCGGCGTCGCAGGCGGTGGCCTGGGCGAAGTTCTCCACACGGCTCTGACCGGTGAAGAAGAGCCCGAACATGCCACCGGCACGCTGAGTGATCATGGCCACCCCGGCAGCATCGGCACGCTCCTGCAAGCCCTGACACAGGGTCTCCACACGCTGAGCCAGAGCGTCGTGGAAGCCGGGTTCGCGCAGCTTGGTTAGCAGGGCGATACCCGCTGCCATGGCCAGCGGATTGCCGGAGAGAGTGCCGGCCTGGTAGACGGGCCCCAGCGGCGAGATGCATTCCATGATCTCGCGCTTGCCGCCAAAGGCGCCCACCGGCATACCGCCACCCACGATCTTGCCTAGGCAGGTCAGATCGGGAAGCACCCCGTAGTGTGCCTGGGCCCCGCCCAGGGCGACGCGGAAGCCGGTCATCACCTCATCGAAGATCAGCACGCTACCGTGTTCGTTGCACACCCGCCGCAGCGTCTCGAGAAAGCCGGGCACTGGGGGGATGCAGTTCATGTTACCCGCAACCGGCTCGACGATGATGCAGGCGATCTCGCTGCCGATCTCCTCGAAGCAGGCTTCCACCGCATCGGCATCGTTGTAGGAGAGCGTTACCGTATGCTCGGCCAGAGAAGCCGGAATACCCGGCGAACTCGGCTCGCCATGGGTGAGCGCTCCGGAGCCCGCCTTGACCAGCAGCGAATCGGTATGGCCGTGGTAGTTGCCCTCGAACTTGACGATCTTGTCGCGTCCGGTATAGCCGCGTGCCAGACGGATGGCCGACATGGTCGCTTCGGTACCCGAATTGACCATGCGCACCATCTCGATGGTGGGGATCATCTCGCAGATGAGATCGGCCATTGTGGTCTCGATCGCCGTGGGCGTGCCAAAGGAGAGGCCGCTGTCGAGACGCTCACGCACCGCGCCCAGCACGTCGGGATCGGCATGGCCGGTGATCATCGGCCCCCAGGAGCCCACGTAGTCGACGTACCGCTTGCCTTCCACGTCGTACAAATAGGCGCCCTGGGCACGCTCCATGAAGAGCGGCGGACGATGCAGCCCCTTGAAGGCACGAACCGGCGAATTGACGCCACCGGGAATGTGCCGGCAGGCCTGTTCGAAGAGCTGTGCGGATGTGGTCATGGCAGCCTCATTGCAGTCACTGGTTGGAAATCGGTAATGGTGTCGCCCGAAACCGTCGGGCTGTGGATAAATTATTGGATAACTTCTGAACCCGTGGTGAAAATCTCGTGAACTCCACGCTCGATGGCGTTCCGTTCCCGATTTTCGACAACGGCCTCGACCATTCTGGTCATACTGGCAGCGCCTGGCCAGACCCCAGCCCGGCAAGCCCTCATCCGCTTGTCGCCGATCAAGGGAACCGGTGGAATACGTCTTCGGGCTCGATCCGCTGCGGCAGCCACTGTGCTGCTCCTGGCTGCCAACCTCGCGACAGGGCATGCCAGGCATGCGATTGAGCCCGTTCGCAGGCCACCGTCAATGCATCCCCTGCTGCCAGACGCGCTGCCAGAGCGGCTGCCAGGGTGCAGCCCGAGCCATGGTAGCGATGCGGTAAGCGCAGCCAACGCCAGCGTCGCTCGCCTTCGCCCGTGAACAATACCTGCTCGACGATATCCGGGGCCGTCTCGGCAGCAGGCGTATCGGTACCGGTTACCAGCACCCCCCGGCAGCCCTTGTCCATCAGCGCCGCCGCTCTTTCGCTATCGTCTTTCCCCTGTCCAGCCAGGTGCATCAGCTCGAGCCGGTTGGGCGTCAAGATATCCACATGCGGCAGCAAGTGATCGCGGCACGCTGCGATCAAACCGTCTGTGGATAACGTGGTTCCCCCCCCGGCTTTCAGCACTGGATCGAACACCACGGGCACGCCTGGAAAACGCTGGATCACATCGACCACCGCCTCGAGCGTGTCGCGGCTCGCCAGCAGACCCACCTTGATGGCTGCGATGGCAAATTCGTCCAGATCCGCCACCATCTCGCCGATCAAGGCGGCCTCGACGGGCACCACGCGATGCACATCGCGGCAGCTCTGCACCGTCAGCGCGGTGGGCACCGTCACGGCCCAGCCGCCGCAGGCAGCCACCGCCTCGCGGTCGGCAATCAACCCCGCTCCGCCGGTGGGATCGTGCCCGGCCAATACCAGTACCACGGGCGGCGTTTGGGAACATGGCATGTCATGCGCCTCAGAACGGCTTGAGCACGGCGAGGAACAGGATAGCCAGCAAGACGAGCACCGGCAGCTCGTTGAACACCCGGAAGAAGACATGTGAACGGGTACAACGCGACTCGGCGAACTGGCGAAGGAATCGCCGACACAGGTGGTGGTAGCCGATCAGCACCACCACCAGCAATAGCTTGACGTGCAGCCAACCCTGGCTCAGCCAGGCCGGCGACAGGAACAGCAGCGCGACGCCCAGAACCACCACCGCGATCATCGAGGGCGTCATGATCCCGCGATAGAGTTTGCGCTCCATCACCGTGAAGTAGTCGATGGCCTGGGTCTCTCCCTTGTCACGCGCCATGGCGTGATAGACGTAGAGGCGTGGCAGATAGAACAGCGCGGCGAACCAGGTCACCACCGCAGCCAGGTGCAACGCCTTGATCCACAAGTACATGGAGACTCCTCGTCGAAAACGATCCATTAATTAGTGCACGATATTTTATTCGGCCAGAAAAAAGCTCCCTATTCACTGGCTCGCAAATCATTCAACCGGTAATGACGCTCGATGGCGCCGCGAGTGATGATACCCGAAATCCGCTTCTGCCTCGGTCGATGCCCATGCTCGACGTAGAGTGCATCCACCGCCTGGTCGTTGAGACGCTCGAACGCCTCGGAGAGCGTTGCCTGCAGATGGATGGGAGCCATTTCCAAGCGCTGCCCGGGTATTTCCAGCAGATCGATCAACTCGCTCTGGGCATCGGCGGCTTCGTGCGTTGCCTCCCCCATCATCGCTCGCGCCAGGTCGGCCGCCTTGAGCGCCAGCGTCGGCTTGTCGTCGGATGAGCGCATGATCAGTATCCACACCGGCCCCCGCTCGAGCAGCGCCCGGGCTTGATCGCGGGTCACCATGCGCGGGGTACGTACGAAATTGCGCTCCATGACCGCCGGCACGGAGACGCGCGACAAGGCCTGCATCAGCGGCTGCTGCAACGGATGCAGACCATGCCGGGTCACGCTGATGAAAAAGCCATCGCAGCGACACAACTGCCGTGCCGTCAGCCCGGCCACCACGACGGCCAACATGCCCGGCATGATGATGGACGGGTTGTGCGTGAGTTCGAGCAGCGCCATCAGCGCGGCCAGCGGTGCTTGCAGCACCGCTCCCATCATCGCCGCCATTCCCAACATGGCATAGAGCGCCGGATCGGACGCCTCCATGGGCAGCAACGCCTGGCCAGCCAGGCCGCACAGGGCGCCGGCCGCCCCACCGATCACCAGGATCGGGCCGATGATGCTCACCGGAATGCCGCACGCCACGGTGCCGGCAGTCAGCAGCAGCTTGCCGATGGCCACGGCCAGCAGCACGTCGACGGTCACCGAACCGCTCAGTGTGGCCTGCAGGGTGTCGTAGCCCATCCCTTGAACCTGGGGATACCACCAGGCAACGGCTGCCACGACACCACCGGCCAGGGCAAAACGCAGCGCCATGGGCACCGACTCGAAGCGCCGGCCCAACCGCGAGACACGCACGAACAAACCGGCCAGCAGGCCGATCGCCAACGCACTCACCAAAATCCACGGCAAATCGAGCAACGAGCGAAGGTGCAGGTCGGGAACCCCGATCGCCGGATCCGGACCATAGACCAGCTGCGCCACCACCGCTCCCATACTGGAGGCCAGGATCACCGGCATGAAGCCCACGATGGTGTACTCCATCATCACCACTTCCATGGCGAAGATGACCCCAGCGATGGGGGTGTTGAACGAGGCCGAAATGCCGGCAGCCGTGCCGCAGGCCACCAGCACGCGCAAGCTGTTGTGAGGCAGGCGCAGGCGCTGACCAAGCCCGCTGGCCGCTGCAGCACCGAGATGGATCGCCGGACCTTCGCGCCCCGCCGATAGGCCGCCGAGCACCGACACCAGCCCCACCCACCACTGGGTGAACCAGTTACGGATGGGAAAGCGTCCCTGTTGATAGGTCAGTCGATCGATCACGTGCAGCACACCGATCTGGCGGCCGGCAGGCGGTATTCGCCACATCCATATGCCGATGAGCAGCACGGCAAGCAACGGCAGCATGGAACGCAACAGCGGCGAGAGCGCTTCGAAGGCCTCGGGATCGTTGCCGGGAAACAGCAGCCAGCCACCCAGAGCCAGCAGGCTCCGGAACACCACCATCAAGGCGCCGGTGACCAGGCCCGATACCACGCCGAGCACGCACAGCTGCGGCAAGGCATCGACGTTGGCGAGCTGGCGACGAAAGCGTTCCAGACTCTGGCTGGCACTGAAGCGCGGTGAACGCGACACGGCAGTTTTCCCGTACGATCCGTGGCAGGGGACAGGGCTATCGCAGTTAGCCAGTTAAATACGGCGACTGCCCTATGGCAGGGGACGGCTGGGTAGTCTCCCTGCCACTTGTGTATCATATTCCTACGCAACGATCCCAGCGCATGGCTACGGGCCCTCGGCAATCCCCGGTTACCACGCATGGGGCCCCGCTTCCCAGGCCAACCAACGAGGAGTGCAACGTGATCAAGGTCGGAATCGTCGGCGGCACCGGTTACACCGGCGTCGAGCTGCTCAGGCTGCTGGCCCAACATCCCGAAGTCGAGATCGAGGCGATCACCTCGCGCTCCGAAACGGGCATTGGCGTCAGCGAACTCTACCCCAACCTGCGCGGCCACTACGACGACCTGGCGTTCAGCGCACCCGACCCGGATCGACTGGGCAAGTGCGACGCGGTGTTCTTCGCCACCCCACACGGCGTGGCCCACGCCCTGGCCGGCGAGTTGCTCGAACGCGGCACGCGGGTGATCGACCTTTCCGCGGATTTTCGTCTGCGCGACGCCGACGAGTGGGCACACTGGTATGGCCAGCCACACGGCGCACCCGCGCTGCTCGAGCAAGCGGTTTACGGCCTTCCCGAAGTCAATCGCGAGCGCATCCGCCAGGCCAGGCTGATCGCCGTGCCCGGCTGCTACCCCACGGCCGTGCAGCTCGGCCTGATGCCACTGCTGGAAAGCGGGCTCATCGACGCCGACCGCATCATCGCCGACTGCAAGTCCGGAGTGACCGGCGCTGGGCGTGGTGCCAAGGTTCCCTCACTGCTCGCCGAGGCGAGCGAATCGATGAAAGCCTACGGCGCTTCGGGGCATCGCCATCTACCGGAAATCCGCCAGGGGTTGAGTGACGCTGCCGATGGCCAGGTTGGACTCACCTTCGTGCCCCACCTCACGCCGATGATCCGCGGCATCCATGCCACCCTCTACGGCCGGCTGACCACCGAACCGGGCGATCTGCAAGCATTGTTCGAGTCACGCTTCGCAGACGAACCCTTCGTCGATGTGATGCCGTCGGGCAGCCACCCCGAGACGCGCAGCGTCAAGGGGGCCAACCTGTGCCGAATCGCCGTGCATCGCCCCGGCGATGGCGATACCGTGGTGGTACTGGCGGTGATCGACAACCTGGTCAAGGGTGCCTCGGGCCAGGCGATTCACAACCTCAACCTGATGTTCGGCTGCGACGAGACGGCCGGGCTCGCCGCGCCGGCACTGATGCCCTGACCCTTGATAGTTGACCCTGCCGCTCGGGATTGCGGATAATTCACTGTTAGCCATTCATTCCGGCGCAGAGGAGTTCGCCCATGAGCGGCGCTGAATCATTCGTGCCCACGCCCTTGATGCTCTCCGATGCCGCCCGTGCACGACTGCGGACGCTGATCGAGGAAGAGGGCAACCCCGCACTGAAGCTGCGCGTCTACGTAACCGGCGGCGGTTGCTCGGGTTTCCAGTACGGCTTCGACTTCGCTGACGAGGTCGGCGAGGACGACGCCGTCATCGAATTCGGTGACGTGGCCATGGTCGTCGACGCCCTATCCTACCAGTATCTCGTCGGCTCCACCGTGGACTTCGAAGAGGGCCTGGCGGGAACCCGTTTTCTGGTCCAGAACCCCAACGCCACCACCACCTGCGGCTGCGGCGCCTCCTTCATGGTATGACGGCCTGCGTTGGCCGCGCGCTGGTAGGCCGGCAGCCCGCCGACTTGACGCTTCCCCGGGAACTCGCCATGGTTTATGGCGTCATTCACAACAATGTCTTCCACGGGGAATACCATGCAACATCACCTGAAATCAGCCGCCCTCGCCTCCAGCGTCGCCATCGCCGTGGGCCTGTCTAGCCTAGCCAGCGCCGACGATCACGTGCTCGAAGTGGTCACCGACCCTAGCTTCGTACCGTTCGAGATGATGGACCAGGACACCGGCGAGATGGTCGGTTTCGACATGGACATCCTGGCCGAAATCGCCGAACGCGCCGGCTTCGAATACAACCTACAGACGATGGACTTCAACGGCATCATCCCCGCCGTGCAGACCGGTAACGTCGACATCGCCATCGCCGGCATCACCATCACCGAAGAGCGCGAGGAGATCGTCGACTTCTCCGACCCCTACTACGACAGCGGCCTCAAGATCCTGATCCGTGCCAACAACGACGATGTCGAGGAGCTCGAGGATCTCAAGGGACTGAAAATCGGTACCAAGGTCGGTTCCACCAGCTACGACTTCCTCGAAGCGAACCTCGGCGATGACGCCGACATCACTCCCTATCCGGGGTCCAGCGACATGTACATGGCGCTGCTCGGCGGCAGCGTCGACGCCGTCTTCTACGATGCGCCCAACGTCGGCTACTTTTCCCAGACCCGCGGCGAAGGCCGCGTGAAAGTCGTCGGCCCGCTCTATGAAGGTCAGCAGTACGGCATTGCCCTCGCCGATGGCAGCGAGTGGGTCGAACCCGTCAACGAGGCACTGGCCGAAATGAAGGAAGACGGCACCTACGACGAGATCCACGCCGAGTGGTTCGGTAGCAGCGACGAATAACGCCTCTGCCGCCTGATCGCGGGGTCGGGTCCAAGGACCCGACCCCGTTGCGTTGAAAACCCACGCAACCGATACCCGCCATTCCACGACGCCTCTTGACGGGAGAACCCTTGTGGACGTCACCTTTCAATTCGACTGGCAGGCCGCCTTCGCCTCAATCCCTCACCTGCTGCCAGGCATTCCCTACACCCTGCTGATTTCCTTCGGTGGCCTGGCCATCGGCTTTCTGATCGGCATCATTTTCGGGCTGCTGCGCATCAGCACTATCGTCTGGCTGCGCGTACCCGCCGTTGCCTACATCGAAGTCTTCCGCGGCACGCCGGTGCTGGTGCAGGTCCTGTTCATATTCTATGGCCTGCCGCAACTGCTCGGCGGCCCCATCAACGCCCTGGTGGCCGGCATTGCCGCCATCGCGGTGAACTCCGGCGCCTACATCTCGGAAATCGTCCGCGGTGGCGTGCAGTCCATCGAACGCGGCCAGCGCGAGGCCGGGCTGTCGCTGGGCCTGTCGCGCCGCCAGACCTTCCGCTACATCATCTGGCCCCAGGCCTTCCGGCGCATGATTCCGCCGCTCGGCAACCAGGGCATCATCAGCATCAAGGACACGTCGCTGTTCTCGGTCATCGGGGTGGGTGAGCTGGTTCGCCAGGGCCAGGTCTACATCGCCACGACCTTCACTGCCCTGGAAGTCTATCTGATGGTCGCCCTACTCTACCTGGCGATCACCCTGAGCCTATCGTTTGCGCTGCGCCAGCTGGAGCGCAAGGGCCTGGTCGGACAATAAGGAACGCGCGACATGAATCACGACAAGTCTCCGTCCACTGCCGCTCCCATGGTGAAGCTGGAGAAGGTGAACAAGCACTTCGGAAGCCTGCACGTGCTCAAGGACATCGATCTCGAGGTCACTGCGGGGGAAGTCGTGGTCGTCATCGGTGCCAGCGGCTCCGGAAAATCGACCCTGATACGCTGCATCAACGGCCTCGAGGAGTTCCAGCAGGGACACATTCAGGTCGACGGCAACGACCTGGTTCCCCACGGCAAGGCCTCCAAGGCGCTACAGAAGATCCGCACCGAGGTGGGCATGGTCTTCCAGCAGTTCAACCTCTTTCCCCACCTCAGCGTGCTGGACAACGTTACCCTGGCCCCCATGAAAGTGCGTGGCTGGACCCGCAAGGACGCGACGGAAACGGCCGAACGTCTCCTCGAACGCGTCGATATCGCCGACCAGTCAGGCAAGTATCCCAACCAGCTATCCGGCGGACAACAGCAGCGCGTCGCTCTGGCGCGAGCGCTGGCCATGGAGCCCCGCTTGATGCTGTTCGACGAACCCACCTCGGCGCTCGACCCCGAGATGATCGGCGAGGTACTGGATGCCATGCGCGAATTGGCCCGCGAAGGCATGACCATGATGATCGTCACCCACGAAATGGGCTTCGCCCGCGAGGTCGCCGATCGCGTCATCTATATCCATCAGGGGGCAATCGCCGAGGAAGGTCCACCGGAGCAGATCTTCGATTCACCGGAGAACGAACCGACCCGCAACTTCCTCGCGCGCGTACTCAAGCACTGATCGGCATCGCTTTCCGCGAACCGCAAGAGGCCCTGTCGGCATCGACAGGGCCTTTTTCCTGTCTGTGGATAAGATTTTTCGCCCTATGGCCATCAACCCCGTCATGGCGGGACCCGATCCGCTTCCATCGAATTGTTCACAGCCACGGTGACAACCGCGGTACCCATCGGTGGAAAACGCTTTGATGCGTCAGGCTGTGGACGACTGACGGTTTCATCCACAGCGTCCACACCGTTCGCACCCAGGGCGTCAGCCGTCTTTCCGCCCTTTTGTCAACAATGTAGTAGTCTGTTTAAAAAGGAAAATGTATAGTTATCCACAGGAAATGTCCACACCAATAATTACAACCATAACAGAACTTCTCTTTATTTCTTATATATTGTTATTGATAGAGACTGATCCTTGCCGACGACTGGCTAGGTGGTGTGGAAAACCCCTGACGATTACCCACAGGCAAGTTATACTGGCGGGCTGATTTCTCCCTGATTCCAGGACAGGCGCAACGGCGCCAGCGAGGTGCACCTTGGATTATCCCGACCGCTTCGACGTCATCGTCATCGGCGGCGGCCATGCGGGAACCGAAGCCGCCCTGGCCGCTGCCCGCACGGGCTGTCGGACCCTGCTGCTGACCCACAACATCGAGACGCTGGGACAGATGTCCTGTAACCCCGCCATCGGCGGTATTGGCAAGAGTCATCTGGTCAAGGAAATCGATGCGCTGGGTGGGGCCATGGCCCTGGCCACGGATCGGGGCGGAATCCAGTTTCGCGTGCTCAATGCCCGCAAGGGGCCAGCCGTGCGTGCCACCCGTGCCCAGGCCGATCGCATCCGCTACAAGGCCGCCATTCGCGGCCTGCTGGAAAACCAACCCAACCTGACGCTCTTCCAGCAGGCTGCCGGAGATCTAGTGGTGGAGAACGACACCGTTCGCGGCGTGGTCACCGAGACCGGCATTCGCTTCCATGCCGAAACGGTAGTGCTGTGCACCGGCACCTTTCTCGGCGGTGTCATGCACATCGGTCTCGACAACAGCCGCGGCGGTCGCGCCGGTGACCCACCGTCGAATCGGCTGGCCGAACGGCTACGTGCCCTGCCCTTCCGCGTGGATCGCCTCAAGACCGGCACACCGCCGCGGCTCGACGCCAAGAGCGTGGATTTCTCGACCCTCGAAGAGCAGCCCGGCGACTCGCCCACTCCGGTGATGTCTTATCTGGGCCATCGCGACATGCATCCGCGCCAGGTCAGCTGCCACATCGCCCACACCAATGCGCGCACCCATGAGCTCATCCTCGCCAACCTCGAGCGCTCACCGATGTACTCCGGAGTGATCGAAGGCGTGGGACCGCGTTACTGCCCCTCCATCGAGGACAAGGTGCACCGTTTCGCCGACAAGGCGAGCCATCAGGTGTTCATCGAGCCCGAAGGTCTCGATACCCACGAGCTTTACCCCAACGGCATTTCCACTTCACTGCCCTTCGACGTGCAGCTCCAGGTGGTACGCTCGATCCAGGGCCTGGAGAATGCCCATATCACCCGGCCCGGCTATGCCATCGAATACGATTTCTTCGATCCGCGCGACCTGAAGCATTCGCTGGAGACGAAATTCGTCCACAACCTGTTCTTCGCCGGGCAGATCAACGGCACCACCGGCTACGAAGAAGCCGCAGCCCAGGGGCTACTGGCCGGCCTCAATGCCGCCCGGCGCGCCCGGGAACTCGAGGCCTGGTGGCCGCGTCGCGACGAGGCCTATCTGGGCGTGCTGGTCGACGACCTGATCACCATGGGCACCCGTGAGCCCTACCGCATGTTCACCTCGCGGGCCGAGTATCGGCTGCTGCTGCGCGAGGACAACGCCGACCTGCGTCTCACCGAGACCGGCCGAGCGCTGGGCCTGATCGACGACTCCCGCTGGGCCACGTTCAATGACAAGCGCGAAGCGATCGAGCGCGAGCATGCCCGGCTCGGGGCCACCTGGGTGCAGCCCGGCACGCCCGCAGCCGACAGCGTGGCGGCCAAGACCGGTAAGCCGCTCGCCCGTGAGTACAGCCTGCTCGACCTGCTCAAGCGGCCCGAGCTCGGCTACGCCGACGTGGCAACGCTTGCCGGCGAGCCGGTGAGCGATCCCGCCGTCGCCGAACAAGTGCAGATCCAGACCAAGTATCAGGGTTACATCGATCGCCAGCAGGATGAGATCGACAAGCTCAAGCGCCACGAAGCCACCGCGCTGCCCCGCGATCTCGATTACGAGCAGGTCGACGGCCTCTCCCACGAGATTCGTCAGAAGCTCGGCGAAGCGCGTCCCGAGACGTTGGCCCAGGCTGCGCGGATTGCCGGCGTCACGCCGGCCGCCGTTTCCATCCTGCTGATTCATCTGAAGAAGCGGCGGCTTCTCGACGACAGTCGAGTGGTCAACGGATGAGCGGGCCTCTCTCCGCAACCGGCCGCCGGCGTCTCGACGAAGGCCTTGCTCAGCTCGATATCGCCGTCGATAGCCGACAGCACGAACGGCTGCTTGCCCTGGTCGGCTTGTTGCACAAGTGGAATCGCGCCTATAACCTCACCGCGATACGCTCACCTGATGAGATGGTGGCCAGGCATCTGCTCGACAGCGCTGCCGTCGCGACCTACGTCACAGACGAACCGTTGCTCGACGTGGGTGCCGGTCCCGGCTTGCCGGGCTTGGTTCTGGCCATTCTGGCCCCGCAGCGGTCGGTGACCCTGCTCGACAGCAATGGCAAGAAAGTGCGTTTTCAGCGGCAGGCCGTGATGGAGCTGGGACTCGACAACGTAACGCCGGTGCAGACGCGGGTCGAAGCGTTCGAGCCTGACGAGGCACGTTATCCACAGGTGATCTCCCGGGCCTTTGCCAGCCTGAGCGACTTCATCCGGTTGACGGCCCCGCTGGTCGCTCCGGGGGGGCGCTGGCTCGCCATGAAGGGGCCGGCAGCCGATGACGAACTGGCCGAACTGCCTGATGGGGTGGCGTTGCGAGATCGCCGAACGCTGTCGGTACCGTTCACCGAGGCAGGCCGCCAGCTGTTGATCGTCGAGCGAATCGACAACCCCGGCCGCCGGTGAGCGCGCCGCCAGACGCAAGGATGTCGCCCGTGACTCGAATCATTGCGCTAACCAACCAGAAAGGGGGCGTGGGCAAGACCACCACGGCCGTCAACCTGGCCGCGAGTCTTGCCGCCCTGGATCGCCGCGTGCTGCTCGTCGACCTCGACCCCCAGGGCCATGCCACCATGGGCAGCGGGATCGACAAGCATGCGCTCGAGGCCAGCGTGCTCGATCTGCTGCTGTCGGAGACGCGTGCCACCGAGGTGATTCTCGACTGTCCGGCTGCCGGCTATGCGCTGATGCCGGGAAACGGTGATCTCACCGCGGCCGAGGTCGAACTGCTCGATCGCTCCGAGGGGCGCGAGCGCTGCCTGGGCGAGGCATTGAATCCGGTGGCCAGCGAATATGACGTCGTGCTGATCGACTGTCCGCCATCGCTCAACATGCTCACCGTCAATGCCCTGACTGCCGCCGACGGCGTGCTGATCCCGCTACAGTGCGAGTTCTACGCACTGGAAGGGCTTTCGGCATTGCTGGATACCGTCGAGCAAATCAAGGACAGTGTGAATCCGGCGCTGGCCATCGACGGCATCCTGCGTACCATGTTCGATTCGCGTAACAGCCTGACGAGGGACGTGAGCAAACAGCTTCGTGACTATTTCGGCGATGCGTTGCTCAAGACCACCATTCCACGCAACGTACGGGTCGCCGAAGCGCCCAGCCATGGTCTGCCGGTCACCCGATACGCGCGCTTTTCGCGCGGCAGCCAGGCCCATCGGGTGCTGGCCAAAGAACTGATCCGTCGCCTGTCGCTGTAACCGCTGTGATGAGGGAAAGTCGATGACGCGCAAACAACGCGGTCTGGGCCGTGGCCTGGATGCCCTGATCGGCGCCGGTGCTCGCCGCCGCGAGAGTCTTGATCTGCCCGATGGCGATCCGGATAGCGTCGACATGGCCACGTCGGCACCCGTAGCCGAGCCGACTGCCGAGGAGCGCTTGGAGCGTTTGCCGCTGGGTCAACTGACCCGCGGTCGCTATCAGCCGCGCCGCGACATCCAGCCCGAGGCGCTGGAGGAACTGGCCGACTCGATTCGCGCACAGGGGGTCATGCAGCCGATCGTGGTGCGTCCGGTCGGCGAGGCGCGCTACGAGATCGTCGCTGGCGAGCGCCGCTGGCGTGCCGCCCAGCTCGCCGAACTCGATACCATCCCGGCGGTGATTCGTGAGGTCAGCGACGAAGTCGCGCTGGCGCTGGCGCTGATCGAGAACATCCAGCGCGAGAACCTCAATCCCGTCGAAGAATCCATGGCGCTGAAGCGGCTGCTGGATGAGTTCGAGCTCACCCAGCAGCAGGTGGCCGATGCGGTGGGCAAGTCGCGTGCCCAGGTGGCCAATCTGCTGCGCCTGCTGTCGCTCGACCCGGAGGTGCTCACGCTACTCGAGCGCGGCGATCTCGACATGGGGCATGCCCGTGCGCTGCTGTCGCTTTCCGGTGCCAAGCAGCGCCAGGCGGCCCACGAAGTGGTCAACCGGGATCTCACCGTTCGCGATACCGAAGCGCTGGTCAAGCGTTTGCTCAACGGCGAGCCCAAGCGGGCCGAATCCCCGGCACCGAGTCCTGACGTGGCGCGTCTCGAGACGCGCCTCGGCGAACTGCTCGGTGCCCCGGTGAAGATCCAGCACGGCCGCAGTGGCAAGGGCCGCGTGACGATCCGCTATTCGAGTCTCGACGAGTTGGACGGCATTCTCGAGCACATTCGCTGAGAGGTAAGGGCTATCTTTCGGCTTGTCGCCAGCGTCCTCATCATGTTCGACTGCCATCGGCCTTGCTGAAACGGGCGGGTTGTTTTTAGCACGCTAATCGATTTTCCCGTCATGAACTCGCCATTTGGTCGTAAGCTTGCGTGATATCGTGGCAAAACGCTGCCGCTCAGGTTGAAGGTGCCAAGGGGCTTCCCTATAATCCGCCGTTGTTTGCCTGAGGGGCACGAGTAGCGTATCGGCCCTGCGCTTCCGCCCAGGCGCGCGACATCGTCGACAGGATGTGCATGCCTAGAACAGCTGTCATGAAGCGCCGGCGACTGGATACCACTCGCTTGCTGCTGGCCCAGTGCATCAGCACGCTATTGGTGACGGGGCTGGGTGGCTTGCTGGCCGCGCGGTCGGGTGCCGCTTCTGCATTGCTCGGCGGGCTCACGTGCCTGATCCCTTCACTGTATTTCGCGTGGCGTGTCGGATCGGTGGGCGGTGGCAGGCAGGCAGGACGCTTCGTCGCGAATGTCTATCGGGCCGAAGCGGGAAAGTTCGGTTTGACGGTGGCACTGTTCGCAGTGGTGTTTGTAGCCGTGCCCCCCTCAAACCCGATTTTCTTTTTTGTCGCATATGTGGCGGTACTCTTCACGCACTGGCTGGCTCCCTGGCTGGTGCGCGGCGGACCGGCTCCCTGAATCGAGGTAACCACGGTATGGCAGCAGGCAGCGAAAACACGGCAGCGTATTACATCCAGCACCACCTTCAGAATCTCACCTTCGGTTACCATCCCGAGAATGGCTGGTCGCTGGCCCACTCCGCCGTGGAGGCCCGCGAGATGGGGTTCTGGGCGCTCCACCTCGACACCATGGGCTGGTCCGTCGCCATGGGCGCGCTGTTCATCTGGCTGTTCCGCAAGGCCGGGCGGCTGGCCACCACCGGGGTTCCCGGCGGCCTGCAGAACGCCATCGAGATGGTCGTCGAGTTCATCGAGAACCTGCTGCGCTCCACCTTCCACGGCAAGAACCCCATCATCGCGCCGTTGGCGCTGACGCTGTTCGTGTGGATCCTGTTCATGAACACGCTCAAGATCATCCCGGTGGATTACTTCCCGCAGCTGTTTTCCCGCCTCGGCGTCGAGTACATGAAGATCGTGCCCACCACCGATCCCAATGCCACGCTGGGCATGGCGCTGGGCGTCTTCTGTCTGATCATCTACTACAGCATCAAGGTCAAGGGAGCCGGTGGCTTCGCCAAGGAGCTCTCGCTGACGCCGTTCAACCACTGGGCGCTGATTCCCTTCAACCTGGTGCTGGAAATCATCGGTCTGCTGGTCAAGCCGCTGGGCCTCGGCCTGCGTCTTTTCGGCAACATGTTCGCCGGTGAGGTGATCTTCATCCTGATCGCCCTGCTGCCGTTCTGGGCCATCTGGCTGCTGGACGTACCGTGGGCGATCTTCCACATTCTGGTGGTGACGCTGCAGGCCTTCATCTTCACGGTGCTGTCCATCGTGTACCTGAGCGCCGCTCACGAGCATCACTGAATCGAGCAACGCTTACCATCCCCTCAACCCTAACCCGCTGAACCTCAACTCAACGTCAGGAGTAACATCATGGAAATGGTCTACATTGCTGCAGCCATCATCATCGGTCTGGGCGCTCTGGCCACCGGTATTGGCTTCGCTCTGCTGGGTGGCAAGCTGCTCGAGTCCACCGCTCGCCAACCCGAGCTGGGCGACCAGCTGCAGACCAAGACCTTCATCATGGCCGGCCTGCTCGACGCCGTGCCGATGATCGGTGTGGGTATCGCGATGTACCTGATCTTCGTTGTCGCCGGTTAACGTCCTTGCCGAGCGCTGAGGCGCTCGGTTTGCTCGTTTCCGGTCGCCACGAACCTGTCAGAGGTACATTCCCGTGAATATCAACATGACGCTAATCGGACAGACGCTCGCGTTCGCGATCTTTGTCTGGTTCTGTATCAAGTACGTGTGGCCGCCGATCAGCACGGCGCTCCATGAGCGCCAGAAGAAGATCGCTGATGGTCTCGATGCGGCCAGCCGGGCGTCACGTGACCTCGAGCTCGCCCAGGAGCAGGCGGCCGAGACGCTGCGCGAGAGCAAGGAGCAGGCGGCTGCGATTCTGGAACAAGCCAACAAGCGCTCTTCCCAGATCGTCGAGGAGGCCCGTGAGCAGGCTCGCGCCGAAGGCGAGCGCCTGGTGGCTGGTGCACGTGCCGAGATCGATCAGGAAATCCAACGTGCCAAGGACGAGCTGCGCGCCCAGGTGTCGCACCTCGCGGTGACCGGTGCCGAACGCGTCCTGGAAGCCTCCGTCGACGAGAAGGCCCATCGCAAGCTGCTCGACAAGCTTGCCGCCGAACTGTGAGGAGGTGACCCATGGCGGAACTGTCTACCGTCGCACGGCCCTACGCCAGGGCAGCGTTCGAGTATGCTCGCGATCACAAGGCGCTGGAACGTTGGTCCGAATGGCTGAATCAGCTGGGCCGGGTGGTCGCCGTCCGTGACGTTCAGAAGCTTCTGTCGAGTCCTAGCCTCACCACTGAACGCAAGGTGGCCCTGGTCGTCGAGCTGGCCGAAGTCAAGGTCGACGACAATGCCCAGCGTTTTTTGGGCACCTTGGGTGAAAAGGGTCGGCTGACCACGCTGACGTCGATCGCCGAGCAGTTCGAACGCCTGCGCGCCGAGCACGATAAGCGCATCGACGTCACCGTCGTTTCGGCCTACGACCTCGACGACAAGCAGCAGCAGAAGCTCGCCGGCGCGCTCAAGAAGCGCCTGAATCGCGAAATCTCCATTACCACTCAGGTGGAACCGAAGCTGATCGGGGGCGTCATCCTGCGCGCCGGCGACACCGTCATCGACGGGTCGGTGCGCGGTCGACTGAACCGCCTCTCCGAAGCTCTCACCGCTTGAGTCTGAGGGACATGGCATGCAGCAACTGAATCCATCAGAGATCAGCGACATCATCAAACAGCGTATCGAAAAGCTGGATGTCGCTTCCGAAGCCCGCAATCAGGGCACCATCGTCAGCGTCTCCGACGGCATCGTGAAGATTCACGGCCTCGAGGATGCGATGTTCGGTGAGATGATCGAATTCCCCGGCGGCATCTACGGCATGGTGCTCAACCTCGAGCGCGACTCCGTGGGTGCCGTGGTGCTGGGCGACTACCTGCAGCTCGAAGAGGGGATGACCGCCCAGTGTACCGGTCGCATCCTCGAGGTGCCGGTGGGCCCCGAACTGATCGGCCGCGTGGTCGATCCGCTGGGCACGCCCATCGACGGCAAGGGCGAGATCGACGCCAAGCTCACCGACGCGGTGGAGAAGGTCGCCCCGGGCGTCATCACCCGCCAGTCGGTGGATCAGCCGATCCAGACCGGCCTCAAGTCCATCGATGCCATGGTGCCGATCGGCCGTGGCCAGCGTGAGCTGATCATCGGCGACCGCCAGATCGGCAAGTCGGCCATCGCCGTCGACACCATCATCAACCAGAAGGGCAAGGACGTCACCTGCGTCTACGTGGCCATCGGCCAGAAGCAGTCGACCATTGCCCAGGTGGTGCGCAAGCTCGAAGAGCACGGTGCCATGGAGCACACCATCGTGGTGGCCGCCGGCGCCGCCGACCCGGCCCCGATGCAGTTCCTGGCGGCCTACTCCGGCTGCACCATGGGGGAGTATTTCCGTGACCGTGGCGAAGATGCGCTGATCGTCTACGATGACCTGTCCAAGCAGGCCGTGGCCTATCGTCAGGTGTCGTTGCTGTTGCGTCGCCCGCCCGGCCGCGAAGCCTACCCGGGTGACGTCTTCTATCTCCACTCGCGTTTGCTCGAGCGTGCCGCGCGGGTCAATGCCGAATACGTCGAGAAGTTCACGGACGGCAAGGTCAAGGGCAAGACCGGCTCGCTGACGGCCCTGCCGATCATCGAGACTCAGGGCGGCGACGTCTCGGCGTTCGTTCCGACCAACGTGATCTCGATCACCGACGGTCAGATCTTCCTCGAGACCAACCTCTTCAACTCGGGCATCCGTCCGGCCATCAACGCCGGCCTTTCGGTGTCGCGCGTGGGGGGGTCGGCGCAGACCAAGATCATCAAGAAGCTCGGCGGCGGCGTGCGTCTGGCCCTTGCCCAGTATCGTGAGCTGGCGGCTTTCTCCCAGTTCGCTTCCGATCTGGACGAAGCCACGCGCAAGCAGCTGGAGCACGGTCAGCGCGTCACCGAGCTGATGAAGCAGAACCAGTACTCGCCGATGTCCGTGGCCGAGATGGCGCTGTCCCTGTATGCCGCCAACGAAGGCTTCCTGGACGACGTCGAGGTCAACAAGGTGCTGGACTTCGAGCGTGCCCTGCGCGACTACATGAAGGCCGAGCACAGCGATCTGTTGGACAAGATCAACCAGACCGGCGACTACGACGACGAGATCCAGAAAGGACTGAAAGAGGGTCTCGAGAAGTTCAAGGCCACTCAGAGCTGGTAATGCCGCCGGCCCGCCCATACGGGCGGGCCCAGGACATTTTCTGAGGGTCACGAACGGAGTAGATCGCTATGGCAGCTGCAAAAGAGATACGCACCCAGATTGGGAGCATCAAGAATACGCAGAAGATCACCAGTGCCATGGAAATGGTCGCTGCGTCAAAGATGCGTAAAGTGCAAGACCTGATGAAGGCCAGCCAGCCTTACGCCAAGCAGATCCGCAACGTGGCAGCCCACATCGCCGACGCCAATCCCGAGTATCGTCACGACTACATGATCGAGCGCGACGAGGTGAAGCGAGTCGGTTTCATCGTGGTGTCCACCGACCGCGGCCTGTGTGGCGGTCTGAACCATAACCTGTTCAAGGCGGTGGTGAAGGATGCCAAGGCGTGGCACGACAAGGGAGCGGAGCTCGACTTCTGCGCCCTGGGCTCCAAGGCCGGTGCCTTCTTCCGCAACTACGGCGGCAATCTTGTCGCGGCGAAAAGCGGCCTGGGCGAAGCCCCCGAGGTCGAGGACCTGATCGGCAGCGTCAAGGTGATGCTCGACGCCTACGATGAAGGTCGTATCGATCGGCTTTACGTGGTGTACAACGAGTTCATCAACACCATGACGCAGAAGCCGGTGGTTCGTCAGCTGTTGCCGCTCACGCCCGGCATGGGCGTGGAGGAGGATCAGGACAATCAGCGTCCCGGTAGCTGGGACTACCTGTATGAGCCGGATGCCAAGGCGCTGCTGGATAGTCTGCTGGTTCGTTTCATCGAATCGCAGGTGTATCAGGCGGTGGTCGAGAACGGGGCCTGCGAACAGGCTGCCCGCATGATCGCCATGAAGAGTGCCACCGACAACGCCGGCGGTCTGATCGACGATCTGGAGATGGTGTACAACAAGGCCCGTCAGGCCGCCATCACCCAGGAAATTTCCGAGATCGTCGGGGGCGCCGCCGCCGTATAGCGCCAGGGGAGGGCTCGGTCCTCCCGGCAGGCAGGTTTCATTTGCAGGTACTTTGAGAGGAACCAAGATGAGCGGACGTATCGTACAAATCATCGGCGCGGTGATTGACGTAGAGTTTCCGCGGGACAATGTGCCCAAGGTCTACGACGCGTTGAAGGTCTCGACTGTCGAGACCATTCTCGAGACTCAGCAGCAGCTGGGTGACGGCGTGGTGCGTACCATCGCCATGGGCTCCACCGAGGGCCTCAAGCGGGGGATGGAGGTCGCCAACACCGGCGCTGCCATCTCCGTGCCGGTGGGCAAGGAGACCCTGGGCCGCATCATGAACGTGCTCGGCGAGCCCATCGACGAGGCCGGCGAGATCGGTGAAGCCGAGCGCATGCCGATCCACCGCAAGGCGCCGAGCTATGCCGATCAGGCGGCATCCAACGAACTGCTCGAGACCGGCATCAAGGTCATCGACCTGGTCTGCCCATTCGCCAAGGGCGGCAAGGTCGGCCTGTTCGGCGGCGCCGGCGTGGGCAAGACCGTCAACATGATGGAACTGATCCGCAACATCGCCACCGAGCACAGCGGTTATTCCGTGTTCGCCGGGGTCGGCGAGCGGACCCGTGAAGGTAACGACTTCTATCATGAGATGACCGAGTCCAACGTCATCGACAAAGTGTCGCTGGTCTACGGTCAGATGAACGAGCCGCCTGGCAACCGCCTGCGCGTGGCGCTGACGGGCCTGACCATCGCCGAGAAGTTCCGCGATGAAGGCCGTGACGTGCTGCTGTTCGTCGACAACATCTACCGCTACACACTGGCCGGGACCGAGGTATCGGCACTGCTGGGCCGGATGCCCTCGGCGGTGGGTTATCAGCCGACGCTGGCGGAAGAGATGGGCGTGCTTCAGGAGCGTATCACCTCGACCAAGACCGGCTCGATCACCTCCGTGCAGGCCGTCTACGTGCCCGCGGACGACCTGACCGACCCCTCGCCGGCCACGACGTTCTCGCACCTGGATGCCACCGTGGTACTGGCGCGCTCCATTGCGGAGCTGGGTATCTACCCGGCCATCGACCCGCTGGATTCCACGTCGCGCCAGCTCGATCCGCTGGTGGTCGGCGAAGAGCACTACAACACCGCACGCGGTGTGCAGAACGTGCTGCAGCGTTACAAGGAGCTCAAGGACATCATCGCCATCCTGGGCATGGACGAGCTGTCCGACGAGGACAAGCAGGCCGTGGCTCGGGCGCGCAAGATCCAGCGCTTCCTGTCGCAGCCGTTCTTCGTGGCGGAAGTCTTCACCGGCGCACCCGGCAAGTACGTGTCGCTGAAGGACACTATCCGCGGTTTCCAGGGTATTCTCGACGGCGAGTACGACGAGCTGCCCGAGCAGGCCTTCTACATGGTCGGCACCATCGACGAGGCCGTCGAGAAAGCCAACCAGATGAAGTAATCCCGTCCATCAGGGGGACTTCGCCATGGCGAACAGCTTCAAGTGCGAAATCGTCAGCGCCGAAGCGTCGATCTACTCGGGAGAAATCGAGCAGCTCATCGCTTCCGGGGTCATGGGCGATCTCGGCATCCTGCCCGGTCACGCCCCGCTGTTGACCCAGCTGCAGCCGGGACCGATCCGAGTGATCCACGATGACGGCAAAGAAGAGAACTACTACGTTTCGGGAGGCTTTCTGGAAGTCCAGCCCGACGTGGTGACCGTGCTCGCCGATTCGGCGGCGCGTGCCAATGATCTCGACGAGGCGTCGGCCGAAGAAGCGCGTCAGCATGCGCTGAAGGCATTCAACGACAAGTCGGCCGAGCTGGACTACAGCCGTGCCGCAGCCGAACTCGCCGAGGCGGTGGCTCAACTGCGCACCATTCAGCAGCTGCGCAAGAAGGCTGGCAAAGGCTAGACGCCAGATCGTCGCGAGCGCGCGGCCGGTCCGTGATGGCGCCCTCCGAACACTGTTCGGGGGGCGTTTTCTCGTCTGCTATGATGGCGGAACTGGACCGGACGTTCCCGGCTCCCAGCCGTCTTACCGCCTGGATGCGGTGCACCCCGCGGTGGCAGGAGGAAGCCCATGTCGTTGAGCGAAACGCTTCAGGAACACCGGGAGGCTCTGCTTTCCGCCCTGGAAGAAGGGCGTCATGAGTCTCTCGACGAGCAGCTGCCGGAGCTGCGCGCCGCGGACCTGGCCGAAATCCTCGAGGAACTGCTCGAAGAGGATGAGGGCCTGGGGAGGGTGCTCGCGCTGTTCGATTGCCTGCCTATCGAGCGGCGAGCCAACGTGCTCGGCTATCTGCCGGGGGACGAGCAGTTGGTCATTGCCGAGGCGATGTCCGACGAAACGCTGCTCAAGGTACTCGAAGAGATGGGCTCGGACGAGCGAGCCGACCTTTTCAATCTGCTCGACGAGGATCGACGCGAGGGATTGTTGCGACGCATGGCGCGTCAGGAGCGCGAGGATCTCAAGCGTCTGGCCAGCTACGAGGAAGGCACTGCCGGGGCCATCATGACCTCGGATTACGTGGCGATTCCCTGCGGCATGACGGTTTCCCAGGCGATGATGCGGGTACGCCAGACCGCACCGGATGCGGAAACGGTCTATCAGCTTTACATCGTCGATGCGGATGGGCGACTGGCCGGCACGCTGTCGTTGCGTCAGTTGATGGTGGCACGCCCCGGAGCCCAGGTCGACGATCTGATGATCAAGGACGTGATCAGCGTGCCGGTGGATGAAGCCCAGGAAGAGGTGGCGCGTCTGGTCGCCCGCTACGATCTGCTGGCGGTACCGGTGGTCGATGCCGACGAGCGGCTAATCGGCATCGTCACCCATGACGATGCCATGGACGTGGCCGAGTCGGAGGCCACCGAAGACATCCACAAGGGGATGTCGATCGGCCAGCTCGAGGATGGCGTGAGCCGGGTCCCGTTATGGAGCCTCTATCGTAAGCGGGTGACCTGGCTGGTTCTGCTGGTGTTCGCCAACCTCTTTTCCGGGGCCGGGATTGCCTATTTCGAAGAGACCATCGCTGCCCAGGTCGCACTGGTGTTCTTCCTGCCGCTGTTGATCGGTAGCGGCGGCAACGCTGGCGCCCAGGCGGCCACCCTGATGGTGCGCGGCATGGCCACCGGCGACGTGGGTGTTAAGGATTGGGGCAAGCTGCTCGGGCGCGAGCTGCTGGTGGCGGGGTCGCTGGGGCTGACCATGGCGTTGGCGGTAGCTCCCATCGGTGTCATGCGGGGCGGTGAGGCCGTGGCGATGATCGTGGCCTTGAGCATGGTGGTCATCGTGCTGTTCGGCAGCCTGATCGGCATGTGTCTACCCTTCGTGCTCGATCGCTTGGGCTGGGATCCGGCTACCGCCTCGGCGCCGCTGGTGACGACGCTGATTGATGCTACTGGCGTGCTGATCTATTTCACCATCGCGACCGCTTTGCTCACCTAGCACGCCATGAGTGAGGCGTCGTCGGGTCACTGGCGGCGCGGGTGACGAACAGCACCTCGACGTTGCCCAGCCACTCGATGTCGCTGGCTAGCGCCTTGAGTTGACTGGCCAGGCATTGCGGCGGCTGATGGATATCATCGCCGACCACCAGCGAGACGGAGACCTTGCCGTTCAGGTAGTGCAGCTGCAGATCGGTCAGGGTGCGCCAGACCGGATGTTTGTACCAGCGTTCGTCCAGGGCGGCCTCGACCTCCGGACGCAGCGGTAGGCCGGGGAAGCGGCTGGGATCGCCTTCGCCAGCGTCGTCCTCAGGGTCGATGTGGAAGATCACGTCGGTCAGAGCGGGAAAGGCGCGGCGAAGCCGCCGGCTCACCTCGTTGCCGATCTCGTGGGCTTCGGAGACGCTCACCTTGGGGCCGACGACGATATGCAGATCGACCATCACCCAGCCCGCGGACTGGCGGGTACGCAGATCGTGGACGCTGTCGACGCCCGGTACGCTGCAGGCTACCTCGTGCATGCGCTGCTGGGCGTCCTCCGGCAGAGCGGTGTCGACCAGCTCGCGGGCCGATTCCCAGAGCAGATCCCAACCCACCTTGCCCACCAGCAGGCCCACCACCACCGCGGCGATGGCGTCGAGCCAGCCGGCGCCAAGCTGGGCGCCGATCAAGGCGACTAACACCACGGCGGTGGAAAGCGCATCGGAACGCGAGTGCCAAGCATTGGCCTCGAGCAGTCGCGAGCTGACACGCTTGGCCACCCGCAGGGTATATTGGAAAATCCACTCCTTGGCGAGCAGTGCCGCGACGGCCAGCAGCATTGCCCAAATGCCCGGTGCGGGAATGCTGGTGCCGACGAGAAGGCGCTGCAGGCTGGACCAGGCGATGGCCCCGGCCACGAAGATCAGCACGCTGCCCAGCAGCAGCGTGGCCAGCGTCTCGATGCGCCCATGGCCGTAGTGATGGTCCTGGTCGGGATCCTGGCGACCGTAGTGGGTGGCCGCCAGGACGAAACCGTCGGTGACCAGGTCGGAGAAGGAGTGAATGCCGTCGGCGATCAGAGCCGCCGACCCGACCAGCAAGCCGACGATGACCTTGGCCAGCCCCAGGGTGCCATCGATCCAGGCGCCGATTAGGGTGACACGCTTGGCATCGCGAATCTGCTCGTTTCGGTCGGTCAAGGAGTGATCGCTCGCACTCATGGTGGCTACCGGTGGGTCGCGTCCTGGTCGATAGGGCGGACAATGTGGACTCATTTGGTCGGAATTTTCGCATTACCGCAAGCTGAATTGAAGGGGAAAGGGCTCCGCCACGCTGCATGGCGGACAGCGTGGCGCCGGACGTGTATCCTCTTGCGCGTCACATGGGTCTGCGCTCACACGGGTAGGGAAGTGCCACATGGATTGGCTACAGGTCGTCATTCTCGCTGTCTTTCAAGGGCTGACCGAGTTCCTCCCGATCTCCAGTTCCGCCCATCTGATTCTGGTGCCCAGGCTGACCGGCTGGGAAGATCAGGGACTGGCCTTCGACGTGGCTCTGCACCTGGGCAGCCTGGCTGCGGTGGTGGCTTACTTTCGCGAGGAGCTCATGCGCATGGCCCGCGCCTGGTGGGCTTCGTTTTCCGCTGCCGACGTCGATCGGGATGCCCGGCTGGCCTGGTGGGTGGTGCTGGCCACCGTGCCGGTATGCATCGTTGGCCTGCTGTTTCGCGATGACATCGCTCTAGGCATGCGCTCTCCGCTGCTGATCGCTGCCACGCTGATCGGTTTCGGTCTATTGCTGGCCTATGCGGACTGGGGGCATCGCGGCGAGCGCAGCGAATACCAGCTTTCCCTGAGGGATGCTCTGTTCATCGGTTTTGCCCAGGCGCTGGCGTTGATTCCCGGGACCTCTCGCTCGGGCATCACTATCACTGCAGCGCTGCTGCTCGGGCTGAGCCGCGAAGCGTCGGCGCGCTTCTCCTTTCTGCTGTCGATTCCGGTGATCCTGCTGGCCGGCGGCTTGGAAACCGTGGGCCTGATCCAGCAACCCCAGTACATCGACTGGCTGTCGTTGACGCTTGGCACGCTGCTCTCCGGCATCAGCGCTTACCTGTGCATTCACTATTTTCTGGCTTTCATTCGGCGTATCGGCATGCAGCCCTTCGTGGTCTATCGCCTGGCGCTTGGTGGTTGGCTACTGTGGCTCTATTGGGTCTGATACTCGTCTCCTGTCCATTCGTGAGGAATCGTCATGCTTGCGTTCAATCGTTTCGCTCTGATGGTGGGAATGCTGGCATTGCTGGCCGGCTGTTCGGAAAGCGACCGGCCATTGGAGTCGCCGGTGCGCCTGGAGGGTGCCATCTTCGGGACGTTCTACCAGGTAACCATGGCCGATTCGCTGACGGTGGGTGAGGTACGGGACCTGGAAGAGGGCATCGAAGCGGTGTTGAAAGACGTCGATGCCAGCATGTCCACTTATCGTGACGATTCCGAGCTTTCTGACTTCAACTCGGCTCCGGTCGGCGAGTGGCAACCGCTGTCCAGCGAATTGATTGAGGTGCTCGCCATCAGTGAGTCGGTGGCCGAGGCCAGCGGCGGCGCTTTCGACGTCACCATCGGCGGACTGGTCAACCTGTGGAGCTTCGGGCCCGAGGCGCGTCCCCGCGAAGTGCCGGACGAGACGACATTGCGCGAACGCTTGGCCGAGATCGGGCCCGACAGCCTGGAAGTCGAGCCCGAACGGCAGCGTGCCAGGCGAGTGCGCGACGTCTTCGTCGATCTCTCCGCGGTCGCCAAGGGGCATGCCACCGACCGGGTGGCGGAGTATCTGGCCAGCGAGGGCATCGAGCACTACCTGGTCAATCTGGGCGGCGATCTTAGGGTGGCCGGATGGCGCGACGGCGAGGCCGAACCCTGGCGCATCGGCATCGAGGCGCCCCTCGACGACCGCCAGGAGGCGACCCATGTCGTTCCGCTGCACGATATCTCGGTGGCGACCTCGGGCGACTATCGCAACTTCTTCGAAGAAGAGGGGCAGCGCTACTCGCATACCCTCGATCCTCGCAACGGCCGTCCCATCGCCCATGGTCTGGCTTCCGTCACCGTGGCGCATCCCTCCAATGCCTGGGCGGATGCCTGGGCCACGGCATTGAGCGTGCTCGGCGAAGAGGAAGGCATGGCGCTGGCCCGCCGGGAAGGGCTGGCGGTACTGATGCTGGTGCGCCGTAGCGACGCCTGGGAGAGCTGGGTGAGCCCGGCCTTCGTCGAGACGTTCGGCGAGGAACGGGTCGATGAACTGGGTGTGGAGGTGCGGCGCTGATGGGCGGGTGTAAACTGACAGCCGATGAACGCGATCCGATCAATGAACCGACGAGGAGTCCCGATGAGCCTTGACGTGGTGATTCTGGCGGCCGGACAGGGCACACGCATGCGCTCCAGCCGGCCCAAGGTGCTGCACCGCCTGGCCGGCAAGCCGATGGTGCGCCATGTGCTCGATACCGCAGGCCAGCTGGCTGCCGACCGACTGCACGTGGTGGTGGGGCATGGCGCCGAGGCCGTGCGCGAGGCGCTGGCCGACACGCCCGTGCACTTCGCGCTGCAGGCCGAACAGAAGGGCACCGGGCATGCCGTGGCCCAGACGCTGGAGGCGCTGGGGCAGGGCAAGGTGCTGGTGCTGTATGGCGATGTACCGTTGATTCGCCGTGACACCCTGGCCGCGTTGCTCGCCGAGGTCAGCGACTCGCGCCTGGCGCTGTTGACCGTGACGCTGGACGATCCGACGGGGTATGGACGCGTGCTGCGCAATGCGGACGGTGAGGCGGTGGCTATCGTCGAGCACAAGGACGCCAGCGAACGCGAACGTGCCGTGCGCGAGTGCAATACTGGCATCATGGCCATGACCGCTGCCCAGCTGCGTCGCTGGCTGCCGCGACTCTCCGCCGACAACGCCCAGGGCGAGTACTACCTCACCGACATCATCGCCATGGCGGCGGCCGAAGGGGTGGGCATCGCCACCGCTCGGCCCAGCGATGCGCTGGAGGTGGAGGGCGTCAACGACCGACTGCAGATGGCGCGTCTCGAGCGTGCCCACCAGGCGCGGCTCGCCGAGGGGCTGATGCGCGACGGGGTGGCCCTGGCCGATCCGGCACGGCTCGATGTGCGCGGGCAGCTGCGCTGCGGCCATGATGTGGAGATCGACGTGGGCTGCATCTTCGAAGGCGAAGTCGAGCTCGGCGAGGGGGTGCGCATCGGTGCCCACTGCGTGATCCGCGATAGCCACATCGGTGCCGAGACGCAGATCGAGCCGCATAGCGTCATCGACGGAGCGGTGATTGCCGGCCATGCGCGCATCGGCCCCTTCGCCCGGCTGCGGCCCGGCTCGCGCCTGGCGGTGGGCGCCAAGGTGGGCAACTTCGTCGAAACCAAGAACGTTGAGGTGGGCGAGGGCAGCAAGATCAATCACCTGAGCTATGTGGGCGACGCCCGCCTGGGGCGCGGGGTCAACGTGGGCGCCGGCACCATCACCTGCAACTACGACGGTGCCCACAAGCACCGTACCGTGATCGGCGACGACGCCTTCATCGGTTCCAACACCGCCTTGGTGGCGCCGGTCAGCGTCGGTCAGGGAGCCACCGTGGGCGCCGGGTCGACGATCAGCAAGGACGTCGCGGACAATGCCCTGGCCGTCTCTAGGGCCCGCCAGGTGAGCAAGGCCGACTGGCCGCGACCCAGCAACGCCAAACAGCAATAGGAGAGGCACCATGTGTGGCATCGTCGGGGCAGTGGCCCAGCGCAACGTGGAAGGCATTCTGCTCGAGGGGCTCAAGCGACTGGAGTATCGTGGCTACGATTCGGCCGGCATGGCAGTGCTGTCCGGCGAGGGCCGACTGCAGCGCAGCCGGGCGGTGGGCAAGGTAGCGGCTCTGGAAGCGTGCCTCGATAGCGAGCCCATGGCGGGGCGCTGCGGTATCGCACACACGCGCTGGGCGACCCATGGTAGGCCCACCGAGGATAACGCCCATCCGCACCTCTCGGGCGAGCGGCTCGCCGTGGTGCACAACGGCATCATCGAGAACCACGAGACCCTGCGTGAAGAACTCCTCGCGGCGGGGTATCGCTTCACCTCGCAGACCGATACCGAAGTGGTGGCCCACCTGATCGACCGCGATTACTGCCAGACCCATGATCTGCTGACCGCGGTGCAGCGCAGCCTGGCGCGCCTCGAAGGTGCCTACGCACTGGCGGTCATGCATGCCGACGAACCCGGCGTGGTGATCGGCGCTCGTCAGGGCAGCCCGCTAGTCGTCGGGGTGGGCATCGACGAGGCCTTTCTCGGCTCCGATCCGCTGGCGCTGCTGCAGGTCACCGATCGCTTCGTTTATCTGCAAGAGGGCGATGTGGTGCGCCTCGCCGATGGCGGCCACATCGACGTCTACGATACGGCCGGCCACGCGGTCGAACGCGAGGTGGATACCTTCGAGCATGGCGACGGTGCCGCCAGCAAGGGCGAGTATCGTCATTTCATGCTCAAGGAGATTCACGAGCAGCCGGCGGTGATTGCCTCGGCCCTGGAAGGGCGTCTGGGCGACCGCGCCGTACTGGTGGAAAGCTTCGGGCCCGAAGCGCGGGCACTGTTCGAGCGCGTCAAGCAGATCCATATCGTCGCCTGCGGTACCAGCTATCATGCCGGTCTGGTGGCGCGTTACTGGCTGGAGCGCTATGCCGGCCTGCCGGTGCAGGTGGAGGTCGCCTCCGAGTATCGCTATCGGCAGGTGGTCGTTCCCGAAGACACCCTGTTCGTGACGCTATCCCAGTCCGGCGAAACCGCCGACACCTTGGCAGCGTTGCGCTTCGCCCGCGAGAAGGGCTATCTGGCCAGTCTGGCGATCTGCAACGTGCCGGGCAGTTCCCTGGTGCGAGAATCCGACCTGACGCTGATGACCCAGGCGGGACCGGAGATCGGCGTGGCCTCCACCAAGGCGTTCACCACCCAGTTGGCGGCCTTGATGCTGCTGACTCTGGCGCTGGGCCGCAGTCATGGGCTCGACGAGGGGATCCAAAGCGAACTGGTCAATGCCCTGCGCGGCTTGCCTCGACTGGTGGAGCGGGTTCTGGCGCTCGACGAACGCATCGAGGCGCTGTCGACGGCCTTCGCCGAAAAGCACCATGCGCTTTTCCTGGGACGTGGAGCGCACTTCCCGATCGCCCTGGAAGGGGCGCTGAAGCTCAAGGAAATCTCCTACATCCACGCCGAAGCCTATCCTGCCGGGGAGCTCAAGCACGGCCCTCTGGCCCTGGTCGACAGCGAGATGCCGGTGATCGCGGTGGCGCCCAACGATGAGCTGCTCGACAAGCTCAAGTCCAACCTTCAGGAAGTGCGGGCGCGTGGCGGTGAGCTGTACGTGTTCGCCGACGAGCAGGTGAGCCTGGCCGAGGAACCGGGCATTCGCGTGCTCCATCTGCCCCACGTGCACGAGGCGCTGGCACCGCTGCTCTACACCTTGCCGCTGCAGCTGCTCAGCTATCATGTGGCGGTGCTCAAGGGCACCGACGTCGATCAGCCGCGAAACCTGGCCAAATCCGTCACCGTGGAGTGACGCGTGGCCACCTGCCAGCCCCAAGCGTGTCTCCGACTGGGGCTGCCCATGTGGGCCAATGCCGACTGGCGAGGCACGCTCTACCCGCCCCACGCAGGCAGCGACGGCCACCTGGCGGATTATGCCCGGGTCTTTTCCGCCGTGGAGGGCAATACCACCTTCTATAGCGGAGCTCCGCGACCGGAGACGGTCGCGGCCTGGGCCCGCCAGACGCCGCCGCACTTCCGCTTCTGCTTCAAATTGCCGGCGTTGCTGACCCATCGGCGGCGTCTGGTCGGTGTCGGCAGCGCGGTCGACGCTTTCCTGGAGGCCCTCGCTCCCCTGCACGATCGATTGGGTCCGGTGATGGTGCAGCTGCCGAGGGATTTCGGCGCCGACGAACTGCCGCAGCTGGAATCGCTGCTCTCCCGCTGGCCTGCGGCCATTCCCTGTGGCGTGGAAGGGCGTCACCGGGATTTTTTCCACAAGGGGATGGCCGAGCAGGCATTCAACCGATTGTTGATAACTCATGGCGTCAACCGCGTGATGCTTGACGTTCGCCCGCTCTTCGCGCCACCGCATGAAGATCGTTCAGGGTTGGCCAAGGCCCGACAAGAGAAGCCAAAATGCCCATTACACGTGCTTTCCACGGCAACTGAGCCGGTGGTGCGCTTCATCGGGCATAGTGAAGAGGCAACCAATCTGGCGCGATTCCAGCCGTGGATCGACCAGTTCGCCCTGTGGATAAAACAGGGGAAAACCCCTTTTCTCTTTGTGCACACCCCGGATAACCGTCAGGCCCCGCAGCTTGCCAGAGCGCTGTACTCCCAGCTGTCCGGCGCTCTCGACCTGCCAGCGTTGGCGGACTTCGCTGGCGAAAAACAGCCCCCGCTTTTCTAAGCGACTGTCGGACCCGACACGGGCGGCCGCGAAATCCGAACGACTCATCACGATCGGCTAAATCCGGCAGTCCCTGGGTTTTCCTCAATCCCGAATCGGGAGACCCCCTTTTGGTGGAATGCCTCGATCCAATGCCTGGCCATCGAGCGTATGATCGGATAGATTTGCCGTCATTCGGGCGATATTCCATCGAATCTTGCTGTAATCATCGCCTTGAGACACATCAACGACCATATTCACAACAATAGGTGATTCATGTCGAAGCTCGCTCATGCGCAGTGGTCATCGAAGATGGCTTTCATTCTGGCTGCCACCGGTTCGGCGGTGGGGCTAGGCAATATCTGGCGCTTTTCCTATATGGTGGGTGACAGCGGGGGCGCGGCCTTCGTATTGGTCTACCTTGCTTGCGTGGCACTGGTGGGCCTGCCGGTATTGGTTGCGGAATGGCTGATCGGTCGCCGTGGACAGGAGAACCCGATCAATGCCATGGCGGATCTCGCCAAGCGGGGCGGCCATTTCCCGGCCTGGGTGCTGGTGGGCATCAGCGGCGTGCTGGCGGCCTTCCTGATTCTCTCTTTCTATAGCGTGATTGGCGGCTGGTCGCTTTCTTATACGCTCAATACCGTGCTGGGTACCTTCGACGGGCAGGATGCCGATAGCGTTGGCGAGTACTTTGGCGCGCTACTGGGTAACCCCGGTATCTTGTTGATGTGGCACTCCGCTTTCATGGTGCTGGTGATCGGCATCGTGGCCCGCGGTGTCACCAAGGGGTTGGAAGGGGCCGTGCGCACTTTGATGCCGGCGCTGGTCGTGCTGTTGCTGATCCTGGTGGGCTATGGCATCACTACCGGTCACTTCGGCGAGGCCATGGCGTTCATGTTCCAGCCCGACTGGAGCGCGCTCTCCGGTGATGTCGTTCTCGCTGCCATGGGGCAGGCCTTCTTCACCCTGTCGCTGGGCATGGGCATCATGATGGCCTATGGCTCCTACCTGGGCGAGGAGGTCAACCTGCTGGGCACGGCGCGCACGGTCATCATCCTGGATACCGTCATCGCGCTGCTGGCCGGCCTGGCGATCTTTCCTATCGTTTTTGCCAACGGCCTGAGCCCGGGCGAAGGGCCGGGGCTGATCTTCGTCACTCTGCCGCTAGCCTTCGGTAGCATGACTGGTGGCACCATTCTGGGCTTGATGTTCTTCCTGCTGCTGACCTTCGCCGCACTCACCTCGGCCATCTCGCTGCTTGAGCCGGTGGTCGAGTTCGTGGAAGAGCGCACGCCGCTGTCGCGTCTGACTGCGACGCTGGCCAGTGGGGTGGCCGTCTGGGTACTGGGTATCGCTGCGCTGATGTCGTTCAACGTCTGGGACGATTTCCTGATCCTGGGGCTGAACGTCTTCGACCTACTCGACACCTTCACCAGCAAGATCCTGCTGCCGCTGACCGGTCTTGGCGCCATCGTGTTCGCCGCCTGGTGCCTGGATCGTCAGGGCGTGGCGCAGGAGCTCGAGCTTTCCGGCGGCACCGAGTCGCTGTGGGTCGTGGTGGCCCGCTACGTGGCCCCGCTGGGAGTGATCGCGGTGTTCGTCAACTCGCTGCTGGGGTGAGCCGCCCCTCCCGCTCCGTTGTACGGAGCGGGTACGCTTCACCGAGCCCGGCCGCCCCAGGGCGGCCGGCTCAGTGTTTTTCGTCGTCCACCAGGTCGGCGATATCGCGCTCGAGTCGTTTGAATTCGCGGTGCAATTCGATGCCGCGACGGGCGCGCAGGTTGCGCTGGGCAGCGCTGCGCGACCGCTGCTCGTGTGCCGCGACTTCCATGCTCATGTAGATGTCGAGAAGTTGGCTCTTGACGGAGGTGACGCGTTCGGCATTGTGCATGTTTGACTCTCCCTACTTTGTTGCGCTTCTCGTGGCGAGTTGAGGTCGCCTGCAAAGGTGCGGTGCAACACGCCAATTCTTACTATACCCTACTTGACAGAATGATGACGCTCTGGGCCATTCCACGTTCGGAGGACCCGGTTCCCCGGTCGGCGCTTGGATGGGGCATACTGTGAACACATCGGCATCGCGGCCGACCCATCCACTGTCATTACCAGTAAGGAGTTTCGCGTGAGCCGCGCCCTCTTCGATGACATGCGACGCCGTATGGAGCATTTTCGCCGCTCCGAACAGAAAGTGGCGCGCTATGTGCTGCGCAATCCCGAGGAAGTCATCCACATGCGCATCGTCGACCTGGCGACCGAAGCCAAGGTCAGCGAGCCTACGGTGGTGCGCTTCTGTCGGGCGTTGGGCTGCAATGGCTTTCAGGATTTCAAGCTCAAACTGGCTCAGATGCTGGCCTCGGGCAGCCAGTTCGCCCAGTTCTCGATGAACGACGACGACTCGGTGGCGGAGTTCTCCCAGAGCATCTTCGACTCCACTGTGGGTACCTTGCTGTCGGTGCGTGATCGCCTCGACAACGAGGCGCTGAGTCGGGCGATCCAGGCGTTGGCCATGGCCAACCGGGTGGAGTTCTACGGTTTCGGTGCCTCCGGAGCGGTGGCCTTCGATGCCCAGCACAAGTTCTTCCGCCTGCAGATATCCACCGCCGCCTATGCCGACCCGCACATGCAGAACATGTCGGCAGTGACTCTCAAGGAGGGCGACGTGGTGGTGGCCATCTCGCAGACCGGCCGTACCCGCGCGCTGGTGGCCAGCGTGCGTCTGGCGCGTGAGGCCGGGGCCACGGTGATCGGCCTGTGCCCCAGCGGTTCGCCGCTCGCCGAGGAAGTGACTCTGCCGCTCTACATCGACGTCCACGAAGACACCGAGATCTACACGCCGATGAGTTCGCGCATCGCCCACCTGGTGCTGGTCGACGTGCTCGCCGTGGGCGTGGCCAAGACCCGTGGCCCCAAGCTCGCCGAGCAGCTCAAGGCGGTGAAGAAGAGCCTGACGCCGCTGCGCTTTCCGGAACAGGAAGGCAAACCGTAGCCACCTGAAGACGCGGCTTACCCGGCGACAGGTCTACGCGGAGGCGCTGTGAACCCATCCTTGGGCGCTACATTCGTCATCCCTGACGAATGACCTTCGCTTCGACCTGTCCCCGGCGCCGCTCGCCTCGATGATTGGGCTGGCCGATATGCTAAGCTGAGCGTCCATTTTTCTACCCGCAGTAGCCCCCGATATGGACGACGTCACGGCGATCCTCGACCACCTGAATGCCGCCCAGCGCGAGGCGGTGAGCGCCCCTCAGGGCAATTTGCTGGTGCTGGCCGGCGCCGGCTCCGGCAAGACCCGTGTGCTGGTGCACCGCATCGCCTGGTTGATGCAGGCCGAAGGGCTCTCGCCCTATGCCGTGCTCGCCGTGACCTTCACCAACAAGGCGGCGCGCGAGATGCGCACCCGCCTGGAGGCGCTGCTGGGCCTCTCGCTGCGTAACGTGTGGGTCGGCACCTTTCACGCCATCGCTCATCGCCTGTTGCGTACCCACTGGCAGGATGCCCGCCTGCCGCAGCACTTCCAGATCATCGATACCGACGACCAGCTGCGCCTGATCAAGCGCCTGCTCAAGGAGCACCGGATCGACGACGAGCGTTTTCCGCCGCGTCAGGTGCAATCCTTCATCAGCGGCTGCAAGGAGGAGGGGTTGCGCCCGCATCAGGTCGACGCCCATGGGGATGCCTACCTCGGACAGATGGTCGAGCTCTACGAGCGCTATCAGCTCACCTGCGAACGCGGCGGGCTGGTCGATTTCGGTGAACTGCTGCTCAGGAGCCTGGAACTGTTGCGCGACAACCCGGCGCTGCTCGCCCACTACCGCGAGCGTTTCGCCCATGTGCTGGTCGACGAGTTTCAGGACACCAATACCCTGCAGTACGCCTGGCTGAAGCTGCTCACCGGCATGACCACGCCCATGACCGTGGTCGGCGATGACGACCAGTCGATCTATGGGTGGCGTGGGGCGCGGGTCGAGAACCTGCGTCGCTTCGAGCAGGAGTTCCCGCAGACTCATACGGTTCGCCTGGAGCAGAACTACCGCTCCACCAGCGTCATCCTCGATGCCGCCAATGCGTTGATTCGCCACAACGCCGACCGCCTGGGCAAGGCGTTGTGGACCGAAGGCGCCCATGGCGAGCCGATTTCCGTGTATTCGGGGTTCAATGATCTCGATGAGGCGCGTTTCATCGTCGATACCATCAAGGAGAAGGTCGACGCCGGTTTCAATCGCCGTGAAGTGGCCATCCTCTACCGCTCCAACGCTCAGTCGCGAGTCATCGAGGAGACGCTGATCCGCCAGGGCATGCCCTATCGGATCTACGGCGGCCAGCGCTTCTACGAGCGCCTCGAGATCAAGAACGCCCTGGCCTACCTGCGCCTGCTGCTCAACCGCGACGACGATGCTTCGCTCGAGCGCATCGTCAATGTGCCGGCTCGCGGTATCGGCACGCGCACCGTGGAGCAGGTGCGCAGCCTCGCCCGCGAGAGCGGCATCTCGCTGTGGCAGGCATTGCACGATGGCCTTGTCCAAGGAACCTTCAAGGGCCGCGCCGGTTCGGCGCTCACCGCCTTCGCCGACCTCATCGAAGGGCTCGACAACGAGACCGCCGGCATGGCCTTGAGCGAGATCGTTTCTCACGTCGTCGAGCGCAGCGGACTGATCGCCCATCATCAGAGCGAAAAGGGCGAAAAGGGCCAGGCCCGCGTCGAGAACCTCGAGGAACTGGTCAATGCCGCACGCGCTTTCACCCAGGGTGAAGCGCTCGATCCGCCCGAGGTGGGCGAGGGCAGCGTGGCGTTGGAGAGCTTCCTGGCCGAAGCCGCCCTCAACGCCGGCGACCACGAGGCCGATGATTTCGAGGATGGCGTGCAATTGATGACCCTGCACTCGGCCAAGGGACTGGAATTTCCGGTGGTGTTCATCGCCGGGGTCGAGGAGGGGCTCTTCCCGCATCGCATGTCGCTGGAGGAGGCGGGGCGCCTCGAGGAAGAGCGCCGGCTCTGTTACGTGGGCCTGACCCGTGCCATGCGTAAACTCTATCTCACCCATGCCGAGATTCGTCGCCTTCACGGCAAGGAAACCTACCAGCGCCCGTCGCGCTTCTTGCGCGAGATTCCCGAGGAATTCCTCGAAGAAGTGCGTCTGCGCGGCCAGGTCTCCCGGCCGGTGACCGCCACCCGCCCGGCCGTGGGGTTGTCGCGTCAGACCTCGGTGGATGGCGGCGACGATCTGCCTAGCCTGAGCCTGGGGCAGCGCGTCAGTCACCCGGTGTTCGGTGAGGGCGTGATCCTCAATGCCGAGGGCGAGGGACAGCGTGCCCGGGTGCAGGTGAGCTTCGAGGGCGAGGGGGACAAGTGGCTGGTGCTAGGCTTCGCCAAGCTGACACCTCTGTAGGGAAGCGTCGAGTCATGGCTGCGCTCCATATCCTGGCCGCCCACGGTACCGAAGCGCCGCACCGTCGAAGCGTCGGGCCGCACAAGCTTCAGCGAGCGTGGCCAGTCTCCGTTCGCTCGCGACATGAGACGGCGCTTTCCCGGGGGATAAAGCGGTGCGTTAATTGCCCGGTCAATTGGTCGGCTTGCCGGTTAAATTGACCTTGCCGCATACTCTGGTGTGGACACGCCGCGTGATAGCACGCGGGACAGAATAATTCACCCCGGAGTCATGCCTGCCATGCAACGCCGTCACTTTCTCAAGAACACGCTCAAGACCGCTGGCTTGGGTGCCGCCGGTATCGCTGCCGCGCCTTTCGTTTCGACCGCCAAGGCCCAGGAAACCATCACCTGGGACATGGTCACGTCGTGGCCGAAGAACTTCCCTGCGCTGGGCACTGGCGCCAACGATTTCGCTGCGCGCATCGAGCGGCTCTCGGCCGGACGCATGCGAGTCCGCGTGCACGGCGCTGGCGAGATGGTGCCGCCGCTGGAGGTTTTCGATGCCGTGGCCGCCGGCACTGCCGAGATGGGCCACTCCGCCTCCTACTATTGGCGCGGCAAGCTGGCTGCCTCCCAGTTCTTCACCGCCGTGCCCTTCGGCATGAACACCACCGAAACCAACGCCTGGCTCTATCATGGCGGCGGTCAGGAGCTGTGGGACGAAGTTTACGCCAAGCACAACCTCAAGCCGTTCCCGGTAGGCAATACCGGCACCCAGATGGCCGGTTGGTTCAAGAAGGAGATCAACTCACTGGAAGACATGCAGGGCCTCAAGCTGCGCTTGCCCGGGCTGGCCGGCGAGGCGATGAATCGCATCGGCGTCACCACCGTCAACATGCCGGGCTCGGAGATATTCACCTCCCTGCAGACCGGCGTGCTGGATGCTGCCGACTGGGTGGGGCCCTACAACGACCTGGCGTTCGGTCTGCACGAAGTCGCCGACTACTACTACACGTCGGCCTGGAACGAGCCATCGGCGATCCTCGAGGGTACCGTCAATCTGGATGCCTGGAACGAACTGCCCGATGACCTCAAGGCGGTGGTCACCGAAGCGGCGCGTGCCTCCAATCTGGCGATGATCAGCGAGTTCGCCTTCCGCAATGCCCAGGCACTGGATACGCTGGTCGACGAGCATGGCGTACAGTTGAGGAGTTTCCCCGAGGACGTCATGGCGGCACTCCATGAGGCTTCGAAGGAGGTCATCCAAGAGCAGGTGGACGACGATGCCGACTCGGCCAAGGTCTACGAGTCCTACATCGCCTTCCAGAAGCTGGTGCGCCGCTTCAGTGATGTCGGCGAATTTGCTTACCTCAAGGCCCGCGAACAGGTCGGTGCCTGAAGGGAGCCGTCAGCGGCCACGTGATCAGGGGGCGCCGTAAGGCGCCCCTGTCATTGGTGGGCGTTGCGGTGCACGGAGCGGATGCGGCCGTTGTCGTCGAGGGCAACCATCACGAAGTGTGCCTCGGTGACCTTGTTCAGTTCGTCCGGATCGCGTTCGTGGGGCGAGCGAATCCAGACTTCCACGTCGATCTTGATCGAGCTGTGGCCGATATCGCGGACGCGGGTGAAAATGTTGACCGTGGATCCGACCTTGACCGGACATAGAAAGTCCATGCCCTCGATGGCCACGGTCGCCGTGCGGCCCATGGCTTCTCGACCAGCGGCCAGTTCGGCGGCCTGGTCCATGTGGCGCACCAGCCAGCCACCGGGTATGTCGCCATAGAGGTTGGTGTCCTGGCGGCTGGCCAGCAGTTTCAGTGTCAGTTGCCCCTGTGGGGCGGGTATATCATCGAGGTCTGTCATGAGGTGTCGCAAGCTCGGCTTGTTGTTGTGGATGACGGCGCTATGTCGCGACGGTGTTGCGATGCAGCGCCGACGCCTGGTGCGCCATCTTATACGTCTTGGGCGTTCGAGCTCCAGCCTGGCAGGGCTGCTGGTCGTCGGTCTGCTGCTGGCCGCACCGCTGCGTGCCGAGCCGGTAGGTACGCTGGGGACCATGGGCTCCGATACCCTGGCGGGACTGATGCTGCGCTGGGGCGAGCAGCTCACCGCGCGCCATCCTGGCATTCGCCTGCAGCTGCAGGCCAGCGGCTCGGCCAGTGCGCCCCCGGCCCTCACCGCGGGCACCACTCGGCTGGGGCCCATGTCGAGGCCCATGCGTGAGGTCGAACGGGAGGCGTTCATCGCCCGCCACGGCTATCCGCCGGTAGACATCGAGATCGCTCGCGACGCCCTGGCGGTAGTGGTGCATCGCCACCATCCCTTGGCGGCGCTCGACCGGCAAACCCTGGATGCCATCTTCTCGCGCACGCGCCACTGCGGCGGCGAGCGAGCCATCACCCGCTGGTCTCAGCTGGGGCTGGAGGCACCCCCGGGGCGTATCGAACTGCATGGCCGCAACCTGGCTTCCGGCACTTACGGGCTGTTTCGCGAGCGGGCCTTGTGCGGCGGTGAGTATCGCCATGGGCTGAGCGAGCATCCCGGCTCGGCGGCCGTGGTGGCAGCCGTGGGCGAAACGCGCAGCGCCATCGGCTATGCTGGCCTCAACCATCTCACGGCGTCGGTCAAGGCCCTGGCGCTCGTGGACGATAAGGGCGTTCACCACCGGCCCACCGTCGAGGCGGTACGCCGTGGCGACTATCCGTTGAGCCGTTCGCTCTATCTCTATCTCAACCTGCCGCCGGACGGTGCCTTGCCTGCCGTGGAGCGAGCCTTCCTGGATCTGGTGCTGTCGCCGGCAGGCCAGGCCAGCGTGAGGTCACTGGGCTTCGTGGCGCTGCCCGAGGCGCAGCTGGCCAGCCAACGTCGTCGTCTGGGATTGGCTCCGCTGGGCGACGACTGAGCCTGTCACTCATCTGTCATCAAGGTGTCTTACGCTGCAGCGCATGATCGACCGCTTACCCCTCTCGTTGCCACGTACCCGTCGGCGTCACCTGCGTGACCGCCTCGCCACCGGCTTGATTGCCGCCGGTGGTATCGGCGTGATCCTGGCCGTGCTGGCCATCGGGCTTTTCCTGGCAGTGGAGGCCGTGCCGGCCGTGCTGGGGGGAGGGCTGGAAATCGACAGAATTCGGACGACCTTGACGCCGATCGCCTGGGGCACCCTCAAAGCGGCATTCTGGGCACTGCTCTTCGCCATACCGCTGGCGCTGGGCGCGGCGATGCATTCGGCGCTGTTCATGTCGCCCCGACTGCGGGCCCGGCTCAAGCCGACCCTGGAGCTGATGGAGGCGCTGCCGGGCGTGGTCATCGGCTTCGTCGCCGGCCTGGTGCTGGCGCCCTGGGTGGAGCGCCATCTGGCCGAAACCCTGGCCCTGCTGCTGATGGTGTTGCCGGCCGTACTTCTGGCGGGTGCGCTATGGCGTTGGTTGCCGGCTGGCGTGCGTCGCGGCTTGCCATTGAGCTGGGCGGGGCTGTGGTTGGCGCCATGGCTCATTGCACTGGGCTGGGCAGCGGTGGCTGTTGCACCGGTGATGGAATCCCTGCTTTTCGGTGGCGACCTGCGCGGCTGGCTGGATGCCGAGCTGGGGCTGCACTATGCGGCACGCAATGCGCTGATCGTCGGGTTCGCCATGGGGTTCGCCGTGCTGCCCAGCGTCTATGCCCTGGCGGAAGAGGCGCTAGCTGGCGTGCCGGGCAACCTCGCCGAAGGCGCCCAGGCGCTGGGTGCGACACGCTGGCAGGCGCTGTGGCGAGTGGTATTGCCGGCGGCGTTGCCGGGGATCTTCGCGGCGGTGATGATCGGCGCCGGCCGCGCCGTGGGCGAGACCATGATCGTGCTGCTGGCCAGCGGCAATAGCGCTCTGATGAGCGCCAGCCCCCTGGAAGGCATGCGGACCATGGCGGCGAGCATCGCCATCGAGCTGCCAGAAGCCACCCCGGGCAGCGCTGACTATCGTCTGCTGCTGCTGGCCGCGCTGGCGCTGTTCGTTTTCACCTTTCTCGTCAATACGCTGGCCGAGGTGGTTCGCACGCGGCTGGATCGTCGCTATCGTCGTTTGGGTGGATCGGCATGAGTCTGGTTGAACGGCTCCGCCGCCGTCGGCCGGTCAACGAAGGCGCTGGCGCCTGGCTGGCTGCCGGCAGCGTGGCGCTGTCGCTGCTGCTGCTCGGCGGTTTGTTGCTGCTGATCGCCGTACGTGGCCTGGGGCACTTCTGGCCGGCTTCCGTGGCGCTGGTGGAGCTCGACGACGGCCGCCAACTGGCCGGTCGAGCCGTGCGTGAGCTACCGCTGCCCGAGAGTGGTGGGCGCGAACGCCTTTATTTTACTGGCAACCGCGATCTGGATGGTGGAGTCTGGGAGTGGCTGCCGGTGGCGGAGATCGCCGCGCAGCGCTACCCCGGCGACCTGGTGGTACTCGAGCGGCAGCGCTGGGGCGATTTCATCGGCCGACTGGTGGCCGTCGAGCCGCGCGAAGCCGAGGAGACGCCCAGGCAGTCCGATCCGGAGGCCGCATGGGTGCAGTTGCAGGCACGGCTGGCGGAGCTGGAAACGCTACGGGAAGCGCGAGAGGCTCTGGAGCGCGAAACGATCCGTCCCTTGGCACGCCGCCTCGAGGCCGACCCCGATGACGGTGAAGCACGCGCGGCCCTGGCCGCCGCGACGGCAAGCATCGCCCGCCAGACTGCGGCGATGAGCAAGACCACGCTGGTGCTGGAAAGCGTTTCCGGCGATCGGTTTCGCCAGCCGCTCGATGCGGTGCTGGGGGCTTCCCGACCCAACGCCATGTCGCCGGGCGAGAAGCTGGTCGCCTGGACGCAGGGAGTGTGGCGCTTTCTTTCCGAAGGCCCGCGTGCTGCCAACAGCGCCGGCGGCGTGTGGCCGGCGATCTTCGGCACCGTGCTGATGGTGATGTTGATGTCGCTGCTGGTGACGCCCTTCGGGGTGCTGGCGGCTTTCTACCTCAACGAGGTGGCCCATCAGGGGCGCTTGACGCGGCTGGTGCGCATCGCTGTGCGCAACCTCGCTGGCGTACCGTCCATCGTCTATGGGGTATTCGGGCTCGGGGTGTTCGTCTACGGCATAGGCGGCACACTGGATGAATGGTTCTTCGGCGATAGCCTGCCTTCTCCCACCTTCGGTACCGGCGGTCTGCTGTGGGCCTCGCTGACGCTGGCCCTGCTCACCCTGCCGGTGGTGATCGTGGCCACCGAGGAAGGGCTGGCGCGCATTCCCGACCACCAGCGGGAAGGTGCCCTGGCACTGGGCGCCACGCGCCTGGAGATGCTCACCCGTGTGGTACTGCCCATGGCAGTGCCGGCCATGCTCACCGGGGTGATCCTCGCCGTCGCTCGGGCCGCCGGCGAAGTGGCGCCGCTGATGCTGGTCGGCGTGGCCAAGCTGGCCCCACAGATACCGGTGGACGGCGACTTCCCCTTCCTGCATCTTGACCGCAAGTTCATGCACCTCGGCTATCACGTCTACGACACCGCCTTCCACGGCGATGACGTCCAGGCGGCGATGCCGCTGGTGTTCGCTACGGCATTGCTACTGGTGCTGGTGATCCTGGTGCTTAACCTGACTGCAATATTTCTGCGCCATCATGTTGGATCGCGCCATGCCAAAACGGCGCATTGATGGGAAAGGGGGGATGGTGAATCCGCCAGTCATCGACTTTCCGCTCGAAGCGAGTTGCTTCGACATTGCGGGACTGAGCCTCGCCTACGGTGATACGCAGGCGCTCGAGGCATTGACCTTGCGCGTTCCGCGGCACCGCGTGACCGCTTTCATCGGGCCGTCCGGTTGCGGCAAGTCGACGCTGTTGCGTGCGCTCAACCGTCTGCACGATCTCGACGAGACGGTGACGCAACGTGGCACGATTCGCTTCGAGGGGCAGGACATTCATGCCCGCGCGGTGGCGGTGAATGAGTTGCGACGCCAGGTCGGCATGGTCTTCCAGGCGCCCAATCCCTTTCCGATGTCGATCTACGACAACGTGGCCTTCGGGTTGCGGTTGCAGGGAGGGCTCACTCGGCGGCAACGCGACGATGTCGTCGAATGGGCGCTGGGCGCCGCGGCTCTGTGGGATGAAGTGAAGGATCGCCTGAGCGATTCGGCTTGGTCGCTCTCCGGCGGTCAGCAGCAGCGTCTGGTGATCGCCCGTACCCTGGCCGTGAAGCCATCGGTGCTGCTGCTCGACGAACCGGCTTCGGCGCTCGATCCGATCTCGACGCTGAAGATCGAAGATCTGATCCGTAGCCTCAAGGGCCAGCTCACCCTGGTGCTGGTCACCCACAACATGCAGCAGGCGGCGCGGGTTTCCGACTATACCGCCTTCCTGCAGCAGGGCCGGCTGGTGGAGTATGCGCCCACCGACACCCTGTTCACCAACCCGCGCCTGGCGCGCACCGAGAACTACATCACCGGCCGCATTGCCTGACGTTCTACAGAATCGGTCGACGGCACCCCGAGGAGGTTCCGATGGACATCACCAGTGAAACCCATAGCCAGCACATCTCTCGCCAGTTCAACCAGGAGCTGGAGGAGCTCAAGACCCACCTGATGACCATGGGAGGCCTGGTCGAACAGCAGGTCCAGCAGGCCATCCAGGCGCTGCTCGACGGCGATAGTCGCCTGGCCGAGGAGGTCAGCGAGGGCGATCATCAGGTCAATGAGATGCAGCTCAAGATCGATGACGAGTGCACCCGCGTGCTGGCCCGGCGTCAGCCGGCGGCTTCCGACCTGCGCCTGGTGCTGGCGGTGATCCGCGCCACCGCCGACCTGGAGCGCATCGGCGACGAGGCGAGCAAGATCGCCCGCAATGCCTTGACCCTGATCGAGAGCGGCAACGGCGTGCGCGGTCTGGTGGAAGTTCGCCACATCAGCGAACACGTGCGCAAGATGTTGCGCGATGCGCTGACCGCCTTCGCCCGCTTCGATACCGAACTGGCATTGCAGGTGGTGCACGAGGACGATGCCGTGGACGACGAGTACGGCAGCGCCATGCGCTCGCTGATGACCTTCATGATGGAGGACAGTCGCGCCATCGGCCCGGTGCTCAGCGTGATGTGGATCCTGCGGGCCCTGGAGCGGGTGGGCGACCATGCCGACAACCTGGCCGAGTATGTCATCTATCTGGTCAAGGGCCTGGACATTCGCCACATGGACCCGGAACAGCTCGACGAGAGCGCGCTGAAGCGCAAAGGTTGAAACGGCGCTCGACTTAGTGGTCAATACGGACCGTTGCCGAGTGCGACGGTTCGTTCCCTGACCTCGAGGAAGCGCCATGCTCGACGCCTTCACGGCCCTGACCCGCGGGACGCGGCTGGTCTACACCCGCGGCCTGCGGCGCTATGTCTTCGCGCCGATACTGGTCAATCTGCTGGTCTACTCCACCATGCTCGGCTACGTGGTGACGAATTTCGGCGGTTGGCTGGATGCCTGGATGGCCATGGTGCCCGGCTGGCTGGGCTGGCTCGAGTGGTTGATCTGGCCGCTGTTCGTGATCAGCCTGCTGGTGATCGTCTTGTTCACCTTCACCCTGGTGACCCACCTCATCGCCGCCCCCTTCTACGGCTTTCTGGCGGCCAAGGTGGAGATCGTCGCCACCGGACGGCCGCCCCTCGATGACCGTGGCCTGGCCAGGGCCGCCGTGGACGCCCTGGGCCGCGAGTTGGTCAAGCTCGCCTACATCCTGCCGCGGGCGCTGCTGCTGTTCATCGTCAGTTGGATCCCCGGCCTCAACCTGGTGGCACCGCTGCTGTGGGCGCTGTTCTCCGCCTGGGTGATGGCCATCACCTACCTCGACTACCCCATGGACAACAACCAGGTGAGTTTCGCCGACATGCGCCGCCGCCTTGCCCGTCGCTGGTGGCCGACGCTCACCTATGGTGGCTGGGTGACCTTGATCACCTGGGTTCCGCTGGCCAATCTCTTTCTGTTGCCCGGTGCCGTGGCGGCGGCCGTGCTGATGTGGGAGCGACACTACGCCTGCGACATCGCGACGCCGTGAAGGCGGTTGGCGGCTGCTATCATGGCTCGAGCCCGGAAGCGTTATCCAAGGTCGGCACGGCTTGTCGACCGCGTACCATCATGAGGAGAGTCCATGCGTTCCATCCTGCCCCTATTGCTGGCCAGCGCGCTGCTGGCAACCCTGCCCGCCCAGGCCCACGAAAGCCATCTGGACGACGTACGCATCGCCCATCCGTTCGCCACTCCGGCACCGCCGGGCGTCCCCCATGGTGCGGCCTACCTGGACATCGGCGTGGAGGGCGACTCACCGGCATTGCTGGTGGGGGCGAGTTCACCAGCCAGCGAGAGCGTGGAAATTCACGACATGGCCATGGACGATGGGGTGATGCGCATGCGCCGTGTCCCGCAACTCGAGATCGAGCCCGGCACCACGCAACGCATGCGTCCTGGCGGCGGCTACCATCTGATGCTGATGAACCTCGTGGCCCCGCTCAGCGAAGGCGACCGCTTTCCGCTGACCCTGGAGTTCGCCGAACGTGGCGACGTTCAGGTGGAGGTGTGGGTGGAGAGCGCCCAGGAGGGCAGCGAGGCCGCCGACGGGCATCATGAGCACTGAGGCGCCAGGGCCGCCGGCGAGTGACAGGCTTAGGCGGCTTGGATTGACCGCAGGTGCGGCTGCGGTCAATCCCCTCTCCCTGTACCTGTAGCATTAACCGGCATTAATGTTTCTTTAAGTAATTGAAAGTATTAAAAAGTATCAGACGATTTGATCGTCATCATATGTGAGTGTCATTCCATTCATCCTAATGTCCTAGTGTTACTTAGTGAGGTAGACTTGGCCGCCCAGGCTAGGATTGCCACGTCTCACCGCTAGGGCTATCGTCATGAAACCCACGACCCACGACCCACGCAAGCTGATTGAACCCTCGCTCGTCTTTCCGCTCTTCGTCGTCATTCCAGGCTTTTCCCTGCTGTATCTGAAGAAGTGGAAGGCTGCCTTCGCCTTCTTGTTCACCTGCACCATCATCGTCGCTGCCATTTTCTGGCTGTCACTGGAAGAACGAACGGTGGTCGCTGCCACCGTCATCGTCGCTCTTCATGGCGTGGTCAATTCGGCTCTCCTCGTCATCCAAGGGGAGAAGACATGAATGCCCGTGTCGAATATACGGATGCGTCTACCGACGAAATCGACCTGCGGGACATCGCCGTTGCCCTCGTGGAGGGTTGGCGCTGGATAGTCGGTGCCGTCGTGGCTGCAGTGGCCCTGGCCCTGGTCCATTTGTTCATGACGACGCCGGTTTACAATAGCGAACTGGAAACCTCCCCTTTCCCCGATGGACTCAGGGAAATCAATGCCATCGAGGGCTACAGCTATTCCGAGGAGAGGGCTTTCAAGGAGTTCGTGCAGCGGACCTCTTCCTACCAGCTCTTTCAGCGGTTCATCGAAGATTCCGACAGGCCGGCATCCGAGTGGGGCATCCCCGCAGCTGGAGAGCCCGGTGACGCGAGTTTCGACACTGCGCTGCGCCGTTTTTTCAATGACCGCTTCTCCGTCAGCCGGCCCGACGACGGGGGCGCCGTGCTGCAGCTCTCCTACCCTCAAGGCGTGCAGGGCCACGAATTGCTGAACGCCTATGTCTCCTGGGCGAGCTCCGATTTTTCCGGCGTTCTCGTCAACCGTGCGCAGCGGGCCGTCGACTCGTCGATCTCCCGCAATGAAGCGAGAATGGAAGCGCATTTGACAGCGTATGAAGACGAAGTGAGCGCTCGCATCGACAGGCTATCCGAGGATGACCAGATTCGCTTGGAACGGCTTCGCGATCGGCTGGAGGCCGAGAAGCGGGCAGTGGTCGCGGCGCGTGAAGAGCGAATCAGGCTTCTGACCCAAGCCGAGCACATTGCCGAGCAGTTGGGCATCGAGAGGCCCACCACACCGCGCGACCTCGGCCGGCAAAGCGGCGAGCGCGATATCGTCTATGCCGAAATCAACTCCCAGGATGGCCTCCCCTTGTATTTCATGGGAACGCGCGCCCTGCAGGCCGAGCGCCGGGTGATCGAGGAGAACCTGAATCAGGAGGCCAAAACGTCGGCGATTCGCGAGATCGAAAAGGAAATCGCCCAGTTGGAGACCAACCACGAGATACAGGCCATGCTGGCCCGGCAGAGTCATTCGCCCTTCATCGATGCGTACAACTCCCTCAAGCAGGACAATGCCCTGCTGCGTGCCAATGTGGTTCGCTTGGAGGACGTTCAGGTGACGGACGTGACGCAGTGGGCTTACGAGCCTGAAGCTCCAGACTCGCCCAGGGCGAAGCTGGTGGTCGCCTTGGCGCTGGTGCTGGGTGGCATGGGTGGCATCTTGCTGGTGTTCATCGCCAATTTCGTCAAGAGTCTTCGCGCCTATCGGCGACAGCGGGCAGCGATCTGACGGGTGGTGCAGCCTGGGCGCTATCATTACGCAACCGCGACGGCGGGAAATGGCAACGAAAGCGTGCTCCCTGGCCGGGGTGGGAATCGATTTCCAGATGGGCGTCGTGGCGCAGCAGCACGTGCTTGACGATGGCCAGCCCCAGGCCGGTGCCGCCGGTGGCGGTGCTGCGCCCCTTGTCGACGCGATAGAAGCGCTCGGTGAGGCGGGGAATGTGCACCGGGTCGATGCCTTCGCCGTCGTCTTCAACGGCGACGCAGGCGCCGTCACCGCAGGGCATCCAGCGCAGCACGATATGGCAACCGTTGCCGGCATAGCGCACGGCATTGAAGGCCAGGTTGGAAATGGCGCTGCGGACCTCGGATTCGCTGCCGATCAGGCGCCGCGACTCGTCGATCGCCACTTCCACCGTCTGGCTCTCGCCGGCCAGCGCCTGGACGTCGCGACGCACGCTCTCCAGCACGGCGGCGACATCCAGCGGGCCATGGTCATGCCCGCCGCGATCGATCTCCAGCCGCGATAGCAGCAGCAGGTCATCGACCAGGTTCTGCATGCGTGTGGTCTGGCTCTGCATCTGCGAGACTCCCTTGGCCAGTCGTGCGGGTAGGGTATCGGCGAGGTCGCCGAAGGTCTCGAGGTAGCCGGCGAGCACGGTCAGGGGCGTTCTCAGCTCGTGGGAGACGTTGGCCACGAAGTCGCGGCGCATCTCCTCCAGGCGATGCAGGCGGGTGATGTCGCGGGCCATCAGCAGGCGTTCGTCGTCGCCATAAAGCGTGAGCTGGAATTGCAGTACCTGGCGTTCGTCGATGGGCGAGGGCAGGGTCAGCGGTTCACGGTAGTCGCGGGCGTTGAAGTAGGCGACGAAACGTGGGTCGCGAATCAAGTTGGTGATGTGTTGGCCGCGATCATGGGCAGGTTGTAGCCCCAGCATGCGTTCGGCGGCGCTGTTCCACCACTCGAGGTCGCCGTGAGAGTCGAGCATGACCACACTGTCGCGCATCGCCTCGGAGGATTCCTGGATGCGGCGCAGAGTGGACCTTAGCCGCTGCTGGGTGTGGCGCTGCCCTTTCTGGTAGCGATAGAGCCGGTCGAAGAGCTCGCCCCACAGGCCGTTGGCCGCCGGCGGTTCGGCCTGTGGGTTGCGGGTCAGCCAGCGGTGCAGGGCGCGCAGCTGGCGCAGATGATAGGCCAGACACACGGCCAGCCCGATGGCCAGTCCCAGAGCGGGTGATGAGAGAGGCCAGCCGATCAGCGCGCCGACGCCGGCCAGCCACGTCAGGCGCCATAGCTCACGGCTCCAGGGGCGTCTCACGTCAAGCCTTGGCGGAGAACCGGTAGCCGGTACCGCGTACGGTCTGGACGAGGTGCTGGTGGCGCTCGCCGAGCACCTTGCGCAGGCGGCGAATGTGTACGTCCACGGTGCGTTCCTCCACATAGACGTTGCCGCCCCACACCTGGTCGAGCAGCTGGCCTCGGGTATAGGCGCGCTCCTGGTGCGTCATGAAGAACTGCAACAGGCGATACTCGGTGGGGCCGATCTCCAGGGGTTTGCCATTGGCGCTGACCCGGTGGCTGACGGGGTCGAGCAACAGGCCGTCGATCTCGACCGGGTCTTCCACGCCTCGCGGCGTGGCACGGCGCAGCACGGCCTTGAGCCGGGCCACCAGCTCACGCGGCGAAAACGGCTTGGTGATGTAATCGTCGGCGCCCGCTTCGAGACCCTGGATCTTGTTGTCCTCCTCGGTCTTGGCGGTGAGCATGATGATCGGCAGCTCGGCGGTGGTTTCCTCGCGCTTGAGGCGCCTGGCCAACTCGATGCCGCTGGTGCCGGGCATCATCCAGTCGAGCAGCAGCAGGTCGGGCTGGTGATCGACCACCATGGCGTGGGCATCCTGGGCGTTGTCGGCCTCCAGCACGCGGTAGTCGGCCATCTCCAGCGCCACGGCGATCATCTCGCGGATCGATGCCTCGTCATCGACGATCAGAACGGTCTTGGCAGTCATCCCGGGCCCTCGCAGTCAGTGGCGGCTCGATGACGATTTCACCACCACATCATGACAGTTGCGTGACAAGGTAGCCATGCCGCTCTCAGCTCGCGTTGGGCCACAGGGCGAGCGCGATCCCGGCGAACACCAGCAGCCCCGACCAGTGGTTGTTGAGGAATGCCTGGAAGCAGCGCTCCCGCTCGCGATGGCGAATCAGTACCTGCTGGTGAACGAAGGTGGCCGCCATGGCGGCGAGCCCCAGCCAGAAGAAGCCGCCCAGCGCCAGGCGCAGGCCGACCCAGGCCAGCAGCGCCAGCGTCAGACCTTGCAGCAGGGCGATCATCAGCCGGTCGGCGCGGCCGAAGAGCACGGCGGTGGACTTGATGCCGATCTTGAGGTCGTCGTCGCGATCGACCATGGCGTATTCGGTGTCGTAGGCCACCGTCCAGGCCACGTTGGCGGTGAACAGCAGCCATGCCTCGGGGGGGATCTCGCCCAGCACGGCACCGAAGGCCATGGGAATCGCCCACGAGAACGCAGCACCCAGGAACAGCTGCGGAAGGTGGGTGTAGCGCTTCATGAACGGGTAGATGAAGGCCAGTACGACGCCGACCAGCGAGAGCATCACGGTGAAGAGGTTGGTGAACCACACCAGTACGAAGGCCGCGATCACCAGGGTGGCGAACACCACCTGGGCTTCGCCCTCGGTGATGCGGCCGGTGGCCAACGGACGGTTCTTGGTGCGCTTGACGTGCCCATCGAAGTGGCGGTCGGCATAGTCGTTGACCACGCAGCCGGCGGCGCGCATCAAGTAGACGCCGGCAACGAAGATCAGCAGCACGTGCCGTTCGGGAATGCCGACAGCGGCCACCCACAGCGCCCAAAGGGTTGGCCACATGAGCAGCCAGGTACCGATGGGCCGATCCAGACGCGTCAGGTGCAGGAAGTCGGGAAGTCGCGAAAGCCCCGTGGGGCGCAGCAGCGTGCGGTCCATCTCAGCCTCGTGAGCGGGTATGGCGGGGGTGAGAGACAGCGTCCGGGCGACTCGGGGCGCGGCATGCTGTCGAGCCTTGGCCAAGCCTAGCGTGGCGGCAGCGCCAAGTCATCCGCCATGGTATCCAGAAAGAACTCCTGGACCAGTACCGCAAAGCGGCCATGACGAAACACCGAGCGGCGCCCCCAGGGGCCGGGGGCGTCATGGAAAGGGGCGGCAACGGCCGTGACCTCGATGGGGCTTCGCTCGAGATCCGGCTGACGAAACAGCCAGCTGCCCAGCGACCGCTCGCCAAGCTGGCCCAGCCGGTAACCCCGCAGGCGCGTGAGCGGGGCCACGGAGCGCGCGACGACCCAGGGTCGCTCCTCCAGACACAGCGCCACCTCACGCAGCCAGGTGTAGCGGTTGGCCGGCAGCCCCAGTGCCCGAGCTTCGTCGGGGCGAGGCCGGCCCAGGCGTTGGCTGAGCAGGCGAACGCGGAAGCGGCGTCCCTCGCCGGCGGCGATCAGCCGGGCAGTGAGCGAGTCCCGCGAGGCCACCCAGCGCCACCAGGCCGGGGCCATGGCCGGACGAGCGGCGGTCAGGGGGCGCCAGGGAAGGGCGCTGGCGGCAGGACAAGCAGGGGCGTTTCTCACCCTACGGCTGCAGGTCACCGGGTCTCTCCACGTCATGCGAGGGGCGGATAGTGTACCATGCGCCGCAATACCGATTCCCGATGCGCACCATGGTTCGGCATCGGGTCGCAAGCCAGAGAGACGCTCATGACCGTTCCGTTGACCATCGTTGGTTCCGGCATGGCCGGCCTGGGCCTGGTACGCCAGCTTCGCGCCCTGAAGGATGACCGGCCGATCACCGTGATCACCGCCGACAGCGGCGACGACTATTCCAAGCCGCTGCTCTCCACCGGCTTTGCCAAGGGGCTGCCGCCCGAGTGTCTGGCCATGCAGTCGGCGCTGGGCGTTGCCGAGCGGCTGAACGTGGCGCTGCGCTCACACACCCGGGTCGATGCGATCGACCTTGAGGCGCGCACGCTGCGCATCGGTGCCGAGCGCTTGCCGTGGAGCGAACTGGTGCTCGCCACCGGTGCCAGTCCGGCCATGCCGTTTTGCGTGCCTCCGGCGCTCGGCGACCGGGTGTTCCAAGTCAACGACCTCGACGACTATCGCGCCTTCCATGGGGCCCTCGAGGCGCTGAACCATCCGGCTCGGGTGGTGATCGTGGGCTTCGGTCTGGTGGGCTGCGAGTTCGCCAACGACCTGGCGGCGGGAGGGCATCGGGTGGCGCTGGTGGCGCCTGAGGCGGCACCGTTGCCGCGGCTGCTGCCGGAGCCGCTGGGTCGGGCGCTGGGTGAGGCGTTTGGCGAGGCCGGCATGAGCCTGCACACGCGGTGCAGTGTGGCAGGGTTCTCGCGGCAGGGTGCTGACGTGGGCGTCGCGCTCGATGACGGCAGTCAGCTCGATGCCGATCTGGTGCTGGTGGCCACCGGTCTTCGGCCGCGCACGGCGTTGGCCGAAGCGGCAGGACTGCCGGCAGGGCCGGCGGGCATTCACGTCGACCGGAGGCTCAATGCGGCTCCCGGCGTTCATGCCTTGGGCGACGTGGCCTGTGTGGATGGGGTCAATGCCATGTATGTACAGCCGCTGCAGGCCAGTGCCAAGGCGCTGGCCCGGACGCTGACCGGCACGCCCACCGAGGTGGGCTTCGGTGCCTGGCCGGTCATGGTCAAGACGCCGCTGCTGCCGGTGGTGGCATTGCCGCCGGCTGTGGCGCCGGCACGTTGGCGGCTCGATGGCGAAGGTAAAGATTGGGTGGCGCTTGCCGAAGGCGAAGACGAACGTTTGATCGGATTTGCGTTGACAGGACGCTGCGTGCGGCGGAAAGTTGAGCTGGCGCGGGCCGCACCGGCGTTGCTAGGCTAGGTTCGGTATCGTCGCTACGGGCAACCGCCGTGGCGGCGCATCCGGCCAGTATCATGCGCTATTCGATAACAAGGTCGCCGGTGATGCACATCGCCGGGCAACATAGCCAACATTCAGGAGGGCTTTATGCGTAAACCAGAACTCGCCGCGGCGATTGCCGAACGTGCCGATCTCTCCAAGGACAAAGCGAGCCAAGTGCTCAACGTCATTCTTGACGAGATCACCGGCAGCGTGGCTCAGGGGCAGGACGTCTCGCTGATCGGTTTCGGCACCTTCACCGTGCGCGAGCGTGCTGCTCGCACGGGCAAGAATCCCCAGACCGGCCAGCCGTTGGCCATTCCGGCCAGCAAGACGGTGGCTTTCAAGCCCGGCAAGGGCCTCAAGGATGCCGTCGGCAAGGGCTGACGGGCTCCCATGGCGCGGTCTGCTCGATGGCAGGCCGCGGCGCTCCCCCCCCCTCCCCGTTCGAAGCGGACTCGACATGAAGCTTCAACTGACGCTGTGGCTGTTGGGATGGATGCTCAAGCGCGCGCTGAAGCGCAAGCCGCGTTTCCGTGACAGTCTGAGCGAGATGCGCGGCCTCGATTGGGGCATCGCCACCGAAGATCTCGCCATTGCCCGCCACTACCGCATGTCGCCGCGAGGCATCGAGACGGGCCGCGGTCTGCCGGTGGATCTCGATCTGGAATTGCGTTTCGTTGACGCCGCCACGGCGCTCGAGATCCTGCGCAAACCCACTCAGCAGGCTTTTCTCGACGGCATGATGGCGGGCCGGGTACGCCTGGTCGGCGACTCCAGCGATCTGCAAAAGCTGCAAAAGCTTCTGAAAGCGCTTTAAGAGCGCTGTTGGCGAGTTGCGAGATACGAGCCACGAGCTTCGAGCCACGGGTTTCGATGGGCGAGTTAGACTATGGCCCGTAGCCCGTAGCCCGTAGCCCGTAGCCCGTAGCCCGCAGCCCAGCGTCACACTTGCCCATAACGCCCGGCCTCTGCGCCGAGCCAGCGGCGGATCAGCGGCTGGCTGGCCTCGGGGCGGCTGGCGAGCAAGGCGTCGGCCAGCGGGGCGACCCGTTCGAGGAGGTCGGCATCGCGCTCCAGGTCGGCGATCTTCATCTGTGCCAGACCCGTCTGGCGGGTGCCCAGGACCTCGCCGGGGCCGCGCAATTCCAGATCTTTCTCGGCGATGCGGAAGCCGTCGGTGGTCTCGCGCATCACCGCCAGGCGCTCCTTGGAGTGGGCCGACAGCGGCGGATGGTAGAGCAGCACGCAGTAGCTCTCGGTACTGCCGCGCCCCACCCGGCCGCGCAGCTGGTGGAGCTGGGAGAGCCCCAGCCGCTCGGGGTTCTCGATGATCATCAGGCTGGCGTTGGGTACGTCGACGCCCACCTCGATCACCGTGGTGGCGACCAGCAGATCCAGTTCACCGGTCTTGAAGGCCTCCATCACCGCGGCTTTCTCGGCGGCCTTCATGCGCCCGTGGACCAGGCCGATGGCCAGCTCGGGCAGCGCCTCGGTGAGTTCGTCGCGAGTCGCCTCGGCGGCCTGGCACTCCAGCGCTTCCGACTCTTCGATCAGAGTACATACCCAGTAGGCCTGGCGACCATCGGCGCAGGCGTGGCGAATGCGTGCCACCACCTCGGGACGGCGTTCGTCGGGCACCACGACCGTTTTTACCGGGGTACGGCCGGGGGGCAGCTCGTCGATCACCGAAACGTCCAGATCGGCGTAGGCGCTCATGGCCAGAGTGCGCGGAATCGGCGTGGCGGTCATCACCAGTTGGTGGGGCGTCAGGCCTCCGGCCTCGCCCTTCTCGCGCAGAGCCAGACGCTGGTGCACGCCGAAGCGGTGCTGTTCGTCGACGATGGCCAGACCCAGACGCTGGAAGTGCACGTCCTCCTGGAAGATGGCGTGGGTGCCTACCACCAGGCGCACGCGGCCGTCGAGGATGGCCGACTTGGTGTCGAGGCGCGCCTTGCCCTTGAGTTTGCCGGAGAGCCAGGCCACCTCGATGCCCAGCGGGGCGAACCAGGCCTGGAAGGTGCGGTAGTGCTGTTCGGCGAGAATCTCGGTGGGTGCCATCATTGCTGCCTGGCAGTCGCCGGCGATGGCGGCGAGCGCGGCCATGGCGGCGACCACCGTCTTGCCGGACCCCACGTCGCCCTGTACCAGTCGCAGCATGGGCACTTCCCGGGCCAGGTCGGCGGCGATCTCGTCGAGCACGCGGCGCTGGGCGCCGGTCAGCGAGAAGGGTAGCTGGGTAAGAAAACGTGCCTGCAGGCCGCGCCCGCTGGGCAGTGCCGGTGCGCCATCCCGCTGAATTTTCAGGCGCACCTCGCGCAGGCTGAGGTGGTGGGCGAGCAGTTCCTCCAGCGCCAGACGGCGGCTGGCCGGGTGGCGTCCGCTGGCCAGGGTTTCGGAATCGATGTCCGGCGGCGGGCGGTGCAGCACTTGCAGGCAATGGTGCAGCTCGGGCAGGTCGAAGCGTGCGCGCAAGGGGTCGGGCAGCCAGTCGGGCAGCGCTTCCGGAGTATCGTCGAGTTGGGCAAGTGCCTGTTCGACCAGAGCCCGCAGGCGGCTTTGATGCAGCCCCTCGGTGGTCGGGTAGATCGGTGTCAAGTGATCTTCCACCGGGGCAACGCCACTACCCAGCAGCCGATACTCCGGGTGGTAGAGTTCGAGCCCCGTGGCGCCGGCTCGGGCCTCGCCGAAGGCGCGCACACGGGAGCCTGGGCGAAACTGTTGCTGCTGGGCCGGCGAGAAGTGGAAGAAGCGCAGGCTGAGGATGCCGGAGCCGTCGCGCAGGCGCACCAGCAGGCTGCGTCGGCGCCCCCTCACCACCTCGCTCGCTGCCACCTCGCCCTCCACTACCGCCTCCATGCCCGCCCTGAGAGTGGCAATGGGGGTGATGCGGGTGCGGTCCTGGTAGCGCAGCGGCAGGTGGAAGAGCAGGTCGGCCACGCTGGATACGCCCAGGCGGGCGAGCTTCACTGAGAGCGCGTCACCCACTCCCTTGAGGTCGGTGACGGGAGCGTCGAGGGTGCTCATGCCGTCTCGGGGAGCGCTTCATGGCAGCGCAGAATGGCGCTGGTGACGGCGTCGATGGCCTTGGGCCGCGGAAAGCTGGCACGCCAGGCGACGGCCACGGTGCGTGACGGCGCCGGCTCGCGGAAGGGGCGACTGATGAGCAGCCCGCTCTCGTAGCGGCCGGTGCCGATGGCCGATTGGGGCAGCACGGTGATACCGAGCCGGGAGGCCACCATGTGGCGTATCGTTTCCAGCGAGCCGCCCTCGGCGGTGAGGGTGTTGTTGGGGCTCGCAAGCTTGTGGCTGATGGCCGGACAGGCCTCGAGGATCTGGTCGCGGAAGCAGTGGCCTTCGCCGAGCAGCAGCAGCCGCTCCTGGAGCAGGTCTTCCTTGTCGATGTGGTCGCGCTCCGCCCAGAAGTGATCGGCCGGCATCAGCACCTCGAAGGCTTCTTCGTAGAGCGGTTTGGTGACCACGTCGGTTTCGGTGAAGGGCAGGGCGATGATGATGGCGTCGAGCTCGCCGCTGCGCAGCTTGCGGCGCAGGTTGCCGGTGAATCCCTCCTCGATGTAGAGCGGCATCTGCGGCGCGCTTTGGGCCAGCGCCGGCACCAGCTGGGGAAAAAGGTAGGGCCCGATGGTGTAGATGGCGCCGATGCGCAGAGGGCTGGCCAGCTGATCGCGGCCCGCCGAGGCCAGCTCCTTGATGACGCTGCTCTGCTCCAGCACGCGCTGGGCCTGTTCGACGATCTTCTCCCCCATCGGGGTAACCTGTACGGTGGACTTGGAGCGTTCGAAGAGGGCGACGCCAAGCTCCTCCTCGAGCTTCTTGACGGCCACCGACAGCGTCGGCTGGGACACGAAGCAGCGCTCGGCGGCGCGCCCGAAGTGGCGCTCCTGGGCCAGTGTCACGATGTAACGAAGTTCTGTTAGAGTCATGATGGTGCCCGCTGGGCATCCTCTCGGACGATGGATGGGTGGCTTTCCGATAGGGACTTTTTATCAGGGGGCGAGAGAAAGGTGAAGAAGACGACGCTGATTCTGGGCTGTGGCGATATCGGCCAGGCATTGGGCCGCGAGTTGATCGATGCGGGACACCGGGTGATCGGGGCGCGACGCCATGTCGCGGCACTGGACGGCAGCGGTATCGAGCCGCTGGCGCTGGATCTCGGCGACCCGGCTTCGCTCGACGCCTTGCCGGATGCCGACTACGTGGTCTACGTACTGAGTGCGGACCGCTTCGAGGAAGCCGCGTACCGGGCCGCCTATCCCGATGGCCTCAAGGCGGTACTGCGCACCTACGAAAATCGCGAACGGGCCCCGCAGCGCCTGCTCTTCGTGTCGTCCACCAGTGTCTACGGTCAGAAAGAGGGCGAGCGGGTCGACGAAGAGAGTCCGGCCGAATCCGCCGGTTTCTCTGGCGTGTTGATGCGAGAAGCCGAGCAGGCGCTGCACGATAGCCCCATTCCCGGCACCGTGGTGCGCTTTTCGGGCATCTATGGCCCGGGCCGCGATCGCCTGATCCATCAGGTGCTGGAAGGCCGCATCGCTCCCACGGCACCTCCCATGTACTCCAACCGCATTCACCGTGACGATTGTGCCGGGGTGCTGGCTCATCTGCTTGGGCTCGGCGAGGCCGGAGAGCCGGTGGAGCCGCTGTATCTGGCCAGCGACTGCGAGCCGGCGCCACTCTATGAGGTGATGCGCTGGATGGCCCAGCAGCTCAAGGTCGAACCCACCGAGGTGATACAGGCGCCACTGCGCAAGCGTGCCAGCAAGCGCTGCGACAATACGCGCCTGCGCCAATCCGGTTATGAGTTTCGTTACCCCGATTACCGGGCGGGCTATGCCCAGGTGATGAAAACGGGTGGATTTCTGACACAGCCAGTCTGAGTCAGTTGGTGCACCAGCATTTGGTCAGCCATATGCAGCCGAGCTGAATGCTGGCGCTATGCATCGGAGGCTGGCGGTGACTGTGCCAGGGTTCGGTAGCAAGCCCCGCGGTGGTCGGTCACCGACTGCATCAGAGCGATACGGTCGTAGAGCCAGCGCCAAGCTGGCGGTGGGGGAAGGGCTTGGCTGTCCTGCTTCGTTGCCTGCCGCAACAGGGTGACGTGGGGCAGGAAGCGCCCGCTGCGACCGGTGATTCCCTGACCTTCGAGAGTTTTCCAGAGGCGGTGGTGCAGCGCCGTGAGTACGGGGTCGGGGCGCTGCCCGCCTATCCAGACGATGCCCGGGCGGCGAAAATGACCCCAGGCATCCAGCCGCCATTCGCCAGGGGCCACGGTCAGGCCACGCACCCAGTTGGCCAGTGCCTCGGCACGGGTCTCTTCCACTTCGCCGAGGAAGGCCAGCGTTAGGTGCAGGTTGGCCGTCGGCACCCGCCGCCCGCCGCAATGGGCATGGGCGATATCCGCCAGCTCGCCGAGGCGCAGGCGCAGCTCGGGCGGCGGGTTCAGCGCCAGGAAGAGCCGCATGCGCGGCTCAATCCCCTATCACCATGATCGCTTCCGCCTCGACCTGCGCGCCCTTGGGCAGCGCTTTCACGCCTACGGCGGCACGGGCCGGGAAAGGCGCGTCGAAGAACGCCTCCATGACCTCGTTGACGATGGCGAAGTTGTCCAGGTCCACCAGATAGAGGTTGAGCTTGACGATGTCCTGCAGCGAGCCGGCGGCTTCTTCGCAGACCGCCTGGAGGTTGGTGAAGACCTGGCGCGCCTGGGCCTCGAAGTCGTCGGAGACCAGCGACATGGTGGCTGGGTCCAGCGGGATCTGGCCGGAGAGGTAGACGGTATTGCCGGCCTTGACGGCCTGGGAATAGGGACCGATGGCAGCGGGTGCATTGTCGGTATTGATGACGGCTTTGTTGCTCATGGGAGCCTCCTGGTTGGGTATGCGAGTCGTAACGAAGGGTGTGCCGGCCCGCAACGACGCGGGCCGACGGGAAACGGGATCAGTTTCCGACGCGCGAGATCTTGCCGACGTGGGAGAGGTTGCGCAGGCGCTTGATGATGCGGGCCAGATGGACGCGGTCGTGAACCGCCAGGGTCAGGTGGACGATGGATAGCCGGGCGTCACGCTCTTCGATGCCGATGCGCTCGATGTTGGCATCGGCGTCGGTGACCAGGCTGGCCAGTTCGGCGACCAAGCCTCGACGACTTTCGATCTCGATGCGCAGCGCCACGGCGAAATCTTCATGGTGGTCTTGGGACCACTCCAGGGCGAACAGCTTGTCGGGATCGCTCTTGAGTTCATCGAGGTTGCGGCACTCGGCACGGTGCACCACGATGCCCTTGCCCACCGAGAGGTGGCCGACCACTGGATCGCCGGGTAGCGGATGGCAACAGCGGGCGAATTTGATCACCATGCCTTCGGCGCCGCTGATCACGATGGGGCCCTGGGGTCTGGTCGGAGTTTCGTCGCCGGCCGTGTCGTCGCCCTGGCGAATGTCGATCAGACGGCCAGCCACGGCGTGGGCGACGCGATTTCCCAGGCCGATGGATTCCAGCAGGGCCTCTTCGTTCTTCACGCCGAGCTCGGCGAGCAGAGTCGGCAACACGTCGTTCGGCAGTTCTTCGAGGCTGGTCTCGTAAGGCCCGAGGGCCTTGTTGAGAAGCCGGCGGCCGAGCTGCACCGCTTCGGTGTGCTGCTGATGCTTGAGGGCGTGGCGGATCGCCGAGCGTGCCTTGGCGGTGATTACGAAATTTAGCCAGGCGAGATTGGGCTTGGCCCCGGGCGCGGTGATGATCTCCAGCGTCTGGCCGCTCTCCAGGCGGGTGGAGAGCGGGGCCAGGTGACGATCGATGCGGCAGGCGATGCAGCCGTTGCCGATGTCGGTATGCACCGCGTACGCGAAGTCGATCACCGTGGCGCCCTGGGGCAGCTCCATGATGTCGCCGCGGGGCGTGAAGACGTAGATGTCGTCGGGGAAGAGGTCGTTCTTGACATGCTCGATGAACTCCAGCGAATCCCCGGCGTGGCGCTGCATTTCGAGCAGGCCCTTGACCCATTCGCGGGCGCGGGCATGGCTGCCCTCGGCGATGGGGTGATCCGTCTGGCCGGCCTTGTAGAGCCAGTGGGCGGCGATGCCGTTGTTGGCCATGGCTTCCATCTCGCGGGTGCGGATCTGCACTTCGATGGGCATGCCGCCGCGGCCGAACAGGGTGGTGTGCAGGCTCTGGTAGCCGTTGGCCTTGGGGATCGCGATGTAGTCCTTGAAGCGCCCGGGCACGGGCTTGTAGAGGTTGTGTACCACGCCCAGGATGCGATAGCAGCTGTCGACGTCGTCGGTGAGAATGCGAAAGCCGAACACGTCCATGATCTCGGCGAACGACTTGCGTTGGTCGCGCATCTTCTTGTAGATCGACAGCAGATGCTTCTGACGGCCCACCACGGTGCCGGACAGGCCTTCGTCGTCGAGGCTCTTCTGCAAGGCGTTCTGCACCTGGCGGATCGCCGAGCGGCGGTGGCCGCGAGCGCTGGATACGGCGCGTTTGATGCGCTCGGCGCGCATCGGGTGCAGGGCCTGGAAGGAGAGATCTTCGAGTTCCACGCGGATGGTATTGATGCCCAGGCGGCTGGCGATGCGAGCGTAGATCTCCAGCGTCTCGCGGGCGATGCGGCGTTTCTTCTCCGGGCGTAGGGCGCCCAGTGTGCGCATGTTGTGCAGGCGGTCGGCGAGCTTGACGATGATCACGCGGATGTCCCGGGACATCGCCAGCACCATCTTCTGGAAGTTTTCGGCCTGGGCGACCGCCTTGTCTTCGAAGGTGATCTGAGTGAGCTTGGAAACGCCGTCGACCAGCTCTGCCACCGGCTTGCCGAACTGCTCGCCCAGCGCTTCCTTGCCGACGCCGGTATCCTCGATGACGTCATGCAGCATGGCGGCCATCAGGCTCTGATGGTCCATGTGCATGTTGGCCAGTATGTTGGCCACGGCGAGGGGGTGGGTCACATAGGGCTCGCCGGAGCGGCGTTGCTGGCCGTCATGGGCCTGTTCGGCATAGTAGAAGGCGCGCTTGACCTGCTGGATTTCGTCAGCGGGCAGATAGCCGCCGAGTCGGTCGGCCAGGTCGTCGATGGTGAACATGGGCGCGCCTTGAGCTGGGGGTTACTCCTCGATGGCGATGCCCGGCTCGCCCTCGGGGCGAATTCTGACCGGTGCTTCGATGGGTTCATCGAGCACGCTGGCGTCGACCAGCCCTTCGGCGATCTCGCGCAGGGCCATGACGGTGGGCTTGTCGTTTTCCCAGGGCAGCTGGGCATCGCGTGAGCCGCGGGCGAGCTGGCGCGCGCGCTGGGTAGAAATCATCACCAGCTGAAAGCGGTTCTCGACGTTTTCCAGACAATCTTCGACGGTGACTCGCGCCATTTGGACCTTCCTGAACTGTGAAGCGCCGGCCATGGCCGGGCGGGAGTGACAACAACGGGACAGATTAGCTTACTCGACCGCTGGCGGCTGTGACAAGAGCGCCTGGAGCAGCGGGCCGTGGCGCTCACGGATGCGTGCCACGCTGAGCCGGCGGCTGATCACCAGCGACTGCAACTCGCGCAGTGCCGTGGTGAAGTCGTCGTTGATCACCAGATAGTCGTATTCGTCATAGTGCGACATCTCGCTCACTGCATCGCGCATGCGTCGGTCGATGGTGGCGTGCTCATCGGTGCCACGGCTGGCCAGGCGGCGCTCCAGCTCCTCGCGTGATGGCGGCAGGATGAACACCGACACGGCCTCGGACATTTGGCGGCGCACTTGACGGGCGCCCTGCCAGTCGATCTCCAGGATCACGTCCTGGCCGGCGTCGAGCATCGCTTTCACGGCGGGGCGGGCGGTGCCGTAGTAGTTGTCGAATACCCGAGCGTGCTCGAAGAACTCGCCGCGCGCGATCATGGCTTCGAAGGTTTGCGTGTCGACGAAGTGGTAGTTCACTCCGTCCACTTCGCCGCGCCGCTGCGGTCGGGTGGTATGCGATACCGACACCTGAATGCCGTCGAGGCTCTCGATGAGCTCACGGACCAGGGTGGTCTTGCCGGCGCCGGAGGGAGCGGAAACGATGAACAGCGTACCTTGAGACATGGGCGTGTCCGTAGTCAGCGGCCTGGGGCGATGGCTTGGGGTCGAGAAGGGGCGCAGTATCGCATACCCGCCCGACTGCTGCACGCCGGCTCCATCGCTCAAGGCTGCAGTATTCAAGGGGGCTCGCTTGGCCGGAGGGCCTTATTCGGCTGATTGGTCAGTCGAAACGTTAGGCATGCCGGAACATCTGCTCGGTCCAGCCCGGTGCGAGGCGGTGCAGCATCCTTAGCAGTTTCGCCCTGCCGACGTAGACCTCCCGTCGGCTCCCCTCCAGCCCGCGTACGCTGCTCGCGGCAGCGGTAGCGGTAGCTGGGCTGATTGTTCCGGTGCCGCGCCCTTCGGTCATGGGCGTGTCCACCAGGGGAAGGAGGGCATCGAGGGCCCGGATATCTGCACCGCCGCGCTCGCGTTCAACCTCGGCCTGGAAGCGGAAGGCGCGGGTAAATAAAGGTGCTTAGGCCCGCCTTGGCGGCGCAATGGATGGGGGCGCTCTGTTTGGGTGCCAGAGCCAGGCCGGTGCTGAGATTGACCACGGTGCCTGCTACAAATCTAAGGCATTCCACTGCTTGTGCCGGCGCCTGCGACTAAGGCATAAGCGTTATACCCCACGCACCAATGGCAAGGGACAGCGGTTCATTCAAACTGCCCTGCGCGAGTGGGCTATGCGCGGTCTTACGAGAGTTCGGAGCAGCGAGACCAGCAACTGCCAGCCTGGCTGCACCAATACTACTGGCATCGGTTGCATGCCAGCCTGGATTACCACTCTCCGGTTAGCCGGCTGGGCCTTTCCGTGAACAACCTGGTGGGTTTACACAGCTAGTACGGCAGCCGCGCCCCGGCTGAGTGATAAAGGTTACTGAGGGGTTGAGCGGCAGGCTTCGCGCACAGAGCGAGACATAGCCCCCTGCAGAGAGTCGACCAGCCCCCCCGGCGGCAGTGCCGAGGTGGCGGGCGGTCTCGAGGTTGATGATGCGCCGCGAGGCGCAGCGCACGCAGGGTGGGGGCATATCGGGTCTCCTGTGCAGGTGAAACGAGCCAAGGGATGGCTCGACTCACAGGAGTGATATAGGTCTTAAAGTTTCTGTAATCGCAGCTTGTTGTTGCGACTGCCCCGTCTTTATCGGCGCTGCTGGAGGCGACGTCCTCAAGCGCGGCCATCAGATCCAGCTGATCGGCCGAAAAGGTGAATTCAACGCCAAGATTGACTACCCTCGTTTTTTGAGGGCCGAGCTGTCATCGACACCATCGAGTGGTCAGAAGTGGAAACGCTGCTCTCAGCAGTGTCTGCACGCTACTTCTGAGACGGCCAATTTTGGATCTGAATGCATGCAAATCACAATCCGATCACCTAAAGTTGAAACCTAAGGAAGAAGAACATGACAGAGCAGGTAAAAAAGAAGGGTGGGAATACGGCAAGTATGCAGATTATAGGAGCCCTCATGGCCTTGTTTGGCCTTGTCCTCACCTTGGCTGTTGCTCCAGTCATTGGGTTGCCGATTCTCATTATCGGGCTGATCCTGAACGCGATCGGCCTCGCGAAAAAACCTAAGCCGGTCAAGGAGGCAACGCCAAAAAAGTGACCCAGCACTCGGGGTTTTTCTTTGGCATTATCTCCCTTGTTTACCGTTCGCAACTCTCGCCACCTTCATAGTCCGCGGCCCAAAGGCTACGTCGGTGGAATATGGACAACAAATGCCAGCGGGTGTCCGGGTAATGGTGAGAAATACAATCAGATTAGTCTGCGCGGCAGCCTTACTGAGTGTCCTTTTGGCAGGGGGGCCTGCGGTAGCGGAGCAGGGCGAGCGGTCAGCAGTCATCGCCGAAGGTGAACTTGCCAGTCGCGTAGGCAGCGGCAGCTTCAGCTACCGTCCCGGCGTGCAGGGCACTTTCCACGCGATGGCGGGGGAGCCGTTGATCCGGCTTCGCTACCGGCTGTGGACTTTGGTGGGCGAGCCCGTGTGGGCTTTCACCGGCCGGGCACCGCGTCTCGCCCGCATCCATCTGCAAACCGAAAACAACATGCCCCTGTTGACCATCGAACGGCGACCCAACCTGCCCGGCGGCACTGTGCGCTGGAACGCCGCCGCCGGTCTAATTCAGGTTTCCGATGATCTGATGGACCTGGCACGCATCTACGACTTCGCTTTCCTTGCAGGGCTGAACGCCCGCTCGCTTGATCAGCAGCTACCTCCGGCACTCCGGCAGGCTAGCCCGGAGGTTGTTGGCCTTTTGGATCCGATCTCTATCTACGAGCAGTGGCAGGGCATTTCCATCTACCGGGCCTATCAGGGGATTTTGGGACAGCCCGGTGAATGGGGCTGGAGCGTGCCCGGCAGTCCGGATTGGGGCGAGACTTTCACCCGCAGGAAGGTGAGTTCTGGGTATTCGGTTCCTTTTACCCGCGACTCCTTCAAGGAACAGCTGCTTGAGCCTGAACCGGCCAAGGAAGCTATGAGACGGCTTCTGCACGGCTACCAAAGCGAAGGGCGAGCTCCTTTAGAAGGGCTGATGGTTGGCGGTTTTCAAGTCGATATCAACGACTTGATCCGGTCCATACGCAAGGCCGAGCCCGAGGCCTTGCATCGGCTCAACGGCGTGCACAGCAAATACGACGAGCAACTGTCCGCCATCGTCGAAGACTACGCCGACGAGCTGCGCCGAAAGGGATTGATCCCTGCACTGGAACGGGAAGGCGAAGAAATCGACGCCGTCGTCAGCCGGCATGAACAGCGACTCTCCGACACCCTGATCGCATCCTGGAAGGCAATTCGCGCCGAGGCGCCCATCGATGCGGCCAACAGCCGAGCTGAGGCACAGCTGCGCGAATTGGGCCCGGCCGTCTCAGAGCATCTCAGCGAGGGACGCCTGGAGTTCTCACCGGATTTGCAGCAACGCCTGGACCAGGCACGCGCCTTCTTCGCCGCCGAGCCGAACCTTGGCAAGGCTATGAAGGCTCGCTGGCGCACGTTGGAATCGGCTCTGGAACCGGACGCCGGCAAGAATCTATTTGCTGGGCGCCTTCGTGACAACGGTGACGGAACCGTAACTGATGTCGTGTCGGGTCTCCAGTGGACGCGCTTTATGGAAGGTCAAGAATGGCGCGATGGTAGGGTAATCGGTGAGCCTAACCAGCACAAAGCTATTACAACAAGTGAAGAGCCGGCTCGTTCAGAGTTTCCTCTTGACCATGCTGGGCATCAGGATTGGCGTTTACCTAGCCTTGAGGATTTAAGCACGCTAATATACTGTCCCAATTCGAATTCAACCGATATACATTTTTCGGAGCTCCTTTCGGCTGCAAAGTACGCGCGTTTGGATAACTGCCAATTTTACATTGATGAGCTTCGGAATGAGGGGCGGGCAGATCGGCTCCAAAGCGAGAAGCATTCGGATTATCTGGCTAAAGCTATTCCGGCATTCTCGATGCGGCATGCCAGGCTGAGAATGCGAGATTTCTTTGATATCAAAGATATTTCTGAGCATTTTGACTCCGTTACGTATGGGCCAAGCATAAGGGGCTATGTAGCTAAACGCGGATGTTGGTCTTTTTCGCTGCATCCAGCAGGAATTGATTATGAAGCAGCATTTACTGGGGGAAGAGTGGACACATTAGATGGTTACTGTTCTGGTAGCGGCTACGTGTTGTGGGTTAGAGATAGCTTTTAAAAGAAGGGAGTAGAAAGCGGGTATTGACAAATTCTTCCGCTCTTTCGTGTACAAAGATGAGCGGGTGTTGAGCCGAGCGAGGCAAGCTGGCTGTTGGAGCGTTGATCTGCGCTTCGGCATGGTAAGGCATGAGCTGAAAAATGAATCCGGTAGCTGCGATAGGGGCGATAGCATTATCTGGTTGCGAGACGATCGATAATCCAATTTCCAGAGAATCGAGGTAAGGGACAGTGTTGAGAGTAGAGGCTTCGAAAATCTGTCACGCCATGGGTACAATTTTCTTGGCTTCGATGCTGCTTGTTCCCTTGGATACAGCACAGGCTGACAGCGCAGGACGACTGGACGCGCTGCGCGCCCTGGATGCCGCTCTGGAGACGGCCCCTGACCAGGATGAAATACGCACCACCCTGAAACTCGCCCACGGCTATATCACCGGCCGAGACCGTGACGAACGCAACGTCGCAACCGGCATCAGCCTGGCGGAGGACCTGGCCGAGCAGGGCGTCGCCGAGGCACAGTTCCTGCTGGGGATGGTCTACACCAGCCCGGAACTAGGGTACCTGGACCGCGGCAAAGCTTTCGCCATGCTGCGGCGGGCCGCGTCACAGGAATTTCCCCCGGCCTATGTCGCCCTCGCCGACCTTTATCTGAACGGGTGGGGTACCGAAGGCGACCCGGCCGAGGCGTGGCGCTTGTTCCAGCAAGCAGCCGGGGAATCCGGTCAAGCCGCCGCTGCGGGCGAACTGGGCATGGGTCTGATGCTGCTGGAAGGCTTGCATGTGGAGCGGGACGAGGCCCTGGGCCTGTCGCTGCTCAGGCAGTCGGCAGAGGCCGGCTATCCCCATGCGCAACTGGTCATGGGGGAAATGTCTGCGCGGGACGATATCGGCGGCCCGGCCGATTACGACCAGGCCACCCGCTGGTTCGAGCAGGCCCTGGAGCAGGGGTATGTGCATGCAGCCACCGCCCTCGGACAGCTACACGAACAAGGCTTGGGCCGGCCCAAGGATGCCGGCAAGGCAGCTGAGTACTACCGCCAGGCGGCCGAAGCCGGCGAGCCAGGCGCGCTAGCCGGGCTCGCCCGACTCCACGAGACGGGCCGCGGTGTGCCCCGGGATCAGGCCAAGGCCCGGGAATTGTACGCCCGCGCCGAAGCCCTGGGCGGCCCCGCCGCGCCTTCTATGCAGAGCGAACCGCCCCCGGCGGCGGCATCCCCCCTGCAGGGTTTCTGGTATCGCGCGAGGCCGAGTGAGCGGGTTACCCCGCATGACGCGCGCCAGTTCGAGATCATCGCCGCCGACGGCCGCATGGGTATCCTGGAAAAGCTCAGCGAGCGCCAGTATCGGGTCGGCACCAAAACGCGGGTAGCACTGGCGGGTGACACCGCCAGGTACTTCATCAGCGGTGAGGATGAACCTCGGCAGTACCGGATGCGCATCGAAGACGCAGACACCATTTTCCTCACCCATCCAGATGAGCCCGGCTTCGTCATGCATCGCCTCCCCGAGGATAGGCACATGCTCCGGGCCATGTTGCGGCTGACCCTGACCGGCGAGGCAGTGGGATTCTCTGCCCGAGACATCGTGCATAGCTCAGAGCCCCAGTCCAGCGAACAAATGCTCGAAGATCTATTCGGGTCTTCCGGTGAGCGAGAGGCGTTGGCCTCCCGGGACAAGACCCCCCTGTTCGATGGATCGCGGAGCTTCGTGGCGTCAATGTGGGGCCACGCCGATATCATACTGGCGCAAATGCCGGGCCCGCCGTTCAGCGGCGTTTTGTATCGGGACGGTGAACCTTGGATGGCGGCCCTTAGCGGATCAGTGGTCGCCATTGGTGACGCCGGAGCCAAGGGCTGGTCCTACATGGGCGAGGTGCTCCGTGAAGCCGCCCGGCCGCTGAGCGCCGACAACTAAAAGGATATTCCCATGACCGTGCGTACACAGCTTACGCAGTTCGGCGTAGGGCTCATCTGTGGCCTGGCGGCCCTGCTAGCGCTGACCTCGAGCGGCGTTAGCGCAGACGATCGCCTACACGGCACTTGGTACCTCGTGCCCGAAGGCGCCGAAGCTAAGGTGCAGAACGCCAGGGTTATTGAAATCCACCCCGCTAGTGGGCCTATGCTGAACCTTTACCCTGATGCGGACGGGTCGATGAAGGTTGTCCAAGGGCCCCGTTTCGAGGTGGAGGGAGGCGTTTTCATCCTCTATGACGACGCCGGAGAGCCCAGCCGTTTTCCCTATCGTTTCGACGGTGAGGACACCGTGATCTACGCCGAAGAGTACGTCTACCATCGGCTGCGGGACCAGGACAGCCTGCTTGCCACTGTCCTGCGGCTGGTGAAAACCGGCAAGGTGGAGTCGGTGAAAAAACGCTACGATGCTCGACGCTTCGGCGGCAATGGAGCCTACAGCGTCTATTTAAAGGATGCCGGGGTCTCGATCTTGTTAATGCAGTTCGAGGGAGCGGAATTCAGCGGCAGCATACACCGAGAAGATGGAGACTGGGCGGTCCCGGTCGCCGCGGACACCGTGGCGATCGCCACGGACGACAGTCGCTCCCTGGACAGCTTTCACGCGTTGCTAGGCGAGGCATTCCCGCACTTGCGGCGCTAACTCGTCCGTAGCGGTTTCAATGATCAAGTGCAATACCAGCATCTTTGCAGCTTCGACATTACACGCTCGTCAGCGAGACATCTGCGATCCTGCAATCCATCCTCGAGGCAGGCAATGGGGATTATGTCGATCAAACCCAAGATGACTCGATCCTGCTCGTGGTTCTTAGCGACAGCAACAGACGATCCGATGAACCCCTTCCACAACTTTGTCACGGCCAAATTGATGTCATTAACCCCAAATTACACGATAAGACCAAAATCAGCTGTGTTAAACCTACGCCCAGGCACGAGCGGGACTGGGTGACGATGGCCAACTGGTTGTCGGAACCATCACGTTTCAGGTCCATGTGCTGGAATGATTGGGTCACATGAGGGTTCGCCTGCGTTATCCGTTTAGGGCCGGCATGAATGACGTGCTGGTAATACCTGGCGGTTAGTGCTATTGCCCAGGCAAGAATGGCCTTAGCGACAAGGTTCCTTGGCCGCGCAGCTTCTGAATGAGAGTGAGCCCACATGCATCGATACCGTAACGCCCTGTTTTCCCTCGGCCTGATACTCACCAGTACGGCGGCGATCGGCGACAATGATGAGTTCCGCCCCCACCCCGCGTGTTTCGAGCCATTCGTTCCGTCCACCAATAATACCGACCATCCTGCCTCACTTAACCTCGATGCATGCAGTGATCGGCATGCGCACCGGACGGTTTCGCAGTTCCTCAGCCTGACCCGATACGAGCGATCACGCGGCGAAGCTGGTGTTTCACGCGGCTCGCTGGCCTACGAACGTATCACCGGGCGTGACGACAGTGTCATGTATCGCCTCGTGGACAATGTTGGTGGCTCTGGCATATTCACCATGCTGGTAACTGGTCGTGAGACCGACACGGCAAGCGGGCGCGTACTGCAAGACATCGAGACGCACGGATTGGGTGATCGTTGTCACCTTGGCAGTGCTTGGGTAGGCCAGGACGAGGACAACGACATCGTAGTGGGCGTGGCACTGACCCCAGCAAACGTGCCTCATTTGCTTGCAGCACCGGGATTCGACATGCCCAACCCCGAACGTGACCGCTACCGGGTTCGACACGCGTTCGGCGGGCATTTCGAAACTGCCCAGACAGCCTGCCCGACTTGCTGTATCGGCGAGGCCACCTACGCCCTGGCAAAGGATGGCAATTGCTGGGATCTGCTGGATATCCGCCTCGATTCACTCCAGCCCTTCGAGGATTCCGGAACGGACACATTGGCGAGCTTGTTGCATGAAACCGCCCGGGAGACGCCGGAAGGGTACGTCATCAAGGCGGAGTCGGTCGCATCCATCCAGCGCGATCTGATCGCCGCACATCCAAACCCCACCGACACGGCACGCGCGCAATTCTGGTTAAAGCGGCTCGGTTTTTACTGGCTGGCTTCGGTCGACGGCGTTGCTGGACCGCAAACCGAGGCGGCAATTGCTGCGTGGCGTGAGTGGCGGGGTGAGCCCATGGTCTATGGGTCACCAATGCTCACTCCGGAAGAGGCGAATGCCCTGGCGAGAGAGGGTTTGCGTTATGACGGAACGCGTCTGCAGCCAATGGACGAGGCGTGGCGGGACCCGACATTCGCCGCCTTCCGCGATCGACTGCGGCGCGTTGTCCTCACGCGGGACAGCGAGTCGCTCATTGCGATGACCGAACCGGACATCATGCTGGGCTTTGGCGGCAGTGGTGGACATGACGATATGCGAGAGTGGCTTGAGCACCCGGAGAGCGGGGAAGATGTCTGGCGGCAACTGGAGACCATTCTGCCACTCGGCGCGGTACGCTGGGGGCCGGATGTCTACTGCCTGCCCTATACTGGCTGTCTGCCCACACGCTTACTCGCCGGACATGACCCTTTCACTACCGTAATCGTCACCGCAACCGATGCCATCATGCGGAGTGCACCGGACGGCGACGCGACCATTGTCCGTCCACTGGATCACGACATCCTAACCCTGATCGGCGATTCGTCGGCACACAGCAAAAGTTATTATCCAGTACGGGATAGCGAAGGCAATGAAGGCTTTGTCTCAGGCCAGGCAATCGCATTCGTGATCGGCCCGAGAATGGAAATCCACCGTAGTGAATCGGGTTGGCGCATTCAAAGTCTGGTCAGTGGTGACTGAGCAGCCCCAACCACCCTATGGAGTGCCGTCTCACCAGGCGATCAGGCCCGGCAATCAACGCACGTGGCCAACCTGCTTTGCCAAGTACGTAAATCTGGTAATGTCGGTTATACGTGGACTGGTTGTCGTTCATCGTGCAACGTCAGTTTTGGCCGGTTAAGGTTTGGCCGATCAGGGCGCCACAAAGAGCGCACACGTTACCACCCAGCCGAACCAGGCCGGCCAGAGAAATGCAGTCTAGTTGCCAAGTTTATCGAATAGGCTGAAACTTACTCCAAAGGTCACGTTTTGATCGAATACAAACGAATGGTTCGCACGATGCGCCGCCGATGTCTTTTGGGCATGCTTTTTCTGGTAGCCGGCATTGTCATCTGGCGATCATGGCCAATTCAGACCGATCAGTTGGTAAGGTTGATAACCCCGGAACAATCAAGAAATTTCTACAGACAGGAAGGTGTTGCGCAGGCCTTGTCAGCGGAAACCAAAACTCTCCAACGTCGCCTGGAACGCAACCTTAAGCGACTCGAGAAACTCAGAGAGCTTCAGAGTCAGCCAATAACACCGGATTCCGGTGCACGCCTGACGAGGGACCTTGCTGAAATACCGACTGAAGGGAACGACCAGGAGGTCATTAACAATCTGATTGGCAACGCAAAAAGGATGCTTGACGATAGACGCCCAGAAGGAGCGATACTCCAGTTCGACAGAGCTCGCGTCGCCCTGCTCAAGCAGTTGGACAATGCCCTTGCCGTCAACCAATTAATGGAGGCTACACAGCTGATGAACAGCCTGGAGCCGAACATCATGAACGAGCCGGAAGGTTCTCAGTTGATCGATGATTACAACGCGGCTAGAAAGATGGCGGCCAGATATCTTGAACAAGGAAGAATGGCAAACGCTGCTGATACCCTGACCGAATTCCTGGCCGAACAGTAACGTTGGGAGAAAAAGACACGAACGGCGACTTCGACCCATCGCCAATGGGGTGGAAGCCGCCGAGGTCTATGCATACAAAGCGCGCTCAGGCAGCGTGACCCCCATCGGATCCTTTGGCGTCAGTTTCTTCCAGTTTTTGACGGATAAGCTCATGTTTTTCTTAGGCCGGTTCTGGACAAAATTATTAGTTTCTTCGATAAGAAACGTCAGCCATATCCATAATCGTCGCTTTCCGCCTACCGAGATTCAGGTTTTGACTTGATCGTTGGGACCAACTGATTCATGGTAAGAGTTCTCTCAAATTTTTTATAAGTTCTGGTTTCCCTACACTGAACAACAGTACTTGGGAATTGAGTGGTTGAACGATTATATTATTGTTAGTCTGTATCTGACCTTTTAAGTCCCCCTCCCAGAATTCAAACAATCTAGCAGTCCCCTCGCGATCTATAGTCTCAGCCTTGGCAGCATTATTGGCATGAAATGCGAAATAATCATCGGTGCCTTCATCACCAATATATTCAATCATGGTAAACATTCCGGTTTCGGCGAGTATGATGGAGCCAGATAGTAAACTATCATCATGAGCAAATCGCATATACTCTTCTGTCCAGTTTTTACCTGTCAATTTTAGCCGGTTCTCACCGACAGAAAATTCCAGAACTTCCGATTCGCCATCTCCGTAATCAATATGTAAGTTATTTTCTTCGATAGTGTAATTGCCGGCTGGAAAAATATCCAACGCACTTTCTTGGGCATAGATATCAATCAATGTTCCATCTTTTTTTACGATAAGATAAAGTGTTGAGTCATTATCCGTTTGAGAGATCTCTTTCCAGATACCATGCATCCGTATATCTGACAGAACAGGCTGCGAAAATAAGACAATAGCCAGCGTCAACAAAGTTATACTGATAGATCTATTCATTTTTGGTTCACTCCCTTAACGTATTTTTAGATAATTTTGCGGCGTTTAGCACCCGTTTTATTTGATCGGTGTCGCTTGCACGAAAACTCAGTGCCAGCACGCTTGGGTCAATTGATAAAGCTAGATGCTCACCATTATTTTGAATCATGCCGACCATGTTTTCTTCAGCCTGATGTATCAGCATCAGTTGATTTTTTGAGTCAATTAGATCAACAATCGTTGCGTTTTTAATACCTAGCAGACCTTCGGCATTGACAGTATCAAACGATTCGACTTCACCTGTCGCCACCAAACGAAGCAGTGCCTTGAGAAGGCTGGTGTCTGACGGTAACCGTCTATAATAAAAACCCCCGTCATCATTGGAATAATAGACTAAATTATCATCTCTCATCTCGTAAGAGTATTCATAATCCTGAGGTATATGGGATGCCCGAAAAACAACGGTGTCGCAATCGAAAGTCGCTTGCATTGGCATGAGATCATCACGCTTGGCATCACCACCTGTGGGTATGGTGACGACATTGCCGTTTGGGGATAACCATTCAACATATTCCACGCTTTCAAATGGTGTTGTGTCTTCTTCGTCACTGAGATACCAGTAACCAAATACACGCTTATCAACGCATTCGGGAATATGATTTTTATCATATTCACGGTGAACCATATTGTCAGGTCTTTCTGGAGGTTGCATCGAAGCGGTATCAGCATTGTGTTGGGGAGGCTGGTCCGGTTTGATATCATCTGCGTGAGTCGTTTGGTTTACGCCAAAAACGAGCGCGAGTAAAATTGTTAGCATGTTCATGAAAGCCTTTTTAAGATATAGGAAATCCAACCGTCGTTACGGCAATATCCCTTCGCCAAATGGTGCTGTCAAGGTACTGACAATCCCCAAGCCCCCCTGTTGAGCGCCCGAGTCACTCGACTGCCCGAAATCGGCCTGAGGGACGATATTGGAGATGGCTTTTGGGGTTGTCAGTGGCCTTCTTACGGAAACTGGCAACGGCGGGGCTAGCTGACTTTCGGGTGGGCCGCTCTACTAGGATACAGTTCGATCATACTCGTTCTCCGGCGCAGGATGAGCGCAGGGATCGCCAGATTTCCTCGGGTGTATCCTCCACTGCCGTTACCACGGCAGGATTCCAACCTGGGACTTTCCACTTAGGAGGGGGGCTCATGCAGTCGCTACCTCGGCATCTCTTTTTAAACGTGCCTTTGGTGCACCGTTGATGGCCGGCTCCACCAGTTCTGCCACCTTGGTCAGGGCCTCGTTCCGCTCTTCGAAGTAGTCGTGGTGATCATAGACGCCTTCGGTGCCCTTGGGCTTGTGGTTCAGGCAGCGCTCTACGATACGGTCTAGCACCCCAGCGGCAGTCAGCAGGCTGCGGCAGGTGCGGCGAAGGCCGTGTACGGTGAACTCGGGAATATCGCCCCCCAGGATGATCTGTGGGTTTTAGTGGAGGCCCATGAACATCACTCGATATTCTGGATCTGCTCCCTCATCTGCTCGATCAGCACCTTCAGCTCTACCGCGCAGCGCGTGGTGTCGGCGACCACTGATTTGGAAGAGAGGGTGTTGGCTTCGCGGTTGAGCTCCTGCATCAAAAAGTCCAGGCGGCGCCCCTTGGGACCGGGCTGGCCGAGCTGGCGCTCGACTTCGCTGACGTGGGCGACCAGGCGGTCGAGCTCCTCGTCGACGTCGGCCTTCTGGGCCAGGAGGGTCAGTTCGGCCTCGAGGCGCTGGGGGTCGAGTTCCGCCTTGACCGTCTCGAGGCGCTCCAGCAGTTGGGTGCGCTGACGATCGAGAATCTGCGGCATCAGGCGGCGCACCTCGGCGACCTGCTCGCGCACCCCGGCCAGGCGCTCGTGAATCAGCGCGGCGAGCTTCTCGCCCTCGCGGGCGCGGGCGGCAAGCAGTTCGGCGAGGGCGGCATCGAACAGCGTTTTGGCTTCGGCCTTGACCGTGTCGAGGTCGGTGCTGCGGGATTCGAGCACACCGGGGTGGTCGAGCAGTGCCAGGGCATCGGGCATGGCTGCTTGGGGCAGGGCGGTGCGCACTTCGCCGAGGGCGGCGGCCAGGGCGGCGAGGCGTTCTGAATTGACCGTGAGGGTGTCATTGGCGCTTTCTGCTTCGAAGCGCAGGGTGCATTCCACCTTACCGCGGGCCAGGCGGCTACGCAGGGCCTCGCGAAAGCCGGGTTCCAGGTCGCGCAGCGTTTCGGGCAGGCGGAAATGGGGCTCCAGGTAGCGCTGGTTCACTGAGCGCAGTTCGAGCTGCAGGCTGCCCCAGCTCGTTTCGCGGCTCAGGCGGGCGAAGGCGGTCATGCTGTGAACGCGGTTGCCGGTGTCGGCCATTGGCCTACTCCTCAACAGGCGATGCGGGCCGCCGTCGGCGGCCCAGGGTCGGGTCCGAGGCGGCAGTGTAACCGATTCCTGCCGCCAACCGTGTAGAATGGCGCCCTCATTCCGAGCGAATAACGAGCAGAGAGGAACTATGGCAGCCGACGTCAAGCGTCCCAGTGGGCGAGCGCCCAACCAGCCCCGCGAGATTCGCCTGACCCGCGACTACACGCGCCACGCCGAAGGCTCCGTACTGGTGGAATTCGGCGATACCAAGGTGCTGTGCAATGCCAGCGTGGAAGCCGGCGTACCACGTTGGTTGCGCGGTAAGGGTCGGGGTTGGGTGACCGCCGAGTACGGTATGCTGCCCCGTGCCACCCATACCCGCGGTGGCCGCGAAGCGACCCGCGGCAAGCAGGGCGGTCGCACGCTGGAGATCCAGCGTTTGATCGGCCGGTCGCTGCGGGCCGCGGTGAATCTCAAGAAGCTCGGTGAGTACACTATCACCGTGGATTGCGACGTCATCCAGGCCGACGGCGGTACCCGCACCGCCTCGATCACCGGTGGCTGCGTGGCGCTGGTCGACGCCATTCGCTACCTGCAGCGCGAGAAGTTGATCAAGGGCGACCCTTTCGTGCAACTGATCAGCTCGGTGTCGGTGGGGCTCTTCAAGGGTGTTCCGGTGGTCGACCTGGACTACCCCGAGGACTCGAGCGCCGATACCGACATGAACGTGGTCATGGCCGAGTCGGGCGGCCTGATCGAGGTGCAGGGCACCGCCGAGGCGGGAACCTTCTCCCGCGAGGCGCTTAACGCCATGCTCGATCTGGCGGAAAAGGCGGGCGGCGAACTCTTCGACCATCAGCGCGAGGCGCTGGGAATCCGCCGCTGAGAGCGCATTTCCAACCGTTGGGTGAGATGAGCGCCGGGAAAGCTCATCTCTCTGCCTGGTTGTGAATGAAGCGTTGACTCTCCCTTCCCTTAACGCATCGCGCCGGCACTTTGTGCCGGCGCGATGCGTTCCGGCGGGGCCGGAACGGCGACGAAGGGAGGTCGTTACAGCTCCAGGTCGTACTCCACGATCAGCGGCGCGAACTCCGAGAAGGTGGCATCGGTGTCGATCCAGGCGTCCACCACGTGGCGGCGGAAGTTGGGCCCGACGATCTGGTAGTCGATGCGCCAGCCCTCCTGGCGGGAACGCGGCACCTCCTGGTCGAGTTTGGGCCACCAAGTGTACTCGCCGGCATCGCGGTTGACTTCGCGGAAGGTGTCGATGAAGCCGGTGGGGCCGAACACCTGGTCCATCCAGGCGCGCTCCTCCGGCGTGAAGCCGGGCGTGGTCTGGTTGTCGGCCCAGTTGGCCAGGTCGATGGTCTTGTGGGCGATGTGCCAGGTACCGCAGATGATGTATTCGCGCCGCTTGCGCGCCATCTTGCTCAGGTACTCCTGGTACTGCGTCATGAAGGCCTGCTTGGCGGCATAGTCGCTGCCGTCGGGCATCAGGAAGCTGGCAATGCTGAAGCGGTCGTAATCGGCCTGCAGGAAGCGTGCCTCGTGATCGCACTGCGGAAAGCCCAGTCCGTACATGATGGCCTTGGGAATCTTTCGGCAGTAGAGGCCGACCCCGGAGAAACCGTCCTCCTCGGCATCCAGGAAGTAGCCCTCGTAGCCTTCGGGGTAGAGGATGTCGTCGTCGAGTTCGAAGCTCTTGGCCTTGAGATTCTGCACGCAGACGACATCGGCGTCCTGGCCGGCCAGCCAGTCGAGGAAGCCGCGGTCGACCGCCTCGCGGATGCCGTTGACATTGATGGTGGCAATTTTCATACATGGTCCCTTTGACGTCGCGCGTGTATGATACCCGACGTTTGGGTAAATGGCCCGTCGCGATAGACATGATATAGGGCTTGGGACGCGCTGTCGGTCCCTGGCCGAACCCGGTTGAGGCATCAGGAGAGGAACCTTGGCGGCGAGCATGCAGGCATACCAGCGCGAGTTCATCGAGTTCGCCATCGAGCAAGGGGTGCTGCGCTTCGGTGAATTCACCCTCAAGTCGGGCCGCGCCAGCCCCTACTTCTTCAATGCCGGACTGTTCAAGACCGGTGCGGCCCTGGCGCGGCTGGGGCGCTTCTACGCCCAGGCGCTCGCCGAGCGCGCTCCCGATTTCGACGTGCTCTTCGGCCCCGCCTACAAAGGCATTCCCCTGGCGGCGACCACCGCCGTGGCGTTGGCCGATCACCACGGCCGCGACCTGCCCTACGCCTTCAACCGCAAGGAAGCCAAGGATCACGGCGAAGGCGGCAACATCGTCGGCGCCCCGCTTGCCGGGCGCATCCTGATCATCGACGACGTCATCACCGCCGGCACCGCCATCCGCGAGGTGATGGAATTGATCGAGGCCGCCGGCGCCGAGGCTGCCGGGGTGGTGATCGCCCTGGATCGCCAGGAGCGTGGCCAGGCTGACAGTGAAGCACAAGGCCTGAGCGCCATCCAGGAGGTCGAGGCGCGCTACGGCATGCCGGTGGTCAGCATCGTCACCCTGGACATGGTGCTCGCCTATCTCGAGGAGCGGGGCGGCGACGCCTTTCTGGCTCACGCCCAGGCGATCCGCGACTACCGCGCGCGCTACGGGGTGGCGGCAACCGGATGAGCGGTCGTCATGCTCGATGTCGTTCTCTACCAGCCCGAGATTCCACCCAACACCGGTAACCTGATCCGGCTGTGCGCCAACACCGGTTTTCGCCTGCACTTGATCGAGCCGCTGGGCTTCGTGCTCGACGACAAGCGCCTGCGTCGTGCCGGGCTCGACTACCATGAGTGGGCGGCCGTGCGCGTGCATCGCGACTGGACGGGGTATCTCGAGGCGGTGGCGCCCGAGCGGGTCTTCGTGGTATCGACTCGTGGTCGTGCTGGCTATCACGAACCGAGCTATCGTCCCGGAGACGCCCTGGTGCTCGGCCCCGAGACCCGCGGCCTGCCTCAGGCGATGCTCGATGCGCTACCCGAAGCGCAGCGCCTGCGCATCCCCATGCGTCCCGAGAGCCGTAGCCTCAACCTCTCCAATGCCGCAGCGGTGCTGGTCTATGAAGCCTGGCGTCAGCTCGGCTTTCCTGGGGCAGGCCAACCTGGCGCCAATCTGCCCGACGGTGCCAAGGAGTAAGCGATGTCGATCCAAAAGCGCCTGACCCAGCTCAACCCTCGCCAGCAGGAAGCGGTGCGCTACATCGACGGCCCCTGCCTGGTGCTGGCCGGCGCCGGTTCCGGCAAGACCAGCGTGATCACCACCAAGATCGCCTACCTGGTACAGGCGTGCGGGATGAGCGCCCGACGCATCGCCGCGGTGACCTTCACCAACAAGGCCGCCCGCGAAATGAAGGAACGGGTGGGACAGATGCTCAAAGGCAAGGAGGGGCACGGGCTGACCGTCTCCACCTTCCACACCCTGGGGCTCAACATCATCCGCCGTGAGCTTCAGGCGCTGGGCTATCGTCCCGGCTTCTCGCTGTTCGACCCCGAGGACGCCAAGGCGCTGCTGCGCGACCTGATGCACAAGGACGCCCAGGTGGATGCCGAGGTGATCAACCGGGTGCAGCACCGCATATCGGCCTGGAAGAACGATCTCGTGCTGCCCGGCGAGGCGCTCTCCCACGCCGCCGACCAAGACGAGTTGTTCGCCGCCCGCGCCTACGAGGCCTACGTGCGCCACCTCAAGGCGTACAACGCCGTGGACTTCGATGACCTGATCCTGCTGCCCGTGGTGCTGCTACGCGACGATCCCGATGCCCTGGCGCGCTGGCGCAAGCGGATCCACTACATGCTGGTGGACGAGTACCAGGACACCAACGTCAGCCAGTACCAACTGGTCAAGCTGCTGATGGGCGAGCGAGCCACTTTCACGGTGGTGGGCGACGACGACCAGTCGATCTACGCCTGGCGCGGAGCTCGCCCCGAGAACCTGGTGACCCTGGGCGAGGACTTCCCGCGCCTCAACGTCATCAAGCTGGAGCAGAACTATCGTTCGACGCAACTGATACTACGCGCCGCCAATACGCTGATCGCCAACAACCCCCACGTCTACGACAAGACCCTGTGGTCGGAGATGGGGGAGGGCGCGGCGATCCGCGTGGTGGTCAATCGTCACGAGGAAGCCGAGGCCGAGCGGGTGGCCAGCGAGATATTGACCCGGCGCATCAAGGAGCGGGCCGAGTGGCGCGACTTCGCGGTTCTCTACCGCGGCAACTTCCAGGCCCGGTTGCTGGAGCTCAAGCTGCAGCACTACCAGATTCCCTACAAGCTCTCCGGCGGCACCTCCTTCTTCTCGCGGGGCGAGATCAAGGACGCCATGGCCTACCTGCGCTTGCTGATCAACCCCGCCGATGACAACGCTTTCCTGCGCATCGTCAACGTGCCGCGCCGTGAGATCGGTCCCGGCACGCTCGAGAAACTCGCCAACTACGCCACCGAGCGGGGCGGCTCGCTATTCGCCGCCTGTCACGAACTGGGGCTCGAACAGGTTCTGCCCACTCGCGCCGTGGAGCGCCTGGGGCGGTTCACCCACTTCATCGACGGGGTGCGCCGGCGCATGGATGGTGGCGATGCCCTAGCGGCGATCCGTGACATGCTGCGCGACATGGACTACGAGGCGTGGCTCTACCAGAACGCCAGTGCGCCGACCATCGCCGAACGGCGCATGGCCAACGTCTGGACGCTGATCGACCAGCTCGAGAAGTCGATGCAGGCGGCCCCTGAAGACGCGAGCCACGATGATGCCTCGGCCTCCGATGAGACCGAGACCGACAGCGTGGAGGCGGCCATCTCGCGGCTGGTGCTGCGCGACATCCTCGAGCAACAAGCCGAGGAGGATGACTCCGATCGCGTGCAACTGCTCACCATGCACGCCGCCAAGGGGTTGGAGTTTCCCCATGTCTACGTGATGGGCCTCGAGGAGGAGTTGCTGCCGCACCGTAACGCCGTCGAGGCGGGTACCGTGGAGGAGGAGCGCCGCCTGGCCTACGTGGGCATCACCCGCGCGCGGCGCACCCTGACCCTGACCCTGGCCCGCCAGCGCAAGGCCTACGGTGAGCTGATGGATTGCGTGCCGAGCCGTTTCCTCGACGAGCTGCCGGAGGCGGATCTGGAGTGGGAGGGTCGCGCCGACAAGGAAGACCCGGACAAGAAGCAGGCGCGTGGCCAGGATGCCATTGCCGGGCTGCGTTCGTTGTTGGGATAACCCCGGCTGCGGGCTGCGGGCTGCGGGCTGCGGGCTGCGGGCTGCGGGCTGCGGGCTGCGCGGAAACGCGAAGGGGCGCCGGATGGCGCCCCTTGCTCATGCTGAGTGGCTTGGTTTGAACCCAGGCTTCATTGCACCGGTTCGACCAGGTAGTCGGTAGCGGCCTTCACCTCGTCGTCGGAGAGGCTGGCGTTGCCGCCCTTGGCCGGCATGGCATTGAAGCCGTTGATGGAGTGGTCATAGAGGGTCTCGATGCCCTTCTCCATGCGGTCGGCCCACTGGTCGGCGTTGCCGCGAATCGGTGCGTTGGCAGCACCGGTCATGTGGCAGGCCATGCACACCTGGTTGTAGATCGCCTCGCCGTCGAGGCCGGCGTGGGACGGGGCATCACCTTCCTCGGAAGCCGCTTCTTCTTCGTCGGCGGCAGCGTCCTCCTCGCTAGACGCGGCGTCTTGCTCGTCGGAGGGGGCAGCATCCTCCTCGCTGGACGCGGCGCCTTGCTCGTCGGAGCCGGCCGTTTCCTCATCGGAGGTGCTCTCTTCCCCATCGGAAGCGGCGTCTTCTTCGTCGGAGGCAGCGTCTTCCCCTTCGGAGGCGGCAGCATCGCCGCCTGTCTCGGGAACGTCCATCACCGGTTCGACCAGATGAGCGGTGGCGGCCTCGACTTCCGCATCGGAGAGGCTGGCGTTGCCACCACGGGCAGGCATGGCGTTGAAGCCGTTGATGGAGTGGTCCAGCAGTGTCGCGAAGCCTTTCTCGACGCGCTCGGCCCAGGCATCTTCGCTACCGCGCGTGGGTGCGCCAGCGGCGCCGGTGTCGTGACAGGCGGCACAGACGCTGCTGTAAATGTTGGCGCCGTCGATATCGCCGCCATTGCCTTCGGCCTCTCCGCTGCCGCTCGCGTCGGATTGAGCCGCCTGGGTTCCGCAGTCCTCGCCCTGCAGGCAAAGCTCGCCCACCGGTTTCAGGCGTTCGGCAATGGCATCGCGGTCCACGTCGGCCTGCACGGTTGCGGCGCCTGCGGACAGGCCCAGGGCGGCCAGGCACCCCATGATCAGCTTGCTGGATTTCACTCTCACCACCTCTTGACGGTCCGGTAATCGTTATCGACTCGTGACGACATCCATTATCGATCGAAATTACGCTTCGGGACGCCACGACGCGCACAGTGCGGCCTAGTATACCGACATCGCAAACCGCTGGAAAACGGCACCGTCCAAGCCTTTGGGATGAAAGCGCAGGCGCGACTAGCCGCCGCACCCGGTGAACCGCTATCTTGAAGCCAACTCTTCGAACGACCGACAGACGCACGAGGCGCGCGTGTACGACATCATCATCATCGGCGGCGGTATCCTCGGTCTCTCCACGGCCATGCAACTGGCCGAGCGGTTTCCCGACAAGAAGCTGCTGTTGCTGGAAAAAGAGGCGGGGCCGGCACGCCATCAGAGCGGCCATAACAGCGGCGTGATCCATGCCGGGGTCTACTACGCCCCGGGCAGTCTCAAGGCACGCTTCTGTCGCGAGGGCAACCGCGCCACCCGCGAGTTCTGCGATCGCCATGCCATTCCCTACGAGATCTGCGGCAAGCTGCTGGTTGCCACCAGCGAGCAGGAAGTCCAGCGCATGCAGTCGCTTTATGAGCGCACTGCCGCCAACGGCCTGGAGCGCGAGTGGCTCTCCGCCGAGGCACTGAAGGAGCGCGAGCCCAACATCTCGGGGCTGGCCGGCCTGCACGTGCCTTCCAGCGGTATCGTCGACTACGCGCGGGTGGCGGCCGCCATGGCCGAGGAGTTCGAGCGGCGCGGCGGGCAGATCCGCTATTCACACGAGGTAAACGGCCTGGCCGAGCGGACTGGCGAAGTGCTGGTGACGACCTCCCATGGCGAGTTCAGCAGCCGCTATCTGGTGAGCTGCTCCGGGCTGATGGCCGATCGAGTGGTGCGTCTGCTGGGGCGCGATCCCGGCTTCACCATCTGCCCCTTCCGCGGTGAGTATTACCGGCTGGCCGATCATCACAGCGACATCGTACGCCATCTGATCTATCCCATTCCCGACCCTTCGATGCCATTCCTCGGCGTGCACCTGACGCGGATGATCGATGGGTCGGTCACCGTAGGTCCCAACGCCGTATTGGCCTTCAAGCGGGAAGGCTACCGCAAGAGCGATGTCTCGCTGCCCGATATGGCCCGTCTTTTCACCGACCCGGGCGTGCTGCGCGTGCTCGGCCGCTACCTGGGGCCAGGTCTGCACGAGATGAAAAACTCTCTCTATCGCAGTGGCTATCTCGAGGAGGTTCGCAAGTACTGCCCGAGCCTCACTCTGGACGATCTACAGCCGTGGCCCGCCGGCGTGCGCGCGCAGGCCGTCTCCCGCGATGGGCGACTGGTCGACGACTTCCTGTTCGTCAACACTCGGCGCACGGTGAACGTCTGCAACGCCCCGTCGCCCGCTGCCACCTCGGCCATTCCCATCGGCCGGCACATTCTCGACAAGGTCAGCGAGATGCTGCACGGTGGTTGAGGTGCTCATGGCCGCAGCGGTGGACAGGCCCAGCGCTGCCGGTTACGATACGGGCCGCTTCTCACAAGCGTCAGCGCCCGTAGCTCAGTTGGATAGAGTATCGGCCTCCGAAGCCGAGGGTCGCAGGTTCGAATCCTGCCGGGCGCACCAGATTCGAGGGCCTACGGTATTGCCGTAGGCCCTTTTCGATGCATGCCTCCAAATGGAGGATGCTGGCTTTGTCAGCTGCAGTTGCCCTTCACCGCCATGTCGAGTTTGCTGATTGCCTCCTTCCCGGCGGCCTCGTCGACTTGGCGAAGATTGGCGCCGCCGACGAAAACGCCCATCTTGAGGTACTGCTCGATGAAGTAGTTCTCGTTGGCATGGGTCATGAGGCTCAGGGTGTTGGGCGAGAATTCGGATTCGGTAGCGATCTCATGCTCTTTGTCGCCTTCCACCTGATGGTAGAAGAAGACGCCTTTGGCGCTTTCGCCGATGCATTCGCCGTCGATCCAGAGGTCCTTCTTCAGCGCGCCACCGACCGGCGAATCCTTGCGGAAGACATAGATGCCGGCCTGCCCTTCCTCGGGGGACTCGAACCGTTTGGCGGCTGACGACGCTTCTTGCGATGCCATGTCCACCGAGGCGCAGCCGGTCAGGATGGCCAGCGCACCGATCGCAGCAGCGACTTTCACGTTCTTCATTCTTCGTGGTTCCTTGCGTTCCATTGGGCAGCATGCCTGCTGCATTTCAGCGCCTGCCGACGCCGTTCCATCATCGCGTCGTTACACTCTTCCCCTGCCGGTCACAGAGGGTCTGTTGGCAAGCCATGAGTGCAAGCCGCTGGCTTCATATCGGCGTTGGCTAAATTTTCTTGAGAGGGTGGTGTCGGGCAGGGCCGAGATGCGGCAAGACTCGCCGTTTGGCGGCTCTTTCGCAGGCGCTAGGCTAGGGAGTTGGCATCGCGCCGTAAGCGAAGGATCGTGATCAGATTGGTCACGAATATCAGCGTTTCCGCTAGCGTGCCGCCGATGGAGCCGGCCAGCATGTTGCTGACGATCCAGCAGAAGGCGGCGGCGGCCAGTACCAGGCGCATGGCGATGCCGCGCAGCATGAACATGCCGTAGGTGCCGAGCAGGCCGGCGGCCAGGGCGGGGATGTCTCGGGGTCCGCTCCACATCAGCACGGCGATCACCACGGTGGCGGTCAGCATCAGGACCATGAGGCGGCGGTTGGCGTGGAAGCGGCGCGCCAGGGCGATGCGCAGAACGATCAGCGCCGAGATGCCGGCCGCCACCCAGCTTTCGAACAGGGCGAACTGGGTGGCGAAGGCCACGTTGGCAAACAGCAGCAGCACGAACAGGCGGTCGTCGCGCTTGCTGGCGAAGGCCACGACGCACAGGGCCAGGGCCGTCAGGCTGACGCCCTGGCCGATGAGCCATCGAAGGCTGAGTTCTTCCATGTTGGGCCGGCGTGATGGGGGAAGTGAAAAGGCATGCTAGCATGTCACGCTGATTCGTTCAGGCCGGTGCACCGGCCTGGGTCCCATCCACTGCCGTCGAGAGACCCTGCCTTGGATCAGTCCGACACGACCTCCGCTCAGATTACCGCCCATGAGTTGCTCTACGATTTGGTGCCCAAGCTCAAGTCGACCGAGGAACTCGTCTACGACGTCCTGACCGTGCGCATGCAGACGACCAGCGACCCAGAGGTGCATCGTCTGTTGAAGGGGTTCAAGACCGAATTCGAGCTGGAAGGCACGATGATTCGCATGAACCTGAAGAACCTGCTGAGGCGCTACGCCGATGTGCTGGAAGCGGTGAAGAGCGGACGTGCCGGTCGTGACGAACATCCACTGATGCTCGATGAATACGAAGCCGCTGCGGTGGCGCGGGTGCGCCAGCTGTATCGCAAGGCTCAGCAGCTCACCGGCTAGGCTGGGACGCGTCAGCCCACGATGCGGCGATAGGTCTCCGTCTCATACGGCTTGCCACCAGGCCTGGTTCCGGCCCTTCTCCTTGGCGGCGTAGAGGCCACGATCGGCGCGTTTGATGGCGGATTTCAGGTTGGTTTCCTGTGCCATGACCAGGGTGACGCCCAGCGAGGCGGTATAGTGCAGCAGCCCGTCTTCGGAGACATCCTGGCCAACCGGCACCGGGGTGGTTTCGATGGCCTGCCGCAGGCGCTCGGCCACGCGCATGGCCTGAGCCTTGGCGGTGCTTGGTAGTAGAATGGCAAACTCCTCTCCGCCCATGCGGCACAGCACGTCGCCCTCGCGCAGGCGTGACTTGGCGGTTTCGGCGAACGTCTGCAGCACCAGGTCACCCACATCGTGGCCGTATTCGTCGTTGATGCGCTTGAAGCGGTCGAGATCCACGGCGATCAGGCTGAGGGCCTCGCCGCTGCGCTGTGCCCGCGCGATTTCCTTGGCGGCTTGATCCTCCAGATAGCGACGGTTGCCCAGCCCCGTCAGCGGATCGGTCATGGCCTGGCGTGCCAGCGTCTCCTCGAGCCGTTTGCGCTCGGTCAGGTCGAAGACCATGGCGCGCGAGTGAACGAAACCGAGGCGGTTGGTGTAGGCGGTGCCCTGTATGACCACGGGAAGTGCCTGGCCGGAACGCGTAATCAGTTCGCACTCGGCCATGCCCTCCCGGCTGGGTCCAAGGACATTGCGAAAACCGGCGTCGAACGCCGCGCGAGTGGCGGGCGAGACGAAGTCGCGGTAGTGGCGCTTGCCGATCACTTCTTCGGCGCGGTAACCGAGCCATTCGAGTTCCGTATGGTTCATCTTCACCACCCGGCCGCTGCTGTCCAGCGAGTGATAACCGCACGGGGCGTTCTCGTAGAGGTCGCGAACCTCGCGAGCACGTTGCTGCGCTTCCCACTTGAGTCTGAGCTGGCGGTGGCTGCTGAGTACCCAGAAGATGCCGAAGGCCACGGAAAGCCCATAGAGCAGTGTCAGGATCATCAGGGGCGCGATATCGTCGGCGAGCAGCGTGGCGAGGTCGGGCTTGGGCATTGCCACTCCCAGCCACCAGGGATGGTAGTCCGACAGGCTGTGCGTCATGCCGGCCAGGCCGCGGTGTTCCAAGTGGCGAATGTCGACGGTTCGAAACTGTATGCGGTGATCGTCGAACTCCGCCTGGCCGCGCTCGGCGGTGGCAAGGGACTCCCGAAATGCCGTGGGGATCGGATCGCCGTAGTCGATGTCGAATGGCGGTTCGGTCGTCATGCTCAACAGCCAGTTCCCTTGGGCATCGATCATGACGGGCTGGGCGTTGGTGTCGATGGACAGTGAATGTCGCAGTCCGGCCGTCAGGTAGTGCCAGTCCAGGCTGAACAGCAGCACGCCCAGGCGCTGTCCGTCGGCACCGAATACGGGAGTGGCGATATCGATGACGGGGACCACCTCCTTGCCGGTGTGGCCAGAGTGGCGGCCTCGACCGGGCGGAGAGACGTAGAGATCGCGCGGGAACAGCTTCATGGCCTCCCGGAAGTAGTCGGCCTCGGCGTGATCGACCGCCAGCGGTGGTCGGGCTGGTGAGGTGTGACGGGTAACGCGGAGGCGCTCGCGACCCTGAGTATCGATCAGCACGACTTTGGTATAGCGTGCATAGTGACGCAGCAGCGTGTCGAACTGTGCTTCGACACGCTCGTCGGCGAGCCCAGCCGAAGCCAAGTCGCCATGGGAAGCCGCTGCTTCGGGCGGTGTCAGGTGATGCTGTAACAGGGGCGTTTCGGCGGTGGCCAGCACAAGGCTGACGCTCTCCCCCATGCCGCGCTGCAACGACTCATGACCGGCCTCGAGCATGGCTTCGGCGCTGGCTTGAGCGCCATCCAGCTTGGCTGCCAGGTGCGAGCGAAAGATGGGGTACAGGCTGGCCGTCACCAGGATGATCGGGATGACGACCGCCAGTACGAGTCGCGCCTGCAGGGTTCGGTGTGCCACCGAGAAGGCCTCCTGTTGGCTAGGCGTTGAATGGAGCAGCAGGGTGCCAATAGTGTAAAGCATGTCGTACGTCGCTGCGGTTGGCCATGTGGCGGAGGCGATGTGAAAGCCCGTATCCACTGCGAGCACTTGGCTACGGACGTTGAATGCCGTCCTGGCGTGTGACGCCACTGGCAGGGAGAATGCAGCGATGCATGCCACGATCTTGCGCCGCCGGGCTGCCCTCGATGCCATGCGATGGTGTCTGGGACCACTGCTGATGGTCGCTTTGATGCTGTTGGCCACGACAGCACAGGCGCGCCAGCCCGAGCGCGATGCCATTCAGGTGCTGGCCTCCTATCATCGTGGCAGCCCCTGGTCGGACGAACTGGTCGACCGTATCACCGAAGCCGCCGATTGGCTGGAATGGCAAGGCGGGGTCAACGTCGACTATCTCGACGCACGGCGCCTCGATGAATCTGCCGCCTTCGAGCTCCATCGGCGACGGCTGGCGGGGCGCGAGGCCGTACGGCCGGCGTCCCGCTTGCTGCTGATCGACGATGCTGCACTGCGCTTTTACCTGACCCATACTGAATTACTGGGCAACCCCGAACGTGTCGTTGCGATTGGCATCAACGATCCCGCTCTGCATGAGCGCGCTACGGCGCGGGGTATCAAGCTCATTCTCACCCACGCGGTAGCCGAGCAATCGCTGGATTTTCTCACCGAGCTGTTCGGTGCGCCGCTGCCATTGCTGGTGTTGGGCGACGGCACCGACAGCGGTGAGCACCTGACCCGCGAATTCCTGGCCAGCCTGGAGGCGGCGCCAGACGCTCATCTCGCGCAGGTGTTATGGGACTGGAAACCCACCGACGTGGTGTCGGCACTGCCCGCACTGCCTGCCGGGACGCGCGTGTACCTGGTGGAAGGCCAGACCACTGGAGCTGCCGATCTGCGTCCCGAGGCACGGCAATGGTTGGATGACCTCTCTGGCCAGGGAGTGAAGGCATTCTGTCACTTGCCGTATCAGGTGCGGCTCGGCTGTGCCGGTGGTGCCATCCTCGACACTCGCCGCCTTGCCCGGTTGGCGGTCGAAACGCTCATCAGTCCGGCCTTCGAGGGGCTGCCGGCCGTGCGAGACGTGAGCGCCGTGCGTCGCATGCTGCATGCGAGTTTCTATTCCCAGGTACCCGATGCCCTTCGTGAGGAGCTGGAGTGGCTCGAGGTGGAAGGTGTGATGGCCAGCGCCGACAGCCAGATGTCACGGCTGACCTGGGGGGGTGTGGCGCTCACTGCCGTGTTGTTGGTGCTGCTGTTGGCAGCGGGCATGTCGCGTCGACGGGCTCGGCGTGCCCATCACCGTCTGGCCGTCGACCTGGCCACCGGCTTGCCTACGCGTCAGGTGCTGGAAGCCGAGTTCGATGAGCTGCGATGCGAGGGTGATGGCTGGCTGTTTGCGCTGATGTCGCCCGGCCTGCGCGATTATCGCCAGCATGTCGGCCTGCCGGGTGCCCAGGCGCTGTTTCGCGAGCAGCTGCCCGCGTTGCGTGAGAGCCTGAGGGAGTGCCGGCTCTACGTGAATGCCGACCTGGGCGTGATTGGCTTTCTCTCAGCGGATCAGGGCGACAGCGGTGAGGTAATGATGGACCGTTGCATGGCTCGCCTCTCCCAGGCGCCGGCCGGCCACCGGATTGGTTGGTATGCCAGCCTGTTGCGTTTGTCGGGCCGCGTGGCCGATTTCGCCCAGTGCCGGGCCGCCTTGGATGACGGTCTGTTCAGGCTGGAGCGGCAGGGCTGGCGTCAGCCGGTGATTCGTGTGGCCCCCATGGAGCGCGAGGAAGCCACGCGCTTCCGCCAGCTGTCGGAAGCGTTGGAGACGCTGATCGACCGGCCCGATGCGCAGTGGCGGCTGGTGGTTCAGCCCAAGGTATCGCCGCTCACGGGAGAGCTGCGTGGCGCCGAGGTGCTGTTGCGCTGGCGGCATCCCGAGCTGGGCGATATCGCTCCGCTGGAGTTCCTGCCCATCGTCGAGATCCTGGGTATGGCGTCACGCCTCGACCATTGGGTGATGTCTCGCAGTCTGGACTGGTTGGCTCACCACCGAGAACGACTGCCGAAGCTCACGCATCTGGCCATTAACGTCAATTTGGCCACCCTTTCCGAGGTGGCCTTCCAAGATCGGCTGATGGAGCGGCTGTCGGCCCTTTCCTTGCCGCCGGAGGTGATCGAACTGGAGATCACCGAGCATGCCGACTTCCACGATCTGGATGCCATCGAGGGAGTGATGACCCCGTTGCGCGACCAGGGGGTGCGCCTGGCCCTGGATGATTTCGGCACCGGGCATACGGCTTTTCGGCTACTGCAGCGTCTACCCTTCATGGCCGTCAAGATGGACCGCTCTCTGCTACTGGCAGCGGGCGAGCGCACCCAGGCGCAGGAGGCTTACGCCGCCATGGTCCACTTCGCCGAGCAATTGGGACTGTCCGTCGTGGCGGAGGGAGTCGAAAGCGATGATCAGGCCGAGTGGCTTGCCGAGCTGGGAATCGGCGAAGTCCAGGGCTTTCGCTATGCGCGCCCCATGGAGCTGGATGATTTCCTGGCCGTTTATGGCGCTGCCGATGCGTCGGTCCCTTGCCGGTAGTACTTGCGCGTCCATCCGGCGTTGTTCCTCCAGCAGCCGCAGAAAGAGGGTCAGCGGGCCGCTCGGCGCATGGCATGGCCCCAGGCCGCGGTGAAGTCAGCGGCCCGCAGCGGCCGATCGAAGTGGTAGCCCTGGGCATGATCGCAACCCATCTCGGCCAGAGCGATGGCTTGTTCCTGGCCTTCCACCCCTTCGGCCACCGTCTGCATGCCCAGGGCCTGCGCCATGGCGATGATGGTTTCCACGATAGTTCGGGCATGGTGGCTGTCGAGCATCTCGTGCACGAATGAAATGTCGACCTTGAGGGCGTCGGCCGCGAAGCGGCGCAGGTAGGAGAGCGACGAGTAGCCGGTCCCGAAGTCGTCGATGGAGAGAGCGTAGCCGGCATTGCGCAAGGCTTGCGTGATGGCGACGGCTTGCTCGGGGTCGCGCATGAAGTCGCTTTCGGTCAGTTCCAGGGCAATGGCCGCGGCGGGCACCCCATCGGTCAGTGAGGCGATGTGGCTGGCCAGTTGCGGATCGGTAAACTGCTGCGCGGAGACATTGACCGACAGCCGCCCGGGGAGGGGGGTGCCGGCGTGCTGCCACTCCACCAGTTGCCGCGCGGCGGCTGCGAGAACCCAGTCGCCCAGGGCGCGAATCAGTCCGCGTTCTTCGGCCAGGGGGATGAATTCGCCAGGGCTCACCCACCCCCATTCATCGTCGTACCAGCGGCACAGGGCCTCAGCTCCTACCAGCAGTCCGCTCTGCAGGTCCACCTGGGGTTGGAAATGCAGGGTGAGACGGTGGTGCCGAAGGGCCTCGCTAAGCCGCTCGGTCATCTCCTGGCGTCGCTTCAGGTCATGGGTCATCGAGACGTCGAACGGGCATACGCCGCTGTCCTGCTGCTTGGCGTGATAGAGTGCGATGCTGGCCGATTTGAAGAGCTCGCTGGTGGTGGTCGCATCGGCTGGATAGCGGGCCACGCCGATGCTGACCTCGAGTGAGAAGCGGCGGTGACCCAGTTGGACGGGGTAGCGAATGGCCTCGTGCACGCGAGCCAGACTGGCGTCCAGTGCGGTGTCGCCGGCGTGGGGTACCAGGAGCGCGAATTCGTCGCCGGAGAGACGCGCCAACGACTCGTGGCCGACTGCCGCACGCTGCAGTCGTCCGGCCAGCGTCGCCAGCAGTTGGTCACCCACCTGGTGTCCGTGAAGGTCGTTGATCTCCTTGAAACGACGGATGTCCAGCAGCAGCAGCCCGAGTGGGTACTGGCCCTGCTCCGCCTCCTGGCGCAGACGGGCCAGTTCCTCCATGAAGCGCACGCGGTTGGGCAGGCCGGTGGTGCCGTCGGTGTAGGCCAGTTGATGCATGCGCCGGTGATCCCGTCGGCGTTCCAGTTCGGCCGCCGCGCCCGTGGATAGAATGCGCAGCACCGAGGTGGCGAAAGCGTTGGCTTCCAGTGGCTGACGATACAGCACCGTGATCACGCCGATGGGTTCGCCACGGGCGTTGTCCAGGCGGCGCCCGATCCACGAGCGAGCCGGAAGGGCGTTGCCGGGCAGATTGATACTGGCGTGATTCAGCGCCATGGCCTCCTGCTCGTCGAAGACTCTCTCGCAGGGCGTGCTGGGGAGAGGGAAAGCGTCGGCCTCGAGCAGCGAGTCATCGACCACGGCGGAAACCAAGCTCATGGCGGTGGCGCGCCGCTGAAAAACGCCCGACTTGCCGTCGGGAGGCGAGTCCATCAGGGCGATGAAACCGGCATCCGCGTCAAGAATCTCGACCAGAGTGCGGATCAGCTGGTGGAAGTAGTCGTCACCCAGGCGCGGAGTGATGGTCGAGGCGACCTGCATCACGGCGTCCTGAACGCGTTGAGCCTCGTGCTGCTCGGTAATGTCGGTGATGAAACCTTCCAGGCATGACACCTCGTTGGCACCGTCGAATACGGCCTGCCCCTGCTCCCACATCCAGCGCAGGCTGCCATCGGCTCGGCGCAGGCGATAGGTCACCCGGAAGGGGCTACGCTTGGCAATCGCTGACTGCACCTCGTCGAAGAGCCGCTGGCGATCCTGCGGGTGGATCAGGTCGGCGTAACTGACGTGGCGGTTGTCGATCAGCGACTCGATGGCATAGCCGGTCAGGGTTTCGGCACCGTGGCTGACGATGGTCATGGTCCAGGCGGGGTCGTTCAGGCAGCGATAGGCCATGCCGGGAAGGTGATTGAGCAAGGTGTCGAGCCGCCTTTCGCTCTCTCGAGCATGTCCTTCGCTGGCCTGCAGGGCGGCCTGCGCCTGCCGACGCTCGAGTTCGGCGCCGGCTTGGGCGGCGGCGATACGCAGTATCTCGCTTTCCAGCCGGGTGGTTGTCATGGGCCGGTCGTTGAGAACGGCCAGCAGCCCCAGGGGCGTATCATCCATGGCGAACAGTGGCAGGCCAAAGTAGCTCTCAGCACCCAACTGCCGCAGTAGGACGTCGTCGGGAAAGCGGGCCTGCAGAGCGTGCGAATACAGGCAGGGTGATCGTCCGACCACCGTTGCGCAGGGGGTGCCCGCCAGGGGGTATTGCCGGTTGGTACGGTGGGCCCCGTGAGACCATACGGACAGGGTCTGCACCTGGCCGTCATCATGGAGGCGGGCGATCAGCACATGGTCGGCGCCAAGCAGGCTGGCGAGCTTGGCCACCAGGGCATCGAAAAAATCGGCGGCACCCCGCTCGCTCAACCCTTCGGCGAGCTGACGGAAAGCCTCTTCAGCGCTGCATCGGGCTTGCATTGACGCTCCTTTCCATCGCACTGCCTTGCCGTTGGCGCACTCACCCAGCGCGTAACCCCTTCAAACTGACAGGAATGCGTGCCCGGGACAATAGCTCGTGCCTGTCCGTGCCGGCGGCGCCCGAGGCGACGTTGAGCCTCGATGGCCAGTAGTGGCGCCAGGGGTGGCGTGGTAGGCTCGTCGGCGTGAGTCGCCCGCGGAGGTTGCATGCCGTCTCTCGTATCCCGCGCCGCCTGGCTGGTGGCGCTGTGTCTCATTGCCAGTGCTCCCGTGCTGGCTGATGTCTGCCCAGCCACCGGCGAGTGGCAGCGGCCCGCTGACGGGAGTCGCCCGACGGCACCGGAACTGTTCGACGAGCTGGCAAGCCAGGACGTGGTGATGCTCGGGGAGCAGCACGACAACGCCGATCACCACCGCTGGCAGTTGCATACCCTGGCCGCTTTGCAGGCTCGCCGCGCCGAGCTGGTGATCGGCCTGGAGATGCTGCCCCGCGAGGCCCAGCCGGTGCTGGATGCCTGGGTGGCTGGCGAGCTCGACGAGGCCGAGTTCCTGGCCCGCAGCGAGTGGTACAGCGCCTGGGGCTACGATCCGGACCTGTACTGGCCGATTCTGCATTTCGCACGCCTGCACCGCATTCCCGTCAAGGCGATCAACATCACGCCCGAGCTGCGCCGTCGGCTGGTGGAGGAAACCTGGAGCGCCATTCCCCTGGATGAGCGGCATCGCATTACCGTACCCGCACCGCCGGACGAAAAGTACCGCGAGACCTTGGCCCGGTTCTACGCTCAGCATCCCGCAGGCGACGGCGATGACGGCTTGGCGCGCTTCGTCACCGCCCAGCTCGCCTGGGACCGCGCCATGGCTACGGGTCTGGCGGAGGCTGGTGAGAATGGGGCCCTGGTGGTTGGACTGATGGGCGAGGGGCATTTGCGTTTCGGGCATGGCGTGCCGCACCAGTTGCGCGACCTGGGGGTCGAGGCCCAGCAGGTTTTGCTGCCGTGGTCGGTCCGCGAAGGTGGCTGCGAGGCACCGCCCGAGGGCCTGGCCCAGGCAGTGTTCGCCATTTCCGAAACGCCGGAACGGGCGTCGCCTCACATGCTCGGCGTCGCGCTGGTGCCCCACGACGATGGCGTCGAGATCCATCGCATCGTCGAAGACTCGGTGGCCGAGGCGGCAGGGCTGGTCGCAGGAGACGTCATCCTGCGAGTGGCGGGTGAGCCGGTCAGCCGGCCGGCCGATGTCAGCCGTCACGTGCGTCGACAGCCACCCGGCACCTTGCTGCCTCTCGAAGTGCGACGCCAGGGTAGGACGCAGGAGATACTCACGCGGTTTCCGCCACCCTCAGGGTGATGGCCGCGTGCACCGCGCTCGCTTTCCCTCTCGTCGGATCAGTGAATTCGTCACGCCATCCATTGCTGGCGTGACGGTCGGTCGAACTTCAGGAGTGATACCTTGACCATTTCCCGTTTCAGCGACCTTCTCGAAGAGGCACGTCGCCAGCCTGAACCGCAGCGCCTGCTGTTCGTTTTCACCCGTGCCGAACTGCCCGACCACCCCACCGAAGCACAGCGACGCCGCTTCGAGCGGGGCGAAGGCGGGGTGCTGACCCCAGTGCTGTGCGTCGACAAGACGCCCGAGGAGCTCAGCGACATGGCGGGGCTGTTGACCGAGTCCCGCCGGACCGGCGTCGACTGGGACATCGTCTTCGTGGGGGCCTTGGCCGGACACGGCCGTGAGGCGCCCAGCGACGAACAGGTGGAGGCGCAGCTCGAACGCATGGTGGAATCGCTGAAGATGGGCAGCGTCGAAGCGTTCCTGGCGCTGGACCGGCAGGGCGAGGCCGTGCGTCTCGGCTGATGCCCGATCGTCGTCCATAGGGTTGAATTATCAAGCCGATGACACCATTCAATTTACGCTATCAGAGCGTACGGGATACCATGCGCTTGAATTTCCGACACCTTCATACCAAAGTCGTAAGGAGCAGCATCGAATGTCCCTGCTGAACACCGAAGTCAAACCGTTCAAGGCCACTGCCTACTACAACGGCGAATTCGTCGAAGTGACCGAGGAGAACCTGAAGGGCCAGTGGAGCATCTTCTTCTTCTACCCGGCCGACTTCACCTTCGTTTGCCCCACCGAGCTGGGTGACCTGCAGGACAACTATGAGGAATTCAAGAAGCTGGGCGTCGAGATCTACAGCGTCTCCACCGATACCCACTTCACCCACAAGGCCTGGCATGACAGCTCCGAAACCATCGGCAAGCTGACCTACCCGATGCTGGCCGACCCGACCCACGCCATCTCGCGCAATTTCGAGGTGCTGATCGAAGAAGACGGCATTGCCGAGCGTGGCACCTTCGTGGTCGACCCGGACGGCAAGATCCAGATCGTCGAACTGAACGCCGGCAACATCGGTCGCAACGCCGAGGAGCTGCTGCGCAAGGTCAAGGCCGCCCAGTACGTGCGTGCCAACCCGAACGAAGTCTGCCCGGCCAAGTGGGAAGAAGGCGAAGAGACTCTGTCCCCGTCTCTGGACCTGGTCGGCAAGATCTGATCGGCCCCTCTCTCTCGCGAGGGATCCCCTGACCTCGAGGGAGTCGCGCCCGGGCGTATCGCGCCCGGGCGTTTTTCGACACGGCGTCACTCGCTTCGCACGGCATAGCAACCGTGAGTCTGTGATCAGTTGCGCCTTTTTATATTAGCCATATGTGAAGGATCGCTGTCATGTTGGACGACAATCTGAAAGCACAGCTCAAAGCTTACCTGCAGAAGGTCACTCAGCCGTTCGAGATCGTCGCGTCCCTCGATGACGGCGACAAGTCGCAGGAACTCTTCAAACTGCTCACCGAGATCACCGAGCTCTGTGACAAGATCGCTCTCAAGACCGACGGTGACGATGCACGCACACCGTCGTTCGCTCTCAACCGCCCGGGCGAGGATACCGGCTTGACCTTCGCCGGCATTCCCATGGGCCACGAATTCACCTCGCTGGTGCTGGCGTTGCTGCAGGTGGGCGGCCATCCGCCCAAGGCCAGCGACGAGGTCATCGAGCAGATCAAGGCGCTGGATGCCGATCTGCATTTCGAGACCTACTTCTCGCTTTCCTGCCAGAACTGCCCCGATGTGGTGCAGGCACTCAACCTGATGGCGATCCTCAATCCACGGATTCGCCACGTGGCCATCGATGGCGCGCTCTTCCAGGCTGAAGTGGAGCAGCGCGAGATCATGTCGGTGCCCAGCGTCTACCTCAACGGCGAGCCCTTCGATCAGGGCCGCATGAGCCTCGAGCAGATCCTGGCCAAGGTGGACACCGGCGCCGCCGAGCGCGAGGCCGCCAAGCTCAGCGAGAAGCCGGCCTTCGACACCCTGATGATCGGTGGCGGTCCGGCTGGCGCCGCGGCGGCGGTCTATGCGGCGCGCAAGGGTATTCGCACCGGCGTGGCGGCCGAGCGGTTCGGCGGTCAGGTGCTCGATACCCTGGCCATCGAAAATCTCGTCTCTGTGCCCCACACCGAGGGGCCCAAGCTGGCCGCGGCACTGGAGGAGCACGTCAAGGAGTACGAGGTCGACATCATGAACCTGCAGCGTGCGGTGGAGCTGGTACCGGCCAGCCAGCCGGGCGGCGAGCACGAGGTGCGCTTCGAGTCCGGCGCCACGCTGAAGAGTCGTACCCTGGTGCTGGCCACCGGCGCCCGCTGGCGCGAAATGAACGTGCCCGGCGAGGCCGAGTACCGCAACAAGGGCGTGGCCTACTGCCCGCACTGCGACGGCCCGCTGTTCAAGGGCAAGCGCGTGGCGGTGATCGGCGGCGGCAACTCCGGCGTCGAGGCGGCCATCGACCTGGCAGGCCTGGTGGCCGAGGTGACCTTGATCGAGTTCATGGACGAGCTGCGGGCCGACGACGTGTTGCAGAAGAAGCTCGCCAGCCTGCCCAACGTGGAGATCATCAAGGGCGCCCGGACCACCGAGGTGAACGGCGACGGCACCCGCGTCAACGGCTTGACCTTTGAAGAGCGGGCCAGCGGCGAGCTGCGCCACCTGGAGCTGGAAGGCGTCTTCGTGCAGATCGGTCTGGTGCCCAACACCGAGTGGCTGAAGAACTTGCCCATCGAGCTCTCCGAGCGCGGCGAGATCGTCACCGATGAACGCGGCATGACCAGCGTGCCGGGCATCTTCGCCGCCGGCGACGTGACCACCGTGCCCTACAAGCAGATCGTCATCGCCATGGGCGAGGGCTCGCGGGCCGCATTGGGTGCCTTCGATTACCTGATCCGCAGCTGAGTGCTAAGCCCCCGCTCGGGGAGGATACGTCAATTACCGAACGCCCCGCCGGCAGAGCCGGCGGGGCGTTCGGCTTTGTGGGGCGCGTGCCCCTTTCGCGTGCCTATTCAGCCAGATGCCGGCAGATATTGCTCTAGCGTCGTGCAGCGATGCTGGGATTTTTATGCCATCGTCAGCGTTGAATCACGGTTTTTCTGGGGATATCACGCTTGTGGAACGGACCTTGCTAAGGTCTGCGGACATGCCGGAACGGCATGCATGCATTGGATTCAGTCCCAACAACGATATCAACGCAACGAGGAACATCATCATGCGATACAACAACAACAAGCTTGTCTTGCTGACATCGGCGGCCGCGCTGACCCTGGGAGCGACCGGTCTGGTCTCGGCCGCCACCCTGGAGGATACACGCGAGAACGGCGCCGTGCAGTGCGGTGTCAGTGATGGCCTGCCGGGCTTTTCCGCGCCGGACGACGAGGGCAACTGGCAGGGGATCGACGTCGACGTGTGCCGGGCCGTGGCGGCCGCCGTGCTGGGCGATGCCGATGCGGTGCGCTATGTCTCGCTCAACGCCGTCGAGCGTTTCACCGCGCTACAGTCCGGCGAGGTGGACATGCTGTCGCGCAATACCACCTGGACCACCACCCGTGACACCACCCTGGGCCTCAACTTCACCGGGACCAACTTCTATGACGGCCAGGGTTTCCTGGTGTCCCGCGACCTGGGCATCTCGAATGCCAGCGAGCTGGACGGCGCCGCTGTCTGCGTACAGTCCGGCACGACCACCGAGCTCAACCTGGCCGACTACTTCCGTGCCAATGACATGGAATTCCAGCCCATCGTCTTCGATACCTCCGAGCAGACGGTGGGCGGCTTCGAGGCCGGCCGCTGTGACGTGCTGACCTCCGACACCTCCCAGCTGGCCGCCCTGCGCATCCAGCTCTCCGATCCGGAGGGGGCGGTCATCCTGCCCGAGGTGATCTCCAAGGAACCGCTGGGACCCGTGGTTCGCCAAGGAGACGACCAGTGGTTCAACATCGTGAAGTGGTCGCTGTTCGCCATGCTCAATGCCGAGGAGATGGGGATTTCCAGCGACAACGTCGACGACATGCTCGATTCCGAGAACCCCAACGTGGCACGTCTGCTGGGCCAGGATGGCAACTACGGCGAAAGCATGGGCCTCGAGGCCGACTGGGCCTATGACATCATCAGCCAGGTAGGTAACTACGGCGAGATCTATGATCGCAACGTGGGCATGGATTCGCCGCTGCAGATCGAGCGTGGGGTCAACCGTCTATGGACCGAGGGTGGCCTGCAATACGCACCGCCCGTCCGCTGAACCGCTAGCGATGTCGGCCTGATCGACACCCAGTGGTTCATTCGTGCCTGCCGGCCCGGCTATCCCGGGCCGGCAGTCTCATGTCCTGCTTGACGGATCCAGGCGGAGAATTCTTCATGTCCGTTCGACCCCAGGCCCGACCCGCGGGCCCCAAGCCGCCCTTCTGGCGCGATCGCGCCAAACGGGCGCTGCTCTTCCAGGCCGTATTGATTGCCGCCGTCGCGGCCTTTCTGCTCTACATCATCGGCAACACCCAGGCCAACCTCGCGGCTCGTGGCATCACCACCGGCTTCGGCTTTCTGACCAACACCTCGGGCTTCGGTATCGTCCAGAGCCTCATCGACTACTCCTCGCAGAGCACCTACGGGCGCACCTTCATCGTGGGCTTGCTCAACACCCTGCTGGTCTCGGCGCTGGGGGTACTGGCGGCGACGATCATCGGCTTCACCGTGGGCATTGCCCGCCTTTCGCCCAACTGGCTGATCGCTCGCCTTGCCAGCGGGTATATCGAGATCTTCCGCAACATTCCGCTGCTGCTGCAGATATTCTTCTGGTATTTCGCCGTGCTGCAGGCCTTGCCAAGCCCGCGGCAGAGCCTCTCTCTCGGGGAGACGGCCTTTCTCAACGTGCGCGGTCTGTTTCTGCCCGAGCCACAATTTCTGTCCGGCTTCGGCCTGATTCCCGTTGCCTTCGTCGCGGCCATTGCGGCCAGCGTGGCACTGGTGGTCTGGAACAGGCGTCGCCACGAGGCCACGGGCCAACGGGTACCGGCCGGCTGGCTCTCGCTGGGCCTGATCATTGGCCTGCCCCTGCTGGTACTGGTAGTGACCGGCGTACCGGTGACCTGGGAGGTACCGGAGCTGCGCGGCTTCAATTTCGGTGGCGGCATCACGATCATTCCCGAGTTTCTGGCGCTGTGGCTGGCGCTCTCCATCTACACGGCATCGTTCATAGCCGAGATCGTGCGCTCGGGGATTCAGGCGATTCCCCACGGTCAGACCGAGGCGGCCCAGGCGCTGAGCCTGCCCCAGGGGCTGGTGCTGCGTCTGGTGATCATTCCCCAGGCATTGCGAGTGATCATTCCACCGCTCACCAGCCAATACCTCAACCTGATCAAGAACTCCTCGCTGGCCACGGCCATCGGCTATCCCGACCTGGTGTCGGTGTTTGCCGGCACCACGCTCAATCAGACGGGGCAGGCCATCGAGGTGATCGCCATGACCATGGCGGTATACCTCACCATCAGCCTGCTGGTGTCGCTGTTCATGAACTGGTTCAACGCCCGCGTGGCGCTGGTGGAACGCTAGGAGAGCGCCATGACCCACAACGACGAGATGATTCCCGAACGCCCGGCGCCGCGCCTGACGGTGGGGCCGCTGGCCTGGCTGCGGGCCAACCTGTTCAGCGGTCCGGTGAACAGTCTCTTCACCCTGCTCGGGCTCTACCTGCTCTACGTGCTGCTCACCCCGGCGATCCAGTGGGCGCTCATCGACGCCGACTGGATCGGCACCAGCCGCGACGATTGCTCGCGGGAGGGGGCCTGCTGGGTGTTCGTCAATGCGCGCCTCGGCCAGTTCATCTACGGCCTCTACCCGGGCGACGAGATCTGGCGTATCAATGTGATGTTCGCCACCTTTGCGGCACTGCTGGCTTGGTTGGCCATTCCACGGCTGCCGTTCAAGCGCTGGGTGGCGCAGGTCACCCTGTTGGTCTTCCCGGTGTTCGCCTACGTACTGCTCTATGGCGGGCACTTCGGGCTGCCCGTGGTGGAGACGCACCGCTGGGGCGGGCTATCGCTGACCCTGATCCTGGCTACGGTGGGCATGGTGGCAGCCCTGCCCATAGGGATCGTGCTGGCACTGGGGCGGCGCTCGCAGATGCCCATCGTGCGCAGCGTCTGCGTGGTGTTCATCGAATTCTGGCGCGGCGTGCCGCTGATCACCATTCTGTTCATGGCCTCGGTGATGCTGCCGCTGTTCCTGCCCACCGGCATGAGCATCGACCGTCTGGTGCGGGCGCTGATCGGCATCACCCTGTTCCAGAGCGCCTACATGGCCGAAGTGGTGCGCGGAGGCCTGCAGGCCATTCCCAGAGGACAGGAGGAGGCTGCAGCGGCCCTGGGCATGGGCTACTGGCATCGCATGGGCCTGATCGTGCTGCCCCAGGCGCTGAAGATGATGATCCCGGGAATCGTGAATACGTTCATCTCGCTGTTCAAGGACACCACCCTGGTGATGATCATCGGCCTGTTCGACCTGCTGGGCATCGTGCAGGCGGCACTATCCGATTCACGCTGGCTGGGCTTCGCCGTCGAGGGCTATGTCTTCGCGGCGCTGATGTTCTGGATCTTCTGTTTCAGCATGTCGCGCTACAGCCAGTATCTGGAGCGCAAGCTGCACACGGGGCATAAGCGATAACGCCGCGCCAAGCGCTACCCAAACGAGGAATGACAACGATGAGTGAACAGGCAATCGATTCTCAGGCCGGCGCGGCGACCTCCATGGTCGAGATGCGCGGCGTCAACAAGTGGTTCGGCGACTTTCATGTGCTGCGCGACATCGACCTGGAGGTGAGTCGTGGCGAGCGCATCGTCATCTGCGGGCCTTCGGGGTCCGGCAAATCGACGCTGATCCGTTGCATCAATCACCTGGAGGAGCACCAGCAGGGCGAGATCGTAGTGGGTGGTGTGCCGTTGACCCAGGACGTCAAGCGCATCGAGCAGATACGGCGCAGCGTCGGCATGGTTTTCCAGCACTTCAATCTGTTTCCCCACCTCACGGTGCTGGAGAACTGCTGCCTGTCGCCCATGTGGGTGCAGAAGAAGCCACGTCGCGAGGCGGAAGCCCAGGCCATGCAGTACCTGGAGCGCGTGCAGATCGCCGAGCAGGCCAGGAAGTATCCGGGGCAGCTATCCGGCGGCCAGCAGCAGCGCGTGGCCATTGCCCGCTCGCTGTGCATGCATCCCGAGGTGATGCTCTTCGATGAGCCCACCTCGGCGTTGGATCCGGAAATGATCAAGGAGGTGCTCGATGTGATGGTCGAGCTGGCCCACGATGGCATGACCATGCTCTGCGTGACCCACGAGATGGGGTTTGCCAAGACCGTGGCGGATCGGGTGATCTTCATGGATCAGGGCCAGATCATCGAGGAGAACGCGCCCGACCCCTTCTTCAACGATCCGCAGTCGGAGCGTACGCAGTTGTTCCTCAGTCAGATTCTCGGTCACTGAGGCGGATTAGTCGGCGGTGGGCTCCATTCTGGCGTCGCCGCCGGCCAGGTCGGATAGCTGCCAGTAGCCCACCGCGCGGTTGCGGCCGGCGTGCTTGGCGGCGTAGAGCGCCTGGTCGGCCTGGGCAATGGCCAGCGTATGGCCGTGGCGCCGTGTCGAAGCGTTGGGCAGGCTGGCAATGCCCAGGCTGACGGTAATGGGAATCGTCAGGGCGGTCTCGGCCTCGAGCTGAAAGGGAGCGTCGGCGATGCACGTGCGCAGACGTTCGGCGATCTGCAACACTTCCGGCTGCGCCAGTCCGCTCACCACGATGACGAACTCTTCGCCGCCCAGCCGGGCCAGGCCGTCATGGGCGCGTAGCTCACCGCCGAGTCGCTGGGCCAGCAGGCGCAGCAGCGCATCGCCGGCGGGATGGCCGTGGCGGTCGTTGACCGGCTTGAAGTGGTCGATGTCGAGCAGCAGCAGGTGGTGGGGCGCATGGTCGTCGACCAGGGTCTCGTCGAGGTGTCGCCACAGCCCACGGCGGTTCAGCGTACCGGTGAGCTCGTCGTATTCGGCGGCCACCAGGGCACGTTCCTCGCCCTGCTTGCGCTGGCTGACGTCGATGATCAGTCCCGCCAGGCTCTGTGCGTTCTGACTGGGGCCCCTGACCACCTCGGCAACGATCTCGTGCCAGCGCGTTTCGCCTCGTTCGGTGATCAGGCGCACATCGAGACGCCAGCTACAGGAAGTGCTGCACAGGCAGCGTCGCAGCCGTTGCCAGAGACGCTGACGATCTTCGCGGGCGATGTGGGCCAGCAGGCGGCGTATGGGCAACCGGGCGTAATCGTCCGGGTAGCCCAGGGTGCGCAGCAGCGCGCGGGAGCACCAGGTGGCACCGCTGCGCGGGTCGACCTCCCAGATGCCGCAGTCGGTGACGCGCTGGAAGAGCTCGATCTGGCGGCGCCGGCTGGTGAGCTGCTGCCGGTAGATGGCCGAGGCGATCAGCTCGGTGGCCACGCGCAGCGCCTGCAGGCCGGTACCCTGCCAGTCGAGGGGGCGTTCGCAGTCGTCGATGCCCAGGGTGCCCCACCATCGACCGTTGACCATGATCGGTACGGTGACCATGGAGCGGATGGCCTGGCTCTCGAGATTCTGGCGCAACGGACCTGCTGGCATGGCTTCGACGACGAAGCCGTGTGCCTCGCCGCGCTGTCGAGCGGCCACCATTTCCCGGTAGATCGGATCGTCGAAGAAAGTCGTGAAGAAGCGAAAGCGCTTCTGAGTGAGTTGGCGGTAACGCGGCTGGGACGCCCATTCGAAGACGTAGTCCTGTACCACGGCGTCGTCCTGCAGCTCGATGGTCTGGAATATCCATATCCGGCTGGCGCCGCAGGCCTCACCCAGGTAGGCAAGCAGGCGGTCGACGCCGTCGCCCCAGAAGCGCGGCTCCATCACGGCCTGACTGCCGCTGGCCAGAGCAGCGAGCAGGCGGGGCGCATCCGGGGCGATGGGGTCCGGCATGAGGGGGCTCGTCCTTGGGCATTGCCTCGATGATACTCATCGGCTACGCCAAGGCAATGACGTTTGCCGGCATCAGCGGTCGACGATCACGGTGCTGCGTCAACGGTCGCTGCTCGATCGCGGTAAGCAGGATCTGCAACGGATCCCCGTGGCTGACCAGCAGTACGGTTTCCTGGCGATACTCGCGCTCCAGGGCATCGATCACGGCGACCATGCGTTCCGCCACGCTCGTCACGCTTTCGACGCCGAAATCGCAGTGATCGGGGTCTCGGGCATCGTGCTCCCAAATCGTGGGGTAGCGGTCGTCGGGTTCGCCTTCCAGGTTGCCGAAGTCACGCTCTCGCAGGCGGAGATCCGGGTGCGCAGTGAGGCCGAAGCGGGCGGCGATCCGCGCCGCGGTCTCGGTGGTGCGCAGGAAATCCGAATGCCAGAGACGGGTGGGAGCGGGCCAACGCCAGTCGTCGACCAGTCGTGCGAGCTGTGCATGCCCCTCCGGTGACAGGCCGTAGGCTTCCAGCCCATGCTGCGGACGGCTGACGATCACCCCCTGCGCATTGGCTTCGCTATGGCCATGGCGCATGAGAAGGTAGCGGTTGCGGCGTCGGATCACAGCGTGAAATCTCCCGTTTGACATGGAATTGTCATGTTACCTAGATTGAAACAAGGCTTTCGCATGCGAGCATGGCATGCGGTTTCGTGTTCGATTTCGCACAGACGGTCGGCCGCTGCATCCGGCGCCTATCGGCTAATGTAACGAAGTGAGTTCAACAACAACAGATAGAGAGGCACGCCATGACTTCCCATCCGGTTTTTCTCAAGCGCATACCGGGCGCGCTGTCTTACGTATCGCTGTGCTCCCTGACCCTTCTGCTGTCATCGGCGGCAATGGCTCAGGAGGACTGCCCGCGAGGCGATCTGGACGACATCTACTGCGATCGGGATGGCGACCTGGTTGCCGACCAGCCAGCGGATGAATCGCAGTGGGTCGATCCCGACACGCTGATCTTCGCCTATACGCCGGTGGAGGATCCGGCCATCTATGCCGATATCTGGCAGCCCTTCATCGATCACCTCGAGGAGGTCACCGAGCGTGACGTGCGCTTCTTCGCCGTGCAGTCCAACTCGGCGCAGGTAGAGGCGATGCGCAGCGGGCGTCTGCACATCGCCGGCTTCTCCACTGGGCCGACGCCCTTTGCGGTCAACCTGGCCGGCGCCGTGCCCTTCGCGCTGATGGGCTCCGACGACGGCCAGTTCGGCTACACCTTGCAGCTCTACACTCACGTGGACTCCGACATCCACGAGATCGAAGATCTCAAGGGCAAGCGCGTGGCGCACACCTCACCCACGTCCAATTCCGGCAATCAGGCGCCCCGGGCCTTGTTCCCCGAAGAGGGGATCGTGCCCGACGAGGACTACGAAGTGATCTACTCCGGCAGCCACGATCAATCGATGCTCGGGGTGGTGGCGCGCGACTACGACGCCGCGCCGGTGGCCTCCGAGGTGGTCGAGCGCATGGCCGATCGCGATCTCTACGATCCGGATGACGTACGGCTTCTCTATGAGTCCGATCGTTTCCCGACCACTTCTTACACCTACGCCCACGACCTGCATCCGGACCTGGTCGACAAGATCGAAGAGGCCTTCTTCTCCTTCGAGTTCGCCGGTACCGAGCTGGGCGAGGAGTTCGATGGTGTCGAGAAGTTCATCCCCATCAACTACCAGGAGCACTGGAAGGTCATCCGCACCATCCAGGAAGCCAACGGGGTCGAGTACACGCCCGACAACCTCGAGTGAGGCGTTCCTTCGATGCCGGCAGCCGCCCGATGGCGGCTGCCGGCGAGCTTTCGTCTGCGTATCAGTCCGGATACTTTCATGCTAGAAATTTCCAACCTGACCAAGCGCTACGGTCGTGATGCTCCGGTACTCGAAGGGCTCGACCTGACGGTTGAAGGCAATAGCGTGGTGGCCATCGTTGGCGCCTCGGGTGCCGGCAAGAGCACGATGCTGCGCTGCATAAACCGCCTGGTCGAGCCCACGTCCGGCTCGATCAAGCTCAACGGCAGCGAGCTCGTCACCCTCAAGGGTGCCGCCCTGCGCCAGGCCCGGCGCAAAATCGGCATGGTCTTTCAGGGCTTCAATCTCATCGATCGGTTAACGGTGATGGAGAACGTGCTGGCCGGCCGGCTCGGCTACGTCAATCTCTACCAGGCGGTCACGCGGCGCTATCCTCAGGCTGACATCGACCGCGCTTTTTCTCTGCTCGAGCGGGTGGAGATCGCCCATTATGCCAACAAGCGGGCAGACGCTCTGTCCGGTGGCGAACGCCAGCGCGTCGGCGTGGTACGCGCACTGATGCAGGAGCCGGAGATCCTGCTCGCTGACGAGCCGACGGCATCGCTCGACCCGCGCACCTCCGAACAGATCATGCGGCTCTTGCAGAGCCTGGCCAGTGAGCTGTCGTTGCCGGTACTCATCAACATCCACAACGTCGCTCAGGCCAAGGCGTATACCGAACGCATCGTCGGGCTGCGCCACGGGAAGATGATCTTCGACGGCGCGCCCGAGGATTTCACCAAGGAGGCGCTGGACGCCATCTATGGCGGCATCGAAGCGCCCGACGACGAGCTGATCGAGACGTCGACAGCGGTCCCGCGCCACGGCGCTCGGGGGGTGGCGCATGACTCGTTCTAGTCCTGCCTCCTCGACGGCCGAGCGACGAACGTGGCGCAAGCCGCCCTTCATCGCCAACTCCTGGTTGCGCTACGGCCTGTGGATAGTGGTGGTGGCCTATCTCGTCTGGGCGCTGGGCTCGCTGCCGTTCAACTGGGAGCGCATTGCCGAAGGCCTGCCGCGCGCTGCGCGGATCTTCGGTGGCGGTTTCCCGCCCAGCTTCGAGCGTGCCGACCTGCTCTTCACCGGCTTCAAGGAGAGCCTGCAGATCGCCATTCTGGCGACGCTGCTCGGGGTCATGCTCTCGATTCCCTTCGCGGTGATGGCCGCGCGCAACCTGGCTCCACGCCCCGTTTATCTGCTGGGGCGTGGGGTGATCATCGTCTCGCGCAGCTTCCATCCGGTGATCGTGGCAATCCTGTTCGTGGCGGCGGTGGGTTTCGGCCCACTGGCCGGCATCCTGACGCTGACTCTCTACTCCATCGGGTTCGTCGGTAAGCTGCTTGCTGAGGAAATCGAGGAGATCGACTGGGGGCAGGTCGAGGCGATGAAGGCTACGGGGGCGGGTTACTTCGCGACCCTGGTCTATGCGGTCTTTCCGCAGATCCTGCCGCGCCAGGTCGGGCTCTCCATGTACCAGCTGGACAGCAACCTGCGCGCCTCGGCGGTAGTGGGCATCGTCGGTGCCGGCGGCATCGGCGGCACCCTGATGAACGCCTTCGGACGCTATGACTACGACTTCGCTTTCGCCATCCTGCTGGTGATCATCGCGGTGATCCTGGTCAGCGAAGGCGTCAGCGGCTGGGTAAGGAAGCAGATATGGTAGACAAGTCGTCCACCGTGGAAGGACGCGTCTGGCAGCGCTACGCTGGCCGCCAGCGCCTGATTCGCTACGTCGTGCTGCTGCTGTCGATGATGGTGCTCTACTGGGCGGTCAGCGACATCGACATCTTCTGGCCCTGGGTGTGGGATGCGCCCAATCAGATCGGCAGTCTCGGTGCACGCATGTGGCCGCCCGATCCGAGCGGTCTCGGCGAGATCGTGGCGGCGCTGCTCGAGACGGTGCACATCGCCACTCTGGCCACGGCAATGACCCTTTTCGTGGCCCTGCCGGTCTCTTACATCGCGGCTCAGAACACCACTCCCAATCGGGCCTGCCTGTGGTTGGGCCGCTTCATTCTGGTGGCCAGTCGTTCGGTGAACACCATCATCTGGGCGCTGCTGTTCGTGGCGATTTTCGGCCCGGGCGTGCTCGCCGGGATACTCGCCATCATGTTCCGTTCCATCGGCTTCGTCGGCAAGCTGATGGGCGAGGCCATCGAGGAGATCGACCGTCGGCCGGTGGAGGCCATGCAAGCCACCGGGGCCAGCAAGGCCAAGGTGATCGCCTATGCCGTGGTGCCCCAGGTGATGCCGGCGTTCTTTGCCATCATCATCCTGCGCTGGGACATCAACATCCGTGAATCCACGGTACTGGGGCTGGTCGGTGCCGGCGGCATCGGGGTGATCCTGCAGGGCGCCATCGATACCTTCGCCTGGCCGACGGTCGCCACCATCCTGATTGCCATCATTACCCTGGTGTTGCTGGGCGAGGCCGTCACCAGCGTGCTGCGCCGCAAGGTGATATGACGGTTGACCGCCCGATGCCCCCTTGCCAATGTTGAAGAGGATGAAGCCGGTCGCCGGGCCTGGCCGGTTTCCCCATCAACCCGCATGAGGAGTGGCTATGACAACGTACATCGTGGTGGCCGACCAAGCCCGGGCGCGCGTATTCACGCGCGATGCCCTCAAGCTGGAAGAGCGGCAGAGTCTGGTGCATGCCGAAGGGCGCCTTCATGAGGGCGACCTGGTGACGGACCGTGGCGGCGACGTGCATGAGTCGACGTCGACCACCGCCCGCTCGGCGGGTGGGGAGAGCGTGGCAACGCAGCACCATGCCGAGCTCTTCGCCAAGGAGGTTGCCGAATGCATTTACCGCGCGCGGGTGGACAACAGTCTGGAAAAGCTGATCCTGGTGGCGCCACCGCGATTTCTGGGGCTGTTGCGTGACAAGCTGGATGGTCCTTCCCGCAAATTGATCATCCACACCCTGGCCAAGGACCTTTCCAAGGCTAGCCTCGCCGATATCCAGCAAGCCGTCAGCGACATGCGCTGATCCTCTGGCCGTGGCCCGGCGTCGTCGCGTCGGGCTGCTTTCTCCTACGGTACGGACGGCAGATCGATCTCGTCGCTGCGCTTCACGCCTTCCGTCATTTGGCGGCACAGGCGGAGGAATTCGCGCATGCCGGTAGCCAGGTACTTGTGGCGGTGCCAGATGAAGGCGAACTGTCGGCTCAGGTCCAGTTCGGGGGTGTGGATGGGGACCAGGCTGCCGCGGCGAAAGGCGTCGCGCAGCGCCAGTTTCGACACGCAGCCGATGCCCAGTCCCGACTCCACGGCCCGCTTGATGCCCTCGGTATGCTCCAGCTCCAGCAAGACGTTGAAGCGCCCACGGCGATGGCGCGCCGCCTGCTCAAGGGTCAGGCGCGTCCCCGAGCCCTGCTCGCGCATGATCCACGCCTCGCGCAGTAGCCGATCGAGCTCTATCGGCCCCTGACCGGCGAGCCGGTGGCGGGGAGAGCAGAACACCGCCAGTTCGTCCTCGACCCAGGGCTGGGTGACCACGTCGTCTTCCTCGCAGCGTCCCTCGATCAGGCCGAGATCGAGCTGGTGATGACGCACGCTGTCGATGATGGCACGCGTGTTGCGCACCGAGAGGCGCACCCGGCTGCCGGGATGGCGCTGCATGAAGTCACTGATCAATAGGGTGGCCAGGTAGTTGCCGATGGTCAGAGTGGCGCCCACATCCAGCGAGCCGATGCCCTGCTGGCCATGCAGCAGCTCCTCGACTTCCTCGGCACGGTCGAGCAGAGCGACTGCCTTGGGCAGCAGCTGAAAGCCGAGGGCGTTGAGCTTGAGGCGCTTGCCGATGCGGTCGAGCAGGCGGCAGTCGAACTGGCGTTCCAGCTCGGCCAGCGCCGTGCTGGTGGCGGACTGGGAGAGTGCCAGGGCGCGTGCGGCGTGGGAGACGCTTTCGTGCTGGGCCACGGCCACGAAGACTTCCAGCTGGCGCAGAGTGAAATGCATGCCCCCTCCCGGTGGTTATCTATCTATAGTATAGATAAACGATATCCATACAATTCAATTAACAGATAAATACGGATCTCTTAGAATCCTCGATACACTTTTTAGGTGGCGTTATTCGCCAATAGAATATCGAGGAGCCGGCATGAGCAAGTTCGCCCTGGAAGATGTCCTGAGCGTCCATCACTGGAACGACACCCTGTTCAGTTTTCGCACCACGCGAGAGCGGAGCCTGCGTTTCAAGAACGGTCAGTTCGTGATGATCGGCCTCGAGGTGGAGGGCAAGCCACTGATGCGTGCCTATTCCATCGCCAGCCCCAACTACGAGGATCACCTGGAATTCTTCAGCATCAAGGTGCCGGATGGGCCGCTCACCTCTCGCTTGCAGCATCTCCAGGTCGGCGATCAGATCATGGTCAGTCGCAAGCCTACCGGAACGCTGGTCACCGACGATCTGCTGCCGGGGCGCAACCTCTACCTGCTCTCCACCGGTACCGGCCTGGCGCCCTTCATGAGCCTGATCCAGGATCCGGAAGTCTACGAGCGCTTCGAGAAGGTGGTGCTGGTGCACGGCGTACGCTCCGTGAGCGAGCTGGCCTACGCCGATTTCATCACCAAGGAGCTGCCGGCCCATGAGTACCTGGGCGAGGAGATCAGCGCCAAGCTGGTCTACTATCCGACGGTAACGCGCGAGGCGTTCCATACCCAGGGGCGGCTCACCGACCATATTCGCAGTGGCAAGCTCATCGCCGACACCGGCCTGCCGGCCATCGACCCCAAGCAGGACCGTGCCATGATCTGCGGCAGCCCGGCCATGCTCGACGACACCAGCGCCCTGCTCGACGATCTGGGCTTCACCATTTCGCCACGCATGGGCGAGCCCGGCGACTACGTCATCGAGCGCGCCTTCGTCGAAAAATGACCCGGCTTCCCCGGGAGCTGGAAGAACGCCCGCTTCGCGGGCTTAAGCTGGAAGCTTGAAGAAAAACCCTTGACCCGAATGCCGGGAGCGACTGGCTGATGTCCAGCTTCCAGCTTCCAGCTTCCAGCTTCCAGCTTCCAGCTTCCAGCTGTCAGACGGCATCCTTGCCGGTTTCGCCGGTGCGGATGCGAATGACCTGTTCGAGCGGGGTGACGAAGATCTTGCCGTCGCCGATCTTGCCAGTGTTGGCTACCTGGGTGACGGCATCGATCACCTTCTCGGCCATATCGTCGTCAACGGCAATCTCTACCTTCACCTTGGGCAGGAAGTCGACCACGTACTCGGCACCGCGGTAGAGCTCGGTATGGCCCTTCTGACGGCCGAAGCCCTTCACCTCGGTGACGGTGATGCCCTGGACGCCGATCTCGGAGAGCGACTCGCGAACGTCGTCGAGCTTGAACGGCTTGATGATGGCGGTCACCAGTTTCATGGTCTGCATCCTCATGGTCGGTCGGGGGTTCGTGACGGTGGACCCGTTAGGTATGGAATCGGGCTGGCTTCAAGCATACACCGCCCTTGGCGGGAAGAAAAAAGGCTCCCCGGGGGGAGCCTTGCTGGAGCATGGACGAGTCACTCGGTACGCGGCTGCCCTGCCGAGGTCGAGGCTGCGTATCCACCGGCCGAAGGGCGGCTGCCTCCGCCGCCATGGATCTTGGCGACGCTGAACTCGGGGTAGGCTTCCAGACCGCACTCGGCGAGGTCCACGCCTTCGTACTCTTCCTCTTCGCTGACGCGGACGCCCATGATGGCCTTGAGGATCAGCCACACGACCAGGCTCGCCGCGAAGACCCAGGCGAAGATGCCGATGATGCCGATGATCTGGGCCCCGAACGCGGCGTCACCGTTGGTGAGCGGTACCGCGAGAACGCCCCAGATGCCGACCACGCCGTGCACCGAGATGGCACCCACCGGGTCGTCGATCTTCAGCTTGTCGAGCATCACGATGGAGACCACGACGATGGCCCCGCCGATGCCGCCGATCAGGGTGGCACCCAGCGCGGAAGGCGACAGCGGATCGGCGGTGATGGCCACCAGGCCGGCCAGGGCGCCGTTGAGGGCCATGGTCAGATCGGCCTTGCGGAACCACAGCTTGGCCAGGACCAAGGCGAAGATCACCCCGCCGGCGGCGGCGGCATTGGTGTTGACCAGCACCTGAGCCACGTTGTTGGCCGAGCCGACGTCGGAGAGCTTCAGCTCCGAGCCGCCGTTGAAGCCGAACCAGCCCATCCACAGGATGAAGGTGCCCAGCGTGGCCAGCGGCAGGTTGGCGCCGGGAATGGCGTGGACGCTACCGTCTTTGCCGTATTTGCCTTTGCGCGGACCGAGAACCAGCACGCCGGCGAGTGCCGCGGCGGCACCGGCCAGGTGCACGATGCCCGAGCCGGCATAGTCGGAGTAGCCGACTTCTGCGAGCCAGCCGCCGCCCCATGTCCAGTAGCCGGACACCGGGTAGATGACGCCGGTCATCACCACGGCAAAGGCCAGAAAGGCCCACAGCTTCATGCGTTCGGCCACCGCACCCGAAACGATGGACATGGCCGTGGCCACGAACACTACCTGGAAGAAGAAGTCGGAGCGCATGGAATAGTAGGGGGCGTCATCGCCACCGGCCGTCACGGCATCCACGGTGTTCTCGCCACCGAGCAGGAAGCCGAAGCTGGGCAAAAAGCCCCCGGCGCTGCTGGAGTACATCAGGTAATAGCCCAGCAGCAGGTACATGGTGCAGGCGATGGCGAACAGGGCAATGTTCTTGGTGAGGATCTCGGCGGTGTTCTTGGAGCGTACCAGGCCGGCCTCGAGCATCGAGAAGCCGGCGGCCATCCACATCACCAGGATGCCGCAGATCAGGAAATAGAAGGTATCGAGCGCGTAGCTCAGTTCACTGAGTTCACTCATGGGGTTCTCTCCTCGGCGTCGTATCGGAAGCGGTAGGCTCAAACGGCATCGGCGCCGCGTTCACCGGTGCGAATGCGGATGACGTCCTCGAGCGGTGTGACGAAGACCTTGCCGTCGCCGATCTTGCCGCTGTTGGCGGCGCCGCAGATGGCGTCGAGCACGCTTTCCAGGCGACTGTCGTCGATGGCGACTTCGACCTTCACCTTGGGCAGGAAGTCGACCACGTACTCGGCACCGCGGTAGAGCTCGGTATGGCCCTTCTGACGGCCGAAGCCCTTCACCTCGGTAACGGTGATGCCCTGAACGCCGTTGTCGGCCAGCGCCTCACGGACGTCGTCGAGCTTGAATGGCTTGATGATGGCAGTGATCAGTTTCATCTCATCTCTCCGGCTGGCTGGGGTGGCATGGACCACCCGGACATGTCATGCCCTGCTTATGCGCAGAGCGTGCCAGTCGTGGTAAAAACAGCCTTTGATCAGTGCGTTGTGGATTGCGGGTCGAGGGATCTTCATGGCGCCGATGGAGGGTGTCGCCGGATGCTGCACCAGGCTGGTGCCGGTGTGTGGTGCAGATGCTCCAGCATGGCGCGCAACGGGAGAATGCGTGGCTGCTGCGCCTTGCGTATCCTGTAGGGATAGCCATCAGCGGTTCCAGGAGAAAACACCATGAGCAGTCAGGACCCCATCAGTCGGCTGGCCCAGCAGCTCGGCGAACGCCTGCAGGGCGCCTCCCAGGCCCCGGAAGAGTTCCAGAAAGCCGCGCAGCAGGTGGTGCGCGGCGCCTTCGATCGCCTGGAGCTGGTCTCCCGCGAGGATTTCGATATCCTCATGGACGTGCTGCAGCGCACCCGCGGGCGCGTCGAAGCGCTGGAGCAGCAGGTCGCTGCCCTTGAGGAGGCGGTAGCGGCGCAGCAAGCAGGCTCTTCGGCATTGCCGCCCGCCGAGAAGGAGAGTGCTCCGAAACCTGAAGAGGATGCCGGCGCGGGCGAGACCGGTCGCTGAGGGAGTGGCGAGCGGCCGATACCCTCGGATGCTAAGCTAGGGTCCTGGCAACCGGAACTGCGAGGGACCGCATGACGCTAGCGATCGTCGCCACGAGGGCGGGGCTGGGCCTGGAAGCGCCCGAGGTGCTCGTCGAGGTGCATCTGGCCAATGGACTTCCCGGCATGACCCTGGTCGGCCTGCCCGAGGCCGCCGTCAAAGAGAGCCGCGAACGGGTGCGCAGTGCCCTCACCAACGCCGGCTTCGATTTCCCCAATACGCGTCGCATCGTACTCAACCTGGCGCCCGCCGACCTGCCCAAGGTCGGCGGGCGTTTCGATCTGCCCATCGCTCTGGGCATTCTGGTGGCTTCCGGCCAACTGCCCGTCGAGGCGCTGGCCGGTATCGAAAGCGTCGGCGAGCTGGCACTCGACGGCCGGTTGCGTCCGATCAGCGGCGTATTGCCCCTGGCGCTGGCGGCACGCCGTGCCGGGCGCAAGCTCATCGTGCCGCGAGAGAATGCCGATGAAGCAGCCCTGGCCGGCGACCTGCCGGTGCTGCCCGCCGATCATCTGCTCGAGGTGGTGGCGCACTTGCTGGGGCAGACCCCGATCGCTACGCACCATCTTGGCAGGCCACCCATCGCCGAGAGCCGTGAGGGCGATCTGGCCGAGGTGCGCGGGCAGCATCAGGCGCGCCGTGCGCTGGAGGTTGCGGCGGCGGGGTCGCACAACCTGCTGTTCGCGGGCCCTCCCGGCACCGGCAAGACCATGCTGGCGAGCCGCCTGCCCGGCATCCTGCCGCCACTCACCGAGGAGGAAGCCTTGGAGGTGGCTGCCATTCGCTCCGTTTGCGGGTTGTCGCTGGCCGAACAGTGGGGAAGGCGGCCGTTTCGGGCTCCGCACCACACCGCCAGCGCCGTGGCGCTGGTGGGCGGCGGCTCCTGGCCGCGGCCCGGCGAGATTTCGCTGGCCCATCACGGCGTACTGTTCCTCGACGAACTCCCGGAGTTCTCGCGTCAGGTGCTGGAGGTGATGCGCGAGCCCATGGAGTCGGGGCAAATCCATATCGCCCGGGCCAGCCACGAGCGGCGTTTTCCGGCTCGTTTTCAGTTGGTGGCGGCCATGAATCCCTGCCCCTGCGGCCATCTGGGCGATCCGCGACAGTCCTGCCAGTGCACGGCGGCACAGATCCAGCGCTACCAGTCGCGTCTTTCGGGGCCGCTGCTCGATCGCATCGACCTGCAGGTGGAGGTGCCGGCCTTGCCCCCGGAGCAGCTCACTGCCCGAGAAACCGGCGAGGATTCCGCTACGGTGCGCGCACGCGTGCTGGCGGCCCGCGAGCGGCAATACGCTCGCGGCACCCTCAACGCCCACCTGAGCGGCCGGGAGCTGGAGTCGGCCTGTGGCCTGTCGAGCGCCGACCGTACCTGGCTGGCCGGCGTGCTGGAGCGACTCAGGCTCTCGGCACGGGCATACCACCGGGTGCTACGGGTAGCGCTGACGCTGTCCGATCTGGCCGGCAAGCCACATCCCGAACGCGACGAACTCATGGAAGCCATCGGTTATCGGCAGTTGGATCGGCAACTCCGTCAGACCTGAGTGGGCAGGGGGCGGCGTGGCTACAGCGCCGTGGCGTCGAAGGCGCCATCGATATGCGTCTCCCATAGCGCGGTATCGTCGTCGGGGCGCAGTAGCGTCAGTGTCAGGCGGTAGGGCAGCAGTTCGCGGTCGGAGAGCACGAGGCGTGGAGCGGAGGCCTCCAGGCGGCTCTCCAGACGCCACTGGTAGGGGTCGGTGCTGTCTGCCATGTCGGGTCGCCAGTCGAGTACCTGGGGTCCGGGGGCGGCGATGCCCAGCAGGGCGCGGGTCAGGCTCTCGCGCACGCGTTCGACGCCCAGGCCCAGTTCGGCGTCCACCTCGGGGGCGGCCAGCAGTAGCAACTGTTGCTCGAGCGGTTGCAGCGCGTCGACCGCGCCGATCTGCTGGGCGGCGCTGCTGCCGAGCCCCAGCAGCGCCTGACGGATCGGCTCGGCGCGCTCGGCCGAACCGGCACACCCGCCCAGCATGAACAGCGCCAGCAATAGTGCCGGAAGTCGCGACGTCAGCATGGCAGTTTCTCCGTTTCCAACTGAGCGATGAAGTCGTCCAGGGCGGCGAACAGTGCTCGGCGAATCGGCTCGGCCTCGTTGACCAGATGGTGACGGGCTTCGGGATGACGGTGAATATGGGCGTTGGGGAACTTGTGTGCCAGCACCGATAGGTTCCACTCCCAGTCCACGGTGAGATCCTGTTCGCCCTGCAGGATCAGGGTGGGCAACTGGCTGGGCGGCAGGGCGAGCAGTTGGGGCATCCAGCGGCGCATGGCACTGATCCAGTGCATGGAGAGACGGTCGGGCTGCAGCGGATCCTGCTCACGCAGGAAGGTGGCGAAGTCGTGATCGGTGGAGTTGGCGCGAAACTTGCGAGGCACCGAGCTCACGAAGGGGCCCACCAGGCGGTGCAGCCAGCTCGACTGGGTCCATCCCCAGGGGCGCACCAGGGGGGCCAGGAGGGCGAGTCCCGACCAGTGGCCATCGTCGGCACGGGTCAGGGCATCGGTGGCCAGAATCGCCGCACCGGTGCTCTGGCCCACGCCGAGCCAGGGGCGTGGCGCGAGGTCGCGCTCGCCGAGCTGATGCTGCAGGGCGCGCAGGCAGTCGGCATAGTCGGTGAAGTCGTCGATGCAGGCACGCCGGCCGCTGGACAACCCGTGGCCTGGCAGGTCCCACAGCACCACGCGCCAACGGTGCTCGAGCAGGCGCTCCAACAGGTGACGATAGAGCCCCAGGTGATCGAAGTAGCCGTGTACCACGAAGGCGGTTCCAACGGCTTGCGGCGGACTCCACACCTGGGTCCAGAGGCGAAATCGGAGCGTCTCCAGGTAGCCGACGTGCAATCCCACCTGCTCATTGAGCAGCGCCTCCAGGCCATAGTGGGCGAAGTAGCGAGCGAGAGAGTCACCGAGCGGGTGTGCATCGTAGGCGGTACTGTCGAAGGGCGCGATGGGCCCATGGGCCTGCAACGGGGAAAAGTCGGTCATCGCAACCTCCGGCGGGATTGGCGGGGCGTCACGCCAGGCAGCGTCGCCGAGCGGGCAGTTTACCTGGCCCACGCCACTCCTTTCGAGCGTTGCGGCGGCGTGGCCGGTCGTCATTGCGTCTCCACCCTATGTCTAGTGGCCGATCCAGGTCTTCGGGTTTACATGTGGAACGATTTTCCACAAAATCGTCGGCATAGCGTGGTCCCATCCCAACATCCGGCTGGCGAGCCATGGGCTCGCCAGCCGTGCACGAGGAGACTTCCCATGTCCCAACGCGTCACTCGCCACCGCCTGCAGGTGGCTGCCGAACTGGATCGCTTCATCAACGAACAGGCGCTGCCGGGCACCGGCGTCGATCCCGAGGCCTTCTGGTCCGGCGTGGATGCGCTCTTTCACGATCTGACCCCGAAAAATCGCGAATTGCTCGCCGAGCGCGATCGCCTGCAGGAGCGGTTGGATACCTGGCATCGCGAGAATCCCGGTCCCGTGCGCGACATGACCGCCTACCGCGGCTTTCTCGAAGAGATCGGTTATCTGGTCGAAGCCCCGGCCAGGGTCGAGGTCACTACCGCCAATGTCGACCGCGAGGTCGCCGTGCAGGCCGGCCCTCAGCTGGTGGTGCCGGTCAGCAATGCCCGCTATGCCCTGAACGCCGCCAACGCGCGTTGGGGTAGCCTCTACGACGCTCTCTACGGCACCGATGTCATCCCCGAGGACGGTGGTGCCGAGAAGACCGCCGACTACAACCCCAAGCGTGGCGAGAAAGTGATCGCCTACGCTCGCGGCGTGCTCGACCGCGCCGCCCCTCTGGCCACCGGTTCGCACCGCGATGCCGTCAAGTATGCGTTGCGCGATGGCCACCTGGTGGTGACCCTTGAGGGCGGTCGTGAGACCGGCCTCAAGGTGCCGGGCAAGCTGGTCGGCTATCGGGGCGATGCCGCCAGTCCCGAGGCGATCCTGCTGGCCAACCACGACCTGCATCTCGAGATCCAGATCGATCCGAGCCATCCCATCGGCAAGACGGACCCGGCCGGTGTCAAGGATCTACTGGTCGAGGCAGCGCTGACCGCCATCATGGACTGCGAGGATTCCGTGGCGGCGGTGGATGCCGAGGACAAGGTCGGCGTCTATGCCAATTGGCTGGGGCTGATGAAGGGCGACCTCAGCGAGGAGGTATCTAAGGGCGGCAAGACCTTCACCCGCCGCTTGCACGCCGACCGCACCTACACCACGCCCGACGGCGGCAGCCTGACCGTGCCCGGCCGGTCGCTGATGTTCGTGCGCAACGTCGGCCATCTGATGACCACCCCGGCGGTGCTCGATGCCGACGGCAACGAGCTGCCGGAGGGTATCCTCGATGGCGTGGTCACCGGTCTGCTCGCGTTGCACGACCTCAAGAAGGGGACGAAGGACCCGCGTAACTCCCGCGAGGGCTCCGTCTACATCGTCAAGCCGAAGATGCATGGCCCCAAGGAAGTCGCCTTCTCGAGTGAACTGTTCGGGCGCATCGAGGACATCCTCGGCATGGCCCGCGATACCCTCAAGATGGGCATCATGGACGAAGAGCGCCGTACCACCGTCAATCTCAAGGCGTGCATTGCCGAGGCGACCTCGCGGGTGGTGTTCATCAACACTGGCTTCCTCGACCGCACCGGCGACGAGATGCATACCGCCATGGAGGCGGGCTCGATGATCCGCAAGGGCGACATGAAGCATGCCGCCTGGATCCAGGCCTATGAGAAGAGTAACGTTCAGGTCGGGCTGGCCTGCGGCCTGCGCGGCCACGCCCAGATCGGCAAGGGCATGTGGGCCATGCCCGACCTGATGGCGGCCATGCTCGAGCAGAAGATCGGCCACCCCAAGGCTGGCGCCAACACCGCTTGGGTGCCTTCTCCCACCGCTGCGGCCCTGCACGCCTTGCACTACCACCAGGTGGACGTCAGCGAGGTGCAGCGTGAGCTGGAAGCCCAGGGCGAACCGGATTACTTGGCTGACCTGCTCAGCGTGCCGGTGGCCGAGAGCCCCGACTGGAGCGACGAAGAAATCCAGCAGGAGCTCGACAACAACTGCCAGGGCATTCTCGGCTACGTGGTACGCTGGGTCGAGCACGGTGTGGGTTGCTCCAAGGTGCCGGACATCCACGACGTGGGGCTGATGGAGGACCGCGCCACCTTGCGGATCTCCAGCCAGCACATCGCCAACTGGCTGCACCATGGCGTGGTCGACGCCGAGCGCGTGCGCGAGACTCTCGAACGCATGGCCAAGGTGGTCGACGAGCAGAACGCCGGCGATCCCGACTACACGCCGATGAGCGCCGATTATGCGGCTTCCACGGCCTTCCAGGCGGCCAGCGACCTGATCTTCAAGGGCCGCGAGCAGCCCGCTGGTTACACCGAGCCGCTGCTGCACCATTGGCGAGCCGTTCACAAGGCGAAATGATCAGCCACGGGCCACGGGCTGTGAGTGGCGAGTCATACTGACGCTCGTCGCTCGTAACGAGATGCGCCCCGGGTACCCGCCCGGGGCGTGTTGCGCTATGGTCAGCCGTCAGGCACCGATAACCACAACCCGCTGCCAGGAGCGCGCCGATGACCGTGATGACCGCCGCCGCCATCGAGGATTTTCTCGACGAGGTCTTTCCCCAGCGTATCGGCACCATCGAAGGTGTCGACGAGATGTGTGCCACCATGAGCCTGGCCATCGAGGACGAGCACCTGCGTCCCGGTGCCAGCGTCTCGGGGCCGACCCTGATGGGACTGGCCGACGTCTGCCTCTACGTGGCGATCCTGGCGCAGATCGGGCCGGAGCCCATGGCCGTGACCAGCGATCTGCATTGCCGTTTCCTGCGTCGCCCGCGCGGCGATCGCGACATCATTGCCAATGCGCGCATTCTCAAGCTGGGACGTCGCCTGGCGGTGGGCGAGGTGCAACTCTTCTCCGCCGGCCATGAAGCGCCAGTGGCGCTGGTCACCGCCACCTATGCGCTGCCGGACCCGGAGTGAGGGGAAGCACTGCACAAATGTCTGCGCGGGCAAATCGCTGCGTTGCGCGGTGCTGGTGCGCCAGCCCGGTCGGAATCCTCACCTATACCCCATAGGCTCCGTTTCCTGCGCTCCGTGCGCCTTGCGATTCACTCCGCTCGCCGATTTGTTCAGCGCTTCCTAAGGCGAGCGCCTCCGCCACACGCACACCAGTAGCGCCAACCACCCAGCGATCAGCAAGAGCCCGCCGAACGGGGTGACGAGCCCCAACCCTCCCCGCCCGCCCGTCAAGGCGAGCCCATAGAGCGAGCCGGAGAAGAGCCCGATTCCCACTGTCCAAAACAACAGCACCAGGCGCTGCCCTGTCAGAGGCGTGGCGGCACGCCACCCCAGCACGGCGAGCATTGCCAGAGTGTGCCACGCCTGGTAGCGCACGCCGGTCTCGAAGGCGGCGGCGAGGCGCGGCGCTAACTGACCCTCCAGGGCATGGGCGCCAAAGGCGCCGGCAATGACGGTCAGCGCCCCGGAAAGCGCTGCGAGGCTCCACCACAGTCGGTCGTGCATGTTCGCTCCTCGCTTGGCTTTGCCGTTACCGTACCCTGCTGCATCGCGAGCGGCTACAATGTGGGCCCGCAACAATGGTCAACGTAGAGAGGACGCCATGCAGATCCAGCTCAACGGCGAAGCCCGCGACCTGGTAGCCGGCCTCACGGTGGCGCAGCTGCTCGACGAGCTGGGCCTTGCCGGCCAGCGTATTGCCGTGGAACGCAACGAAGAGATCGTGCCCAAGAGCGAGCATGCTGCCACCCAACTGGCCGAGGGCGACCGTCTGGAGATCGTCCACGCCATCGGCGGTGGCTGAGCGTATGCCCACGGCGCTAGACCCTTGACCCTGAACCGATAGAAGGCAACTTCGATGACCGATTTCATCCAGGACCAGCCGCTGCGTATCGCCGGCCAGGCGTTCACTTCGCGGCTGCTGGTCGGCACTGGCAAATACCGGGATTTCGACGAGACCGCCGAGGCCGTGACCGCCTCCGGTGCCGAGATCGTCACTTTTGCGGTGCGTCGCACCAACCTGGGCCAGGAGGCGGGCGAACCCAACCTGCTCGACGTGGTACCGCCCTCGCGCTTCACTCTGTTGCCCAACACCGCCGGCTGCTACACAGCCAAGGATGCCGTACGCACCTGCAAGCTGGCTCGCGAGCTGCTCGACGGCCACAAGCTGGTCAAGCTGGAGGTGCTGGGCGATACGTCAACCCTCTACCCCAACGTGGTCGAGACGCTCAGCGCCGCCGAGGAGCTCATCGCCGACGGCTTCGAGGTCATGGTCTATACCAGCGACGACCCCATCGTCGCCCGCGAGCTGGAGCAGCTGGGTTGCTGTGCCATCATGCCGCTGGGCTCGCTGATCGGCTCCGGCCACGGCATCCAGAATCCGCACAATCTTGGCCTGATCATCGAGCAGGCCAAGGTGCCGGTGCTGGTGGATGCCGGCATCGGCACCGCCTCCGACGCCGCGCTCGCCATGGAGCTCGGCTGCGACGGTGTGCTGATGAACTCGGCGATCGCCCATGCCCGCCAGCCGGTGCTGATGGCCAGCGCCATGAAGAAGGCCATCGAGGCGGGCCGCGAGGCCTTCCTGGCCGGGCGCATGCCGCGCCGCCAAACGGCCGACCCCTCTTCGCCCTTCGCCGGTCGTATCAACGGCTGATCCGTCTTCCGAGCTTCGAGCCTACGCATGAATCCGTCGTCACACGACAGTCCCGAATCGACCACCGGCCCGGAAGGGCCCGACGCCCCGCTGCATCGACGCGGCATCAAGAGCTACGTGCTGCGCGCCGGGCGCATGACCCAGGCGCAGAAACGCGGCCTCGAGGAAGTCTGGCCGCGGCTCGGCTTGACGCTGGCCGACGGCCGCCAGGACCTCGACGCTCTGTTCGGGCGCGTTGCCCCGCGGGTGGTGGAGATCGGTTTCGGCATGGGGGCTTCACTGGTCGAACAGGCCGAGCGCCATCCGGAAACCGACTTCATCGGTATCGAGGTGCACATGCCGGGCGTCGGCAAGCTGCTCGACGAGGCCGACAAGCGCGGCCTGACCAACCTGCGCGTCTACCGCGAGGATGCCGTGGCTGTGTTAGAGCAGTGCCTGCCCGAGGCAAGCCTCGACTCGGTGCAGCTCTATTTCCCCGATCCCTGGCCCAAGAAGAAGCACCACAAGCGGCGCATCGTCCAGCCTGCCTTCGTGGCGCTGATTCGCACCCGCCTCAAGCCTGGCGGTACCCTGCACATGGCCACCGACTGGCAGGCCTATGCCGAGTGGATGGCCGAGGTGATGGAGGCCGCACCGGGCTTTGCCAACACGGCCACGGCCGAGACGGCGCCCTATGTACCGCGTCCCGCGTTCCGCCCGCTGACCAAGTTCGAAGCGCGCGGCGAGAAGCTGGGGCACGGCGTCTGGGATTTGATCTACCGCCGCATCGACTGACCCTCTGTCAATGAGGGGGAGAAACCAAAAAAAGCGCCCTCGGGGAGAGGGCGCAGGCAAGACCCTGACCTTGCGAAGAGCAGCAATAAGGGGGCCGTGTGCCAAGGCAAAAAAAAGCGCCTCCAGGGGAGGCGCAGGCAAGACCGTGACTAGCAATGAGGGGGAGAAACCATAGCGAGAAACGCGACGCTTCCCGCATGGGTGTGGCGCCTCATCAACGCCACACCTCTAATGTAGTGCTTCTCATTTGCGACGTCAACACAAATACGAATATTTTTTGTTTATCCGCCGGCCAGCCGTAGCCAGAGAGGCAAGGTGAACATGGCGAGCAGTGTCTGGCCGGTGATCAGCGCCGCCATCAGCTCGCTATCGCCACCCAACTGGCGAGCCAGGATGTAGGCGGAGGTAGCGGTGGGCAGCGCCGCGAAGAGCAATGCCACGTCGCGGCTGACCGGGTCGAGCCCGGCGACCCATGCCAGGAGCAGCACCATGGCGGGAAGTACGACCAGCTTGACGAGATTGGCGACCCAGACGCCCCGGTCGTGGCGTATCAACGCCTGAGGTCGCAGAGCCACGCCCACGGCCACCAGACCCAACGGCAGGGCAGCGCGCCCCAGCAGTTCCACCGTCGCTTGACTCCAGCCGGGCAGGCCGACTCCGGAGAGGTTCAGGGCGATGCCGGCCAGGCAGGCGAGAATCAGCGGATTGCGCACCAGAGCGGCCAGGCTCTTACCCAGGCTCGAGGAACCGAGGGTGCCGGCGGCAATGAAGCAGAGCACGCACAAGACGTTGATCACCGGCACCATCAGGGCCACGGCGACGGCGGCGACCGTGGCCCCGGGCGCGCCGTGAAGCGCCGCGGCGCCGGCCACACCGACATAGGTATTGAAACGGATCGCTCCCTGGAAGAGCGAGGTGAAGGTAGCGCCATCCGGGGCGAGCCGATGGCGAAGGCGCCACAGAACCACGGAGAAAACTAGAAGGGCACCCAGCAGCACGGCGGCGAGACGTCCGATGGGTACCTGCGAGACGTTGGCCGTGGCCAGGGTGGCGACCAGCATGGCGGGAAACAGCAGGTAATAGATCAGCCGCTCCAGCTGCGGCCAGAAATCGCCCCCCGGCTGCTTGAGCCGACCCAGCAGTGCGCCGAGCAGGATCAGCAGAAACAGTGGGCCCAGTGCGCCGGCCACGTCAGTCATCGCTACCTCCCTGTTGTATCGTCTGGTCGATTTCGCCTGCGACAACCGTCCGCGTTCAGCGGCCGGCCAATGCTGATAAGCTTATCGTCCATTCTCGTTCATTGAAGGGCTGCTGCCGCTGCCATGAATCTCCCCTCGTTGCCTTCGTTGCGCTCTTCGGGGTTGCCGACCTTGCGTTTACTGGCCGTGGCGACTCTGGTGGCACTGTCCACGGCGCTGTGGTATCTGGTATCGCACCAGTTGCGCGATGAGTCCGACATCCGGTGGTTTTCCGCCCCCCCGAACTGTGACTTGCATCGTGCGCCCTGCACGGTGACGCTGGGGGAGCACGGTTTCCTCGAACTCACGGCGATGGCCGACGGTCGTATCCAGGCGCTCGAGCCCTTGCCGTTGACGGTGGCCGTGGAGGGGGTGGAAGCCCGTTCCGTGCGTGTCGACCTGGTCGGCCGCGACATGGACATGGGGCTGCATCGCTTTCCCCTCGAGTGGCAGGCCGATGGACGTTTCCACGGCGAAGGACAGGTGCCGATCTGTACCGAAGCGCGGATGGACTGGCAGGCTCGAGTGGTGGTGGAAACCTCAGATGGCCGCCTGGGCGGTCGATTCGATTTCACGGTGGAGCGAAGCACGCCATGACACGTAAGGCACTCTTGGCAGCATTCGTGCTGCTGGTCGCGACCCTGGCAGTGGGGGCCTATGCCTGGTATCAGCAGCAGACCGGGCAGGGTGACGAGCCGTTGGGCGGTCCGGTGGAACTGCCTTCTACGCAGGGGGGCTTCTCGCTCGACCAGCTCGAGGCGGATCAACTGGCGGTGATCTTCTTCGGCTACACGCAGTGCCCGGACGTCTGTCCCATGAACATGGCGGTGATGCGCCAGGTGATGCAAAGCCTCGACGAGAGCCAGCGTCGACGCATCGTGCCGGTGATGATCTCGGTGGACCCGGAGCGCGACAGCCTGGAGCGCCTCGCTGAGTACGTCGGCAACTTCGGCGAGTCGTTCATCGGCGCCACCGGCTCCCTCGAGCAGCTCGAGGATATTGCCGACCGCTACGGCGTGGTGTGGCGCCGTGTCGAGACGCCGGATTCGGCGATGGGCTACACCGTCGACCATACGGCGTCGCTGTTCCTGGTCGATCGCCATGGCGAAATCCAGCGGCGCGTGCTCTACTCGCCGACCTCCGGGGCGTTGCAGGCAGCGGTGGAGGAGGCCTTGGCCAGCGGTTGACCTCACGGCGAAGCGGGCGCTTCCATCAGCCGCTCGAGCATGGCGATCAGCGCTGACACCTGAGTGCCTTGCCGGGTGTCATGCAGCGGGTGAAGCTGCCAGGTGCTCTCGGCGAACCCCCACCAGTCCCAGCATCCCTGAGGATTGGCTAGGCTGGTCTCCGCCTGGGGATAGAGCACCACACGGTCATTGGCGGCTGCCCAGGCGTTGAGCCCAGTGTGACGCACGAAGGCCTCGCCGATCTGTTCCGCCCCCATGGCACAGCCATGTAACGCCAGGGTGAGGTCGCAGCCGCCGTCTTGGCAGCTGTCCGGCACGTACAGGTACCCGGTATCGGCTAGCCCCCTGGCCCCGAACTCTGCCTGATCGAACGCCAGTAGTTCCCCAGCGTTTGCCGTCTTCTCGGTCGGCGCGGTCAGGTCGCCATGCAGCCAGCTCAGTGCCGTGCCGGCCAGGTCCGTGTCGCAGGCCAGCAGGTGGGTGCCGCCGCCGCGCTGGCAGTCGCCGAGCTGCTCCGGCGGGATGTCGCGATCCTGGGTACGTATCGGCCATCCATGGCCAGTGGCCGAGGCGTGTTGGTGGAGCAACTGCTCATCGGGATCGGCCAGCCAGTCGCTGAGCTGTGTGGCCAGGGCTTCGCCGAGCGTGGGATCGACCACGTCATCGTCGTTGCCGTGCCAGACGAAGGCGCGCAAGTCGGCGAAGGCAGCATCGCTGCCTACCAGGTCGCGGGCCTGGTAGTCGCGGCGGCGGCGCGCCAGGGCGTCCAGGTCCGGAGGGCCATCGCGGGTGTCCATGCACTGCCCCAGAGCTTGCCCCAGGCTGCCTTCGGCGCAGCTCCACGGTCCCGCGGCAAGCACGCCAAGCCCGGAGAAACGCGACGGCCAGGCCACCGCCAGTTGAGTGGCCATGTAACCGCCGGAAGAAATGCCGATCACGCTGACGGCAGTGTCGTTCAGGGCCAGCGGGGGCAGGTCGTCAGGGCGCTCATCACCCCAGGCATGGCCTACGGTGGCCACCAGGGTGGCGGCGAGGAGTGTCGCGGTTCGCATTGGCGGTTCAGTCCATGACGTCCAGCAGCTCGATCTCGAAGATCAGCGTTTCATTGGGGCCGATGGGGCCCTGTCCCTGAGCGCCGTAGCCGAGCTCGGGGGGAATGAACAGCTTCCAGGTGTCGCCGACCTGCATCATCGGCAGTGCTTCCTGCCACCCCTCGATGACCTGGTTGACACGGAAGGTGATCGCCTCGCCGCGGTCGTGGGAGCTGTCGAAGACGGTGCCGTCCACCAGCGAGCCTTCATAGTGTACCTCGACGGTAGAGGTGGTATCGGGGGAGGGGCCGTCGCCAGATTCCAGCACTTCATACTGCAGGCCGGACTGCGTGACCTGAACGCCCTCATGTTCGGCGTTTTCCTCCAGGAATGCCTCACCCTCGGCCTGGTTGCGCTCGGCGAGGACTTCCGACTCGGCCTGGCGTGCGGCCATGGCTTCCTCCTGGAAGCGGCTCAACGCCTCGCTCATCGCCTCGTTGTCCATGGCCAGTTCGTTGTCTTCGATGACGTCTCGGATGCCCTCGGCGAACGCATCGACGTCGAGGTCGGCGAAGTCCTGGGCGATGCTCTGCCCATAGGCCACGCCCAGGCTGTAGCTCAACCGCTCGTCGTCGCTTTCCGGCGCGGCGCTGGCCAATTGTCCCGTCAGCGTCAGTGCGGCCGCACAGGCAGTCGTCAGCAGTGTCTTCATGCAAGCATCCTCGTAGAGTCCAGGGGCGAGCTCGCTTTGTCTGCAGCGGCCCCGATTGCCAATCACTCGCGGCATCGGCCCGCCAATGGCGGGCCGATGCACGGTTCATCGGACTCTATCAGGGCGGATAACGTTCCGCACGCTCGGGCGTCAGACCACCAGAGTCGGGCAGTGGGCCGATCCGGCAACGCGCTGGGCGACGCTGCCCAGCAGCAGGCTCTTTTCGCCATTGGTGCCCTGGGCGCCGATCACGATAAGGTCGCACTCGCGCTTGCGGGCGAAGCGCACGATGGTTCGTGACGGTCGCCCCCCCTTGACGAAGGCACGTACCTTGCTTTGTTCGGCGCCCAGCTCTACGGCCTCGTTCTTGGAATGCACCGCGACCTCGGTGGCGTACTCTTTGAGGGCGTCGTCGGGAATGTCCAGTTTGTCCGGGCGCACCATGGAAAGCGAGGCCTCGAGCAGACTGTGGTGCTTGAACACGCACAGGATGTAGAGCTCTGCCCCGGTCAGCATCTGCAGGCCAACGGCCTTCTGCAGGGCCTTCAGTGCCCCCTTGGAACCATCCACCGGTACCAGTATGCGATTGAACATCGGCTTGCTCCTGAGGTGGCTGGGTTAGGCATAGGCGAGATCGCGCAGAAAGAGCGCAATCTGCGGGAACATGATCAACAGTGCCGCGGCCAGCACCAGGATGAAGATGAAGGGTGGCGTTCCCTTGATCACGTCCAGGTAGGGCCGTTTGAAGATGGCGATGGCGGTGAAGATATCACAGCCAAAGGGCGGCGTTGCCGAACCGATCGCCACCTGCAGGGTGATCAGGATGCCCACCAGCACCGGGTCGAGGCTAGTGGCTTCGACGGCCGGAGCGAAGATCGGCGTCAGCACCAGGATGACGACGATGGGGTCGACGAACATGCAGGCCACGAAGAAGGCGATGCAGATGGCGATCAGCACGCCCGTGGGACCGGCCTCTTGGATGCCGACCGCGGCCAGGATCTCCTGTGGAATCTGGGCGAAGGAGATGATCCAGGAGAAGCCGTTGCCGACGGCGACCAGAATGAACACCACGGCGGTGATCAAACCGGTGGACTTGGCGATGGCGTAGATGTCGGCGGCCTTCAGCGAACGGAAGATGACGAATTCCAGGACGATCGCATAGAGCACGCAGGCGGCGGCCGCCTCGGTGGGGCTGAAGATGCCGCCATAGATGCCGCCCACGATGATCACCGGAAAGCCCAGTGGCCAGAGGGCGTCGCGCACCGACAGGGCACGGGTGCGCCAGGTCGAGCGTGGCTCGGTGGGCACGTCCTTGACGATGGCGTAGATCACGCAGTAGGTGGCGAACATCAGCAGGATCAGCAGCCCGGGACCGATGCCGGCGATGAACAGTTCGCCGATGGAAGTGCCCGAGATGACGCCGTAGATGATCATGCCGATGCTTGGCGGGATCAGGAAGGCGATGTCGCTGGCGTTGATGATCAGTGCCAGGGTGAAGGAGTCGGAGTAGCCGGCCTTGAGCATCTTGGGGCGTAGCGGCGAGCCGATGGCGACCACCGTGGCCTGGGTCGAGCCGGAGACGGCACCGAACAGGGTACAGGAAGCCGCGGTACTGACCGCCAGGCCGCCCTTAACGTGGCCGATGAAGGACATGACCATGTTGATGAGGCGTTCGGCGGACTGTCCGCGGGTCATGATATCGGCGGCGAGGATGAACATGGGCACGGCGATCAGCGAGGCTGGGCGAATGCCCGCCATCATCTGCTGGATCAGGGTATCCATCTGCCCCAGACCGTTGAACATCATGAAAAAGCCGATCACTGCAGCGGTGATCAGCGGGATCATCATCGGAAAGCCCAGCAGCAGCAGGGCGATCATCGTGGTGACCATTATCGTCGTCATGGTGAGTTCCCCCGGGCGCTGTGCCCTGCGTCAGACTTCCGTTTCCGTGTCCTTGTAGCCATCCAGCACGCCCGTCGACAGATAGACGTCCCGCGATGTCAGGTTCTTGATGGCGGTCAGCAGGTACTGGATGCCGGTGATCAGAAAGCCCAAGGGCACCCAGACGTAGATGATCCAGATCGGCAGGCCCAGAGCGGGCAGTACGCGACCCTTGGAATAGAGATCGACGATGTAGACGATCGAGTAGTAGAGCAGGAAGAACATCACCAATGAGGTGAACAGCGAGATGACGATCATCAGGGCCTTGCGCCCGCCCACCGGTAGCGCATCGTAAATGGCCGACATGCGGATGTGGCGGCCGTGGCGTGCGGCGTAGCCGATGCCGGCGAAGGTGATCATGATGATCAGGATTCGGTTGATCTCACCGGAAAAGAAAATGCTGGAGCCGAACACGAAGCGGCCGACGACGTTGGCGATGGTGTTGGTGGCCATCAGCAGCACGCCCATGGCGAGTATCACTGACTCGAGCTTGCTGATGAAGGTATCGATGGTGCCGAGAAAGCCCGGGAGACCGGAGCGGTAGTGCTTTTCGGAGTCTTCTTCGGTCATGGCGAATCTTCCTGTCAGCGAATGAGCGGCCATCGAAGCCCTGGCCATCATCAGGGTATCGGGCTCTGGGATGCAGAGCGGCGTTGAGTCTCAACGCTCAATGGACGTTGAGCCACCTGCCTGCCCTGGCAGTGCGGTAGAGCACCGCTTGAAACAAGTCGGGGGCAGCGAGTGCTGCCCCCGTGTGGTGGCGAAAAGTTCGCCTTACTCTTCGGTGACCGCTTCCAGGTCGGCCTTGAACTGCTCGAGCAGCGCGGCACCGTCTTCTTCGGTCATCTCGAGGAAGCGCTCCTCGACCTGTGGCGCACGTTCACGGAAGGTCTGGATTTGTTCGTCATCGAGACGCGTCACGGTGCACTCGTCGCAGGCTTCCATGATCTTGTCCAGCGACGCTTCGGCGAGCCCTTGGATGTGCTCGATGGTGTGGTCGTAGGCGGCTTCGGAGGCTTCGCGAATCAGCGTTTGATCTTCCTCGGACAGGCCGTCGAAGAAGTCCTTGTTGGCCATCATGGCGGTGGTGAACCAGCCATGGCCGGTGAAGGTCAGGTGCGGAGACACCTCGTACAGACCGCCGGACTCGATCCAGAAGATCGGGTTTTCCTGGCCGTCGAGGATGCCGGTCTGCAGGCCGCCGTAGACCTCGCCCCAGGGCAGCGGGGTGGGCGTGGCGCCGAAGGCGTTGTAGGTCTCCGACAGCAGCGGATTGGTCATCACGCGGATCTTCTTGTTGTCGAAGTCCTCGGGTGAGGTGACCGGTTCGTCGGCGGTGACCACCATCTCCCCTTCCGGGTACATCTGGAGCAGCTCCAGACCGTGCTCGGCGTAGAGCTCGGGGAACATTTCGTTGATGGCCTTGCTCTCGTCGAAGAACTCGAGAACCGTCTCCATGTCGGTCGGCATCAGATACGGAATGAAGAAGATCTGCGCAGCCGGAATCAAGGAGCCGGTGAAGCCGGGCGACTGGTTGACGAACTGCAGGATACCGTTCTGGGTCTGCTCCATGATGTCGTCGGATTCGCCCAGTTCGCCGAAGCGGTAGACCTGAACGGAGTGATCGGAGTTGTCTTCGATGTGCTCCTTGAAGGCGTAGGCGAACACGTCCTGAACGTCACCTTCGAATTCCTCATGCGCATAGCGCCACTCGGCAGCCTGCACGGCACCGGTCATGCCGAACAGCAGGGCGCCGACACTGGCAGCGGTCAACAGCTTGGTTGCCTTCATTCTTGTGTTCTCCTTGCAGGTTGGAGCCCGAAAAACCTCAGCGTCCTCAGGCATCTTGATCAGCACGATGGCTGGACAGGTAATTTCAGGCTAGCGTGGCCCCTATGGAGGGTCAAGCCGGCTTTCCAGGGTTTGCAGGGCCATAAGTTGCGATTTTTTCTGCACTTGCCAACGCGCCGCCAACGTTGAAGACAATGATGCGGGCGGCTGGGGAAGAGGTTCGAGGTGTGTCGTGCGCTCGCTGAGGCGCTGGAGCTCGGTCAGGACGTGGCATTCGGCGGCGAGTTCGGCACGCTTGATGTTGTGGCGGACTCCCGCAACGCCGGCATCGCCGTGCGCCTGGGCCTTGAGTCTCCGGCGCAGGGTGCGCAGCGGTCGGGTGACCTCTCGCTGCCAGCGGTGCAGCTCGGCGAGTTCCGGTGTCTCGCTAGCGAGTCGTGCGCCGTGATGGTATAGCCAGGCGTGCCACAACACTTCGCAGACGTCGAGTCCGGCATCGTCCTGCAGGGTGAGGCAGGCTGCTTCGACCCCCTCGCGAGCATACAGGGCCAGGGCGAAGTCGATGAGCGGCATATCGCACAGACGGCTGCGCAGTCCCTCGCCCCATGCGGTAGAATCGTGTGCCTCGCTCGGGCGGCGGCTGCCTCGTTGGCCGTTTCCCGTCATCGCTTCATCCTTCATGACGCGCGGAGCCTGCATGATTGCACTACGCCAGGTCACCCTGCAACGCGGCACCCAGCGCCTGCTGGAGGGCGCCGACCTGACCCTGCACGCCGGCCACAAGGCGGGCATCGTCGGTGTCAACGGCACCGGCAAGTCGAGTCTGTTCCAACTGCTGCTGGGTGAGCTGGCCACGGATCGCGGTGAGATCGAAATGAGCGGCGGGCAGCGCATCGCCCACATGGCCCAGGAGGTTGCGTCTCTCGACCGCCCCATCGTCGACTACGTGCTCGACGGTGATCGCGAGCTGCGAGCCACCGAGGCTGCGCTGGCCGAGGCTCAGGCGGCGGGCAATGCTCACCGCGAGGCGGAGCTGCACGGTGCGATCGAGGCGCTGGATGGCTACAGCGCGCCAGCCCGCGCCGCTCAACTGCTGGTCGGCCTGGGTTTCACTCAGGCCGACCTCGTCCGCCCCCTATCGGACTTCTCCGGCGGCTGGCGTATGCGCGTGGGGTTGGCTCGCACGCTGTTCATGCCCTCGGATCTGCTGCTGCTCGACGAGCCTACCAACCACCTGGACCTCGATGCCCTGCTATGGCTCGAGCAGTGGCTGATTCGTTATCCGGGGACGCTGCTGCTGATCTCCCACGACCGCGACTTTCTCGATGCGGTGTGCGATCACATCGTGCATTTCGACCGCCAGTCGCTGGTCCTCTACCGTGGCAACTACTCCACCTTCGAACGCACCCGTGCCGAGAAGCTGGCGCTGCAGCAGGCCGAGGCTGCCAAGCAGCAGGCGCGGCGCGAGGAGATCGAGCGCTTCGTCGCGCGGTTCCGCTACAAGGCGACCAAGGCACGCCAGGCACAGAGCCGGCTCAAGATGCTCGAGCGCATGGGCGATATCGCCGTGGCCCATGCCGACTCGCCCTTCCATTTCACCATTCCCTCGTCGGACAAGACCTCCCATCCGCTGCTGGTGCTCGACGAGGCGCGGCTGGGTTATCGCGATGACGCAGGTCATGAGACGGTCCAGCTGGACGATGTCAAAGTGACGCTGCTGCCCGGCCAGCGCATCGGCCTGTTGGGGCCCAACGGGGCTGGCAAGTCGACGCTGATCAAGTCTCTGACCGGTGAGCTACCACTGCTTTCGGGGAAGCGCGTGGCCGGCGAGCATCTGGCCATCGGCTACTTCGCCCAGCATCAGCTCGAGAGCCTCGATCTGGCGGCGACGCCCTTTCAGCACGTGCAGCGTCTCTCGCCCACGGCAGCCGACTTGGATATCCGCAACTTCCTGGGTGGATTCGGCTTCCACGGCGATGACGCCTTCGCTGCAGTGGCTCGTTTTTCCGGCGGCGAAAAGGCGCGCCTGGCACTGGCACTGGTGGCCTGGCAGAAGCCTAACCTGCTGTTGCTCGACGAACCGACTAACCACCTCGATCTGGAGATGCGCGAGGCGCTCACCGAAGCGTTGACGAGCTTCGAGGGGACGGTGATCCTGGTCTCCCACGACCGTCACCTGCTGCGTGCCACCGTCGACGAGTTCTGGCGGGTGGCCGACCACTGCGTCGAGGCCTTCGACGGCGATCTGGAAGACTACCGTGCCTGGCTCAAGGCACGGCTGGAGGGCGAGCGCCGCGAGGCCCGTGCCGAGAAGAGCGACCGCAAGGCCGAGAGCCAAGCTCCCAAGGAGGATCGCAAGACCGCACGCCGTGCCGCCGCCGAGCTGCGCGAACGGCTGCGCCCGCTCAAGAAGGCGCGCGACCGGGCCGAACGCGCCATGGACGAGGTCCAGGCCGAACTCGCCGCCGTGGAGGAGGCGCTGGCCGACGCCGAGCTCTACACCGACACGGCGCGCAAGGGCGAGCTCACCGAGCGCCTGGCCCGCCAGGGCGAACTCAAGTCGCGGCTGGAGGCGCTGGAGGCTGACTGGCTGACCGCCGAGGAGACACTGGAGGCGATGGAGACCGAGCTGCAGGGTAACGCTTAGCCATGCTGACATCGCGGCTTTTCCGGCGACAGGTCCGCGCGGGGGCGCTGTGAATCCCTCCCTGCACGCTACTTCTTCCTTCCCTGGAAGAAGACCCCCGCTTCGACCTATCCCCGGCGCCGCTCGCGTCAGGCGTCAGCCGCTATCCTCCTGAGGTGCTCGGTGCTCGGTGCTCGGTGCTCGGTGCTCGGTGCTCGGTGCTCGGTGCTTTCAGCTTTCCAGCAGAAACGTTACCGGTCCGTCGTTGATCAGTTCGACCTGCATGTTGGCCGCGAACTCGCCGCTCGCCACCTGCGTCCAGGCGGCCCGGGCCCTCTCCAGCAGGTAGTGGAAGAGCCGTTCGCCCTCGGCGGGCGGGGCGGCGCTGGAGAAGCTGGGCCGCAGCCCCTTGCGGGTATCGGCGGCCAGAGTGAACTGCGATACCAGCAACAGGCCACCGTCCACTTGTTGCAGATTCAGGTTCATCTTGTCGTCGGCATCGGCGAACACCCGGTAGTGCAACAGCTTGTGCAGAAGCTTGTCGGCGGCGGCTTCGTCGTCGCCCTTCTCGATGCCGATAAGGGCCAGTAGGCCTCGTTCGATGCGGCCGGTCTCACGGCCATCGACCGTCACGCTGGCATGACTAACCCGTTGGATCAGGGCGCGCATGGCGGGCTTCCCTCCGTGTGGCGAAAGCGCCGAGGGTAGCACGCGGGTCGGGAGCTCTCACCAGGCGCGACACAGCATGATGTCGCAATGGGGCTCGGTGAGCAGCGCCTCGGTGATATGGCTCTGACGGCCCAACTGGCCGCGGCTGCCCAGCGCCAGCAGATCCGGGGGGTGGCGGCGCAGGCGAGTCAGCAGCACCTCGAGGGGCTCGCCCTGCTCCAGCACCAGTTCCAGTTCGGGCACGTCGTCGAGCTCGCCCATCAGTTGGTCGATCTCGCGTTCCAGCTGGTTACGCAGGCGCCCGACTTCACGATCGCGCCAGCGGGCATAGTCGCCCTGGGAGCCCAGCTCGCGTTCGCCGGGAATGTCCCAGGCATGCAGCAGGGTCAGGCGAGCGTCGGGGAATCGCTTGAGGGCCTCGCGCAGGGTGTGGCGGCAAGCCAGCGAGAAATCCACCGGCACCAGGATGTCTTCCCAGTCACGGCTGGCCGGCTGACTGACCGATAGCACGGGGCAAGGGGCACTGCGCAGCACCCTGGCCAGCGTGGTGCCGGCCACCAGGTCGGGCTGGCCGCGCTTGCGGTGGGAGCCCAGCACGATCATGTCCACCTCGCGGTCGTGTGCCTCACGAACGATCTCGGCATAGGGGGCGCCAGCCACCGTTTGCAGCAGAGTGCGCGGCTCGGGAAGGGCATAGTCTTCGCGGATGTCAGTCAGAGTGGCCTGCATGTCGGCGACCACGGCATCCTCCAGGTCGTGTAGCACGCGATGGGGCAGGTAGGGGTCGAGTACGTGGACGACATCGAGGCGCGCGCCGTTCTCGGTGGCCAGGCGAATGGCGCGGGCGAAGGCGGCACGGTTCTCGGCGGACAGGTCGCAGGCGAAGAGCAGGGTCTGGGTCATTGTGACTCCCTCCCATGTCGGATGATCCCGGCGGGACAGTCTCAGCATGGGCGGGGAGGGGCGGCACTGCAAGCTTGCGGGATCACCACCAGGCGTGGAAGTGGTGGACCGGCCCCTGGCCCTGACCCACGTCCAGGCGCGAGCTCGCCGTCAGTGCGGCTTCGAGCCATGCCTTGGCGGTGGCCACGGCATCGGGCAGGGCGTCGCCATGGGCCAGGCGAGCGGCGATTGCCGAAGAGAGCGTGCATCCCGTTCCGTGTAGGTTGGCGGTATCGACCCGTGAGCCCTCGAGCCAGATCGCATCGCCAGCGGTGATCAGGAGGTCGGGGCACTCCCTCCCGGGTAGGTGGCCTCCCTTGAGCAGGGTCGCTCCGGCACCCAGGTCGCGCAGTGGGCCGGCCAGTGCTTCCATCGCGGTACGGCTGTGTGGCGTCGGTCGATCGAGCAGCACCGCTGCTTCCGGTAGGTTGGGAGTGACCACGTCGGCGAGCGGTACCAGAAGGTCGCGCACCGCAGCGATGCCGGCATCGTCGACCAGCACGTCGCCACTCTTGGCCACCATGACCGGATCGAGGACGATCCACCGCGGCCGGCAGCGTTCGAGTGACGCACGAATCGTCTCGGCGACGTCGCGGCTGGCCACCATGCCGATCTTCACGGCGTCGATGGTGACGTCGTCGAGCAGCGTGGCGAGCTGGGCGTCGATGAAGCCGGACGGTATGGGGTGCACGCCGCTGACGCCGCGCGTGTTCTGGGCGGTCAAGGCGGTGATCACGCTGGTACCATAGACGCCGAGTGCCGAGAAGGTCTTGAGATCGGCCTGGATGCCGGCGCCGCCACTGGGATCGGAGCCGGCAATGGTCAGTGCATTGGGTATCGTTCGAGACTGTATCATGAGGTCAAGGTATCGCAAGGCGGTGTCAAAGCGTGAAAGTCACCCGTGCTGAGTCTATTCGTGGTGTCGCTGGTCAGCGCTACCCTGCTGCCGGGGGGCTCCGAGGTGTGGCTGGCCCGGCTCTGGTGCCGGGGTGAGCACGTGCTCATGCTATGGGCGGTGGCTACGTTCGGCAACACTCTGGGCAGCCTGATCAACGTCACCTTGGGGCGCTATGCCAGGCGCTTCCAGGACCGCCGCTGGTTCCCCGCCTCACGCGAAGGGCTGGTGCGCGCCGAGCGTTGGTACCGGCGCTTCGGCGAGTGGAGCCTGCTGGCTTCCTGGGCGCCGATAGTGGGTGACCCACTCACGGTTCTGGCCGGCGTGCTGCGCTTGCCCTGGTGGCGGGCTCTGCTGCTGATCGCCCTGGCCAAGGGGAGCCGCTATGCGGTCGTGCTCCTCCTGGCTCAGGCGTGGCTGGCTCCGCTCTGCTAGTAGTTCCTTGTCCGAATCCCTTTCCTACAGAACCGAAGGCAGCCAGGTGGCCAGGCCCGGGAACAGCGCCAGGGCCAGAAGCATGGTGAGCTGCAGCAGGATGAAGGGAATCACGCCTTTGTAGATCGCTGAGGTGGGTACCGATTCCGGTGTCACCCCGCGCAGGTAGAAAAGCGCGAAGCCGAACGGCGGGGTGAGGAAGGAGGTCTGCAGGTTCACCGCGATCATGATGCCCAGCCAGATGGGATCGATATCCATCATCAGCAGTACCGGGCCGACGATCGGCACCACTACGAAGGTGATTTCGATGAAATCGAGGATGAAGCCGAGCAGGAAGATCACCAGCATCACCACCAGGGTGGCGCCCACCACGCCGCCCGGCAGCGATTCGAACAGTTCGGTAACCAGCGCCTCGCCGCCGAAGGCGCGAAACACCAACGAGAAGAGCGCGGCACCGATCAGGATCATGAACACCATGCTGGTCACCTGGGCCGTGGCGTAGACCGATTCGCGCAGCATGGACAGGTCGACGCGACGGTTGGCCAGTGCCAGCAACAGCGCGCCGGTTGCGCCGACCGCCGAGGCTTCCGTGGGCGTGGCCAGGCCACCGAGTATCGAGCCCAGCACAGCGATGATGAGAAGCACTGGCGGTATGAGTCCCTTGATCAGCAGCGGCCACAGGCTGCCGGCATGGCCGAGCTCCGCCATCAGTGCGTGGCGGTCGGCTGGCGGCGCCGTCGCGGGTCGTAGCCAGGCGGTGATCGACACGTAGAGGATGTAGGCGACCACCAGCAGCAGGCCGGGAATCAGCGCACCGATGAACAGATCGCCCACCGATACCGTCTTGGGGCTCCAGACGCCCATCGCGAGCTGGGCCTGCTGGTAGGCGTTGGAGAGCACGTCGCCCAGCAGTACCAGGGCGATGGAAGGCGGGATGATCTGACCCAGAGTGCCGGTGGCGCAGATGCTGCCGGTGGCAAGCTGTGGGGAATAGCCGCGCTTGAGCATCGTGGGCAGCGAAAGCAGGCCCATGGTGACCACCGTGGCGCCGACGATACCGGTGGAGGCGGCCAGCAGCATGCCCACCAGCACCACGGCGATGCCCAGACCGCCGCGCAATGCGCCGAACAGCAGCGTCATGGCGTCGAGCAGCGTCTCGGCAACCCGCGACTTCTCCAGCAGCACCCCCATGAGCACGAACAGCGGCACGGCTAGCAGAGTCTGATTGGTCATGATGCCGTAGAGGCGGTTGGGCATGGCTTCCAGGTAGCGCGACTCGAAAGGTACCGGCACGCCCAGTTGCTGCAGCAAATGGCCGAGGCCGGCGAACAGCAGAGCGGTACCGGCCAGCGTCAGCGCCACCGGGTAGCCGAGCATGAGGACCGCGCAGACGGTAGCAAACAGCAACAGCGGCAGGAGTTCGAGCAGCACCTCCACGTCAGATTCCCTCCTGATGATCGGGGGTGTCCGGTCGAGCCGGGGGATCGTGAGGGGAGCAGCCGCGCAGGATCAGCCACTGGCGTAGCGCCTGGGCGACGCCCTGTACCAGGAGCAGGGCCACCATGACCAGGATCAGCGACTTGAGCAGAAAGACGCCGGGAATGCCACCGTCCGGCGAACGCTCGAGGATCGCCCAACTGCTCAGTACGTAGTCCAGGCTGCTGATGCCGATGAACAGCGTGACCGGCAGCAGCAGCAGCAGGGTGCCGGCGAGGTCGATGCCGGCACGGCGGCGCGCCGACAGCCTGCGGTAGAAGATGTCCACGCGCACATGGCCGTCACGGCGCAGCGTCCAGGCCGCGCCCAGCAGGAAGACGGCGGCATGCATGTACATGACCGACTCCTGCATCACGATGCTATGAATGCCGAAGACATAGCGCATGACCACGATGGCGAACTGCAGCAGCATCATGATCAGTACCAGCCAGGCGACGTAGCGCCCCACGGCCTCGGTCAGGCCATCGAGCCGCCGCAGCACAGCCCGTTCACGGTTCGTGGAGGGCATGAAGACTCTCTCGTTGCTTGATGCGGATAGCGGGAGGGCATCATCGCCGATTCGCTGCGATGAGTCATCCCTGCGCCTCAACGCCGCGTTGCCAGGCCCTATCGTGGATGAGGGCGGAAAGGGTCTCGCGGCAGTCCGGCGGCAGCTCCACATCGACGGCGATCGGCAGGTGGTCGGAGAAGAGGTGGTCCAGAACGCGCACGTGGCGTGCCGTCAGGGTCTTCGAGATCAGGATGTGGTCGAGGGCCCGTCGCGGTTGCCACGAGGGGTAGCTGAGCAGCGGGCGCACCGGATGGAGAGGCAGGGATGCGCAGAAGCGCTGGTGGCCGTGCAGTTGCTCCGGCGTGCAGTTGAGATCCCCCATCACCACGACGTGACGTAGCGGCAGAATGAGTTCGCTCAGGTAGTCGAGCTGGCGCACGCGCCCACGGTGGCTGAGTGCCAGGTGCGCAACGAACAGGTGCAGGGCATCGGGCCCCTCGCCGAAGCGTGCATGGATGGCGCCACGGCCGGGCAACGTGCCGGGCAGACGGTGCACTTCCAGGCTCGAGGGGCCCAGGCGCGAGAGCAGGCCGTTGCTGTGCTGGGCGATGCGGCCCAGGTTGCGGTTGAGCTGCTGATAATGATGTGGAAAGCCGGCATGGTTGGCCAGGTACTCGACCTGGTTGACATGGCTGGAGCGGAAGCTTCCTCCGTCGACCTCCTGAAGGCCGACGATGTCGAAGCGTCCCAGCACCTCGCTGACCATGTCCAGGCGCCGCTGGCGCCGAGGGTGAGGCAGGAGGTGCTGCCAGCTGCGCGTCAGGTAGTGGTGATAGGCCGAGGTCTGGATGCCGACCTGCAGGTTGAAGGTGAGCAGCCTGAGCCGCCCGCCTTCCAGGAGCGGTGAACGGGCCTCGGCCAAGTGTGACGAGCGCTCAGTCTGCACGTTCCTCACGAACCTTTTCGACCAGGACCGCGGCGATCTGCGGCATGTTGTCGAGACTGCCGGCGCTGCTCGGCGTGACTAAGTAGCGGCCGTCGACCATCAGAGCCGGTACGCCCCTGAGGCGCATGTCGCGCATGCGTGAATGGGCTCGATTGACATGGTTCTTGACGCCGAAGGCATTCAGGGCGTCGCGGGCTTCCTCTTCGCTCACTCCGTAGTCGCTGAACAGCTCGGCGACCTGATCCATGTCGGTGAGCGAGCGGCCCTCCTCATGGATGGCGTGAAAGATGTCGGCGTGAGCCGCTTCGCGGATGCCCAGTTCTTCGGCAGCGTAGAAGACCTGTGCATGAATGTTCCAGTCGCCACCCATGGTAGCCGGCAGGTGCACGATCTCGACGTCGTCTTCCAGGGTTGAATACCAGTCACGGACATGGCTTTGCAGGTTGTAGCAGTGGGGGCAGCCGTACCAGAAGGCTTCGGTGACCTCGATCTTGTCCTCGGCGACCTGCGTCTCGACCGGCTCGTCGAGCACCTCGTAGTGTTCGCCTTCGACCAGCGATTGAGCTGTGGCCAGGGTGGGCAGGGCGAGGGCGGCCAGCGCCATGGCCATTAAAGGGATCGTCTTGCGCATGCAGCATGTCTCCATTGGTGGGACGGTCGATGTGCCGAGTGGGCATCGCTTCCTTGGAGCCGGGAAGTGCAGCCGGGTTCCCTGCCCACGAAACGACGAAGGCGGCCGAGCGCCGCCTTGGTGAAACCTCGGCCGGAAGCGGCCCGCCGCGACACGATTACGGCATCGCTCAGTGCAGCCCCAGGATGTAGTTGGCCACGGCTTTCATGTCGTCATCGCTCATCTTGGACGCGATGTCACGCATGATGGCGTTGGGATCGTTGGCGCGCTCGCTGGCGGCGAAGTCCTGCAGCGTGCTCACCGTGTACTCGGCGAACTGACCGGAAACGGCCGGGTAGACGGCGGTGCCGATGCCCTCGCCGGTGGGCGTGTGGCAGGCCGCGCAGGCCGGGATGCCTTTGGCCATGTCGCCGGCACGGTAGAGTTCCTCGCCGCGGGCCAGCAACGCTTCGGCGTCCTCCGCCTGGCCGACGTTGGCGTCCTGCTCGGCGAAATAGGCGGCCACGTCCCAGGCATCCTGATCGGAGAAGTCGTCGACCTGACCGGCCATTTCGGCCACTTCGCGGTTGCCATCGCGAATGTCCATGATCTGCTTGGCCGTGTAGGACATCTTCTGGCCGGCGAGATGCGGGAAAGAGGGGCTGGAGCTGATGCCTTCCTGCCCATGGCAGGCAGCGCAGGGTTGCGCTTTCTCGCTTCCTGCAGCGGGATCCGCGTCCGCTGCCATATCCGCGTGGGCGGCGCCGACGGCGCCCATGGTGAATGCCAGGCTTGCCAGTAACTTTCTCATTGCTGATCCACTATGCCGTTGTGTTTGATTACCGGTACGCATCCTGGGTGCCGCCCAGATCCCGCTGGTGCCAGGCCGGGCTCGCCCTGTCGCGCTATAGCGACCCTCCCCACGGTCGCTGCCGACAAGAGCACGGTGGTACACTAGCGCGCCCAGGTCGCAGACAAAAGACACTGCATTATAACGAATCCCCTGCCTATCGGGAATGCAGGGTCACGCGCTGGGCGACGACCCTTTGCCGCATAGTGATGCCATGCCTCGACTCAACTACCAAACTGCACGTTTTCTCACCAGTTCGCCGACGCTCGACCAGTGCCCGCCCGACGCAGGGGCCGAGGTGGCTTTCGCGGGCCGTTCCAATGCCGGCAAGTCCAGCGCCATCAATGCATTGACTCAACAGAAGGCATTGGCCAGGACATCGCGCACGCCGGGACGAACGCAGCTGATAAACTTCTTTACCGTGGCCGGCGATACCGCGCTGCGGCTGGTGGATCTGCCGGGCTACGGCTATGCCAAGGTACCCGAGAAGGTCAAACTGGAGTGGCAGCGCCACCTTTCCGACTACCTGCGTGCGCGGCGCTCGCTCAGGGGCGTGGTGCTGATGATGGATGTGCGCCATCCGCTCACGGAGTTCGACCAGATGATGCTGGGCTGGGCCGACGAACAGGACATGCCGGTACGTATCCTGCTGACCAAGGCCGACAAACTGAAACCGGGTGCGGCACGCAGTGCGCTGCAGCAGGTCCGCCATCGTCTGCAGGAGTGGGAGGATTTGGTGAGCGTGCAGCTCTTCTCGGCCCTCAAGCGTCAGGGCGTGGACGAAGCGTCGGCGCAACTGGACGACTGGTTGCTGGCAGCGTCGGAGAGTGAGGCCTGAGCGTTGACTAGAGTCGCCACAGGGGCGACGTGCTCGTGTGGCGATCCAGCCGGGTGAGCAGCGTCGGCAGCTCACGGACGTGCGTCAGGTGGTGTACGCCGGACGGCAAAGGGTGTGGCGGAGCCTCGGCGGCGATCCAGGCCGTCTGCATGCCTAGGCGCCGTGCTGGCTCCACGTCGTCACGCCAGGAATCGCCGACATGCAGTGTCCGAGCCGGTGGCGTGCCCAGCCGTGCCAGGGCGGTGAGAAACGGGCGAGGATGCGGTTTGGGTGCGAGCAGCTCGCCGGCGGCAATGGCGACCGGAAAATGGGCGGCCAGTGGAAGCCGCCGGACGTCGACGTTGCCGTTGGTGATGCTGGCCAGTCGGTAGCGCCGGCCCAGCCGGGCGAGCAGATCGCCCACCTCGGGATAGGGCGTGATTTGGTGGCGCAGGGTCAGGAAGCGTTGCATGGCAGCGTCGGCCCAGCGTTCGGCATCCTCGTCGGCGAGACCGAACTCGGTCAGCAGCGCGCGTAGGGCCTGGGTGCGTAGCCAGGTGAAGTCGCCGCGGCGCAGAGGGTGTGCCTCGGCGAGTGCCTGGCGGCGTGCCACGTAGGCTGGCAACGGAAAGCGTTCGCTGAAGCGCGGCATCGTGGATCGGCCTCGCTCGCAGAGCCACCGGGCCAGGGCGGCATCGAGCCAGGCGTAATGGCCGGATTCGGTGTCGACCATCACCTGGTGGTTGTCCCACAGGGTGTCATCCAGGTCGAAGGTGAGTGCGTCGAGGCGTGGCGCGGCCGGCATGGTGCTCATTCGGGGCTCGGGTCGTGACGGCGGCGGGCACGCGGGTGGGTAGCATCGTAGCTCTCGGCCAGGTGCTGCCAGTCCAGCCGCGTGTAGACCTGGGTGGTGCTCAGGTTGGCATGGCCGAGCAGCTCCTGTACGGCACGCAGATCCTGACTCGACTCCAGCAGGTGGCTGGCGAAGGAGTGGCGCAGGCGGTGCGGATGCAGGTGCTCGGGCAAACCGCGGCGGCGTGCCAGTTCGGTGAGGCGCTTCTGGATGGCGCGATGGCCGAGACGAGAGCCTCGGGTGCCGACGAACAGCGCCGGTTCATCGTCGTCGGCCAGCTGGCTGCGTACCGTCAGCCAGGCGGCCAGGGCCTGGCGGGCTCGCCTTCCCACCGGTACCTGACGAGGTTTGCCGCCCTTACCGGTGACGCGCACACGCTGCGGTTGCAGGTCGCCGAGATCGGCCCCGGCTAGCTCGGCCAGGCGCAGGCCGCTGGAGTAGAAGAGCTCCACCATGGCTTGATCGCGTCTGGCCAGCGGGGTGTCGTCATGCGGCGCATCGAGAAAGCTCGCCAACTGGTCGGCATCCAGGGGGGTGGGCAGGTGTGCCGGCTGACGCGGCGCCGGGACGAGGCTCGCTGGGTTGTGGGTCAGCACGCCTTGGGCCACCAGGTGTGCGGCGAATCGGGAGACGGCGGCACGGCGCCTTGCCAGGCTGCGTGGCGCCAGGCCGCGGGCGCGCTCGGCACCCAGGAAACGTCGTACCCGCGCCGCATCCAGCTCGCCGGCATCATGGATCCCCTGGCTTTCCAGAAAGCCGGCCAGTGCCTCGAGGTCACGGCGATAGGCGCTTACCGTGGCGGGGCTGGCTGTGGCCGCCAATTCGGTGAGGCAGGCGGCGATCTGGCCGCGCAAGGCGCTGTCAGCCATGCAGCGGTGCACTCCGTAGCGTCAGCAAACGGGCCAGGACGTCGCTCAGGTATTCGGTGAACAGGGTATCCATGCTCGCGCGGAAGTGGTCGGGGTCGGGACTGGCCAGTATCAGATAGCCCAGCGGCTCACCGAGGGCCAGACGGGACAGGGCGCAGGAGCCGGACTGGCGCGGGGCATCGGTATGGGGCAGCAGTTGGGCCCAGTCGGTGGGAGTGAGGCGCGTGCAGCGGCTGGTGCGACCGTCGAGCAGGGCCGACAGGCGAGCGCGGGCATGATCGTCGAGCACCTGACGCGGCGGTTGTGGGGGGCGCGGTTCGCGGTCGGTGAGCGAAGGCTCGCACCACAGGGCCACCGTCGGGATCTGGAAGCGTTCGGCCATCTGGGTGGCCAGTGCCTGGCCCAGGGCGTCGTTGTCTTCGGCCTCGAGCAGCCCCAGCACCAGCTCGCGGGTACGGCGGTATTGCGCCTCGTTGTGGCGGGCCGACTCCAGCAGTTGCTCGAGGCGCCATTCGGCTTGTTCGGCGCGGTGGCGCAGGTCGTGTACCAGGCGTTCGAGCAGCGATGTGGCGCCACGCGCTTCGGGGTGCGGCACCTTGAGCTGCTGAAGCAGGCCCTCGCGTCCCACGAAGAACTCCGGGTGTCGGGCCAGCCATTCGGCCACTCGATCGGGATCCAGGGTCTTGCGTGGTTCAGGTGCGGATCGGGGCATGCTGGACTCCTTGGCTGTGGGGCGCGTTAGTAGAGAATGATGCGCCCGTCGAAGACGCGTTCGGCCGGGCCGGTCATGGTCAGCGCAGTGGCATCGCCGGACCACGCGATGCGCAGGTCGCCGCCGCGCAGATGCACGGTGACCGGGCTCTCCAGAAGCCCCTGACGAATGCCGCACGCTACGGCCGCGCAGGCGCCGGTGCCACAGGCCAGCGTCTCGCCGCTGCCGCGCTCGAAGACGCGCAGGCGTATCTCGTGGGCCGAGACGACCTGCATGAAGCCGACGTTGACGCGGCGGGGAAAGCGCGGGTGACTCTCGATGGCCGGCCCGAGGCGGGCCACCGGCGCCGTTTCGACGTCATCGACGCGGAGTACGACGTGGGGATTGCCCAGGGAGGCCACGCCGACCTGCAGGGTTTCGTGCGCCACCTCCAGCGTGTGGTGCAGCCGGTCCTGCGCCGCCTCGAAAGGTAGCGACTCGGGAGCGAAGCACGGCGTGCCCATCTCCACCGTGACCTGTTCGTCGTCCTCGACGCGCAGCGTCAGCGGCCCGCCCGCCGTCTCGACGCGGATCTCGCGCTTGTGGGTGAGACGCTGGTCGCGCACGAAACGGGCGAAACAGCGTGCGCCGTTGCCGCAGTTCTCCACTTCGCTGCCGTCGGCATTGAAGATGCGGTAGCGGAAGTCCATGTCCGGGTCGCGGGGCGGCTCGACGACGAGCAACTGGTCGAAGCCCACACCGAAGCGGCGGTCGGCGAGGCGCCGTATCTGCTCGTCGCGCAGCCGGGCGCGCTGCGTGACCAGGTCGATCACCATGAAGTCGTTGCCCAGGCCGTGCATCTTGGTGAAATGCAGCAGCATCAGCGTTCCCCCTCGCCGAGGTCGTCAGGCAGCCGCGACTCGCCGGCCCAGAGGTCGGCCAGCGATTCGCGCTGGCGGACGACATGGTAGCCGGCGCGATCCACCATGACTTCGGCGGGTCGTGGGCGGCTGTTGTAGTTGGAGGCCATCACGAAGCCGTAGGCGCCGGCCGAGCGTACCGCGAGCAGATCGCCCTCGGCGATGGCCAGCGCTCGATCCTTGCCGAGGAAGTCGCCGGTCTCGCACACCGGGCCGACCACGTCGTAGGTGGCGCTGTCGCGCACGGGGCGGGTGTCCACCGGGAGGATCGCCTGCCATGCCTGATAGAGCGAGGGACGAATCAGGTCGTTCATGCCGGCGTCGACGATGGCGAAATTCTTGCTCTCGCCTGGCTTGAGGTACTCCACCCGGGTGAGCAGCACTCCGGCGTTGGCGGCGATGGAGCGCCCGGGTTCGAAGAGCAGGGTGAGTCGCTCGCCGCCCTCCCAGCGTGCCAGGCGTTCGAGCAGCGAGGCGGCGTAGTCGAAGGGTTGCGGTGGGCGCTCGTCGCGGTAGGGCACGCCGAGCCCGCCCCCCAGGTCGAGGTGCTCGACGTCGATGCCCCGCTCGCGCAGCCGCTCGAGCAGCACCAGCAGGCGGTCCAGGGCATCGAGGAAGGGAGCGAGCTCGGTGAGCTGCGAACCGATATGGCAGTCGAGCCCGACGATGCGCAGGTGGGGCAGCGTGTCGGCGAGCTCGTAGACTGCCAGCGCCTCGTCCACCGGAATGCCGAACTTGTTGTCCTTCAGCCCGGTGGAGATGTAGGGATGGGTGCCGGCGTCGACGTCGGGATTGACGCGCAGCGATACCGGCGCCACGACGCCGTGGCGTTCGGCAACCCGGTTCAAGCGCTCGAGTTCGGGGCGCGACTCGACGTTGAAGCACTTGATGCCCACCTCCAGGGCTCGGGCCATCTCCGCTTCTTGCTTGGCCACGCCGGAGAAGACCACCTTGGCGGGGTCGCCGCCAGCGGCCAGCACGCGCTCCAGCTCGCCGACGGAGACGATGTCGAAGCCGGCGCCGAGGCGGGCTAGCAGGTCGAGCACCGCCAGGTTCGAATTGGCCTTGACCGCATAGCAGATGAGGTGCGGGTGACTGCCCAGTGCCTCGGTGTAGGCGCGGAAATGGCGGGTGAGCGTGGCCCGCGAGTAGACGTAGCAGGGCGTACCGACCTCGTCGGCGATCCGGGTCAGGGCGACCTGCTCGGCGTAGAGTACGCCGTCGCGGTAGTCGAAGTGGTCCATGTCAGTCGCTGTCCTCGTCGGCGGGCGTATCCTCAGCGGGAGCGTCGCGGTCGTAGCGCTCGGCGGCAGCCTCGTCGTCGGGCAGGTAGAGCGGCCCCTTCTGTCCGCAGCCGGCCACGAGCAATGCCGCAAGCAGGGCGGCGCTCAGTGCCAGGCGCGCCGTCATGCCGGACGCTCCAGGTTGGCCAGGGCGTCGCGGGCCCGCTGGGCGGCGGCGCGCACCTGATCCGGCGCCGTGCCGCCGATGTGGTTGCGGGCGGCCACCGAGCCCTCCAGGGTCAGGACCTCGAAGACGTCGGCCTCTATGGCATCGGAGAACTGGCGAAGCTCGGCCAGCGTCATCTCGGAGAGATCCTTGCCCTGTTCGATGCCGAACGCCACCGACTGCCCCACGATCTCATGGGCATCGCGAAAGGCCACGCCGCGGCGTACCAGATAGTCGGCCAGGTCGGTAGCGGTGGAGAAGCCGCGGCGGGCGGCTTCGGCCATGTTCCCGGACTTGGCCTCGATGGCCGGTACCATGTCGGCGAAGGCCTTGAGGCAGTCACGCACCGTGTCGACGCTGTCGAACAGCGGCTCCTTGTCCTCCTGGTTGTCCTTGTTGTAGGCCAGCGGCTGAGACTTCATCAGCGTCAGCAGGCCCATCAGGTGGCCGTAGACGCGCCCGGTCTTGCCGCGCACCAGCTCGGGCACGTCGGGGTTCTTCTTCTGCGGCATGATCGATGAGCCGGTGCAGAAGCGGTCGGGCAGGTCGATGAAGTCGAACTGGGCGCTGGTCCACAGCACCAACTCCTCGCTCATGCGCGACAGGTGCATCAGCAGGATGCTGGCGAAGCCGGTGAACTCGATGGCGAAGTCGCGATCGCTCACCGCGTCGAGCGAGTTTTCGGCCGGGCGCTCGAAGCCGAGCAGTTCGGCGGTGACGTGACGGTCGATGGGATAGGTGGTGCCGGCCAACGCAGCAGCACCCAGCGGCAGCACATTGGCGCGCTTGCGGCAATCCAGCAGCCGCTCGTGGTCACGGGCCAGCATTTCGTGCCACGCCAGCAGGTGGTGGCCGAAAGTGACCGGCTGGGCGGTCTGCAGGTGGGTGAAGCCGGGCATGATGGTGGCGGCCTCGCGTTCGGCCAGTTCGATCAGCCCCTGACGTAGACGCGTGAGCTCGGCCGCCACGCTGTCGATGGCATCGCGCAGGTAGAGGCGGATGTCCGTGGCCACTTGGTCGTTGCGCGAGCGGCCGGTGTGGAGCTTCTTGCCGGTGATGCCGATCTTCTCGGTGAGACGCGCCTCGATGTTCATGTGCACGTCTTCGAGCGGCACCGACCACTGGAAAGTGCCCGTTTCGATCTCGCTGCGGATCTCGTCGAGGCCGGCCACGATGGCGTCGCGCTCGTCGTCGGTCAGTACGCCGACCCGCGCCAGCATGGTGGCATGGGCGACGGAGCCCCGGATGTCCTGCAGGGCGAGGCGCTGGTCGAAGTCGACCGAAGCGGTGAAGCGTTCGACGAAGGCGTCGGTGGGTTCGCTGAAGCGACCGCCCCAGGACTGATTGGTGCCGGGGTTCGGGGAACTTGGGGTCATCGGCGTGAAATCCTGCGTGTTACTGGGCAACGGAAACGGGTGGTGATGTGCGGACGGGCCGGCGCGGCGGCTTCCGGTCATGGTCTCGCAGTGTACCAGAGTCGGCGTGACATCAGAGCCCTGGCGGCTCGTTTGGCGATCCATCGGCAGCGCTATGCGCAGGCGCTGGGAACCCATCCAGGGCGCTGCATTGGCCATGCTTGGCGAATGCGCTCCGCTACGACCCGTTCCCCGGCACCTCGGCGCCATGGGCGATTGTCAATGCCTTGTGTCAGGGGTGCGAGTTTTTCCTGCTCCCCCGGGTGCTTTATGATGTTGGCAATGATTCGAGATGTCCGCGGTCGCGACCGTCTGCGGCAATTACCGCTCAGTCGGGCCCGTCGGGCCCCAGCATGGGGAGAACCACGTGCGATCCATCGATACGCTGCGTATTGCCACCCGCAAGAGTCAACTGGCCATGTGGCAGGCCGAACACGTTCGTGATCGGCTCATGGCCGAACACCCCGGCCTGGAAGTGGAACTGGTCGCATTGTCCACCCGTGGCGACAAGATCCTCGACACGCCGCTGGCCAAGGTGGGCGGCAAGGGGCTGTTCGTCAAGGAGCTGGAAGAGGCGATCCTCGACGGGCGTGCCGACATTGCCGTGCACTCCATGAAGGACGTGCCCATGCACTTCCCCGAAGGGCTGGGCCTGTCGGTGATCCTCGCTGGTGCCGAGCCCACCGATGCCTTCGTTTCCAATGACTACCGCTCGCTGGACGAACTGCCCGAAGGCGCACGCATGGGAACCTCCAGCCTGCGACGCGCCCTGCAAATGCGCGAGGCGCGCCCCGACCTGGAGATTCTCAACCTGCGCGGCAACGTCCAGACCCGCCTGGGCAAGCTGGACGCCGGCGATTTCGATGCCATCCTGCTCGCCACCTCGGGGCTCAAGCGCCTGGGCCTGGAGGAGCGTATCGCCATGGAGCTGCCGCCCGAGGTATGCCTGCCGGCTTGTGGCCAAGGGGCCCTGGGCATCGAGTGCCGCATCCACGACCCCGAGCTGATCGGCTTGCTGGCGCCGCTGGATGACTCCAGCACCGCTACCCGGGTGCGTGCCGAGCGGGCCATGAATACCCGTCTCGAGGGAGGATGCCAGGTACCCATCGGCGGCTACGCGACCTTCGAGAACGACGGCCAGACCCTGTGGTTGCGCGCTCTGGTCGGCAACCCCGAAGGTACCGAGGTTCTGCGTGCCGAGGGGCGAGGCTCGATCCACGAGCCGGAGGCGCTGGGCATTCGCGTGGCCGAGGATCTGCTCGATCAAGGGGCCGGTGAGATCCTTGCCGAGGTCTACGGCGGCTGATGACCGCCTCCCGGCCGGTACTCATCTGCCGTCCGGGCGAACGGGCCCGGGCGTTGGCTGCCGCCATCCAGGCGGTGGGTTTTCCCGTGGCCCATGTCGAGGCCATGACGCTGGAGACGCTACCCGAGACACCGGCGATGCGCAGCGCCTGGCTCGATTTCGATCACTTCCAACGGGTGGTGGTGGTCAGTCCCTTCGCCGGCGAGTGCCTCGCCAAGGCACTCGATCGCTACTGGCCGCAGCTACCGGTGGGCACCGCCTGGTACGCCGTGGGCCGGGCCACCGCCGCTACGCTCAATGAACGCCTCGGGGTACGCGTCCACGTGCCGCCGGCAGACGCCGGAGAGGACACCAGTGAGGCGCTGCTGGGCCTGGGGTCGCTGCGTGCGCTCGATGGGCAGCGAGTACTGCTGGTCGCTGGCGAGGGCGGGCGTACGCTGCTCGCCGATGCGCTGTCGGCCCGCGGTGCGCATGTCACCCGACTGGCGCTCTACCGGCGCTGCCTCGTACCGCCGCCGCCATCCGTGGCGGCGCGCCTGGCGGATGGCGACTTTCGCGCGCTGGTGATCAGCAGCGGAGAATTGCTGCAACATCTGGCAAGATGGTGCACCGAGTCGACCTTGAACCAACCGCTAATCGTGTCCAGTCGTCGTTTGGCTACACTGGCCGTCAACCTGGGGTTTTGCGCCCCCGTGGTGGCGTCGGGTGCCACGCCGGCCGCACTGGCCGACGCGGTGGCCGGGGCCTGTCACCCCGAAGATGCCGATGTCGATCACGAAGATCTCGAATAAGGGCTAGCGACTGATGAGCAAACAAACCAACGAGCAGGACGAACGCAAGTCGCCATCCGGCGAGGCTCAGGGCAGCGAGCGCCGTGAAGCCACCGCCCAGGGCGGCGGCACCGAGGACAAGCGTACCGCAGCGCGTGACAAATCGTCGCAGCAGGATGGAGCCGACGACAAGGCGTCCAAGGCACCTCCCAATCGTTCGGGGTCGAGTCGTGATACGCCTGCCGCAAATCCATCGGCGGACCCGGCATCGGCAGGCAAGCAGAGCAAGCCGGCTCGCGACAGCAAGGCTTCGTCGACTGCCGATAAGTCGGCCGCCAGCAAGGCGAGTACCCAGGCCGACAAGCCACAGGCTGGCAAATCGCCAGCGAGCCAGTCGGGTGCCCAGGCCGGCAAGTCGCAACCCAGCAAGGCGGCGGACGGCAAGTCCGGCAAGACCGAGCCCCCCCGGTCAGGTGGCGGCTCGGGTGCCGGCAAGGCCGGCCATGTACCCACCGCCGCCGGCGGTGGCAACGACGGTCGTCGCCAGGGCAGCAAGAGCGGTGCCCTGGCGCTGGTGCTGGTCGTGGTGCTGGCCCTGGCCGTGGGGTTCTTCGCCCAGCGCATGTGGCAGCGCGTCGACGCCCAGCAGCAGCGCCTGGTCGAACTCGAATCGCGTGCCGACGGTGCTGCCACTCAGGATGCCCTGGCCGAACTGGAAGCCCGGCTGGAAGAGGGCGAGAGCGAGCGCAATGCCGAGTTGAGCGCCGCCCTCGACGAGCTGGAAGCGCGGTTCAACGACTACCGAGGTGAAATCGACGGCACCCTGGACCGGGTGCTCGACGAGCTTTCCAGCGAGCAGGAGCCCGATGCCCGCGAGTGGCTGCACGCCGAGGCCGCCTACCTGCTGCGCCTGGCCAGCCAGCGCTTGCAGCTCGAGCGCGACGTCGAGGGCGCCATCGCCCTGCTGGAGACCGCCGACGAGCGCCTGAGCGAGGCCGACAATCCCGCACTGCTCTCCGTCCGCCGTTCCATCGCCTCGGAGATCGCCATCCTCGAGGGTGTCCCTCAGGTCGATCGCAGCGGAATCTACCTGGCCCTCAACGCCCAGCAGGAACGCCTCGCTCAGCTGCCGCTATCCCGCGAGTTGGAGGAGATTCCGGCGCGTTCGGGCATGCAGGAGGCGCCCAGCGGCGGCTGGCAGCAGCAGCTGTCGCGCTTCGGCGAGGAGCTCAAGGACTTGGTGGTCATCCGCCACCACGACCAGGCGCTGGAGAGTCTGATCAGCCCGGAACAAGAGTCCTACCTGCGCCAGAGCGTACGCCTGGTGCTCGAGCAGGCCCAGCTGGCGCTGCTCAAGGAAGAGCAGGATCTCTATGAAGCGAGCCTCGACAAGGCGTTGGCGCTGATCGACGGTTACTATGCCACCGAGCGCGAGGAAGTGCAGGCCGTCACCGATCGCCTGGAGGCGCTCGAGAAGGAGACGATTCGCCCCGAGCTGCCCGACATCAGCGGTTCCCATGAGGCACTCGAGACCTTCATCGATCGCCGCTTCGGCTCGCGCGACGAGCAGGGAGATGACGCATGAGAAAGCTGATCCTGATCGTCGTCGTCGGCCTGGCGCTGGGTGCGCTGTTCGGCCAGCTGATGGTTTCCGTACCGGGCTATTGGCTGATACGGGTGGGCGAGACGTCCGTGCAGACCTCGTTCTGGTTCGGCCTGGTGCTGCTGCTTGCCGCCTTCCTGGCGTTGCACTTCACCCTGCGCATCCTGGCCCGTCTGTCGCGTCCGGTCAGCCGCTTCAAGGTATGGAACAGCCGGACCCGCCACCGCAACGCCATGCGGCGAACCGTGCGTGGCTTGGTCGCCTTGGCCGAGGGGCGCTGGAAGCGCGCCGAGAAGTCGCTGGTCAAGGCGGCGGACGATTCCAGCACGCCGCTGGTCAACTACCTCTCCGCGGCGCTCGCCGCCCACTATCAAGGGCGCTTCGAGCAGGCCGACACGCTGCTCAAGCGCGCTCATCTGAGCACTCAGGGTGCCGACACCGCCGTGGGGCTGATGCAGGTGCAGCTGATGCTCGACCGTCAGCAGTACGAGGAAGCGTTGGCCATCCTGACCCGGCTCGATCGACAGCTGCCCAATCACCCTCAGGTGCTCAAGCAGCTCAAACAGGCCTATCTGAGCGTCAACGACTGGGAAGGGCTGCGGCGTCTCATGCCGCGGCTGGCTGCCCGGCAGCTGGTTTCTGCCGACGAGCGCAACGAGCTGGAGCTGCGTGCCTACCGCGAGCTGTTGATTCAGGAGGCGCGCGATCCCAGTCACGTGGAGCGGGTCCGCAACCTGTGGGCCGACATGCCCGACAGCCTGCGCGGCAACGTCGAGCTGATCGCGCTATACACCGAAGCCCTGGTACGTGGCAAGGAGGAAGGGATCGCCGAGCGCCTGTTGCGCCACTCCCTCAAGGAGCACTGGGACAGTCGTCTGGTGCTGCGCTACGGACTGCTCAACGTCGACCCCGCTCGTCAGCTGGTTCACGCCGAGAAGTGGCTCCAAGAGCGTCCCAACGATCCCGATCTGCTGCTGACCCTGGGCCGCCTGTCCCTGCGCAACGCCTACTGGGGCAAGGCGCAGGAGTACTTCGAGGCCAGTCAGCGGCAGCGTCCCAGTGGCGTTGTGTGTGCCGAGCTGGCGCGCCTTTATGCCAATCTCGGCGAGCACAACAAGAGCCAGCTCTATTATCGCCAGAGCGTGGAGCTGCTCGACAAGTCGTTGCCGTCGCTGCCCCAGCCGGCAGAGACAGCCACCAACGGTGGAGACAAGGGCCGCAAGGCCAGCTGAGCCGGCCAAGCCCCCCTAAACGATGACTCATGCAGAGCGGGGCTGCCCATGGCAGCCCCGCTTGGCGTTGAAGACTCCGACCACAAGTGGTCTGCGGCAGTCAGGTCTGGTCGACGTCATCGCCGCTGGGTTTGTCGTGGTCCGAGTGGGCGGTTTCCTGAATTCCGTGCTGCGAGTCGTCGGCCCGAGCCGGGGCTGAATTCGCCGCCTTCGACCGCGATTCCAGTACTCTCACGTTGGCAGCAGGCGAGTTGCCCTGCTTGTCTTCGCCGAAGTAGAGAGTGGTGTGCGGGAAGGGGATCTCGATGCCCGCCGCGTCGAAGCGCAGCTTGACCAGGCGGTTGTAGGCGCGTCCCACGGCCCACTGATCGCCGGGCGTGGTCTTGATGATCACCCGGATGTTGACCGAGCTGTCGGCCAGCGCGGTAACGCCAGCCACGTTGAGCGGCTCCAGCAGCTTATGGCCGTGCTCGTCGCTGGCCTTGAGGTCCTCGAAGGCGTTCTTGAGCTGTTCGATGGCCTCGTCGATGCTCTCACGGTAGGCGATACCGTATTCGCCGACGTGGTTGCCGAACTCGCGCATGTAGTTGGAGACGGTATCCACGCTGGAGAATGGCACCAGATGGTAGGTGCCCGAGAGGTCGCGGATGCCCACCGAGCGGATGCTGAGCTTCTCGGCCGTGCCGGTGATGCCGCCCACCGTGACCACGTCGCCGGTGTTCATGGCGTTCTCCACCTGGATGAAGATACCGGTGATGATGTCCTGAACCAGCTTCTGGGCACCGAAGCCGATGGCCAGGCCGAGTACCCCGGCACCGGCGATCAGGGGACCGATGTTGATGCCGATCTCGGCGAGTACGATCATCGCCGTCATGGTGATCAGGGCGATGGCCAGGGCGTTGCGGAACAGGGTGAGCAGCGTTTGGGCGCGAGCCGAGGGGACTCCGCCGCCGGTCTCGGGGTTGAGTTTATGCTCGATCAGGCTGGCCAGCGCCAGCCATGCCATGACGGCGATGACCAGGATCATCGCCACGCTGACCAGCTTGCCGACCAGGCCTCGGCCGGCCTCCGAGGCGTACCAGGCCGCCAGGTCGAAAACGTTCCAGGCGTTGAGCACCACCATCACCACCAGCACCACGATGACGGTGCGTATCACCCTCAGCGCGTTGGGTACGTAGCTGTTGAGACGCGCTTCGAGTAGCGGCAGCTTGCGGCGTAGGTCGTCGGTCAGGCGGATCCGGCGACCGATGGTCTGGGTCAGGAAGTTCGAGGCCAGCAGCCCCACCACCACGGCGGCGATGGTTTTCAGCGTGGCGAACAGCACGAAAGGCAGGGCATCCACGGGTCGCGTCAGGGTTACCGTCAGCACCATGACGAAATAGGCCAGGGCGAACAGATGCCAGATACGTGCGAACAGCTGCAAACTGACCCGGCTGGCCGCCATGGTGGCCTTGTCGGCCTTGGCGTTGATGGCATCGCGCAGGCGGGCTCGGTTCTTGAGCACCACGATCACGGCGTACAGGAAGGCGCCGATCATGATCAGCGTCCCCAGCCCCTGGCCCACTGCGGGCGCTACATAGGCATTGACCAGCGGCACCACGACCATCAGGCCATAGCCCACCAGGCCGATGAGGCGAGCGATCCAGCGATTCCAGTAGGAGGCTTCGCCGGCGGTGATGGGCAGCAGGCGCAGCCCATCGTAACGCGAGGCGAACAGCATGCGTATGCCGGCCTTGAGCAGTTCGATCACCAGGAAGGCATTGAGGAACAGCGAGGCGCGGGTGGAGAGTTCGCCGGTCTCGCCGATGGCGAAGGTGGCGATGAGATTGCCGCCCAGGTAGCCGAGGGCGACGATCAGCACGTCCACCACCGCGGCCAGCGCCACGCTGATCACCAGGCGCAGGATGGGCGTCAGCCCGCTACCGTTGAGCGACCACTGGCTGATACCCGCGAACAGCGGCTTGGCAAGGCGGCGAAAGACAACGAAGAGGACGAAGGTCGCCAGTATCACCAGGCCGAGGTTGATGGCGGCCGTGGTGAAGGCGGCCACATCGAAGGTGTTGTCCAGGTCGCTCGAGAACATGCCGCCGATGGCGGAGACGACGGCCTCGAACTGACTGCCGATATCGCTGCCCACGCGGCTGGTGAGCTCGGCCAGCTGGCGGGGAAGCGAGGGTTCCTCGGCGGTCTCTTCGGCGCTTGTCGAACCGGCCACGTCGCCAGCCATGCCGCGCAGCTGGTCGATCAGTTGCTGGCGTGTTTCCTCGTTTTCCAGCAGGTCGGCCAGGGTGGCGTAGGCAGGCGGCTCGCCGCCGCTCGCATTGTCCGACTGCTGGGCTTGGGCGGGGGCGGCGAATGCCATTACGGCAATCAGCAGCCAGCCGAGCATCAGGGGTAGGGCTCGCAAGGGATTCACGCTGTGACCTCCGTCTCGTCGCGTGGGCGCGGTGATATTGGCATGCTCATGATACGGGCTTTACGACCCGACCACGAGCGATGGCATGTCATTCATGTACAGAAATTGTACGTCATGAGCTGGTTGAGTCATACCGGAGGGTGGCTCGGCCTGCCGATGCCCCGCCTGGCGTGCGATACTCGTCCGCCACTCGCTCGGCGAGGCGTTCTTGGCAGGAGTTGGCGATGCAGGTGGATGGAGTGGAGTGGCTGGCGGTGATGCTCGGCGGCGCGGTGGGCGGCATGGCCCGACTGGCGGTGGGCGACGCGGTGGGGTGTCGACTGGGCACGCGCTTTCCGTGGGGCACCCTGGCGGTCAACCTCAGCGGTGCCTGGCTGATGGGAATGCTGGCCGGTGTGTTCGGCCTGGAGGCGGGGCCGACCTGGTCGCTGCTGGCCATCGGGGTGCTGGGAGGCTACACCACCGTCTCTTCGTTCAGCCTGCAGGCCCTGACGCTATGGCAGCAGGGTAGCGAGCCGCTGGCCGTTGGTTACGTGGCGGTCACCCTGCTGGCGGGCCTGGGTGCCCTGGCGCTCGGTGCCTGGCTGACCGGAGGTCTGACATGAGCGGCTGGAGAGCTTACGCCGCCGTCGGCCTGGGCAGTGCACTGGGTTCGCTGCTGCGCTATCTGGTTTCGCTGGCGCTGGCAGGATCGTCCTTCCCCTGGGCGACGCTGGCGGTGAACGCCATTGGTTCCGGGATGATCGTGGGATTGGCCACCTATGCGGCCCGGCGCCATCGCGGCCGAGTCGCTCGCTGGCAGCCCTTCCTGATCGCCGGCTTTTGTGGTGGCTTCACCACGTTCTCGCTGTTTGGCCTGGAAACGCTGCAGCTGTGGCAGGTCGGTCGCTCCTGGCTGGCATTGAGTTACGTGCCGATCAGCGTGGCGGTATGGCTCACCGCTGCCTGGCTGGGGCATCGACTCGGGCAGCGCGCGGCGGTACGGTCCTGAGTCGCCCAGTCCCGGCGGCAGGATGCGCCCGGTGTACGTTGACGGCATGTCAGCCGGTACCTCGATCATCGGCGCGCTCGGCGGCCCAGGCTCCGGCATCCGGGATGGCCATTTCGTAGGGCTGGTCGAGCCAGGGGGAGCTGACCAGGAAGTCGGCGCTGGCGGCGTTGCAGGCCACCGGCACGTTCCACAGTGCCGCCAGGCGCAGCAGTGCCTTGACGTCCGGGTCGTGGGGTTGCGGCGCGAAGGGGTCCCAGAAGAAGATCAGTAGGTCGAGCTTCTGCTCGCTGATCAGGGCGCCGATCTGTTGGTCGCCGCCCAGAGGTCCGCTCATCAGTCCCTGCACGGGGAGGCCCAGCGTCTTCGATACCCGGCTTGCCGTGGTGCCGGTGCCGGTCAGCTCGTGTTGACAAAGGGTCTCCCGCCAGCGCGCCACCCACTCCAGCAGCTCAGCCTTCTTGCCGTCATGGGCGATCAGGGCAATGCGCTTGCGCGCCGGCAAGGAGCGTTTCACGGTGCGCCGTGGACGTGGATCGCTCATGATGTCGTTCCTCTTCGAAGTCGACTGTCGTCAGGCTACAAGGATAGTCGCCGAATGGTAACTTTACTACATTGACGAGTTGTCCTCTCCAGCCGCCGTGGTGCAGCAGCGACAGTCTTTGTGCAAGGAATTTGTTCAGGGATCGGTTCTTCAGCTATGGTGTAAAATCAGGATTTTGCCAGATATGTTGTAAAGTTACTAAAAAATCCTTGAGTCACTGATCGGATTGCGCGACATTGTGGTCCCATGCAATGAGCCGCGGGTCACCAAGCCGGTTCCCAAGACGCGCGCCGGATCTCTGCCAGCAGGCTCTGCCAACATTTCTGTAAAGACGCCACTGGAGGAGCAGAGGACATGACGCTCAAGATCGCTATCAACGGCTTCGGACGCATTGGCCGCAACGTGTTGCGCGCCCTGTACGAGAACGGCTACCGCGATCGCGTTCAGGTCGTGGCCATCAACGACCTGGGCGACCCCTCCCTCAATGCGCACCTGCTGCGCCACGATACCGTGCACGGCCACTTTCCCTTCACGGTGGAGCATGACGAGGAGAGCCTCACCGTGGATGGCAGCCGCATCGCCATCCTCTCCGAGCGCGATCCTGCCGCACTGCCCTGGCAGTCGCTGGGCGTCGACCTAGTGATGGAGTGCACGGGGCTGTTCACCAAGCGCGAGGCCGCGGCCAAGCACATCGAGGCCGGCGCCCAGCGCGTGCTCATCTCCGCACCCAGCCCGGATGCCGATGCCACCGTGGTCTTCGGGGTCAACGAGGACGTGCTCACCGCTGGGCACCAGGTGGTCTCCTGCGCTTCTTGCACCACCAACTGCCTGGCGCCGGTAGCCAAGGCGCTCAACGACAGCGTGGGCATCGAGAACGGCCTGATGACCACGGTGCATGCCTACACCAACGACCAGAACCTATCCGACGTCTACCACAAGGATCCCTACCGGGCGCGCAGTGCGACCCACTCGATGATTCCCACCAAGACCGGCGCTGCCGCCGCGGTGGGCCTGGTGCTCCCGGAGCTCGCGGGCAAGTTCGATGGCCTGGCGGTGCGCGTGCCGGTGATCAACGTCTCGCTGGTGGATCTGACCTTCACCGCCGGCCGCGAGACCACCAAGGAAGAGATCAACGAGATCGTCGCCAAGGCGGCGGAGACCTCCCCGGTACTGGCGGTCAACGCCCAGCCGCTGGTCTCCATCGACTTCAACCACGATGCCAATTCCTCCACCTTCGATGCCAACCACACTCGGGTGAACGGCCGCCTGGTGAAGATCATGGCCTGGTACGACAACGAGTGGGGCTTCTCCAACCGCATGCTCGACACCGCCCTGGCGATGCACGACGCCTGCCGCTGAGCTTGACCTGCGGGCCGAGATAGCCTGAGATCGAACGCCGGGGTGTTTCTGCGCCCCGGCGTTTCTGCGCCTGTAGCGCTTGCCATACTCACCGCCGCGCAAGGAAGCCGCCATGTTGCCCGACTACTCCTGGCTGGCCTGGACCCTGATCGTTGCCTCCACCTATCTGACCGGTGTCTCCAAGGGCGGCTTCGCCGGTGGTTTCGGGACTCTCTCGGTGCCGCTGATGGCCTTGGCCATCGGGCCCATGGAAGCCGCCGGGCTGCTGTTGCCGCTGCTATTGGCCATGGATGCCTTCACCGTCAAGGCCTGGTGGGGCCACCAGGCCGGCGCCGAAGTGCGGCGTCTGGTGCCGGGCATGGCCATCGGCGTGGTCATCGGTACCCTGCTGATCGGCAGCCTCGACGAGAACGGCGTACGTCTGCTGCTGGGTCTGGTCTCCCTGGCATTTGCCGCCTACATGTTGGCGCGCCCGGCTGCCGCCCGGCCCATCTCCGCGCGCTGGGCGTGGCCCGCCGGCCTGGGCTGTGGCTTCACCAGTTTCCTGGCCCATGCCGGCGCCCCGCCGCTCAACCTCTACCTGATCCCGCGACGCCTTTCCAAGGAGGCTTTCATCGCCACCATGGCCGTGTCCTTCGCTCTCGTGAACCTGATGAAGGTGGGGCCTTACCTGTGGCTCGGCGAGATCAACCTGACCAGTGCCTGGGCCTCATTGCTGCTGGTGCCGGTGGCTTGGGGCGGCGTGCACAGTGGCATCTGGCTGCAGCGTCGGGTCAGCGAAGTGCTGTTCTACCGGCTGGTGATCGTCGCCATGGCCGCCGTCGGCGTACAGCTGGTGGTCAAGGCCCTAGGGTGAGGCCGAGCGAAAAAGGCCCCGCCGTGGCGGGGCGAAGCGACGTCAGGACGGGGAGCCTGACGAGGCGGGGATTGCCCGCTCATTGCTTGGTGATCCAGTCGTGGTCCGGGTCGTTGGTGAATTTCCAGACACGCTGGGGGCCGGCCATCACGTTGAGGTAGTAGAGCTCGTAACCGTGGGGCGCCCCCGCTGGGTGATAGCCGTAGGGCACCATCACACAGCAGCCGTTCTCCACCGCCATGGTCTCGTCCAGGCTGCGGTCGTCGGTGTAGACCCGCTGGAAGGCGAAACCCTGAGAGGGGTTCAGGCGGTGGTAATAGGTTTCCTCGAGCTTCGATTCGTTGGGCAGGTCGTCCACGTCGTGCTTGTGGGGCGGATAGCTGGACCAATTGCCGGCCGGCGTGAATACCTCCACCACCAGCAGGCTGTCGGCCGGTTCGGTCTCCGGCAGGATGTCCTGGATGTGGCGGGTGTTGGTGCCGCTGCCGCGGGTGCTGCGCTTGATCCGGTCGGGGCCGATCAGGCGCGGCTCGTGGTTGCCGAAGCCCGGGGCGCTGCACACCGCCAGCTCCAGGTCGGTGGTGGCCTCCACCGCGAAGCTCACGCCGTCGGGCAGGTAGACGCAGTAGGGCGGCACCTTCTCGAAGACGTCCATGCGCTTGCCGATGTCCTCCCAGCGGTGCTCGCCGCAGGTGACGGTGGCGCGGCCGGAGACCAGCACCAGGCAGTGCTCGCGGCTGCCGGTATTGGCCTCGATACGCTGTCCGCGGGTCAGCCTGTGGACGCGGAAGCCGACATACTCCCAGCCCGCGGACTCGGGGGTGACCTCGAGTACCTTGCCCTGGGTGTCGGGCTCGTGGGGGCGTACCAGTAGTGAACTCATGGAGGCTCCTGTCGAATCAGTCAATGGAATCCAGCGAGATGCGGCGCCCCTTGCGCAGGGAGCGTTCGGCGGCCTCGGCCAGGCGTAGGGCCTCCAGGCCGTCATCGGCAGCGGCCAGGGGGGCGCGTCCCTGCTGCCAGGCGTCGACGAAGTCGCCGATCTCACGGCTGTAGGCCGCGGCGTAGCGCTCCAGGAAGAACCACAGTGGCTTCTCCTCGATCTGGCCGGGCTTGCCGGTGAAGCGCAGGCGCGTCTCGGTCTCGTTCTGGGCCTGGAGCATGCCGATACTGCCGAAGGCTTCGATGCGTTGGTCGTAGCCGTAACTGGCGCGGCGCGAGTTGTTGATGTGGCAGAGCCGGCCGCTGGCCGTGACCAGGGTGACCATGACGGTGTCCACGTCGCCGGCCTCGCCGATGCCCGGGGCGATCAGGCAGCTTCCCTCGGCGTTGACGGCGGCGATGGGTTCGTCGAGCAGCCAGCGGGCCATGTCGAAGTCGTGGATCGTCATGTCGCGAAAGATGCCGCCGGAGGCGCCGATGTATTCAGCGGGAGGCGGTGCCGGGTCGCGGCTGATGATGGAGAGCGTTTCCAGCTCGCCGATCCGCCCCTCCGCCAGTGCGCGCTTGAGAGCGGCGAACTGCGGGTCGTGGCGGCGGTTGAAGCCCAGTGCACAGGTCACTGGATGGGCATCCAGAACCTTTAGGGCATCGCGGGTACGGGCCAGGTCCAGGGCAATGGGCTTCTCGCAGAGCACCGCTTTGCCGGCACGGGCGGCCCGCTCCAGGTAGTCGGCGTGGGTGGGCGTGCTGGAGGCGATCAGTACGGCGTCGATCTCGGCGTCCTCGAAGACGGCATCGGCGTCGAGCACCCGAGCGCCGTAGTCGGCGGCCAGGGCCTCGGCGGCCGGGGTATGGTAGTCAGCCACGGCGGCCAGGGTCGCTTCGGGATGAGCATCGATGGCCCGGGCGTGAACCTTGCCGATGCGGCCGGCGCCGATCAGGGCGAGTCTCATAGGAGCTATCCTCGGTTATGCGTGTTCGATGCTGTCGTCCGGTGCCGGCCGGTCGCGGGCCTTGTCCTGACGAACGCCCAGGGCGATGGCTAGCGTCTGGGTCAGGCACAGTGAGGCGGTCAGGCCGCGGAAGCTCTTGACCTCTGCTTCGTGCACCACCAGCGAGACATCGGCGATGCGGGCCAGCGGGCTGAGGTTGGAGTCGGTAATCACCACCAGTGGGATGCCGCGCTCTCGAGCCTCGGTGGCAAGGTCGCGAGTCTCTTTGGCGTAGGGAGAGAAGCTCACCACTAGCAGGGCATCGTGGTTACCGATGGCTTTGACTTGCTCGCCGTACATTCCTCCCAGGCCGTTGATCAGGAACGCGCGCTTGTCGACGTGATGCAGCGCATAGGTCATGTAGCTGGCCACCACGAAGCTTCGCCTTGCCCCCATGACATGGATGGTCTCGGCTTGCTCGAAGATATCCAAGGCGCGCTCCAGCTGATAGGGATCGATGCGCCCCGGTAGCTGTTCCAGCACCTCTCGGTTGGCCTCGGCGAACTCCCACAGTAGCTGAGTGCTGTCCGGCGTTTCGCCGGTGGCACTGCGCACGGCGCGGATACGTTCCGTGTAGTTGGGCAGTTCGTCCACCAGCCGAACGCGGAACAGCTGTTGCATCTCCGAGAAACCCGAGAAGCCGAAGTTGTTGGCGAAACGGATCAACGTCGAGGGGGTAACGCCGGCCCGCTGAGCTAGCTTGGCCACCGTCGCAAAGGCGACCTCCTGGGGGTGGTCCAGCAGGAAGCGAGCCGTCTGCTGCAGTCGACGGCTCAGCGACGGGTAGTCGGTGGTGATGCGCGCTTCCAACTGACTGTAGTCCTGCGGAATCTCACTCATTGGGTCTTTTCCTTAGCCCGTGCCGTCGGGCGCAAAGGCTGGCAGTGACGTTGCTGGCAGTCTAGAAGATTTAGAACGTATGTTCTAATTATACCAAAGTAGAGAACAAAAAGTTTGAAGAAATGTCTATGTGGAATCTATATTCCATTATGTCACTGCGTTGACGCAACGATTCATACAATGATAAGCGAAAGAGGAAGTTCACCCATGGCACGTCTATCCCATTGGCTGCTGGCCTCGGCCACCGCTGCGGCGCTCATGGCCGGCACGGCACACGCACAGGAAGAGAACCGCTTCGTCATGGTGACCCATGGCGTTCCCTCCGACCCCTTCTGGTCCGTGGTCAAGAACGGAGCAGAAGCGGCTGCCGACCTCGTTGGTGCCGAGCTCGAGTATCGAGCACCCTCCTCCTTCGATATGGCCAAGATGCAGCAGCTGGTCGATGCGGCGGTGGCCTCGGACCCTGACGGGTTGATCGTCTCCTTTACCGACGAGGATGCGCTGGGCGGGGTCGTTCAGCGGGCCGCCGACAATGGCATTCCGGTGATCACCATCAACTCCGGGGGCGATGTCGCGCACCACTACGGGACCCGTCTGCATATCGGGCAGAGCGAATACGAGGCGGGCAAGCAGGCCGCCGAGCGCATGCAGGAGATGGGGGTCGAGAAGGGCCTATGCGTCAACCACGAGCAAGGTAACCAGGGGCTCGATCAGCGTTGTGACGGCTTTCTGGAGGGGTTCGACGGCAACGCCGAGCAGCTGGCGACCACCTATGATCCGACTGCGATCCGCAACGCAATCGTTGCCTATCTCAACGAAAACAGCGATGTGCGCGGCATCTTGACCCTGGGGGCTCTGGCTGCCGAACCCATGATTCAGGCCATGCGCGAGCAGGGTGCTACCGACATGTTCACTCTCGGCACCTTCGATCTCTCACCCGGCATCCTGGAGAGCCTGGAGAAGGGCGAGCTGGACTTTGCCATCGACCAGCAGCAGTACCTTCAGGGCTACTTGCCGGTCATGTTCCTCGATCAGTACGCCAGGAACGGCCTGCTTCCTGCCGGCGATGTACCCACCGGCCCGGGGTTCGTGACCCAGGAAAATGCGGCCCAGGTCATCGAACTGAGCGAGCAGGGCATCCGCTGAGATCCACGTAACCGAACGGGCTCGGTCGTCCGGGCCCCAGGAGTCGGCCGTCATGAATTCCAACTCATCCTCCCATTCTGCCACTGCGGTGGTGGAGCCACGGGACGAGCGCCTCCAAAAGGTGTCGTTCTGGAAAAAGGCCCTGAGTCGCCCCGAGCTGGGTGCCTTGGCTGGGACCGTTCTGGTGCTCGCTTTCTTCATCGTTGCAGCCAGCGGCACCGGCATGTTCACGCCGGCCGGCATTATCAACTTTCTCGAAGTGTCGGCGCAGTTGGGCATCATCGCGACCGCCGCCGCACTGTTGATGATCGGCGGTGAGTTCGATCTTTCCATCGGTTCGATGATCGGACTGGCGGGTATCCTGATTGCCATTCCCGCCGTGGAGTATGGTTGGCCCCTGTGGGCGGCGATCCTTCTGGCCTTCTCTTGTGCGGCTCTGGTGGGCTGGATCAATGGCAACCTGGTCAACAAGACGGGCCTGCCGTCGTTCATCGTGACCTTGGGGTTTCTGTTCATTCTGCGTGGCCTGGCCATCGGCATCAGCCGCCTGCTGACCGGGCGTACCCAAGTGGGCGGCGTGCACGATCACATTCCGGGGGACTGGTTCGCTGGCCTGTTCTCCGGGGAAGTGGCCACCGGGCTGTTTGCGTGGATGGCCTCTCAGGGTTGGATTGACACCAACTTCGCCGGCAATCCGGTGGTCACCGGCATTCCGGTTTCCATCGTCTGGTGGCTTGGCCTCACCGCCGTGGCGACCTGGATCCTGCTCTTCACTCCCTACGGCAACTGGATATTCGCCAGCGGCGGCGATGCCAGTGCCGCGCGTAACTCCGGTGTGCCGGTGCATCGCGTCAAGATCTCGCTGTTCATGTTCACGGCTCTCTCCGCGACCATTTTCGCTTGTCTTCAGGTGATGGACACCGGCTCGGCGGACACCATTCGCGGCCTGCTCAAGGAGCTCGAGGCGATCATCGCGGTGGTCATCGGTGGTGCCCTGCTCACCGGCGGGTATGGCTCGGCCATCGGGGCCGCCCTCGGCGCGCTGATATTCGGCATGGTGCAGATGGGCATCTTCTACACCGGCGTCAATACCGATTGGTTCCAGGTCTTTCTTGGCGCGATGTTGTTGGTGGCCGTGCTGTTCAACAATTACATGCGCAAGAAGGCGATGGAGGCCAAGTGAGATGAGCGATCGCATGCCCATGATCGAGATGCGCAACGTCAGCAAGCACTTCGGCAGCGTCATCGCCCTGAGTGACATCTCGATGAAAGTCTATTCCGGTGAAGTCATGTGCCTGTTGGGGGACAACGGCGCCGGCAAGTCGACCCTGATCAAGACCCTCTCGGGTGTTCATCGTCCGACCCATGGCGAGATGTTGCTGGGCGGTGTGCCGACGCGCTTCAAGTCACCGGCCTATGCTCTGGACGCCGGTATCGCTACCGTTTTCCAGGATCTGGCGATGATTCCCCTGATGTCCATCACTCGCAATTTCTTCATGGGGCGCGAGCCGACCGTTGGCTGGGGCCCTTTGAAGCGCATCGACTGGAAGTATGCCGACCATGTCGCCAAGCAGGAGATGGCCAAGATCGGCATCGACGTGCGCGACCCCAGTCAGCCGGTCGGCACTCTTTCCGGCGGGGAACGTCAGTGCGTGGCCATTGCCCGGGCGGTCTACTTCGGTGCCAAGGTGCTGATCCTGGACGAGCCGACCTCGGCGCTGGGGGTCAAGCAGGCCTCGGTAGTGCTGCGCTATATCGCCAAGGCGCGGGCCGATGGCCTGGCGGTGATCTTCATCACCCACAATGTTCATCACGCCTTTCCGGTCGCCGATGCCTTCACCCTTCTGGCGCGCGGCGGCAGCCTGGGCACCTTCCGCAAGGAAGACATCTCCCGCGAGGAAGTGCTCAACATGATGGCTGGTGGTGCCGAGATGGAAAGCCTCGATGCCGAACTGGCCGAGTTCCAGCACAGCGACAGAGAACGTAAAGCGAATCGTGAGAGTGCTGCGGCCCTGCAGGGAGCGTCGAGCGCCTCCGGCGCATAGGGTGAGCACGCAACGTTTCCCTGGAGCTGGGCGATGAACCAAGGCGCTGGATACGCTCCCTTCACCCTTCAACACTTTTCTAATGGAATGGCGTCGTAGCGCTAGCCGGAACGCCGGCCCGATGGGCGCCGCATGACGAGCGACGCGGAGAATCACTATGCAAGAGATGAATGCCGACAACGGACCTCTGGATCTGATCTGCTTAGGCCGCGTCGCTGTCGACCTCTATGCACAGCAGATCGGCTGCCGCCTGGAGGACGTCTCGAGTTTCTCCAAGTACCTGGGTGGCAGCTCCGGCAACATGGCCTATGGCACCGCACGGCTGGGACTCAAGTCTGCCATGCTCTCGCGCGTCGGCAACGAACAGATGGGAAACTTCGTGCGCGAGGAGCTCGAGCGCGCGGGCGTCGATACCACGGCACTGCAAACCGATCCGGAGCGCCATACCGGCCTGGTGCTGCTGGCGCTCAAGGATCGTGACACCTTTCCGCTGCTCTTCTACCGCCGCGACTGTGCCGACATGGCCATCGACCATGAGGCCATCGACCCCACTTTCATCGGCCGAGCCCGTGCCTTGGCCATAACGGGGACCCATCTTTCCACCGAGATCACCCGTCGTGCCTGTCGCAAGGCGCTGGACGCGGCCGCCGAGCATGGCGTCAAGCGGGTACTGGACATCGACTATCGCCCGGTGTTGTGGGGGCTGACCACGCCCGGCGACGGTGAGACGCGTTTCATCGCCGATGAGACGGTCACTACCGACCTACAGGCGTGGCTTCCCGACTTCGACCTGATCGTCGGCACCGAGGAAGAATTTCATATCGCCGGTGGCAGCACCGACACTCTCGAAGCCTTGCGTGCAGTGCGCCGGGTCACCGGGGCGACTCTGGTGTGCAAGCTCGGCGCCCAGGGCTGCGTGGTCGTCGAGGGCGAGATCCCTGAGCGCATCGAGGACGGCATCCTGGTGGAGGGCGTCGAGGTCGAGGTGCTCAACGTGCTGGGCGCCGGCGACGCCTTCATGAGCGGTCTCTTGAGAGGATGGCTGCGTGGGGAGCGCTGGGAGGTCAGTGCCGGCTATGCCAATGCCTGCGGGGCCCTTGTCGTCTCGCGCCACGGCTGCGCACCGGCGATGCCCACCGAGGAGGAGCTGTTCGATTACTTGGCGCGTCGCGGTGAGGTGCCGCGTCCCGACAAGGACGTTCGTCTCAACCACCTGCATCGCGTGACAACCCGTGTGCCAGCCGAGTGGCCCGAGGTATGCGGGCTGGCCTTCGATCACCGCCGCCAGCTCACCGACATGGCTCGCGACGAGCATGCCGATCCTGTGCGCCTATCGGCCCTCAAGCGGTTGCTGGTTCGAGCCGCCGAGGCGGGCGCTCAGCGCGGCGGACTGGACAAGCCGGCGATTCTGGTGGACGACGTGCTGGGCCAGGAGGCTCTCAACGCGGCCAGCGGTCGCGGTTGGTGGATCGGCCGCCCGGTTGAGCAGCCGGGCTCACGCCCACTGCGCTTCCAGTACGGTGACGACCTGGGTAGCCGACTGCAGCACTGGCCGGCCGAGCACATCATCAAGTGCCTGGTGTTCTATCATCCGGACGATGCCATCGAACTGCGCTTAGAGCAGGAAGCACGCCTGCGTCAGCTCTACGAAGCGGCCTGCGCCAATGGCCTGGAGCTGCTGGTGGAGGTGATTCCGCCGGCTGGTATGGCGGTGGATGACACCACCCTGCCACGCAGCCTTCAGCGCCTCTACAACCTGGGGATTCGTCCCGACTGGTGGAAGCTTCCGGCGCTTTCCGATACTGCCTGGCACGCCGTGGGATGCATCCTCGACGTGGAGGACCCTCACTGCCGTGGCGTGGTGCTGCTGGGCCTCGATGCGCCCATGGAGGAATTGAAGCGCGGCTTCGCCCCAGCTGCCCGTCAGCCCCACTGCAAGGGATTTACCGTGGGGCGCACGCTGTTCGCCGCGGCCAGCCGTGAGTGGCTGGCGGGCCGCATCGGCGATGCGGAGCTGGTGACCCGTGTTGCCGACAATTATGCCGAACTGATTCAGGAGTGGCGGCACCTGCGTCGTATCGCCCCACAGTTGGAGGAAGCCTGATATGAGCACCATACGTCTGACCATGGCCCAGGCTCTGGTCAAGTACCTGGCGGCCCAGCGCATCGAGCACGAGGGGCGGGAGTTTCCGCTGTTCGAAGGCGTCTTCGCCATCTTCGGCCACGGCAACGTGGCCGGCCTGGGCGAAGCGCTCTACCATGTCAGAGAGGAACTGCCGACCCTACGTGGCCACAACGAGCAGACCATGGCTCATGCTGCCATCGCCTTTGCCAAGGCCAACGGCAGGCGACGGGTGATGGCGGCCACCAGCTCCATCGGGCCGGGGGCCACCAACATGGTGACCGCCGCGGGTTTGGCCCATGCCAACCGTCTACCCATCCTGCTGCTGCCCGGGGATACCTTCGCTACCCGCGATCCCGACCCGGTGCTGCAGCAGGTGGAGCACTTCGGCGACCCGACCGTGACCGTCAACGACTGCTTCCGTCCGGTGTCGCGCTATTTCGACCGCATCACTCGCCCGGAGCAGCTGCTGTCCAGCCTGCCTCAGGCCATCGCCACCCTGCTCGACCCCGAGCACTGCGGGCCGGCGACTCTGGCGCTGCCCCAGGACGTGCAGACCTTCGCCTACGATTACCCGGAAGGCTTCTTCGCGCCCCGGGTACATCGCATCCGGCGCCCCCAGCTGGACCCCCGCGAGCTGGAGACGGCCATCGCCGCCCTTGCCCGCGCAGAACGTCCGCTGATCATCGCCGGCGGTGGAGTGCACTATGCCGGAGCCTGCGAGCGCCTCGCCGATTTCGCCAAGGCCCACGGTGTGCCGGTGGCCGAGACCCAGGCCGGCAAGGGAGCGCTGGCCGATGCTCATCCCTGTGCGGTGGGAGGCATTGGCGTCACCGGTAGCGAGGCGGCCAACCGCCTGGCCGTGGAGGCCGATCTGATCCTGGCGGTGGGTACCCGCTTGCAGGACTTCACCACCGGCTCCCGGGCACTCTTCGAACGCGACGGCCTGGCCCTGGTGGCGCTCAACGTGGGCCGCTTCGACAGCTTGAAGCATCATGCCTTGCCACTGATCGGCGACGCCCTCGATGGCCTCGCGGCGCTGGACGCCAGCTTGGCCGAGTGGCGGGCTTCCGATGCTTGGCGCGAGCGAGCCGGTAGCCTCAAACACGATTGGGCGGAGGTGGTGGCTCGCGTCACCGCCGGCGTGGAAGCGGAGCTGCCAACTGACGCGCAAGTGATCGGGGCGGTCAATCGCCAGGCCGGTGAGGACGGCACCGTAGTGTGCGCTGCCGGCGGCCTGCCTGGCGAGCTGCACAAGCTGTGGCAGTGCTCGGGCCCCGGTAGCTATCACGTGGAGTATGGCTACTCCTGCATGGGCTATGAGATCGCCGGCGGATTGGGCGTGAAGATGGCCCGCCCCGAGCGTGAGGTGTTCGTGATGGTGGGTGACGGCTCTTACCTGATGCATAACTCGGAGCTCGCCACCTCGGTGATGCTGGGGCACAAGCTGGTGGTGGTGGTGCTCGACAATCGTGGCTTCGGCTGTATCAACCGCCTGCAGCAGGCGACCGGCGGTGCCGGTTTCAACAATTTGCTCGAGGACTGTCGTACGGTGCCCGAAGGCGCCCCCAAGATGGACTTCGCCGCCCATGCCAAGAGCCTGGGCTGCCAGTCCGAAAGCGTGCGCGGCATCAAGGAGCTGGAAGAGGCCCTGGTACGCGCTCGTCACGCCAGCACGACCTATGTCATCGCTCTGGATACCGATCCGCTGCCCAGTACCGCCGAGGGCGGCGCCTGGTGGGAAGTGGCGGTACCGGAAGTCTCACGGCGCAAGCAGGTCGAAGTGGCCTATGCAGGTTATCGCGAAGCCAAGCGGCGCCAGCATCGCTGATCCATCCCCCTAGTCACCGATCATCAACCACGCATTGGGGCAAGCCACTCCTTGCCCCCAAGGAGCCTGCCATGTCCGCCGTACGCTTGGGCATCAACCCCCTGACCTGGACCAACGACGACATGCCGTCGCTGGGCGGTGATACCCCGTTGGAAATCTGCCTCGCCGAGGGCAAGCAGGTCGGCTTCTCCGGCTTCGAACTGGGTCACAAGTTCCCCCGTGACCCCACGGTATTGGGGCCGATCCTCGACGAGCACGGTCTCTCCCTGGTCTCCGGGTGGTATAGCAGCGAACTGTTGACTCGCACGGCCGAGGCGGAGATCGAGGCGCTCGAGCCACACCTGAACCTGCTCAAGGCACTGGGCGCCAAGGCGATGGTGTTCTGCGAGGTCACCCACTGCGTGCACGGCCAGCGCGACGTGCCGCTTTCCCAAAGCCCGCGCATGAGCGAAGCGGAGTGGCAGACCTTCCTTCCGCGCTTGAACCAAGTGGCCGATCACTGTTTGGAGCAGGGCGTACGCATTGCCTACCACCATCACCTGGGCACGGTGATCGAAACCGAGGAGGAGATCGACCGGTTGATGGCGGAGACCAAGCCGTCCGTCGGCCTGCTGCTGGACTCCGGCCACCTGGTGGGCGCCGGTGGCGAACCGGTCGCCGTGCAGAAACGCTATGCCGAACGCATCAATCACGTGCACTGCAAGGACATCCGCCAGGAGGTGCTGGCCGAGGTCCGCAACCGCGATCTCAGCTTCCTGGACGGCGTGCTGAAAGGCATGTTCACGGTGCCGGGCGACGGCCACATCGACTACACGACCCTCTTCGAGGGCCTGCGCGAGAGCGGCTACGAGGGCTGGGTGGTGGTCGAGGCGGAGCAGGATCCCGCCGTGGCCCATCCGCTGACCTATGCCCGCTTGGGCCATGACAATCTCCAGCGTTTCTGCGACGAGGCGGGACTTTGCATCACCAAGTGATGCGCGAGTTCGAGAGGCGTCTCCCTCGACGAATGTTCTGGGCAACTCTAGCGATGGCCCAGCGACGAGCGTTGGTCATGCGGTTCGAGACGATCAACGCTCGTGAATTCGGCAATGCATGGCGCTCTTCACCCGCGACGGCTGGTGTGGCTGGGTAGGAATGAGGACACGTATCATGCAGACGCTCAATATCGGCCTGATTGGCACCGGTTTCATGGGTAAGGCTCACGCCATTGCGCTCAAGGCCACTCCCACGGTTTTCTCCCTGCCCGCGATGCCGGTCTGCGATCTGCTTGCCGAGGTCGATGATGAGCTGGCTGCGCGAAAGGCTCGCGAACTCGGTTTCGCCCGTTCCACGGGTGACTGGAAGACCCTGATCGAGGATCCCGCCATCGATGTAGTGGATATCTGCGCACCGAATTTCCTGCACAAGGAGATGGCGTTGGCTGCCATTGCTGCGGGCAAACACGTCTATACCGAGAAACCACTGGCGCTCTCTGCCGCCGAGGCTCGGGAAATGGTCGAGGCGGCCGAAAAGGTTGGCGTGAAGACCCTGGTAGGTTTCAACTACATCCGCAACTCGGCCACCCAACTGGCCCGGGAGATCGTTCAGAGCGGCGAGATCGGCGAGCTGGTTCACTTCCGCGGCCGCCACAATGAAGACTACATGAGCGATCCTGAAAAGCCGCTGGACTGGCATGTTCAGCGAGCCACCGCTGGTGCCGGGGCACTTGGCGATTTGGGATCGCATATCCTCAACATGGCGGAATACCTCACAGGCCAACGCATCAGCGAGGTGTTCGGCCAGCTGCAGACGGTGATTCCCAGGCGTCCCGTGCCCGGCGGCAGTGGCGGCCTGGGAGAGGTCGAGAACGACGACCAGGCCCAGGCGCTGCTACGTTTCGACAGCGACTTGATCGGCAACATCGAAACCTCTCGGGTGGCCACCGGACGCAAGATGGGGCTGGCCTATACCCTTACCGGCACCAAGGGTTCGATCCTCTTCGACCAGGAGCGCATGAGCGAACTGCAGCTCTACAGGCATGCAGGACCGGAGGGGCGCCGGGGGTTCAGCACCTTGCTGATCGGCCCCGAGCATCCCGATTATGCGGCCTTCAGCCCAGCCCCGGGGCATGGACTGGGTTACAACGACCAGAAGATCATCGAGATTCGCGATCTGGTCGAGGGGATCGTCAATGACAGGCCGCTATATCCAGACTTCCGCGAGGCCTGGCGGATCAATCGCATGATCGATGCCATTGAAGCCTCCCATTCACGGGGTTGCTGGGTCGAGATCTGACGAGTTTTCGAGCGAGCCGCTTACGGCAGTCGCCAGCGTTCGGGGCACTCCTCGCCCGGGAAGAGCCGCTGGGCGGTGGTGGCGCTGCGCATTTCGGCGACCCTTGCCATGCCCCCGCTGAGTGTCTGCAGCAGGGCGTCGCTGGGGTGGCGTACGGTGAGCAGCGTCAACCCGGCCTGGCACTCGATCCGGTACTCTTCCCTCAGCTCGCTCAGCAGCGCCTGACGTTTCGCCGGTTTATCGTCGATGGCCAGGCGCAGGCGCATCGCCTCGCATTCCAGGAAGTTGGCGTGCAGCCCGTGATGGGCCAGGCAGGCGAGCACCCGGCCGAGACGAGCTTCGTCCATGAAGCTGAAGTCGTGAGGGGCGACATCGAGCAGCACCTGGTCGTCGCGCAGGATGCAGGCGGGCTGGCGGTCACCGTCGCCTGCCTCGGAACCGATGCGAGTCGGCGCGGCATCGGGTTCCAGAAAGGAGCGCACGGTTAGCGGAATCGACTTGCGCTGCAGCGGTGCAAGGGTGCGCGGATGAATCACCTTGGCGCCGTGCCAGGCCTGTTCCACGGCCTCGCCATAGCTGAGTCGAGCGATCTGGCGGGCATTGTCGAAGCGCCGCGGGTCGGCGTTGAACAGCCCCGGCACGTCCTTCCAGATGGTCAGGCCTTCGACGTCGAGGCAGTGGGCGAGAATGGCAGCACTGAAGTCGGACCCCTCGCGGCCCAGCGTGGTGGTCACACCCTCGACCGTGGCGCCGATGAAGCCCTGCGTCAGCAGCAGCCCGCCCTCTCGGTCAGCGAGCTCGACGAGCCTCCTGCAGGTCTCGGTCCAGTCGACTTCGGCGGCCTGGTGATGATCGTCGGTGATGATCAGTTCCCGGGCGTCGCACCAGTGGGTGGCGATGCCGATCTCGTTGAGCCAGGCGGCCACCAGAGTGGTGGAGAGCAGCTCGCCGAAGCCCACTGTCCGGTCGTAGTGAACGGGATAGTCGGCGTTGCCGTGGCGGTGGGCGGCATCCAGGTCGTCGAGCAGCCGTTCCAGGGCGGCGGCAGTGATGGAGTCCGCGCCGAACAGAGCCTCCGCCGTCCTCAGGTGGGCCTGGCGGATCGCCTCGAGCCGCTCGCGATAGGCATGCGTGTCATCGGAACGGGCCGCGTCGAGCAGGGCTTCCAGGGCGTTGGTGGTCTTGCCCATGGCCGAGACGACCAGGGCGCGGGGGCGCAGGTCGTGGCGGGTCAGCAGCTCGCCCAGGTGGCGAATGGCGTCGGCGTCCTGGATCGAGGCGCCGCCGAACTTGTAGACCTCGGGCATCACGGCTTCCTGTGCAGTGGCTTTCCACTACCATAGAGGCCGCAGGCGCAGCGGGGAAGGGACGCGGTGTCGTGGCCGAAAAACCGGTGCCGGAAATGAAAGAAGCCCCGCGAGGGGCTTCTTTGGCGGCGTTCGGCTCAGCTCAGTCGCTGCCTGTAGTCCACGTAACCGAAGGTCTTCACCGTGCGCACCGTGCGGCTCGCCTCGTCGATGCGGCAGATCGACGGCAGGCGGATGCCGTTGAAGGTGGTATTCTTGACCATGGTGTAGTGAGCCATGTCGGTGAACACCAGGCGGTCACCGATCGACAGCGGCGCATCGAAGCTGTACTCGCCGACGATGTCGCCGGCCAGGCAGGTCTGGCCGCCCAGGCGATAGGTGTGGGCCTTCTCGCCCGGCTTGCCGGCACCCACGATCTCGGGGCGGTAGGGCATCTCCAGCACGTCGGGCATGTGCGCGGTGGCGGAGGTGTCGAGGATGGCGATGGGGCCGTCGTTGTCGACGATGTCCAGCACCGAGCAGACCAGATAGCCGGTATTCAGCGCGATGGCCTCGCCGGGCTCCAGGTAGACGGTGAGGTGCGGGTGGCGTGACTTGAAGTCGCGGACCACTCGCACCAGCCGCTCGACGTCGTAGTCGGCGCGGGTGATGTGGTGGCCGCCGCCGAAGTTCATCCACCGCAGGCTCGCCAGGTAGTGGCCGAAGCGTGCCTCGAAGGCTGCTAGGGTTTCCTCGAAAGCGTCGCTGTTCTGCTCGCACAGGGCATGGAAGTGCAGCCCCTCGATACCCTCCAGGTCTTCCGGCTCGAGATCCACGGCCCGGATGCCGAGCCGCGAGCCCGGCGCGCAGGGGTCGTAGAGCGGCACCGCGCCGGTGGAGTGCTCCGGGTTGACCCGCAGGCCGCAGGAAACCCGGCGCGGCGCCGCCGCGATGCGCTCGCGGAAGCGCCGCCACTGACTCGGCGAGTTGAAGCTGAGGTGGTCGGCGTAGCGCAGCACGACGTCCATTTCTGCATCCCCGAAGGCCGGCGAGTAGACGTGCACTTCGCCGCCGAAGGTATCAAAGCCGAGGCGCGCCTCGTCCTGGCCGCTGGCCGTGGTGCCCACCAGGTATTCGCGGATCAGGGGGAAGCAGTCCCACATGGCGAAGCCCTTGAGCGCCAGCAGGATGCGTGCGCCGCTGCGCTCCTGGACCTGCCCGAGCAGCTCCAGGTTCTTGCGCAGCAGGGCATCGTCCACCACATAGGCCGGAGAGGGGCAGGCCTGGACGTCGAAGTCCAGGCCCTGCTCGCGTGCGTTCGCCATGGATCAGGCCAGCGGGTCGTGGTCGGGGTCGAGTTCGACCACCTGCCAGGGCAGGCCCGTGTCGCCGATGCGCGCCATGAAGGGGTCGGGGTCGAGTTGCTCGACGTTGAACACGCCCTCGCCCTTCCAGATGCCCTCGAGCATCAGCATGGCGCCGGTCACCGCCGGCACGCCGGTGGTGTAGGAGATGGCCTGGGACTTGACCTCCTCATAGCACGCCTGGTGGTCGCAAATGTTATAGATGTGCACCTTGCGACGTTTGCCGTCCTTGATGCCATCGGCGATCACGCCGATGTTGGTCTTGCCCTTGGTGCGCGGCCCCAGCGAGGCCGGGTCGGGCAGCACCGCCTTGAGGAACTCCAGCGGGGCGATCTGCTGGCCCTGGAACTCGATCGGCTCGATGCGGGTCATGCCGACGTTTTCCAGCACCTTGAGATGGGTGATGTACTTGTCGGAGAAGGTCATCCAGAAGCGGATGCGCTCCAGGCCCTTGATGTTCTGGCTGAGCGATTCGAGCTCCTCGTGGTAGAGCAGGTAGAGGTCCTTCTCGCCGATGCCGTCGAAGTCGAAGGTGCGCTTCTCGGCCAGCGGCGCGGTCTCCTTCCACTCGCCCTTCTCCCAGTAGCGGCCGTTCGCGGTGATCTCGCGAATGTTGATCTCGGGGTTGAAGTTGGTGGCGAAGGGATAGCCGTGGTCGCCACCGTTGGCATCCAGGATGTCGATTCGGTGGATCTCGTCGAACAGGTTCTTCTGAGCATAGGCGCAGTAGATGTTGGTCATGCCCGGATCGAAGCCGCAACCCAGGGTGGCCATGTTGCCCGCCTTGGCGTAGCGCTCCTGGAAGGCCCACTGCTCCTTGTATTCGAACTTGGCCTCGTCGGGGTGCTCGTAATTGGCCGTGTCCAGATAGGGCACGCCGGTACGCAGGCACGCCTCCATGATGGTCAGATCCTGATAGGGCAGGGCCACGTGGATCAGCACGTCGGGCTTGAACGACTCGATCAGGGCGACCAGCGCCTCGACGTCGTCGGCATCCACCCGAGCGGTCTGGATGGGGCGATCGAGTTGGGCGGCGATGGCCTGGCACTTCGCCTCGTTGCGGCTGGCCAGCATGATCTCGCCGAAGACGTCTGGGTGCTGGGCGCACTTGTGGGTGACGACACCGCCGACGCCGCCGGCGCCGATAATCAGGACTTTGCTCATGGGTACGAATCCAGATCGGGAAAAGGGGAAGTGTCTTGGCCTCGCCCGGGGCCCGTCGTCTCGGTGGACCGGCGAGAGGGCGCAGATGATGGCTCCCCCTGAGGCTGGCCGCAAGGGGTTTTTGCGTCAAGGCTAATGCGAAAGTCGAAGCAAGGCGTAGTCCGCCCGAATGCCTCGTCACCTCAGGTGCTTTCGCCCTCCAGGAGGTGAAAGCCCACGTCGTGGCGGCGCCGGTTCACGCGGCTTCCCGCCAGGCGCTTGATCACCTCTCCGGCTGCGATGCGTCCGATGGTCTCTCGCGGTGACTGGATGGTGGTCAGCCGCGGAGTGACGTGCTGCCCCAGCGACAGGCCGTTGAACCCGGCGATGGCGATGTCCCCGGGGACTCGCAGGCCGAGGCGCTGAGCATGGAGCAGCGCTCCCGTGGCTAGGTCGTCATTGGCGAAGTGGATGGCCTCGGTGTCGGGGTGATCGTTGCGGACCTGGTCCAGGCCCTGGGCGCCCGCTTCCAGACTGCCCAGTCGCTCGAGCTCGATGAGGGAGGGCTCCAGGCCGGCAGTCTCGAGTACCTTGCAGTGCCCTTCGTAGCGCATGCGGGCGCGATAGTCGTCGGCCATGCGTGCCCCGACGTAGACGACATGGCGGTAGCCGCGTTCCAGCAGGTGGCTCGCCATGCGACCTCCGGCCGCGTGATGGTCCAGACCCACGTTCAGGTCCACGGCCTCGCCCAGCTCCATCACTTCCATCACCGGGCGGTCGCAGCCGGCGAGCAGCTCGCGACACGCCGGGGTGTGCTTGAGCCCGGCGGTCACCAACGCCGAGCAGGACCAACCGAGGAAGGTTCGCACCAGCTGGTGTTCGCGCTCGGTATCGTAGTCGGTGTTGCCCAGCAGGATCTGATAGCCGGCGGCATCGAAGGTGGCCTGCAGGCCCTGTATGACCTCGATGAACACGGTGTTGGCCAGGGACGGGATGATGACGGCAATGAATTTCGACCGCGCCGATGCCAGGCTGCCGGCCACCAGATTGGGGACGTAACCGATGCGTTCCATGGCACCGAGGATGCGTTGGCGAGTGGCTTCGTTGACCCGTTCAGGATCATTGAGTGCCCGCGAGGCGGTGATGGGGGAAACGCCGGCGAGTTCGGCGACCTGCGCCAGAGTGGGATGGGTCGATCCTCGTCTGTGGCGTGAAGGGGGTTTCCGTTTAGACATTGGTCGTACCTCGCGCCGGCTCGCTTGTCGGTCGAATCGTCATCTACTAGAACCAATGGTAGCGCTAACATGATAGCGCTACCAATCGCTATCGTTCATTCACGCGATCATTGCGTTGGCGTCGGTGGTAAAGGCGACGGATGGCCTCTCGGGCCGGCTGGTCAGTCACTCGGCGACGCCATCCTCGAAGAGGAGAAACAGGTGAGCCAACCAACCCGGAGTCAGCGCATCGGCGTCATCGGCCTGGGAGCCATGGGCCGGGGGACGGCGCTGGCATTGCATGAGCGCCGGTTCGATGTCACCGGCTGCGACATCGCCGCCCATGCACGCCAGGCGTTCGAGGTAGAGGGAGGCCGCAGCGTTGCCATGCCCTCGGAGCTCGCAGCGTGCGATGTCGTGGTGTTGCTGGTGGTCAACGCCGAGCAGGTGGAGGCCGTGCTGTTCGGCGAACGGGGCGTGGCGGCGCAGCTGGCGCCGGGGAGCCTGGTCATCCAGTGTGCCACCGTGGCGCCCTCCTATGCTCGAGAGCTCGGGGCGCGCCTCGAGAGCATGGGGCTCGCCATGCTCGATGCCCCGGTGAGCGGAGGAGCGGCCAAGGCGCGCAGCGGTGAGCTCTCGGTGATGGCTTCCGGCTCGCCGAGGGCCTTCGACCTGGCAGCACCGGTGCTCGATGCCATGGCCGCCACCGTTCATCGGCTGGGCGAGGCCGCCGGCGTCGGCTCCAGCATGAAACTGGTCAATCAACTGCTGGCCGGCGTGCACATCGCTACCGCCGCCGAGGCCATGGCGCTGGGCATTCGTCTGGGACTAGACCCGCACAGCGTCTATGAGGTGATCACCCACTCGGCGGGCAACTCCTGGATGTTCGAGAATCGGGTGCCGCACATCCTGAACGGAGACTATGCCCCGCTCTCGGCCGTGGACATCTTCGTCAAGGACCTGAATCTGGTGCACGAGACCGGCCGCGAGCTGGCCATGTCCACTCCGGTGGCGGCCAGCGCCCTGCAGCAGTTCACCGCGGCCAAGGGGGCCGGCTTCGGTCGCCAGGACGACTCGGCGGTGATCAAGGTCTATCAACGGCTGTCGGGCATCGAGCTGCCCGAGGCCGCCAACGATGCGGGAGGTCCGAAGGCATGACTCTCGTGCTGGGCGCCATTGCCGACGACTTCACCGGTGCCACCGACCTCGCCAACAACCTGGTGCGTTCCGGCATGCGCTGCGTGCAGACCATTGGCGTACCCGAGGCTGCTCTCGACCTGGCCGACGTGGATGCCGTGGTGGTGGCGCTGAAGTCGCGCTCCACCCCGGCCGAGCAGGCAGTGGCGGATTCGCTGGCAGCGCTCGATTGGCTGCAGGCCCGCGGCGCCAGGCAGTTTTTTTTCAAGTATTGCTCCACCTTCGATTCCACTGACGCCGGCAATATCGGCCCGGTGGCCGATGCCTTGCTGGAGCGGCTGGGCGGCACCCAGACGGCGATGGTGCCGGCGTTTCCGGCCAACGGCCGCACCGTCTACCAGGGGCATCTCTTCGTCGGCGACCGCCTGCTCAACGACAGTGGCATGCAGCACCATCCCCTCAACCCGATGCACGATGCCGATCTGGTACGCGTGCTGGGCCGCCAGACGCCGCATCCGGTGGGCCTGGCGGCGCGTTCGACGCTGGCGCAAGGCGGCGATGCGGTCCGCCGGCGCCTGGAAGCGCTCGCCGCCGAAGGCATTCGCCATGTGATCTGCGACACCCTGGACGATACCGACCTCGAGGTGCTGGCCGAGGCCTTGGCCGACTATCCCTTGGTCACCGGTGGCTCGGGGCTAGGCCAGGCGTTGCCCGGGCAGTACCGCCGACGCGGCTGGCTGGCCGAGATGGACGAGCCGGGAAGCCTGGCACCGGCTTCCGGCGGTGCCCTGGTGCTCTCGGGCAGTTGCTCGCGGGCCACTCTGGGGCAGGTGGCGCATTTTCTCCAGCGCCATCCCGGGGTTGCCCTCGATCCCCTGGCACTCGCCGAGGGCGAGAAGCACGTCCGGGCGGTCCTGGCCTTCGCTCGCGAGCATCTCGCCGCGGGTGACCCGGTACTGGTCCATGCCTCCGCCGACCCCGAACGGGTCAAGGCCGCCCAGGCGGTGCTGGGGGTCGAACGTGCCGGTGCGCTGGTCGAACAGGCCCTGGGGGAACTGGCTCAGTGCCTGGTCGCCGAGGGCGTCGGGCGCCTGGTGGTCGCCGGCGGCGAGACCTCGGGTGCGGTGGTCTCGGCGCTGGGTATTCGCCAGCTTCGCATCGGCGATCAGATCGACCCCGGCGTGCCCTGGACTCAGGCTCCGCTGAGCCACCGCGAGGGGCCGCTGTCTCTGGCGCTCAAGTCGGGCAACTTCGGCGGTGAGGATTTCTTCTCGCGCGCATTCACGGTTCTGGACGAGCTGACCGGAGAGGAGGGCTCAGCATGAGTGGCCACGACGAGACCCGCTTGCGCGAACGGATCGCCACGTTGGGCCAGTCGCTGTTCGACAGGGGACTCACCATGGGCTCCAGCGGCAACATCAGCGTACGCCTGGAGGATGGTGGCTGGCTGATGACGCCCACCAACGCCTGCCTCGGGCGTCTCGATCCGTCGCGCATTGCACGTCTCGACCGCGACGGGCGCTGGCAGGGCGGCGACAAGCCCACCAAGGAGCACTTCCTGCACATGGCGATGTATGCCGAGCGGCCCCGGTCCGAGGCCATCGTGCACCTGCATTCGACCCATTCGGTGGCGGTCTCCTGCCTGCCCGACATCGACCCCTGCGACTGCATTCCGCCGCTCACCGCCTACTACGTGATGCGGGTCGGCAGGCTGCCGCTGGTGCCTTATCACCTGCCGGGCGATCCGGCGCTGGGGGATGCCGTGCGTGGGCTGGCAGGACGACACAGCGCAGTGCTGCTCGCCAACCACGGCCCGGTGGTGGCCGGCAAGAGCCTGGAGGCGGCGGTGTATGCCACCGAGGAGCTGGAGGAGACCGCCAAACTGTACCTGCTGCTGCACGGTCGCAACCCGCGAGCACTGACCCCCGAACAGGTGGCCGAACTGGAAGCCCGCTTCCCCCGCGACTAGGCCGTTCCCGAAAACTGACAGTGTCCGCCCATACAGTAGGAACCGACGATGATCCGACTGGCCGCCAACCTCAGCATGCTGTTCACCGAGCATGATTTCCTCGAGCGCTTCGCTGCGGCCGCCGAGGCCGGTTTTCGCGGCGTGGAGTATCTCTTTCCCTACGCCCATGCCCCGGAGGCACTGCGAACCGCGCTGAAGGAAAGCGGCCTCGAGCAGGTGCTGTTCAACCTGCCGCCCGGTGACTGGGAGAGCGGCGAGCGTGGGCTGGCCAGCCTGCCGGGGCGCGAGGCGGAGTTTCGCGATTCCGTGGTAGAGGCGCTGCGCTATGCCGATGTCCTGGGCTGCCCGCGGGTCCATGCCATGGCAGGGTTGCTGCCGCTGGCTGCCGATGACGAAACGCGGGCCGTGCATCACGCCACCTACGTAGCGAACCTGCGCTTCGCCGCCCGTGAAGCGGCGAAGTGCGGCCGCGAGTTGCTGGTCGAGCCGATCAACACCCGTGACATGCCGGGCTTCTTCCTCTCGCGCCAGGCACAAGCGATGGCGGTGCTGGAGGAGGTAGGCGAACCCAACCTGCGTCTGCAGTTCGACCTCTACCACTGCCAGGTGATGGAGGGCGATCTGATCCGGCATCTGGAGCGGCAGTTTTCGGCCATCGGCCACGTGCAGATCGCCGGCGTGCCGGAGCGTCACGAGCCGGATGTCGGCGAAGTGCATTATCCAGCGCTGTTCGCACGGCTCGAAACGCTCGGCTATGACGGCTGGATCGGTTGCGAATACCGCCCGTTCGGGGCGACTCGTGCCGGTCTCGGCTGGGGACGGGATCACGGGCTGCGGCCCTCTCAGCAGTAACCGCCACAAGGACAACCACAGGAAGCACGACACCATGCATATCGCCATCACCGGCGCGGCCGGATTTCTCGGCCAGCGCTTGATCCACCGCCTCCTCGAGCGCGGCGAGCTGCGGGGCGAGCCGATCCGCCGGCTGACCCTGATCGACCAGAGCGAGGCCGCCACCCCCGAGGCGGCTGGCGTCGAGGTCGTCGCCCAGGCCCGCGACATCACCGCCCCCGGGGCCTTCGACGCTCTGCTCGATGCGCGGCCCGACGTCATCTATCACCTGGCCGCGGTGGTGAGTTCCGCCGCCGAGGCGGATCTCGATCTGGGCTTGGCCGTCAACTTCGACGCCACCCGTGCCCTGCTAGAGGGCTGCCGTGCCCGTGGCCTGGCCGCCACGCGCCTGGTGATGGCGAGCTCGGTAGCGGCCTATGGCGGCGAGTTGCCCGAGATCCTCGATGACATGACCGCCCTGCAGCCGCAGAACTCCTATGGCACCCAGAAGGCGATGTGCGAACTGCTGATCAACGATTATAGCCGTCGCGGTCTGGTGGACGGCCTGGTGCTGCGCCTGCCGACCATCGTGATCCGCCCTGGGCGGCCCAATGCGGCCGCGTCGAGCTTCGCCTCGAGCATTCTGCGCGAACCCCTCAACGGCGAAGAGGCCGTCTGCCCAGTGCCCACCGAACTCGAACTGTTCGTGATGTCGCCCGAGACGGTGGTCGCGGCGCTGTTGCATGGCGCCGAGGTCGACGGTGAGGCCATCGGTGCGTTCCGCGCTTTCATGTTGCCGGGCATCACCGTCAGCGTCGCCGAGATGATCGCGACGCTGCGCGAGGTCGCCGGCCCGACGGCCGTGGAGCGTATCCGTCACGATCCGGACCCGCGCATCCAGGCCATCGTCGGTAGCTGGCCGACCCGTTTCCACACCCGGCGCGCCGAGGCGCTGGGATTTCCGCGCGATACGGATTTCCGCGAGATCGTCGAGGCGTTCCGGGTGGTTTCGACGAGCTAGATTCTGGCGATGACGCCCCTGACAGCGCCATGTATTGGCACTTTGCGACCATGGTCGTATTTGACAGAGTCAGGTGATTATCATGTCATTATACCAGTTTGCAGTACCCCGACGGCTGCCGCCGTCGGTTTTCACCCAGCCGCAAACCCAAGGGGATACAACAATGACCAAGCGCTTTGCTCACAACGCCCTGCATGCCGCCATTGCCGGCGTCTCGACCCTGGCTCTGGCCGCCACCAGCCTGGGAGCCCTGGCGGCTCAGTCGATTACCGTGGGACATACCACATCGGATAGTTCGCACTATTCGGAAGGCATCGATGCCTTCGCGGCCAAGCTCGACGAGCTCAGTGGCGGCGAATTCACCGTGGAGGAGCACCCCTCCGGCGCCCTGGGCGGTGAACGCGCCATGATCGAGGGGTTGCAGATCGGCACCATCGACGTCGTCGTCACCTCGACCGGCCCGCTGGGCAACTTCGTCCCGGAAACCTATGTGCTCGACCTACCGTTCCTGTTCGAGGACTACGACCAGGCTCGCTGCGTGCTGGATGGTGAGATCGGCCAGGAGCTGCTCGACCGGATGGGCAACCACGATCTGGTGGGGCTGGCCTGGACCGAGAATGGCTTTCGCCACCTGACCAACAGCCAGCGCGACGTGCAGACGCCGGAGGACGCCGAGGGGCTGAAGATCCGTACCATGGAGAACGAGATGCACATGGCGGCCTTCCGCGAGATGGACGTGCATCCCACGCCGATGGCCTTCCCCGAGCTCTTCACCGCGCTTCAACAGGGCACCGTGGACGGCCAGGAGAACCCCATTTCGGTGATCCTCACCGGCAACCTGTGGGAGGTGCAGGACCGCCTCTCGCTGACCGGCCACGTCTATTCGCCGGCCATCATGCTGGCTTCTCCGATCATGTGGGATGGCCTGAGCGATGAGGAGAAGGGCTGGTTCACCGAGGCCGCCCGTGCCGGGGCCGAGGCGACTCGCTCCATGGTTTCGCGGCTCGAGACCGAGGGCGTCGAGGAGCTCAAGGAGAAGGGCATGACGGTGGTCGAGGACATCGACAAGTCCCAGTTCCAGCAGGCCGTGGAGCCCTCCTACGAGGTCTTCACCGACGAGTACGGCAGCGAGATGCTGGATCGTATCCGCAACAGCAGCTGCTGATCGGCCCGTTCGCCGGCCCCGGTGCGTCTGCCGGGGCCGGCCCTGCTAGGTGAACGCCATGGTGGAACTCCTCCTGCGTATCGAGCGCCAGCTATCCCGGGTGGCCCTGGCCGGGGCCGCGCTGATGCTCGTCGTCTCGGTGACCACGGGCTTCTACCAGGTGCTGACGCGCTTCGTCTTCGATGCGCCTTCGACCTGGTCCGAGGTGGTGGCTCGCTCGTCGATGATCTGGTGCGTCTTTCTCGCCGCCGCAGCGTGTTTCCGGGGTGGCCACATGATGTCCGTCGAGGTCATCTACAAGCTGATTCCCGCCCGGCGATTGATCCTGCTCGAGGCGGCGATCGCTCTGGGCTGCCTCATTGCCCTGGCCGTTCTGGTCTACTTCGGCACTGCCATGACCTTCCGGGTGCGCAACCAGATGCTCTCGGGGCTGGGGATCTCGATCTCCTGGGTCTATGCGGCGATTCCCATCGGGGCCGGTTTTTCGCTGTTGTCCGTGGTGGCGCGATTGCTGGCACAGGCAACAGGGCGCGAAGCCGTCGGGCTGGCCGACGTCGAGGCCGAGGCCCTGCCTCGCGAGGCGATGCCACCGGTTACTGACGCCGCCACGCTACCGAATGGCGACGATCCCGCTCAACCGACTCGGAGGTCCGGCCAGTGAATCTCGCTATCGGTCTGTCGCTGATCATCTTCTTCGCTCTCGGCGTGCCCATCGCCGTTTCCATCCTGCTGGCCTCGATCATCGGCATCGAGTTCTTCTCGCGCTTTCCGCTGCTGATGGTGCCCCAGCAGATGTTCGTGGGGATCGACAACTTCCCGCTCATGGCGATTCCCTTCTTCATCCTGGCTGGCAACCTGATGGCTGCCGGCGGCATCTCGCAGCGCCTGGTGGACCTGGCCAAGTCGCTCGTCGGCGGCCTGCAGGGGGGCCTGGCGATGACCTGCGTGCTCACCTGCATGCTGTTTGCTGCGGTGTCGGGGTCCAGCGTGGCGACCACCTTCGCCATCGGCTCGATCCTGATTCCGGCCATGGTCAAGCACGACTATCCCAAGCCACTGGCGGCTTCCATTCAGGCGTCATCGTCCGAACTGGGCGTGCTGATTCCCCCCTCGATACCGCTGATCCTCTACGGGGTCAGTACCGATACCTCCATCGGCCGGCTGTTCATCGCCGGTATCGGCCCGGGGCTGCTGATCGGCAGTGCACTGCTGATCTTCCTCTACCTGTTCTGCAAGGTCCGCGGCTACGGCCTGCGCGACCGGGATGACCGGGTACCCTTCACCACGGCCTTCCGGCGCGCCTGGGCGGCGCTGCTGATGCCGGTGGTGGTCATCGGCGGCATCTACGGCGGTGTCTTCACGCCAACCGAGGCGTCGGCGGTGGCGGTGGTCTACGCGCTGATCGTCGGCGGCCTGGTGTATCGCGAGCTGTCCCGGTCCGAACTGTGGCCGATCCTGCGTCAGAGCGTCATGGCCACCGCCACGGTGATGCTGATCATTTCCGCGGCGGCGCTGTTCAGCTTCCTGATCAGTCGCTCCGGGTTGCCGTCCCAGGTGGCCGACTGGGTGAGCCTGGTGTTCGAGAGCCCGATCACCTTTCTGCTGGCGGTCAACGTCATGCTGCTGATCATCGGCATGTTCGTCGAGACCTCGGCGGCGATCCTGGTGCTGGCGCCGATCTTCACCCCGATCGCCGTGCAGTACGGCATCGACCCGGTGCATTTCGGACTGATCGTCGTGGTCAATCTGGCGCTGGGCATGTTCACCCCACCGCTCGGGGTCAACCTGTTCGCCGCTTGTGCGGTGGCCAAGCTCTCCATCGATCAACTGATTCCCTGGCTGCTGCGCTTCGTGCTGGTGGTGCTGGCCTGCCTGATGGCGATCACCTACCTGCCGTGGATCTCGCTGGGGCTGGTCGACCTTCTCTACGGATAACGACAAACATAGGAGACTTTCACATGGCAGCACTCCCAAGCATGCCTCGTCGCCAGGCCCTGATCGGCGGCGACTGGGTGACGACCCAGTCAGTCATCGAGGTCGAGGCGCCCGCGCGCGGCGAGGCGATAGCCAACATCGCGCGCAGCCAGGCAGCGGACGTCGACGCGGCAGTCGCCGCGGCCGGCCAGGCCTTCGCCGGCCAACTGGGGGACTGGGCCGGCTGGAGCGCGCGCCGGCGCAGCGAGTGGCTGCTGGCCTTCGCCGCCGCCATCGAGGCCGACCACGAGCGGCTCGCCGCCCTGGAATGCGCGGATACCGGCAAGCCCATGACCCAAGCTCGTGGCGACATTACCGCCTGCGCGCGCTACTTCCGCTTCTACGGCGGGGCCGCCGACAAGCTGCATGGCGAGACGATCCCCTTCGAGAGCGATTTCGCGGTGCTGACTCTGCGCGAGCCCTATGGCGTCTGCGCCCAGATCATTCCCTGGAACTACCCCGCCCAGATCTTCGGGCGCTGCGTGGCGGCGGCGCTGGCCGCCGGCAACACGGTGGTGCTCAAGCCCGCCGAGGACGCCTGCCTGAGCGTACTGCGTCTCGCCGAGCTGGCCCTGGAGCAGGGACTGCCGCCCGGCGCACTCAACGTAGTGCCGGGCCTGGGCGGCGAAGCGGGGGCCGCGCTGGCGGCGCATCCTGGCATCGATCACCTCTCCTTCACCGGTTCGCCAGAGACCGGCACCCGAGTGGCCCAGGCCGCGGCGGAGCACCACGTGCCGGTGACCATGGAGCTGGGCGGCAAGTCGCCTCAGCTTCTCTTCGCCGATGCGGACCTGGAGGCGGCGCTGCCCTTCGTGGTGCGCGGCATCATCCAGAACGCCGGCCAGACCTGCTCCGCGGGGAGTCGCCTGCTGGTGCAGCGCGACATCGCCGATGAGGTGCTAGGACGACTGGCCGAACGGTTCGAGGCCTTGCGTTGCGACGCCGGCGAGGCGGACGCCGACTGCGGCCCACTGATCAACGCCCGCCAGAAGGCCAAGCTGGAGGCTCGCCTGGAGGCGGCTCGCGACGATGGCATTCGTACCCTGGCTCGCGGTCGACTGGCAGAGGGAGTACCCGCGGGAGGGCATTTCGTGGTGCCGCAGGTGTTGAGCGACATCCCCGAGGGCCACGAGGTGCTGCGCGAAGAGCTGTTCGGGCCGGTGCTGGCCGTGCAGGTCTTCGCCGATGAAGCCGAGGCCTTGGCCCAGGCCAACGGCACCGACTTCGGCCTCTGCGCGGGCATCTGGACCCGCGACGGAGGCCGCCAGCTGCGCCTGGCCAAGGGCGTGCGCAGCGGTCAGGTGTTCGTCAACAACTACGGAGCGGCGGGCGGCATCGAGCTGCCGTTCGGTGGCGTCGGCCGCTCCGGTCACGGTCGCGAGAAGGGCTTCGAGGGGCTGAAGAGCTACACGCGGCTCAAGACGGTGGCGATCCGCCACGGTTGATTCACCCCAACCGGGAGACATGAGATGACTCACAAGATCGCGGTACTGGCAGGGGATGGCATCGGCCTGGAGGTCGTCCCCCAGGGTCTGAAGGTGCTGGAGGCGGCGGCGCGCCGCTTCGACTTGCCGCTGGCGTTCGAGCACTTCGACTTCGCCAGCTGCGCCTACTACAGGGAACACGGCGACATGCTGCCGGACGACTGGTACGCGACCCTGACGCGGTTCGACGCCATCTTCTTCGGTGCCGTGGGCTGGCCCGACAGCGTGCCGGACAACGTTTCGGCCTGGGGTTCGCTGCTCAAGTTCCGGCGGGCCTTCGACCAGTACGTCAACCTGCGGCCGTGTCGGCTGATGCCGGGCATCGAGAGCCCGCTGAAGGGGCGTGAACCCGGCGATATCGACTTCCTGGTGGTGCGCGAGAACACCGAGGGCGAGTACTCCCAGCTCGGCGGGCGTGCCTTCGAAGGCACCGACCGCGAGGTGGTGCTGCAGGAGACGCTGATGACCCGCACCGGCGTCGACCGGGTGCTGGACTACGCCTTCGAGCTGGCTCGCTCGCGGCCGAGGAAGAAGCTCACCTCGGCGACCAAGTCCAACGGTCTGTTCATCTCGATGCCCTACTGGAACGAGCGGGTGGCGGCGATGCGGGAGACGTACCCCGACGTCGCGGTCGACCAGTACCACATCGACATTCTCACCGCTCACTTCGTGCTGCATCCCGACTGGTTCGACGTGGTGGTGGCCAGCAACCTGTTCGGCGACATCCTCTCCGACCTGGGGCCGGCCTGTACCGGCACCATCGGCATCGCCCCCTCGGGCAACATCAACCCGACGCGTGAGTATCCGAGCCTGTTCGAGCCGGTTCACGGCAGCGCCCCGGACATCGCCGGGCAGGGCATTGCCAACCCCATCGGCCAGATCTGGTGCGGTGCCATGATGCTCGAGCACCTCGGCGAGGCCGAGGCCGGGGCGGCGATCGTCGGCGCCATCGAGGCGGTGCTGGCGGTGAGCGACCCGGCGGTGCTGACCCCCGACCTCAAGGGCAACGGGACCACCGAGACCCTGGGGCGCGCCATCGCCGAGGCGCTGGACGGAGCCTGAGCTAGGATGGGCGCCGGGGCAAGGTGAAGCGAGGGTCTTTTGCCAGGGATGGCAAAAGTAGCGCCCATGGAAGGGTTTACAGCGCCCTCGCGAAGCCTTGCCCGCGGGAAGCCCATCCCATCTGTAGGGGCGTACTTGGCGTTCTTACCCACTGGGAGGAGAAACGAGATGAGCAAGACCTATCGGGTCGGCATGGTCGGCGTAGGGCTGATGGGCCACGGCATCGCCGCTAGCCTGTTGCGCGCCGGTCACCGGCTGAGTTTTCTCGACCACCCCGGCAACCAGCCGGTCGACGACCTGCTAGCCGCCGGCGCCGAGCGCCGCGCGAGTGGCCGGGAGGTCGCCGCTGATGCCGAGGTGGTGATCCTGTGCGTCACCGGCACGCCCCAGGTGGAGAGCGTGCTGTTCGATGCCGGCGGCGTTCTCGAGGGGTTACCGACCGGTGCGGTGGTCGTCGACTGCTCGACGGCGATTCCGAGCTCCACCGAGGCGATCGCCGGTCGCATCGCCGAGGCCGGTGGCCGGTTCATGGACGCCGCCATGACGCGCACTCCAAAGGAGGCCGCCGAAGGGCGCCTCAACCTGATCGTCGGTGCCTCCGACGCGCTGTTCCGCGAGCTGCGGCCGCTGCTCGAGAGCTTCTCCGAGCACATCACCCACGGCGGGCCGGTGGGCTCGGGCCACAAGCTCAAGCTATTGCACAACTTCGTGTCGCTGGGCTTCACCGCGGTGCTCGCCGAGGCGGCGGCGGCCTCGCGACGCGCCGGCATCGACGATGCCGTCTTCCTCGAGGTGCTGGGCAACGGCGGCGGCGGTGGGGTGGTGCTGGAACGCCTGCGCCCCTTCATCGCCGCCGAGGACCCTTCGGGCTTTCGCTTCAGCCTCGCCAACTCGCTCAAGGACGTCGGTTACTACCATGCCATGGCCGAGGATCTGGGTGCGTCGCGCGGCGTCGCCGAAGCCATCGATGCCCTGTATCGCGAGATCAACGCGCGCGGCCATGGCGAGCGCCTGACGCCCGAGTTGGTGACCCTGCTCGGCGAGACTTGATCTGCGGGCTGCGGGCTGCGGGCTGCGGGCTGCGGGTGCCGGCATCCGGCATGGTCAGTCGAACTGGGCGTCGCGGATCCGCACGAAGTAGGCGTCGTCGCCCACCTGGCCGCCCTTGAAGGCGATCTGCAGGCCGTCGAAGGCGGGCTCGCTGCTGTGCGCGGTGCACAGCGGCGAGCCCGGTGTCTGCGGCAGTGGCTGGCAGGTGATCAGCGCCTGGATGCCGAGTTCCTGGATGGCGTGGCTCGAGGTGTCACCGCCAGCGACCACCACCCGGGACAGGCGCTCGGCGCTGACCAGGTCGCGCAGCAGGCTGCCCAGTCGGCGGCCGATGGCATGCGCGCCATCGCCGTCGGGTAGGGTCGTCAGTCCGGCGTCGGGGCCCAGGGCGGTGTAGAGCACCACGCTGCGCCCCGACGCGAGCGCCGCCAGGGCCTGCTCGCGGGCTGTGGCGAGTTCGGCGTCGGCCTGGGGATCGTCTGCCAGTCGCGCTGCATTCACTCGGATGCCATGAAAGCCGTGATCTTCGGCCCAGCGTATCTGGCGGGCGGTGGTGTCGGAGCAGCTTCCCGAGACCACGGCGATGCGCTCCACCGGACCGGGGTTGGCGAACGTGGCGCTGGGTGACGTGTCGACCAGCCCCTGGCGGCGCCACTCGGCGAGCAGGGCATACTCGACCCCCGAGGAGCCGACGACGAAGCCGCCGTTCGGCGGCCGGGTGCGCCACAGCTGGCGTCCCACCGCTGCCTGGCTGGCGGGGTCCAGCACGTCGTAGAGCAGCGCGGCATGGTGGGGGCGCGCGGCATCGACCCGGGCATCGACGTCGGCGTCGGCCAGGGTCGCCAGATCGATCAGGCCGATGTCGAGGTCGGTCTGCTCGCTCAGGTGGCGGCGCAGGTCCGCCTCGTGCATCGGCGTCACCGGGTGGCGCGACATGATCGGGTGGCGGTCGATGCGGTACACCTCGCCCTGGGCGGCAGCAAAAAGATGGCCGAAGGCGGTGTAGCGGCGCAACTGCGGCGCGCCGACCACGATCGGCACGCAGCCCTGGTCATGCAGGCGGCGACCGATCTCCAGCGCGCGACCGATGCTGCCGACCTGGGGGGCGCTGTCGAAGGTCGAGCAGGTCTTGTAATGACACAGCGCTGCGCCGCGCTCGCGCAGCCAGACCAGCGCCGGTGTCAGGTGATGCTCCATCCAGGCCGGCGTCTCGCTGCGGCTGGTTCCGGCCAGGCCGATGGCCCGGCAGTGGCGGAAGCGCGCCAGCTGGTCGTCATCGGGAATGGCGGTGAACAGCACGGTGTCGACGCCCTGGCCGGCAAGGGCCTCCATGACGTCGGTGGAGCCGGTCAGATCGTCGCCGTAGTAGGCGATCAGCGGCGCGGTGTCGGTCGGCGTCATCGGCGAAAGGTCTCCAGGGCACGGGCGAGCTCGTGATGCTCGCGGGCATAGGCGTCGACGTCGATGCCCGCCACGGCGGCCTCCCAGGCCTGGCGGAGGCTCTTCACCCCAGCGCCGATGCCGTCGGGATGGGCCATGATGCCGCCGCCGGCGCAGAAGATCAGATCGGTGCTGGCGATGGCAGCGTAGGTGTCGGCGGCCTGGTCGGCAGTCTGGCCGGAGGAGAACACCGGCATCACCTCGCAGCCCGGGGTGGGCGGATCGAACATCGGCGTCAGGCAGGCACGGGCGCTGGCGATCACGCTGGCGTCCTCCTCGCTGAACTTGTTGCGCAGGCCGTTGACGTGAATGTGGTCGACGCCGGCCAGGCGCCACAGCTTCTGGTAGGCCACGAAGCTCATGCCCAGGTGCGGCGAGCGGCTGAACAGTCCCCAGCCGGCACGGTGACCGTGCAGCGCTACCCGGCAGTGGCGGCGCAACTGGGTCACCCCGGCAAGGCCCACGGCATTCAGAGCGATCATCACGCAGCTGCCGCCGGCGGCGGCTACGTAGTCGTGGTGCTCGCGCATCTCGTCGGCCTCGCCGGTGATGTTGAAGGCGTACATCACCTGGCGCCCGGTGTGCTCGGCGTGCTCGCGGATCACCGGCATCACCGCGTCGACCCGCGCCTCGAGCGGATTGTGCGGGCCGTTGGCCTGCAGTTCGTCGTCCTTGATGAAGTCGATGCCGCCGGCCACCAGCTCGCGGACCACCTCGGCGGTGGCCGCCGGCGACAGCCCCACGCTGGGCTTGATGATGGTGCCGATCAGCGGCCGTTGGGGAATGCCGGTCAGCTCGCGGGTGCCGGCGATCCCGAACTGCGGGCCGGGGTAGGCATCGGCGAAGGGCGCCGGCAGCGTCAGGTCAAGCAGCTTCAGTGCCGAGAACTCCTTGAGCTCGAAGAGATTGCCGGCCACGGTAGCGGCGAGCGTGGGTAGTGATGGGCCGAGGTTGGCGAGCGGCCAGGAAAGCGTGACCCGGGCCCGCCGGTAGACCGGCGTGCCGGCCCCGGCCGGTGGCGCCGGGATCGGCAGCGAGGGCGAATCGACGCTGTCCAGCGGTTCGATGTGCTCGACCCGTGCGCCATGCGCCTCACGCAGCGCGTCGGTCTCGCTGGCCAGGCGGGTGAAGGTGCCGCAGGATTGCTCCCCGGCCATCACCTCGACGGCGCGCTCCAGCGGGTAGGGAGTCTCGATCAGGTAGCTGGCGAGGATGCGATCGCTCATGGGTCGGCCTCGTTCAGGTGATGCGACGGATGCTGTCGGCGATCTCGTCGGGCTCGAACACGCGCTTCCAGTCGTCGCGCATCAACATCGGCTTGCCATTCTCGATGGCCTTGTTGCAGGCGTCGGAGAAGGCGCCGGACTGCACGTCGAAGGTCACCGCGCCGAGGATGTTCATGTGGCCGAGCAGGAAGTCGCGGGCGCACTCCTCGGAGACGCCGCGATTCACCACCTCGTCCATGGCTTCGCGCATCACGGCCAGCAAAGTGGCGCAAACCGTCTCGGAGAGACCTGGTTCGAGCAGCGCCATCTGCTCGACGCTGACCCGATGGGAGCGGCCCACTGGGGCGTAGATGGTCCGCGCGACCGCCTCGCCCAGGACGTAGCTCTCCTCGGGACCCTGCATCAGTGCGCTGACGATGTGCTGGGTGGCCTTGTCGCCGCCGAAGTAGTCGCGCTTGGCCTCGAGCTCGGTCTCGTCATTGAAGATCGACGGGTGGCAGGGGTGGCTGACGAAGTACACCAGGTCCTCGCGCTCGGGCAGGTGTCCGGCGAAGGGAGCGGCGGCGTCCAGGGTGACCAGCAGGGTGCCGCTCTCCATCAGCGGCGAGAGCTGGTGGGAGATCTTGCCGATCAGGGTGTCGGGAACGGCGAGGATGACCACCTCGGCCCCGGGAACCGCCTGCTCGACATCGACGCAGTCGATGTCAAGTTCTTCCGCGAGGCGGCTGCGGCCGGCCTCGCTGACTTCGACGTGGCGGACCTCGAAGTCCGAATTTTTTAGGTTGCGGGACAGGCGGAAGCCCATCTTGCCGCCGGCGCCGATCAGCGCGATGGTGGTCATGTCGTTTCCTCTCTATCGTCGGGCGGTGTGCGTTGTGGTGATTCTGCGAAGGCACATCGTCGCTTCTGAAAGCAGCATGATGGCCAGCTAACTGGTATAATGACATGATAATCACCTGACTCTGTCAAATACGACCATGGTCGCAGCAGCGCTACCTGGCGGCGTCCTCAACGCGTAAGCTGCGCTCCTGCTGCCACTGACGAAGGCTAACGACCGATGAGTGACCCCCTGAAGATCAGCCGTCGCAAACTGTCCGATGAAGTGTTCGACCGGCTCTATGCCATGCTCCTCAATGGCGACTTCATGCCCGGTGACCACCTGCCCTCGGAGAGAGCGCTCATGGAGATGTTCGGCGTGGGCCGTCCGGCCATTCGCGAAGCGATGCAGTCGCTGGAGCGCCTGAGCCTGGTGACCATCCAGCATGGCCAGAGACCGCGGGTGACGGCACCGACCGCCGAAGGGCTGATATCGCAGATCGAGCTGACGGCGATGCACATGCTGTCGAGCTCTCCGCAGTCGCTGGAGCATCTCAAGGAAGCGCGTGCCTTCTTCGAATTGGGGATGGTGGCGCGAGCGGCGCGGTCGGCCGTCGAGACGGACGTTGCCCGCCTGGAGGAACTCGTGGCGCGTCAGCGTGGCGAGCTGAATCGCGACGCCGGGGCCTTCATCAAGGCCGACATGGACTTCCATCGGGCCATTGCCCGGATCACCGGCAACCCCATTTTCATCGCGGTCAGCCATGCCATGCTCGACTGGCTGGCGCACTTCCACTCATCGATGCTGCACTGGAAGGGCAACGAGGAGATCACCTTGGAAGAGCACCAGCGAATCATCGAAGCGATTCGCCGGCATGACGAAGCGCTGGCAGTGAGCGAGATGCGCTCTCACCTGGATCGGGCGCGATCGCTGTATGTCTCTGCGCATAAAGGCAACGACAACTGGCAAGCGTAGCCGATAGCGACAGTGGTACTGGCGGATGAACGCGCAGCCGAGAGTGAAGGGGTGTGAGGAGCATGCCGCCTTGGGATGCTGAAATCCTTGGTATCGTGTGTCACTGGGAGGGATATGGTTGATGAGCCCACGATTCCCGCTGTCCGGTTCGACAGCGAGGGGCTCGAGCCGAATGACCGTTTCGAGGCATGGCGTGAAGCCATCGCCCCGGTATTCGACGTCGAACCCCTGCGGGTCAGGGATGGCGGAAGCCCCGTCAGATTTGCTTCACGCATCGAGGCCTACCACCTCGGCAACATGTTGGCGGCCAGCGTCCACACCGGTGCACAGCGCTTCTACCGTGCGCGGCCCAATCATCGTGTCGATCATCTGCTGGTGCAGGTGCATCGCCAAGGCGGCTATCACGGACGGCTCGATGACTCGGCGGTGAGGGTGGCACCCCGACACGTCTCGTTGATCGATCTCGACCGTCCTCTGCATACCGAATCGGGTGAGACGGACATTCTCAACGTGATGCTGCCGCGCGACCTGTTCAGTGGGCAGCCGGCTTTTCTGGATGGGCTGCATGGTCTGGTGCTAGAGCCGGCACGCGGCGCTTTCCTGGCCGACTATCTGGCTGCCCTTATGAGACGGCTGCCGAGTGTCAAAGCGCACGAAGCGCCGGAGCTGACGCGAATCACTCGGGACATGGTGCTGGCTTGCTGCGCTGAGGATGCCGAAGCCAGGGCGCGCGCGCAGCCATCGATTCAAATGATCGTGCGCCGTCGTTTGGAGGGCCTCATCGAGAGGGAGCTCGCCTCGCCTCGATTGACGCCGGATGCGCTGTGTCGGGCTGCCGGAATGTCGCGCACGCAACTCTATCGGCAGTTCGAGATGGATGGCGGCGTGGTTCGCTATATCCAGCGACGACGCCTGGCACGGGTCAAGCGGTGCCTAGACGACCCCCGGGAGTATCGCTCCATCGGAGAACTCGCCGAAGCCCATGGTTTCCGGAGCCTGGCCCATTTTTCCCGCTGTTTCCGTGAGCGTTACGGCTGCTCGCCTCGTGATGCTCGGGACCTGGCCAAAACGCCGACCGTGTCATCCGAAGCGGATGCCGGTAGCACCGTCAATGACTGGGTGCGTCGTCTGAAACGTCGCTGAAGTCTGCCCTCCGTTTGTTTGCGCGTCCCTCATTTTCACCTTGTTTTGATGCTGCGTCCCAATGCGTCGGAACACGCATTGTCGACGCTTTTCGCGGTTGATAGCGTCGCGGACAAGCACTAACGAAACCATTAATGATTCAGCGGCCTACCGGGCCGCTTTCTTCTGTTACGGCAGGCTGCCATGTATCCGAGGGCCAAATAGCGCAGCGGCAATGCGCTGATGATGGCCGCCGAACTAGTTCAGACCGTGAAGCAGTCCCGGAACCCGAATGGCCGGCAGAATGAAATACGCCCTGAATCATCAAAAATTCTTTTAAAAATAATTTTTTATATAACCCGGACGGGCTGGGTACAAGAACTAACTACCCTGCTGCTGGAACGGAGCCCTGACCATGAATCGCAAGTATCGTCTGATCTGGAACGCGACCCTCCATCAGTGGCAGGTGGCTGCTGAAAATGCCTGCCGTCGAGCCGTACGGCTGACGGTCCGGGGTGGCTTGGCTACCCTGGCACTGTGGGTTGGCACGGCCCAGGCGGTGGACTTCACGGTAAGCAATCTCAACGACAGCGGGGCGGGTAGCCTGCGCGAGGCGGTGCAGAATGCCAACGCCGATACCTCCGAAGCCCATACCATCACTGTGGACTCGGGCCTCAGTGGCGAGCTGACACTCTCCAGTGCCATCACCATCAGCAGCGACGTCACCATCCAAGCCGATGGCCATGCGATTCTCGCCGGGAACGGCGAGCGAGTGTTCCGTGTGGGGGACGGCAGTGCTGATACGGCAAATGTCACCTTGAGCGGGCTTACCCTCACCGGTGGCCGGGCCCATGGCGGCGACGGTGGCAGCGGCAGCGGCGGCGGCGGCGGGGCCGCGGGCCTGGGCGGCGCCATCTACGTGGATGCCAACGGCGATCTCACCCTGAACGACATAGATTTCGCGGACAACCGCGCCGAGGGCGGTGATGGTGGCGCCGGGGGCAAGGGCGACCCGAACGGGGAACGCACCGGCGGCGGGGGCGGCGGCGGGCTGGATGCCGCTTCCGGCGACGAGGGTACGATCTTCGATCCCAGTTCCGGGAACGGTGGCGAAGGCGGTGATGGCGGCGGCCTAGCCGGTGGTAGCGGCGGCGCGTTCCCTTACAGCGGCAATCCGGGCAACTCCGGCGGCGACGGCGGCGAGGCCAGCGGCGGGGGCGGCGGCTCGCCGGCCATTCATGAGACTGGCGGAGCCGGTGGCGGCGCGGGTTTCGGCGGTGCCGGCGGCGGTGGTGGCAGCGCCTTCAATGATAACGCTGGCCACGGCGGCGATGGCGGCTTCGGTGCCGGCGGCGGCGGTGGCGGTGAAACAGACGCCCACCTCGACGGCTCCGGGGGCTCCGGGGGCACCGGCGGCTACGGCGCCGGCCGCGGGGGTAACGCTGGCGGCACCGGCGGCGGCGGCGCCGGGCTGGGCGGCGCGGTGTTCGTGCGCGAAGGCGGCTCGGTACGCATCGAGAACAGCAGCTTCGCCGCCGACAATACCGCCCAGGGCGGCAACGGCCACCAGGACGGCGCCGGCGAAGGTGGTGCGCTGTTCCTGCACGGCGGCGGCAGCCTGGATTATGACGTAGCCGGCACCCAGACCCGGTACCTGAATAGCAGCGTCGCCTCCGACCAGGCACTGGGCCTGAACAAGGCCGGCGAAGGCACCCTAGACATGAACGCGGCCAGTGACTTCGGCGACGGCGTCACCGTGACGGCGGGCACTCTGCGTGGCGACAGCAGCACCCTGATCAGCGATACAGATATTGCCAGTGGCGCCACACTCGAATTCGATCAGGGCGTCGATGGCAGCCACGATGCCGCCCTGTCCGGCGACGGTGAACTACGCAAAACCGGTGATGGCACGCTGACGCTCGACGGCAACTACACACACGCCAGCACCTCGGTCGATGAAGGTATCCTGCGTGGCGACAGCACCACCCTCACCACCGAAACCGAGATCGCCGGCGGCGCCACGCTGCAATTTGACCAGGACAGCGACGGCACGCATGACGCCGCTCTGTCCGGGGATGGCGAGCTGCTCAAGACCGGCGACGGTAACCTGACACTCAGCGGCAGTTATGAGCACGGCGACACCCTAGTGAGTGGCGGCGCCCTGGAAATCGACCAGCTGGGTGATCTTGGCAGGGGCGCGGTGCGCCTGGACGACGGGGCCCTGCACCTGGGTGCGGGCAACACCCCCTCCTCCGGTGTACTGGAGCTTCTCGAAGGTGGCGGCACCCTGCGGGTGGAAGATGCCGCCGACACGGCCGTCGTGGATCGAATCCTGGAAGGCCCCGGCGAATTACGCAAGACGGGCGAAGGCGCCCTGGAGCTCAGCTATAACCCCATTTACGAAGGGGGTACCCGTGTGCTGGCGGGCACTCTGGAAATGGGAGACATGACCAATGAGCTGCGCGGTGAAACCCATATCGCGGACGGTGCCCGCCTCGAAACCGGGAGCGGTCTCATCCTGCACGAACTGAGCGGTGCCGGTGAGCTGCAGTTCGCTGGCCCCCCGGACATCGTGGTCCGTGAGGGCAGTTTCAACGGCGGCATCAGCAACCTCGGCGGTTACGGGCGGCTGACCAAAGAGGGTGACGGCACCCTGAGTCTCACCGGCCCGCTCAGCCTCGATGCGGGCATCCTGATCAGCGAAGGCACCCTGGAACTGGACGAGGATGCCGACACCACCGGGCTTCTGAAAATAGACGATGGCGCGACGCTCGCGACCGGCGGTAAGGAAGTCAATATCCCGCGTATCCTCGGCACGGGGGTACTAGACATTGGCTCTGGTGGTGTGCGCGTCGGCGAAGGTGGTGACGTCACCTTCGACGGTAGCACCGCCGGCACTGGCGCGTTGATCAAGGACGGCGCTACCCGGCTGACTCTCAGAGGCACGCTTGATCACGACGCCACTACCGTGGATCAGGGTATCCTCGCACTCACCGGCGACGCCCAGACCCCCGGTGACGTGACCATCAACACCGGTGCCGTGCTGGAAACCGATGACCAGGCGGTGAGCCTGAGCGGCCTGGCCGGCGGCGGTGAGCTGCACATGGGCAGCGGCGGCGTGCGTCTGGACACTGATGGCAACGCCAGCTTCAGCGGGCGAGTGGCAGGCGATGGCGCGCTGGAAAAGGATGGAGCGGGCACGCAGGAGCTGAGCGGCAACACCGCGTACACGGGCAATACACGGGTGCGCGCCGGCACTCTGGAGCTGTCAGGCGACGCCGATAGCCTGCAAGCCGTGACCATCGACAGCGGCGCCACCCTCGCCACGAACACCCAGGCGGTGAACCTTGGCGCACTGGCTGGCAATGGTGAATTGCGCCTCGGCGATGGCGGCCTGACGCTAGGCGCCGGTGATGAGCCCAGCGTCTTTGGCGGCAGCCTGGTCGGCAGCGGCGCCTTCACCAAGACGGGCGACGGTCAGCTCACCCTCATCGGTGACAGTAGCGCTTACGACGGCCAAACAACCCTGGACACGGGGCTTGTCCGGATCTTCGGCGAACTGGGCGGCACCGCCACCGTGGCAGACGGTGCGATCCTGACCGGTGTCGGTACCTTGGGGGACATCACGGTCGACCAGGGCGGCATGCTCGCACCAGGCAACGCCGTCGGTGCGCTGAGCGCGAATGCCGTGACTTTCAGTACGGGGAGCGAATTCGTCGTCCGCGTCGATAGTGGAACGGCAGGCCGCCTGGTCGCCACCGGCGATGTCCGCATCGATGGGGGGGATGTTCTTGTCGTCAGCTTGGAGCCGGATGGCGACGAGAGCGTGCTGGGCGATCACACCATCCTGACTGCGGATGCCATCGATGGCGAGTTCGACGCCGTCGCCGCCAACTACGCCTTCCTCGATCCTTCTCTGAGCTACTCCGATCAGGCGGTGGAGTTGACCCTGGCACTTGCCAATGATGGAGAAGATGACGGTGGCCCATCGTCTCCTCCCTCCCCCGGCGGTCTGCTGTCCGAGCATGCTACCAGCGATAATTCGCAGCGGTTCGCGTCGGCACTGAATACGGTCGATGCTGGTGCACCGGGATACCAGGCCTTCGCGAATGCCCTGCTGTTGCTAGAATCCGGGGAGGCCGGCCAGGCCGCCGAGGAGTTGGCCGGCAGCGACATTCCCGTCAGCCAAACGGCAATACATCAGTTGACTCAGTCCTTCTCATCCTCGCTGCAGGGGCGCATGAGCGGTGCCAGCAGCGAAACGCCGCTGGCGGCAGCCGCCTTGCAGCAGCTGCATCGGGGCGATGCCGCCTATGCACCGCAACAGCTATCGATGCTGGAGTCGGCCTTTGCGCCACCGTCTCGACACAATCGCGAAACGGTCGGTCCCCGCGGCTATGCTCCCGCTCTGAGTCGGCCAACGGGGCCGGTGAGCTGGGCGCGGGCCGTCAGCAGCGACAGCCGACTGGGTGCCGATGGCGACTTGCCCGGCGTCTCTTCACGCTCGACCGGGGTGCACGCCGGCAGCGAGCTGTTTCTGGATACCGAGCTGATGGTGGGTGTCGCCTTCGGCATCGAGCGGGGCCAGGTCAGTGGCGGCAGCGCCCAGAGCGATTTCGATACCTACTCGGCAGGGCTGTATGCTCGCCAGGAGCTCGGCGACTGGCGGCTGTCGGGGTCGGCCAGCATGGGCTGGCTGGATCTGGGGAGCGAGCGTTCCGTAACCGGCTTCGGCCAACACCAGGCCGATTATGACGCTCGTGTCGGCACGGTCGATGCTGAGCTGGCGTATGCCCCGTCGTCGGAGGAGAGTGACTGGCGCGTTTCGCCCCTCGTCGGCCTCACCTATAGCCATACCCGCCGCGAGGGTTTCCAGGAAGACGGACTGGTCGGTCTCGATGTCGACGCTTCCCGCGATGACAGCGTGCGCGGCCGGCTCGGTGCCGAGATCGCCTATCGGGTCTCGGACAGTGCCGCGATCACCGGGCGTCTGGCCTGGAGTCATGAGTTGGGCAACCCTGAGGCCTCTGCCGAAGCCTCGCTGTTGGGGAGCGACCCATTCACCATTGAAGGCCAGACGCTGCCGACCGACCTGATGGACGTGGGTGTGGGTATGGAAGCCCGCGTCACCGACCGAGTGGATGTGTACGCCGCCTACGACGGCCGCCTGGGCAGCGACTACGAGGATCACGCCGGCCAGGTAGGCATGCGCTGGCGGTGGTGATGATCGTCTCCCGCCGCAACGAACATCCGTGTCGGTCATCCCCTGGCTGGGTCGAGAAAGCGCTACCAGGCCAATTGGGTAGAGACGGTCTCACTGGAGAATGGATGCGCAAGGAGTTTCATTCAGAGTCTGTCGCCGCCGGATCTGGGGTGGTGTAAAGAAAAAAGGTTCTTCGCAGACTGGCGTGAAATGAGCAGGGCGCTGAGCGAGGTCAGGATAGAGAAACGGCGGTAAATCCGAGTAAGCTGATATTCGCCAAAACGTCAGCCTACGGACACCGCCGTTGCCATGGA
>NZ_JAACZO010000059.1 GCF_010993975.1 Halomonas faecis
GATCGAGTACATCGAGATGGAGTACAACAGCTGCCGGCTCCACTCGACCCTGGGCTACCAGACGCCGAGGGAGATTGAACTGGCAGCTGCGGCTTGAAAATGTGTCCGCTCTGACTTGACCAGAACACTTTCTGGCGGCGAGGCTGCGGCTTGGACAGCGCGCCCTCGTAGCATAGATGAGATGAAGGTCGCCTTTAGCCGCCTCTTCACCAAGGAGGGGTTCCAGAGTGGCTTGAACTTCCACCCCGACATGACGGACATTTTGATTGCGCCCTATGTCAAGTGCGGGACCACCTGGATGCAGCAGGTCGTTCACGGCCTTCGTACGGCCGGCTCGATGGACTTCGACGAGATCCTGGAGGTCGCCCCCTGGATTGAACTCGCCCACGACATGGGAGCGGATCTCGACGCGCCGCAGGTCTCTCACCCGCGAGCCTTCAAGACACACCTTCCTTGGGACCTCGTTCCAAAGGGTGGACGCTACATCGTGGTGTTCCGTAATCCCCTAGATGCATTGAGTTCAATGCATCGTTTCTTGGAAGGGTGGTTCTTCGAAGCCGGCAGCATTACGCTTGCAGAGTACGCACGGTACGTTCTATCGCAGGGGCCGGGCTGGTGGGGCCACGCTGCCTCGTGGTGGCGGCAGCGGGAACGATCGGACGTGCTAATGGTGACGTTTGAACAGATGAAAGCCGACCTACCAAGCGTGGTAGATCAGGTGGCGGATTTCATCGATCCGAGGTTCGGCGCCGAGGTGCGTGAGATTGCCACGAAGCAGGCGAGCTTCGATTTCATGAAACGTTTTGAGCGACAGTTCGACGATCACCTCGTCCGCACGCGCCGAGACGCTGCCTGCGGCCTGCCTTTCGGGGGTGCTGCGAGCAAAGTTGCGGATGGCGGTCGCACGGTTGATGATACTGTGTCGCTGCCTAAGGACTTACGCGCAGCTTTCGATGCACGGTGGCGTGAAACGATGGAGTCAGAATTCGGACTGGCGTCCTACTCGGAGTTTGCCAAGGCCGTGGATGCACGGGGGTACCGGCAGTAGAGTGACGTTGCGCCGATATTCAACGTGGTAAGGCGCTCGCCGGCGGGCTGGATGTCATGCGACGCTTCCTCGAGCAGAAACCGGCGATGCGGAAATGGCGATCCGTGTCAGCAGGAGGCCCTGGAAGCGGCAATGGCGAACGGGAAAACGGAGCCCGGGTTGCCATTCGCCCCCCAGACTGATGCGCAGCCTCAACACGGCGTGTCCCTGCAGGTCCCACTCGATCAGCTCCGCGGCGGCGAAGTCGAAGCGGCGCCGCACCAGGGGAAAGAGCGCCTTGAACAGGCTCTCCTTGGCGGAGAAGCTCAGGCCGACGAGGAATGGGTGCAATGCGGCGTCCCAGGGAGCGCTTTCGCCACGGGCAAGCACGAGTGGGCCGAGATCCTCGCTCTGCGTGGTGCTGAATGGCTGCTCGAGGTCGATGCCCAGCCCCCGATAGCGATCCGTCGCCCCGACCAGTGCGATGGCATGGCCTCGGCAATGGCTGATGGAGCCGACCACCCCAGTCGGCCAGAGCGGCGCACGCTCTGGACCCATTGCTGGGTAGTCGGGTCGCCCCGTGAGGCTGAGCAACGCCGTACGAGCGCAGCGTCGCCCGGCAGCGAACTCTGCCCGGCGTTGCCGAGAGGCCTGTTCGAGCTCGGCCGGCAGCGGAATGTCCGCACCACCCTGACAGTCCGTACCCAGAGCGAAATGTGCTGCCGCGAGCTGGCAGGCCGAAGGCACGAAGTCCTCGGGCAGCCAAGCCTGGGGTGCGTGGCACAGGGGAGTGACGGGGAGGCCGGCGGCTGCTGGGGCCGCTTCGTGGGGAAGGTCGCCGGGGTGGATAGGAGCGTTGATCATGGTCACCTCAGGCTCCAAGCGTGGCGCCGCCATCGATCACCAGGTCCTGCAGCGTGATGTGGCCGGCTCGTTCTGAGGCCAGGAAAACGATGGCATCGGCGATATCGTCGGGCGTGGCCAACTTGCCTAAGGGGATGCCCAGCTTGTATCGCTCGGCCTGGCCCAGGAGTAGGCGCTGACGGTCGGCCGGGGTGGGGCACATGCCGTGCAGCATCGGCGTGTCGGTGGAGCCCGGAGAGACGAGATTGCAGCGAATGCCGTACGGCGCCAGCTCCAGCCCCACACAGTGGCTGAGACTTGCCAGGGCCGCCTTGGAAGCACAGTAGGCCGCCATGCCGATGCGCGGCACGTGGGCAGCATTGGAGGCGACGTGGATCACTGCGCCGCGGCGCTGCCGCTTGAAGAGCGGAAGCCACTGGCGAAGCAGGTAGAAGGCGCCGCTCGCGTTGACGTCCAGGCAGGCGTGCCAGTCTTCCAGGGTTAGTTCTTCGGTGCGGCCAAGGCGCAGGATACCGGCCGCATTGACCAGCACGTCGAGATGCGGTGATTCGTCTTGAAGGTGGGTGCATGCCTCTGCCACCTGCGCATGCACGCCAATGTCCACGGGCAGCAACCGAAACGGCACCTCCCGCCCGTCCACGTTGCGGTCGAAACCCACTACGTCTGCGCCCTGTTCCACGAAGCGTTCGGCCACGCAGCGGCCGATGCCGCTGGCGGCTCCAGCGACCAACACCCGCTTGCCGGCCAGATCCTCATATGTCATTGCACGAGCTGTCATTCGACGGCTTCTCGGGTAGCGGTGCGTTGCCGTTCGATGAGGGACCACCAGGCATCGACGGTCGGTGTCCCCACCAGTTCTTCGAAGCTCAGGGCGATGCCGCGTTTCTTGAGTTCTGCGGCCAGCGTCATGACCTGAATCGAATCGAGGCCGTAATGGATGAGGTTCTCGGCGGGGTCCAGCCCATCGTCATCGTCGATCAACTGACGGACACGCATTTCGAGCCATTCGCGAGTGATGCCCAGGGATTGGTTGTCGACCAGGCCGGCCGTACTGGTGACGCTACCGCAGCGGGTGGCCACATAGCGCAGTGCCATCAGGTGCTCGGCCTCGGAGAAATCGGCCGTAGCATCTGCCACGAGAAAGGCCTGGATATCCTGCATGAAGGCCTCCAGCGCCGTGGCCAGACAGCCAATATGCGTATACACGCCACCGATCAGCAGCTGATCGCGCCCAAGCTCGCTCAGCAGGTCGGCCAGCTCTGTGCGCTGGAAGGCGCTGTAGCGCCACTTGACCAGGACATGATCGTCTTGTTCGGGTGCCAGTGACTCCACTATCTGCTGGAGCTTTGGATCGGCCTGGGTGAGGCCCGGTCCCCACATGTCATTGAGGAGCCCGCGATCGAAGGGTGATTGCTCGTGGGGCTGGGTGGTGTAGATCACCGGAATGCCTTGCGCCTTGCACCAGAGTCGCAAGCGCGCGAGGTTGTCGATGAGGCGTTTCACCAGCGCGTTATCTTCCCCATAGAAACGCAAGAAATAGCGTTGCATGTCGTGAATCAGCAGAGCGGCTCGTGCCGGGCTGACCTGCCAGGCAACACGGTTATCGGGCAAGGCGTCTTGCGACGGCATGGGATACTCGTCGAGAGAAGGAATGCTCATGAGTGGGTCTCGCAGGGATTAGTGAGTGAAGCAGAGGGTGATGCCAGCTGGTCGCGCAGCTGTCGCTTGTCGATCTTGCCGACGGCGGTGAGGGGCATGGCGTCGACGAAGCGGAAGCGGTCGGGTAGCTTGTAAGCGGCCACGCCGAGCTCGAGCAGGTGTTGGCGCAGGCTGGCAGGGCGAAGGTCACGCTTCCGGGCGACGAGGAAGGCGCAGCTTTTCTCGCCCATCATGGGATCGTCGATGGCGACCAGGGCGGCGTGAGTCACTTCTGGGTGCTGCAGTAGTAGGTTCTCGATTTCCTCGGCAGCGATCTTTTCGCCGCCGCGGTTGATCTGGTCCTTGACTCGCCCCACTACCCGGAGATAGCCGTCGGCGGTGCGTTGCACCAGATCGCCGGAATAATAAAAACCCGCTGCGTCGAACACCCGAGCGTTCTGCTCGGGACTCCTGTAGTAGCCGCGGAAGGTATACGGACCGCGTGTGGCCAGCATGCCCGTTTGGCCATCCGCTACCTCGTTTCCCTCTTTATCGACGACCTTGACGTCGTCATCGGGGCTGATCGGACGGCCCTGGGTAGTGAAGATTCGCTTTTCCCCGTCGTCCAGGCGGGTGTAGTTCACCAGCCCCTCGGCCATGCCGAAGACCTGCTGGAGCGAGCATCCCAGGGTGCTTGGGACACGCCTGGCCAGCGATTCGGCAAAGCTGGCGCCTCCCACTTGCAACAAGCGCAGAGAGCGCAGGGAATCGCCCGGCTGGCGTTCGGCAGCCTGCATCCAGAGCATCACCGCGGGTGGCACTAGCGCCGCCATGGTCACGGCGTGACGCTCGATCAACCGGAAGCACGACTGGGGCTCCGGGGTCGTCGCCATCACCACGCAGCCCCCGGCATGGAAGACGCCCAGTGCCCCGGGCGAACTCAAGGGAAAGTTGTGCGCCGCCGGCAGGGCGCACAGAAACCGGGTGTGGGGGCCGAGCTGGCAGATATCGGCACTGGCCCGGACGCTGTAGTCGTAATCGTTGTGCGTTCGAGGGATCAGCTTGGGCACACCGGTACTGCCCCCCGACAGCTGAAAGAAGGCGATCTGATCGGCCGGAGTGGGGGCAAGCTGCACGGAGTGATCGGGCGGTGAGGCGAGCCAGTGCTCCAGGCTGCGCGAGGGGTCGTCCTCGCCGAGGAGCAGGGCCTGCGTTAGCCGGGGCGAGATGCTCGCCAGCTCGTCGATGAAGGCATCGCCGGTGAACGGTTCGTGTTGCCTGGTGGCGATCAGCAGGCGAGGTTGAAGCTGATGTGCATAGCCCCTCAACTCCAGCTGCCGGTGGCTGGGTAGGGCGTTGACCGGTGCCACGCCCAGTTTGAGTAGGGCGAAGAAGACCAGATAGAACTCGGCGACATTGGGCAACTGGACCAGGGCCGTATCACCGTGTCCCAGGCCACGTGAGGCCAGGTGTGTTGCCAGGTTGGTGGATAGGGCATCGACCTCGGCATAGCTGAACCGGCGGTTGCCGCAGAGCAAGGCTGTCGCTTCGGGGCGATGCCGCACCTGATGATCGAGACCGCGGGTCAGGGGTTCATCGAGCCAATAGCCATGGTCTCGGTAGCGTTGGGCCAGTTCGAGGGGCCAGGGTGTATGTTCCAGCATCATGATGGTATCTCCGTCGCGATATGCGGGCTGCGCTCCTCGGCGGGGATGCCGCATACCCGGAGCATGGTTCCCAACTTGGCCTGAACCTCCGCCCATTCGGCGTCGGGCTGCGACCCTTCGACGATGCCGGCACCGGCAAACAGCCGGACGACGTTTTGTTTCACGGTGCCGCAGCGGATGGTCACCACCCATTCCCCGTTTCCTGCCATGTCGCACCAGCCGACCATGCCGGTGAACAGGCCCCGCTCGAAGGGTTCGATGAGGCCGATCAGGCGGCGGGCGCCCTGGGTGGGGTAGCCGCATACGGCTGGCGTGGGATGGAGGCGGCAGGCCAGCTGGAGCGACGTGACGTCAGGATCGCGCAGTTGCCCCTCGATCCGCGTAGAGAGATGCCAAAGCGCAGTGGTGGCGAGCAAGGACGGCCGCTCGGGGCCGGTCAGCTCAGTGCAGTGCGGTTCCAGGGCCTGCAGCACGTCATCGACCACCAGGCGGTGCTCGTAGCGATCCTTGGTCGATTGCAGTAATCGTTCGGCCGCTTCCCGGTCGAGGACCGGGCTGGACAGACGTCTGGCCGTCCCGGCCAGCGGGTTCGACACGACCCGTTCGGCTTCCTTTCCGAGCAGCAATTCCGGGCTGACGCCGATCAGGTCGGCACCGTCGGCCAGCGGAATCCGAAAACGATAGCCCTCCGGGTTATGCGCGCCGAGACCCTCCAGTAGCCGGTCGACGTCCAGCGGCGCGGAGAAATGCAACTCGTGCATCACCGACAGGACCGCCTTGCGAATGTCGCCGAAACCGAAATTGACGATGGCCTGTTCGACCGCCCTCTTGAAGCCTCGCTCGTCGGGAAGGCTGCGCTGATCCAGCAGTCGAGGCAGCGCCTTTGCCGTGCCCGCTCGACGTTTGGGGACGTCGCGAGCCCGCCATTCGTAACGGTGGGGAACGTACAAGCACGAGGGGGCGTATTCATCGAAGGGGATGGCTCCCACGACGATGGGGTTGGCTTGCCCCGCCCGTCTTGCCTCCTCGAGGGCCTCTCGAATTCCAAGCTGGAACGCACTGTCCGTCTTGTCGCCTGCGTGGGGCGGCAGTGTGAGTGGTTTCAACGGCGCGAACGCTTTCAGTTCACGATACGTGGACGCGAACAGCAGTTGCCGTTCGTCTTCTTCCGATGTGGGTATCGTTTCAGTCTCCAGCGAATCCTTTGCTTCGGAGCTTCCCATGCAACTTCTCCTAATGAGAATCTTAATGAGAATCGTTGACTGTAATATCTAATGGAGTATATTCGGCAGGAGTTGTCAAGAGGTAAATGGGCGATGGCTGAACTGAACGAGATTCAGGCCGCCTACTGGGTGGGGCGGAAGAACATGGAGTGGCTGGGGGGCGTTGCCGCTCATCTGTATGCCGAGTTCGACAGCGATGCACCGCTGGACATCGGACGGCTTCGCCAGGCGGTCAGGCGACTCCATGCGGCTCACCCGATGCTGCGCCTGCAGGTCACCGATGAAGGGCATCAGTCGGTGGTGGCGTTGGATGCCATGCACGATCTGACGGTCGACGACATGCGGGATATCGATTCGCCGACGCTGGAGGCTTCCCTGGCGGACAAGCGCCAGCGCAAGTCGCATCAGCGGCTGGCACCGGATCGAGGACGCGTGGCCGACATTAGCGTGAGCGTACTTCCCGAAGGGCGCTGGCGCTTGCATGTGGACGTCGACATGATCGCTGCCGACCCCGCGAGCTTTCTCGTGTTGATGGAGGATCTGGCCCGATGCTACGAAGCGCCCGACGCTCGATTGGTCATGCCGTCCGCTTCCTACCACGACTATCTGGCATGCTGGCGGGGCGCCCGCGAGCTTGCGCAACAGCGGGAGCGCGACCGGCGATGGTGGCGTGGGCGCCTCGCGCAGATTCCGCCGGCGCCACCCCTGCCGTGGCGCGATGCCACCGGGCCGGTGCACAGCGAGCGCTTTTCGGCCCTACTGGGAGCGGAGGAGCGGCGGTCGCTGGAGGCCACGGCGCGGCGCCATCGCCTGACGCTATCGACGCTTATGCTGGCCCTTTTTGCCGACGTCCTGGGAACGGCCGTTGACGCGAGGCGGTTTCGCCTGAACGTGCCCATGTTCTACCGCCATCCCCTGTGTGAGGGGGTGGAGAAGCTGGTGGGGGATTTCTCCAATCTCCTCGTTCTGGGAGTGGAACTGACCCCGGAGGCGTCGTTGGCAACGCTCGGCGAACGCCTTGCCGCCGAGATGGCTCAGCTCCTGTCGCACTCCGCCTATTCCGGCGTCAGCGTCATGCGCGACCTGTCGCGCCACCATGGCAGCACGCAGGTATCGCCCGTGGTCTTCACCGCCGGCCTGGATGTTCCTGGCGGCGAACTCTTTTCGCAGCGGGTGACCCGCAACGTCGGCAAACTGACGTGGGTCGTGTCGCAAGGTCCCATGGTGGCGCTGGATGCGCAGGTCGCATCGGCGTATGGCGGTTTGCTGATCAACTGGGACGTTCGCCTCGACGCCCTCCCCGAGCCCTGGGTGAGGTCGACGTTCGATGCCTATGTGGAACGGGTCGAGCGGCTCGCACGCTCGCCCGAGGTCATGTGCCAGGCCATCGATTTCGAGGGCGATCCAGGGGTTGACCGATCGGGAGCGCATCGCGAGACGGCAACCGCTGGGCGCCCTCTGACGCCCCTGCAGCAGGCCTACCTGCTGGGCAGAAGCGAGCGGTTGCCACTCGGGGGCGTAGCCATGCAGGAGTTTCGGGAGTATCGGGGGCGTCTCGATCCCGCGGTACTTCGCCAGCGATTGGCCCAACTGGTGCGCCACCACGATGCCCTCAGGGCCTGGGTCGACGTCGAGTCGCTGACGCAGCGCGTCGCGGATGAGGCCGTGCTCCATCTGGATGAACTGGATCTGCGCGAGATCTCGCGTACCCAAGCGTGGGAGCGCATCGCGGCCATGCGCGGCGACTATGCGCATCGCCTGTTCGACCCGTCGCGTCCACCCTGGCATCTGCTGCTGTTTCGGCTGCCCGAGCCGGAAGACCCGACGGCGGACAACTGCGTGATCTTCGTTCGCTTCGATGCCTTGATCGTGGACGGCCGGGCGATCGCCCACCTGATGGTGAGCCTGTTCGAGTCCCAGGAGTCCACACTTGTCGTCGAGGGAGGAGCGGCCAACCTCGACGCGGCTCCCCCCATGCCGCAGCGCCCCAGGGACGAAGCCGCCGCCTACTGGGCGGCGACGCTGCGAAGCGTTACCGGCCCACCGCAACTGCCCTGGAAGCGGCCGCTGGAAACCCTCGGCGTGTCCCGCTATCGACGCGAGAGCCTGACTCTGCCCCGCGCCGACCTGGCCAGCCTCTCCCGGCTGGGGGCGTCGTATGCCCTGCTGCGCAACAGCGTGCTGACGGCCATCGTGCTCGACGTCCTGGCGCGCTGGACGAGCGATGCCGAACCCTGTGTCGCAGTGCCGGTGGCGTTACCGGTGCGTGACGGGCGCGTGGCGAACGCTTCAACCTTCATTGCCCTGCGCTACGATGCCAAGAAGGGCACGCTGCTCGAGCGCGCACGCAGGCTCCAGGCCGACGTGTTGCAGGGGCTCGAGCACCTGGCTTTCTCCGGTGTCGATATCAACCGGCTACTGCTCCGCCGCAACGCAAGCGGCGTGGCCCTGCCGGTGGCCGTCACCAACGGCCTGTCATGGGAGACGCTGGCGCCGGACGCCCCGGTTCGCTGCCATGGCGGCCTGACTCAGACGCCCCAGACGGCGATGGACATTCGCCTGACGCTGGATGAGCAGCGCAACCTCGTGTTGAGTATCGATCACGCGGAACAGGCGCTGGACACTGAGCTGGTGCGCGACGTGCTCGAGGCCATCGAGCGTGCGATCAGGGCCGTCATTCGTCGCGGAGAGCTGGTGTTGACGGAGGGCGACTGTCTCGACCCTGCCCCGTGCCGTTGGAATGGCGCAGAGGGGGACAGCGAGTGCTCGCACTTTCTGGCGCGTACCGCTCAGCGCCTGTTCGGCAGCGATGGCGGCAAGGCGGCACTGATCCACGGCGATCGCCGCATCACCTATGGTGAGCTCGGGGTCGCCGTGTTGCGGGTCATGTCGGGGTTGCAGCAGCACGAGCTGGGTGCGGGCGACGTGGTGGCGATCTGCCTGCCACGCGGACCCGAACACCTGATGCTGACCCTCGCCTGCGCCATGCAGGGCGTGATCTGGGTACCGGTAGAGGCCGGTGCGCCCGATGAGCGCAGACGCTTTCTGCTGGCGAACTGTCACCCCGACCTGGTGGTGGCCTCGGGGCCAGTCGAGGGGTTCCGGGCGACGACGCCTGAGCAACTGCTCGAGGCTGCTCCGGCCCAGCGCCCGAGCTTCGAGATTCTGACCGAACGCAGCAGTGCCGATGCTCCGGCCTATTACCTCTACACGTCCGGCACCACCGGAAAGCCGAAGTGCGTGGTGCTGTCGAACCGGGCGACCGCCAACGTCATCGGCCACACTCAAGCGGCCTGGCGGATCGGGGCCGAGGACGTGTTCCTCTCGGCAACGCCGCTGCACCATGACATGTCCGTGTTCGATGTCTTCGGCTCGCTGAGTGCGGGGGCGACCCTGGTGCTGCCTACCGCCGAAGAGGAGAAGGACGCCATTCACTGGAATCGTCTCGTGCGCGAGCACGGCGTCAGCGTGTGGTGCTCGGTGCCGACGATCCTCGAGATGCTGCTGGCCTGCCACAGGAACGATTCGCTGCGCTCGCTGCGACTGATCGCGCAGGGCGGCGACTACATCAAGCCGGCTACCATCGCGACGCTGCGCCGGCTGCTACCGAATGTCAGGCTGTTCTCGCTGGGCGGGCCCACCGAAACCACCATCTGGAGCATCTGGCACGAAATCGCCCGGGACGACGTGGACGTCGTTCCCTACGGCCGACCGCTGCCGGGCAACCGCTATTTCGTCTGCAACGAGGCGCAGACGCACTGTCCCCCATCGGTCGTGGGCAGGATCTACACCGCCGGGATCAACCTGGCACTCGGCTACCTGAAGAACGGCGAAATCCAGCAGAACGACTTCGTCACGTTGTCCGACGAGCGTGGTCGGCCGGTTCGGGCGTTCAGAACCGGCGACCTGGGCCGCTATCGCCGGGATGGCACCCTGCTCTTCGCCGGGCGGGTCAGCGGCTACGTGAAGGTGCGCGGGGTTCGCGTGTCGCTGTCGGACATCGAGAGCGAGCTGTCCGGACATCCCGGTGTGCGGCAGGTGCTGGTCGTGGACCACGAGGCGCAGTCGGGCGAGACGGCCCTGGGGGCCCTGTACGTCGCCGCAGGCGACGACGAGATTTCCGCGTCCGAGCTGAGGCGCTTTGCGCGGCGTCATCTGCCCGAATCCCACGTGCCCGGCCGCTATCTGCGCGTTGCCGCCTTGCCCTTGTCGGGCAACGGCAAGCCGGATCGCCAGGAGGCGAGACGCCTCCTGGCGACGGCCGGCGACACGTCTTCTCCAAGCCGGGGTGCCGACCCGTCGCCCGCCGACCGGGTGTCGGCCATCTACCGTGATGTCATCGGCAAGCCCAGCCAGGAGCGTTGCCACGAGCGCTCGGACTTCCTGGCCATGGGGCTGTTGCCTTCGCACCTGCAGGCGATCGCCTCCCGTCTGGACGAGGCGTTCGGTGTGCGTCCGCCGATCAAGGCGCTAATGCGTTGCCGGACGGCGGAGGAAGTCGCCCAATTGTTGCAGCGTCTGCTGCCACGCCCGGCTGGCGGCGCCCCGGAGGCGCAATCGGCCCAACGTCTGTCCGTCGATGGTTGAGGAGGGAGCCGATGGAGCAGGAAAAGCGCTCATGTGAGAGCCGGGGCTGGATGCCGCTCACGCTGGCACAGCTGGACTTCTGGGAGGAGTACGCGCTGCATCCGGATCAGTCGGTCTCCACGGTCGCGCACTGCCTCGATATCGAGGGGGCGGTCGATCAGCCGGCGCTGGTCGAGGCCATCACTCGGACGGTTCATGAGGCCGACATTCTGTCGGTGCGCTTTCGTCTGCAGTCGCGTGGAGACGAACCGCTGCAGCGCTGCGACACGGTGCAGGCCCCCATGTTGGAGCTGCACGACCTTCGCGGGCAACCGGATCCGCTGCAGGCCGCGCAACGGCTCATGCAAGAAGACCTGGGGGCGCAGCTCGACCTGATGCGGCAGCCGTTATCCGCACAGTGGCTGTTGCGTGTGGGCGAGCGCCGTTACCTCTGGTACAGCCGCGGGCACCATATCATCCTCGACGGATACGGCATGGTGCTGATCGAGCGGCGCTGTGCGCAGCTGTACGCCCATCTGCTGGGGTATGGGGAAGCCGGAGAGCCGTTGCGACCGTTCGCCAGTTTCCTCGACGAGGAGACAGCCTATCGCCGCAGCCGGCGGTTCGACGAAGACCGGCGCTACTGGCAGGCCTATCTCGAGGCTTGTCCCACGCTTCCCGTGCTGCACAAGGGGGCGGAGGCCGACGCGGCGGAGCAACGGCATGCCGAGGTGGCGCTCCCCAGAGAATTTGCCCACCGTTTGAGAGAGCTGTCGGACGTGACCGGGATCGGCTGGCCGGATCTCCTGGTCATGCTGTCGGGGGCCTACCTCCTGCAGTATGCGCTGGCGATGGGTGAGACGGGTTCGTTGCCGGTGTGGCTTCCCTTCATGAGCCGTTGGGGGAGCGTCGCCGCCCATGTTCCCTCGCTGGCGGTAAATATCTTGCCGCTCCACCTGACCTCAGTGAGCGATGAGCCCCTGGGAGACTTCTTGCAGAGGGTGGCACGCGTTCTGCGTCAGCAGCGGCGCCACGGACGGTATCGCATCGAGCAGATCGCCGCGGACCGAGGACTGGCCAAGGGAACCCGGTTCCTGTTCTCACCGCTGATCAACGTGCTGCCTTTCGATCCGCCGACCATCGAGGGTTGCCGCGTTGCACGGCAGATTCTTGCCAGCGGCCCGGGGGATGGCTTCGACCTCACCTATCGTGGGTGCAGTGACGGTACGTCGCTGCTCCTCAGCCTCGATGCTGACCCCGCCGCGATCGACCAAGTGGCCTTCGGCCGGCATCGACGTGAACTGCCGGCCTTCCTGTCTCGGGCCGTGGCGGCAGGCGGCCTGTCGACATCGCTGGGGTGCCTGTGAACCGGTGCACCGTTCGGTGGTGCGGCCGGCGTGAATGTGGAATCGAACTGGTCGTTCGTCGGCCGGTGGACGAGGAGTGGAAGGATGGATGACGTCGATGAGTCGCTCGATGCGACAGGGTCGCGAGAACCTGGCCGGCCGGCTGGTGAGCACGAGCAGCGCATGTGGCTGCTCCAACAGCAGTATCCAGAAATGGTACACGCCCATGCCCTGACCTATCGGCTCGTGGGGTGGCCCGACGTCGACCCATTGAGCGCTGGCTTACAGGAGGCGCTGAGGGCTCCCGAACTCAACGTTCGATATCGTTTCGGCGAAGACGGCGTGTTGCGCCGGCTGAGTGCCGAGGGGTCGGCAGGCGGGCCGAGCCTGACCTGCATGAGCGTCGCGTCGATGCAAGAGGCCATGGAGACGTTGGTGCAGCGGCAGGAGAGACCCTGGGATCTCGCCGAGGAAGCCCCGCTGCGCTGCTGCTTGCTGCTGACGCCGGAGGCGGCGATTCTCGGCCTGATCGTACACCGGGTCATCGACATGACGACATCCGCGGCGTGGCTCCAACGGTTGGCCAATTTCGTGCAGGGGGAAGGCGTGGCACCTGGGCGACTCGGTGAGGCTGCTGGGGGGCTGGAGCGACGAGAGACCGAACCGGATGCCGTGATGGTGCGCCAGGAGGCGGAACGAGACACGGCGAAGAACGGCAATCGGATTCTCGATCTGCTGCTGGAGGCGTTCCGCCAGGCGTTGGATTCTCCGGAGATGACTGCCGATGACGACTTCTTCGATCACGGGGGGCATTCGCTGATCGCGACGCGCATCATCGGACGGCTGTTGAGCGAGCATGGCATCGAAGTGCACCTCAATGACCTGTTCAGTCACCCGACGGCAGCGGCCTTGGCCGAGCATGCACGGCACTTGTCGCGTACCGAAGAGCAAGAGCCGGGTGGGGAGGTCGTCCGCAGCGAGATGCATCGGGTGCCGCTGTCACTGGCGCAGCGGTCGCTGTGGAAGGTCTACGAGGCCTTCGGCTTCAACCAGATCTTCAACATCCCCTTTGCGCTCCGCTTCCTGGATTGCGTGGACGAGGCGGCCTTCAAGCAGGCGTTTCTCGACCTGCTGGAACGCCACCCCGGGTTGCGTACCCTGTTTCACCAGCACGATGGGCAGGTCTGGCAGGAGGTGGTGCCATTCGATGCGGTGTCGCGCTACGAGTGGTTCAGGTATTCCCATGAATCCTGCGGGATGCCACTGAAGGAAGAGGCATCGCATCGCTTCGACCTAACCCGTGAGCTGCCCTTGCGCATTCGTTTCATGATCGATGAAGACACGGGCGAGCAGATCGTCTCGCTGCTCTTCCATCACATCGTGCTGGATGAGTGGTCGGTCAATCTCATGATGGAGGAACTGGAGCAGGCCTACCGTGATCGGGTGGCGGGCAACCAGCCAGCGTGGCGGCACCAGCCCCTGCCGTTCCACGAATTCGCGTTAAGGCAGCACGCTGCCGGGGTGAACCAGGCACATCTCGATTACTGGACGGAGAGGTTGCGTGGTGCTCCGCCGGGCCGGGCGCTGCTGGCGGACTCGGTAGCTGCGGGAACGGAGGGCGCACCGGCGTCCAGCGCGGGGGGCTGGGTGGAATTCAAGCTGGAACGCGATGTCGCCGCTGGCCTCTATGGGTTGGCCAAGCGCAACGGCGCCTCGCTGTTCAACGTGGTCTATGCGGCGATTGCCGCTTCGCTCCAGCAGCTGGGGGTTTTGGACGAGATCGTCATCGGCACCTCGGCGTCGGGCCGGACCGATGCGGACTTCTTCGACACCATCGGCTATTTCACCACGGTGGTGGCGCATCGCATTGGCTTTCCCGAAACCATGACCTTGGCTGGCTTGATCAAGCAAGTAAAGCACACCATCAACGAATCCATGCCGCGTGCCGACATCCCCATCGACCTGGTCGAGGAAGCGTTGGCTACCGGGACGGAGCGCGGGCGGGATCGCATGTTCGAGGTCTTCATCCAGCTGCATGCGAAGAACAAGCTGAACGGTGCCTTCACGCTGCAGGACGGCAAGCGCCTCGAGTTCCGCCAGATCGATCCGGAAAAGGACGAATCCCTGCTGGGGTTGCAGTTCGAGGTGCTGGAAGAGGTGGTCGAGGGCGAGAACGATGTCCGAGTGATGATGAGCTACCGTGCCGATCACTACGGTCCCGAGCAGGTCGAGCGGATCAAGCAGACGGTCGACGAGACGTTTACACGGTTTTCCCGGGTCGTCGATGCCGAGGTGCCGCTGGCTTCTTTGCTGGGACCTGGCTCCGTACATACTCTGACGTAGCGATGGTTCTCGCCGCATCCAACTCCAATTAGATCAGCTCACTCTCGGTCAGAAGCCGGCTTCACTCTGGTGACGGATGGCCAGTACCACCACGATGTCTCCATCAAGACGGTACCGTGCAATGTAACCGCTATTACCAAAATCGATCAGCCAGTCGCGGTATTCTTCGGGTAGATCATCAATCGGGCGGCCGATATGTGGGAATTTTCCAAGCTCCTGGATGCCCTGGATGATCGCCTTGGCAGCTCTCTCGGCTGCTGCTGGATTCTTCGGCCGTAGGAACTCACGCAGTCGCTCCAGATCCTGGACTGCGGCTGGGGCAAAGATCACTTGCGACATGTCGGGGCCGACACCTCATCATCCTTCCCCCAGCTGACCAGCCACTGCTCCACTTCATCAGCGGTCGCATGCAAGCCAGTCGCTTGGTAATCCTCCCACGCGTTGAGCGTGTCCTGCCGGAACGCCTCTCGTCTTTCCTCTCGCTCCACATACTGCTCAATGGCCTCACGCATGAGCCAGTGTGCCGAGCGCTGGCGGGCGTCGGCCAGATGCTGGACCCGTCCTTTCAGGTCGTCGTCGAGTTTGATGGATGTTGGTTTGGTCATACCGACCTCCGTAGCAAAAGGTAATACCTAAAACGACTATAGGTCGTGTCGGCTGATCTGTCGATGGCCAGCCCGCAAGCATTTCGGTATGCGGCTGAAGCGGTTGATCCTGGTGTAGCGCGTTGAATCATAACCAATGTTCAGCCGTTTTTTTCATGCTCGATGCAACGCTCAGTGGCTATGCCCATCACCATGGTCGTGGCTATGATCGTCATCGCGGCCGTCATGCCCCGGCTCGGCCAGGGCGTCGTGCAGGGTTCGGGCGTTGTGGCGCATCATACCGAGGTAAGTGCTCGCCTCGCCCTCGGCGGCCAGGGCGTCGGCATACAGCGTGCCGGCGATGGAGAGGTCGGTTTCCTCGGCAAGCTGCTCGATGATCGCGGGGCTGGTCATGTTCTCGTGGAACAGCGCGCGCACGTTCTCTTCGCGGATCACGTCGATCAGCCGCGCCATGTCGGCAGCGCTGGGCTCGGCCTCGCTGGAGAGTCCCACCGGCGACAGGAAGCGCAGGCCGTAGGCGCTGGCGAAGTAGCCGAAGGAGTCATGGCCGGTGATCACGCTGGTGCCGGTGGGGATCTCGGCCAGCCACTCGCGAATCTCGGCGTCGGTGGCCTCGAGCTCGCCGATATAGCGCTTGGCGTTATCGCGGTAGTGGGCTTCGTTCGCTGGGTCGGCCTCGATCAGGCCATCGCGGATGTTGCTCACGTAGACGACGCCTTGGCTCAGGTCCTGCCAGCCGTGGGGATCCTGGTCGCCATGCTCGTGGCCGTCATGCGTGTCCTGAGCGTCATGGGAGTGATCGTCATGATCATGACCGTGGTCGTGCTCATCGTGGTCATGATCCTCATGGCCGGCATAACCAAGTGGCTCGATGCCGTCAGTAGCGGTCACCAGAGGACCGGCGTAGTCGCTGGAGTCGGTCAGCCGCTCCATCCAGCCCTCGAAACGCAGGCCGTTGAACACCACCAGGTCGGCCTCGGCCAGGGCGCGTGCGTCGCGGGGGCTGGGCGAGTAGACATGGGTGTCGCTGTCGGGGCCGACCAGCGAGGTCACGCTGACTCGCTCGCCGCCGACCTGCTCGACCATGTCGCCGAGAATGCTGAAGCTGGTGACCACCTGGAGGCGTTCTTCGGCCAGGGCGCTGGGCAGCGCCAGCAGCGTCGAGGCGCCGAAGGCCAGGGCGGCGAGGGTGACAGTGCGCATGCGTGGATTCCTTGCAGAGATCGTCAGTGGGGTTCCGGGGCGCCCAGCGGTGCCGCACGGCGGCGCAGGCGAGCGGTGAGGCTGTGGTGCCGGCCGAACAGGGCCGAGGCCAGGTAGCCGACGCCGGCGAACAGGATGATCGCCGGGCCGGAGGGGATGCTCAGGTGATAGGAGAGCAGCAGACCGCAGACGTTCGCTGCCATGGCGATGGCGATGCCGATGCCGATCAGGCCCTCCAGACGCTGGCTCCAGAAGCGTGCCGTGGTGGCCGGCAGCATCATCAGGCCCACTGCCATCAGCGTGCCCAGGGTCTGGAAACCGGCGGTGAGGTTGAGCACCAGCAGGCCGAGGAAGATGCCGTGAACCAGGCTGGCGTGCACTCCCTGACCGCGCAGGAAGAGCGGGTCGAGGCTCTCCACCACCAGGGCGCGGAAGATCGTGGCCAGCGTGACCACGATCACGCTGCTGATGGCAGCGATCAGCAGCAGGGCGGTGGAATCGACCGCCAGCACCGAGCCGAACAGCACGTGGGTGAGGTCGACGCTGCTGCCGCCCAGCGAAACGAGCATCACTCCGGCGGCCAGCGAGATCAGAAAGAAGCTGGCCATGGCGGAGTCTTCGCGGTGGCCGGTCATCTGCGACACGCCGCCGGCGAGCATCGCCACCAGCAGGCCCGAGAGCACGCCGCCGAGACTCATCGCCGGCAGCGAGAAACCGGCGAGCAGAAAGCCCAGCGCCACGCCGGGCAGGATGGCATGAGCCATGGCGTCGCCGATCAGGCTCATGCCGCGCAGCATCAGGAAGACGCCCAGCGGCGGGGCGGCCAGCGACAGTGCCAAGCCGGCGACCAGGGCGCGACGCATGAAGCCGTAATCGAAGGGAGCCAGAAGCCAGGCATCGAGCAGGGCTAGCATGCGCTCACTCCCGACAGGCCCAGCGATATGGGGGCCACCGGGGACGCCGCCCCGTGCCCCTTGAGTACCGCTTCGGTAGAGGTCCAGTGGGCATGGCCGTGAGTCAGTACCACCACCTCGTCGGCGAGACGGGCGAGCTGTTCGGTGTCGTGGAGCACCACGATGAGGGTCGCGCCGCTGTCGGCCATGTCGCGCAGCACCGTGGTCAGTACGTCGACAGTCTCGGCATCCACGTTGGCGAAGGGTTCGTCGAGCAGCAGCAGCTCGGCTTCCTGCATCAGGGTACGGCCGATCAGCGCGCGCTGGCGCTGCCCGCCGGAGAGTTCGCCCAGCGGCCGGTGTGCCAGATGCGAGATGCCCAAGCGTGCCATGACCTCGCGCCCGCGCCGGTAATGGGCGGCGCAGTAACCCTTGAGGGCGCCGTGGCTCGGCCAGCTGCCGGTCATCACCAGCTCCTCCACGCTCATCGGGAAGGTGAGGTCGAGTGCCAGCTGCTGGGGTAGCCAGGCCCGCCGCTCCTTGGGCACGCGGCAGCGCACGCGGCCGGCGACCGGCTTGAGGAGGCCCATGATGCCCTGTATCAGAGTGCTCTTGCCCGTGCCGTTGGCGCCCACCAGGGCGGTGATGGCGCCGTCGCGAAAAGCGCCGTCGACGTGCTCCAGCACGGTGCGATTGCCCTGGGCGAGCTGCAGGTCGTCCAACTGCAGGCGCGGGCCGTGGGCAGTAGCCATCAGCTCCACCATCCCGCAGCCCAACCGACCGCCAGCCACAGGCCGGCCAGCGGGGCAGCGACCAGCAGCAGTCGTCGCGTCGCGGAGAGCGACATCAAGGAAAAGTGACACGGCCCTTCCTGGCGGTGCCGATGTCGTTGGTGCGCCATGCTGACCTCCATCAATCTGCGCAGGAGGTTATAACATAACAGTCCAGACGCTGGCCAGCGCTCTCCCACGGGCTTTAGGTACTTATTTGAATGTTCATTCAAAATAAATCATGCTGGAAAGGTGACATTTTCATGACGCCCAACATAAAAAGGAGAGCCCTGATGAACCAGCGATTTCATCGCCTGGTACTGGCCGGCCTTTTGGCAGGCAGTTCCGCTGCCCAGGCTGATGTCAGCATCACTCGCGGCGCCACCGACATTCCCGATGGCGAGGCGCTGGCCGAGGCGGATCTGACTGTTGCCAACGACCGGCTGGCTTTCGCCATTGCCGTGGAGTCGCGTCCGCCCTGGGGCGTGCCGCGCGGCACCCTGGTGGACCTGGCCGCCGTGAAGGAGGGCGAGGTCGACCTGGATCGCATCGCCTTCGCCGATTTCATTCCCAACAACTGGTCTTCCTGGCCCAACGAGGGCAAGGAAGTGGAGGTGGTCGAGGATTCGCCCGAGCGAGCCGTGGTGCGAATCCGCCGCAACTGGGCCGATGCCTGGGTGACCACCACCTACACCCTGGAAGCCGGCAGCGACCGCATCCATCTCGAGACCGAGCTCGAGAACGCCGGCGACGAGTCGTTGGACGCGATTCGCTCCGGCTTCACTCTGTGGCCGGATACCGGCTACCTGTTCGGCATTCCCGGTCTCGGCGATGCCAAGGAAACCATCGCCGAAGACGCGCTCAGCGATCGCATGGTGGCCTACGACCGCGACTGGGTGTTCGCCCTGCACGCTCCCTACTTCGACCGCGTCAACTACGAAGGCCAGGACATGTATCGCGAGCACGACCTGGCCCCGGGTGAGTCGCGGACCTTCGAGGGCTGGTTGCAGGTGGTGCCGGATGGCGACCTGGCCCCAGTGGTGGCCGCCGAGGCCGAGCGCAAGAGCGAGGCCACCGGCCGGGTCGTTGGCAGCCTGAGCAACGACCGGGGCGAGGCGCCGCCGGATGGCCTGGTGATGATCGAGAAGGAGGGCCACCCCTACGCCTGGACACTGGCCGAGGAGGGCGAGTTCGCCATCGAGCTGCCTGCGGGTGAATACGACGCCTATGCCACGGCTCTGGGCCACGCCAATAGCGAGCCGGTAAGCCTGGAAGTCGGAGCGGACGACGAACGGACACTCGACTTCGACGGCCTGCAGGGCCCCGGTACGCTCAGCCTGAAGGTACGCGAGGCCGGCAGCGGTGAGCCGCGCGATGCCCGTCTGGCGATCCTCGAGGGCCAGCAGCCGCCGGTGGAGTTTCTCGGCAAGCAGACCTTCTTCACCGAGCTGGAACCGGTGGGCCGTGCCGAACTGGCGCTGGCGCCCGGTGACTATCGGCTCAGTGTCGATGCCGGTGCCGGCTTCACCGCCGAGCAACAGGAATTCGAGGTGAGCCTGGCCTCCGGCGAGACGGTGGAAGAAAGCCTGGAGATCGAGCGGCTCGCCGAGCCCAACGATCACGACTGGTACGGCGGCGACCTGCACCACCACGCCAACATTCTGGAGGGCACCACGCCACCGGAGATGGTGGTACGTGCCCAGCTAGCCACCGACCTCGACCTGACTTTCATCAGCGATCACGACTCCACGGTCAATCACGCGGAGTTCCAGGCGCTTTCCGAGCGGCGCGGCGTGCCCTTCATTCCCTCCGTCGAGGTTTCGCCCTCCTGGGGTCACATCAACCCCTTCCCCATCGATCTGGGCGGCGAACTCGAGGTGGATCCGGGTACCGACAGCGTGCAGGAGATTCTCGCCGATGCCCGGCGTCTCAACGCCGAGGTCATCCCCTTGAACCACCCGTTCAACGACTACGGCTACCTGCGTAACTTGGCCGGCGACAGCGTGCCCGGCGGTTTCACGGCAGGCTTCGACCTGCTCGAGCTCAACGCCGAGGTCGACAACGCGCCGACCCGTGCCACGGCCCATAACCTCTGGGACCAGGGGACGCGGATCTACTTTACTGCCGGCACCGACACCCACGATGCCTGGAACGACCTCACCGGTCGAATCCGTATGATGGCCCGGGTGCCTGGCGAGCTGACGCCACGCGCCTTCGCCCGGGCGATCAAGGATGGCCACGGCTACGCCACCCAGGGGCCGCTGCTCTATCCGCGCAACGGCCTGTTCGGCGACACCCTGCGCCTGACCGAGGGCGAAACCTTTGATTGGAAGCTCGACGCAGAGGCCGTGGACGGCCTGGCCGAGGCGCGGCTGATCGGCCCTGGCGGCGAGGTGCTGGAAAGCGTCGAGCTGGATGGGCGCCAAGCCGAGCTGACGCTGCCGCTGGGCGAGGAAACCGAAGGCTGGGTCGCCGTGGAAGTCGACGACCGGGACGGCGACACCGCCTGGAGCAACCCGTTGTGGGTCGAGCGCGAAACGCCCGACGCCTACACGGCAGCCATCGGCGACTGAGCCAGCCTTCTAGGCGGCTCCAGGAAAAGGCCGTACCCTTCGGGGTGCGGCCTTTCATCTTCGAGGAGACACCATGGCCCCCATGCGTTCCCTGGGGTTACTGCTTGCCTGGCTGTTGCTGGTTGGTCTCGCCGCATTGACGGGCATCGCCACCCCTCCCGGCGAGTGGTATGCCAGCCTCGCCAAACCGCCGTTCACCCCGCCGAACCTGGCTTTTCCCATTGCCTGGAGCCTGCTCTATCTGCTGATGGCACTGGCCGCCTGGCGGGCCACACTGGTCGCGCCGCCGGGGCAGCGGGTTACGGTGCTGTGGCCCTTCGTCGCTCAGCTGGCGGCCAACGCCCTGTGGTCGCCGCTGTTCTTCGGCCTGCACTGGATGGGGCTGGCGCTTGCGGATCTGCTGCTGCTGTGGGCGCTGATCGTGCTGACCATTCGCCGCTTTGCCGGCGTTTCGCCGCTCGCCGCCTGGCTGCTGGCGCCGTATCTGGCGTGGGTCAGCCTTGCTGCCTACCTCAATGCCGGCGTCTGGTGGCTGAACGGTTGAGGTCCCTCGCTCATGGTCTCTTCGTTCATCGCAGCTGGCTGCCGAAGGCTGTCATGTACCGCGGCTTCATTTGCGATACAATCGATACATGTATCCCAAGAGGTCCTTCTCATGCCCATCAGCCTTCGCCTGGATCCCGAGACCGAGTCGCGGCTTGCGCACCTGGCACAGGTAACCGGCAGGTCGAAGACGTTCTACCTACGCAAGCTCATCGAGGAGCATCTCGAAGACATCGAGGATGCCTATCTGGCCGAGCATGCGTTGGAACAGCTGCGTCAGGGACGGGATCGCGTCGTGAGCGCCGAGGAATTCTGGCGTGACCTGGAGCATTGAGTATCTCGCATCGGCTCGCAAGAGCTTCAGGAAGCTCGATCCGCAGCAGCGTCGGCGCATACGCGCCTATCTCGAAGAGCGTGTATTGTCGTTGCCGGACCCCAGGCAGCTTGGCAAGCCACTCAAGGGCGAGCTTGCCCAGCTATGGCGGTATCGCGTTGGCGATTACCGCATCATCTGCCAGTTGAACGATGATCGGTTGGTCGTGCTAGTGGTGCGGGCGGCCCACCGAAAGAATGTCTATGGCGGCTGACCACGTACCCCGACGTGCGAGGCGGCCTACCCGAACGCTTCGGTGTCGACCTGGGCCAACTGCTCTTCGCCGTAGCGTTCGCCCACGATCCGTTCAGGCGTCATGATGGCGTCCAGCCGGGCGACGGTGGCCGTATCCAGCCGCAGCCTTTCCGCCGCTAGATTCTCGCGCATGTGGTCGATGGAGCGTGACCCCGGGATCGGCAGGATGTCGTCGCCCTTGGCTAGTAGCCAGGCCAGCGAGAGTTGCCCGCTGGTGACATCGAGCTCTCTCGCCACGGCTTCGAGCTCGGCCAGCAAGCGCAGATTGCGCGGATAGTTGTCGGTGCTGAAGCGCGGCATGCTGCGGCGCATGTCGTTTTCCGCCAGGCGTTGCGGATCCTGGATGGCTCCGGCCAGAAATCCACGGCCCAGCGGGCTGAAAGCCACCAGCGCCGTGCCCGCCTCACGGCACGCCTCGATCACCGCAATCTCCGGGTTGCGGGTCCACAGCGAATACTCCGACTGCACCGCGGCAATGGGGTGCTCGGTTCGCGCCCGGCGCAGGGTGGCCGCCGATACCTCGGAAAGCCCCACCGCTCCTATCTTGCCTTCCTCCACCAGGCGTGCCAGTGCGCCGACGCTCTCTTCGATGGGCACGCCCTTGTCCCAGCGGTGCAGGTAATAGAGATCGATATGGTCGGTGCGCAGGCGTTCGAGGCTTTCCTCGCACTGCCGGCGCAGCGTCTCGGGGCGGCCGTCGATGGTGCGACGGCCGGTTTGCGGGTCGCTGAACAGGCCGCATTTGCTGGCCAGCAGGATCTCGCTGCGCCTGGCGGCGAGCGCCTTGCCCACCACCCGTTCGTTGGCGGTGGCACCGTAGAGGGTGGCGGTATCGAAGTGGCGGTAGCCCATCTCGAAGGCTTCGTGCAAGGCGCGCACCGCCTCGGCCTCCGGCACCGGCTGACCGTAGCCGTGGGAGAGGTTCATGGCGCCCAGGCCGATGCGGGGAGAGGCGACTTCCTGTAGGCGGGTGAATAGCGTTGTCATTGGGGCCTCGTCAGGGGAGCGGAGTTCCAGGCCATCATGCCGAGGGGGGCCAGGGGGCCGCAAGTCGCGGGCGAATGAATGTCATCTCGATGCGTCTCTTCATGGTGATTTTTCCGAGTATTTTGGTAGGGCATCGTTTGGAATATCGAGGTTCAACCAGCGAAAAAATACGAGCGACGAATCCAGTGTCCCTTTGGTTTTTTCAAGCCGGATAATTGGAGGTACCTCTAAAGGGTTAGAGCGTCATTTTAGGCTACTACCTATGGAAGTACTGATTTTATAACCGGCTGAGATCGTTTGTTTTAATCTAATCCATTCTTTCTTTAACCCGATGAAAATAGTCGGGTTTTTATCGTGTGTTGATGCCTGTCAATGTTTTGCAAATGCCATTTCCATCTAACGCTCTTGATCGTGGTCAAGGGGCTGGGATGCCTTGGCCCCTTTACAGTGTTCATTAGCGCCATGAATGACGCATGAGGGCAGTGAAAACTCGATACGACATGTCGGTTTTGGCGTTTAGTGGCGAAAGGGATAGGAGAATTCGGGTAGTTCATCGACAGCCGAATTGCGGAAATTATCCGTGGGAAAGAGTGGAGAAAAATCCGTATCGCCATGCTTTTCGAACCGGCAACGACAGCGCCCGACATGGCGCGATCGCGCGATACCAAGCGTGGAGGGGAAATGAACATTTCAGGGGTTCTGGTAACGGCATCGCCGGGGCGTTCTGTCCACTTGCAGCAGCGTCTCGAAACGCTGACCGGCGTGGAAGTGCATGCGCAGACACCGGCCGGCCAACTGGTGGTCACGCTGGAAGCGGAGACCGACGAACAGACTCAGGAGGCGCTTGGCAGCCTCGAGCGGCTGGAACACGTCCAGTGTGCGGCCCTGGTTTACCACTATCGTGATCCCGTTGAGGAGGCGTGACATGGAACAGACGCGACGAGAGTTCATCAAGACCAGTGCCATTGCCGCCACGGCATCGGCCGCCGGCGTGACGCTGCCCGGCATGAGCCAGGCGGTGGCGGGTAGCCGTGACGAGATCCGCTGGGACAAGGCGCCGTGTCGCTATTGCGGCACCGGCTGCAGCGAGCTGGTGGGCACCCAGGATGGCCGGGTGGTGGCCGTGCAGGGCGATCCGGATGCGCCGGTCAATCGCGGCCTCAACTGCATCAAGGGGTATTTCCTCGCCAAGATCCTCTATGGCGCCGACCGCCTGCAGCAGCCGCTGCTGCGCAAGCGCAACGGGCGCTACGACAAGGAGGGTGAATTCACCCCGGTGAGCTGGGACGAAGCCTTCGACATCATGGCCGAGAAGTGGAAGGCAGCCTTGAAGGAGAAAGGCCCCACCTCGGTCGGCATGTTCGGCTCTGGGCAGTGGACGGTGTGGGAGGGCTACGCCGCGGTCAAGCTGATGAAGGCAGGGCTGCGCTCCAACAACATCGATCCCAATGCCCGCCATTGCATGGCCTCGGCGGTGGTGGCCTTCATGCGCGCCTTCGGCTCCGACGAGCCTATGGGTGTCTACGACGACCTGGAGCATGCCGACACCTTCGTGCTGTGGGGCTCCAACATGGCCGAGATGCACCCCATCCTGTGGTCGCGCCTCTCCGATACCCGCCTCACCAAGCCAGGCACGGAAGTGATGGTGCTGTCGACCTATCAGCATCGCAGCTTCGAGCTGGCCGACGAAGGCATCATCTTCAAGCCGCAGACCGACCTGGCCATTCTCAACTATATCGCCAACTACATCATCGAGAACGAGGCCTACGATCGCGACTTCATCGACGCCCATGTCACCTTCCATCGTACCGCCACCGACATCGGCTACGGCCTGCGCCCCGAGGATCCACGCGAAGAGAATGCCGCCAACGCGGGTTCGGGAGCGCTCACCGAGATCAGCTTCGAGGAGTATGCCGAATCGGTCAGCGAGTACACCCTGGAGCGCGCCCATGAGCTCTCCGGCGTGCCCAAGCGTCAACTCGAGCGCCTGGCTCAGGCCTATGCCGACCCCAACCGCAAGGTGATGTCGCTGTGGACCATGGGGATGAACCAGCATACCCGCGGTTCCTGGGTGAACGGGCTCGTCTACAACGTCCATCTGCTGATGGGCAAGATCTCGGAACCGGGCAATAGCCCCTTCTCGCTCACCGGCCAGCCCTCCGCCTGCGGCACGGCCCGCGAGGTAGGCACCTTCGCCCATCGCCTGCCCGCCGATCTGGTGGTGATGAACGAGGCGCACCGCGATTTCGCCGAGAAGGTGTGGAAGCTGCCCGAGGGCACCATTCCCGATAAGCCCGGCTATCATGCCGTGCTGCAGAGCCGCATGCTCAACGACGGCAAGCTCAACTGCTACTGGGCCCTGTGTACCAACAACATGCAGGCGGGGCCCAACATCAACGACGAGATCCTCCCGGGGTGGCGCAATCCCGAGAACTTCGTGGTGGTCTCCGACCCCTATCCCACGGCCAGCGCCATGTCGGCGGACCTGGTACTGCCCACCGCCATGTGGGTGGAGAAGGAAGGCGCCTACGGCAACGCCGAGCGGCGCGGCCAGTTCTGGCGTCAGCAGGTCAGGGCGCCGGGTCAGGCGCGCTCCGACCTGTGGCAGATCGTCGAGTTCTCCAAACGCTTCCGCACCGAGGAGGTGTGGCCTGCAGAGCTGCTCGAGCAGGCCCCCGAACTGCGCGGCAAGACGCTCTACGAGATCCTGTTCGCCAATGGCCAGGTGGACGCCTTCCCCAAGCAGGTAGTGGTCGACGAAACCGGCAATCAGTACGGCAACGACGAAATGGAGCACTTCGGCTTCTATCTGCAAAAGGGGCTCTACGAAGAGTATCGGCGCTTCTCGCTGGAGGGGCCCAAGCCGGGTCACGAGTTGGGCGATTTCGATCACTACCACCGCGTGCGCGGCCTGCGTTGGCCGGTCATCGATGGCAAGGAGACGCTGTGGCGCTACCGCGAGGGCTACGATCCGCATGTGCCCGAAGGCGCCGGGGTGCAGTTCTACGGCAATCCCGACGGGCGGGCGCGCATCATCTCCGCCCCCTACGAGCCGCCGGCCGAAGTGCCGGACGACGAGTACGACCTGTGGCTGTGCACCGGCCGCGTGCTGGAGCACTGGCATACCGGCAGCATGACCCGCCGGGTGCCCGAGCTGCACCGCGCCCAGCCCAACGCCCTGCTCTACATGCACGAAGCCGATGCCCGGAAGCGCGACCTGCGCCGCGGCATGGCCGCCAAGATACAGACCCGGCGCGGCGAGGTGACGGCCACGGTAGAGACGCGCGGCCGCAACAAGGTGCCCGAAGGGCTGGTGTTCATCGCCTTCTTCGATGAGGGGCGCCTGGTCAACAAGCTGACTCTGGACGCCACTTGCCCGCTCTCCAAGGAGACCGACTTCAAGAAGTGCGCCGCGAAGGTGGTGGCCGTGTGAGTCGTGCCGGTGGCCCTGCCGGGCTTGCCCCGGCGAGCGCACGGCGGTGCCACCGGCCGTGAGAGTGGGAGGGAAAGCGATGACAGCGCGCAAGCCAGAGCCATCGGGCAGCAAGGGTGAGGCCCGGCACGCGCCGGCGGCACCCGCCCGGCGCCGGTTTCTCGCCAAAATGGCGGGCACCGCCTGCGGTGCGGCGCTGGTGGGCATGGGCGTGGGCCTCTACTCGCGCAGCGCGGCGCCGCTGGCGCCGCATGCCCTGCGGCCCCCCGGGGCACTGGCCGAAGCGGACTTTCTCTCGGCCTGCGTACGCTGCGGGCTGTGCGTACGCGACTGCCCCTTCGACACCCTGCGCCTGGCCGAGCTGGGCGATCCGGCCGCACCGACGGGCACGCCCTATTTCGTGGCGCGTGAGATTCCCTGCGAGATGTGCGACCCGATCTACTGCGTGGAGGCCTGCCCCACCGACGCCCTGGACCCGGCCCTCACCGACATCGACGCGGCGCGCATGGGCCTGGCGGTGGTGGTGGACGAGGAGACCTGTCTCGCCTTTCAGGGCCTGCGCTGCGAGGTGTGCTTCAACGTCTGCCCGGTACGGGGCGAAGCGATCACCCTGGAGCAACGGCACAACCTGCGTACCGGGCAGCACTCGCAGTTCGTGCCGGTGGTGCATTCGACGGCCTGCACCGGCTGCGGCAAGTGCGAACACGCCTGCATCACCGAAGAGGCGGCCATCAAGGTGCTGCCGCTCTCGCTGGCCAAGGGCGGCCTGGGGGAGCACTACCGTTTCGGGCTCGACGAGAAGGAGCGTGCCGGCGAGAGCCTGCTCGCCCCGGACGAGCAGCACCGCTACCACCTGCCCGAGGGCGTGGACTACCAGCTCGACGACGGTGGCCTGATGCCCGGAGGGGAACCGCCTGCCGAGCCCTTTGGCGACGACGCGCTCGATACCTTGAACCGAGGACTGGAGAGTGGCGATGGCTAGACAAGAACGCCCCGGCCGGCGTATGGCCCGCGAGCGAGGCTGGTGGCCGGCCCACCGCTTCCTGGTGTTGCGGCGGCTCACTCAGGCCGGCGTGCTGGGCCTGTTCCTGCTCGGTCCCCTGGCCGGGTTGTGGATCGTCAAGGGCAACCTGGCTTCCAGCCTGACCCTGGGTGTGCTACCGCTCAGCGACCCCTACCTGCTGCTGCAGTCGCTGGCAGCCGGGCATGTGATGGGCCTGACCGCCTGGGTCGGGGCGCTGATCGTGCTCGGTATCTACCTGCTGCTCGGCGGGCGGGTGTACTGCGCCTGGGTGTGCCCGATCAACATCGTCACCGATACGGCAGCCTGGCTGCGGCGGCGCCTGGGCATCACCCACACGGCCAAATTCTCGCGCGCCACGCGCTACTGGTTGCTCGGCGCCACGCTGGCGATGGCCCTGATGACGGGCAGCCTGGCCTGGGAGTGGGTAAACCCCGTTTCCATCGTGTTTCGCAGCCTGGTATTCGGCGTCGGCCTGGCATGGGGCGTGGTGGTGGCGATCTTCCTGTTCGACCTGCTGGTCGCCCGGCGCGGCTGGTGCAGCCACCTGTGCCCCATGGGTGCCTTCTACAGCCTGCCGGGGCAGCTTGCGCTGCTGCGCGTCAACGCCGCCGGCCGCGAGCGCTGCGACGACTGCATGGATTGCTACGCCGTCTGCCCCGAGCCACAGGTGATCTCGCCCGCACTCAAGCCCCGCGACGAGAGCGCCAGCGTGGTGATCCGCTCCGCACAGTGCACCAATTGCGCCCGCTGCATCGATGTGTGCAGCCAGGATGTCTTCGCCTTCGGCAGCCGCTTCGTCGCTACCGAGCCTACCCGTGATCGTCACAAGAGGGAGATAGCTCCATGAACCGCACCCGCATGAACGTCCGGGCGTGCTGGCCCGGCCTGCTGCTCGTCATCGTCTCGCTGATGGCATCGCTCGCCTGGGGAGAAGAGATGGAATCACTGCGCGGCGCCAAGCCGCTGGACGCCGGCGACCTGCCGCCGCAGGTACATCGCTTCGAAGAGGGAGAACGCTTTTCGCGCAACTACGTGCAGCAACCACCGCTGGTGCCCCACGAGGTGGAGCGCTACCAGATCGATACCCGCGCCAACCGCTGCCTGTCGTGCCACAGCTGGGCGAATCATCGTCGCGAGCTGGCACCCAAGGTCAGCCGCACCCATTTCCAGGACCGCGACGGCAACGACCAGTCCAACATCTCCTCACGCTACTACTTCTGCAACCAGTGCCACGTACCGCAGGCGGATGCCAAGCCGCTGATCGACAACCTGTTCCAGCCGCTGCAGACGCTGCGCGCCGAGTGAGGGTCACCGCTGCCGAGCGTGACGAACCATGACCAGTGGCATCCGGGCAAAAGGGGGAGATTGCTATGTCCAAGGACCAAAGAGACAAGGATACGACGCCGAAGCGGGGGCCGCGCCGCTGGTGGGCGGCGCTGCGGCGGCCCAGTGCGCGCTACTCGCTGGGCGGTTTGCTGGCCGTGGGCCTCGTGGCCGGCATCGTGCTGTGGGGCGGCTTTCACACGGTGGTGGAAGCCACCAACACGGAAGCCTTCTGCGTGTCGTGCCACGAGATGGGCGACAACGTCTATCCCGAATACAAGCAGACCGGCCACTACGCCAACCGCACCGGCGTGCGGGCCACCTGCTCCGACTGCCACGTGCCCGACGCCTGGGGACCCAAGATGGTGCGCAAGATCGTCGCCAGCCGCGAGCTGTGGCACAAGGCGCTGGGCAGCATCGACACACCCGAGAAATTCGAGGCCAAGCGCCTCGAACTCGCCCAGCGCGTGTGGGACACCATGGAGCGCACCGACTCGCGCGAGTGCCGCAACTGCCACGACTTCGAGTCCATGGATTACATGGACCAGACGGACCGCGCCCTGCGCCGCCACCAGCAGGCCGAAGAGCAGGGCGACACCTGCATTAGCTGCCACAAGGGCATCGCGCACAAGCTGCCGGACATGAGCGAGGTGGACCCCAGCCTGGCGCCAGGAGGCCTCGAGGGCGAAGGGTGAGTTGTCGGCGGCGCAGTTCGTGCTATCTCCCGAAGGACTGCGCCGCTGCTTTTTATGCGCTCAAGACCAGCCGATCCACTCGACGATGGCTGGGCGATTGGCAATCTCGATCTGCTGGGCCCGCGGCTCGGTCTCGACGTGATGGGGGTTGATCCCCAGCTCGCGCAACGCATACAGCACCAGGGGGCCGCGGCACGCCAGAGTCAGTTCGCCATCCGTCATGCCGTAGTCGGCCGCAATCAGTGCCTGCTCCTCCGACGGTAGTCGTCGGTCGGGAATCAGGCGCACCTCCACCTGGGTACGCCAGGCCGAGTCTTCGGCGATGCCGTGATCGCCCAGCATGTCGCCGCACGGTTCCGGCACGCCCTGGAAACGGCTGAGCACGAAGTCGCGATAGTTGCGGTGCTTCTCGCAGAAGGCCCGCACGTGCCAACGGCCTGCGGCCAACACCAGGGTATGGGGCACGATGATGCGTTCTTCGCCGCCCGGGCTGGTGAACGACGCGTAAGTGACTTCCAGGCGCTGCCCGTCGCGCGCGGCCTTGACGATTTCGCGCACCACCTGCGGCGAGACCTTGCGGCTGGGCAGCGGCAACGACTCCGTGGTCGCCGGCCCCAGGCTCAGCCCGGCAAAGGGCGACTCCGGCGCCTGATCGGAACCCATCAGATGTAGGTACTCTTCAACCCGGCCCTGGATGAATCGGGGCGCAAAGGAGTCGGTGGGGAGAAAGCCCTTGCGCGACTCATCGTAGACGAGGTTGCCCGGCGCCACGGCGCGGTACTGACGCAGTACCTTCTGCGACTGCTGGCGGCCGATGCCGAACGCCTCACCGACTTGATGGGCCACCACGCGCCCTTCCCACAACGCCAGGGTCTCGATCAGCCGATAGCGGGCCAGGGTATCCCAGCCGATTGCCGGGGTATCTGGCATGGGGAGACTCCTTCCGTCCATGGTGGAAGGCCAGCATGACTCAAGTCAGAGTCGGGTTGAAGAATACGCTGGTCGTATGACCAGTGGGTGGCGAGGAAGTGTTAGGGGTGCTTGTATGAAGAGCGTGGTTGCCATTCGGAGAGACAGGGATGTCGTATTACCTTTACTGGGGCAAGGCGAAACCGGCGGACGTGGGCGATAGCTGCCATCTTTTGCCTTATCACAGTCTGGATGTCGCTGCCGTAGGTTGGTATTTGCTGGCGCCGGAGCGGCCTTTGACGAAGCGGTTGGCTGGTCAGTTGGACATGCCACCGGAAGCGTTGCGCCGTTTTTTCGTCTTTCTGCTGGGGCTGCACGATCTCGGCAAGTTCGCGCGTGCCTTTCAGGGATTGGCTCGGCCGGAGGGCGTTAAGCTGGTTCCCCCGATCGAGCGATTGGCCTATACCGAGCGCCATGACCGGCTGGGGGCCTTGCTGTGGCAGTCATGCTGGATCGAGTGGCTGCAGGACGGCGCGTTGCGCTGGCCCGATCGAGGCCTCGACCGCAAGGCGCGTCGACAGCTCAGCGAGACGTTGCGGGTCATCCTGGCCCCGATGTTTGGCCATCATGGTCAGCCGGTGGAAGCCGGTCGGCTCGAGCCGATGGAATTCTTCGGACACGACGATAGTGCCTCAGATATCGAAGCGGCGCGTCAGTTCATCGCAGACTGGGCCGGCCTGATCGATATCGACTGGCAGTGCGACAAGCTGGTCTCTCCGGAATGGCGAGAGGCTTTCCTGCCCCTGAGCTGGACGGTCGCCGGCTGGGCGACCCTCAGCGATTGGCTGGGGTCGAATCGCGACCATTTCACTTACTGCCAGAAACCAATGCCGCTGGCCGATTACTGGCCCATCGCACTCGAACGGGCCGAACTGGCACTGCAGGAGAGCGGATTCGCGCACCCTCCCGAACCGGTGCCTTATGCTGGCCTTGCCAGCTGGTTCGATGGCCAGCCGGTCACACCGACCCCGCTGCAGCGGGAGGCCGAGGCCCTCCCCATCGGCGATGGTCCCCAACTGTTTGTCCTCGAGGACGTGACTGGCGCCGGCAAGACCGAGGCGGCTTGCATCCTTGCCCAGCGGCTGCTGGCCGTGGGGCATGGCGAGGGACTGTACTTCGCCTTGCCGACCATGGCGACCTCTAACGCCATGTATGAGCGGTTGGGAGATCTGCATCAACGTTTCTATGCTGCGTCGTCTCGTCCTTCCTTCGTGCTGGCCCATGGCGCTCGCGAACTGAATGATACCTTCGTGAAGGCCGTGGCCGCGGAGCAGCCAGAAGACTGGGACTACGCCGCCGATGACATGACGGCCACTACGCGCTGTAACCGCTGGCTGGCCGACTCTCGCAAAAAGTCCCTGCTGGCCGATGTGGGGGTGGGCACCATCGACCAGGCGCTGATGGGGCTGCTGCCGTTTCGGCATCAGTCGCTGCGTCTGTACGGCCTGGCGCGCAAGGTCCTGATCGTCGATGAGGTGCATGCTTACGATCACTACATGCAGACCCTGCTCCATCAGCAGCTGGCGTATCACGCGCGCCAGGGCGGCAGTGCCATCCTGCTGACCGCGACCTTGCCGCATGGCATGCGGGAGGCCCTGGCCGTGGCATGGCGCGAGGGGTTGGGGCAGACACCGGCCGCGCTGCAGGAAGAGGCGTTCCCGCTGTTGACCCAGGTTGGTCATGACCTAGAGCGAGAAACCCCTCTGGCGACACGCCCCGAAGTCGTTCGAGAGGTGGGCATCGACTGGCTGACCGCGGAGGAGCAGGCGCTCGACACCGTGATGGCGGCGGTAGAGGCAGGGGAGTGCGTCGCCTGGGTGCGCAATACCGTGGACGATGCCATTCGCGCCTATGAACAGCTACGCCTGCGCCATCCTGATCCCGAGCGCTGCCTGCTGTTCCATAGCCGCTTCGCTATGGTGGATCGCCAGCGTATCGAGTCGGACGTCATCGAGCGGCTGGGCAAGGCTTCCACCCCTGGTCAACGCCGTGGCCAGGTGCTGATCAGTACCCAGGTCTTCCAGGAATCCCTGGACTGCGACGTGGACCTCATGATCAGCGATCTTGCCCCCATCGATCTTCTGATTCAGCGTGCTGGGCGCCTGCAGCGCCATGTAAGAGGCCAGCGTCGTGACCCTATTCTCGCCGTACTAGCGCCGAAGTGGAGTGACACACCGGATGCCCAGTGGCTGAAGCGCGCTCTGCCGGGTACCCAGGCGGTGTATCGCGATACCTCTCTGCTATGGCTGACCCAGCGCGTGCTGCGTGAACTCGGCGCGATCCGTATGCCCGATGAGGCGCGGACCCTGATCGAGAGCGTTTACGGCCAGGTCGCCGACCTGGTGCCCGATGATCTTCAGGATGCGCGTATCGAGCAGTACGGCATGAAACGCGTGGCCGTCTCGATGGCCAACTTCAACGCCCTGTCACTCGAGCAGGGCTATCTTCGTCATCCCGAGCTCGATCAGTGGCAGGAAGAGCTGGAGATCGGCACTCGACTGGTCGACGAACCGACGCTCAACGTCGTACTGCTCAAGTGCACAGCCGATGGCGAACTGGCGCTGTGGGCCGAGGGCGAGCGCCATGCCGCCATGCTTAGCCAGGTCAAGCTGCGGCAGAGCCAGGCGGAGAAGCTGGCGGACCTCCCGGTCGACCATCAGGCTCAGTGGGAGGCACTTCAGGAACGCTACAAGGCGTTGCGTTTCACCCGCCCCTGGCTGGTCGAGGCCGATAGCGATTGCGCCTATGACGCCCAGTGGGGGGTGAGGTTTTCAAAAGAGTGGGAAAATCCCCGCTGACGCGGGGAACGTGTTGGCGTCTGAGCCAATAACGGTTCATCCCCATGCAGATGAGGAGCGCCAGCGATCATCCCACTACATCGCGGTTGTCGTCCATTATGTCGTTTGAGCAAATAACTTGACGTTCCCTTTATTGCCTTCTAGCTTTACTTCAGCTTTGGCGCTTTGACATAGAGGAATAGAGCCAGTGAACCTGCTTAATGCCCCTTGGTTTCCTTTCCGCACCAGGGAAGGAAGCGTCGTCTACCGGCCGCCCACGGCGATGGCCGATCCCGAGATCGTCGATCTTGCCCTGCCTCGAGCCGACTTCCAGGGCGCCGCCTATCAGTTTCTAATCGGACTGCTGCAGACCGCGCTGCCGCCGCAGGGTCACGGCGACTGGCTGGACCGCTTTATTGAGCCGCCCAGCATTGAAGAGCTGGAGGCCGCCTTCGCGCCCCTTGCCGATGCCTTCGAGCTGGATGGTGACGGTCCGCGCTTCATGCAGGACCTCGACCCGCTCGACGACGTCAAGGACGGCACGGTCAGCGGCCTGCTGATCGATGCGCCAGGTGCTAACGGCATCAAGAACAACACCGACTTCTTTGTCAAGCGTGGGCGTGTCGAGGCGATGTGCGAGGATTGCGCCGCCCTGGCCCTGTTCACCATGCAGATCAATGCGCCCGCCGGTGGGGCTGGCATTCGCGTCGGCCTGCGAGGCGGCGGGCCACTGACCACCCTGGTGCTGCCCGAATCGCCCGATGCCAGCCTATGGTCCCGGCTGTGGCTGAACGTTGTGACGTCCAGGGCGCTGACGCGGTCCGGGCAGGCGTGGCAGGCACCTCGTACCGATGGCGAAACCCTGTTCCTGTGGGTGGCGCCGACCCGGGTCAGTGACAGGAAGGGGACCGAGGTCCTGCCTGAGGGCATGCATCCGCTGCACCCCTACTGGTCGATGCCGCGCCGTTTCCGGCTGCTGTTCGACGACGAGCCGTGTCGTTGCGATATCTGTGGACGGGAAGCTTCTCGCGTCGTGCGTCGTATCCGTGCCAAGAAGCAAGGTGCCAACTACGACGGACCCTGGTTGCACCCACTGACGCCTTATCGCCGCGACCCCAAAAAGCCCAATGAGCCACCGCTGTCCACCAAGGGGCAGCCAGGAGGGCTGGGCTACCAGCACTGGTCGAATCTGGTACTGCAGGATGCCGACACCAGCGGCGCGCTGCCCGCCCTGGTAGTGCAGGACTATGTCTCGGAAAAGGTGCGGGCCGTCGACGAGGAGCGCCGTTTCGGTGAGGAGATCGCCGCGCTGCTCAAGCATGCCCGACTGTGGGCCTTCGGCTATGACATGGACAACATGAAGCCCCGCGGCTGGTACAGCGCCGAGATGCCGCTGGTGGCCGTGCCTCCCGCGAAGCAGGAAAGACTGCGTAGCTGGGTGCAACAGTATATCGAACTGGCTCGCCAGATCGCCTGGATGGTGCGCACCCAGGTCAAGAATGCCTGGTTCGCCCGTCCTTCCGATGCCAAGGGCGATATGAGCCATATCGATCTGGCCTTCTATGACGTCACTCGCGGTGCCTTCTTTAACGCCTTATTCGACTTCCAGAAAACGCTGATGGAGGCCGATGGTACTCAACGGCTGCCGTCCGAAGTGGCAGAAGCGTGGTATCGCACTCTGAAGCGTGAAGCGTTGGCACTGTTCGAAGAGCGGGCCTTGAGCGGTGCACTGGAGGCCGTGGACCTACAGCGTGCGACGGCGGCTCGGCGTCAGTTGCAGAGTTTCCTGGCCGGGCGCAGCAAGGGTAGCAAGGCCATTCGTCAATTTGCCGAGACCGGCGGCTTTGCCTTGGTCGCCGAGCCGGCAACCACCGAAGAGGGCGTGTCATGAGTGAAACGGAACCCGCACCCGCAGCGGAGGCCTCGCCGCGTGTATCCGAGCGACCCTATGCCATCGAGCGTAGGGAAGCCGATGCCCTGCGGCGTTGGTGGCAGCGCCTGACGTTGTCTGCGGAAGCGTTGAAGGTCCATACCGAGGCCCCGCCCTGGCCCAAGGGCATGCGGGCGACACTGCGACGCTGCGACACCATCGAAGCGGCAATGCTGACGGAGGCCTTCCGCCACCTTTGGAGCTTGCTACCTGCGAAGGAGGATCAGACGGAAAGACAGCGAGACCAGCGGTTGCAGACCTGGGCCTGTATCGCGCTGGTAGCAGCCGAGCTTCGGGAAGAACTGCCCAGTATGCCGTTGGGGGCGCGCCTTGGTCAGCAGAAGCGTGAAACCGGCAAGCCCTATATGAGCGAACTGCGTTTTCAACAGATGATGACGTCTCGCACGCCGGAAGAGCTGGTGCAGCGACTGCGTCGTGCCCTGGCGCTTGTCGACAAGCGAAACGTCAGTGTCGTTCACCTGGCTGACAACATTGCGTTGTGGTGGCGCGAATACCAAGGCGAGGCTTCATCGCAACCCACTCGGCGCCTCGGGTTCGTGTGGGCCAACGACTATTTCGGCGCCGTGGCCGGCTATCGGCAAGACAACGAGTAACTCGTCAACTACGACAGGGAGCCAAGAACATGAGCCATTTCATCCAGCTGCACCTGCTGACCGCCTATCCGCCTGCCAACCTCAATCGCGACGACCTGGGGCGCCCCAAGACCGCCATCATGGGTGGCGCCAAGCGATTGCGCGTGTCGTCGCAGAGCCTCAAGCGCACCTGGCGGACCTCGGCGCTGTTCGAAGAAGCCGTGGGCCAGCATCGCGGCATGCGCACCAAGCAAGTTGGGATCCAGGCCGCCAAGCGCCTGCAGGAAAAGGGGGTAAAAGAGAAAGACGCCCAAGCCTGGGCCACGGAGATCGCCAAGATCTTCGGCGATGTGGCCAAAGGGGAGCTGGAAACCAGCCAACTGGTTCACATTGGCCCAGAGGAGCAGGCAGCGGTCGATGCCCTGGTCGAGAAGCTGGCCGACGAGTATCGCGCGCCGGAGAAGGAGGATCTCGATCTGCTGCGTCACAAACCATCAGCCGTGGATATCGCGCTGTTCGGTCGTATGCTGGCGGCGTCTCCGGCCTTCAACGTCGAGGCCGCCTGTCAGGTCGCCCATGCCATCACCGTGCATGCCGCCGAGGTCGAGGACGACTATTTCACGGCGGTGGATGACCTGAATACCGGCGACGAGCATCGTGGGGCGGCGCACGTCGGCGAAGCCGGGTTCGGTGCGGGCCTGTTCTACGGCTATGTGTGCATCGATCGCCAGCAACTGATCGAGAACCTCGACGGCGACGAAGCATTGGCCGATCGGGCCATTGCGGCCCTGGTGGAAGCCGCCGTGAAGACCTCGCCCAAGGGTAAACAGAACAGCTTCGGCTCGCGAGCTCACGCCAGTTATGTGCTGGCCGAGCAAGGTAGCCAGCAGCCGCGTTCACTGTCCGTCGCTTTCCTTCGCCCGGTTCAGGGTGATAATCAAGCCATTGAGGCGATTTCTAGGCTCGAACGCCAAGTCAATAAATTTGACGAGGTCTATGGTCCTGGTGCGGAGCAGCGTTTCGTGGTTGCAGCTGAGGTGGATTATGAGAAGCCAAGGCTAGAAGGCCCTGTCGTGCAAGGCGGCTTGACCTCGCTATTCGACTTCCTGACCAGCGATAAGTAGGGAGTCGGCATGATGGAATATCTGGTCTTTCGGCTCTATGCGCCGTTTGCGAGTTGGGGCGAGGCGGCGGTGGGCGAGTCGCGCCCCACCGCCACCTATCCCGGGCGTGGCGCCATCATCGGGTTGCTCGGTGCGGCGTTGGGCGTGCGTCGGGACGACGATGAGAGGCAGCGCCAGCTGCGCGATAGCGTCGGCATCGCCATCAAGCAACGCTCTCCCGGCAGCCTGATGCGCGACTATCACACCGTGCAGGTGCCAGCATCGCAATCCAAAGTAACGTACCGCACCCGACGAGATGAATTGAGTGCCCCACGCAAGGTCATCAACACCATTCTTTCCAGCCGTGACTACCGCTGCGATGGGCTCTGGACCGTTGCTGTCTGGTTGACGCCCGAGGCGGAGTTGACGCTTGGGGACCTGGAGAAGGCGCTCAAGACGCCATACTTCACGCTCTACCTTGGGCGCAAGGCGTGCCCGCCGGCGGCGCCGTTGGCGCCGCGCCGGGAGGCGTTTGCCCAATTACGAGATGCCTTGGACGTCGAATTTCCTCCGCTATGCGGAAGGAATCAGGACGAGGAGCGCAGGGCACTGAGACTGCCGGACAGCGTGGTCTACGCCTGGGAAGGTGATGCCAAGGCCCTGGATGGTAACGGTCATGGCGTGGAGTCCAGCGAGGTTTGGGATGTGCCGCTCAATCGCCGTCGCTGGCAGTTCGGGCCGCGTGCCGAATACCGGCGCATCGTGCAGGCAAGGGAGGACGGCTGATGTATCTGTCGCGTGTACGTGTCGATCTCAACGGTCTCTCCCGGGGAGCCCTGTTCGAGATCATGGGCGGTGGGGCGTACGCTGCCCACCAACTGCTGTGGCAAATGTTCCCGGATCATCAAGGCCAGAGGCCCTTCTTATTTCGCCAGGAGATGGATGACCCCGAGGGGGGAGGCGCACCTAGGGGGCTACCGTTGTTCTACCTGTTGTCCGACCGCGAACCGATGCCTGTTTCTGGCCTGCTCGAGGTGCAGTGCAAGCCGTTTTCTCCGGTGCTGGAAGCTGGGGATCGGCTTGCATTTCGTCTTCGGGCCAATCCTACCGTGGCCAAGTCAGTGGCGGGAAAGAGGGGGCGGCGCGCCGATGTCTTGATGGCGGCCAAGTACCCCTTCGAGGCTGGTGGAGCGAGAAAAAGCCAGGCCTGTACCGAGGCGATGAATGAAGCTGCGCGTGGGTGGTTGACCGAGCGTGCTGAGTCCTGGGGATTCCGTTTGCCAGTAGACCCCGAAGTCGGAGCCTATCGACAGCACGCCTTGCCAAAGAACGAGGGAAGGCCCATTCGTTTTTCCAGTGTCGACTATGAAGGCTTGCTCGAGGTTTCCGACCCGGGACGTTTGATTGAAACGCTTGCGCAGGGCGTTGGTCGTGCCAAGGCCTTCGGCTGCGGCTTGTTGCTGCTGCGTCGCCCCTGATCGTTACCGGGCAAGGAGGCCAAGATGGGGTTCGTTCCGCTCAAGCCCATCCCGGAGAAGGACCGCATGTCGATGATCTTCGTTGGCATGGGGCAGATCGACGTGCGTGACGGGGCTTTCGTCGTCATCGACGAGGTCAACGGTGAGCGCATGCATATACCCGTCGGTTCCGTGGCTTGCCTGCTGCTGGAGCCGGGTACGCGGATCTCGCATGCTGCCGTTAAGCTCGCCTCGGTGGTCGGTACTCTGCTGATTTGGGTCGGCGATGCCGGGGTTCGCCTCTACAGCGCTGGCCAGCCCGGCGGGGCGCGCTCCGACAAGCTGCTCTATCAGGCGCAATTAGCGTTGGATGACCAACTACGCTTGAAGGTCGTGCGCAAGATGTTCGAGTTGCGCTTTGGGGAGCCGCCGCCTTCGCGGCGCAGCGTCGACCAGCTCCGTGGCATGGAAGGTGCCCGTGTCCGCAAAACCTATCAACTGCTCGCCAAGCAGTACGGTGTCAAATGGCAGGGGCGGCGCTATGACCCGACTCAGTGGGATGCTTCGGACGTAGCCAATCAATGCCTTTCTGCAGCGACGGCCTGCCTGTATGGCATTACTGAGGCGGCGATCCTCGCGGCAGGTTATGCACCGGCCATCGGGTTTCTGCATACCGGCAAGCCACAGAGTTTCGTCTACGATATCGCGGACATCGTGAAATTCGAGACGGTGGTGCCCGCGGCTTTCCGTGTCGCGGCGCGAGGTTCTACAGTACCTGAGCGTGAGGTGCGTATCGCCTGTCGAGACGCCTTCAAGCAGACGAAGTTGTTGCAGCGTTTGATCCCAATGATCGAGGAGGTGTTGGCAGCCGGTGAGATCGACCCACCGCCCCCGGCACCTGAGGCCATGCCGCCGGCCATCCCCGAGCCGAACACTGTCGGCGACCAAGGACATCGGAGCAAATAGCGATGGCGATGTTGGTCGTGGTGACCGAAGCGGTGCCGCCGCGTCTTCGAGGTCGGCTTGCCGTCTGGTTATTGGAGGTTCGGGCCGGTGTTTACGTTGGGGATGTCACCAAACGTGTACGCGAAATGATCTGGGAACAGATCAATGCGTTGGCTGAGGAGGGCAATGTCGCCATGGCCTGGGCCAGCAACCACGAGTCCGGCTTCGAATTCCAGACGTATGGCGCCAACCGGCGCGAGCCGGTCGATCATGACGGTCTACGTCTGGTGCGCTTTCTTCCGCCTGAGCCAAGCAACTGATTTCAAAAGATCTTTAACAATCCAGTCTGGTTAAAAAGTAAGCAAAATCGCTGGTGGAATTTCCGCTGGCGATTTTCTTCTTTGTAAACAAGTGTCTACAATTAGTCTGATCCCCGCAGGCGCGGGGCTCAACCGTAGGGGCGATATTCGCCGTCGACCAGCCGCTCCTGATCCCCGCAGGCGCGGGGCTCAACCGAGTTCGAACCGCCGGTGCTGGAGAAGGAAATGCTGATCCCCGCAGGCGCGGGGCTCAACCGGTGACGGCGCGCGGCTCCCGCCGCGGCGGCTACTGATCCCCGCAGGCGCGGGGCTCAACCGCTGCCGAATGCGCCCGCTCCCTATGATGACGACTGATCCCCGCAGGCGCGGGGCTCAACCGCCGTCGAAGATCTCGCGGATGTCCGGGTGGCCCTGATCCCCGCAGGCGCGGGGCTCAACCGATTACCTAACCGCCCGCTGGGATGATGTTCAGCTGATCCCCGCAGGCGCGGGGCTCAACCGTAGTAGACGTGGATTTTACCGATGAAGCGCGCCTGATCCCCGCAGGCGCGGGGCTCAACCGCTCTCGTTGTTCCCCGAAGAGCAGGGCAAGTTCTGATCCCCGCAGGCGCGGGGCTCAACCGGCGAGGCCCAGGGCAGCGACTTTCAGTTCCGCCTGATCCCCGCAGGCGCGGGGCTCAACCGTCGTAGCGCGCATTGAAGTTGATGGCCCCTACCTGATCCCCGCAGGCGCGGGGCTCAACCGCTGAAGAAAAGCGGCTTAACGTTTCAGGCGTTCTGATCCCCGCAGGCGCGGGGCTCAACCGCGCTTTGCTCGACCTACCTGCTGTGCAAATACCTGATCCCCGCAGGCGCGGGGCTCAACCGGTGAATTACATGACGTGCAGTTTGCCGAAGCACTGATCCCCGCAGGCGCGGGGCTCAACCGCTAACGTTGATGTTATACAACGCAAAGGCTTGCTGATCCCCGCAGGCGCGGGGCTCAACCGTCTGGCCGTCAATCTCAATCTCAAAACCGGGCCTGATCCCCGCAGGCGCGGGGCTCAACCGATACCGGAATCAGTGACCGTAGAGCGCGGGGTCTGATCCCCGCAGGCGCGGGGCTCAACCGTCGGGGCGATGGTTAACAAAACCGCCGTGTCCCTGATCCCCGCAGGCGCGGGGCTCAACCGTGATCGACGGCCCGCATAAGGGCACAACCGGCCTGATCCCCGCAGGCGCGGGGCTCAACCGTTTCCGCTTTGTACTTCTCGATTTCCTCGTCCCTGATCCCCGCAGGCGCGGGGCTCAACCGGTGCACACCCGCGTGACTGGCATGGCGGCAAGCTGATCCCCGCAGGCGCGGGGCTCAACCGTCCTCCTTGAGCCGGTAGGCCTCGGCCAGTTCCTGATCCCCGCAGGCGCGGGGCTCAACCGTCGAAGACCTTGCCCAGGTTGGCCATCGAGGTCTGATCCCCGCAGGCGCGGGGCTCAACCGAGGAGGCCCTGCGCGAGCGGGGCCTTTCCGTACTGATCCCCGCAGGCGCGGGGCTCAACCGTCGGTGATGCCGTTGATCGGCTCGTAGAAGGCCTGATCCCCGCAGGCGCGGGGCTCAACCGTCGCTGTTGCTGACGTCCTCGCCCTCGGCCAGCTGATCCCCGCAGGCGCGGGGCTCAACCGCCGGATTCTTCTCGCACCGACTAACCCCGCCCCTGATCCCCGCAGGCGCGGGGCTCAACCGCATGAGGCGGAGTGATGGGCGTAGCTGGCGGCCTGATCCCCGCAGGCGCGGGGCTCAACCGCCGCGAGATCTATGCCGTAATGCTTTGACAGGCTGATCCCCGCAGGCGCGGGGCTCAACCGCGTATGCTTATTACCTCATTAGTTGCCGTATTCTGATCCCCGCAGGCGCGGGGCTCAACCGTCCATGGTGGTGGTTTCGTTGATGTTCTGCGCCTGATCCCCGCAGGCGCGGGGCTCAACCGCGCCTGCTGCTGGACGTGCCGGCGGTCTTCATCTGATCCCCGCAGGCGCGGGGCTCAACCGCATCTACGGGGTGCCGGACTATATCGGCAGCCCTGATCCCCGCAGGCGCGGGGCTCAACCGTACATCGATCAGCAGCGGGAGAGCGCGGCCTACTGATCCCCGCAGGCGCGGGGCTCAACCGTCAGTGCTGGCGAGGTACTCCTCGACGAATCGCTGATCCCCGCAGGCGCGGGGCTCAACCGGCCGCGGCGACCCAGCCCCACAGGCGACTCATCTGATCCCCGCAGGCGCGGGGCTCAACCGGGTGACAGGCGATTGGTTGAAGGGGGTGATGCCTGATCCCCGCAGGCGCGGGGCTCAACCGCGTGCTATTGCAGCACGGATAGCAGCCTCGCTCTGATCCCCGCAGGCGCGGGGCTCAACCGCGCGGGCCGCCATCACAACACCCCCGCCTTGGCTGATCCCCGCAGGCGCGGGGCTCAACCGGTGACCTACCGCTACATGGACGCACTGGCCAACTGATCCCCGCAGGCGCGGGGCTCAACCGTGCCTCCTGGCTGCTGAACAGCCGGCCCATTTCTGATCCCCGCAGGCGCGGGGCTCAACCGTCCCCCGGCCTGCTGCCACGCCCTCATCTCCGCTGATCCCCGCAGGCGCGGGGCTCAACCGCCCTGCGGCGGAGAGCCAACGCCGACCGGGAGCTGATCCCCGCAGGCGCGGGGCTCAACCGATTTTCTGTTCGTCAACGACTTCGGCGTAGAACTGATCCCCGCAGGCGCGGGGCTCAACCGCTACGGCTATCAGCGCCCCGTCACGATCCCGCCTGATCCCCGCAGGCGCGGGGCTCAACCGACGCCGACAGGCGCCAGACGCCCCGCTCCACCCTGATCCCCGCAGGCGCGGGGCTCAACCGCGACAGTTACACCGTGTTCCCTTGGTACGCCCCTGATCCCCGCAGGCGCGGGGCTCAACCGTGCTCGCCAATGGTGGCGACGACCTGCCGGCGCTGATCCCCGCAGGCGCGGGGCTCAACCGTTCCCGTAGGTAAGCGTTTGCTTGTCGCATTACTGATCCCCGCAGGCGCGGGGCTCAACCGGCCAGGTGACCCTGGTCGGCGAGGACTACCCCCTGATCCCCGCAGGCGCGGGGCTCAACCGGGCATTTACGACATGGTCACGGACATGACCGGCTGATCCCCGCAGGCGCGGGGCTCAACCGCCCGCAACGGCGCGGGTTTCCGCCTGCTGGCGCTGATCCCCGCAGGCGCGGGGCTCAACCGGTTGCAGCTAGGGCATGATATGACTAGGTTTTCTGATCCCCGCAGGCGCGGGGCTCAACCGCGCGGTTTCAAAAAGCAGCCGATGAGCGATGCCTGATCCCCGCAGGCGCGGGGCTCAACCGTGGCGCTGGTCGTAGGTGAGGGTCAGCGAGCCCTGATCCCCGCAGGCGCGGGGCTCAACCGAGAGCGGCTACAGCCTCGACGTGCCGGCCTGGCTGATCCCCGCAGGCGCGGGGCTCAACCGGCTCGGGTGGAGAAGGCGATTTGCCGCTCCAACTGATCCCCGCAGGCGCGGGGCTCAACCGAACTCGAAGACTGAGGCGCCAATGGCACCAGTCTGATCCCCGCAGGCGCGGGGCTCAACCGAGACCGCCACGAACGCATGAACGACGCGGCCCCTGATCCCCGCAGGCGCGGGGCTCAACCGCCGAGTCGCGGCTGGAGTGGCTGCACCGGATTCTGATCCCCGCAGGCGCGGGGCTCAACCGGCCCAGGAAGGTAGGGCGGCGGCCGCGGCAAACTGATCCCCGCAGGCGCGGGGCTCAACCGGACGTGGACCGCCTGAAGGGCATCTTCGCCCGCTGATCCCCGCAGGCGCGGGGCTCAACCGTCCTCGATGGAGCGGGTGCTGAACGTGCCCCGCTGATCCCCGCAGGCGCGGGGCTCAACCGTGTGGCTCTCATACCAGGGCACGGTGGTCGCCCTGATCCCCGCAGGCGCGGGGCTCAACCGCCGGGCGAGCCATTCGTAAACAGGTGAAATTCCTGATCCCCGCAGGCGCGGGGCTCAACCGCAATCCGTCAGGCAAACCAAGACGGTCACGGACTGATCCCCGCAGGCGCGGGGCTCAACCGCGTCTGGACGTCGCCGCTCAGGTTGCGGCGCACTGATCCCCGCAGGCGCGGGGCTCAACCGCTGCCGCCCTTCGGCCAGGCGGTGACGGTGCGCTGATCCCCGCAGGCGCGGGGCTCAACCGATCAAGCGTTACACCCTGGCCCGCGACAAGGACTGATCCCCGCAGGCGCGGGGCTCAACCGCGCCAACTGGTGCTGGGAAGACAGCGCTGACCCTGATCCCCGCAGGCGCGGGGCTCAACCGTGGTCATACTGGCCAGAGAAAGAGTCGATCGACTGATCCCCGCAGGCGCGGGGCTCAACCGGTTCCGTTGCATACATCGCGCAGCAGACTCCACTGATCCCCGCAGGCGCGGGGCTCAACCGCCGAGAGCTCACGCCTGGCAGCACAGGCCAGGCTGATCCCCGCAGGCGCGGGGCTCAACCGGATAGCCTGCTGACCGGCCACTACAACCAGGCCTGATCCCCGCAGGCGCGGGGCTCAACCGCAGATCATGACGAGTCGCTCGTTCGGCCGGCTCTGATCCCCGCAGGCGCGGGGCTCAACCGCGAGGCTGTCGAGTACGTGCGGCGGGATAAATCTGATCCCCGCAGGCGCGGGGCTCAACCGCCTTCGCCTGGCTCGAGCGCGTTGGCGACCTGCTGATCCCCGCAGGCGCGGGGCTCAACCGCTACAATGAGTACCCATACCCGGGGCTCGGCGCTGATCCCCGCAGGCGCGGGGCTCAACCGCGCCAGCCGGCGCCGTTGATCGGCCGAGTGTTCTGATCCCCGCAGGCGCGGGGCTCAACCGAACGCAGCATGGCACCTGCGCAGCCAATGGCGCTGATCCCCGCAGGCGCGGGGCTCAACCGGTGTCGAATCATCGGAAGCTCCTTTGGCGTCTCTGATCCCCGCAGGCGCGGGGCTCAACCGCTCTACGAGAACACTGACCCCTCCTGATCGGTCTGATCCCCGCAGGCGCGGGGCTCAACCGGCAACCCGCAGGATGTCATAGAGCTTCTCAACCTGATCCCCGCAGGCGCGGGGCTCAACCGTCCTGGAGTGCCACGACATGCCTCCAAGAAGCCTGATCCCCGCAGGCGCGGGGCTCAACCGCGCGTGCCGTGGCGCAAGCCGTGGGGGCGCCTCTGATCCCCGCAGGCGCGGGGCTCAACCGGCGCTTGAGCGTAAGCGGCAAAAGCGGAAAACACTGATCCCCGCAGGCGCGGGGCTCAACCGACCGGGAAATCCGGTCTTTTGGGTCATTTTTACTGATCCCCGCAGGCGCGGGGCTCAACCGACGTAGGCGTGCGTGTTGTCGCGCAGGCCGCGCTGATCCCCGCAGGCGCGGGGCTCAACCGATCCAGCCCGGTGACGTGGCGGGTGAGCGGCTCTGATCCCCGCAGGCGCGGGGCTCAACCGTTCATTCTTCAGGGTCGGTATCTGGGGTGGTGCTGATCCCCGCAGGCGCGGGGCTCAACCGGCTCGATTGTTCGCTGTAGCGCCGATGATGGACTGATCCCCGCAGGCGCGGGGCTCAACCGGCGAGGAACTCGTGGTAGTCCGGGTAGCGCTTCTGATCCCCGCAGGCGCGGGGCTCAACCGGTACGTGGCGAAGACCGCTACGCCCAACGCCGCTGATCCCCGCAGGCGCGGGGCTCAACCGGGAGCGGCGATGACTGAACACCGCCACCTGCTCTGATCCCCGCAGGCGCGGGGCTCAACCGCCGCCGGCCATTTCGGCGGCGCGACTGGTGAGCTGATCCCCGCAGGCGCGGGGCTCAACCGTTCCACTTGAGCATGGCGGCGACCGATCTTCGCTGATCCCCGCAGGCGCGGGGCTCAACCGCTGGTTGTTGGCGTCCATGAACGACAGCCCCACTGATCCCCGCAGGCGCGGGGCTCAACCGGTCGCCGACGCTTACGACTTGATGGTCTTCGACTGATCCCCGCAGGCGCGGGGCTCAACCGTCGGGGGCGATGACCAGGCGCGGCCGCACGCCCTGATCCCCGCAGGCGCGGGGCTCAACCGCCCCCGTCACGGGTCGGGGTGCCGACGCGCAGCTGATCCCCGCAGGCGCGGGGCTCAACCGCCCTCGATCTCGAAGGTGAAGTCGGAGTTCACCTGATCCCCGCAGGCGCGGGGCTCAACCGCGGCAATTGTCGCTGGGCTACAATGCCAATCTCTGATCCCCGCAGGCGCGGGGCTCAACCGCACATGATCACTGGGAAGACGATGCGCGTGGACTGATCCCCGCAGGCGCGGGGCTCAACCGGATCTACCGCAGCAATCACAGCAGTCGAGAAACTGATCCCCGCAGGCGCGGGGCTCAACCGCCTCGAGCATCTCCTCGTGCTGACTGTCGTCCCTGATCCCCGCAGGCGCGGGGCTCAACCGTCGGCTTGCTCCAGGGCATCGGGCAGGTTGCGCTGATCCCCGCAGGCGCGGGGCTCAACCGGCAGGGGCGACAACCGACGAAGGTCAGGGCGTCTGATCCCCGCAGGCGCGGGGCTCAACCGTTGAGGGGCAGAACCTCGCGTTGCGCGCGGTCCTGATCCCCGCAGGCGCGGGGCTCAACCGGTTCCGCCCGAGACGGTCACGCAGAAGCCTCGCTGATCCCCGCAGGCGCGGGGCTCAACCGTCCGCTTAATCCGACCTGGAGGAATGACCCATCTGATCCCCGCAGGCGCGGGGCTCAACCGCCGTACATCACCGCGATGCCGGGCAGCTCGGGCTGATCCCCGCAGGCGCGGGGCTCAACCGCGATCGATGCGCAGGCCAAACTGTTCGAGGCCCTGATCCCCGCAGGCGCGGGGCTCAACCGACTGTGTGGCGTTCGGCCCTTACGCATCGGCCCTGATCCCCGCAGGCGCGGGGCTCAACCGGCCCCGCATCCGCGCAACCGGCGCAAGCGGGTCTGATCCCCGCAGGCGCGGGGCTCAACCGCCCTCTTTTGGCTATCGGTCGGCCCCTATGGCCTGATCCCCGCAGGCGCGGGGCTCAACCGGCTAGCATCACTGGTGGTTTCCAGCTAAACGCCTGATCCCCGCAGGCGCGGGGCTCAACCGTTCTACCCAATACAACGGCACGCCAGCCACCGCTGATCCCCGCAGGCGCGGGGCTCAACCGTCATTGAACGCTAGCAGCCCCTTCCACTCTGGCTGATCCCCGCAGGCGCGGGGCTCAACCGCAGCGCCGCCTCGAACTGGAGCACGTCCGCCGCTGATCCCCGCAGGCGCGGGGCTCAACCGCAGGAAGGCAGCGGCCACCGCAGCCCAGCGATCTGATCCCCGCAGGCGCGGGGCTCAACCGCATCTCGCGCTCGAGCTGGTCACCGCGCAGTCCTGATCCCCGCAGGCGCGGGGCTCAACCGAACAGCTGCCACAGCTCGAGCTCCAGCGGCGTCTGATCCCCGCAGGCGCGGGGCTCAACCGCGGCGTAGGCCTGCAGCAGGGTGGCGTCGTTGCTGATCCCCGCAGGCGCGGGGCTCAACCGGCGGTGTTGAGGGAATACGCCAGTTGGCCGCGCTGATCCCCGCAGGCGCGGGGCTCAACCGCGCGGAGGCCTCTACAAGACCCGGCAGCGCGACTGATCCCCGCAGGCGCGGGGCTCAACCGCGCGCCTCAGTCTACGGAAAAACACGAGTGAACTGATCCCCGCAGGCGCGGGGCTCAACCGATCTTGCCCATGCTACCTCCGCTACATCATGGCTGATCCCCGCAGGCGCGGGGCTCAACCGGTAATATCGGTAATATCGCCGATTTTTGCGCGCTGATCCCCGCAGGCGCGGGGCTCAACCTAGAGCCCGTGCCAGCCGCCGCGGGCCTGGCGCCTGATCCCCGCAGGCGCGGGGCTCAACCGCCGGAGAAGGCTCGGAAGATCGTGCGGCGAGCCTGATCCCCGCAGGCGCGGGGCTCAACCGTTCCATGAACACCTCCTGGGCGGGGCGTGTGCCTGATCCCCGCAGGCGCGGGGCTCAACCGGAGATCCTGTCGGCCCTGAAGAACTGGCGAGAGCTGATCCCCGCAGGCGCGGGGCTCAACCGCGCCGATCCTTGCCGCCCTGCACGTCTACGGTCTGATCCCCGCAGGCGCGGGGCTCAACCGGCGCGCAGCGACTGGGCTACGCCGATCAGCTCCTGATCCCCGCAGGCGCGGGGCTCAACCGGTGTTCTTCACCGGGGCGCCGCCGCCGGGGAACTGATCCCCGCAGGCGCGGGGCTCAACCGCTGGTTTTCAAGCTCCTTGGCACGATCTTTGACTGATCCCCGCAGGCGCGGGGCTCAACCGTTCATGAACCGCGATGAACCCGACTACAGCGCCTGATCCCCGCAGGCGCGGGGCTCAACCGCTGTCGGCAATCTGCTCCAGGGACAGGCGAATCTGATCCCCGCAGGCGCGGGGCTCAACCGCGGGTTAATGTGGGTTGGTATGGGTTGATGTGCTGATCCCCGCAGGCGCGGGGCTCAACCGAACCGCTATCGCTTCAAGGTGAAGGAAGAAGACTGATCCCCGCAGGCGCGGGGCTCAACCGTCTCCTTAACTCGTGTTTACGCGCCGCTTACTCTGATCCCCGCAGGCGCGGGGCTCAACCGCGGGTGGCCCAGTATCCGGGCACGCCCCACAACTGATCCCCGCAGGCGCGGGGCTCAACCGCTCGCTGAAGACGAACGGGAGGCGGCGCTGGACTGATCCCCGCAGGCGCGGGGCTCAACCGTCACGCTGTCGCTGCTCGTGCCGGTATCCAGCCTGATCCCCGCAGGCGCGGGGCTCAACCGTGGCTGCCGGAGCTGTCCGGCCGAAAGTCCCACTGATCCCCGCAGGCGCGGGGCTCAACCGGATGCCATTGGCAACACCGCCGGCGCCGTCACCTGATCCCCGCAGGCGCGGGGCTCAACCGGCGGGCGAGGTCGATGCCGAGCTTGCGGGCGACTGATCCCCGCAGGCGCGGGGCTCAACCGGTAAAGACGGTGGCGACCAGCAGAGCCTGAACCTGATCCCCGCAGGCGCGGGGCTCAACCGGTCAGGCTCATCGAAGCCCCGGCGCTCACCGACTGATCCCCGCAGGCGCGGGGCTCAACCGGAGAAGCTGGGCATCAACAGCCCCTCCAAGGTCTGATCCCCGCAGGCGCGGGGCTCAACCGGGCGCTGAGCAGGCGGTGACCCTGTAGCTCGTCTGATCCCCGCAGGCGCGGGGCTCAACCGTCCTCGGCCTTCTCCAGGCGAGTGGCGGCGTTCTGATCCCCGCAGGCGCGGGGCTCAACCGGAGGTCGGCGTGTCTGCGCTGCACTGGCTTATCTGATCCCCGCAGGCGCGGGGCTCAACCGTAGGATCTTCCGCCGCTCGCGCCATTTTCTGTCTGATCCCCGCAGGCGCGGGGCTCAACCGGCGGAAGTAAGGCTGTGCCCATGACGGCCCCCCTGATCCCCGCAGGCGCGGGGCTCAACCGGACACGGCACGGGAAAAGTTCGAAGACGCGCTCTGATCCCCGCAGGCGCGGGGCTCAACCGCAGAAGATCTGTCTTCACAAGCCTCATCCCGACTGATCCCCGCAGGCGCGGGGCTCAACCGGATCGCGTCTACCTGACCACCAGTTATGCCGCCTGATCCCCGCAGGCGCGGGGCTCAACCGCCCCCGACCTCGCCACCAAGGACTACTTCGCCCTGATCCCCGCAGGCGCGGGGCTCAACCGTCTTTGTAGTTCGGCCAGTGACCGCTGCATACCTGATCCCCGCAGGCGCGGGGCTCAACCGGAACTTGCCCCGCAGCGCCAGCAGCTCGCCCACTGATCCCCGCAGGCGCGGGGCTCAACCGCTCATGGAATGACCTCAGTGATGTCAATGTTCCTGATCCCCGCAGGCGCGGGGCTCAACCGTCCTGGTTGCTGAGTTCAAGCGCCTGGGTAGCCTGATCCCCGCAGGCGCGGGGCTCAACCGCACGCCAACGCCAAGCGGCTTTGGCACAAACACTGATCCCCGCAGGCGCGGGGCTCAACCGGTCGTGGAGCTACGCGCCAGCGGTGAAGACATCTGATCCCCGCAGGCGCGGGGCTCAACCGAAATCGGCAATGACAGACTGTCCACCTTCGAACTGATCCCCGCAGGCGCGGGGCTCAACCGGTAAAGACGGTGGCGACCAGCAGAGCCTGAACCTGATCCCCGCAGGCGCGGGGCTCAACCGGTCAGGCTCATCGAAGCCCCGGCGCTCACCGACTGATCCCCGCAGGCGCGGGGCTCAACCGGAGAAGCTGGGCATCAACAGCCCCTCCAAGGTCTGATCCCCGCAGGCGCGGGGCTCAACCGGGCGCTGAGCAGGCGGTGACCCTGTAGCTCGTCTGATCCCCGCAGGCGCGGGGCTCAACCGTCCTCGGCCTTCTCCAGGCGAGTGGCGGCGTTCTGATCCCCGCAGGCGCGGGGCTCAACCGGAGGTCGGCGTGTCTGCGCTGCACTGGCTTATCTGATCCCCGCAGGCGCGGGGCTCAACCGTAGGATCTTCCGCCGCTCGCGCCATTTTCTGTCTGATCCCCGCAGGCGCGGGGCTCAACCGGTGGTGAAACCGAGCTGCCTGGCCTTGAGGATCTGATCCCCGCAGGCGCGGGGCTCAACCGCTCGACGAAACCAACCAGGGCCTGGCCAGGGCCTGATCCCCGCAGGCGCGGGGCTCAACCGGTGATGCCGCTGGCATCGGAAGGCGCCCTAACCTGATCCCCGCAGGCGCGGGGCTCAACCGTTCGCCGTGCAGCCCGGGGAAACGGCGTGGGACTGATCCCCGCAGGCGCGGGGCTCAACCGGCCGAGGCCATCGCCAAGTTCCGCGAGTGGGACTGATCCCCGCAGGCGCGGGGCTCAACCGCCCGACGGCCGGACGCTGCGGTTTTCGATGTTCTGATCCCCGCAGGCGCGGGGCTCAACCGCGAGATGGGCGCCGCGCGCCTGACGTTCGAGGCTGATCCCCGCAGGCGCGGGGCTCAACCGTTCATCAAGCAACGTCGCCACCACCTGACCGTCTGATCCCCGCAGGCGCGGGGCTCAACCGCAGGACGCCAGCGGGCACCGATCAGCGGGGATCTGATCCCCGCAGGCGCGGGGCTCAACCGTGGTTATCGGTGCGCAGCTTCTGCCAAAACACCTGATCCCCGCAGGCGCGGGGCTCAACCGCGCGCCGATTATCAGGCCGACGACTTCATCGTCTGATCCCCGCAGGCGCGGGGCTCAACCGACGGAGTACGGCGACGAGGGCTACCCGATCTGCTGATCCCCGCAGGCGCGGGGCTCAACCGACGGAGTACGGCGACGAGGGCTACCCGATCTGCTGATCCCCGCAGGCGCGGGGCTCAACCGTCGCCCGATGCCCTGACATGCCGGGCCGGATCCTGATCCCCGCAGGCGCGGGGCTCAACCGGCCTTCACCTCGTCGCGGTTCTCGCGCATCCACTGATCCCCGCAGGCGCGGGGCTCAACCGCGCAAAAGCGCTTGGGGCGTGGCGGCGGCTTCCTGATCCCCGCAGGCGCGGGGCTCAACCGCCGCCGAGGCAGAGGGCGTCACCCTGGGCGATCTGATCCCCGCAGGCGCGGGGCTCAACCGCCCCGTGAGGCGTTTTAAGCATGCAGGAAGGCCTGATCCCCGCAGGCGCGGGGCTCAACCGAGCTCCATCATGCTATCGACGTCGCCGCTGCTCTGATCCCCGCAGGCGCGGGGCTCAACCAGTCAATCAATCGCATGTTGCTACTGGACGGCACTGATCCCCGCAGGCGCGGGGCTCAACCGGAAATTACGCGCGTGTTCACGCTGGCCCGCAACTGATCCCCGCAGGCGCGGGGCTCAACCGTCCCCTTTCCCCTCATCTCAGAACCCAACCGGCTGATCCCCGCAGGCGCGGGGCTCAACCGGTCGTGGAGCTACGCGCCAGCGGTGAAAACATCTGATCCCCGCAGGCGCGGGGCTCAACCGTGGGCAGACGAGCGTCAGTGGAGAAAACAGACCTGATCCCCGCAGGCGCGGGGCTCAACCGCTCGACCAGCTCTACGCCCAGCTCGACCGCACCTGATCCCCGCAGGCGCGGGGCTCAACCGGGCGTCGACAGAACCGACTGGCTGGCCGCGCTCTGATCCCCGCAGGCGCGGGGCTCAACCGCCCGTCAAAGCCTTTCAGGTGCGCGTGACCTACTGATCCCCGCAGGCGCGGGGCTCAACCGCGCATCCGGCCCTTCGAGTTCGCCTGTGACGCCTGATCCCCGCAGGCGCGGGGCTCAACCGTGCATTCACAGCGCATCGAAACGGAGAAACATCTGATCCCCGCAGGCGCGGGGCTCAACCGGAGGCGGTCAGTGAGTGAGCACGACAAGTGGCCTGATCCCCGCAGGCGCGGGGCTCAACCGCGGTCACGGCTTCCGCTCACCTGGGCGCGAAACTGATCCCCGCAGGCGCGGGGCTCAACCGTGGCGCGTGAAGTGCGGGGTGGTGATCGATACCTGATCCCCGCAGGCGCGGGGCTCAACCGATCGAGGCCCAGCTGGCGGATATGGACCTCAGCTGATCCCCGCAGGCGCGGGGCTCAACCGACTCACCGGACGGTATCGCTATTGGCGGTAATCTGATCCCCGCAGGCGCGGGGCTCAACCTCCCCCGGCGGTGCCAGTGCTAAGCCCACCACGCTGATCCCCGCAGGCGCGGGGCTCAACCGCCATTGAAGAACGCCGAGAAATCCGCCTGTTCCTGATCCCCGCAGGCGCGGGGCTCAACCGGCGATCACCAACGCTGCCAATCAGGCTCGCGCCTGATCCCCGCAGGCGCGGGGCTCAACCGTCGGTGAAGGCGGTGCCGATCACATCCTTGAACTGATCCCCGCAGGCGCGGGGCTCAACCGGTCATCCCAATATCTTTGACCGGATCGTGATGCTGATCCCCGCAGGCGCGGGGCTCAACCGAAGACCGCTATTCTGGTTGTCCTGTTCATCATCTGATCCCCGCAGGCGCGGGGCTCAACCGCAGGTGCACAAGTGGGGCGCACGCCGCGGCATCTGATCCCCGCAGGCGCGGGGCTCAACCGCTTAGGTTGAGGCAGCTCGCAAGGCACCCACCCTGATCCCCGCAGGCGCGGGGCTCAACCGGCACAGCCGAAGTAGTGCGCGGCAATGGCGCTCTTGAACCTTCCCCTCAATCTCACGCCACGCAGAAGTTGATATAAATCAACTCGTAGCATTGTGCCTTACTGCTTCCATATTGGGTGCGTGTTTCGCCGCTAGTCTGCTTGCGGGCCACAACCAGAGAGGGAGGTTCACATGAGCACAGAAGCGATGCACTACGGACGCTTGACGCGCTACTTGCACTGGGCCATGGCGGCGCTGTTCGCGTGGCAGTTCGCTTCGGCTGGGGCGCATGCCTGGCTGGAAGACACGGCCGTGGAGGCATTTCTATGGGCGAGCCACAAGCCGTTGGGCTTGCTGCTAATGCTGCTTGCCATCGTGCGGGTCGCTTGGGGCGTTCTCGATCGCGGCCATCGGCCGTCGGCGATCAATGCCTGGGCCGGTTTGGGGCATTTGGCGCTGTATCTTCTGATGATCGCCGTTCCCGCCGTGGCGTTGATTCGCCAGTACGGTTCGGGGCGCGCCTTCGAGCCATTCGGCATTCCGCTGATGAGCGGGTTCGAGGGGGAGATCGAGTGGATGACCGCCATCGGCAGCAACTTCCATGGCCTGTTCGGCTGGGTGTTGCTGGCGCTGGTGGTCGGCCATGTGGGCATGGCGCTGTGGCATCGCCACTCTGGCGACCCGGCGATCATGGCGCGAATCACCGGGCGGGGGATTGACTAGCCGGTCCGCTCGGCGAGTCGTGCCGGTTGCGAAAGGCGACATCTGTTGCCTTGGTGTCGCCGCTGCGGCGATGGACGAGCCGGGGCGTCGTGGCCTTGTTATGCTGTGGGCCATCATCCCGGCAGGAGCGTCCCATGACCGAAACGACCCCGTTCGAGAAAGCGATGGCGGCGCTGGATGCGCTGCACGCCGAAGACCCGCGCCAGGTCACCGTGGCGGGCGAGCCCCAGCCCCAGGAGCTGTGGCATGCCGGTCGCATGAGCGATTGGCTGGAGCGCTTGCAGGCCTCGTCCGATGAGCTGATACACCTGGCGGTGCGTGGCCAGCACTTGCAGCGTTGGCAGGTGCCGCGCAGCGATTACCCGGAGGGGCGGGTGGGCTATCTCACCTGGCGCCGCGACCAGGGCCAGCGGGCGGCCGAGACCACGGCGCGGCTGATGCAGGAGGCGGGCTACGATGCCGAATCGGCCCAGGCGGTGTCGCGGATGATCCGCAAGCAGGGCCTGGGGCGCGATGCGGGTACCCAGGCGGTGGAGGACTGTGCCTGCCTGGTGTTCCTGGAGAACTATTTTGCCGATTTCTCGAAGCAGGTGGACCACGACCACCTGATTCGCATCGTGCAGATGACCTGGAAGAAGATGTCGCCGCGTGCCCATGAGCTGGCCCTGGGGCTACCCATGAGCGACGAGGCGCGTGCGCTGGTGGAGGAGGCGCTGGCCGGGTAGCTCCTACCCGGCAGCGGGGGCCGGTCAAGCCATGACGGGGTCGAGCACCTGGCGATGCAGGGTCTGGCCGGCGGCATCCTTGAGGGTGACCGTCAAGGTCTCGCTCTCGCCGTCCAGATCGACCTGGCCGAAGAACTGGTAGCCCTCGGAGGGCGGCAGGTTGGCCTGGCCTTCCGGCGGGGCCTTGTGGAAGACGACTTGGGGGCCGAACGTGGCGTCGAGTTCACCGGGGCCGAACGTGCCGGCATGGAGGGGGCCGCTGACGAACTCCCAGAAGGGGTCGAACGCCTTGAAGCTGGCGCGCTCTGGCGAGTAGTGGTGGGCGGCCGTGTAGTGCACGTCGGCGGTGAGCCACACCACGTTGTGGATGCGTTCGTCGCGCAGCGCCTGGAGGAGCCGGGCAATCTCCCGTTCACGGCCCAGCGGCTCGCCCGGGTCGTCGTTGGCCACGGCTTCGAAGTGATCTCCGTCGCGCACGATCAGTCCGATCGGCATGTCCGAAGCGATGATCTTCCAGGTTGCCGTGGAGTGGCGCAGGCTCTCCAGCAGCCAGTCCAGCTGCGAGCGGCCGAGGAAGGTGGTCTCGTCGCCGCCCGTCTGGCGATTGCGGCTGTTGGCCGACCGGTAGGTCCGCATGTCGAGCATGAACACCTCCAGGCTGGGGCCGTAAGCGAAGCGACGGTGGATGCGTCCGGGCGATTCCGGTCGTTGGCGCAGTGGCGTGTATTCGAGGAAGGCCCGGCGGGCGCGGGCGGCGAGCAGCGACACGTTCTTCTCGGTGTAGCGGTCGTCATCCAGCCATTCACCGGGATACCAGTTGTTGACGGTCTCATGGTCGTCCCATTGGACGAGCAGGGGAACGTCGGCGTTGAAGCGGCGCACGTTGGCGTCGAGCAGGTTGTAGGCGTGCTGCCCGCGGAATTCGTCTAGCGTTTCGGCGACCTTGCGCTTCTCGGGCGTGACCAGGTTGCGCCAAGTCTCGCCGTTGGCCAGCTCGACCCTCTCCTCGAGGGGGCCGTCGGCATAGACGGTATCCCCAGAGTGGATGAAGAAGTCGGGGTGCTGGTCGAGCATGGTGGCATAGGTGGTCATGCCGCCGCGGGATTCGTCGATGCCCCAGCCCTGGCCGGCGGTGTCCCCGGACCATAGGAAGCGCACGTTGCGCGGGGTCTGCGGTGGCAGGCGCAGCCGGCCGGTGACGGGCTCGCTGACGGCGCGGTGATCGCCCAGGGCCGCGAAGCGTACGCGGTAGTGCACTTCGTCCATGCCGCCCAGGCCGGTGGCATCCAGCTTGGCGGTCAGGCCGCTGGTCGGTAGGGTTTCGGGGCCGAGCAGTTGGCGGGCACCGCGGAATGCCGGGTTGTCGGCCAGCTCGACCCGCATTCGGGCGGGGCGGTCGACCCGCGACCACAACATGGCTCGGTCGGTGAGCATGTCGCCGCTCATCACGCCGGAGGTGATGACGGGACGGCGGCTTTCGGCGAGCACGATGGCGGGGGCGGCGAGGCAGGTGCCGCCGGCCAGGCCCAGTTTCAGGATGTCGCGACGCGTCAGGGTCATGTTCGGCTCCTCATTGGGTGGGGGCCTTGGAGACTCTGCGCGGGTTGCGTGACGGCGGTTTGGCAGTGCGGTGACAGTCCGCTAACGGCTTCGTTTCAATTCAGGCTGACGTTCAACCCCTCGGTCGTTTCGCAGGGTTTGCCATGGCGCAGGGTGAGGCGCCTTTCGTCGAGGTTCATGACCACGCTGAACAGCGTCTCCATGCGCTCGTCGGGGGGCTGGTCGAGGTCCTCGTGGCGGCAGATCGACTGTGGCTCCCCGTGGTGATCGCTGAGCACGCCGAAGAGGTCGTCTTCGCCGGTCTCGGTCGTGTCGGGAAGCGCTTGCAGCAAGGTGTCCAGCCTGGCCAGGCGCGGGTGAGAGTCGGGCCGGGGGAAGTCCTCCACCTGCCCAGTCACGCTGGGCTCGACGAAGTGATTGGTGTGGGTGACGATGCCGTCGCGGGGCGTGAGATGTCCGGGCTCGCCGGGATGCACCTCGAGGCCGGCCGCGTGGCCGCCGTCGCTGGCCAGCAGGAAATGCGCGGGGGAGCAGACGCGGTCGTGGGTGGCCACGCGCAGGGCGCTGTCGAAGTCGGGGCTCTCGAGGATCTTGCGCAGGGCGATATGGATCGGCAGGCCGGTGCCGCAGGTTTGCGAGCGAATGGCGTTGAGGCAAATGCCGATGCCGGCGGCGTTGAGCCCGATCTTGGCCACCATGCCGGCCTCACCGACGCTCACCAGCGGGGGCGCGTCGTCGAGGGCGATCTTCAGTGCCACCACGTTGTCGAGCTGGTCGGCGCGCCAGTCCCAGTTCTGAGCCAGCCATTGGTCTCCATGGCGTTGCAGGGCGAAGGCCGAGCAGCCGCCGCTGGCCTGGGTCAGCGAGATTTCGCTGCGGCAGTTCAGCGTCAGGATGTCTTGCCAGTCGAGCCCGGCGCCGTCGGCAATGCCGTGCATTTCGTCGAGAATGGCGGGAAAGCCGCGCTCGATCATCGTCGCGAAGCGTTCGGCCTCGCGGCGAGCGGCCTGCCAGCGCAGCCCCACGAAGTCGTGGAACAGGCGGTCGTAGACCGCCACGCTGCCTTGGATGCGTGACGCGTGGGCTCGGCCGTGGGCCAGGCCAACCGCGTGGCGGCTACCGCTGAGTTCGGTGAGTTGCATGGATTAGAGAATCTCCTCCAGGAAGTCGGTGAAGGCGGCCCAGGAAGCCTTGTCGGCGCGCTCCTGGTAGCGCTCGGTGTCGAACACGCTGAAGGCGTGCGGGGCACCGGAGTAGATTTCGACGGTGTAGGTCAGCTCGGCGTCTTCCAGTTCTTCCACGAGAGTGGCCACGTCGGCCATCGGCACGGCGGTGTCGGCGCCGCCGTGGGCGATCAGTAGGGGCGGCGTGTCTTCCGGCCACGACTGGTCCTCGGGCGTGCCCAGGCCGCCGTGAAAGCTGGTATAGCCGACCACGTCGTCCGCCAGGCCGGAGCGGGCGATCTCCAGGGCCACGGTGCCGCCGAAGCAGTAGCCCATCACCAGGGTGGTGGGCGCGGCGCCCCGGTCGCGGGCCTCGGCGAGCCCGCCCAGCGTCAGCTCGCGCATGCGCTCGCGGTCGCTGTAGAGCGCGTTGGTGGCTTCCTGGCGCGCCTCGGTGGTCTCGGGGCGGTTGCCCTGGCCGAAGAGGTCCACGGCGAAGGCGTCATAGCCGAGTTCAGAGAGCATGTCGGCGCGTTGGCGTTCGTAGTCGTCCAGGCCGTTCCAGTCGTGAACGATCAGCACCGTGCCGCGGGCCATGTCGCCGCCCGAAGCGAAGTAACCCTCGAAGGTGTCGTCGCCGATCTCGTAGGCGATGTCCTCGCCGGCGGGTTCGAAGGCGTGGGCGCCGGTGGCTAGGCCGAGAGCGCAGAGCAGAGTGAGTGAGGTTGTCAGCGGGCGCATGTTGGGCTCCTCGTAGCGGTCGATTCTAGTGGCTGGTCCGAACCCCCAGTATAGGCAGAGGGGGCGAGGGGCAAGGCAAGCGTTGGTGAGGCCGGCTTGTATTTTGACGTCTTGCCTTCCAGATTAAGGGGGCAACCCTTACATGAGCCAACAGTGAGCGGAACAACATGAAAAAGAGCGTATTGGCGATGGCGGTGGCAGCGTCCAGCGTGGCGTTTGCCGGCGCCGTGCAGGCAGAAGTGAAGGTGGGTTTCCTGGGCGGTTTCACCGGCGGCATCGAGAGTCTCACGCCGCCCATCTTCGACGGGGCCAAGCTGGCCGTTTCCCAGGTCAACGAGCAAGGGGGCATTCTGGGTGGCCAGGAACTGGTGATGCCCAGCGGCGATACCACTTGCGGCGATGCCTCGGCGGCTTCGAACGCGGCGGACCGCATGGTCAACTCCGAGCAGGTGACGGCCATCGTGGGCGCCCTGTGTACCGGGGCGACCATCGCCGCGGCGAACAACGCGGCGATTCCCGGCGGCGTGGTGATGGTGTCGCCGGCCTCCACGGCGCCGGCGGTGTCCGAGCTGGAGGACAACGACCTCGTCTTCCGTACCGTGCCCTCCGATGCCTTCCAGGGCGAGATGCTGGCCAAACTGCTGATCGAAAAGGGCATCGACACGGTGGCGGTGACCTACGTCAACAATGATTATGGCCGCGGCCTGGCGGATTCCTTCGTCGCCACCTACGAAGCCGAAGGGGGCACCGTCGCCGAGAACCTGGCCCATGAGGACAATCGCGCCGACTACCGTTCCGAGCTGGGTTCCCTCTCGGCCACCGGCGCCGAGACCTTGGTGGTGCTGGCTTATGCCGATACGTCTGGCCAGACCGTGCTGCGCCAGGCCTACGAGAGCGGCATGTTCACCCAGTACGTGGGGGCCGACGGCATGGTCGGCGACAGCCTGGTGGGCGCCGTGGGCGACGACGTGCTCGAAGGCATGATCGCCACGCGGCCCGGCAGCCCCGATCTGCCCGGCACGCCGTTGTTCGAAGAGCAGGCACGTGCCGCCGAGATCGATCCCGAAGCGGTGTTCGCCGCCCAGGCTTACGATGCGGCCTTCCTGCTGGCCCTGGCCATCGAGCAGAACGGCAATGCCGAGCGCGAAGGGCTCTCCGAGGCGCTGCGCAGCGTGGCCAGCGAGCCCGGTGAGGTCATTCTGCCCGGTGAGTGGGAGAAGGCCGTGCAGCTGATCGCCGATGGCGAGGAGATCAACTACGAAGGGGCCTCCGGTCGCCACGAGTTCGACGAGAATGGCGACGTGCCCGGCGTGGTGGTCGAAATGGCCGTGGAAGGCGGCGAGTTCGTGCGCAAGGGGCAGCTGGATTTGTAAGCGTCACGCTGCCGCAGTGCACCAAATCGAACCCCGGTGGGTCCGCCCCACCGGGGTTTTCTTGTCTGATGTCATGGCCCGGCGATGAGGCGCTTGAATCTGCTGTGCGGTGCTGTAGGTTACAAGGCGCCTAGTGAATAACGATAAAACGGCTTCCCCTGACGGTGTGACCGGTCATCGGGCGCAGACCCGAGCCTCCAATTCGAACAAGGAACGATACCCATGATTTCACGCCGTCTCCACTTCGTCACAGCCAACCTGCAGGTCAAGATCCTGCTGCTCGTTCTCATGCCGTTGATCGTGTCTTCTTCTTGCCTGCTGCTGGTCGAGGGGTACGAACGCGTCCAGGCGAACGAAGCCCAGGTCGAACAGCAGCGCGACCTGTTGCTCGAGGCGCGCCAGCGTGGCGTGCGCAGCAACGTCGAGCTGGCCGTCTCCATGGTCGAACGGATTGCCGCCACGGTGCCCGATACCGAAGAGGCCCAGCAGCGCGCCATCGAGCTGCTCGAGAGCCTGCGTTTCGAGAACGACAACTACGTCTTTGCCTACCGGGCGGACGGCGAGATGCTGGTTCAGCCGGCCGCCCCCGATAGCGTGGGCACCAATATGCTCGATGCCACCGATGCCAACGGCAAGCGGATGATCCGCGACATGGCGGAGCTCGCCGCCCAGGGCGGCGGTTACTACCAGTACGAGTGGCCGCATCCCGGCACCGGCGAGCCCGAGCCCAAGCACTCCTACGCGGATCGCGTCGAGGCGTGGGACTGGGTGATCGGCGCCGGCGTCTACGTCACCGACATCGAAGCGGCGATGGTCGAGATCGAAGAGGCGGCCATGGATCAGCTCGTGACCTCTCTCATTCGGCTGTGGGCCGTGGGCACGGTGGCCAACCTGATCATCGCGGGGCTGGCCATGTGGCTGGCACGGCGCACCGTCAACCAGGTGCGCTACACGGCATCGACCATCAAGGAAATCGCCAGCGAAGTCGCGGCCGGCAAGGGCGATCTGACCCGGCGCCTGGCGGTGCGTAGCCGCGACGAGATCGGCGAGTTGGGCGAGCAGTTCAACGCCTTCCTGGCGCGCATGCAGGCGATGCTCGGCGATGTCCGCAACAGTGCCACTTCGGTGTACTACGCGGCCAACGACATCGCCCAGGGCAGCGAGGAGCTGGCCACCCGTACCGACCAGGCGGCAGCCAACCTGCAGGAAACCTCATCGGCCATGGAGGAGATCACCTCCACCGTGGAGAATACCTCGACCCAGGCGCAGCAGGCGGATCAGCTGGTCGCCTCCACCGCCGACGTGGCCCAGCAGGGGCAGTCGGCGATGCAGGAGGTGGAACGAACCATGGATGACATCAACCAGTCTTCGGCCAAGATCGGCGACATCGTGTCGATGATCGACTCCATCGCCTTCCAGACCAACATACTGGCGCTCAATGCCTCGGTGGAGGCGGCGCGTGCCGGCGAACACGGTCGCGGCTTTGCGGTGGTGGCTCAGGAGGTTCGCAAGCTGGCCCAACGTTCGGCGGATGCGGCCCGCGACATCAAGGAACTGATCGAGTCGTCGGTATCCCAGGCGCAGGATGGGTCGCGCATCGTGCAGCGCGCTGGCGAAACCATGCGCGAGATTTTCGACAGCGTGAATCAGGTCACCGCGGTGATTTCCGAGATCAGCGCCGGTTCGCGGGAGCAGAGCGTCGGAATCGGCGAAGTCAACACGGCGGTCAGCCAGCTCGACACCATGACTCAGCAGAATGCCTCCATGGTCGAGCAGAGCTCGGGCACCGCGGCGCAGATGCGCCGCCAGGCCGAGCAGCTCAACGAGCTGATCAGCGGCTTCGTGCTGGGGGATGCCTCGGAAGGGCCGAATGCGGCACCGCGCGAGTCAGAGCCAGCGCCCGGTCTGCCGGCCCCGGCAGAGGCGCAGCGCGACCCCAAGCCGGAACCCCGGCCGCGCCAGGCCGAACGACAGGCGGCCGAGAGAGCGGAAGAACCCGAGTGGGAGACCTTCTGAGGCGAGCGGCCCGGGGTTTGCGCTCCGGGCCGCTCGCATTCAGTCGTGGTGCTTGACCTTCTCGGGCAGCAGCCCCTTGGGCGCGAAGCGCAGCACCAGGGTGATCAGCAGTCCGATGACGAAGACTCGCGCCTGTAGCGCCCGACTGTCCAGGTTGCCGGGCGCATCCCAGCCGAACATGGCCTGGCCGATGTCCACCGCGGAGTGCATCAGGAACAGCGCCAGGGGCTCGGACATGATCCAGATGATGTACACCGCCACGGCACCGAAGATCGTCCCCAGGTTGTTGCCGGGGCCGCCGAGGATGACCATCACCAGCACCAGGAAGGTGTGGTTGAGCGGCAGGTAGCCCTGCGGGTCGAACAGGCTGTTGAACGAGCCGAGCACGCCACCGCCGATACCCATCAGGATGCAGCCCAGTACGAAGATCTCCAGGCGCCGGCGGTTGATGTCCTTGCCCATGGCGGCGGCGGATGTCTCGTTGTCGCGAATGGCGCGGATCATGCGCCCCCAGGGAGCGTGGTAGGCGCGGTGCAGCAGGAAGAAGATGGCGGCAATGAGCACCGCGGTGAGCGACAGATAGAGCGCCCGAGCCAGGGTGAAGCCGACTTCTGCTGGCCCCGGCGTGGGCCAGGGTAGCGGTGAGACGGTGGCGGTGCCGCGGGTCAGCCACTCGGAATTCTTGAGGAAGGCCTTGATGATCTCGGCGATGCCCAGGGTGGCGATGGCCAGATAGTCGCTGCGCAGCCCCAGGCAGACCTTGCCGATGAAGTAGCCTATGCCGCCGGCCAGCGCGCCGCCGACGATCCAGCCCGTCCAGGCTGGCAGTCCAAGGCCGCCGATGAAGTCGACTCGGCTATGAATCTCTTCGGTGACGACACGCAGCTCGCTCATGACGACCAGGTAGAGCACCACGGCCAATGCAATGGTGATCAGCGTGCGCAGTTTGCGGGGTACGCCGAGACGGTCGAGCCGGCTCGTTGCGAAGACAGCGAGTATGGCCAATGCCAGGTAGAGCAGCCCAAGGCCGAGTTCGCCGGGTAGCTCGCTAGACCAGAAGGCCTCGTTGACGGGGACGCTGAAGAACATGGCCGAGAAGCCGCCCAGAGCGACGAAACCCATCACCCCGGCGTTGAACTGGCCGGCATAGCCCCACTGGATGGTCAGCCCCAGCGCCAGGATGGCGTAGCAGGCCGCTTCCACCAGCATGCGGGTGCTGTAGGCCGTGCCCATCGCGGCATAGACGCCCAGCACGGCCACCAGCAGGGCAACGAACAGTGTCAGTTCGCGCTTGGGTAGGCGCGACCGGGTGGCCACGAGGTCGGATCGTTGTTCGCGTTGCGTGCTCATCAGATCACCTTCCCCTTGAAGATGCCGGTGGGCCGCCATACCAGGATGGCCACCAGGATGAAGAAGGGCACCACGATCTTGTATTCGGTGCCGACGAAGGCGAGGTTGCCGCTCTGGGCGAGCCACTCGGGGAGACTGTCACCGAAGGGGCGCAGCAGCACCGACCAGTTGAAGACGGCGAGGGTTTCGGCAAAGCCGACCATGAAGCCCCCGGCGATGGCGCCAAAGGGGTGCCCCACGCCGCCGACGATGGCCGCAGCGAAGATCGGTAGCAGGATGAAGAAACTGAGATCCGGCTTGAAGGTCACGTCCAGCGACAGCAGGGTGCCGGCAATGGCGGCCAGCCCCCCGGCGATCACCCAGGTGACGGCCACGATCAGGTTGGTGTTGATGCCGGAAGCCTGGGCCAGGTCGGGGTTGTCGGACATGGCGCGCATCGCCTTGCCCAGTCGCGAGCGGGTGAGAAAGACGTGCAGCCCCACCACGGCGGCGATGGTCAGCACGAACAGAATGATCTGCGGCTCGGTGATGACGATGGGCGCTCGCGCCCCTTCGAAGGGCAGGGCGAGGCGGAATATCTCCTTGCGGTCATCCACGTAGAGGCTCTGCCCGCTGGTGCCGGCGAACAGGCGGATCAGGCCCTGCAGCATCAGCGTCACGCCCAGCGAGCCGATCACCATGACGATGGGCTTCACGCCGTGAGCGCGCAGCGGCTTGTAGAAGCTGCGGTCGATGCCCACGGCGAGCGCGGCGGTGAGGGCCATGGCCAGGGGCAGCATCACCACGGCGGTGGGCAGTCCCACGGCGCTGCCCGCGGTAGGGAACAACGTGGTCAGCAGCAGTACCATGAAGGCGCCGAAGGTCATCATGTCGGCGTGGGCGAAGTGGGCGAAGCGCATGATGCTGAATACCAGTGTGACGCCCACCGCGCCGATCGCGTAGATCGAACCGCTGACGCTGCCGGCGATCACCACGTTGTTGATGAAAAAGACGAGTTCGTTCACGACGTTCTCTCCAGAATTCGGCCCCGGGCTCAGCCGCCCAGGAAACTCTTGGCGACTTCCGGATCGGCCAGCAGGGCCTCGCCGGTATCGGTGAAGCGGTTCTGGCCGGCGGCCAGCACGAAGCCCTTGTCGGCGATGGCCAACGCCTGCTTGGCGTTCTGCTCCACCATCAGGATGCCCACGCCGGCGGCGTTGATTTCCTTCACCCGTTCGAAGATCTCGTTCATGTAGAGCGGCGAGAGACCGGCAGTGGGTTCGTCGAGCAGCAGCAGGTCCGGCTCGGCCATCAGCGCGCGGCCCATGGCGACCATCTGGCGCTGGCCGCCGGAGAGTTCGCCGGAGGGCTGGTGGCGCTTGTCGTAGAGCGGCGGAAAGAATTCGTAGATTCTCTTGAGCATGCGTCGCGTGTTGTGCGGCTTGAGAAAGGCGCCCATCTCCAGGTTTTCCTTCACCGTGAGGCTGGGAAAGATGTTTTTCTCCTGGGGAATGAATCCCATGCCTTTCTGCACCAGCTTGTTGGCCGGCAGGTTGTGGATGGGTTCGCCGCGCAGCAGGATCTCGCCCTGGTTGACGGCGAGAAGGCCGAAGATGGCCTTGAGCATGGTGGATTTGCCGGCGCCGTTGGGGCCGACGATCACCCCGATCTCGTCGGCTTCGATGGCCATGTTCACCCCGTTGAGGATGTTCATGCCGCCATAGCCGCCGTGCACGTCGCGTGCGTCGAGTAATGGCATTGTGATGTCCCAGCGTAAGGATCGTTGTGGTGTTGTTGTTGCCGGGCCGGCCCGCGAGGGCGGCCTCAGGCGACGTTGGAGCCGAAGTAGGCCTCGATCACCTGCGGATCGTTCTGAATCTCTTCGATGGTGCCCTGCACCATCACGCTGCCCTGAGCGAGCACGATCACCGGGTCGCAGAGCCGGGCGATCATGTCCATGTCGTGCTCGATGACCAGGAAGGTGTAGCCCATCTCGCGGTTGAGGCGCTCGATGTTGCTCACCAGATCGCCCAGCAGGGTGCGGTTGACCCCGGCGGCGATCTCGTCGAGCAGGACCACGCGGGCGTCGGTCATCATGGTGCGGCCGAGCTCGAGCAGCTTTTTCTGCCCCCCGGAGAGGTTGCCGGCCAGTTCATTGCGCACGTGGTGCAGGCCGATGAAGTCGATCACTTCCAGAGCGCGGCGGCGTACCTCGGCTTCCTGCAACCGAACCATTCCCGGCTTCAGCCAGGCATCGAACAGGTTCTCGCCGGCCTGGTTGGGCGGCACCACCATCAGGTTTTCCAGCGCCGTCATGTGGGAGAACTCGTGGGCGATCTGGAAGGTGCGCAGCAGTCCCTTGTGGAAGAGTTCGTTGGCGGGACGGTTGGTGATGTCCTCGCCGTCGAGCAGGACCTGGCCGCTGTCCAGCGGCAAGGCGCCGGCGATGATGTTGAACAGCGTCGACTTGCCGGCGCCGTTGGGGCCGATCAGCCCGGTGATGGAGCCCTGCTCCACCTGGATCGAGCAGTCGTCGATGACCTTGAGGCCACCGAAGGCCTTGTTGACGTGTCTGACGTCGATGATGGCTGCCATCTGGGGTACGCCCCCTGCTTGTCACTGTTGTTGTCGTTTGGCGCCGTCGCTGGATGTGTGGCGCCTCGGTTCGGTGTCTTGGCCGGTTCGGCGTCACCGCTCCTGGCTGGCGTCGGCCAGGAAGGTGCGTCCGGCGGCGAAGGCGCCGACGATCACCACCGCGCCGATGGCCGGAATCAGGTAGCCCTCTACCTGGGGAATGCTGCGCAGGAAGACGAAGGCCACCGCGGCCGGCGCCACGAAGCGCACCAGAAAACGCCAGGTGGCGAACCAGCCTTCGCTGGTGCGCATTTCCTTCATCACCTCGGAATGGGTCAACGCCCAGCCCGCGAACAGGGCGATCATCAGGCCGCCCAGCGGCATGAAGATGTTGGTGAGCAGTTCGATGAAGCCGAAGGCGCTGCGGCCGAACAGGGCGTGGAAAACGGTACCCTCGGCCCACAGGTTGAAGCTGACCACGGTGAGCAGCCCCAACGCCCAGCTGGCCACCACCATGAGGGTGACTGCCTGGGGGCGGGTGAGGTCGAAGCGCTCGACCAGGTAGGCCGCCACCGGCTCGATCAGCGAGATCGACGAGCTGATGGCCGCCCCCAGCACCAGGATGAAGAAGACGCCGCCGATCAGTGCGCCGAAGGGCATCTCGGCGAAGGCCAGCGGCAGGGTGACGAACATCAGCCCGGGACCCTGGCCGGCATCCAGCCCGGCGCCGAACACCAGCGAAAAGATGGCCAGGCCGGCGATCATGGCCACCGCGGTGTCGACCACGGCGATGGCGAAGGCGGTGCGGGTCAGCGAGGCCTCGCCGGACATGTAGGCGCCGTAGGCCATGATCGCCCCCATGCCGAGGCTTAGGGTGAAGAACGACTGGCCCATGGCCTCCAGCCAGCCCTCGAGGCTCAGATCGGCGATGTTGAAGGTGAACAGGAAACTGGCCGCGGCGGCGAAGTCGCCGTTGGCGATACCATAGGCCAACACCACCAGCAGGATCGCGAACAGTGCCGGCATCAAAATGCGCAGGCTGCTTTCGATGCCCCTGTGGATGCCCAGGCCGACGATCAGCCCCGAGGCGATGATGAACAGGGTGTGATAGAGCGTGAGCAGCCCCGGCGAGGCGAGCAGGGCGTCGAAGCCGGCGCCGATGGTCTCGGCGTCGGCGCCGGCCAGCGAGCCGGTGAGCATCTGCCAGGTGTAGTGGATCGCCCAGCCGGCGATCACCGAATAGAAGCTCAGGATCAGGAAGGCCGAAGCGGCCCCCAGCCAGCCGATGGTTTCCCAGGCGCGTGAGGTATCGTGCGTCTTGGTCAGGTGGCGCATGCCCATGATGGGGCTTTGTCGGCTGGCGCGCCCCAGCATGATCTCGGCGATCAGGATCGGAATGCCCACGGCGAAGATGGTCAGGGCGTAGATGAGAATGAAGGCGCCGCCGCCGTTCTCGCCGGCCAGATAGGGAAAGCGCCACAGATTGCCCAGGCCCACCGCGGAGCCGACGGCGGCCAGCAGGAAGGTGCCCTTGTGTGTCCAGACGTTGTGCGTGCTCATTGAGGGTCCAGCGGTCGGTAGCGGCCTTGTGGGCCGGTGGAACATCGCGTTTGGGTAAACGAGCTTAACTGTGCCAGAAACGTCCGTCTTTGCCAGCGGTCAAGCGTTAAGGGTGCGTTGGGCTAGGCCAGGTGACGCCGGGCAGCGATCATGAGTCTTCGTCGGTCGCCCGGCCATCCGTCGGACTGGGCTCGAAGGCGCGGCGGTCGTCCGGCAGGCGTACGGTATCGCCCCGGTGCAGCTTGTCCACGCTTTCCCGGCGCTCGCCGCTGGACGGGTCGATGATCGCCACCACCTCGCCGATGCTGGTGGCATCCACATAGGCCTCGACGCGAATGCGTACCACCCGGCCGCAATAGCGTGCCGAGAGAATGTCGCCCGGCCCGGGCTCGGAGTAGCCGGTGGGGTCGTGTTCGAAATGGCGCAATACGCTGTCGGCGCCGGGGTCGTCCCACTCCACGTGGCGGTGCATGACGGTTTCCTCTTCGGCAAAGGGCGTGGCAGCTCAAGGGTAGCCCGCTCGGTGCGCCACGCCCAGCGTCGGGTTGCTCCGCCTACGACAGCGCCCGCCGAGGGCGGGCGCTGGAGGCTTACTTCTTGCTGGCACGCTTGCGCTCGTGCTCCTTGAGGTGCTTCTTGCGCAGGCGGATGTGATTGGGGGTCACCTCTACCAGCTCGTCGTCGTCGAGGAATTCGATGGCCTGCTCCAGGGTGAACTTCACCGGCGGCGTCAGCACGATGTTCTCGTCGTTCCCCGAGGCGCGCATGTTGTCGAGCTTCTTGCCCTTGGTGGGGTTGACCACCAGGTCGTTGGCGCGGTTGTGGATGCCCACCAGCATGCCTTCGTAGACCTCGGTGCCGTGATCGATGATCAGCTTGCCGCGCTCTTGCAGGGCATACAGCGCGTAGGCCAGCGCCTTGCCGTCGACCATGGACACCAGCACGCCGTTGCGGCGCTCGATGGCGGCATCGGGCTTGAGCGGCCCGTAGTGGTCGAAGCGGCTGGTGAGGATGCCGGTACCCGAGGTGAGGGTGAGGAACTGGCCGCGGAAGCCGATCAGCCCGCGCGCCGGGATGATGAAGTCGAGGCGCACGCGGCCCTTGCCATCGGGGTTCATGTTGGTCAGCTCGCCCTTGCGGTAGCCGAGCTCTTCCATGATGGCGCCCTGGTGCTGCTCCTCGCAGTCGATGATCACCTCTTCGTAGGGTTCCTGCTTGATCCCGTCGATCTCCTTGATGATCACTTCGGGGCGGCCCACGGCCAGTTCGAAGCCTTCGCGCCGCATGGTCTCGATCAGCACCGAGAGGTGCAGCTCGCCGCGGCCGGAGACCTTGAACTTCTCCGGCGAATCGCCCTGCTCGACGCGCAATGCCACGTTGTGGATCAGTTCCTGGTCGAGGCGATCCTTGATGTTGCGGCTGGTGATGTACTTGCCGTCGCGCCCGGCGAAGGGCGAGTCGTTGACCTGGAAGGTCATGGAGACGGTGGGTTCGTCCACGGAGAGCGGCGGCAGGGACTCCACGACGTTCGGGTCGCACAGGGTGTCGGAAATGGCCAGCGAGTCGATGCCGGTGATGCAGATGATGTCGCCGGCGGTGGCCTGGTCGGTCTGCACGCGCTCCAGGCCCAGGTGGGTCATCACTTGACCGACCTTGCCGCGGCGCTCCAGGCCCTCCTTGCTGACCACCACGACCTGCTGGTTGGGCCTCACGGCGCCGCGGGTGATGCGGCCCAGGCCGATGACGCCCACGTAGCTGGAGTAGTCCAGCGCCGAGATCTGCATCTGCAAGGGGCCGTCGATCTCGACCTTGGGCGGTTCGACGATGTCGACGATGGCCTGGAACATCGGCGTCATGTCGTCGGCCAGCTCCTCCGGCTCGGGGCCGGCGATGCCATTGAGTGCCGAGCAGTAGATGATCGGGAAGTCGAGCTGCTCGTCGCTGGCGCCCAGGTTGTCGAAGAGATCGAAGATCTGGTCGATGACCCAGTCGGGGCGGGCGCCGGGGCGGTCGATCTTGTTGACCACCACGATGGGCTTGAGTCCCTGGTCGAAGGCCTTCTGGGTGACGAAGCGGGTCTGCGGCATGGGGCCGTCCACGGCGTCGACCAGCAACAGTACCGAGTCGACCATCGACATCACGCGCTCCACCTCGCCGCCGAAGTCGGCGTGTCCGGGCGTGTCGACGATGTTGATGTGGTAGTCCTCGCCGTCGGGTGCCTGCCAGCGGATCGCCGTGTTCTTGGCCAGGATGGTGATGCCGCGTTCCTTTTCCTGGTCGTTGGAGTCCATGATGCGCTCCTGCCCTTCGGCCTTGCGGTCGAGGGTGCCGGACTGGCTCAGCAGCTTGTCGACCAGGGTCGTCTTGCCGTGGTCGACGTGGGCGATGATGGCGATGTTGCGGAGGCTTTCGATGCGAAAGCCGCTGGCTTGGGTGCTCATAGGTGTCGCTCGTAGATCGGTTCGCACCGCTTGTACACCGGTGAGGCGTGCCCTGGGCGCGGTGAGGGGAGATTGAGTGGTGGCGCATTGTACAGACAAGCAGGGAGGGGGAATAGCGAAAAGGTGGTCACGCCGATGAGCGGTCGATGCGTGCCTGACAGGCGTAAAGGCGTTCCAGGAGATTGGGCAGCGCTTCCTGGTCCAGCGCCGGGTCGAAGCCACCGATGCGTTCGAACCAGCTACGCGCCATGCACAGCGTCTCGGCAGGGAGCTGGCCCCGCAGGCGTCGATGCAGGCGGGCGAGACGGCCGAGCGGGCGCGCGGTGAAGACTGCGACGTCGTCCTGCTGGCGCTCGATGCGCTCGGTCACCTGGGCCAGCCAGTCGGGGGTCAGCCGGGCATCCGCAGCCGGGAAGATCAGGATGTTGCCCTGGCTGTGTGCCACGGCGGCATTCAGACGATCGCCAAGCGGGGTGCCTTCACAGGGAAGCAGCCGGGCGCCATAGCGTTCCGCCAGGCGCGGCAGTCGCGCATCGCCGGTGTCGTCGGCCACCAGCAACTCGAAGGGCTCGGCCTGGCTGTGCGCCAGGCGCTGGAGGGCATGGAGCTGCCGAGGGAGTCGATGACCCATCATTCGCACATCGAGAATCAAGCTGAGGGTCATGGCAGGACAGGCTCCACATGTCGACGATCATCCGGCGGGCACGAAGACGGAGCGGGACATGCCTGCTCTGTAATGAAGTGTAGTGTTCAGTCATGAAAAGTTGCAACTGGTGCGATGGTGGGCACGTCTTTTATTCGCAGAGGGGGCGAGTGGCATATCGAAGAGGCGGCGCCTAGCCGCACGGTGAGTCTTTCTGTCGTCGCATTGCACTATATTGGTGCCGGCTCATCCGGTTCTGCGCCTTCATGGTGCGGTTTTTCCCTTCAGTAGACCGCGACGGACGCTAGAATGACGGAACGATAGGCAAGGCACCTTTAGAGCGCTTTGAAAAGCCGTATTATTTCAGTGGGATAGGTTTGGCTTCGTCAAGGCGGTGCAAGATTGGCACGTTGCCTGCATTGTAATGGTCAGCGCCATGATCGTGCATGGCAGCCGTGGGCGGGAAGCTCATGGCGTGATACAACCGACGCTGGTTTTCATCAGCGCCACGGATCATCGAAAGCGACCGACGCTCGAACCATCGCTCAAACGGAGGACATCATGTCTGCCAAGACGCTCGCCCTGATCGAAGAACACGACATTCAGTGGGTCGATCTGCGCTTCACCGATACCAAAGGCAAGGAACAGCACGTCACCATCCCGGCACGGGACGTGGACGAGGAGTTCTTCGAGAACGGCCAGATGTTCGATGGCTCCTCCATTTCCGGCTGGAAGGGCATCAACGAATCCGACATGATCCTGCGTCCGGAGGATGGCACGGGCTTCCTCGACCCCTTCACCGAAGATGCCACCCTGGTACTGCGCTGCGATATCATCGAGCCGGCCACCATGCAGGGCTATGACCGCGACCCGCGCTCCATCGCCAAGCGTGCCGAAGCCTATCTGAAATCCAGCGGTCTGGGCGACACGGCCTTCTTCGGCCCGGAGCCGGAGTTCTTCATCTTCGACGAAGTGCACTGGAAGGCCGACATCGAAGGCGCCATGTACAAGATCACCTCCGAGGAGGGTGCCTGGGCCACCGACAGCCAGCTCGAAGGCGGCAATCTGGGCCACCGTCCGCGCGTCAAGGGCGGCTATTTCCCCGTGCCCCCGGTGGACAGCTTCCACGATATCCGCGGTGCCATGTGCAACACCCTGGAAGCCATCGGCCAGACCGTCGAGGTTCATCACCACGAGGTGTCCAACGCGGGTCAGAACGAGATCGGCGTCAAGTTCAATACACTGGTGAAGAAGGCCGACGAGCTGCAGGAGATGAAGTACGTGGTGCATAACGTGGCCCACGCCTACGGCAAGACCGCCACCTTCATGCCCAAGCCGCTGGTCGGCGACAACGGTAGCGGCATGCACGTGCACCAGTCGTTCTGGAAGGGTGGCGATAACCAGTTCGCCGGTGACGAGTATGCGGGGCTTTCCGAGATGGCCCTCTACTACATCGGCGGTATCATCAAGCACGCCCGTGCCCTGAACGCCTTCGCCAACGCTTCCACCAACTCGTACAAGCGTCTGGTGCCGGGCTTCGAGGCGCCGGTCATGCTGGCCTATAGCGCTCGCAACCGCTCCGCTTCCATCCGCATTCCCTACACCGCGAGCCCCAAGGGCAAGCGCGTCGAGTTGCGTTTCCCCGACCCGACCGCCAACCCCTACCTGTGCTTCGCGGCGATGCTGATGGCCGGTATCGACGGCATCAAGAACAAGGTCCATCCCGGCGACGCCATGGACAAGAACCTCTATGACCTGCCGCCGGAAGAGGGCAAGGCCATCCCGACCGTGGCCGAGAGCCTCGACCAGGCCCTGGAAGCGCTGGATGCCGATCGTGCCTTCCTCACCGAAGGTGGCGTGTTCACCGACGAGATGATCGATGCCTACATCGAGCTCAAGGAAGAAGACGTCGAGCGCCTGCGCATGACCACCCATCCGGTCGAGTTCGACATGTACTACAGCTGCTGAACCAGCCGGTTCGCCGTTGCGGCGCCGCCCACTGGTGGCGCCGGCAGAGAGGCCCCGCCGCGGCGGGGCCTCTGTCGTGTCTGGTTGCCGTCAATACGGGGTCTGGCATGCCTGGCCGCCGGCGTGGCACTCTGCGACGAGCCCGCCACACTGCGAGGAAATACCGATGATCAAGACGCTGTTGTCGATCGTTCTGGGCCTGATCCTGGCCGCTCCGGCTGGCGCGACCACCGTCTACCGCACCACCGACGAACAAGGCAACGTGGTGTTCACCGACAACCCCGAGCGTGGCGGCGAGAAGGTGGAGCTGAAGCCGCTCACCGTGGTGCCGGCACGAGGCGAGGTACAGCGCGATGAGGCCTCGTCGGCCCCGGTCGAATCCGAGGGAGAGCGGCAGGCGGCGAGCGAATCGTCGCCGTTCATGCCCTACGACCGTTTCGGCATCGCCGCACCGGCGAACGAGGAAACCCTGCCCACCGGGGCCGCAGGCAAGGTGGCGGTGGAGCTCGCCATCGAGCCGCCGCTGCGCGAGGATCATCGCGTGCGCCTGCTGGTGGATGGCGAGATCAGCCAGAGTGCCCTGCATACCGACGCCTTCCTGCTCAACGACTTGCCCCGCGGCGAACACGTACTGCAGGCCGAGCTGCTGGATGCGAACGGTGACGTGCGCCATCGCAGTGATCCGGTGACCCTCTATGTTCAGCGTGCCAGCGTCAACCTGCCGCAGAATCCCAATAACCCCGCTAACAGTGACTGACCCGCGCACCGTATCGGCCAGGTGTGGCCGACCGGTCTTTCGCTGATGCACCATGTTGGTGCATCGTGTGTCGTGCTGTTCCTCCGCAAGGCCGTCATGGCGGCCTTGCGGAGTTGGCGCACTTCTTGCAAATCCCTCCATGACAGCCTGCGGCTGCGCCATGTCGGCGCGCCTGCTCGCCGCAGGTGCAGCCGCTCAGCGAGGAAGGACCCATGTATCGACGCCTGCTGGAACACCTCACCACGGCGGTGCTGCTCTTGGACGAGCGGCTTGCCGTGCGCTGGATGAACCCCGCCGCCGAGGCGTTGCTGGCGGTGAGCCTGGGGCGCGTCACCGGCACGCCGTTGCCAGCCCTGCTGCCCGTGGATGATGGCATGCACGAGGTGCTGGCCAAGGCCCGTGACGACGGCCACCCGTTCACCCAGCGCGAGGTGCGTCTGGCATTGCTGGGCGGCGCGACCTTGACCATCGACTATACCGTCACGCCGCTCTCTGCCGAGGAGCTGCTGGTGGAGATGGAGCCACGTGACCGGCTGCTGCGCATTTCCCGCGAAGAAGCGCTGCTCAACCGCCAGGAGGCAATCAAGGTGCTGTCGCGCGGGCTGGCTCATGAGGTCAAGAATCCGCTCGGCGGCATACGCGGAGCGGCCCAACTGCTCGAGCGCGACCTCGCGGATCCGGCTCTCAAGGAGTTCACTCACGTCATCGTCGAGGAAGTGGACCGTCTGCGCGACCTGGTGGACACCATGCTGGGACCCAACCGGATCGACCAGCATGCACCGCTCAACGTCCACAAGGTGCTGGAACGGGTGCGTGCGCTGCTGGTGGCCGAGACGCCCGACGTGTGCATCGAGCGCGACTACGACCCCAGTCTGCCGGATTTTCCCGGCGACGAGGCACAGATGATCCAGGCCGTGCTCAACGTGGCGCGCAACGCCGTGGAGGCGATGCGTGAGGCCGGCACCGAATCGCCACAGCTGTTGATGCGCACCCGCGCACGGCGCCAGTTCACCCTGGGGGCCGAGCGTCATCGCCTGGTGTGCGAGGTGGCGCTGATCGATAACGGCCCCGGCATTCCCGAGAGCCTGCAGGAAACGCTCTTCTACCCGATGGTGTCGGGGCGCGCCGATGGCAGTGGCTTGGGGCTCTCCATCGCCCAGGGCATTCTGCACCAGCACCAGGGGCTGATCGAATGCGACTCCCGTCCCGGACACACCGAATTTCGTTTGCTGATTCCCTTGGAGAGGCACCATGACTGACGTCGCACGCGTCGTGATCGTCGATGACGATCGCGCCATTCGTTGGGTGCTGGAGCGCGCCCTGGCCCAGCCCGACATCGCGGTCGAAAGCATCGACCGTGCCGACAAGGCGCTGGGACGTCTGCTCGACGACCCGCCCGACGTGCTGGTGACCGACATACGCATGCCGGGCATCGACGGGCTCGATCTGATGTCGCGCCTGCGCGAGGCGCATCCCGAGCTGCCGGTGATCGTGATGACCGCCCATTCTGACCTGGACAGTGCGGTGGCCTCCTACCAGGGCGGCGCCTTCGAGTACCTGCCCAAGCCGTTCGACGTCGACGAGGCGCTGGCGCTGGTGCGCCGGGCCGTGGCCCACGCCCGTGAGCGCAAACGCCCGGTGACGCCGCCGGAGGGCCTGCATGCCGAGATCATCGGCGAGGCGCCGGCCATGCAGGAGGTGTTCCGTGCCATTGGCCGGCTCTCGCAGTCGCACATCACGGTGCTGATCAACGGCGAGTCGGGCACCGGCAAGGAGCGCGTAGCGTGCGCCCTGCACCAGCACAGTCCACGGGCCGGTCAGCCGTTCATCGCGCTCAACATGGCGGCGATCCCCCGCGATCTGATCGAGTCGGAGCTGTTCGGTCACGAAAAGGGCGCCTTCACCGGGGCCACCGCGCAGCGCCAGGGGCGTTTCGAGCAGGCCAATGGCGGCACCCTGTTTCTCGACGAGATCGGCGACATGCCCGCCGAGACCCAGACTCGCCTGCTGCGCGTGCTGGCCGACGGCGAGTTCTATCGGGTGGGTGGCCACACGCCGGTGAAGGTGGATGTGCGCATCATCGCCGCCACCCACCAGAACCTGGAGACTCTGGTGGACGATGGGCGCTTCCGCGAGGATCTCTTCCATCGCCTCAACGTCATCCGCGTGCACCTGCCCAAGCTGGCCGAGCGGCGCGAGGACATCCCGCGTCTGGCGCGCCATTTCCTGGCCGAGGCGGCCAAGGAGCTGGCCACCGACACCAAGGTGTTGACCAAGGAGGCCGAAGCCCACCTGATGCGCCTGGCCTGGCCGGGGAACGTGCGCCAGCTGGAGAACACCTGCCGCTGGCTGACGGTGATGGCCTCGGGGCGCGAAGTGCTGGTGGAAGACCTGCCGCCGGAGCTGCTGCAACCCGGCGCCGCCGAGGGCAGCGTGGGCGACTGGCGGGCGGCCTTTCGCGACTGGGCCGACCGTGCGCTGGCGGCGGGTCATACCCACCTGCTGGAAGAAGCGGTCCCGGATTTCGAACGCATCCTCATCGAGACCGCGCTCAAGCACACCGGCGGGCGCAAGGGTGAGGCCGCCGAGTTGCTCGGTTGGGGGCGCAACACCCTGACCCGCAAGCTCAAGACGCTGCTGCCGTCGCTGGCGGATACCGACTGAGCGGCGGGGCGTCTACAACGAAAGGCGCATTGTTGGAGATGGCGGCCCTGCCGTAGCGTCGAGGCTTCTCACCTATCATGCTATAGGACAGCTTCGATGCCCGCTGATGCTCGCATGCTTCCCGCTTCGTTGCGGCATGTCCACGTCACCGAGGTGGGGCCGCGCGATGGCCTGCAGAACGAGCCGCTGACGCTGCCCACCGCCGACAAGGTGGCGTTGGTGCAGGCGCTGGTCGATGCGGGGGTGCGTGAGTTCGAGCTCACCTCCTTCGTCAGCCCGCGGGCGGTGCCGGCCCTGGCCGATGCTGCCGAGCTAGTCGCCGAGGTGCGTCGGATCGACGGCCTGCACCTCTCCGCGCTGGTGCCCAACGAGCGTGGTGCCGAGCGGGCCCTCGCTGCTGGCGTCGACTCGGTGGTGCTGTTCGTCTCGGCCTCCGAGAGCCACAACGCCAAGAACGTCAACCGCAGTGTGGCCGACTCCCTGGCCGGTTTCGAGCGTATCGCCCGTGAACTGGAGGGTAGCGGAGTCGCTCTGCGTGGCGCCATCGCCACTAGCTTCGGCTGCCCCTTCGAGGGCGAGGTGTCGGTCGAGGCGGTGGGGCGCATCGCCCGCCACTTCGCCGACCTCGGTGCTCGCTTCGTGTCGCTGGGCGATACCACCGGCATGGCCACGCCGCCGCTGGTGACCGAGCGCATCGAACACCTGCGCCAGGTGGCGCCGACCGTCTCGCCCACCCTGCACTTCCACAATACGCGCGGCATCGGTCTGGTCAACGTGCTGCAGGGGCTCGCGCTGGGCGTCGACCGCTACGAGAGCGCCATCGGCGGGCTGGGTGGCTGCCCGTTCGCGCCGGGGGCGTCGGGCAACATCGCCAGCGAGGATCTGATCTACCTGCTCGACGAGCTGGGCCTCGAGACGGGCATCGATCTGGAGGGCATGATCGAGGCTGCCCGGCTGGCGTCCCGCTCGATGGGGCGCGAGTTGCCCGCCCAGGTTTCCAAGGCGGGCCCGCGGCTGGCCACGCACGATGCCGACCGAACGCTGGCGGCCAGGGGGTAGCTCGCAGATGACGGACTCGCAGCCCTACGGCAGCCTGGCGGGCATTCGCGTCATCGACCTGACGCGGGTGATCTCCGGCCCCTTCTGCACCCAGATACTCGGCGACCACGGCGCCGACGTGGTCAAGGTCGAGTCGCCCGGCAAGGGCGACGTGGTGCGCGGCCAGGGCAACATGATCAACGGCGAGAGCTGGTACTTCGCCCAGTTCAACCGCAACAAGCGCTCGCTGACCCTGGACCTGCGCAGCGACGAGGGCAGGGCGATCCTGCACCGGCTGCTGGCCGAAGCCGACGTGCTGGTGGAGAACTTCCGCCCCGGGGTGCTGGCCAGGATGGGCCTCGACGACGACACCCTGCGCGAGCGCTACCCGCAACTGGTGGTGGGGCGCATCAATGGCTTCGGCTCCACCGGGCCCTATCGCGACCGCCCGGCCTACGACTTCATCGCCCAGGCCATGAGCGGCTTCATGGGGGTCAACGGTCCGGCCGACGGTGAGCCGATGCGCGCCGCCCCGCCGATCAGCGACATGGTCGCCAGCCAGAACCTCGCCTTCGGCATCTGCGCGGCCCTGGTGCGCCGCGAGCGCACGGGCCAGGGCGACATCGTCGAAACGGCGCTCACCAATGGCCTGATCGCCATGCTGGGCTACCTGGCCGCCGAGTTCTTCGCCACCGATCGCCTGCCGGCGCGTACCGGCAACGACCACCCCATGCTCTATCCCTATGGCCTGTTCAAGGCCAGCGACGGCGAAGTGGCCATCGCCCCCAGCAACGACACCATGGTGGAGCGCTTTCTCGGCGCCCTGGGCAGGCTGGATCTGCTCGACGATGCGCGTTTTGCCGACAACGCGCGGCGCATGGCCAACCGCGATGCGTTGCGTGAGATTCTTAATGGCATCATCCAGACGCGCCGAGTGGACGACTGGATCGAGCACCTCAATCGGGCCGGTGTGCCGTGCGGGCGTGTGCACGACCTGCGCGAGACGTTCGCCGACCCGCAGGTGCGTGCTCAGGAGATGCGCCTGGAGCTGGAGCAGGACTCCGGCACGGTCCCCGTGACGGGGTTTCCCGTCAAGCTGCGCGAGGCGCCGGCGATGCTCTGCCATCCGGTGCCGCGTCTCGGCGAGCACACTCGTCAGTTGCTCGGCGAACTGGGCCTGGCCGAACGGGAACTTGACGACCTGGCCGCGCGCGGTGTCATCTGAACTACCCTGACAACGGCCGCCGTCCGGGCTGCCGATGACCCTGGTGCCAGGCCCTGCCGTGCACCACCATGACGCTCCACAACAACAATGCGGAGGAATACGCCAATGAAATCCCTCAACCCAAGACTGTCCGGCATCGCCGCCACCGCCGTGCTGGGTGCCGGCCTGGCTTTCAGTGCACCGAGCCAGGCGCTACCCATCAGCGAGTGCATCGCACCCGCCGACCCCGGCGGCGGCTGGGACTTCACCTGCCGTTCGGTGGGCAAACTGCTGCTCGACCTGGAACTGGTCGACAGCCCGGTGCAGGTCACCAACATGCCGGGCGGGGTGGGCGCCGTGGCGTTCGCCAACGTCGAGAGCAACCGCGCCGACGACAGCGACCTGATCGTCGCCACCAGCACCGTGGGGGTGACGCAGATCGCTCAGGGCAAGTATCCCGGTGGCGCCGATACCATGCGCTGGCTGGGCATGCTGGGTACCGATGTGGGCGTGATCCTGGTGGATGACGACAGCGAGTACGAAAGCCTCGAGCAGCTGCTCGACACCATGGTCGAAGATCCCGGCGCCCTGTCCGTCGCCGGTTCCAGCGGTGCCGGTGGCTGGGACCACATTCGGGCGTTGATGCTGGCCAAGGAGGCGGGCATGCCGGATGACCAGATCGGCAGCCTGCGCTGGGTGCAGTTCGATGGCGGCGGCCCGGCCGTGACCCAGATGATGGGCGGCCATGTGGACGTGGTCTCGACGGATCTGGGCGAGATCGCGGGCTTCATCGAGTCCGGCGACGTGCGCGTGCTGGCGGTGCTTTCCGAGGATCCGCTGCCCGAGCCCTTCGCCGAGCTTCCCACCGCCGCCTCCCAGGGCTATGACGTGGCGGGCTACAACTGGCGTGGCTTCTATACCGGCGGCGAGGTCTCCGATGAGGACTATGCCGCCATGGTGGGGGACCTCCAGACACTCTACGACAGCGACGAGTGGAAGGAGGTCGCCCAGCAGAACGGTCTGGTGCCGCTGTGGCGTGGCGGCGAAGAGTTCGACGCCTTCGTTCGCGAGTCCATCGACGAGGTCGAGACGATCTCGCGGGAGATCGGAGTCATCCAGTGAGCGATGCCAGCCAGGAGGACGCCGGGCGAGTGCCCGGCGTCATCGGCGATCGCATAGCCGGTGCCATGTTGCTGGCGCTGGCAGTGGGCGCCTGGTGGCTCTCCCACGACCTGGAGTCGGGCTTCATGCAGCCCATCGGGCCGGGCGAGTATCCGCGTCTGATCAGCCTGCCGCTGGCAGCGCTGTCTCTGCTGCTGATCCTGAAGCCGGGCTTCAATCAGCGCTGGCCGGGGCGCGCTGCGCTGGTGCGTCAGGCGCAGACCCTGCTGGTGCTGGCCTGCTATGCGGGTCTGGTCAAGCCGCTCGGGTTCCTGCCCGCTTCCCTGGCCGCGGTGATACTGCTCATCCGGCTGTTCGGGGCGGCTTGGAAGTCCGCGCTGGTCAGTGGCGCCGTGCTCACCCTGGCTCTCTATGTCCTGTTCGAATTCGTCCTCGGCATGCCGCTGCCGAACATTCCCGGCCTGGACTGGTAACCCCGCGACATGGAAATCCTCGCCTTTCTCGCTCAGGGCTTCGCCGTGGCGCTGGAGCCTCAGAACCTCTTCCTGGCGCTCATCGGCTGCGTCATCGGCACGTTGATCGGGGCCCTGCCGGGGCTGGGGCCGGTCAATGGCGTGGCGCTGATGATCCCGCTCTCCTTCAACTTCGGCCTGCCGGCCACCGGGGCGCTGATCCTTCTGGTCAGCGTCTACTACGGCTGCATGTATGGCGGACGCATCAGCTCCATCGTGCTCAACATCCCCGGCGACGAGCCGGCCATGATGACCACTCTGGATGGCTATCCCATGGCTCTGCAAGGGCGCGGGGGCGAGGCGCTGGGCGTCTCCGCCGTGGCTTCCTTCGTCGGTGCCGGGGTGGCCACCCTGGGGCTGGCCCTGTTCGCGCCGCTGCTGGTCCAGTTCGCCATCCGCTTCGGCCCGGCGGAGTACTTCGCGCTCTTCGTGCTGGCCTTCGCCACCATCGGTGGGGTGACCGGCGGCAGCCTGATCAAGAGTTTTCTCGCCGCCTTTCTGGGGCTGCTGCTGGGCAGCGTCGGCATCGATGCGGTCAGTGGGGTGCCGCGCTACACCTTCGGGCTCTACGAGCTCTACGACGGCATCGATTTCATCGTCGCCCTGGTGGGACTGTTCGCCATCTCCGAGTGCCTGATCTACCTGGAGGACATCCGCGGTACCAGCCGCCCGACCCTGAAGCTCGGCTCGGCGATTCCCGGCGTGCGCTCTGCCGGACGCTGTGCGCCGACCATCGCCCGTGGCTCGCTGATCGGCTTCGTCGCCGGAGTGCTGCCCGGGGCCGGCGCAGCCTTGGGCAGCTTCCTCTCCTACATGCTCGAGAAGCGCTGGGTGGGTCGCAGTGGCCGATTCGGCCAGGGCGATCCGCGTGGCGTGGCGGCCCCCGAGGCGGGCAATAACGCCGCCGCCGGCGGTGCGCTGATTCCCATGCTGTCGCTGGGCATTCCCGGCAGCGGTACCACGGCGATCCTGCTGGCGCTGCTGCTATCGATGAACATCACCCCGGGGCCGCTGCTCTTCGAGCAGCAGCCGGAGATGGTATGGGGGCTGGTGGCGGCGCTGGTGATCGGCAATTTCGTGCTGCTGGTGCTCAACGTGCCGCTGGTGAGCCTGTTCGCCAAGGTGCTGCAGGCGCCGGGCTGGTTCCTGATGCCCATGGTGGTGATGGTGGCCTTCGTCGGCGTCTACTCGCTCAACAACAGTGCCTTCGACCTCTACATGATGCTGGGCTTCGGGGTGTTGGGCTATGCGCTGCGCAAGCTGGAGATCCCCACGGTGCCGGTGGTGCTGGGGCTGCTGCTGGGTGGCCAGATGGAGTTCAATCTGCGCCGCGCCATGTCGATCTCCGGCGGCGACTGGAGCATTCTGTGGAGCAGTGGCATCTCGGTGAGCATCTACCTGTTTGCCGTCACTCTGATCGTTGCCGGGCTGGTCTACTCCTGGCTGGTCCGGGGGCGTCTGCAGTAGGCTCACGGGGCTGGGCTCAGGGGGCGGGGGCTGCCAGAATGGGTCTCTCAAGGAGAGACGCCCATGACGCAGATGACCTGGCCGCGCTTGCTCGATCCGTCGCGGCTGCACGGCAGCGGTAACGGTCGCGAGGAGATCGGCCGCAGCCCCTTCCACAAGGACCATGACCGCATCGTTTTCGCCGGCTCCTTTCGGCGACTGGGGCGCAAGACCCAGGTACACCCGCTCACCGACAACGACCATATACACACCCGCCTGACCCACTCTCTGGAAGTGGGCTGCGTGGGGCGCTCGCTGGGCATGATCGTCGGCGAAGGGCTGCGGGAGCGCCTGCCCGGCTGGATCACGCCGGCCGACCTCGGCGTCATCGTCCAGGCCGCCTGCCTGGGTCACGACATCGGCAACCCGCCATTCGGGCATGCCGGCGAGTACGCCATCCGCGACTGGTTCAAGCGTGCCGAGGCCGACGGCAGCGGCCTGCTCGAGGGTCTGTCCTCCGCCGAGCGCGACGACCTGCTCACCTATGAGGGCAATGCCCAGGGTTTTCGCATCGTCACTCAGATCGAGTACAACCAGTTCCGCGGCGGCATGCGCCTCACCGCAGCCACGCTCGGCACCCTGCTCAAGTATCCCTGGACCGTGGCCCACGGCGGCAGTGCCGGCAAGTTCGGCTGCTATCAGTCCGAACGACCGATGCTGGCCGAGGTGGCGGGTCAACTGGGTCTGATACCGCGTGGTGACGGGCGCTGGTGCCGCCATCCGCTGGCCTGGCTGGTGGAGGCGGCCGACGACATCTGCTACGCCCTGCTCGACCTGGAGGATGGCCTGGAGATGGGCATCCTGCGTTTCGACGAGGTGGCCGATGTGCTGTTGCAGATCGCCGGCGATGCGCCGCCGGACTACGCCACCATGCAGCGCGAGGGCGTGTCGCAGCGGCGGCGCATCGCGGCGCTGCGCGGGGCCGCCATGGAGCGGGCGGTCAATGACGTGGGCGCGGTCTTCGTCGAGCACGAAGCCGCGCTGCTGAACGGTACTCTCAGCGATGACCTGCTGGAGTTGTGTCACCCCGACCTGGGCTGGGGGGTCAAGGCGGCCAAGCAGCTGGCTCGCGAGCGCATCTTCCAGAACGAGCGCAAGGCCAAGCTGGAAATCGGCGCCTACACGACGCTGGGGATACTGCTGGAGGCCTTCATCGGCGCGGCTCATGAGCTGCATCACACCGGTCACTCCACCTTCAAGCATCAGCGCGTGCTGGCGCTGATCGGCGAGAATACCCCGCGCCCCTCCTGGAGCCTCTACGCCAGCTACCGGCGCATGCTCGACTTCATCGGCGGCATGACCGACCACTACGCCGTGGACCTCGCCCAGGAGATGGGCGGGCGATTGAGGGGGGACTGAGCCATGGCCGGGTGGCACAAAATCGTCATGTTGCTGCTGGCGGCCTGGCTGCTGCCGCCGGTTGCCGCTGGCGAGAGTGCGCTGACGCGTCTGGAGCGCGACGACTTCGGCCACTACACCCTGGCGCTGACCTGGCACGCCGGCTTTTGTACCACCCAGTCGAGTCCGCCGCGGGAGTGCCGAGAGCCGACGCTGCACGAGGGTGCATCGCAGGGTTTCGTGCTGCACGGCCTGTGGCCATCGCTGCCCGAGCGCTTTGCCGAAGAGGGCATCGACCGGCGCCGCTGGTGGCAAAAGGGCTGCTTTCTCGAGCAGCCGCGTGGCGATGGCAGCTTCTGCCGGGCCCACCCGCCGTTCGGCCTAGACGCAGCGCTCGCCGAGGTGTTGGACGAGGCCATGCCAGGGCGCGCCAGTTGCCTCGATCGCTATCAGTTCGCCAAGCATGCGGCCTGTTTTGCCATCGAGCCTGACGCGTACTTCACGGCAGCGCTCGAGCTCCAGGAGGCGGTCAATGACAGCGCCTTCGGTGCGTTCGTGACCCTCAACCAAGGGGGAACGGTAGCGCGCAACGAGCTAATCGACGCTTTCGAGGCGGCGTTCGGAGAGGGCACGGGGCGAGCGTTGCGGTTGGAATGCCGAGGGCGCGGCAATCGTACCCTGAGCGAGGTGCGTATCGCCATCGATGCCCGGCGGTTGGCTGACTTCCCGGCTGCCGAGAGCCTGGTTTCCCAGGCGCGCGGACGTTGCGCCACCCGGGTGGTCATTGCCGTACTCGACTGATCGGAGCCTGTCAGGCGGCACGCTCCATCAGGGCGGCGATCAGTTTGTCGTGCAACGCGGCGTCGAGGTTGCCCAGCCGCATGTCGGCCACTTGCCGGGCGAGGCTGTCTCCGCTGACCACCGTGACGCCGGTCGGGGCGGCCTCGCAGAGGATTTCCCAGCCCGGAAGCGCCAGGATGCCGTGAACCGGTACCGGTTCGCCGCAACGCTGCTGGAGCCAGCGTGAGAGCCAGTTGGTGGCGCGGCGGGTCTTCTCCAGGGGGCGGCGCTCGTGCCAGCCGGGAAAGCGCAGGCGTTCGGATTCCACGCTGACCACGCCGATCTCGCGGCAATCCGGCGTAAAGGGTTGGGTGCGGCCGCGGGTCTCGACCACGAAGACGCCGTGAGGGGTCACGGCCACATGGTCGATGACGTCGGTATCGGTGGGCACGTCGTGAAAGACGTAGAAGGGATGCGCCTCGGGATGGATGAGCCGCTCGAGCTCCTGGCCAACCGCCAGTTTACTGGCCAGGCTGAGCTTGATGCGGCGAATCTGCTGGAAATCCCGAATCAGGCGCAAGCAGAACGCCAGCACCAGCAGGGTGCTGAGGGCACCGTAGAGCGCCCACTCCAGCCAGTTCTGGTGGCTGGCGAACAGCATGCGCCCCATGCCGTAGACCAGTGGAGCCAGGGTGACGATGGGGCCCAGGGCGCCATTGAGAAACAGGCTGGCAAAGGCGCGGTCGAGGTGGTCGCGCTGTACCTGGCCCGGTTCGCGCAGCGGGCAGGCATCGAAGGGAGAGCGTACCTGGGCATCGTGCAGGTTGCGCAGGGCGAGTACGATCACGCCCGTCGCCCCCAGAGGAAACAGGAAGATCAAGGGAAGCAGGTATTCCAGCCAGGCCATTGGGGTTCCTTGCCTGAGGCGCGCGCATGAGTGCTCATTCTAGACAACCTCGGCCCATCGGGGCCATGGTTGGTTCAGCGGCACGCTGCCGCCACCCATGAGAGGAGACGCATGACAGAGTCGCTCATTTCCCGAGACGACGCCAGCCGCGAGGCTCTGGTGGCCTTCGTGGCGAGTCATCCGCGGCTGGCGGTGCTGACCGGAGCCGGGGTGAGCACGGCGAGCGGCATTCCCGATTACCGCGACGGGGGCGGTGCCTGGAAGCGGCCGCCGCCCATGGAGCACGGTGTCTTCATGGCCAGCCATGCCGCTCGCCAGCGGTATTGGGCGCGGGCGCTGCTGGGGTTTCGCACCCTGCAGGCGGCGCGTCCCAATGCCGCGCATCACGCCTTGGCACAGCTCGAGGCGCGGGGGCATGTGGCGGGACTGATCACCCAGAACGTCGACGGGTTGCACCAGCGGGCCGGCTCACGGCAGGTCATCGACCTGCACGGGCGTGCCGACGTAGTGCGCTGCATGGCTTGTGGAGCGCGGCGCATGCGTCACGACCTCCATGCCGAGCTGGCCCGGCGCAACCCTTCCTGGCGGGAGGCCCGAGCCGACGCCGGGCCCGATGGCGACGCCGATCTGGAGGCGGATTTTTCCGCTTTCGAGGTGCCGGATTGCACGCGCTGCGGCGATGGCATCTACAAGCCCGACGTGGTCTTCTTCGGTGACAGCGTACCGCGTGAGCGGGTGGAGGAGGCCATGGCCTGCCTGCACGAGGCCGATGCGCTGCTGGTGGTGGGGTCTTCGTTGATGGTTTATTCGGGCTTTCGCTTCGCCCGCGAAGCGGTGCGCCTGGGCAGGCCCATTGCCTGCGTGAACCAGGGGCGGACCCGTGCCGACGAACTCTACGCGCTGAAGATCGAGGCGGCGGCAGGCGAGACGCTGGTGGCGCTGGGCGAAGCTCTGGTCGGGACGTCCGCCAGCGAGTTGTCCGGCATCAGCCGCCCGCCAGCTTGACCGTGTAACCGCGCCCTTCCAGCTCGATCTTGAGCGCTTCGCGCTGGTCACCCTGGATCTCGATGACGCCCGACTTCACCGCCCCGCCGGTGCCGCAGCGCTGCTTGAGCGCCTTGGCCAGTGCTTTGAGCTCCTTCTCTGGCAGCGGCACGCCGCTGATCGTGGTCACGCCCTTGCCCTTGCGGCCGCTGGTTTCGCGGCGGATGCGCACGATGCCGTCGAGGGCGGCGAGGCGTTCCTGTTCGGCCCGTTCGTCGCATCGGCATTCGGCGAGCGGCTGGCGGCAGGCGGGGCAGGTCTCGCCGTGTTCGGTGGAGTAGACCAGACCGCGCAGCTGGTCCTGGAGAGAGGCCATAGGGGGCTCCTGTCCTGTGACGTCGTGGGGAAGCCGATACTGCCTGACTCAGCGTCCCTGTACCACCTGGCGCGCCTCCAGTGCCTGCAACCGGGCCAGCTGGCCGACCACCGTGGGCAGCTGGTGCATGCTGGTGATCGTCAGGGCACCTTCCGGGGTTTCCTCGGCGTCGGGGAAACGGTTGAGATGGATTACCGTCATGCCGGCGGCCAGGGCGGCCTGCACGCCGACCAGGCCGTCGTCGATGGCCACGCACGCCTCGGGCGGGTAACCCATCTGGCGGGCGGCATGCAGATAGAGTCCGGGGTCGGGCTTCCAGCACTGGGCGCTGTAGCCGCTGAACAGATTGTCGGCGAAGTGTCCGGTGAGGCCGACGGCGGCCAGCGACGTCCGTATCTTGTTCTCGGGGCCGTTGGAAACCAGACCGCAGGGATATTGGGCGAGCTGGGCCAGGGCCTCCAGGGCGCCGTCGATGGGGGTGAGCTCGTCCGCCAGGCGGCGGTTGAGGTTGGTACGCATCGCGGTTTCGGTGTCGGCGAGACGTTGCGGATCGATGGGGCCGTAACGGCTTTCGAGAACGGCGACGATGTTTCGGAAACGGGCGCCGCGAAATTCGCCGGCATAGTCGCTGGTCGCGAAAGGGAGACCGAGGCGGGTCAAACTGTCGGCCATCTCGTCGGCGAGCAGCGGCTCGCTGTCGACCAGGGTACCGTCACAATCGAAGAGCAAGCAGAGAGGGCGTGGCATCACGAACCTCGCGGGTGTGGCCAGATTACATCGTCACTTCCAGTGTAAGTCCACTTCGCGTATTTGTGAACAGTGTTTTTCAAGAGCTGCCCGGCGAATGGCGGCGATTGCCGACGATTGGTGTCGAATGGCCGGCAGGATTCGGTTTCCAGCCGAGCTGGCGGGTCGGCAGGATGCGCCCCGGGTTCATCAGCCCGTCGGGGTCGAACAGCGCCTTGATCCCCTCCGCCAGCTCGCGCTGCACCGGCGAGAGCCGCGCCAGGTAGGCGGCCTGCTTGGTACGCCCGATGCCGTGCTCGGCACTGATGCTGCCGTCGAAGGCGTCGAGCACCGTGAAGAGCCGCTCTTCCAGGGCATGCAGATGATCGCGCTTGTCGGCCTCGGCCATGTCAGGAGGCGGCAGGATGTTGAAGTGCAGGTTGCCGTCGCCCACATGGCCATAGGCGATGACATCGCAGTCGGGAGAGGCGGCCATCACCGCCTCGCTGGCGCGCTCGACGAAGGCCGGAATTGCCGAGATGGGTACCGAGATGTCGGTGCGCAGGTGTTCGCCCCGCCGCCGCTGGCCTTCCAGCATGCTCTCTCGGAACTGCCACAGCCGGCTTGCCTGTGCCTCGCTCGCCGCCAGGGCACCGTCCTGCACCAGGTCGCGCTCCATGCCCCTTTCCAGCAGGTGTTCGAGCATGGCGTCGAGGTCCAGTGGGCCGCTGGCGGCCACCTCCATCAGCACGTACCAGGGGTGAGCGTCGTCTAGCGGGTCGCCGAGATCGGGGGTGGCCTCCATGGCCAGCTCCATGCAACGCCGCGGAATCAGCTCGAAAGCGTTGAGCAGGTCGCTGCAGTCGCGTCGGGCCAGTCCGTAGAGGTCGACCACCGCCGTCACCGAGGGCAGGCCGAGCAGCGCGGTGCGGCTCTGGGTGGGCCGCGGCGCGAGCTTGAGCACGGCGCCGGTGACGATGCCCAGGGTGCCCTCGCTGCCCAGGAACAGCTGCTTGAGGTCGACACCGCGATTGTCCTTGTGGAGAGCGGAGAGGTCGTCCCAGAGGCGGCCGTCGGGCAGCACCACCTCGAGGCCCAGCACCAGCTGGCGCATCATGCCGTGGCGCAGCACGTTGAGCCCGCCAGCGTTGGTGGCGATGTTGCCGCCGATCTGGCAGCTACCCTGGGCGCCCAGCGACAGGGGGAAGTCGCAGTCGTGCTCGGCAGCGGCCTGCTTGACGCTCTCGAGGATGCAGCCGGCATCCACGGTCATGGTGAAGTTGACAGGGTCGATGTCGCGCACCCGATCCAGGCGCTCCAGGCTGATCACCAGCTCGCCGCCGTCGGCGGCGGGCAGGGCGCCGGCCACCAGGCCGCTGTGGCCACCCTGGGGCGACATGGCCACGCCGTACTCGTGACACAGGCGCACCGTCTCCGCCACCTCGGCGGTGGTGGCGGGGCGTGCCACGGCCAGCGGCTCGCCCAGGCGGTCGCCGGCCCAGTCGGCCACGTAGCGGGCCATGGCCTCCGGCTCGCGCAGCAGGCCACGCTCGCCCAGGCGTTCGGCCAAGGCTTCGAGCAAGGCTCGGCGATGGGACGGAGCGTTCATCTCAGGCCTCCTCCTGCCAGGCGGCTCCCTCAGGGTAGCGGTGCCGGGCCAGGGACTCGGGATGCATGGCGATGCTGTAGCCCGGTGCCTCGGGTACCCGGTAGTGGCCGCGTTCGATCACCACCGGGTCGACGAAGTGCTCGTGCAGGTGGTCGACGTACTCCAGCACTCGCCCCTCGAGACTGCCGGAAACGGCGATGTAGTCGAACAGCGAGATGTGCTGGGTGTACTCGCACAGCCCCACGCCGCCGCCGTGGGGGCAGATCGGTACGCCGAACTTGGCGGCCAGCAGGGTCACCAGGATCACTTCGTTGAGCCCGCCGAGGCGGGCCGCGTCGAGCTGGCAGTAGTCGATGGCGTCGGCCTGGAGGAACTGCTTGAACATCACTTTGTTGTGGCAGTGCTCGCCGGTGGCCACGCCGATCGGGGCAACGCGATGGCGGATCTCGGCGTGGCCGAGGATGTCGTCGGGGCTGGTGGGCTCTTCGATCCACAGCGGATCGAATTCGGCCAGCCGGCGCATCTTGGCCACCGTTTCGTCCACCTCCCACACCTGGTTGGCGTCCATCATCAGCACGTTGTCCCAGCCGATCTCTTCGCGCAGCAGGGCGGCGCGGCGGGCGTCCTCGTCGAGGTTGCCACCGATCTTCTGCTTGAAGTGGGTCCAGCCCTCGGCCAGGGCCTCCTGGGCCAGGTGGCGCACCTTGTCGTCGCTGTAGCCGAGCCAGCCGGCCGAAGTGGTGTAGCCGGGGTAGCCGTCGCGCCGCATCTCGGCTTCGCGTTCGGCCTTTCCGGCCTCCCGCTTGCGAAGCAGCGCGATCGCCTCTTCCGGGGTGAGGGCGTCGGTGACGAAGCGGAAGTCGAGGCAGCGCACCAGTTGCTCGGGGCTCATGTCTGCGAGGAGCTTCCACACCGGCTTGCCCTCGCGCTTGGCCCACAGGTCCCAAACGGCGTTGACGATGGCCGCGGTGGCCAAGTGGATGGCGCCCTTGTCGGGGCCGATCCAGCGCAGCTGGCTGTCGCCGGTGATCTCGCGCCAGAAGGCGCCCATGTTGGCGGTGATGGCGTCGAGTGACCGCCCCTCGATGAGCGGGGCCAGCGATCGCACCGCAGTGACCACGATCTCGTTGCCGCGGCCGATGGTGAAGGTGAGTCCGTGACCCTCGGCCCCGCCATCGTCGACGTGCAGAATGACGTAGGTGGCGGAGTAGTCCGGGGCGGCGTTCATGGCGTCCGAGCCGTCCAGGGAGCGTGAGGTGGGGAAGCGAACGTCCTGCACCTCGAGGCGGGTGATGGTGGTCATCGGTGGCTCCAGAGTGGGGAAGGGGTGGTTCAGCGATCCGCCAGATCGCGCATCAGCGCGCGGATGCCGTAGGTCCAGGGCGGGAGTTCATCGCTGCGCCCGACGCGGTTGACCAGCGCACCCAGGCTCGGGGTGGCGATGGTCACCCGGTCGCCGAGGTGGTGGGTGAAGCCCTGGCCTTCGCCGTCGCGGTCCTGGATCGGCGAGAACATGGTGCCGAGATAGAGCATGACGCCGTCGGGATACTGGTGATGGGCGCCCAGGGTCTGGCGTACCAGGTCCAGCGGGTCGCGACTGATCTCGGCCATGTCGCTCTCGCCTTGCAGCAGGAAGCCGTCGTCCTCGCCTTCGATGCGCAGCGTGACATGGGCGCGGCGCACGTCGTCGATGCCGAAGGCGTCGTCGAAGAGGCGGATGAACGGGCCGATGGCGCTGGAGGCGTTGTTGTCCTTGGCCTTGCCCAGCAGCAGGGCGCTGCGGCCCTCGATGTCGCGCAGGTTGACGTCGTTGCCGAGCGTCGCCCCCTTGACGCTGCCGCGGCTATCCACGGCCAGCACGATCTCCGGCTCCGGGTTGTTCCACTGCGAGGCCGGGTGCAGGCCCACGGTGGCACCCAGGCCTACCGAGGAGAGCGGCTGAGCCTTGGTGAACACCTCGGCATCGGTGCCGATGCCCACCTCCATGTACTGTGACCAGCCGCCGCGGGCCTGGAGTTCGCGCTTGAGCGCCATGGCCTCCTCCGAGCCCGGTACGATGCGCGACAAGTCACCACCGATCAGCGTCTGGAGTTCCTCGCGCAGCGTGGCCGCCCGGCCGGGGTCGCCACCGGCCTGCTCTTCGATCACCCGCTCCAGCAGACTCACCGCAAAGGTGACGCCGCAGGCCTTGACCGCCTGAACGTCGCAGGGTGCCAGCAGGTGGGGGGCGCGCTGGGGCTCGGCCAGAGCGTTCTCGATCAGCGACTCGACCGGGCCGAGGGAGGGGCCCTGGGCGTCGCGCAGGGCGGCAGCCGGGTCGTCGCGCTCCAGCAGGTCGGCCATGGTCGGGCCGAGGTGGGTGATATCGAGGGCCTGGCCGTCACGAACCACGAACAGTACCGGGCCGGGCCGGGGCGATTCGCACCAGGCCCGGCCCACCAGCAGGGCGCGCTCCAGATCTTCGGGAAGGCAGTCTCGGGGCTGGGGGCCGCTCGGGGAAAGGGAATGCATGGTGCCTCCTGGTCAGGGTGCTGGCGTCTCGCCAGCTTTCGCCTATCCTGTTATTGATGTCGTTTTGTATGACAGGTATGCCAATGACTTCACTCTAGCGCAAGGCATGACGTTGGGTCGACAGATGGCTGTCGTTGGCAAGACTTTTGCGCTGCCGACAGCGACGGATCGGCCCGAGCGGTGGGGCTATCTACGCCGACCTTGTGTCGATGAGGGAAGCCTCACACTCATTTCGGTAATCATAGCGGGAGAGGTTGATGCTGGACGAATGGAAGGGCAAGCGGGTTCTGGTGACCGGTGCCAGCCGAGGCATCGGGGCTGCGGTGGCCAGGCAGCTGGGAGCGCTGGGGGCCCATGTGGCGGTGCACTACCATGCCAGTGCCGCGGGCGCCGAGGCGGTAGCGGAAGAGGTCCGTACGGCCGGCGGCAAGGCCATCACGGTGAAGGGCGACGTGAGCCGCTCGACCGAGGCGACCCGGGTGGTCGACGAGGCCGCCGAGGGCCTGGGCGGTCTCGATCTGCTGATCAACAATGCCGGGGACATGCTCGGACGAGTGGCCCTCGACGACATCGACGACGACCGGTACGACCGGGTGATGGACCTCAATGCCCGTTCGGTGGTCATGGCCAGCCGTGCGGCACTCCCCCACTTCCGGCGTGCCGGGCGCGGAAACATCATCCATACGGGCTCGATCGCGGCGCGCAATGGCGGAGGAACGGGCGCCGGGCTCTATGCGTCGGCCAAGGGCTTCGTCACTACCCTGACCCGTAACATGGCCAAGGAACTCGCCGGGGACGACATCCGCGTCAATGCCGTGGCACCTGGTGTGATCGCCACCGATTTCCATGAACGTCACTCCAACGACGCCCAGATGGAAGCGGCGCGTGCCAGCATTCCCATGGGCCGGCTAGGCAGCGCAGAGGACTGCGTTGGCGCCTATGTCTTTCTAGGCAGCGATGCCTTGAGCGGCTATGTCACCGGCCAGGTGATCGAGGTCAACGGCGGACAGCTGATGCCATGACGGAAGCGCAATCCCAGTTCGAGGGGGGCGGCTACGAGATCGCCATCACCATGGGTGACCCGGCCGGCATCGGCCCGGAGATCGTCTGCCGGGCCCTGGCCGCGATGTCGCCGGCCGAGCGTGGCCGCAGCCTGGCGGTGGGCGACCCGGCGATCTATCGTCGTGCGGCCGAGATGATCGAGGCCGAGCTGGAGTTCGTGCCGCTGGAAATGGCGACACCCGGTGACGGGCGAGTGGCGGTGGCCGAGGTAGCAGCCGAGGGCGAAGTTCCCGACGGCCGCATCGGCGCCGCGGCGGGTGACCTGGCGTTTCGCTGCGTGAAGCGAGCCGTCGAGCTGGTTCAGACCGGCCGTGCCCGGGTGATCGTCACCGCGCCGCTCAACAAGGCGGCGCTGCACGCCGCGGGCCACCACTACGACGGCCACACAGGCATGCTGGCGGCGCTCACCGGGGCGCCGTCCTCCTTCATGCTGCTGGCCTCGGAGCGTCTCTCGACCCTGCACGTCTCTACCCATGTGTCGCTGCGCGGAGCCATCGAGCGGGTCACCGAGCGGCGCATCGCCGAAACGGTGGCGGCGGGGCATGCCCACCTGGTGTCGATGGGCATCGAGGCGCCGCGCATCGCCGTGGCGGGGCTCAATCCCCACTGCGGCGAAGGCGGCATCTTCGGTGACGAGGACGAGCGCATCATCGCCCCAGCGGTCAGGGCATTGTGCCGTCGAGGTTTCGACGTCCAGGGGCCGATCTCCGCGGACACCGTCTTCTACCGGGCCAGCCGGGGCGAGTTCGACCTGGTGGTGGCCCAGTACCACGACCAGGGGCATATCCCGGTCAAGCTGATCGCCTTCGACACCACGGTGAACGTCAGCCTGGGCCTGCCGGTACAGCGTACCTCGGTGGATCATGGTACCGCCTTCGACATCGCCTGGCAGGGCAGGGCGGATGCCACCAACCTGGGTGCGGCCATCGCCTATGCCCGGCGCCTGGCGGGAGGTGGTGGATCTTGAGCCGCTGCCGGGTGGCCATCGTCGCCGACGACCTCACCGGAGCCCTGGATGCCGCCGCGCCGTTCGCCGCCCGTGGCGCCGATGCCCGGGTGGTGGTTGCCCTGGAACGGCTGGAAGAGTGCCTGGCGACCTGGGGGAGCGATTGTCCGCAGATCCTCGCCGTGAATACCGAGTCTCGCCACCTGGGGGCCCACGCGGCCGCCGCCCGGGTTGCCGAGGCGACGCAACGGCTGGCCGGAGTGGCTCCCGGTGTGTGGTTCAAGAAGGTCGACTCGACCCTGCGCGGCCGAGTGGTGGTCGAAAGCCTGGCGATGCGCGAGACGACTGGACGCCATCTGTTGGTGGCGCCAGCGGTGCCGGCCCAGGGGCGGGTGGTGCGTGATGCCGAGGTGTGGGTGGATGAGGTGCCACTGGCCGCGAGCGCCTATGCCGGCGATGCCCGCGCGGCGCCGTTGAGCGGCCCGCTGGACCGTGCTTTCGCCGCTGCGGGAGTCGCCCTGTCACGCTACCGTCCCGGGGACGATGGCCTGCCCGATCGCGATTGCGTGGCCGACGCCGAGAGTGCCCAGGATCTGGCTCGCCTCTACGATGCCGCCCTGAGCCAACGGGATGCCTGGCTGATGGTGGGCGCCGCGGGACTGGCCACTGCCATCGCGCAGCGCTGCTTTGGACGGCTCGGCGCCGCTGAGCTGCCGCTGCGGCGGGTGACTCACCGCCTCTATGCGGTGGGCTCGCGCAGCCCGAGGGCGCTGGAGCAGCGCGCGCAGTTGCTGGTCGCGGAACCGTCGCTGCCGGTATGCCAGGCTCTCGCCGCTCATCCGCTGGACAGCGTGGCGCCGGCTCGACTGCTGGTGCCCGGCGGCGAGGGGGAGGAGCACGATCCGGCGGCGGTGGCTCGCGCCATGGGGCAGGGGGTGGCTGAAGCGGTGGCGAGCTGGCCACCGGAGGCGCGGGGACTGCTATTCCTCACCGGCGGCGATACCGCCATGGCGGCCCTGGATCGGCTGGGTGCCGGCTTCATCCGGGTCGAGGCCGAGTGGGCACCGGGCGTGGCCTTGGGGTGGCTGGATGGCGATTCGCGTCGCCTGGTGATGACCAAGGCCGGTGGCTTCGGGGCACCCGATCTGTTGCAGCGGCTGCACTGCGGTTTCAACTAAAGGCGAACGTCGCAAGGCGAGGTGTCGGTTGCGCCACGAGATGGGAGAGACTAGCTTGAAACTGGTGGTATGATACGTATACAGTCAGACGCTCAGCTCAGTTAGCGAGTGCCATCGAACCGATCATGTCGTGCCACCCGACTTGCCACAAATACAACAAACCCAACGGTTGTGAGGAGTACAAGATGAGCGACAAGCCTCAACGCCAGTTCCCGCTGTCTCGGATGATGACCGCCCTGCTGATTGCCGGCGGCGTCAGCGTGGCCGGAGCCGCCCACGGCGAGGAGTTGAACTTCGCCCACGTCTACGAGACCTCTGAGCCCTACCACGAGTGGGCCCTGTGGGCGGCGGAGCAGATCGAGGAGCGCACCGATGGGCGCTACTCGATTACCGTGCATCCGGCCTCCTCGCTGGGCAAGGAGGCCGACATCAATGAAGGCCTGCAACTGGGTACTGTCGATCTGATCTACACCGGCAACCAGTTCGCCGGGCGCTTTTACGGGCCCATCGGCATCGCTGGCGCGCCCTACATGTTCCGCGACTTCGACCACTGGCAGGCCTACGCCGACAGCGACCTCTTCGAGGAGATCGCCCAGGGGTATCGCGACGAGACGGGCAACGTGCCGCTGGCCATGAACTACTACGGCCGCCGCCACGTCACCTCCAACGAGCCGATCGACACCCCCGAGGACATGGAGGGGCTGAAGATCCGCACGCCCAATGCGCCCATGTACATGATGTTCCCCGAAGCGGTCGGGGCCAATCCCACCCCCATTGCCTTCGCCGAGGTCTACCTGGCGTTGCAGCAGGGCGTGGTCGATGCCCAGGAGAACCCACTGCCCACCATCAAGGCCAAGGCCTTCCATGAGGTGCAGGACACCATCAACCTGACCGGTCACATCACCGATTCGCTGATCACCATCGCCGGCGGTCCGTTGTGGAACCGCCTTTCCGAAGAGGACCGCGAGATCTTCCGCGAGGTCTACGCCGAGGCCGGCGAGCGCATCACCGAGGACATCCTGCAATCCGAGGAGGATCTGGTGGCCTGGTTCGAGGAGCAGGGCACCACGGTGAACGAGGTGGATATCGAGCCCTTCCGCGAGGCCACGCTGCCCGCCCACAACAGCGAAGCGGCCACCTGGGACCAGGAGACCTACGACCGCCTCCAGGCCATCGGCCAGTAAACCCTCCCTCCATTGCGGACGCTGCACCACCCCCGGAGACGGGGGTGGTGTGCGGGAGCCTGACATGAATCAGCCTGACCGAGACGAGGCGCCAGTTTTCGACTTCCTCGAAGAAGACGACTTCGACGCGCGCGATTATGGCCTCGAGGATTACCTGACACTGGGGGTCTTCTGGCTGCTGGCGCTGGACGTCTTCCTGCAATTCTTCACCCGCTACGTGCTGGGCAATTCCATTGCCTGGACCGAGGAGATGGCCCGCTATCTGCTGGTGATGGTCGGTTTTCTGGGCGGCACCATGGCGGTGCGCAAGGGCTCGCATATTGCCGTGGAGTTCTTCTATCGCTACATGCCGTTCTGGATGGCCCGCACGGCCTCGACGTTGGTGGATTTGGGCAACATCGTCTTTTTCGCCGCCATGGTGTGGATCACCTTCAAGCTGGCGGGACGCACGACGTCGCTGATGGCGTCGGTGGATATTCCCAAGAGCTACCTCTACTACATCGTGATGCTGGGCTTTGTGCTGATGCTGGCACGCGCCGTCCAGGCGGCGATCCGCCATTGGCGCAGCGGCACCAGCGAGCTGATGGGATCACAGTGACGATGACCGGGAGAGCCTGTCCATGCCCAATAGCCTGATCCTGCGACGGCGCGGTGCCCTGGTGCCGCCGGTCATCGCGGCCCTTGCCATTCTCGGCTGCCTCGCCCTGGCAGTCACCGAGCAGTACCTTTCGTTCTTGTTCGCCGCGCTGTTCACCCTGCTGGTGCTCGGCGTGCCCATCGCGATTGCCCTGGCGGGCTCCTGTTTGATCTACGTGCTGTTGACCGGGCGCGTGCCCGACGTGGTGGTCGTGCACCGCATGATCAACGGCGTCGACAGTTTCCCGCTGCTGGCGATTCCGTTCTTCATTCTCGCCGGCAACCTGATGAACAACGGCGGCATCACCACGCGTATCTTCGATTTCGCCAAGGCCCTGATGGGTTGGATGCGTGGCGGCCTGGGCCATGTCAACGTCGGCGCCAGCATCGTCTTCTCCGGCATGTCCGGCGCCGCCGTCGCCGACGCCGGCGGGCTGGGCACCATCGAGATCAAGGCGATGCGCGATGCCGGTTACGACCAGGAGTTCGCGGTGGGTATCACTGCGGCGTCGTCCACCATCGGCCCCATCATCCCGCCCAGCCTGCCCATGGTGATCTATGGCGTCATGGCTTCGGTGTCGGTGGGCCAGCTGTTCGTGGCCGGGCTGATACCGGGGCTGCTGATGGGCGTCGTGCTGATGGCGATGATCACCTGGCTGGCGCGTCGCCGCGGCTATCCTCGCGATGCCTCCTTTGCCCTGTCGGTGCTGGGACATACCTTCAAACGCGCCTTCCTGTCGCTGCTCACCCCGGTGATCATCGTCGGCGGCATCATGAGCGGTGCCTTCACGCCCACCGAGGCGGCCATCGCCGCCGTGGTTTATGCGCTCTTCCTCGGCGGCGTGGTCTACCGCAGCCTGACCTGGCGGCGCCTGCTCAAGGTCAGCATGGAGACCATCGAGACCACCGCGGTGATCCTGCTGATCGTTGCCGGCGCCTCGATCTTCGCCTGGATACTGACCAGCAATCAGGTCACCCAGCTCGTGGTCGAGCTGCTCGGGCCCTTCGCCGACAATCCGGTCGCCACCCTGATCATCATCAACGTCGTGCTGATCGTCGTCGGCTGCTTCATGGAAACCATCGCCGCCATCACCATCCTGGTGCCGGTGCTGCTGCCGCTGGCGGTGGGTGCCGGGGTCGATCCGGTGCATTTCGGGGTGATCATGGTCCTCAACCTGATGATCGGGCTGTTGACGCCGCCGGTGGGCATGGTGCTCTACGTGCTCTCGCGGGTGTCGAACATCTCCTTCGAGAAGTGCATGCGTGGCACTCTGCCGTTTCTGGTACCGCTGGTGATCGCCCTGCTGATGGTGACCTTCATCCCGGCCGTCTCGATGTGGCTGCCGACCCTGATCTACCGCTGAGCATGAGGAATACCGAGCGATGAGTGACGCCTGCCAGGACTTCCGCGTCGAGCGCAGCGAGCTGGAACGCTTCATGCTGGCGGCGCTGGCCCGTGCCGGGGCCGATGCCGCTTCCGCGGAGGCGGTGAGCCGGGCGCTGGTGACCGCCTCGCGGATGGGCACCGACAGCCACGGCCTGCGTCTGTTGCCGCACTACGTTCGTGCCCTGCAGGGGGGGCGCGTCCGCGGTGCGCCCAGGATGCGCTTCGAGCGCCGCTTGCCGGCCACCGGCTACCTGGATGCCGGCGACGGCTTCGGGCACCTAGCCGGCTACACCGCCATGGACCACGCCGCGACCATGGCCGACGAGGTGGGTGTGGGCGCCGTGGCGGTGGGCAACTCCTCCCACTTCGGGGCGGCGGGCTGCTACGCGCTGGCTGCTGCTCAGCGCGGCCTGATCGGCTTGGCAGTGTGCAACTCCGATCCGTTCGTGCTGCTGCACCGTGGCAGCCGTCCTTTCCACGGCACCAATCCCATCGCCTTTGCCGCTCCGGTGGCAGGAGGGAACCCCTATCTGCTCGACATGGCCACCAGTTCGATTCCCTGGAACCGGGTGCAGCAGTATGGCGCCATCGCCCGCGAGCTGCCCGACCAGGTGGCCGCCGATGCGGCGGGCGATGTGACCCGTACCCCGGCGGAGGTGGCGGCGTTGCTGCCGCTTGGCGGCAGCGACTTCGGCTTCAAGGGGGCGGGGTTGGGTGGCATGGTGGAGGTGCTCAGTTCCACCCTTTCCGGCATGCTCCATGGCTTTCGTCTGCTGCCCATGGGCGGGCCCGACATGTCGACACCGCGCGGGGTGGGGCATTTCTTCCTGGCGCTGCGCCCCGATGCCTTCGCACCGGGCAATCCCTTTCCCGAGTGCCTTCGGCAGTACCTGGACGACCTGCGAGCTCAGCCCGGCCGCGACGGTGCGCGGCTCATGGCGCCCGGGGACCGCGAGTGGGCCTGCCGGGCGCGCCGCGATGCCGAGGGCATCCCGCTGGACAGCGCCAATCAGGTGGCCTATGCCGAGTTGGCCGAAAGCCTCGGCGTCCCGGCGTTGCAGCCGCTGGATTGAGCGAGAAGGGGCTCTAATGCAGTAAGATGGCGGCCAGATACCGGGCAACCAGGAGAACCACCCCATGTCCCGATACCGGATCGAGCGCAAGACGCTCTCCGAGCAGGTGGCCGAGCAGCTCGAGGCGGACATCCTCGATGGGCGACTCGGCGAGAACGATCAACTGCCCTCCGAGCGCGAGTTGATGGAACAGTTCGGCGTCGGCCGCCCGGCGGTGCGCGAGGCGCTCTTCTACCTGCAGCAGCTCGGCTTGATCGCCATCAACAGCGGTACCCGGGCACGGGTGATTCGGCCCACCGCCGAGGCGGTGATGGCCCGGCTCTCCGGGGTGACGCGCCAACTGCTCGCCAAGCCCGATGGGCAACAGTACTTCCAGGAGGCCCGGGCGCTGTTCGAGATATCCCTGGCCCGCTATGCCGCGCGCCATGCCAGCGACGAGGATCTGGCGCGGCTACGCCAGGCGGTGCAGGACAACCGCGATGCCATGGGTGACGAGGCGCGCTTCAAGCGCTCCGACAATGATTTCCACGGCGCCTTGGCGAGTATCGCCCGCAATCCCATCTTCGATGCCATCCATGTGGCGCTCTCCGAATGGCTCGACGACCGCCGTGCCCAGGTACTGCAGCAGAAGGACGAGGACAAAGCCGCGCTCAAGGCCCACGTCGAGATCGTCGAGGCCATCGAATCCCGCGACCCGGATGCCGCCGAGGCGGCCATGCGTCGTCACCTCGATCGCCACTACGGCACCTACATGCAGCTCAAGAAGCGCCTCACTGCCGACGGCTGACCGGCGACGACCTCGAGCGAAGGAAGAGGGAAGAAGGCCCGCTGGCAGAGGCAGCGGGCCTTCTTCGTTGTGGTGGAACGGCGCTACAGGGAGACCCCGCGCTTCCAGGGAATGAAGTCGTACTGCGCCAGCGCCACTGCGCGGGGGCGATAGCGACCCGAGGCGGTGTCGATGCACAGCGTCAGCAGCCGCTTGGCCAGTTCGTCGATGCTCGTTTCGCCGCGGATGATGGGGCCGGCGTCGAAGTCGATGACGTCACGCATGCGCCCCGCCAGCTCGCTATTGCTGGCGATCTTGAGCACCGGGGCGACCGGGTTGCCGGTGGGCGTGCCCAGTCCCGTGGTGAACAGGATCAGGTTGGCGCCGGAGCCGGCCAGTGCCGTGGTCGACTCCACGTCGTTGCCCGGCGTGCAGAGCAGGTTCAGCCCCTTGCGTACGGCGGGTTCGGTGTAGTCGAGAACGTCCACCACCGGGCTGTCGCCGCCCTTCTTGGCGGCACCGGCGGACTTCATGGCGTCGGTGATCAGGCCGTCGCGGACGTTGCCGGGGGAGGGATTCATGGAGAAGTCCGCACCCACGCGGGCGGCATGCTGCTGGTAGGCTTCCATCAGGGCCTGGAAACGCCCGGCCACGGCGTCGTCGCGGCAGCGCGCGATCAACTCGTGCTCCACGCCGCACAGTTCGGGGAATTCGCTCAGAATGCCGCTACCGCCCAAGGCCACCAGGCGGTCGACCACGCCGCCCACCAGGGGGTTGGCGGAGAGCCCGGAGAAGCCGTCGGAGCCGCCACACTCCACGCCCAGCGTCAACGCCGAGAGCGGCGCGGGGGCACGCTCTACCCGGTTGGCCTCGGCCAGGCCGTCGAAGATGGTGGTCAGCGCCTCGCGAATCAGCGCCGTCTCGCTCGTGCTGGCCTGCTGCTCCAGGTAGTGTACCGGGCGCAGCCCTTGGGGATCGCGCTCGGCCACCGCCTCGCGCAGCATGTCGATTTGTGCCTTCTGACAGCCCAGGCTGAGTACCGTGGCGCCGGCCACGTTGGGATGGCCGATGTAGCCGGCCAGCAGCCGACACAGCGCTTCGGCGTCGTCGTCGGTGCCGCCGCAGCCCAGGGTGTGGCTCAGGAAGCGTACCCCGTCGACGTTGGGGAAGAGCCGCTCGGCAGGGGGGGCGGGGGGCATCTTGCCGGCCGCGCCGTGCAACAGTTCGCGGGCCATGCGCTTGTAGTCGCGGTAGGGATCCTCGCCCAGGGCGTCGGCTACGCACTGGCGCAGCACCTCGATGTTGCGGTTCTCGCAGAATACCAGCGGCACCACCAGCCAGACGTTGGCGGTGCCGACGCTGCCGTCGGGGCGGTGATAGCCGTCGAAGGTGGCGTCCTGGAAGGCGGCGACGTCGGGAGCTTGCCACTGCCCGCGCCGCGCCTGAGGGGCCGTGCTGGCGGTGTCGTGTTCGGTGTTCTCGGTAGTGATGGCCGCGCCCGCGGCGATGGGCCGGATGGCTCGCCCCACGGTGACGCCGTACATGACTACCGCCTCGCCGGCCGCCAGGTCGTGGAGAGCGAACTTGTGCTTGTGGCGGATCGTTTCGACCAGGCGCAAGCGGCGGCCGCTGTCGTCGATCTCGCTGCCGGCGGGCAGGTCCTTGAGGGCCACGCGCACGTTGTCGGCGGCGTGCACGTGGAGGCTGGCCAGCCGGGCGCTGTCACTGGCGATCGTATGGGGCATGGGCGGCCTCCGGGAGAGCGTGTCCAGGGGAAACGAGTTGGATCGTTGCCTTGCTCATGACGATCTCCGGTCAGCGGTCGGGTTCGGCGACGACATCCTGCTGCTGTTCGCCGAGCCCCTCGATGCCCAGGCGCATGCGCTGGCCGGGCTTCAGATAGGTCGGCGGCTGCTGGCCCATGCCGACCCCGGGCGGGGTGCCAGTAGAGATGACGTCGCCCGGCTGCAGACTCATGAAGCGGCTCAGGTAGCTGATCAGGAAGGGCACCCGATAGACCATGGTGCGGGTGTTGCCATCCTGGTAGCGCTGGCCATCCACCTCCAGCCATAGGTCGAGGGCATGGGGGGCGGCGACCTCGTCAGGCGTCACCAGCCAGGGGCCCAGGGGGCCGAAGGTGTCGCAGCCCTTGCCCTTGTCCCAGGTGCCGCTGCGATGGAGCTGAAATTCCCGCTCGGAGACGTCGTTGACCACGCAGTAGCCGGCCACGTGTTCCATGGCTTCGGCCTCGCTCACATAGCGCGCCTCCTTGCCGATCACCACGCCGAGTTCCACTTCCCAGTCGGTGCTGGAGGAGTCGCGGGGGATGATGACGTCGTCGTTCGGCCCGCAGATGGCACTGGTCCACTTGTTGAAGACCACCGGCTCGGGCGGCACCTGGGCGCCGGTTTCGGCGGCATGGTCGGAGTAGTTCAGGCCGATGCAGATGAACTTGCCGACGCGACCCACGCAGGGGCCGAGACGGGTGTCGGCCGGCGCCTCTGGGAGGCGTGAAGGATCGAGCCCGGACAACTGGGTCAGCGACTCGCGGTTCAGGTGGGAGCCGGCCAGGTCGTCGAGGTGGGTGGAAAGGTCGCGGATCACGCCATCGGCGTCGAGCAGACCGGGTTTCTCGTGCCCCTTGGGGCCGAAGCGCAACAGTTTCATGGGATCTCCTTGCGGTTCAGGTCAGCCAGCCGCCGTCGATGACCTGGGCGGTGCCGGTAGTGTAGGCGGACTCATCGGCGGCCAGGTAAGTGGCCAGGGCGGCGATCTCTTCCGGCGTGCCGAGCCGTCCCAGCGGCTGGCGGGCCAGGAATTCGGCGCGCACCTCGTCCTCGGCGCGCCCCTGCTGGTGGGCCTGGTCGCGGATGCGCTGGCGCAGCGAAGGGGAGTCCACGGTGCCGGGGCAGATGGCATTGCAGCGGATGCCGCGGTCGATGAAGTCGGCGGCGATCGACTTGGTCAGGCCGATAACCGCCGCCTTGGTGGTGCCGTAGGCGCAGCGGTTGGGCACGCCCTTCAGGCTCGAGGCCACCGAAGCCATGTTGATGATGCTGCCACCGCCGTGCTCGATCATGGCCGGCAGCAGGGCGCGGGTCAGGCGCGCCATGGCCGTGACGTTGAGCGCCAGCGACAGCTCCCAGTCGGCATCCGAGCCGGTGAGCAGCGAGCCGCCGGCCACGAAGCCGGCACAGTTGAAGAGCACGTCGAGCGGTGGCAGCTCGCTGGCCAGGGCCTCCACCGCCGGGGCGTCGAGAACGTCCAGGCGGCGGGTCTCGATGCCCTTGGCGTCACCGAGATCCTGCAGCTTCTCGTCGTCGATATCGGTGGCGATGACCCGCGCGCCTTCGGCGGCGAAGTGCAGGGCGGCGGCGCGCCCGATGCCCTGGCCGGCAGCGGTGATCAGGGCCGTCTTGTTCTTCAAACGCATGGTGCGGGCTTCCTGACGTTATGGCGGATTGTTGTGGTGGAGCCGTGACGCGTTACTGGTATGACAGGATACTAGCCTGACGATATGCACGAGTATGGATCAGTTCTGCGGGATTGCCAACATTGGCTTCCGGTGGTCGTCGCAGCCCACGGCAAGGCTTTCGGTCAGGCCCTCGATGTTGGGTGTGCAGCGAGCCCTTGGTAGGTCACGACCAAAGTCTAAACGCTGATCTGTTTTTGCCATACTACCATACTAGTCATATCAGTTAGCCGGCGTTAGCCGTCAGTTGCGATACGGGAGTCGCGTCATGAACACTACCTTGCAGAGCCTTTGGCGAGAGGAAGACAGCCACACCTCCGTGCGTCAGCGGCTGTACCAGGTGCTGCGTCAGTCCATCATTCGCATGGTGCTGGCGCCGGGACAGGCGCTCTCCGAAAAGGAGATCGCCGACACCTTTGCGGTGAGCCGGCAGCCGGTCCGCGAGGCATTCATTCGCCTTTCGGAAGCGGGGCTCGTCGAGGTACGTCCGCAGCGCGGCACCTACGTGGTGAAGATCTCGCAGCAGGCCGTGCTCGAGGCGCGATTCGTGCGCGAGGCGGTGGAGGTGGCCGTGGCCCGGGCAGCGGCGGAGCAAGGACTGGCGCCGCGGGTGTTGGCCGAGCTCCATGAGCTCCTCGAGCGCCAGCGGCGTTGTATCGAGCCCCACGACTACGACCGTTTCTACCAGTTCGACGAGGCCTTCCATCGCACCTTGTCACTGGGTCTGGGCCAGCAGGCGGCATGGAAGGTGGTCGAGGAGGTCAAGGCGCAGTTCGACCGGGTGCGCTACCTGAGCATTCCTGATGCAACTCCCCTCGAGCGGCTGATCGAGCAGCACGCCGCGATCGTGGCGGCGATCGAGCAGCGCAGCCCCGAGGCGGCGGAGCAGGCCATGCGCGTCCACCACCGCGAAATCTTCCAGTCGCTGCCCGACTTGGTGAGTCGTTTCCCCGAGATGTTCGAGAACGTGCCGGTGGCCGCTGGCGGCCGGGAGGAGGTCGCCTCATGAGGATCGAGCAGGCCTATGTCATCGTCACCTCACCGGGACGCAACTTCGTCACCCTGAAGATCGTCACCGAGTCGGGCACCTACGGCATCGGTGACGCCACCCTGAACGGTCGCGAGTTGGCCGTGGTGGCCTATCTCGAGGAGCATGTGATTCCGGCGCTGATCGGCCGCGATGCCAGCCGCATCGAGGACATCTGGCACTATCTCTATCGCGGTGCTTACTGGCGACGGGGGCCGGTGACCATGTGTGCGATCGCGGCGGTGGATCTGGCGCTGTGGGACATCAAGGCCAAGGCGGCGGGCATGCCGCTCTACCAGTTGCTGGGCGGCAAGAGTCGTGAGCGGGTGATGGCCTACGCCCACTGCACCGGGCGCGACATCGACGCCTGCCTCGACGAGGTCGAGAAACACGTCGACATGGGCTATCGGGCGGTGCGCGTGCAGGCCGGCGTGCCGGGCATCCCGACCATCTACGGTGTGGCCAAGCGCGAGGGCGAACGCTACGAGCCGGCGGATTCGGCGCTTCCCGCCGAGCACGTGTGGAGCACCGAGAAGTATCTCAATCACGTGCCCAAGCTGTTCGCTGCGGTGCGCGAACGCTTCGGCGACGACCTCCACGTGCTGCATGACGTCCACCACCGTCTGACGCCCATCGAAGCGGCACGTCTGGGCAAGGCGGTGGAGCCCTACCACCTGTTCTGGCTGGAGGACTGCGTGCCGGCCGAGAATCAGGAGAGTTTCCGCCTGATTCGCCAGCACACCACCACGCCCCTGGCGGTCGGGGAGGTGTTCAACTCGATCCACGACTACCGCGAACTGCTCGAGAACCAGTGGATCGACTACATCCGCACGCCGCTCTCCCATGGCGGCGGCATCACTCACCTGCGGCGCATTGCCGATCTGGCCGGGCTCTATCACGTGCGCACCGGCTTCCACGGCCCCACCGACCTCTCTCCGGTGTGCCTGGGCGCGGCGATTCACTTCGACACCTGGGTGCCCAACTTCGGCATCCAGGAGCACATGCCGCATGCCGCCGAGACCGATGCGGTCTTCCCCCACGACTATCGCTTCGAGGAGGGTCACTTCCTGGTCGGCGAGGCGCCGGGGCACGGCGTCGACATCGACGAGGCGCTGGCCGAGCAGTATCCCTACGAACGCGCCAGCCTGCCGGTCAACCGGCTGGAAGACGGCACGCTGTGGCACTGGTAACGAGGACACTCCATGAAAGCCTTTGAAGTCCGCGCTCCGCAGGACTATCGCATCACCGAGATCGAGATGCCCCGGGCCACCGCTGGCGACGTCCTGGTACGCGTGGCCTTCGCCGGCATCTGCGGTTCGGACATGCACATCATCCACGGCGACAACGCCTTCGTGCGCTTTCCGCGCATCACCGGCCATGAGTTCGCCGGCATCGTCGAGGCGGTGGGCGAAGGCGCCGAGGGCGTCGCGGTAGGCGATGCCGTGTGCATCGACCCGGTGATCAGCTGCGGTGAGTGTTACCCCTGTCGTATCGGTCGCCCCAACGTCTGTACCGCTCTGGAGGTGATCGGCGTGCATCGCAACGGCGGCTTCGAAGAACGCGTCAGCGTACCGGCGGGCAACGTGCACCGCCTGCCCGATGGTCTGGGCCTGGACGCGGCGGCGCTGGTCGAGCCCTATTCCATCGCGGCCAACGTGCTCGATCGCATGCAGCCCCACCCTGGCGATCGGCTGCTGATCTTCGGCGCCGGGGTGATCGGCCTGACGATTCTGCAGATGGCGCGCGCTCTGGGTATCGAGGACATCACCGTCAGCGACGTGATCGATGCCCGCCTGGCAACGGCCCGCGAACTCGGTGCCACGCGCACCGTCAATGGCGCCGAAGCGGACCTCGAAGCGCAAATGGCCGAGCTCACCGGTGGCGAAGGCGTGCCGCTGATCGCCGATGCCGCCTGCGTGCCGGCGCTGCTGCCGTCGATGTTGCGCATCGCCTCGCCGGCCGGGCGCATCGGGCTGCTCGGCTTCAGTCCCACACCCAGCGATCTGGCGCAACTGGAGGTGATCAAGAAGGAGCTGACCCTGGTCGGCTCGCGACTCAACAACCGCAAGTTTCCGGAAGTGCTCGAGCTAATGGCGTCCGGCCGCCTCGACCCGCTGGCGCTGGTGAGTCACCGGTTGCCGCTGGACGAGATGCCCGGTGCCATCGACATGCTCGACCACCACCCTGAAAAGGCGCGCAAGGTACTGATTCGTATAGGTACCTGAAGCGCCTGTCATGCCAGCTGCAACAATCCATAACAAGCCAAGTCAGGAGCACTCACATGTTCAAACAGCTCATTACCGCGACCGCCCTCGGGGCAACCCTGTTCGCTAGCCAGTCGCTGCTGGCTGCCGATTACACCCTGCAGTTCGGCCACCTCGCCAACACGGAGAACATCTGGCACTTGGCCGCCGAGAAGTTCAAGGAAGAGGTCGAGGCCAATTCCGACGGGCGCATCGAGGTGGAGGTCTTCCCTAACGAGCAGCTCGGCGCGGAGATGGACGTCATCAACAGCATCCAACTGGGCACCGCCGACATGACCATCACCGGCGAGAGCCTGCAGAACTGGGCGCCCAAAGCGGCGATGATGGCGGTGCCCTATGCCTTCCGCGACTCGGAGCATCTGCACGCCGCGGTGAGCGGCGAGATCGGCGAGGAGATCGAGGCGCAGATCACCGAGAGCGCCAACCTGGTGCCGCTGGCTTGGTTCGAGCGTGGCCCGCGCCACCTGACCTCCAACCGCCCGGTCGAGCATCCCGACGACCTCGATGGACTGCGTCTGCGCGTGCCCAATGTGCCGCTGTTCGTGGATACCTGGGAGGCGCTGGGCGCGCGGCCCACTCCCATGGCGTTCAGCGAGGTGTTCACCGCCCTGCAGCAGAATACCATCGAGGGCCAGGAGAACCCGCTGAGCCTGATCGAGAGCGCCAGTTTCTACGAGGTGCAGGACTACGTGAACCTCACCGGCCATGTGCGCAGCTGGATCTACGTGGTGATCGGCAAGAACCAGCTCGAGGAGATGCCCGAGGAGCTCCAGGAGGTGATCTTCGACGCCGCCAAGACCATGCAGGACTACGAGGCCGAGCTCTTCGCCGAGGACGAGCAGCGCTTGCGCGACGACCTCGCCGAGCGCGGCATGGAGTTCGTCGAGGTCGATACCGAGGCGTTCGTCGAGAAGGCACTGCCCGCCGTGCGCGAGTCGCTCAACGAGGAGCAGCGTGAGCTGCTCGACGCCATCCAGGATCTGTGATCCGCGTTCCGGGCGGGCAATGCCCGCCCGACACCTTATTCATCCGCGGCCGCGTGCCGCCTGAGGTAGCGCTATGTCGTCTCCCGAGCACGAAGCGGATATCGAGCGCCAGGTCATCGAGGAGCTCGACACCCTCTCGAAGGTGCCCCAGTTGGGAGGGGTGCCCGGACGGCTGATCGGCTGGGCCGACCGCCTGTTCATCGGCCTGGCCGTGCTGGCTCTGCTGGGCATCGCCGCGGCCGTGCTGTTGCAGATTGCCGGGCGGCTCTTTCTGCCCTTTTCGCCGGCCTGGACCGAAGAGCTGTCGCGTTACCTCTTCATCTACATGGTGGCGCTGTCCTCCGGGGCGGTCATTCACAGGAACCGTCACGTCAACGTCGAACTCTTCCATCATTGGCTGGGGCCCCGCGGCCGGGCGCTCTACCAGGCCCTGGTGTGTCTGCTGGTCGGCGCTTTTGCCGCCATCGTGCTGCCCTATGCCTGGGTGTACGCCGAGAACGGCGGCTGGCAGACCTCGCCCACTCTGAAAGTGTCGATGTTGTACATCTTCTTCTCCACGGTGGTGCTGTTCGCCCTGGTTCTGGTCTACAGCGCCATCGGATTCGTCGAGGGGCTCGCCGCCCTGTGGTGCAAGCCCCCGGCTGCCGATAGGGAGCCCTCCGCATGGAAGTGACCCTGCTCTTCATGACCTTCCTGGTGCTGCTGCTCGTCGGAGTTCCCATCGCCTTTTCGCTGGGCATCGCCTCGCTGGCCTATCTGCTGCTGGAAGGCATCTCGTTGACCATCGTGCCGCAACGCATGTATGCCGGCATCGACACCTTCGTGCTGCTGTGCATTCCCGGCTTCGTGCTGGCCGGCAATCTGATGAACGTCGGCAACATCACCGAGCACATCGTGCGGTTCTGCAACGCCCTGATGGGCCATATCCGCGGCGGGTTGGGCTTGGCCAACGTGGGCGGCTCGATGATCTTCGGCGGCATTTCGGGTACCGCAGTGGCGGATGCCGCAAGCATCGGTTCGGTAATGATCCCGGGGATGGCCAAATCGGGCTACGACAAGCCGTTCGCCGCAGCAGTGACGGCCGCCTCGTCGACCATCGGGCCGATCATTCCCCCCAGCGTGCCGATGATCATCGCCGGCTCGTTGACCGGGGTCTCGGTGGGGCGGATGTTCCTCGCCGGCGCCGTGCCCGGGTTGCTGCTCGGCGTGGCGCTGATGATCACTGCCTATTTGATCGCCGTGCGCCGCCGCTACCCCAAGGGCGAGCGGGTCCCCCTGCTGCAGTTGCTACGCGAAGCGCGCACCGCCTTCTGGGCGCTGCTGATGACGGGCATCATCCTCTACGGCATCATCGGCGGCTTCTTCACCCCCACCGAGGCCTCCATCGTGGCCAGCCTCTATGCGCTGGTGGTGGGCATGTACGTCTACAAGGGACTCACCTGGCGCAAGCTGCCGGGCATCCTCAGCGACACCGTACTCACCTCCTCGGCGCTGCTGCTGCTGGTCGGCCTGGCCAACCTGTTCGGCTGGATTCTCACCAGCCAACAGATTCCACAGATGGTGGCTGACGTCATCCTGACGATCAGCGATAACCCCATCGTGGTGATCCTGATCCTCAACCTGATCCTGCTGTTCGTGGGCGCGTTCATGGAGACCATCGCCGCGCTGATCATCCTGTTTCCGGCGCTGCTCGGAGTGGCGACCGGGGTGGGTATGGACCCGGTGCATTTCGCGGTGATGGCGGTGCTCAACCTGATGATTGGTCTCACCACGCCACCAGTGGGCGTGTGCCTGTTCGTGGTTTCGGGCATCGGCAACCTGCCGATGCTCACCGTGGCCCGCGCCATCCTGCCGTTTCTGGCGTGCAACCTGGCCGTTCTGCTGTTGGTGGCCTATGTGCCGGCGATTTCGCTGTGGTTGCCTAACCTGATCATGGGGCAATGACTCAAGTCGGCCTGCAAGCGACAAGAACGAGGAGTCTGCAATGAGTGACGTTCAGCGCGTGCCGGCCGCCGAGCCCGCTGGCCGCATCGGCATCGTCCACCTGGGGCTGGGCGCTTTTCACCGCGCTCACCAGGCGGTCTACCTGGAGCGCTATCGCCAGCTCAGCGGTGACAGTGCCTGGGGGGTGAGTGCTGCCAACCTGCGCGGCGGGGTGGCACTGGTCGACGCCCTGCGCGAGGCCGGCCATCGCTACCACGTGGCCGAGTATCGCGACCGTGAGCACCTGACCCTGCGCGAGATCGGGGCGATCGAGGAGACGCACTTCACGGGGCAAGACAACAACGCCGGCAGCGACACCGAGGGGAGCTGGGGGCGCGACCGCGAAGCGCTACTCGTGCGCCTGACTTCGACGGACGTGCGCCTGGTGACCCTCACCGTCACCGAGAAGGGCTATTTTCTCAACCCGGCGACCGGCTCGCTGCTCGGCGAGGATCCGATGGTCGCTGCGGACATCGCCACGCCTCAGGCGCCGTGCACCGCGCCGGGCATCCTGGTCGAGGCGCTGGCGCGGCGTCGCGCCCTCGGCTTGGCACCCTTCACGGTGCTCTCCTGCGACAACATGCCCAACAACGGCCAGCGCACCCGGGCCGCCGTGGTGCAACTGGCGAAGCACCGCGATGCTGCGCTCGCCGACTGGATCGCCCGCACGGTGGCCTTTCCGTGCAGCATGGTCGACCGCATCGTGCCGGCCATGACCGAGGCGGATTTCGCGCGGCTGGCCGAACTCGGGGTCGACGACCCCAGTGCGGTGGTGTGCGAAACCTTCGCCCAGTGGGTGGTGGAGGACGACTTCCCCCAGGGCCGCCCCGACTGGGAGACGGTCGGCGTGGAAATGGTCGACGACGTGGCGCCCTTCGAGACCATGAAGCTGCGTTTGCTCAACGGTAGCCACTCGCTGCTTGCCTATCTGGGAGCGCCGGAGGGCATCGAGACGGTGGTCGACGCCGTGAGTCGCCCCGACCTGAGGGCTCTGCTGCACCGCTACATGCTGGAGGAAGCGGTGCCGACGCTGGCCATGCCCGAGGGTACCGATGTCGCTGCCTACGCCGAGTCGCTGCTGGTGCGTTTCTCCAACGATAGTCTCAAGCATCGCCTGCACCAGATCGCCATGGATGGCAGCCAGAAGCTGCCGCAGCGCTGGTTCGAGGGCGCTCGCCACTGCTACCGGCTGGGCGAGGCCGCGCCCTGCGTGGCCCTGGGCACGGCGGCCTGGATTCGCTACACCGCCGGCCGTGACCGCCAGGGCCAAGCCTACCCAGTGGACGACCCCCTGGCCAGACGCTTCGCTCAGCTTCACGAGCGTCACCACGGCGACGGCCCGGCGCTGGTCGGCGCCTTCCTGGGCATGGACGACATCGTGCCACCGGCGCTGTCGACGGCCCCGGGTTTTGCAGCGGCGGTGACCGAGGCCTATCGTACTCTGATCGAAGAGGGGCTCGACGCCGCCGTGGCGGCGGCGGTGCGGGCCTGATAGAGGAGCCTTTGCATGGAACACACCTGGCGCTGGTTCGGGCCCGCCGACCCCATTCGACTCGACGAGATCCGTCAGACCGGGGCCACCGGCATCGTCACCGCGCTGCACGAGGAGGCCAACGACCGGGCCTGGTCCGTAGCGGCCATCGCCGAACGCAAGGCGCTCATCGAGGCGGCCGGGCTCCGCTGGTCGGTCGTGGAGAGCGTGCCGGTGCCCGAGGCGGTCAAGCAGGGCCGCCCCGAGCGCGACGGCTTGATCGACACCTACTGCCAGACCTTGCGTAATCTGGCGGCCTGCGACATCGACACCGTCTGCTACAACTTCATGCCGGTACTCGACTGGACGCGCACCGACCTGGCCTGGCGTCTGCCCGAGGGCGGGCTGGCGCTGCGCTTCGACCAGACCGCCTTCGCCGCCTTCGACCTCTACCTGCTTGCCCGGCCCGACGCCGCGGCCGAATACAGCGAGGCCGAGCAGGCCGCGGCCCGAGCCTATCTCGACGGCCTCGACGCGGCCGGTCGCGACGCCCTGGTCGACACTCTGATCGCCGGCCTGCCGGGAGCGGAGGAGCACTATACGCTGGCGCAATTCCGCCAGGCCCTGGCCGCCTACGATGGCATCGATGCCGCGCGGCTGCGCGAGAATCTTCGCTATTTCCTGGCAGCGGTGGTGCCGGTGGCCGAGGCGGAGGGCATCCGGCTGGCGATTCATCCCGACGACCCGCCGCGGCCGTTGCTGGGGCTGCCGCGGGTGGTTTCCACCCCCGAGGACGCCCAGTGGCTGCTCGACGCCGTGCCGAGCCTCGCCAACGGCCTGACCCTGTGCACCGGATCCTACGGGGTGCGTGCCGACATCGACCTGGCCGCCATGGCCCGGCGCTTCGGTCCCAAGATCCACTTCGCCCACCTGCGTTCGACGAAGCGCGAGTCACCGGACCCGCACTCCTTTCATGAGGCGCCGCACCTCGATGGCGATGTCGACATGGTGGCCGTGATTGCCGAGCTAGTGGCGGAAGAGCGGCGTCGTGAGCGCGAGGGTGGGCCGCGCCTGCCGCTACGGCCCGACCATGGCCACCATATCCTCGACGACCAGCACCGCGCCACCGCGCCGGGTTACCCGCTCTACGGCCGTCTCAAGGGGCTCGCCGAGCTGCGCGGTGTCGAGCTGGCGGTGCGGCAGTTGACGTGATGGCGAGATGTCAAATCAGGCCGAGGCCGTCAGCAGCATCGTTGGCCACGATAGCCGTATCTCCTGGATTTGTAGAATTACCGCAGCACTTTGGACGCCACGGGGAGGCAGGAGGCCAACACCGGCACCCTTCTCGGCACACCGACCAAAGGTAAGCCGGACGGCCGTGGTCATCGAAGAAGACCTGCTGGCGGAAGCCTTGGGGGCCTTCCAGCTCCACCAGCCGCCCAAGAGCGTCCATATGGTGGTGCCAGTAGAGCCCGTCGGGAAGCTGGGTGGCGACGCGTCGGCCCATCTCGTCGTGCTGGGTGCGGGTGGTCTCACCCAGCGCATTGGTGACGCTGGCCAGGTAGCCGTTTCGGTCATAGGCGTACTCGGTACGCTGCTGGGAGCAGTCGATCTGGGCGGTGACCTGGCCCAGGGCGTTCCACTCGCGCTGGTGGGTGGCCCCGCCCGCATCGGTCATGGTCGTGGGGCGGTCGGGTAGCTGTTCATTCTCGTAGGCGAAGGCGGTGGTACCCTCGGGCCCGGTGACCGCCAGCGGATGGCCGCGCTCGTTGCGCGTGATCTGCCACGTTTGATCGTCAGGGCCCTCGATGCTCACCGGCTGACCGAGCGCATCCCGCTCAATGGCCCAGCGGGTGCCGTCTGGGCCAGTCTGTGCGATCGCTTGGCCGCTGGCGACGATATGCCTAAGTTTGATATGAGTCATAATGAAAGGCGTTTAATGCTACGCTACCGCCAAGGGGAATGGTACGCACCTTACTTGGCGAATAGTGAATGGAGAAGCATCGTTGAACTCAGGAATGCAAGAATATGAGGATTGTTGAGCGTCTTCCTAATTATCACTCTTCTTACCCTTTCCTTTAAAAAAAATCATAAATATGGCTCTGCCAAAAAAACTAACCATCAAGAGAGCAACTCCTATGTTGGAAACCATGTTTGATTTAGGGAAAGTGTCTGCGAAGACCAAAAAAATACCTCCAATTATGATAAAAGAGATATCAATAACAAGTAGCCACTTCATTCCCCCTCCCTTTCATGCACCCAAGTTCTGCAAAACTGAAGCCCACCGGCGGCCCCGACACCGGGCCCAAGGAATGCTTTGGCGGTGCTTAGAGAGTTAGAGGATAAGTCAACATTTCCACCCCCTCCTAAGGGGCCAGAGCCGCCACTAAAAAAAGCTCCTAAGCTATTAGACACGCCGGGGGAAACAGGGTCTGATGAAAGATTTAAAGTACCTGCTCCGCCACCTCCAGCATAAACCCCTACACCTAGTTGCCAACAGACAGTAGTAGAGTTGAAAGTCCCGTTTGGTGCCATTATTTTATTGCGGGAAGTTGAGACTCCTGTTATTCCCCCGAAAGCTTGGCCCGTCAAGCCACCCGAAAGAGATGCCTCCAGCTCGTTTCCTGCTTTTCGAACCATATTCGATTGACTGTAAGGTCCTCCACCTAGCCCATAAGTCCGCTTACTCCCAAACAACCCCAGCGGATCCACCATCCCCGTCGGGTTGGTCACATACCCATACAAATTCGTCCCACCCTGCAACCCAATCGGATCCTGACTGATATACCGCCCCTGCTGCGGGTCGTAGTACCGGTGGCGGTTGTAGTAGAGGCCGCTTTCTTCGTCGTGCCATTGCCCCTGGAAGCGGATCGGCTGGGTGAGGTGGCGCACGGCGCGTTGGTTTTTCACGGCGGCCCAGTCGTCGGGTTCGGCCAACCAGCGGGGTTGGCCGTTGGGGGCGACCAACTGCATCGGCGTGCCCAGGGCGTCGGTGATGTAAGCGCTGAGGATTTGGCCTTGTTGGGTGTCGTCGATGCGCAGCATGGGCACAAAACTGCCCGGCTCATACACCACGGTGGTGCGCTGGTTGTCGGTTTCTTCCCGCACGATGCGATCGCCATCCCAGCCGTAATGGGTGGTGGTCGTGGTGCCGTTGGTATCGCGCACGGTTTTGCTGATGCGTCTTCCCAGGCCGTCGTAACGGTAAGTGGCTTCGCGGGTGTAGCCCAGCTCACTGGCGTGGATCAGGTGCACCAAGCGATTGGCGCCGTCGTAGCCCAGGGTTAAACGTTCGCCGTTGGGCTGTTGGCGTTCGATCAGGTTGCCGGCGCCGTCGTAACGGTAGCGGGTGCCGTTGAGCTGAGTGAGGCGGTTATCCGTCAGCCCTTGCTGCTTGTCTTGCTGTTGCTCTAACCGATTACCCACCGCATCCACGCGATAGCGGTGGGCGTGGTCGCCGTGCTGACTGCCGATCAGGCGCCCGGCGGCGTCGTAGTTGTAGGCGATCACTTTGGAAGCGGGATCACCTTCCAGGCTGCGAAAGCTCATCCGGCCCAGGGCGTCGTATTGATAGCGCTGCTGACTGGTGGTGCCTGGGCTGCGTAGGGTGAGGTGATCCAACTGGCCAAGGTGGGTGTAACCCCGCTCCAACATTAAGGGCTGGTTATGGTCATTGGCACCGGTGCTGAGGCGGCGCTGGGTCTCCCGGTGCAGGGCGTCGGGTTCCAGAGCGATTTCCAGATCCAGGCCGGGGGCACTTAGGCCGTGCAGGTGGCCGCTGCCGTAGGTGTGCCAGTTCAGCGCCGGGAGGTCACCGAACTGACTGGCCTGGGGTGCGCCGGTGGCGGTGAGGCTATGCTGGTGTTGCCAGCTCCAACCGTTGCCGCCTTCTAATCCGGTATGTTGCTGCTGTTCGCCGATCAATCGCTGGGCGTCATCGTAGCGGAACGTGACCTCGCCATGATCGTTGGTGACGCTGACCAGTTGCCCATTGCTGCCCCACTGGTACTGCTCCGTGCTGGCCGGGGCGTGTTCCGTGGCGGGCAGGTGGCGGGCAGTCAGCCGACCGACTTCATCATAGGCGTAACGGGTGGCCAGCGGCTGGCCGTCGGGGCCTGTTCGGTTGGTTTCAGTGCGTTCGATCAGGCGTCCGGCGTCATCGTAGCGGTACTGCTGCTCGCGGCCGTCGGGGCCGGTCTCGCGGGCGAGGCGATCCATGTCGTCATAAGCAAAGCGGTAGACGGCGCCGTTGCCCAGGGTCAGCTCGCTCAAGCGGCCAATGTCGTCGTAAGCGATGAACTGTTGGCTGCCGTCGGCCTCGATGCGCTGCACCGGGCGGCCGTGGTCATCGAAGAAGAACTGCTGCCGAAAGCCTTGGGGGCCTTCCAGCTCCACCAGTCGCCCAAGAGCGTCCATATGGTGGTGCCAGTAGAGCCCGTCGGGAAGCTGGGTGGCGATGCGCCGCCCCATCTTGTCGTGCTGGGTGCGGGTGGTCTCGTTCAGGGCATTGGTGACGCTGGCCAGATAGCCGTTTCGGTCATAGCTATAAGTTGTGCGCTGCTGGGAGCAGTCGATCTGGGCGGTGACCTGGCCCAGGGCGTTCCACTCGCGCTGGTGGGTGGCGCCGCCTGCATCGGTGACGGTGGTAGGGCGGTCGGGTAGCTGTTCATTCTCGTAGGCGAAGGCGGTAGTGCCTTCCGGCCCCGTGACTTCCACTGGAAGCCCCCGTTCGTTGCGCGTGATCTGCCAGCGCTGATCGTCGGGGCCTTCGATGCTCACCGGCTGACCGAGCGCATCCCGCTCGATGGCCCAGCGGGTGCCGTCCGGGCCGGTCTGCGCAATCACCTGGCCGTGGTCGTCGCGCTCGATCAGCGTCTCATGACCCAACGGATCCACCGTCGCGACCTTGAGACCCGCACGATCATAGCGGAACTCGATCCGCGAGCCGTCGGCGCGGGTATGGGCCGTCCAGCGGCGGCCGGGGCCGCTGCCCACGAAGTGGTAGCGCTCCTCCCGGCCCAGGCTGTCGGTGACCCGCGTATGATCCACGTGATAGGTATAAGAACGCGCCAAGCCACCGGCTTCCTGCTGGCCCACCACCCGGCCATCCGGGGCATGGCGATCCCAGGTATAGTGCGCCTCCATCCCACCGGGTACCCGGTGGGCAATCAGCATATGGTCCTGCCACTCGAACTCGCGCACCACTTCGCCGTGGCGGTGGCGTACTGCAATCAAATCCCCGGCGGGGCTATAGGAGTAGCGTACCAACCACTCGTCCGCTGGCTTACCGTCGTGTTCCTGCACCAGCTTGACACCGGTCAGGCGCTGGCCGGTATCGCCCGGCATGGCGGGAAGCAAGCCATCGTAAACCAGCTGGTAGTGGCGCTGGGCGCTGTCGATGACCCGCACCAGCAGACCGCCTTCCCAGCGGTACTGGGTGGTGTAGCCGTTGCGGTCGCGCTCTTCGATCAAGGGCCAGCGGGCGCTATTGTCTGCAGAACTCTCGTCTGGGGTAGCAAACACATAGTCAAGCCCGCTGGCATCGCTAAGCACGATACGCTCAGGATCATTGCGCAATGTCTCATCCAGGGCTTGCCAGCGGCTATCGTCGCGCGGGGCGTTATCTTGTTCAGCGGCGCTGACGCTCGCGCTCCCCCCACGACGGATCCACAGCTGCTCGGTGGGCGAGAAGCGCGTCTGGCCGGGGGCCAGTGCACCAAAGGTAATTTGACGCCCCTGAGCATCGTGAACAATGCAGGCGTCGTCGTTGAGGCTGATGGCCAGGGACTCGCCGGGGAGCGACCAGCCCTGCCCCAGAGCCCCGACCTCGTCGTTACTGGAGAGGTAGCCACGGCTAAACACGAAGGGCCGTGGCGCCGGTAGCGCAAAGTCGGTCTCCGCGGGCAGCAGCTTGGCGCCCAGCAGCGGGTTGACCGGGCTGCCCACCGCGGGTTCGCAGGCGCTGCAGTCATCGGCCAGGCCGTCTTGAATGGCGGGGTCGCTGAGGTCCAGTGGCGTGGCGGCGGCGATATCGCTGCTGAGCAGCGGGGTCTGGTGCGGGGCGAGGGTAACGTCCTCGCTCTCCTCGGGCTCGGCGTCTCCGGGTAAGCGGGGCAGTACCATGGCGTGGCCTTGGCCGCGCCCGGGGCTACCGCCGGAGTTGATCTTGACCTGGGGGCCGACAAGGGTCACCCCGCCCGGGTCGAGCTTGATAAAGCTACCGCCGGCTTTCAGGGTGATCTCGCTACCGGCCTCCAACACGATCTGGCTGCCCGCCTTGTGGTGCAGCTCGCGGCCGGTCTCCACCAGTTGGGACGCGCCGTAGACCTCATGGCGGGTTTGATCGACCTGGAGGTGGTCATCGCCCTTGATCTGGGTGTAGCGCTGGCCGTGTACGGTGAGGTGATCGTCGTTGTGGATCTCACTGAGCCGGTTGCGGTGCAGCTTGAGGTGGCTGTCCCGGCGGATCTCCTCGGTGCGGTCGTTCAGGGTCAGCAGTTCCAGGTCTTTCTGGGCATGCAGCCAGATCTGCTCGTCCCCGGTGGCATCCTCGAAGCGCAGTTCGTTAAAGCCGGCCGATTGATGGCTCTGGGTACGGATCACCGTACGGGTTTTGTGCGCCGGTAGCTCGTAGGGCGGGGTATTCACCGCGTGGTAGGTGCGCCCGGTAATCAGCGGCTGGTCCGGATCGCCCTCCAGGAAGGAGACGATCACCTCATGGCCGATCCGCGGGATCGCCATCATGCCGTAGCCACCGCCGGCCCAGCCCTGGGCCACCCGCACCCAGCAACTGGCGGTCTCGTTGGGCTCGGCGTAGCGGTCCCAGGGGAACTGCACCTTGACCCGGCCGTGTTCGTCGCAGTAGATCTCTTCGCCCTCCGGCCCCACCACGAAGGCCACCTGGGGACCGTCGACGCGGGGTTTGGGCTCGGGTTCGGGCCGCCAGGCGGTGTCGTCCGGGGTCAGCGTCAGGGTGTTGTGGTAGCGGGTCATGCCCGATTGATCACTGGCCGTGATGCCAACCGCATCTTCTTCCAGCGCCTGGGGCTGTTCGCCCTGGTGGACCACCTGGATGACCTGCCAACCGCGATTGAACGCGCCGACGTCGTGGTCGACCAGGGTGAAGCGCGCGCCCGGGGCCAGCTCGGGCAGGTCGCTCTCGCCGGCCAGCGTCAGGGCATCGTGGCGCAGGTGCTCCAGGCGGTGGCGGGTGAAGGCCTGGCCCGAGGCGTCGGCCTTGTAGCGCCCCGGGTAGTCGTAGTGCGCGTAGTCCGCCTTCTGGGCGTGAGTCTCCAGCCCCGGCGCTTCCCTCTCGTGCAACTGGTCGTAGGCCGGCTGCTTGAACGAATAGTCCTTGAGCTGGGCGCGGGCCGGGCGCACCCGGGCGGTCTGGGTCAGCCGGCGCAGGTGGCGCTGCGGCGCGGTGCCGCCAGCACGATGGTGATAGCTCCGCTCGCCGAGGGCGGCGAGCACCTGGGGGGCGTCGGCGAACACCAGCCGGTGGGCGCCGAGATCGGCGTCCTCGAACTCATGGAAGTAGAACAGCCCCTCCTCGGCAGCCAGGCGCTCGAGGAAGGCGAGATCCGTCTCGCGGTACTGCACGCAGTACTCGCGCTCGGCGGGCTCGCGGGTCACCGCGAAGGCCACGTCGCTCAGGCCGCGCTCCTCGCACAGGGTGTTGAGGATGGCCAGCGGCGAGACGCGCTGGAAGATCCGCGAGTTGTGGCGCAGCGAGAGGCGCCACAGCGAGGGGCGGATCACGACCTCGTAGTGGCTGCGCCGATGGCCGCGGTCGCCGCGGCCGAACTCGGCGACGATGCCGTGGACCCGCCGCTGGGCCACGCCGTCCTGCCACAGGGTGAGGCTCGCCGGTCGGTCGAGCAGCGCTTCCGGCGAAAGATCGGCGGCGCGGCTGGCGAAACGCACCCGCAGGTGGAACGGCGCCGACAGCGCCTCGTCATGGGTGAAGTCGATCACCGCCAGGTCGACCTCGCCGGCCCCGGCGAGGCTCAGGGTGAACTGCAGTCCGCTACGGTCGGTCATGGCTTCCTTCCTGGAGGCGGTGTCCGTTCCATGGCCCGCCGGGAGTGACTGACCGACGGCGGGGATAGGTTACGTGAGTGCCTTGCTGAGGCAAGTGATCGGCGGTATGTGTCAGCGATCGCCTACAAAACCGCCAGGAAAATACTGACGCGTCTCGCTGTCCGGGCAGGGGCCCTGGCGACGAAGACGGTGACCGCCGGCGCGAGCATTGGCTAGGGCACCGTCGGTGCGTGAGGCCTCAGCCCTCGATCGGGGCGCGCCAGTCGTCGGAGCCGGAGGTGCCGGCAACGGTGTGCTCCCAATCGATCTTGCGGTACGCCAGGGAGACGTCCATCAGTTGGGTAAACTCAGCGCTGTTGGCATCCTGGGCATGGGGCATGCGCAGGTTGATGTCGACGATGGTGGCGTCGGTCAGCGAGGTGGTGAAGAAGTGCTCCTGCTTGCCCTCGACGGAGGTGCGGTACCACTTCAGCTCGACGTTGGGCAGCATCTCGCCGGAGGCCAGGGCGTTGTACAGCAGCGGCACGGCTTTGTTCAGGGCCACGGTGAAGATGAACGGCTTGTGGGCACGCTGGCCGGAGGGCTGACCGGACTGCGGGTCGGTCGGCACGGTGACGATGTGCTTGAACTCCTGCACCAGCATCTCGTCTTCATGGCCCTCGACATAGATGTTGCCGACGGACTCGGGGGTGAAGGCACCGGCGGTGATGTTGCCCTGGGTCTGGCCTTCGATGCTGATATAACACGGTGTGGGCATGTGTCTGCTCCTTGACGGTGATTGATGATGTCCGGTGGACGCCTTTGAGGCAGCAGGCCGCATGCCAGTCATGGGGAAAGTTTTATATATCAATAGGGTGGAAGTTTTTTTGGGTGCGGTCATGAAATTTTCTTAGGCAACAGGTTGCCCGAGGCCGGCAATTCCTTGCCCGCTGGGCAGAAGATTGCCTAACTGAAATTCATTCCCTTGCAGTGGCTCATGTGCTTCATTGAAGCGTCACGCTCGTTGCGACGGTTGTGATAGCACGTCAGGGCGGGCATGGAGCTGGGGACGCTTCAAAGAAAGAAAGCGAGGCGACCCGGTGGGTCGCCTTGCGTACGTAGGGTGTCGTAACTGAGACCGTGGCAGTGTGTGTCAGCTCTCACGCTTGCCATCCACCAGCCGACTCACACCCAGCGGGTTGCCGTCCTGAAGTGCCTCGGGCAGCAGCCCCTCCGGCAGCGCCTGATAGCACACCGGGCGCAGGAAGCGGTGGATCGCCGCGCTGCCCACCGAGGTGGTGCGTGAGTCTGACGTGGCCGGGTAGGGCCCGCCATGGACCATGGCGTGACACACCTCGACGCCGGTGGGCCAGCCGTTGGCGAGAATTCGCCCTGCCTTGCGCTCGAGGATCGGCAGCAGCGACGTGGCCGTTGGCGTGTCGCCGTCGTCCATCTGCAGGGTGGCGGTGAGCTGGCCTTCCAGGGCCTCGGCCACGCGGCGCATCTCGTCGGCGTCGGCACACTCCACCACCAGGCCGCTGGCGCCGAACACCTCGGCCTGCAGTGCCGTGTCGCTCAGGAAGTCGCTGGCGCTGGCGGCGAACAGTGCCGTCTGGCACTCGTGCGGGCCACTACCCGCCTGGCCACGGGCGATCTCGCGCACCTTGGCGTTGGCAGCCAGCGACTGGACGCCCTCCTGGTAGGCGGCGTGGATGCCCGGGGTGAGCATGGTCTGGGCGGCGCTGCCCTGGACCCCCTCAGCGGCGGCGGCCAGGAAGGCGTCCAGTGCCTCGCCCTTGACGCCGATCACCAGGCCGGGATTGGTGCAGAACTGCCCCGCACCCATGGTCAGCGAGCCGACGAACCCATCGGCGATCGCCTTCCCACGCGCCTGCAGCGCCTCGGGAAGCAGGAACACCGGATTGATGGAGCTCATCTCGGCGTAGACCGGGATCGGCTGGGGACGCGCCTGCGCCGTCCGCTGCAGTGCCAGACCGCCCGAGCGCGAGCCGGTGAAGCCCACCGCCTGGATGCGCGGGTCGGCGACCAGCGCCTGGCCGATCTCGCGTCCGGAACCGAACAGCAGCGAGAACACGCCTTCGGGCAGGTTGCACTTGGCCACCGCCGATTGCACGGCACGCCCCACCAGCTCCGAGGTGCCGGGATGGGCGGAGTGGGCCTTGACGATCACCGGACAGCCGGCGGCCAGCGCCGAGGCGGTGTCGCCGCCGGCCACGCTGAAGGCGAGCGGAAAGTTGGAAGCGCCGAAGACGGCGACGGGGCCGAGTGGAACATGACGCTGGCGCAGGTCGACTCTAGGCATGGGTTCGCGCTCGGGCAGCGCCGGATCGAGGCGCACGTCGAGCCATTCGCCGGCGCGCACCACGGAGGCGAACAGGCGCAGCTGGCCGCAGGTACGGCCGCGCTCGCCCTGGATGCGTGCCTGGGGCAGGCCGGTCTCGGCCATGGCACGCTCGACCAGGGCATCGCCCAGGGCCTCGATCTCGCTGGCCACGGTTTCGAGGAAGGTCGCGCGTTCTTCCAGCGTGGACTCCCGGTAGCTGGCAAAAGCCGTTTCGGCGAGTTCGCAGGCGCGCTCGACCTCGGCGCGGGTGCCGCCCACGTAGGTGGGCTCTAGGGTCTCGCCGGTGGCGGGGTCGACGGCGTTGATGGGCTGGGAGCTGCCGCTGACGGCTTCGCGGCCGATCAGCATCTTGCCTTCCAGGGACATAACGAACTCCTTGCTTGCTGTCAGAGCGATTTGACGGCGATGTCGGGGTTATCCACCTCGAAGCGTAGTGGATTGCGTAGCGGGCGGCCGAACTCGGGAAGGTCGATTTCGAAACGGTCGTCATCGCGCGTCTGGACGCCGTCGGCGAAACTCAACGTTGCCGTGCCGAAGAAGTGTACGTGCACGTCGCCGGGCCGCCGGAAACCTGGGTACTTGAAGTGATGGTGTTCCAGATTGGCCAGGCTGTGTGCCATGTTGGCCTCGCCGGTGAGGAATGGCTTCTCCCACAGCGTCTCTCCATCCCGGACGATGCGGCTTGTCCCTTCCAGATGGTCGGGCAGCTCGCCCACCAGCAACTCCGGGCCGAAGCTGCAGGCACGCAGCTTGGAATGGGCCAGCCACAGGTAGTTGAAGCGCTCGGTCACGTGGTCGGAAAACTCGTTGCCGATGGCATGACCGACACGCCACGGCTGGCCGTCGTCACCGATCACGTAGAGGCCCGCGAGTTCCGGCTCCTCGCCGGCATCCTCGGCGAAATGGGGCACGGGAATCTCGGCCTCGGGCGCGACGACGCAGCTGCCATCGCCCTTGTAGAACCACTCCGGTTGGGCGCCCACCTCGCCCGGGGCTGGCTTGCCGCCCTCGACGCCCAGCTTGAACATGCGCATGGAGTCGGTCAGTTCGGCCTCATCGACCTGGGTCTTGGCGTGCATGGCCGAGCGCGTGTCGGCGCTGCCCAGGTGGGTCAGGCCGGTGCCGGTGACCCGGCAGTGGGCCGGATCGGGGTGGGTCAGTGGCAGCAAGAGGCGTTTTTCATCGATCAGCGCCTGATAGTCGAGGCGGGTCTCGGTCAGGGCTGCTTCCACTGCCTGTGCCAGGGATTGCCCAGCGGCGATGGCCCGGCGGGCCAGCGTGTAGGTGTCGGCGTCGAGCAGGCGGACCTGGTCGACGCGCTCGACCAGGGCGGCATGGATCCGGCCCTGATGCTCGCATTGTATCAATCGCATGGCGGGGTTCCTCGTATTGGGCGTTGTCAGAGTGGCCATATCGTCAGTGGCACTAGGCTTTGTCCGAAAACTGGCTGCGCTCGACCATACGGCGTTAAAAATCGGCTCAAAGTACTCATTTACAGTGCGTAAACTCCGTCTTTTCGCCGATTTTTGCCTTGTCTGGCCTTCGCTCGCCGACTTTTCAGACAACGCCTAGAGCAGCGCCGCCGGCATGCAGAGCGTATCGAGCATGTACGGTAAGGCCGAAAAGCGGAGGCTCGAGTGACCGACCCCGCATGACACCACGCTCTTGAGATGAAAGACTTCAGCAACGAGTCCTGCGTGTTTACCGGATGCGAGCCTGAGCCGCCTCTCTAAGGGTTGCTTTGTGGGGTTTGTCGTTTATATGTTGAACATATGCACGCCATGTTCAACATAGACTTTGGTCGTGCCACTCTTATCGGCGAGGCATAACGTCTCGCCGCATGCAACGAAGGACTTGGCAATGCAGCGCATTCACATCGGTTTGGTCGGGGTGGGCAAGATCGTCCGCGATCAGCACCTGCCGGCTCTGGCCGAAAGCCCCGATTTCCACCTGCTGGCGACGGCGGACCCTAACGCTCGGCACGACGCGGTACCCGGTTACGCCGCTTTGGGCGACATGCTCGAGGCGCATCCCGAGCTGGAAGCGGTGGCCATCTGCACGCCGACGCACCTGCGCTACTCGCAGGCGCGTATCGCCCTCGAGCAGGGCAAGAGCGTGCTGTTGGAGAAGCCGCCGGGCGCGACCTTGAGTGAGGTCGAGGACCTGGTCGAGCTCGCCGAGCGCCAGGGCGGTGCCCTGTTCGCGGCCTGGCATTCGCGCTTCGCCCCGGCCGTGGCTCAGGCCCGCGACTGGCTCGAGGATAAGCGCATTCGGCGTGTCGAGATCGACTGGCGGGAGGACGTGCGGGTCTGGCACCCCGGCCAGGCGTGGATCTGGGAGCCCGCCGGCATGGGCGTGTTCGACCCCGGCATCAATGCGCTGTCGATCGCCACCGAGATCCTGCCGCGCGCTTTTTTCCTGCGCGATGCGCGGCTATGGGTGCCCAGCAATTGCCAGGCGCCCATCGCCGCGGCGCTGACCTTCAGCGATACCGAGGGTACGCCGGTCGTGGCCGACTTCGATTTTCGTCAGCCGGACCCGCCGATCTGGAACATTCATGTCGAGACCGAGGCGGGACGGCTCAGCCTGCTACGGGGAGGCTGTCGGCTGGAGATGGACGGCCGGTGTCTGCTCGATGCCGAAGAGCGTGAGTATCCGGGGCTCTATGCCCGGTTCGCCGAACTGGTCCGGGACGGGCGCAGCGAGGTGGACCTGGCGCCTCTGCGGCATGTGGCGGATGCCAGTTTGGCAGCCAGGCGCGAGCCGACGGAGCCCTTCGCCGAATGAGTCAGGAGAGTCCTCGCTGTCGCTGGCGGGTCACCCGTTCTCGCAGCATGCTCATGAGCGTCGCCGCTCCTGGAGAGGGTCGGCGCCGCCGCAAGCTGACCAGCCCGAACGGCTGCACGCTGAGCCGTTGATGGAAGGGCAGGATGCGAAAGCGTGCCGGGGCGCACAGCAGGTCGGCAACCTGGCGGGTGGTGGCCGTGATCGTGTCCGAGCGATCGATCAGTGCCAGCGCCACCAGGATGTCGGTGGTGTCGACGATCTGCGCCGGGTGCGCTATGCCGTGATAGAGAAACAGTGCGTCGACCCGCTGGCGCATCAGTGCTCCTTGGGGCTGTAGCGCCCACGGGTAGGCGGCCATGGCTTCCAACGTCAACGGATCGGCTCCCGACAGCGGGTGTCCCTCCCGGCACACGAAACAGATTTCCTCCTCGCCGATCTCCTCGAAAACGAACGGATCGCTGGAGAACCCCTCCGGTATTCGGGTGATGGCGAAATCGAGCTCTCCTTCCAGCAGCCTCGGTACCAGCCGCTTGCTGACGTCGACCTCGACGCTGATCTTGAGCCTGGGGTGGGTGCGGTGCACCCGCTCGATGGCGCTGGCCAACAGGGTTACCGCGGGCGCCATCACCGTGCCGATGGCCACCTTGCCAGCATTGCCTTCGAACAAGGCGTTGAGTTCTTCACCGGTGTTGTGCAGCTCCGAGAGCACGGCCTGAGCATGCCGCACCATGACCTCCCCATACCAGTTCGGGACGAGACCGCGTGAATGGCGGTCGAACAGCCTGACGCCCAGTTGGGCTTCGACATCCCCCAGCAGCTTCGAGGCAGCCGGCTGGCTGATGCCCAGCTGTGCAGCCGCACGATGCAGGTTGCGCTGTTCGTCGAGGGCCAGAAAGAGCTGAAGGTGGCGCAACTTTAGTCGTGCCTGGAGGAACCAATCGTCACCCAGCGTGTGCATGTCGCCTCGCTGTTTTTGTTCTCGATATCGTTTTGTGTATCGGTTGATAGCCCGATGCATATTGGTTGGTTATGTCGTGGCTGTCTACTGTAGCGGCTGTATTCGCGACGAATGCGTCGTACCGATAACAACAATGCCAGGATCAAGGAGATCGATCATGCCACTCACGTACGCCTCGATGCGCAGTGCCGGAACGCCCCTGTGGCTCAGCATGGGCGCCGCCATGCTGATGTTCGGCGTGGCTGGCGCCCATGGCGACACCGCAACGGCGTCCGACGGCGCGGCCGAGCGAAGCGTCGATCGGTCGGCGTTCGGCCAGTTGCCCGACGGCCGCCAGGTCGACGTGTATCGTCTTGCCAACGCCAATGGCATCGAGATGCGCGTCATCGGCTATGGCGGCATCATCCTTTCGCTGAAGGCGCCCGATGTTCAGGGCGAATTCGACGATATCGTACTGGGCTTCGATTCGCTGGACGCCTATCTCTCCGATGCCTACCGCCAGGCCAATCCCTACTTCGGCGCCCTGATCGGTCGCTACGGCAATCGCATCGCCGGCGGCCGGTTCTCCCTCGATGGAGAAACCCATTCCCTGGCGACCAACGATGGTGACAATCATCTGCATGGCGGCCAGCGGGGGTTCGACCGAGTGCTGTGGCAGGTCGAACCGTTCGAGAACGACGCAGGAGTCGGCTTGGTCCTGCGCTATACCAGCGAGGATGGCGAGGAAGGCTATCCGGGCAACCTGGAAACGGAGGTGACCTATACCCTCACCGATGCCGACGAGCTGATCGTCGATTACCGGGCGACGACCGACAAGGCGACGCCGGTCAATCTCACCCAGCACAGTTACTTCAATCTCGAAGGCGAAGGCAGCGGCAGCATTCTCGATCACCACCTGACGATCGATGCCGACGCCTTTACCCCGGTGGATGAAGGGCTGATTCCCACCGGCGAAATCCGCTCTGTCGAAGGCACGCCGTTCGACTTTACCCAGCCGACGCCGATCGGCGAGCGCATCGAGCAGGGCAATCGGCAACTGACGTTCGGCAAGGGCTACGACCACAACTTCGTACTCGCCAACGATGGCGCGTCCGTCGACGACCCTGCCTTGGCCGCCAGAGTATGGGAGCCCGATAGCGGGCGCTTGCTGGAGATCGCCACCACCGAGCCCGGCATCCAGTTCTATTCGGGCAATTTCCTCGCTGGCGATCTGACGGGCAAACGAGGGGAAGCCTACGCGCACCGCTCCGGCTTCGCGTTGGAGACCCAACACTTCCCCGACTCGCCCAATCAAGCCGATTTTCCCTCGACGATTCTCGAGCCGGGAGACACCTACCGCTCACGGACGATCTACCGCTTTTCCGCACAGGAAACCCCGGGCTCGTGACCCAGTAGCCCGATACCAACAACAACCCCTTCGAGACTTCAGGAGTACGATATGTCCATGACAACGACTTTCACGCGAATGGCGCTCAGCGCCAGCTTGGCACTCGGCACCGTCGGCGCGGCACAGGCCGCCGACGAGGACGTCAAGATGGGTTTCATCGTCAAGAAGCCGGAACAGGCCTGGTTCATCAACGAGCAGGATGCCGCCACCCAGGTTGGCGAAGAACTGGGCTTCAGCGTCGTTCGGCTGGGCGGCGAGGATGGCCAGGAGGTGCTCAGCGCCATCGACAATCTCAACTCTCAGGGAGCCCAGGGCTTCGTCATCTGTCCGCCGGACGTGCGTCTGGGGCCGGCCATCATGAACCGCGCCAACGAGTACGGCATGAAAGTGGTCACGGTGGACGACCGTTTCGTGGGCGGCGACGGCGAGCCCATGGAAGAGGTACCGCATCTGGGCATGTCGGGCTACAAGATCGGCCAGCAGGTCGGTGAAGCGCTCGTCGCCGAAATGGGCGCGCGCGGCTGGGATCCGCAGGAAGTCGCGGCACTGCGCATCACCAACAATGAACTACCCACCGCCAAGGCGCGCACCGACGGCGCCACCGACGTGTTGCTCGAGTTGGGCTTCCCGGAAGAGAACGTCTTCGATGCGCCGCAGCAGAACACCGATACCAGCAGTGCCTTCTCGGCGGCCTCGCCGGTCATCTCTCAGCACGAGGAGTTCGATCACTGGATCATCTACGCACTCAACGAAGAGAGCGTGCTAGGCGGCGTGCGCGCCACCGAGCAGTACGGCCTCGAGGCCGAGGACGTGATCGGCGTGGGCATCAACGGTTCCGGTGCCGCCTTCGCCGAGTTCTCGCGCGAAAACCCGACGGGGTTCCACGGCACCGTGGCCGTCAGTTCCACCAAGCATGGCCGCGAGACGGCGGAGAACCTGTATCGCTGGATCACCGAAGGCGAAAAGCCGCCGGCCAACACCGAGACCTCCGGCACCTTGATGACGCGCGACAACTGGCAGGACGTGCGCGACCAACTGGGGCTGTGACGGTGGCGGCTCACGGTGATCGGGAGAGCGACATGACGGAACCCTATCTGCGATTCGACGGCATCAGCGTGGTCTTTCCCGGGGTGCGGGCGCTCGACAAGGTCAGCTTCGGTGCCCGCGCCGGTCAGGTGCATGCCCTGATGGGCGAGAACGGCGCCGGCAAGTCGACGCTGCTCAAGGTGCTCAGCGGGGTCAACCGTGTCAGCGAAGGCGCCCTGTGGATCGACGGTGAGCGCCATGTGTTCGCCAACGCCCGCCAGGCGCTCGGCCAAGGTATCGCCATCATCTATCAGGAGCTGACGCTGGCACCCAATCTGTCGGTGGCCGAGAACCTGCTTCTCGGCCAGTTGCCGGTCAGCCGCGGCTTCATCGACCGACGGCGGTTGCGTGAGCGGGCGATGCGCATTCTCGAGGATCTCGGTGAGGGCGACATCCACCCCTCGACCAAGGTGCGCGACCTCTCCATCGGCCAGCAACAGATGATCGAGATCGGCCGGGCGCTGTTGCGCGACGCCCGCATCATCGCCTTCGACGAGCCCACCAGCAGCCTGTCGGTGCAGGAGACGCGGCAGCTCGAGCGCATCGTCGCGCGGCTGCGCGACGAGGGCCGCGTGGTGCTCTACGTGACCCATCGCATGGAGGAGGTTTTCGAGATGTGCGATGCGGTCACCGTGTTCCGCGACGGCCAGCACATCCATACCCACGAGAACCTCGAATCGCTGGATCACGACACCCTGGTCAGCGAGATGGTCGGCCGCGACATCGACGACGTCTACGGCTACCGCGAGCGTGAGCCGGGCGAAGTGATGCTCGAGATCGAGGCGCTCGAGGGCAAGGGGTTGCGGGCGCCCGTGAGTTTCGCGGTGAAGCGCGGTGAGGTCTTCGGCCTGTTCGGCCTGGTCGGCGCCGGGCGCAGCGAGCTGATGCGGCTGGTGTGCGGCGCCGAAACCGCCAGGGCGGGCGAGGTACGCTTTCGGGGCGTGGCGCGGCGCTTCGCCAGCCCCCGCGAGGCCATTCGCCAGGGCATCGCCATGTGTCCCGAAGATCGTAAATCGCAGGGCATCTTTCCGGTCGCCAGTGTGGCCGACAATCTCAACATCAGCTGCCGGCGCTTCTTCAAGCGCTGGGGCGTGTTGCGCAACCCGCGACGCGAGCGTGCCAACGCGGAGGCGTTCATCCGGCAGCTGAGCATCAAGACGCCGGGGCCGCGCACGCCCATCGGCACGCTCTCCGGCGGCAATCAGCAGAAGGTGATCCTGGCGCGCTGGCTGGCCGAGAAGATCGATCTCATCGTGGTCGACGAGCCGACGCGTGGCATCGACGTCGGTGCGCGTCGCGACATCTATACCCTGCTCTACGACCTGGCCGAGCAGGGCAAGAGCGTCGTGGTGATTTCCAGCGATCTGGCCGAGGTGAGCTCCATCTGCGACCGCATCGGCGTGATGCGCGATGGCGAGCTCATCGACATCGTGCCACGCCGGGAGGCCTCCCAGGAGCGTCTGCTGGGACTGGCGCTGCCCGCCTGATCCATTTCGACATGAGCCATCCGAGGGATATCCGATGACAACCCACAAACTCGCTGGGGGAGACGGCAGTGTGGCTGCGGTGCCCCCGCGCCGGGGACTCCCGAAGCCCCTGCGTACCCTGCTCGACACCTCCGGACTGATCGCCATTTTCGTTGTTCTGTTCGTGGCGCTGGCCGTTTTCATCCCCGGCTTTCTCACCGGGCGCAACATGGTGGGACTGCTGCTTTCCGTCACCCTGATCGGCACCATTGCCACCACCATGATGATGGTGTTGGCGTTGGGCGAGGTCGATCTCTCGGTCGCCTCCATCGTCGCCTTTGCCGGTGTCGTCGCCGCCGTGGTCACCTCGGCGTCGGGCAGCGTGACGATCGGCGTGCTCGGCGGGGTGCTCGCCGGTGGTGCCGTGGGGGCCTTCAACGGTTTCGTGGTGGCGAAGTTCGGCATCAATTCGTTGATCGCCACGCTCGCCGCCATGGAGTTCGTGCGCGGCCTGGCCTACATCACGTCCGGCGGCGATGCGGTGATGATCACCGTCCCAGCCTTTTTCGACCTCGGCAGCGCGTCCTTTCTCGGCCTGACCCTGCCCGTGTGGACCATGATCGCCTGCTTCGTGATCTTCGGCGTGCTGCTCAACATGACCGCGTTCGGGCGCAACGTGCTGGCCACCGGCGGCAATGCCGAGGCGGCGGCACTGGCTGGGGTCAACGTGCGCCGTCTCAAGGTCATCGTCTTCGGCCTGCAGGGCGTGGTGGCCGGCATCGCCGGCGTGCTGTTGGCCTCGCGCATGGGGCTGGGCGACCCCAACACCTCCATGGGGTTGGAGCTGGCGGTGATCTCGGCCTGCGTGCTCGGTGGCGTGGCCCTCTCCGGCGGTGTGGCCACCATCACCGGCGTGCTGGTGGGGGTGCTGATCATGGGCTGCGTGCAGAACGCCATGGGCCTGCTCAACGTTCCCACTTTCTATCAATACCTGGTGCGTGGCGCGATCTTGCTGTTGGCGGTGATGTTCGACCGCTGGAAGCAGACCCGACGCCAGCGTGCATGACCCTTCGGTTTCAGGAGACCTCGTATGACCCACCGCAAGCGTCCCTTGCGCAGCGCTCAGTGGTTCGGTACCGCCGACAAGAATGGCTTCATGTACCGCAGCTGGATGAAGAACCAGGGCATCCCCGACCATGAGTTCGACGGCAAGCCGATCATCGGCATCTGCAACACCTGGTCGGAGCTCACGCCCTGCAATGCGCACTTCCGCAAACTGGCCGAGCACGTCAAGCAGGGCGTGCTGGAAGCGGGGGGCTATCCGGTGGAGTTTCCGGTGTTCTCCAACGGCGAATCGCTGCTGAGGCCCACGGCGATGTTCACCCGCAACCTGGCGAGCATGGACGTGGAGGAGTCGATCCGCGGCAACCCGCTGGATGCGGTGGTGCTGCTGGTGGGCTGCGACAAGACCACCCCGGCGCTGCTGATGGGGGCGGCGAGCTGCGACATTCCCACCATCGTGGTGACCGGCGGGCCGATGCTCAACGGCAAGCACGAGGGCAAGGACATCGGTTCGGGGACCGTGGTTTGGCAGCTCTCCGAGCAGGTCAAGGCGGGCCAGATATCGATTCACGACTTCATGGCCGCCGAGGCCGGCATGTCGCGCTCGGCGGGTACCTGCAACACCATGGGCACGGCCTCGACCATGGCCTGCATGGCCGAGTCGCTGGGCACCTCGCTGCCCCACAATGCGGCGATTCCCGCGGTCGATTCGCGTCGCTACGTACTGGCGCATCTCTCCGGCAATCGCGTCGTCGAGATGGTCGAAGAGGATCTGCGTCTGTCCAAGGTGCTCACCAAGGAGGCTTTCGAGAACGCCATCCGCACCAACGCCGCCATCGGTGGGTCGACCAACGCGGTGATTCACCTCAAGGCGATCGCCGGGCGCATGGGTGTCGACCTCGGTCTCGACGACTGGAGTCGCGTCGGGCGCGGCACGCCGACCATCGTCGATCTGCAGCCTTCCGGGCGCTTCCTGATGGAAGAGTTCTACTATGCCGGCGGGCTTCCCGCGGTGCTGCGCCGGCTGGGCGAGGCCGACCGCCTGCCGCACAAGGGGGCGCTGACGGTCAACGGCAGGACGCTGTGGGACAACGTCAAGGACGCCCCGCTCTACGACGACGAGGTGATCCGCCCGCTGGAGAGGCCGCTGCGCGAGGATGGCGGCATGTGCGTGCTACGCGGCAACCTCGCCCCCAACGGGGCGGTCTTGAAACCCTCGGCGGCGAGCCCCGAGTTGATGACCCACCGCGGACGCGCGGTGGTGTTCGAGGACTTCGACGACTACAAAGCGCGCATCAACGACCCCGACCTCGAGGTCGATGCCGACAGCGTACTGGTGATGAAGAACTGCGGGCCGCGCGGTTATCACGGCATGGCCGAGGTCGGCAACATGGGCCTGCCGGCGAAGTTGCTCGAGCAGGGCGTGACCGACATGGTGCGCATCTCGGACGCGCGCATGAGCGGTACCGCCTACGGCACCGTGGTGCTGCACGTGGCCCCCGAGGCCGCCGCTGGGGGGCCGCTCGCTGCGGTGCGCGACGGCGACTGGATCGAGCTCGACTGCGATGCCGGCAAGCTGCATCTGGAGATCGACGACGCCGAACTCGAGGCGCGCCTGGCCGAAAGCGACCCCACCGCTCAGTCGAGCCGGATCGCCAGCGACGGCGGCTATCGCCAGCTCTACATCGAGCGCGTGCTGCAGGCCGACGAGGGCTGCGACTTCGACTTCCTGCGTGGGTCGCGCGGCGCCGACGTCCCGCGACATTCCCATTGAGCGGCATGGAGCGGGGGCCGGCGATGGTCGATGGTGCCAAGGTCGAATGCGTATGGCAGGGCCGGGCACGATTGGGCGAAGGTCCGCTGTGGCGTCCCGGGCAAGGGAAAGCCGGCCAGCTGCTGTTCGTCGACATTCTGGGGCGAATGCTGCATGTCCATGACCATGCCAGCGGCAGAACCCGCCGCTGGTCGCTCGACGAGGCCTGCTGCTGGCTGGTGCCGCGGGCCGATGGCGACGGTTTCATCGCCGGGCTCGCCTCGCGCCTGGTCCACCTGCGTCTCGCTGAGGACGGGCCGTGCATCGTCGGCGACTGGATGACTCCCGACGAACCGGCGGGCAATCGCTTTAACGACGCGACGGTGGACGACCGTGGGCGACTGTGGTTCGGTTCGATGAGCGAGAACGAAAAAGAGAGTGGCGAGCCGGGACGCGGGGCCTTGTATTGCCTCGACGGCGTGGGGCTGCGCCGGCTCGACCGCGGCTACGGCATCGCCAACGGTCCTGCCGTGAGCCCCGATGGCACGACGCTCTATCACAGCGATACGGCGGCAGGCATCGTCTATGCCTTCGACCTGTCGGCCGAGGGAGGGCTTTCCGGCAAGCGTGAGCATCTGCGCTTTTCCGGCTCCCAGGGCCATCCGGACGGCATGACCTGCGATGTCGAGGGCGGCCTGTGGATCGCCCACTGGGGCGGTGGGCGCGTCAGTCGTTTCCTGCCCGACGGGTCGCTGGACGAGACCCTGATCCTGCCCGCCTCGCGGGTGACGTCCTGCACCTTCGGCGGCCCCGAGCTCGACCAGCTCTACATCACCACCGCGGCCGACGGCCGCGACCAGGAAGCCCTGGCGGGCGGTCTGTTCCGCGTCGCGCCTGGGTTTCGAGGCCTGGCATCACCGGCATTCGCGGTTTCGCGTAACGTGCCAGCTCAGCGCTAGGCCGGTTCCGGCCAGCTGCCCAGAGTGCCGTTGCCGGGCTCGATGCCCAGCGCCTCGGCCGTTCCCTGCAGTACCTCGCGGGCAGCCAGGAAGGCGTCGCGGGGCCGGCGAGCGCGAATCGCCTCCATCACCTGGCGATGACGCTCGAAGCTGGCCTCGGGGTCGGCGGTACTGTCGTTGGACGTTTCCACCAATAAATGAATCGAGGGGCGCAGGATATGCGAGAGCTGCGCCCAGACGATGTTATGACTGGCCTTGAAGATGGCCACGTGGAAGGCGACATCGTGGTCGCTGTAGCGCTGCTTCTCTTCGGCACTGTCGGCATGCAGGTGGCGGTTCATGCCCTCCAGAGCCTCCTCGATGGCCACCAGGTCGAGCGCCTTGGCGTGCCGAGCTGCCGTCATCGCCACGTAGGGTTCGACGTCCAGGCGGAAGGCCAGGATCTCACGCTGGATGCGCGGGTTGGGCGAGGCGTAGCGGGTCATCCACTCGGTCACCGATGGATCGAGGATGTTCCACTCCTCGTAGTCGCGAATCTTGGAGCCATGTCCGGAAATCCGCGCGATGATGCCGACGTCGACCAGCTGTCGCAGGTCGCTTCTCACCGCCGAGCGGTTGATGGCGAACTGCTCGCACAGGTCGATCTCCCTGGGAACGAAATCGCCGGGCTGATAGCGCCCGGAGAAGATGGCTTCGGCGAGGAACTCGACCACGCTGGGACGGGCAGGCTTGACGGGGCGCTTGGGCGGTGTCGCGGTCATGGCGGCTCATGTCGATGATCTGCCCCATAACCTGCCATATGTTCAACATACGAACAAGGCGGCCTAGGTCGTAACGTCGCGGCAGCGGGCGGTACATGGCCATTGCTCGGTTAGGACCGGCGCCTGGTGGCGTTAGCTGGACAGGTCGGTCAGCCGTATGGGGTCGGTGGCCTCCAGAATCAGCCCGATGCCCCCCAGGCAGGTCATGTCGCGATCCCAGGGGTGGGTGGCGAGCCGGCTCGCGCCGACCAGCTCGGGAACCAGGGCCTCGTCGATGGCCGCTTCCAATGCCGGTTGCATGGCCGCGTAGCCGCGCACGCCGGAGCCGGTGACCAGTACCAAATCCGGATTGAACAGCGCCAGCACGTTGGCGATGCCGTAGCCCAGGGCTCGCCCCGCCTTGTGGTAGATCTGTCGCGCCACCGGATCGCCTTGCTCGGCAAGACGTACCAGGGCCTGCATCTGCGCCTCCGAAGGATGGGCGCTATCGCCCGGTGGCAGTGACAGCAGGGCGTGCGCTTCACGGTAGAGGGCATAGTCGCTGGCATAGGCTTCGATACAGCCGCGTCGGCCGCAGGCACACAGGGCGCCTCCGGGCTCGAACTTGCTATGGCCGATCTCGGCGGCCGATCCATTGGCACCGAGAAGCGGCCTGCCATCGATCAGCACCGACATGCCGATGCCGTAACCCAGCATGATCACCGCCAGGTTGGGAGTGTCGGCGTAGGCTGGCTGGCGAGCCAGGATGCTGGCGATGCAGTTGGTGTCGTTCTCGAGCATCACCGGACAGCCGAGGCGTTCGGCCAGTGGGCCAGTCAGCGGGGTATTGCGGAAGCGTAGCGCCGGCGACCAGATGAGCATGCCGCTGGCCGGCGATACCACCCCCTGGATGGCTAGGCAGATACCGTCGAGGCGACGCGGCCCACCCGGCAGAGCGGCGCTCACCGCCTGGATGCGCTCCTCCAGGACGTCGCACAGTGTGTCAGGTGTCAGTGTCGCCGTGGTCAGCGAGTGGGTTTCGGCATGGCGCACCTGGCCGGCGAAGTCTCCCACTACCACCTGCACCTCGTTGAGCGACAGCTTGACGCAGGCCACTCGTGCTGCTTCGGGCTCGAGGCGAATCAGTGTCTTGGGCCTGCCCCTTCCGCCCTGGCGGTGAGGTTCGGCAGGCAGCTCGCTGACCAGGCCGTGGCGCAGCAACTCGGTGGTGATCGCCGTCACCGTGGCCGAGCTGATGCCGTTTGCCGTACCCAGGTCGATGCGAGCCATGGGGCCCTGATTGCGCAGGGTGTCGACGATGGCGAGCGTGTTGTCTCTCCTGGTGGGATCGGGCACTAGGTTGGTCATGGTGACGTCGCTTCCAGATTATTTTGAGTGCTGAATTATATCAGCGTAAAACCGCTGAGAATTCCAGTCGACGATCGTGGTTTCTGCCAGAAAAGGCGATTCCTGACGAGATGCCAGCATGTGGGCCCCGTCTCCCCGTGACTGGCATGCGACCAAAGTTGAGTCTGCAGTCATTTATTTTTATGCCTAAAGTAAATCGTGAGCCGGCTCAGCCATGCCTACAACAACAAACGGTGATGCTCATGTCAGACCCTTCCGCCCGCTACCCCAGCCTGGATGCCCGCGTGGTCTTCGTCACTGGCGGCGGTAGCGGCATCGGTGCCGCCCTGGTGCGCGCCTTTCACCGGCAGGGGGCGAGAGTCGCGTTCGTCGACATCGACGATGCGTCCAGCCGTCGCTTATGCCGAGAGCTCGACCAGGAGAGCGGTCGCGCACCACTCTATCGCCACTGCGACATCCGCGACATCCCCGCATTGCTGGCGGTGCTGGATGAGGTGCACGAGGCGCTGGGGCCGGTCGGCACCCTGGTCAACAACGCTGCCAACGATGAGCGCCACGACTGGCGCGAACTCAGTGTCGACGACTGGGACGAGCGCATGTCGGTCAATCTGCGCCCCATGTTCTTTGCCATTCAGGCCGTGGCCGAGCGCATGGCGGCGGCCGGTGGCGGCTCGATCATCAACTTCGGCTCGATCAGCGTACAGAACGCCATCGGTAATCTCTCCGCCTACGTCACCGCCAAGGCGGCGGTGCATGGCCTGACCCGCAGCCTGGCCCGCGATCTCGGCACCCGGAACATTCGCGTCAACACCGTGGTGCCCGGCTGCATCCTTACCTCACGTCAGCTCGAACGCTGGATAGGCCCGGAGGACGAGGCGCGAATTCAGGAGCACCAGTGTCTCAAGGTGCGCTTGTTGCCCGAGCACGTGGCGCCCACGGTGCTGTTTTTGGCTGCCGACGACAGCGCCCAGTTGACCGGTGCCGCCATCCCGGTCGACGGAGGGTGGGGCTGATGAGTCAGGAACGCTCTACCGTACTCGAGGCGCGTGGCATCGACCGCGCCTTCGGGGGCAACCAGGTGCTGTTCGGCGTCGACATGGCGTTGCAGCCCGGCGAAGTGCACGCCTTGCTGGGCGAGAACGGCGCCGGCAAGTCGACCCTGGTCAAGATTCTGGCCGGCTATCTGCCGCCCAGCGGCGGGGAAGTGCGCGTCGATGGCGAGCCGAGGCGCTTTCGCGGCAGCGGCGAGGCCGAAGCCGAGGGCATCGTGATGATCCACCAGGAACTGGCGTTGGCCGAGCAGCTGACGGTGGAGGAGAACATCTTCCTGGGCCGCGAACTCCGCCGCGGCCCTTTTCTCGACCGCCGGGCGATGCGCGAGCGCTGCCGCGAGGCTCTGGCCGAGCTGGAAACCCGCGTCGATCCCCGGGCCCGGGTCAAGGAGCTGTCGACGTCCGACCAGCAGATGGTGGAGATCGCCAAAGCGGTGACTCGCGACGTGCGCGTGCTGATCATGGACGAGCCCACCGCCAGCCTGACCGAGCACGAGGTCGAGGTACTCTTCGCGCTGGTCGACCGGCTGCGCCAGCGTGGCGTGGCGATTCTCTACATCTCCCACAAGCTGCGTGAAATCGAACGCATCGCCGATCGCGTCACCGTGCTGCGCGATGGCCACCGCATCGATACCGGCCCGGTGGCGGGGCGCAGCAAGGAAGACATGGCGCGGATGATGGTGGGACGTGAAATCACCGAGATGTATCCCGAGCGTACGCCGGCTGCCGATGATGCGCCGCTCGTGCTGGAGGCCTACGACATCGTGGTGCCCGGGGCGGTGCGTCGGGCCAGCTTCACCCTGCGTCGCGGTGAGGTGCTGGGCTTCGGTGGGGTGGTGGGTGCCGGGCGTACGGCGCTGCTCGAGTCGCTGCTCGGCCTGCGGCCCCGCACCGGCGGCGAGGTGCGTCGCAACGGACGGCCCGTGCGCCTTCGCCATCTGCGCGACGCCGTGCGCGAGCGTATCGCCTACCTCACCGAGGACCGCAAGGGCAAGGGGTTGGTGCTCAATATGGGCCTGCGCCCCAACTTCACCCTGCTCAACCTGCGCGCCTACTGTCGGCCGCTGATCGATCGTCGCCGCGAAGCGCAGGCCTTCCAGGAGGCCGTCGAGCGCTTCGACATCCGCCTGCGTACCGCGGTGCGCAGCGCCGGCGAACTCTCCGGCGGCAATCAGCAGAAGCTGTTGCTGGCCAAGGTCATGTCCATCGATCCCGAGATCGTCATCATCAACGAGCCGACCCGGGGGATCGACGTGGGCACCAAGCAGGAGATCTATCGCTTCATCCGCGAGCTCACCGACGCCGGGCGGTCGGTGATTCTCATCTCATCGGAGATGCCCGAGCTGATCGGCCTGGCACACCGGGTCGCAGTGATGTGTGCCGGCGAGCTGACCGGCATCCTCGAGGGCGAGCAGATCAATGAACAAGAAATCATGCAGTACGCATCCGGCATCAAGGGGGGAGAAGCGGATGAACGACGTCGTGCCTGAGCGCAAAGCGCAACCGTCCAGCGGTGGCGGCTTCTCTCTGGATCTCAAGACCTGGGGGCCGTTCATCGCTCTGCTCGCTCTGGCGTTGCTGGGGGTGCTGATCAATCCCGCCTTTCTGGGGCTGGACAACCTTTCGAACATGCTCACCCGCAGCGCCTTCATCGGCATCATCGCCGTGGGAGCCACCTTCGTCATCACCGCCGGCGGCCTGGACCTCTCGGTGGGCTCCATGGCGGCTTTCATCGCCGGGGTGATGATCATCCTGATGAATGGCCTGGTGGAGCAGTTCGGGCCTGGCCTGACCACGGTGCTGTTGGGCGTCGGTGCCTCGCTGATCCTGGGCGTCGGTGCCGGCTTCATCAACGGCATCGTCACCACCAAGGGCAAGATCGAGGCGTTCATCGTCACCCTGGGCACCATGGGTATCTACCGTTCGCTGGTCACCTACCTGGCCGACGGCGGCACCCTGACCTTGGACTGGGACGTGCGCGACGTCTACCGCCCGGTCTACTACGACAGCCTGCTGGGCGTGCCCATCCCGGTGCTGGTGTTTCTGGGGGTGGCGCTCGCCGGCTACGTGCTGCTCAACCACACCCGCTTCGGGCGCTACTGTTTCGCCATCGGCTCCAACGAGAAAGTGGCGGAGTACAGCGCGATTCGAGTCGATCGCATCAAGACCCTGACCTATGTATTGCAGGGTGTCTGCGTCGCCGTGGCGACCATCATCTACGTACCGCGGTTGGGCTCGGCTTCGGGGGCCACCGGGGTGCTCTGGGAGCTCGAGGCGATCGCCGCGGTGATCATCGGGGGTACCGTGCTCAAGGGCGGCCATGGCCGCATCTGGGGGACGGTGGTGGGCGCCATCATGCTGACCATGATCGGCAACATCCTCAACCTCACCGACGCCATCTCCAACTATCTCAACGGTACGGTGCAGGGGATCATCATCATCGTGGCGGTCTACCTGCAGCGCGCATCGTGGAGGAAGGCGGGACCCTGATCCCGTCAGCACTGGCAGCGACAACAAGCACAAGTACGAGGAGCAAGAGCATGCCACACATCAAGAAGACACTACTCGCCCTGGCCGTCTCGGCGGCCGTCGGCGTGCCGACCGCCGCCACGGCACAGGAGGTCACCATCGGGGTCTCGATTCCCGCAGCGACTCATGGCTGGACTGGCGGCGTCAATTTCCATGCCGAGCAGGCCAAGGAGCGCCTCGAGTCGCTCTATCCCGACATCGAGATCACCATCTCCACCGCCAGCAATCCCGGCGAGCAGGCCAACGATCTCGAGGACCTGGTGTCGCAGCGCGACATCGACGCCCTGGTGGTGCTGCCGTTCGAGTCGGGGCCGCTCACCGACCCGGTGCGGCGGGTCAAGGAGGAAGGCGTCTTCGTCACCGTGGTCGATCGCGGCCTCGACCAGGAGGGTATCGAAGACCTTTACGTGGCCGGCAACAACCACGAGCTGGGGCGCGTCTCCGGCGAGTACATCCGCGAGCGTCTCGATGGCGAAGGCGAGATCGTGGTGCTGCGCGGCATCCCCACGGTCATCGACGACGAGCGGGTGCAGGGCTTCCAGGAGGCCATCGAGGGCAGCGGCATCGAGATCCTCGACATGCAGCACGCCAACTGGAACCGCGACGACGGCTTCGAGGTGATGCAGGACTTCCTGGCTCGCTTCGACGACATCGATGCCGTTTGGGCCCAGGACGATGACATCGCCCTGGGGGTGATCGAGGCGGTGCGCCAGGCCGAGCGCGAGGACGAGCTGTTCATCGTCGGCGGCGCCGGCATGAAGGACATCATCGAGCGGGTGATGGAGGGCGACGACCTGGTACCCGTGGACGTGCTCTATCCGCCGGCGATGATCGCCACCGCCATGGATCTCACCGTGCAACACTTCACGTCCAATGGCCCGGTGGTCGGTGAATACATCCTCGGCTCGCCGCTGATCACCCCGGAGAACGCCGAACAGTACTACTACCCAGACTCTCCGTTCTGAACGGCGCGGCGGCACCCCGGGGTGTCGCCGCGCTCGCGACGTTCGTGACACCGGCAAGAGAGGTGAGACATGAAGACCATCAAGGGACCGGCACTCTTCCTGGCGCAGTTCGCCGGCGACGAGGCGCCGTTCAACAGCCTGGAACGCATTGCGGCCTGGGCGGCGGGTCTGGGCTACGAGGGCGTACAGCTGCCCAGCTGGGATGCGCGCCTGATCGACCTGAAGAAGGCGGCCGAGAGCCCGGCTTACTGTGATGAAATCAAGGGCACCCTGGCCGAGCACGGCCTGGCGCTGACCGAACTCTCCACCCATTTGCAGGGCCAACTGGTGGCCGTGCATCCCGTCTACGACGAGATGTTCGACGGCTTCGCAGTGCCCGAGGTGCGCGGCAATCCCCAGGCCAGGCAGGCCTGGGCGGTGGAACAACTGCACCTGGCGGCTCGCGCCTCGCGCAACCTGGGGCTGACCGACCACGGCACCTTCTCCGGCGCCCTGGCCTGGCCCTTCGTCTACCCCTGGCCGCAGCGCCCGGCGGGGCTGATCGACAGCGCCTTCGACGAGCTGGCCAGGCGCTGGCGGCCGATCCTCGATGCCTTCGACGAAGCCGGAGTGAATCTCTGCTACGAAATCCACCCCGGCGAGGATCTGCACGACGGCATCACCTTCGAGATGTTCCTGGAGCGCGTCGGGCATCATCCGCGCTGCCATATCCTCTACGACCCCAGCCACCTGATCCTGCAGCAGCTCGACTACCGGGGCTTTCTGGACGTCTACCGCGAGCGCATCCAGATGTTTCACGTCAAGGATGCCGAGTTCAATCCCAGCCCCAAACAGGGCGTCTACTCCGGCTACCAGGGCTGGACTCAGCGTGCCGGGCGTTTTCGCTCGCTGGGCGACGGTCAGGTGGACTTCAAGCACATTTTTTCGTGGATGGCGGCCAACGACTACCATGGCTGGGCGGTGCTCGAGTGGGAGTGCTGTCTCAAGCACCCCGAGGCAGGGGCCCGGGAAGGCGCTGCCTTCATCCGCGACCACATCATCGAAGTCACCGAGCGCGCTTTCGACGACTTCGCCGACTCGGGCACCGACGAGGCCGCCAACCGGCGCATTCTGGGACTCGACTGAAAAAAAGGAGCGAGAGACATGTCCCAACACCACAGCCAGCGCCGCCTGCGCCTGGGCATGGTCGGCGGCGGCCAGGGCGCCTTCATCGGCGGCGTGCATCGCATCGCCGCGCGCCTGGACGACCACTACGAGCTGGTGGCCGGGGCCTTCGCCTCGGACCCCGAGCGCAGCCGGACCTCGGCGGCGGCCCTTCACGTCGCCGACGAGCGCGCCTATCCCGACTACCGCAGCATGGCCGAGGCCGAGCGGGATCGCGACGACGGCATCGACGTGGTCGCCATCGTCACCCCCAACCACCTGCACTTCGAGGTGGCCAGGACCTTCCTCGAGGCGGGCATCGACGTCATCTGCGACAAGCCCATGACCACCGACCTGGGCGAAGCTCGGGAACTCCAGCGGCTGGTCGAGTCCAGCGGGCGCTTCTTCGGCCTGACCCACAACTACAGCGGCTATTCGCTGATCCGCCAGGCCCGTGACATGGTCGCTGCCGGCGAGCTCGGCGAATTGCGCGTGGTGCAGGTCGAGTACCCTCAGGATTGGTTGGCCACCCGTGTCGAGGCCGAGGGCGTCAAGCAGGCCGAGTGGCGCACCGACCCCAAGCGCAGCGGTCCGGCCGGCTGCCTGGGCGACATCGGCACCCACGCCTATCATCTGGTGCGTTTCGTCACCGGCCTGGAGGTCGAATCGCTGGCCGCCGACCTGCACACCTTCGTGGACGGCCGTGCGCTGGACGACAACGTGCACCTGATGCTGCGTTTCAAGGGCGGTGCGCGCGGCATGCTGTGGTCAAGCCAGGTGGCGCCGGGCAACGAGAACGGCCTCAAGCTGCGCGTCTACGGCAGCGGCGGCGGCCTGGAGTGGCGTCAGGAGGAGCCCAACGAGCTGCTGTTCACGCCTCAGGGCGAGCCGCCGCGGCGCCTGACCCGCCACGGCCCCGGCCTGGGTGAGGCAGCCATGGCCGCGGTGCGCATCCCGCCCGGCCACCCGGAGGGCTACCTGGAGGCCTTCGCTCAGCTCTACAGCGACTTCGCCGCCCACCTGCGGGCGCGACGTGGCGGTACCGAGGTCGCCACCCACCAGCGCGACATCCCCGGGGTGGACGATGGCGTCGACGGCGTGCGGTTCATCACCCGGGCGCTGGAGTCCTCGCGGGCGGATGGTGCCTGGGTGAGCTTCTGAGGGGCGACGATGAGCGTGCGGTTGAACAACGACCGGCTGTGCCTGGAGGTGCTGCCCGAGTTGGGCGGGTGCGTGGTGCGCTTCGATGCGCTGATGCCGGATGGGCCAAAGCCGCTGTTCCGGCCCGGCAAGCGCGCGTCCCGCGATCCGAACGACATGGGGCTCTATCCCCTGTTACCCTGGTCCAACCGCATCGCCAGTGGCGGCTTTAGCTGGAGGGGAGACCAGTACCCACTGACGTCCAACCTGGCCGGGGAGCCGCTGCCGATTCACGGTGACGGCTGGCAGCAGCCGTGGGACGTGGCGCGCGTCACCCAGGACGCGCTGCGGCTCACGCTGCGCTCGGCCTGGCAGCCGCCGTTCGACTACCGTGCCGAGCTCGACTATCGCCTGGAGGGAGAGAGCCTGTGCATCGCGCTGGCAGTGACTCACTTGGGAGACGCTCCGGTGCCCTACGGGGTGGGCCTGCATCCCTGGCTGCCGCGTATGCCCGATACTCGGCTCGAGGCTCCGGCCGAGGGCGTCTGGGAGGTGGACGACGCCCAGTTGCCGACCCGCTGGCGAGCCCTCGACGAGGCCGACCCCTGGTGTTTCGCCGCGGGGCGCGGATTGCCCGCCGGGCGCATCGACAATCTGTTCACCGGGTGGACCGGCCTGGCGCATGTCACCTGGCCGTCGCGGGGCGTGGCGCTGGCGGTGGAGAGCGACCCGGCCGGAGCGCGCTACCTGGTCTACTCTCCCGGGGCAGATGCCGACTTCTTCTGCTTCGAGCCGGTCTCCCACGACGTGAACGCCCACCACTTCGCCGATCCGCTCGCCCACGGGCTGGTCGAGTTGCTGCCGGGAGGGACGCTGAGCCAGGCGTGGCGTTTCACCTGCCTCGCCCCGCGCCGATGGGCCTGACGGCACGGCCGGCGCGAGACGTGAAGCGATTGGCTGGTTCGATGGCAGCGACGGCAAGTCAATCTCGACCTAGGAAGAGACGATGACCGACCGCAAGATCACCCCCGACCAGCTGCGCTCGCGCTGGTGGTTCGACAATCCCGACCATCCGGGGACCACGGCGCTGTGCATCGAGCGCTACATGAACCAGGGCATCACCCTGGAAGAGCTCACCGGCGGCAGGCCGATCATCGGCATCTGCCAGTCGGGTTCCGATCTGACGCCCTGCAACCGCCATCACGTGGACCTCGCCCAACGCGTCAAGGACGGTATCCGTGCTGCCGGCGGCGTGCCCTTCGAGTTCCCCATGCACCCCATCCACGAGAACGTGCGCCGGCCCACCGCGGCGCTCGACCGCAACCTGGCCTATCTGGGCCTGGTTGAGGTGCTGCACGGCTACCCGCTGGACGGCGTGGTGCTGACCACCGGCTGCGACAAGACCACTCCGGCGGCGCTGATGGCCGCGGCCACCGTCAACATCCCGGCCATCGTGCTTTCCGGTGGCCCCATGCTCAACGGCTGGCACGGCGCCGAACGGGTGGGCTCGGGCACCATCGTGTGGGAGATGCGCAAGCGGCTCGCGGCGGGCGACATCGACTACGCCGAATTCCTGTCGCGGATCACCGAATCCGCCCCCTCGGTGGGCCACTGCAACACCATGGGCACCGCCTCCACCATGAACTCCATGGCCGAGGCGCTGGGCATGAGCCTGCCCGGTTCGGCGATGATCCCCGGCCCCTACAAGGAGCGCGGCCTGGTCGCCTACGCGACCGGCGCGCGGATCGTCGACATGGTGTGGGAGGACCTGAGACCCTCCGACGTCCTGACCCGCGAGGCCTTCGAGAACGCCATCGTCACCTGCTCGGCGCTGGGCGGCTCTTCCAACGCCCCCATCCACGTCAACGCCATCGCCCGCCATGCCGGGGTCGAACTCGACAATGACGACTGGCAGCGCCTGGGCCACGAGATCCCGCTGCTGGCCAACGTCATGCCGGCCGGGGCCTTCCTGGGCGAGGAGTTCCACCGCGCCGGCGGCGTGCCGGCGGTGATGCACGAGCTGCTGGGCGCCGGCCGGCTCCACGGCGAGGTGCTCACCGTCAACGGCCGTCCGCTGGCGGACAACCTCGAGGGCCTCGAGACCCGGGACACCGAGGTGATCCGCCGCTACGGCGATCCGCTCGTCGAGCATGCCGGCTTTCTCAACCTCAAGGGCAACCTGTTCGACTCGGCGCTGATGAAGACCAGCGTGATCGCGACGGACTTTCGTGAGCGTTTCCTGAGCGACCCGGACGATCCCGATGCCTTCGAAGGCAAGGTGGCGGTGTTCGACGGCTCCGAGGACTACCACGCGCGCATCGACGATCCGGCGCTCGGCATCGACGAGCGCACCATCCTGGTGATGCGTGGCGCCGGCCCGGTGGGTCACCCCGGCGGCGCCGAGGTGGTCAACATGCAGCCTCCCGAGGCCTTGATTCGAGCGGGGGTCGAGTCGCTGCCGTGCCTGGGCGATGGGCGCCAGTCGGGCACTTCGGGGTCGCCGTCGATTCTCAATGCCGCCCCGGAGGCGGCCAGCGGGGGCGGTCTGGCACTGCTCGAGGACGGCGACCGGCTGCGCGTCGATCTACGCCGCGGCGAGGTGCGGCTGCTGATCGACGATGCCGAGCTCGAAGCGCGTCGGCAGACGCTGGAGCGGCAGGGCGGCTATCGCTACCCCGACCACCAGACGCCGTGGCAGGAGATCCAGCGCACCCTGGTCGAGCCGCTGGACCGTGGCATGACCCTGGAAGGCGCTACGCGATATCGCGACGTGGCGCGGCGCAGCCCGCCGCGGGACAACCACTGAACATGAACGCAGGTCTCGGACGTACGGAGTCACATCGTGCAAGCTAGCGACATCGAGGTGGCGGTCGAGCTGGACATGAGCCTGGGCGAGAGTCCGGTATGGTCGGTGGCGCGCCGGACGCTCCACTGGGTGGACATCAACCGTGGCAAGATCCACGCCTGGCGCCCCGAAGCGGGAGCGCCGCCCGAAACCATCGCGCTGGAGGAAAAGGTCGGCTGCATTGCGTTCTGCGAAGGCGGGCTTCTGGCAGCGATGGCGTCGGGTATCGTGCGGCTGCCTTTCGGCGGCACGCCGCAGCGCTTGGCGGCCAACCCGGAGTGGCGAGGAGAGGGCGGCGGCAACCGCTTCAACGATGGCCGCTGTGACGCGGCCGGCCGTTTATGGGTGGGGACCATCGATGCCGACGAGACGAACCCCACGGCGGCACTCTACCGTTTCGACGACGGCGAGCTGACACCGTGCCTGACCGACATCGGCATTTCCAACGGGCTCGCCTTCAGCCCCGATGGGCGCTGGCTCTATCACACCGACTCGCTGACCCGGCGCATCTTGCGCTACCCCTTCGATCTCGCCAGCGGCACGCTGGGGGCGGGTGAAACCTGGGTCGACCTGCAAACGCTGGGACTGCCCGGCGTGCCCGACGGTGCGGCGGTGGACGGCGAGGGATGCTACTGGAGCGCGCTCTACGACGGCGGCCGCGTCGTACGCTTCTCCCCGGACGGTGAGCTGATGGCGGAGCACGAGGTGCCGTGCCCGCACCCCACCATGGTGGCGTTCGGCGGGGCCGACCTGCGCACGCTCTACATCACCACGGCCACCCAGCACCTGGACGCCGAGGGGAAGCGCCGCTGGCCGCTGGCCGGCAGTCTGTTCAGCCTGCCGGCGCCCGTGGCGGGCCTCGCGGAGCCGGCGTGGCGCACTTGAGGCGTCCGGCTCAGCGTGCCAGCCAGCCGCCGTCCACCACCAGCGCGTGACCGTGCACGTAGCGAGCGGCGTCCGAACATAGGAAGACCACGGCGCCGGCCAGATCTTCCGGCTCGCCGAAGCGCTCGGCGGGAATCCGCCCGAGTAGCTCGGCGCGGCGGTCGGGGTCGTCGCGCAGCGCCTGGGTGTTGTCGGTGGCCATGTAGCCCGGGGCGATGGCGTTGACGTTGATGCCGTGGCTCGCCCATTCGTTGGCCATCAGCCGCGTGAGCCCCAGCAGTCCGCTCTTGCTGGCGGTGTAGGAAGGCACGCGGATGCCGCCCTGGAAGGAGAGCACCGAGGCGACGTTGACGATCTTGCCCGGAGCGTCGCGTGCGACCAGGTGGCGCGCCACCTGCTGGGCGAGGAAGAAGGCCGTCTTGAGGTTGACGTCGACCACGGCGTCCCAGTCCGCTTCGCTGAACTCGAGCGCCGGTGCGCGGCGGATGGTGCCGGCATTGTTGACCAGAATGTCGAGCTGGCCGGCCCGTTCCACGGCGCGCTCGACGATCGATTCCGCGCTGTCGTGGCCGAGCTCTGCCTCCACGGCGTGGAAACGCCGCCCTAGTGCCTCGATGCGTTCGCGGGTCGCCTCGGCAGCGCGGCGATTGACGCCGACCACATCGGCGCCGGCCTCGGCCAACGCCACGGCCATGGCCTGGCCGAGGCCCTTGTTGCAACCGGTGACCAGGGCCACCTTGCCGGTGAGGGAAAACGCACTCATCGCTGTCTCCTAGCCAGGGTTCATGTTGCCAGGTCGAGCCGGGCGATGGCCGCCGGCAGCTCGCGGGCGTGGTGAATGGCGATGGCGCCTGGCGGTGTCGCTTCGCGTTCGGGGAAGTGGTTCAGGTGAATGACCGGCATGCCTGCCTCGAGGCCGGCGACCACGCCGACATCGGCATCGTCGATCACCACGCAGCGTTCAGGGGCCTGGCCCATGGCCTCGGCGGCCTGGCGGTAGAGTGCCGGGTTGGGCTTCCACACCCCCAGGGTATAGGCGCTGAACAGGTTGTCGCCGAAGTGCTGGGCTAGCCCGGCGCTCTCCATGGCACAGCGGATCTTGCGTTCGGGGCCGTTGGAGACCACTGCCTTGGGGTGATGGGCGAGCTCGAGGAGCGCTTCGGGCATGCCGGCGATGGGTTCGAGCTCGGCGCGCATGCGCGTCTCCATGCGCTCGCGCATCTGCGCTTCCAGACGCTGGCGCCGGTCGTCGTCCAGACCGCCGTGAAGCGCTTCGAGCTCGAGCACGATGGTCAGGAAACGCACCCCGCGAAACTCCGCCATGTATTGCTCGGCGGTGAAGGGCAGACCGTATTGTGGCAGCGTTTCTGCCATCACCTGGGCGAGCAGGATCTCGCTGTCGACCAGGGTGCCGTCGGAGTCGAAGAGCAGGCAGTAGGGTGTGGACATTCGGACCTCTCGAGGGGGTGGGGGAGCGCACCGTTCAGGGTACCAGAGCGGTGCGCATGCGCGTCAGACGAAGTCCGGCACCAGGGTGCGGGGGATCGCCAGGATCAGTTGGGGGTAGAGGATCAGCAGCAGGATCACCGCCAGCATCACCGCCAGGTAGAGCAGGGTGGTGGCCAGCGCCTTGAGCAGCGGGATGCCGCCGATCTTGGCCGAGATCATCAGGCACAGCCCGTAGGGCGGCGTGATCAGCCCCAGGCCCAGCGCCATCACGCCGATCACGCCGAATTGCACCGGATGGATGCCGGCCTGCAGGGCCAGCGGCTGGAAGATCGGTGCCATGATGGCCATGGCCGGTAGCGAATCCATGAAGGTGCCGATGAGCAGCATCACCCCGGTCATCACCAGCAGCAGCACCACGGGGTCGGTGATGTTGACCCCGGCCATCAGCTTGGGCGGGATCTGATAGAAGCTGATCAGATAGCCGAAGATCGCCGCTCCCACCAGGCTGAACAACGACAGCGAGCAGAGCCGCACCGTAGCGGTGGAGGCGTCGAGCACGTCGCCGAAGCGCAGCTCGCGATAGACGAGAAAGCCCAGTGCCAGGGCGTAGAGAACGGCGATCATCGCCGCCTCGGTGGGAGTGACGATCCCCAGGGTGATGCCGCCGATGATCACCACCGGGATGCCGGCGGCCATCAAGCCGTCCTTGCCGGAGTGCAGCAGCTCGCGGAAGGTGGCGCGCGGACGCACCGGCACGCTGTAGCGGCGCACGTAGCCCAGGTTGAGCGCGAGCTGGGCCACGCCGATCATCAGGCCGGGCAAGATGCCGCCGAGGAAGAGGCCGGCGATGGAGGTGTTGGTCAGCGCGCCCCACACGATCATGTTGATCGAGGGCGGGATGATGATGCCCATCACCGAGGAGGCGGCAGTGACCGCCACGGCGAAGTGGGTGGGGTAGCCCTCGCGCTTCATGGCCGGGATCAGCACCGTGCCCACGCCGGCGCTGTCGGCGGTGGAGGAGCCGGAGACCCCGGCGAAGAGCATGCTCACCATGACGTTGACGTGGGCGAGGGCGCCCTTGAGGTGGCCCACCAGCAGCATGCACAGGGTGATCAGGCGGTCGGTGATGCGCGCCGCGTTCATCAGGTTGCCGGCGAGCAGGAAGAGCGGCACGGCGAGCAGCACGAAGGAATCCATGCCGTTGTACATGCGCTGGAAGAGTACCCAGGCGGTCAGCCGCGGGTCGAGCAGGATCAGGCTGAAGGAGGTGAGGATCAGCGCCATGGCGATGGGAACGCCCACCACGATGAGCACGGCGAGCAGGCCGAAAAGCAGCCAGGGCAGCAGGAACATCCCGTCGGCGGGCATCATGGGCGGGGCCCTCCCTCTCCTGAATTGCCGCGGCTATCGAGGGGCGATCCGAGGCCTTCCACGCTGTGATTGGCTTCGCTGACGTCCAGCGTCTCCATCTCGCTCGGCGTATTGAATGCCGCTTCCATGGCATCCAGGCCGTGAAGCAGGCTATGCAGCAGGCGTTGCACGCTGAACAGCATGATGAACGCGCCGCTGACCATGAAGGTGGAGTAGACATAGATCATCGATAGCCCCGAGGCGGTGGCGTGGCGGCGCAGACCGGAGAGGGCGAATTCGTGGCCGTAAAAGACGAAGATGACGCCGATGGCCAGGCAGGCCAGGTCACGGACCACCCGGGTGGCAAGATCGGCCCGCGAGCCGCGGGGAAAGGCCTCGAGCACGAAGTGGTCGGCGTGCAGCACGCCGACGGCGGCGCCCAGCATCACCATCCACTGGAAGGCGAAGCGGCTGAACTCCTCGGTCCAGTAGAGGCTTGGCATGAAGGCCAGGTTGCGGCTGATCACCTGGTAGATGACCAGCAGGATGAAGCCCAGCACCAACGACAGCAGAATCCAGTGGAGCACACGCTCCAGGACCCGGTTGAGCCGTGCCAGGCCGGCGAGCAGTCGGGACATGGCGATTACCTGTGGCAAGCGAGGCGCCGGCCCGGACGGGCCGGCGCCGGGCGGGTCATTCCGCGTTGACGATCATCTGGTGGTACTCGGTCAGGCCCATGTCGGCGATCACGCCCTCGAGGGGGCCCTCGACGGTCTCCATCATGGTCTCGCGGTCCATCTCGTGCAGGGTGGCGCCCTCCTCGACCAACAGGTCGAGCGCCTCGGCGTCCTGCTCGAGCTGCACATCGCGGGCGTAACTGGCGGACTCCGCGGCGGCCTCCATGACCTGCTCGCGCTGAGTCTCGTCGAGACGCTCCCAGGTGGCTTCGGAGAGGGTCAGCAGGCGCACCGTGATGTCGTGCTCGGAGAGCCCGATATGCGGTGCCACCTCGTGGAAGCGCATGCGGTGGATCCACTCCGCCTCGTTGAGCAGGCCGTCGATGGCCCCCAGTTGCAGTCCGGTGTAGATCTCGCTCCACTCCATGACCGTGGGATCGGCACCCAGGGCTTCCCAGGCGGTGATCAAAGGCCGTGTGGGATTGGTGCGGATCTTCAGGCCCTCCAGGTCGTCGAGGCTCTCCAGTGGCTGGCTGCTGACGATCTGGCGTTTTCCGCCGCCGTAGAAGGCGAGTACGCGGACATCGGTCTCCGCGGTGATCTGATCGGCGATCTCGCGTCCCACCTCGCCGTCGAGCACGGTGCGCCAATGGTCCTCGTCGCGGTACAGGAAGGGGATCGAGAAAACGTTGGCAGTGGGCGAGAAGTCGGTGATCAGCCCGGGGTTGATGATCGAGATGTCCAGGGCACCGGCCATCTGCTGCTCGAACATCTCGGTCTCGTGGCCGAGAACCGAGTTGCCGAGGATCTCGACGCTGATGCCGCCATCGCTCTTCTCGGCGATCAGTTCCTGGAAGTGCTGGGCGCCCAGGTGATAAGCGGTGTCCTCGGTGCCGCCGTGGCCGAAGCGCAGCTCCACGGCCTGAGCGGCGCCGGCCAGGCCCAGGGACGCGGCCATCACGGCGGTGCCGATCAGGCGCCGGGCGCCGGCGTGGTGTTGGGTCAGCGGGGTTGGATCGATCCATTGGCGAGTCATAAAAGCACCTGTTGTTGTTGGCACCATGCCTTCGGGCATGGCGGCTGGCGTCGATGCGGTGCGCCGCATCAGATTGTCGTGGCGGGACTCTCGAGCGGCGTGGAAAGGGCGCCGCAGGAGTCGCGCACCTGCAGTCGGGGCGATAGCACGACCTGTTCCCGCGCCCCGTCGGGGTTGCCGATGCGCCGTAGGGCGAGGCGGGCGGCTTCCTCGCCCACGGCATGGGGATGAGTGGCGATGCTGGTCAGCGCCGGGTCGCCCAGCGCCGCCTCCTCGAGATCGTCGGTGCCGATCACCGCACAGTCGCGTCCCGGCACCCGCCCCAGGCGCTTGAGGCCCAGCATGGCGCCGAAGGCCACGAGATCATTGTGGCAGACCACGGCGGTGGGGGCCGGGGACTCGGCCATCAGCGCCGGGATGAGCTCGAAGCCGGCGCGGCGTGTCACGTCCGAGCGCAGCAGGCGTTGGTAGGCGAGGCCGTGGCGGGCCAGTGCCTCACGATAGCCCTGCCAGCGTTCGCGAGTGGCCGAGTGACCGATATGGCCGCCGAGAAAGGCGATGCGCTCATGGCCCTGCGCCACCAGGTGGTCGATGGCCAGGCCCACGCCACGGCGAAAGTCGGTGCCGGCGTAGTCGAAGGGCGGCTCGCCGACATGGCGCAGGACCTGTACGCACGGCATCTGCCAGCTGGTGAGGGTGTCGATCAGGTCGGGAGCGGTGCCTTCCGCCGGGCACAGCAGAATGCCGTCGACGCGATGCTCGCGCATGCGCTCGAGGAAGCGCTGCTGGCGCGCGGGCGAGTCCTCGCTATTGGCCAGGAAGGAGACATAGCCCTCGCGGTTCAGAGCGGCGTCGATACCTGCCACCATGGCCCCGAAGAAGGGGTTGGCGATGTCGTAGACCACCACCCCGAGGGTGGCGGTGCGTTGTCCGCGTAGCGCCGCGGCGCCGCGATTGTAGACGTAGCCCAGCACCTTGATGGAGCGCTGCACCCGGCGCCGGGTGCCCTCGGCGACCAGTGGGCTCTCGCGCAGCACCAGCGACACCGTGGAGCGGGACACCCCGGCGTGGGCGGCGATGTCCTGCAGGGTGACGCTGGTGCTGCGCGAGGCGCGGCTGTCGGGGCGAGGCGTATCCTGGCTCATGAGTTCTCGGCTGTGGTGGCGTTTTGTTTTTGGATTGATCCAAATCGTAGAAGACGTCTCCGATCCGGACCTATTCTCCTTTCGTCTTAGTCGCGGGCGCCGGCGGGTGGCTCAGCCGTGCCGTGCCGTCCAGGCGGCCTCGTTGACCAGGCTGATGGGCCGCTCGCCGTTCAGCGCACGGGTGAGGTTGTCCACGGCCCGCTGGGCCATGGCGGTGCGCGTTTCAAAGGTCGCCGAGCCGATGTGCGGCAGCGCCACCACGTTGCTCATGTACGGCAGCGGCGACTCCGGCGAGAGCGGCTCCTGCTCGAAGACGTCGAGGCCGGCGGCGCGGATGCGGCCCATCTCCAGGGCCTCGATGAGCGCCGACTCGTCGACCACCTTGCCGCGGGCGATGTTGACGAAGATCGCCGAGGGTTTCATCTGGGCGAAGGCATGGGCGTCGATCAGGTGGGTGGTCTCGGCGGTGAGCGGCACGGTGACGCAGACGATGTCGGCCTCGGCGAGCAGTGCGTCGAGCTCGCGGCGCTCGGCGCCCAGCTCGGCCTCCAGTGCCGGCTTGGGGGAGGATAGTGCGTAGCGCACCGGCATGCCGAAGCCGAGGGCCCCGCGCCTCGCCACGGCGGCGCCGATGCGACCGAGGCCGATCATGCCCAGCGTCTTGCCGTGCACGTCGGTGCCGAAGTGTTCGGGGCCGATGCTTGCCTGCCAGTCGCCGCGTCTCACGAAGTCGGCGAGCTCCACCACCCGGCGGCAGGTGGCCATGATCAGTGCGAAGCCGGTGTCGGCGGTGGTCTCGGTGAGCACGTCCGGGGTGTTGCACAGCAGGATGCCGCGCCGGGTCAGCTCGTCCACGGGGTAGTTGTCGTAGCCCACCGAGATGGTGGCGATGGCCTCGAGCTGCGGCGCGGCATCGAGCAGTTCGGGGGTGATTGACACGCTCGATCCGATCAGGCCGTGGGCGTCGGCCAGGGCAGCACGGAAGGCCGGGTCGTCGCCGGACTCCAGGCCCTGGAAGACCTCCACCTCGAAGTCCCGCGAGAGTTCGGCGAGTTGGGCGTCGTTGAGGCGGCCGTAGGCCAGAATGCGTTTTTTCATGGTTGTCGTCTCCTCACGCTAGGTTGGCTTCCAGTTCCACGAGGCGCGTTCGGTGGGGCAGGCCCTCCATGTCGCCGATCACCTGCACCGCCTGGGCGCCGATAAGATTGCCGCGGCGCACCGCCTCGCGCGGCGAGCGGCCGTCGAGCAGGGCGCTGATCGCGCCCACGGCGAAGCCGTCGCCGGCGCCCACGGTATCGACGACCTCGGCGACGTCGAAGCCGGGTACGGTGAAGCTCTCCTCGCGACCGCCGAGGCTACCCCGATAGTAGCTGCCTTCCGGACCGAGCTTGATGAACACCGCCTGGGCGCCACGCTCGAGGTAGAAATCGGCGATGTCGTGGGGCGTGTCGAGGCCGGTCAGGCGGCGCCCCTCGGCGAGCCCCGGCAGCACCCAGTCGGCCCGTGCCGCCAGGGCGTTGATCGTGGTGCACATCTCATGCTCGCTTGCCCATAGACCGGGGCGCAGGTTGGGATCGAAGGAGATGCTGGCGCCAGCGTCGCGGGCTCGCTCCAGCACGTGCTCGGCGAGCGCACGGGCGCTGGCCGACAGCGCCGGGGGGATGCCGGTGGCATGCAGGTGGCGCAGCGCCGCGAAGTCGACAGCGGCGGCATCGGCGGGGGAGAGGTGGCTGGCGGCGCTGCCGCGGCGGAAGTACTCGACATGGGGGTCGGCGCCGCCCTCGGCACGCGCCTTGAACACCAGCCCGGTGGGATGGTCGGGGTCGTCGACGAGATGGCGGCAGTCCAGCCCTTCGGCCTCCAGGGTGCGGCGAAGGTAGGTGCCGAAGCTGTCGCGGCCCACGCGGCTCATCCAGCCCACGGGAAAGCCCAGGCGGGCCAGGCCGATGGCCACGTTGGTGTCGGCGCCGGCGATGCGGCGCTGGAAGTGCGCGACGTCGGCGAGTTCTCCGCTCGATGCGGCGACGAACATCGTCATCGCTTCGCCGAAGGTGAGAAGGGTCGGGGCACTGTCGGGAGCAGTCATGGCGACTCCTGGGAGCGGGCGTGATGGAATGGCAGGCGCGTCGACCCGCGAGGGATCAGCTGCGCTTGATAGTGGGTGCGGCGAGGCGGCGACGTACGCTGGGAACTGTCCAGGCGTTGTAGCAGATTCTCGACGGCGGCGCGGCCGATGGCATCGGTGGGCTGGGCCAGGGTGGTGATGCCGGGGCCGACCAGCGCACACCACTCCAGTTCGTCGATGCCCATCAGGCCCACGCTGCCGAGCGTGACGTTGCGCTGCTGCAGCACCCGAGTGACAGCCAGGGTGACCTGGCCGTTGGCGCACAGCAGTGCTTTGGGCGCCGTACCCGGCCGGGCAAGGAAGGCCCCGATGGCGTCATCGAGCTCGGCTGCGTCGGCATCGAGCGTGAGACAGTGCGCATCGCCGACGAGGCCACGTTCGGCGATGCCATGCTGGAAGCGTTCGAGCCTTACACGGCGTGAGCTCACCCGGCTCGTCGGCTTGCTCACATAGAGCAGTTCGCCATAGCCCGCCGCCTGGAGGTGATCCAGGGCCTGGTCGATGGCGCGGGCATCGTCGAGACCGATCATGTCGGCAGGGGCTTCGCCAAGCTCGCGGTCGACGAGCACCAGCGGCGTACCTTGCTTGGCGAGTCTGGCCAGCTCACGGTCGGGGCTGCCGGCAGCGTTGACCACCAGCCCCTCCACTCGGTAGGCGGTCAGAAGTTCCAGGTGGCGGCGCTCCTGGGCGGGGTCGTTGTTGGTGTTGGCGACCATGAGCGAGTAGCCGTGCGCCTGGCAGACGCTTTCGATACCGTGCATCACCGCGACGGAGTAGGGGTTGCGAATGTCGGCCACCAGCATCCCGATCAGCCGCGAGCGCCCACCCTTGAGGCCGCGCGCCATCTGATTGGGGTGATAGCCCAACCGCTTGGCAGCCGTGGCGATGCGCTCCTGGAGCTCTTGCGAGAGGCGCTGGCGTTCGTCACCGAAGAAACGCGACACGCTGGTCTTGGAAGTGCCGGCGGCATGGGCGACCTCGACGAGGGTGGAGCGTTGGGGATTCTGGTTCATGGCCGAGCAATCGAAATGGGAACGTTCCCACTCTAGTTCCAATCTTCAGCGCGGGCAAACGTCCTTCCGCTCAGGAGGCCACCAGCAGCACCAGTGCCCCGGTCGGGTAGCAACCGATGATGCCCACGCTCTCGAAGCCGATGTGCGCCGGCGCCTGGCGCTGTCGGTGGAGCATGCCCACCAGCAGGATGGCCGTCATCAGCAGCGAGAGTGCCACCCGCAACGCAATCGAGCCGGCGGCAGTGGGTCGAGAGATCCCCTATCGGCTCCTGAACGTTCGGAGGTCCAGGGGAGGGTGGCGTTTTCCCGTTTCGCGGGCAGCGCGGGTACCCGGATGACCTTTGTGCGCTCAGGGCTCATGTGTCAGATATCACCAGGGCTGGCGGGACTCCTAGCGCCCTTACGGGGTATTGGGGATTTAAATAATTTGTTGATCAATAACGATTTTAAGGAATTCTTTCCAGTAGTGGCATGCTACCTGCTTCCTTCAGGATGAGCATCGAGGTCGGAGCTGACCGCCGATTCGGCAAACGCGGCCGACCCGATAATCGAAGCCATTCGGCTTCCCATTGATCTCGCAAGTCCACACCCTGATGGAGGTGCGAATATGTTGTCCAAGGAAACCCTCAACAAGCTCGGCGTTTTTGGTGTCGCTTTCGGCCTGCTGGCCAGCCCGCTGACCTATGCCGACTTCCATGAGGAAGAGGAGCCGCAGGAGGAGGAGCAGACCCTGCCGGATAGCAGCGGTAACAGCGAGACCGGCAACGGTGCCGAGACGACCGAGTACGAGAACGAGGAAGAGGAGACCGAGTCGTTCGAATACGAGGAGGAAGATGAAGAGGAAGAGTGGGAAGAGACCGAGGAGGATGACGAAGAGGATACCTGGTGATCGCCAGTAGTGCCGCCCGAGACGGGCGGCACCGTCGAGCGTACGTTTCTCCCTGAGGTGGGTCCGCTCTCCCACCGCTTCGATCGCCCCCGGCAATGCCGAGGGCGATCGTTTCGTATGCGTCGGCGTCAGCGCACCTTGGGCGCCAGTTCGCCGCTGTCGTAGCGGCCGACCATGGCCTCGAGGCTGATCGGCTGGATCTTGCTGGCATTGCCGGCGGTGCCGAAGGCCTCGTAGCGCGCGATGCAGATCTCCTTCATGGCCGCCACGGTGGCCTTGAGGAACTTGCGCGGATCGAACTCGCTGGGGTTCTGGGCCAGGAAGCGGCGTACCGCACCGGTGGAGGCCAGGCGCAAGTCGGTGTCGACGTTGACCTTGCGCACGCCGTGCTTGATGCCCTCGACGATCTCTTCCACCGGCACGCCGTAGGTTTCGGGAATCTCGCCGCCGAACTCGTTGATGATGGCGAGCCATTCCTGGGGCACCGAAGAGGAGCCGTGCATCACCAGGTGGGTGTCGGGGATGCGGGCGTGAATCTCCTTGATGCGCTGGATGGAGAGGGTGTCGCCGGTGGGCGGCTGGGTGAACTTGTAGGCGCCATGGCTGGTGCCGATGGCGATGGCCAGGGCGTCGACCTGGGTGGCCTTGACGAACTCGGCCGCCTCCTCCGGGTCAGTGAGCAGTTGCTCCCTGTCCAGCTTGCCTTCGGCGCCAATGCCGTCCTCCTCGCCGGCCATGCCGGTCTCCAGGCTACCCAGGCAGCCTAGCTCACCCTCCACCGAAACGCCGCAAGCGTGGGCCATCTCGACGGTGCGGCGGGTCACGTCGACGTTGTAGTCGTAGCTGGTGGGGGTCTTGCCGTCCTCGCCCAGCGAGCCGTCCATCATCACCGAGGAAAAGCCGAGCTGGATGGAGCGCTGGCATACGGCGGGGCTGGTGCCATGATCCTGATGCATGACCACGGGAATGTGCGGGAACTCTTCGACGGCGGCCAGGATCAGGTGGCGCAGGAAGGGCGCACCGGCGTATTTGCGGGCACCGGCGGAGGCCTGGACGATCACCGGGGAGTCGGTGGCGTCGGCGGCTTCCATGATGGCGCGCATCTGCTCGAGGTTGTTGACGTTGAAGGCCGGCACGCCGTAACCGTGCTCGGCGGCGTGGTCCAGCAGCTGGCGCATGCTGATCAGTGCCATGTTGTCACCTGTCATCGTGATGGCGGCGGCGCTTCGAGGTCGCCGCCGCATAGTCGTCGTTACTGGGTCGCGCTAGTCTATCAGGCCTGGGTGGCGGCGGCCTCCAGGGCGGCCACCGCCGGTAGGGTCTTGCCTTCCACGTATTCGAGGAAGGCGCCGCCCCCAGTGGAGATGTAGGAAACCCGGTCGGCGATGCCGTACTTGTCGATGGCCGCCAGGGTGTCGCCGCCGCCGGCGATGGAGAAGCCGCCGCTCGCGGCGATCGCCTTGGCCAGCGCCGCGGTGCCTTCACCGAACTGGTCGATCTCGAACACGCCGACCGGGCCGTTCCACAGGATGGTGCCGGCGTGCTCGAGCAGGCCGGCCAGCCGGCCCGCGGTGTCGGGACCGATGTCGAGGATCATCTCGTCGTCGGCCACCTGGTCGACCGGCTTGACCACCGCCTGGGCGGCTTCGGAGAACTCGGTGGCCACCACCACGTCGGTCGGCAGGGGGATCTCGACCTTTTCCATTAGCGCCTTGGCCGCCGCGACCCGGTCGACTTCATGGAGCGACTTGCCGACGTTGTGGCCCGCTGCGGCGATGAAGGTGTTGGCGATCCCGCCGCCGACGATCAACTGGTCGCATTTGTCGGAGAGGGCGTTGAGCACCTCGAGCTTGGTGGAGACCTTGGAGCCGCCGACGATGGCGACCATGGGGCGCTGGGGTGTGGCCAGGGCCTTCTCCAGGGCGTCGAGCTCCGCGGCCAGCAGCGGCCCGGCGCAGGCGGCGGGGGCAAAGCGCGCCACGCCGTGAGTGGAGGCCTGGGCGCGGTGGGCGGTGCCGAAGGCGTCCATCACGTAGATGTCGCACAGGGCGGCGTACTGCCTCGCCAATGCCTCGTCGTCTTTCTTTTCTCCCGCGTTGAAGCGCACGTTCTCGAGCAGCACCACCTCGCCGTCGGCCAGGTCCAGGCTGGCCCCCAGGTACTCCTCGATCAGGCGCACCGGGCGTCCCAGCAGCTCGCCCAGGCGGTTGGCCACCGGAGCGAGCGAGAACTCCTCGGCGGGTTCGCCCTCGGTGGGACGGCCGAGGTGGCTCATCAGCATCACCTTGCCACCGGCGTCCATGGCTGCCCGAATGGTCGGCAGGGCGGCGCGCAGGCGCGCGTCGCTGGTCACCTTGCCGTGCTTGACGGGCACGTTGAGATCTTCGCGGACCAGCACGCGCTGGCCGCGGAGGTCGAGGTCGGTCATCTTGCGCACGTTCATGCAGGATCATCCTCTTGGGAAGGCCGAAGAGTGGCAGGAAGGGGGCCGAGCCGAGCCAACTGCCGGCTCACGTCGAGCATGCGGTTGGCAAAGCCCCACTCGTTGTCGAACCAGCACAGCAGCTTGATCAGGCGACTGCCGGCCACCCGGGTCTGAGTGGCGTCCACGATACCCGAGCGCGGATCGTGGTTGAAGTCGACCGAGGCCAGCGCCTCCTCGGTGTAGCCGAGCAGGCCGTTCAGGCGGTGTTCGCTGGCGTGGCGCAGCAGCGCGTTGACTTCGGCGGCACTGGTGTCGCGGCGCACCGTGATCGCCAGGTCCATGGCCGAGACGTTGATGGTGGGCACGCGCACGTGCAGGCATTCGAAGCGCCCGGCCAGGTGCGGCATCAGGCGGTGGATGCCGCGGGCCAGCCCGGTATCCACCGGCACGATGGAGTGCATCGCCGAGCGGGTGAGGCGCAGGTCGGTCTGGTGGTAGGCGTCGATCACCGGCTGGTCGTTCATCGCCGAGTGGATGGTGGTGGTGACGCCGTGTTCGATGCCCAGCGCTTCGTCGAGCACGGTGAGCATCGGCACCAGGCAGTTGGTGGTGCACGACGCGGCTGAGACGATGCGATGCTCGGCGGTCAGTGCCCGGTCGTTGATGCCGGCGACGATGGTGGCGTCCACGTCGCTCTCCGCGGGTTGCGAGAACAGCAGCCGATTGGCGCCGGCACTCAGGTGGCGCTCGGCGGTGGCGCGATCCTTGAAACTGCCCGAACACTCCAGCACCAGGTCGATGTCCAGTTCGCTCCAGGGCAGGTTTGCCGGGTCGGGCTCGGAGAGCACGCGGATGGGGTGGCCGTCGATCACCAGGCGATCGTTGTCCGCGACCACTGTCCCGGGGAATCGGCCGTGGGTGGTGTCGTAGCGGGTCAGGTAAGCGATGGTGGCCAGGTCGGAGAGCTCGTTGATGGCCACCACTTCCAGGAGCGGCGCTGCCGTGTCCGGTCCGGTGAACTCGCTGCGGCGTTCGACCAGGGCGCGCAGCACGCACTGTCCGATGCGGCCGTAACCGTTGATGGCGATGCGAAAGGCCATGGCGGTGCCGGAATCTCCTCGGTGGGGCTGTCAGGAGCCGGCCATTCTAGCGCAGATTCGCCGGGGCGTCCTGGCCGCTCGAAAAGTGCGACGACGCCCCTATTCGAAGCCGAGAGTGGCGAGCAAGCCCATTTTCGCCGCGAGCGCGGCAATGGCGAGTTCATCCGCACCGTGGCGCTGCCCGATGGTCTGGATGCCGATCGTGCCGAGGCACACTGCCGCAACGGCGTGGTGGAGATCCACCTGCCCAAGCGCGAAGAGCTCAAGCCGCGGCGCATCGAGGTCCAGGCGGCCTGAGCGCTCGCCGATCGGCCAGACGCCCTCCCTGGTGGGAGGGCGTCGTCATTTACAACACCACCGCTCGCTCGCTACCGTCATTCACTACGCTGGGAAGTGCCAACCCAGCATCTGACCCAGCACCAGGGAGAGGAACGACATGACCGATATCGCCAAGCTCCTGGGGGACGAGGCCGAATCCCTGCTCGACCACCGCTGTCGCGGCTTTCCCCGCGAGCAACTCCACCTGCCGGGAGCGGATTTCGTCGACCGCGTGGTGGCAGACAGCGACCGCAGCCCCGCCGTATTGCGCAGCCTACAGGCGTTGTTCGACCACGGCCGGCTGGGCGGTACGGGCTATCTCAGCCTGCTGCCGGTGGATCAGGGCGTCGAGCATTCGGCGGGGGCATCGTTCGCGCCCAATCCGCGCTACTTCGATCCGGCCAACATCGTCGAACTGGCCATCGAAGGCGGCTGCAACGGCGTCGCTTCCACCCTCGGGGTGCTCGCAGCAGTGGCGAGGCGCTACGCCCACAAGATTCCCATGATTCTCAAGCTCAACCACAACGAGACGCTGAGTCTGCCCGTCCAGTACGATCAGACCCTGTTCGCCGAGGTGGAGCAGGCCCATGCCATGGGCTGCGTGGCCGTGGGGGCGACCATCTACTTCGGGTCGCCCGAGAGTCGGCGCCAGATCATGGAGATCAGCGAGGCCTTCGAGCGCGCCCATCAGCTCGGCATGGCCACGGTACTGTGGGCCTACCTGCGCAATCCGGCCTTCAAGCAGGAGGGCACCGACTACCACGTGGCGGCCGATCTCTCCGGCCAGGCCAACCACCTGGCAGCGACCCTCAAGGCCGACATCGTCAAGCAGAAGCTGCCGGAGACCAACGGTGGCTACCGGGACATCGGCTTCGGCCATACCCACCCCAAGGTCTACGGCGAGCTGACCTCCGAGCACCCCATCGACCTGGCGCGCTACCAGGTAGCCTGCTGCTACCAGGGGCGGGCCGGGCTGATCAACTCCGGCGGTGGCGCCAAGGGACACTCCGACCTCGGCGAGGCGGTGCGCACCGCGGTGATCAACAAGCGTGCCGGTGGCATGGGCTTGATCTCGGGGCGCAAGGCGTTCCAGAAGCCGGTCAGCGAGGGCATCGAGCTGCTCCATGCCATTCAGGACGTCTACCTGGACGAGTCGGTCACCGTCGCTTGAAGGGCCGCCGGTTGTGCGTCGATCACGATCCGGCGCGTTACGGCTTGCGGCCAGTGAGTGGCGGCATGGGCATGCCGAACAGAGAAAGGGCGCGGCCGACTGGCCGCGCCCTTTTTCGTCGTGGCTGCCCGGTCGGTATCAGGCGTCGAGCAGTTCGCGCGCCTGCTCGACCACGTTCTCCACGGTGAAGCCGAAGTGCTTGAACAGGTCGCCCGCCGGGGCCGATTCGCCGAAGGTGCGCATGCCGATCACGCGGCCGTCGAGCCCCACGTACTTGCTCCAGTAGTCGGGATGGCCGGCCTCGATGGCGAGACGCTGGGTCACGGCCCTGGGCAGCACGCGTTCGCGATACTCGGCCTCCTGGCCGTCGAAGCGATAGGTCGAGGGCATGGATACCACGCGCACGGCGCGGCCCTGTGCCTCGAGCTCGGCGGCGGCGTCCATGGCCAGGCCGACCTCGGAGCCGGTGGCGATGAGGATCAGCTCGGGCGTGCCGTCGCTGTCCTTGAGGATGTAGCCGCCGCGCTGAATCTCGGCGAGCTGCTGCTTGTCGCGGGCCTGATGCGGCAGGTTCTGACGCGACAGCACCAGGGCGGTGGGGCCGGACTGGCGCTTGAGGGCGGCGTTCCAGGCCGCGGCGGTCTCCACGGCATCGCAGGGGCGCCAGGTGGAGAGGTTGGGCGTCGAGCGCAGGTTGGTCAACTGCTCCACCGGCTGGTGGGTGGGGCCGTCCTCGCCCAGGCCGATGGAGTCGTGGGTGAACACGTAGATACTGCGCAGTCCCATCAGCGCGGCCATGCGCACGGCGTTGCGCATGTACTCCATGAAGATCAGGAAGGTCGCGCCATAGGGCACGAAGCCGCCGTGCAGGGCGATGCCGTTGGCGATGGCAGCCATGCCGAACTCGCGCACGCCATAGTGCAGGTAGTTGCCGTCGGGAACGCCCTCAGGCGAGCCCTCGGGGCCGATCACCCGGGCACCGTTCCAGACCGTCAGGTTGGAGGGCGCCAGGTCGGCGCTGCCGCCGAGCAGCTCGGGCAGCTGCGGGCCGAGCTCGTTGAGGCAAGCCAGCGACGCCTTGCGCGAGGCGGTGGTCTCGGCCTTGTCCTGGGCCTGTTCGATCAGCGCTTCGCTGGTCAACTCGGCGGGCAGCTCGCCCTTCTGGCGGCGCAGGAACTCGCGGGCCAGCTCGGGATAGGCCTCGGCGTAGCGCTCGAACCGTGCCTGCCAGTCGGCCTGGCGGGTGCGGCCGGCCTCGCTGGCGTCCCAGCCCTGGTAGATCTCCTCCGGCACATGGAAGGGCGCATGCGGCCAGTCGAGCTGCTCGCGGGCGGCGGTGACCTCGTCCTCGCCCAGGGCGGCGCCGTGGCAGGATTCCTTGCCCTGCTTGTTGGGCGCACCGAAGCCGATCACCGTCTTGCAGACGATCAGGCTGGGCTTGTCGCTGTGCTGGCGGGCCAGCTCGATGGCCGCCTTGACCTGCTCGGGCTGGTGACCGTCGACGTTGGGCACCACGTGCCAGCCGTAGGCCTCGAAGCGCTTGGCGGTGTCGTCGGTGAACCAGCCGGCGACCTCGCCGTCGATGGAGATGCCGTTGTCGTCGTAGAAGGCGACCAGCTTGCCGAGCTGCTGGGTGCCGGCCAGGGAGGCGACCTCATGGGAGATGCCTTCCATCAGGCAGCCGTCGCCGACGAAGCAGTAGGTGTGATGATCGACGATGGTGTGGCCGGGGCGGTTGAACTGGGCAGCCAAGGTGCGCTCGGCGATGGCCATGCCGACGGCGTTGGCCAGGCCCTGGCCCAGCGGGCCGGTGGTGGTCTCGATACCCGGTGCATAGCCGTACTCGGGATGGCCGGCAGTCTTGGCGTGCAACTGACGGAAGTTCTGCAGCTCTTCCAGGCTCAGCTCGTAGCCGGTCAGATGCAACAGGGAATAGAGGAGCATGGAGCCGTGGCCATTGGAGAGCACGAAGCGGTCACGGTCGGGCCAGTGCGGATCGACGGGGTTGTGAACGAGGAAATCGTTCCACAGGACCTCGGCAATGTCGGCCATGCCCATGGGGGCGCCGGGGTGACCGGAGTTGGCCTTCTGGACGGCATCCATGGAAAGGGCGCGAATGGCATTGGCCAGTTCGAAACGGGTCGGCATGGGGACTCCTGGATCAAAGGCGGTCGGCGATGCGTTGCTCGAGGCGTGACTGGTCTTCGTCGAAACGACGGATGCCTTCGGCCAGCTTGTCGTTGGCCATGGCATCCTGATTGTGCTCCCAGCGGAAGCCGGGCTCGTCGAGCGGGGCGGGACGCGATGACTGAGGATCGGGCAGCGAGACGGCCGGCGTCACCTCTCCGTGTTCGGCGGCCAGCTCCTCGAGCAGTGCCGGCGAGATGGTCAGCCGCGGGCAGCCAGCGAGTGCCAGGACCTGGTCGGCGGTGCGGAAACTGGCCCCCATGACCACGGTGTCATAGCCGCCCTGGCTGACGCGCTGGCAGACGCCGCGCACGAACTGTACGCCGGGGTCGTGCTCGGGGGCAAAGTCCTGACCGGTCGCCTGCTTGTACCAGTCGGTGACCCGGCCGACGAAGGGCGAGACCAGAAAGACGCCGGCATCGAAGCAGGCCTGGGCCTGGGCATCGCTGAACAGCAGCGTCAGGTTGCAGTTGATGCCTTCCTTCTCCAGTACCTCGGCGGCACGGATGCCCTCCCAGGTCGAGGCCAGCTTGATCAATACCCGGTCGCGGCCGATGCCGCGCTGTGCGTAGAGCTCGATCAGCTCATGGGCCTTGCGGATGCTGGCCTGGGTATCGAAGGACAGTCGGGCGGCCACTTCGGTGGAGACGCGCCCGGGGACCACGCCGGCGATCTCGCTGCCCATGGCCACGGCCAGGTGATCGACGGCCCGGGCGGCGCGCTCCTGTTTGTCACCCTGGGCGGGGAGAGCGGCCAGTTCCCGTTCGATCAGCGGCTGGTAATCGGGGAGTTCGAAGGCCTTGAGGATCAGCGAGGGGTTGGTGGTGGCGTCCTGGGGGCGGTAGCGCCGGATGGCGTTCAGGTCGCCGGTGTCGGCGACCACCAGGGAGTGTTGCTTGAGAGCATCGAGTCGTGAAGCCATGGCTATCTCCACTGGAACAATGGGCGAGGGGGCCCGGACAGTGTCGAGCACCATCCGGGCGAAGAATCTGGAAGGCCGCTCGCGTCGCGTCAGGCGGCAGCTTTCTCCAGGTGACGCTCGGTGCTGTCGGCGAGCGTCACCAGCAGCAGCCGGCAGGAGACGGCGCCGGCGTCGAGATGGCCTCTGGAGCGTTCGCCCAGCCTGGCGGCGCGACCGATACGGGCTTCCAGCTCCCGGGTCGATTCGCAGCCGCGTTCGGCACCCTGGCGAAGGGCGTCCAGAGCGGCGGGAAAATCCTCTCCGTTGTCCGCCGCGCGACGATAGTGGTCGACTGCCGGCACCAAGGTGTCGAGCAGGCACTTGTCGCCGACCTGCGCGTCGCTGATGCCCTGGAGAGCGTTCAGGCCGCCGGTCAGCATGTCGCCGAAGGCCCTGGCATCGAGAGTCTCGCATTGCTTGATGGCGTTGCTCATGCCGAAAAAAAGGCTGCCGTAGAGTGGGCCCATGGAGCCGCCGATGGAGCCCATCAAGGTCGTGGCGAGAGTGCCCAGCGCCTTGGAGAGGCCCAGTGACTGGCCCTGGATCGACTCGCTGCACAAGCGAAACCCCTTGGCCATGTTGATGCCGTGGTCGCCGTCGCCGATAGCGCCGTCGACTTCGCTGAGGTGGTTGCGGTTTTCGACGATGACATCGACCAGCGCCTCGAGAATGTCGGTACCGTGAGTGGTGTTCAGATATTGCATGGGGGCTCCCGAATGTGAAGGCAGTCAGCGGGTGATGGCCAGCGAGCGGGCCGGCGCGTCGATGAGGGGCTTGAGCTCATCGTCGAGCTTCATCACCGTCAGGGTCGCCCCCATCATCTCCAGTGACGTGAAGTAGTTGCCGATATCGGCACGGTGCACGGTGATGCTCTCGGCCTCGAGGCGGTCGGCGATGTGGGCGTACAGCAGGTTGAGTTCCATGTTCGGCGTGGCGCCGAGCCCCGAGACCAGTACCGCCACCTCGCCGCCTGTGAAATCCTGGTCGGCGAGAACCGGATCGCACATCGATCTGGCCATCGAGGCGGCATCGGTCAGGGGAGCCACCTCGATTCCTGGTTCGCCATGGTGGCCGATGCCGAGCTCCATGTGGCCGGGCTCGATCGAGAAGTTGGGCTTGCCATTGGCGGGGATGGTGCAACTGCTCAAGCCGATGCCGATGCTCGAGCAGGCGTCGACGGCCTTCTGGGCCAGGCGGATCACCTCGGACAGGTCGTCGCCGCGTGCAGCGGCGGCACCGCCCACCTTCCACATCATGATCTCGCCGGCGACGCCTCGTCGCTGGTCACGCTGGTCGGCCGGGGCGGAGGCGACATCGTCCCGGGCGATCACCGTCTTGACGTCGATGCCTTCCATCTCCGCCATCTGGCGCGCCATTTTCACGTTCATGTTGTCGCCGGCGTAGTTGCCGTACAGGCAGGCCACGCCACGCCCCCGATCGGCGGCCCGAAAGGCATCGAGGAAGGCATCCGCGGTGGGCGACGAGAAGATCTCGCCGATCGCCACGGCATCGCACAGCCCTTCGCCGACATAGCCCAAGAAGGCGGGCTCGTGCCCGGAACCGCCGCCGGTGACCACACCGACCTTGTCGGGTGTCTCGCCGGCGTACTTGAGAACCCGGGGGTGGTCGGTGGCGGCGTAGAGCGAGGGGGACGCTCGCAGGTAGCCGCGGACCGCGTCATCCACCACGTTATCGGGGTCGTTGATGATGCGCTGCATGGCGTGTTCCTCAAGTTGTGGGTTGTCGTCGTCGTATTGGCCTGGCCGGAAGCCGAGTGACGGCTGGTCAGCGCCATAAATGTTCGATATGTGATCAAATGTTTAGGCTTGCCGTCGAGACATGTCAAGGCCGTCATGCCGAGAGAAGGTGAGACTTTGGTCGCTTCCTTTTCTTTCTTCCGCCCAAAATTCTCTATACTTGTTTGATTTTTAGTGTGATTCTCGGTTTTTTCGGGAATCGCGAAAGCACTTCCTTTGTTCATCGGAGATGTGTTCAGGTGGGATTCCGGGTTTACAAATGATCGATAGGTGATACTTTGAACACGAGGCCGTTGGCGCAGGGTCGATGGCCGGTAACCAGGAGTGCTATCCATGTCTGATTCAACCATGGCCGCGCGAGCGGCAGTTCGCATCGCCCTGGGAGGAGATGAGGCGGCCTTCGAGCTCAAGGAAGCATTGATCGAGCATGTGCGGTCCCTGGGCTTCGAGGCGGTGGATTTCGGTACCTACAATGCCGAGCCGGTACTCTATCCCGATATCGCGGTGCGCGTGGCGCGGGCCGTCGCGGCGGGGGAGGTCGAGCGCGGGGTGCTGGTGTGCGGTACCGGCATCGGGGTCGCGATCTCGGCCAACAAGGTGCCGGGCATTCGTGCGGCTCAGGCACATGACACCTACTCGGCGATCAAGGCGCGCTCGAGCAATGATGCCCAGATAGTGGCCCTGGGGGCTCGGGTCGTTGGAGTGGAGCTGGCCAAGAGCATCGTTACCGCCTTTCTCGGCGCCGATTTCGGTGGTGGAGCCTCCAGCGAGAAGGTGGCGCGTATCGCCGATTACGAGCAGGAGTTTTCGCGCGGCTCGCCGAGCGCTTGATCACTGAGGGTTCGGTTGATCGCTGTGGTATCTTGTGCCGGTCGCCAGTCACGGATCGTATGAGGCCACCTCCATGAGCGAGCGCGTCGAGAACGCCGACATCGACTTGATGACCGAGATCGCCACCCTCTATTACGTGGAGGGCGAGACGCAGGAAGTCATCGCCAATCGCCTGGGAATCTCTCGGGTCAAGGCGGGACGCCTGCTCAAGCGGGCGCATGCGGAAGGCATCGTCGATGTGCGGGTGCGTCAGCACCCTTCGGTGAGTGCCGAGATCGAGCAGGAGTTGATACGTCGCTTCGGCATCAAGCGTGCCCTGGTGGCGCTCGACCATGCGGATCCGGATGTGCAGCGTTCCGGTGTGGCCAGCCTGGTTGCCGATCATCTGTCGCGCACCCTGCACGATGGTTCTATCGTCGCCGTGGGAATGGGGCGCAATGTCGGCGCTGTGGCGGACAACGTCTTCGAGCAGGGCGAGCGCAAGTGCTCGTTCGTGTGTGCCATTGGCGGCTCGCTGCGCGCCGGCGAGTACATGAACCCCGACCATATCTGTCGACGCCTGGCAATGAAGTTCGGTGGCGACAGCGAGACGCTCTATGCGCCGGCCCTGGTGCAGAACCCCGAGTTGCGCGATGCCATGTACGAGAATTCCACCGTGCGACAGACGCTGGATCGTGCGCGGCGGGCCGACACTGCCCTGATTGGGGTGGGGGATCTCAGCGAGGACAGCAACATGGTGCGCATGGGGTGGTTCTCGCCCCAGGAAATCGCCGAGGCCCGGCTGTCGGGCACGGTGGGCGACATGATGGGCTATGACTTCATCGACCTGCACGGGCAGCCTGCGCGGACGCCGATGCAGGGGCGGGTGATCGGCCTGACCATTGGGGATCTGGCGCGAATTCCCGATGTCGTCGCCATTGCCAGCGAGAACACCAAGGCCGCCGGCATCCTCGGGGCGCTGCGAACCGGCGTGATCGACACTCTGGCGACCAGCGTCACCAACGCGCATACCATCCTGCGCCTCGATGAGGCGACGCCTGCCGCCGAAGCTGGCTGATCATATGTTCATTGATGCTTCGCGGTGAGCAGTGCTATTCCTGGCCGTCTCTTGACCCCTTTTGGCACTCCCGTGATGGGGCGTCATAAAAACCTCTTTATAAACAATTAATTATAAATTGATCCTAAAGTATTAGGCAAAAATCCCAACGAGTTCATTGACCCGGCTATACTGAAAAGCGTTAATTCATTTGAGCAATACAAGATCAAATGATAAGCCAGCGCGAGCTCAGTGGAGGCCCTCATGAACGATACCCTCACCCAATCCGCGACCGCGGATGTCACCATCCCCGACACCATGGATGCCATCGTGGCCTATGCCCCGGGAGACTATCGCCTGGAGCAGGTGGCAGTGCCGGAAATCGGCGAGAAGGAAATCCTGATCAAGGTAGAGGCCTGCGGGATCTGCGCCGGCGACCTCAAGGCCTTCGAAGGCGCGCCCAGTTTCTGGGGTGACGCGGAGCAGCCGGCCTATATCAAGGCGCCGATGATTCCCGGGCACGAGTTCATCGGGCATGTGGTCAAGATGGGGCCCGGGGCCCAGGGCTTCGAGGTCGGTGATCGCATCATCTCCGAACAGATCGTGCCGTGCTGGGACTGCCGCTTCTGCAACCGCGGCCAGTACTGGATGTGCGAACGGCATGATGTCTATGGCTTCCAGCACAACGTCAATGGCGGCATGGCCGAGTACATGAAGTTCCCCGCCGAGGCAGTCAATCATAGGCTCCCGGATGACCTGCCCATGGAGAAAGCCGTGCTCGCCGAGCCATATGCCTGTTCCATGCACGCCGTCAAACGTGCCCAGATCGAACTGGGTGACGTCGTCGTGCTATCCGGTGCCGGCACCCTGGGGCTCGGCATGATCGGCCCGATCAAGAAGTCCGGCCCCGCCAAGCTGGTGGTGCTGGACCTGAATCCCGAGCGGCTGAAACTGGCGAAACGGTTCGGGGCCGATGTAGCGCTCAATCCCGCCGAGGACGATGTGGTGTCGATCGTCAAGGAGATGACCGGCGGCTACGGCTGCGACATCTACATTGAGGCCACCGGCGCGCCCAAATCGGTGGAACAGGGCCTGTCGATGCTGCGCAAGCTCGGGCGGTTCGTGGAATTCAGCGTCTTCAAGGAGCCGGTGACAGTGGACTGGAGCATCATCAGCGACCGCAAGGAGCTCGATGTGCTGGGGGCTCACCTGGGGCCTTACTGCTATCCGCTGGTCATCGAAGGCATCGAGAGCGGCGATTGCCCGACCCAGGGTGTGGTGACTCACACACTGCCACTGGCGCGTTTCCACGATGGCATCGAGTTGATGAGACACGACAAGCAGGCCCTCAAGGTCGTCCTGATCCCGGGCGGGTGAGACGCGTTCCCTGGCGCCGATGGAGTCGGGGCGAAAGTGAACAACAAGAGGTCGTTTCATCATGAGTTCACGAGTCGATGCCGGGCCGGTGTCTCGCGCCGGAAAGAGGCGAGGACGTGTCGCGGTCATGGCCGTTGCGGTCGTCGTGCTGGCGGCCATGGCACTGGATACCACCGTGGTGCCGATCGGTGCGCAGCAGGAAGAAGGGTTTTCCGCCGAGCGCTACGGCGCGGAACACTTTCCCATCGTGCGCGACAGCGTCGAGAAGCGTGCCGTGGAGGCCAGTGAACTGGCGGCCGCCGTCGCCGAGGACAAGGCCGCGGCCGGGGAGCGCTATGGCGTAGCGGCCGGCATCGGCCCGGTGGTCCCCGTGACTTTCTCCGGTGTGGTCGGAGAGGGCAAGGCCGGCATCTATGCGGTCGACGTCGAGGGCGTTCCAGAGGATCTGACGATTCGCGTGCAGACCGGCCCGGCCATCAATGGTACCGATCTTCGGGACGCCACTGGCGACATCGAGTTCGGTCAGTTCACCAACCAGATCGAATACCAGAACGCCGGCGCGGCGATCAACGACGGGATGAAGGAGCAGGTGCTGTCGGGGATCGACACCGACGACCTGAGCGGCGAGACCATCGCTGTCACCGGCGTCTTCAAGTTGATCAATCCAAACAACTGGCTCGTGACGCCCGTCAGCCTGCGCGTGCAGTGAGCGAGCCCATCCATGACGGACGAACCTGCCATGAGCCACAACGATAAGCTGTCCCCGGAGGAGGCTTCCGGCGAGGTCATTCTCTCGGCGCGTCATGTCGCCAAGTCCTTCGGCAACGTCCACGCCCTGAAAGCGGTGAACTTCGATGTACATCGCGGACAAGTCACGACGCTGTTCGGCGAGAACGGCGCCGGCAAGTCGACGCTGATGAAGATCCTGTCGGGCGTGGTCCGTCCCACCTCCGGCGAGATTCTGCTCGAGGGGCGGGCGGTGAGTTTCGCCTCGACCAGCGAGGCACAGCGGCTGGGTATCTCGATCATTCACCAGGAGTTGAGCCTGGCGCCCAACTTGAGCGTGCGCGACAACATCTTCATGGGGCGCGAGCTGGGCGGAGCGACCGGTGTCGACTATGCCGAGGAGGAGCGCCAGACTCGCTTGCTGATGGAGGAACTCGACGAGCCCATCGATCCGCTGACACCGGTGGAGGAGCTGCGGCTGGGGCAGCAGCAGGTCGTCGAGATCGCTCGGGCGCTGTCGGCGAATTCACGCATCCTGATCATGGACGAGCCGACCTCGGCGCTCTCCGCCACGGAGGTTGAGGTGCTGTTCCGGGTCATCCGTGACCTCAAGCAGCGCGGAGTCTCCATCGTCTACATCTCCCACCATCTCGAGGAAGCGCTCACGATCACCGATCATGCGGTGGTGCTGCGTGATGGCGTCATGACGGCCTATGCCCCGCGTCGGGACATCGATCTGGAGTGGATCGTGCGCCACATGGTCGGCGAGGGCTTCGACCTTGGCTCGCCTCCCACGGGTTACGAGATGGGCGAAGTCGCCCTTTCGCTGCGTGAGATGTCGGTGCCGGATGCCACGGTGCCGGGGCGCTCGGCGGTCGATCGCCTGTCCCTCGATGTGCGCGCGGGCGAGATCGTCTGCATCTACGGCTTGATGGGGGCGGGGCGCACCGAACTGCTCGAGAGCGTCGCCGGTCGCATCTCGTCGGCGCAAGGCGAGGTCGTGCTCGAAGGCCATGATGTCTCGCATCTGAGCATCGCCGAGCGCATCGAGCATGGCCTGGTGCTGGTGCCCGAGGATCGGCAGCGCGACGGTCTGGTACAGACGATGTCGGTGGGCGAGAACTTGTCGCTGGCCAGCATCGGTGCCTTTACGCGCGGTCTCTTCACCTCGCGACGGCGGGAGCAGGATGTCGTGACGTCGTCCATCCGCAATGTGCATATCAAGACCGATGGCGGCGAGGCCGGCATCGGATCGCTGTCGGGTGGGAATCAGCAGAAGGTCGTCATCGGCAAGATGCTGGCCACGCATCCCAGGGTCGTGCTGCTCGACGAACCCAGCAGAGGCATCGATATCGGCGCCAAGGCCGAGGTCTTCGGGCTGCTCAGTGAAGGTGCCCGGCAGGGGCTCGCCGTTGTCTTTTCGACTTCCGAGGTCGGCGAGTGCCTGAGCATCGCGCATCGGGTCGTGGTGATGAGCCGGGGACGGATCGTGGCGGAGTTCGGTGCCGGCGTCAGCAAAGAAGAGATCATGGCCGCTTCGGGCGAAGCCGTGGCTGCCTGAATCATACGAATAGCGGAGTGCACAACAATGACCGATACCAGCCAAGCCGCCGGTTCCCGCAATGGCGGACTCGACCTGGGGCGCCTGCTGCTCGAGGGCCGCGCCTTCTTCGCCCTGATTGCGATCATCATCATCTTCTCGATTCTGTCGCCGGTCTACTTCTCGGTGGACAATTTCCTGACCATGTCGTCCCACGTGGCGATCTTCGGTCTGCTGTCCATCGGCATGCTGCTGGTCATTCTGACGGGTGGCATCGATCTCTCCGTAGGCTCGACGCTGGGCTTCGCGGGCGTCTTCGCCGGCTTTCTGATGCAGGGAGTGTCGTTCGAGCTCTTCGGCGTGGTGGTCTATCCGCCAGTGTGGGCGGTGGTCGTCCTGACCTGTGCCATGGGGGCCTTCGTCGGGGCGATCAATGGCGTGCTCATCGCCTACTTCAAGGTGCCGGCCTTCGTCGCGACCCTGGGCATGCTCTATGTGGCCCGCGGCGTTGCCCTGTTGATGACCGATGGCCTCACCTACAACAACCTCGGTGGCAGTCCGGAGCTCGGTAATACCGGCTTCGACTGGCTGGGCTTCAACCGCTTGTTCGGCGTTCCCATCGGCGTGCTGGTTCTGGCGGCCGTGGCGATCGTCGCCCTGCTGGCCCTGACCCGGACGCCGTTCGGGCGCTGGGTCTACTCGACCGGTGGCAATGCCCGGGCGGCAGAACTGTCGGGGGTCCCGGTCAAGCGTGTACAGGTATCCGTCTATGTGCTGTCGGGCATCTGCGCTGCCATCGCCGGCCTGGTGCTGTCGTCGCAGCTGACTTCCGCCGGGCCGACGGCCGGGACCACCTATGAGTTGACCGCCATCGCCGGGGTGGTCATCGGCGGCGCGGCGCTGACCGGTGGGCGCGGCAATGTGCGGGGCACCCTGCTCGGGGCCTTCGTGATCGGCTTTCTGTCCGATGGCCTGGTGATCATCGGCGTCTCGTCCTACTGGCAGACCGTGTTCACCGGCGCCGTCATCGTTCTCGCCGTGCTGCTCAACAGCATTCAGTACAGCGGTCGGAAGAAGCAGCGCTCGACGTCTTCCGGCGGCGAAGTCTCCTCTCCGCAACGAGAGGTCAAGTCCCGCGGGGCGGAGCCCGCCGCGGAAAGTACTGCCGTGAACCCGGCATCACAATCATAAGACCCAAGGGTGACCATTATGCTCATGAAAGGAAAACGCCTGCTGATTGCAGCCCTCGCCGTGACGGTCCCGCTCGTGGCGAGTGCCGCTGCGGCCCAGGACAAGGGGCTCATCTCGATCATCGTCAATGATACGTCGAACCCCTACTGGTTCACCGAAGGCAAGATCGCCGAGGCCACCGCCGAGGAACTCGGTTACGAAGCCAACGTCAGCTCCCACAAGGGGGATACCAATACCGAAAGCAACCAGGTCGACACGGCAATCACCAATCAGGCCGAGGCGATCATTCTCGATCCCGCCAATGCGGATGGTTCGATCGGTGCGGTGCGCAAGGCGGTCGATGCCGGCATTCCGGTGTTCATCGTCAACGCCGAGATCAACCAGCAGGGCCTGGCCAAGGCACAGCTGGTGTCCAACAATGCCCAGGGGGCGGCACTTGGTGCCCAGCAATGGGTGCAGAGCGTTGGTGACGAGGCGGAGTATGTCGAGCTGAAGGGAGCCCCTTCCGACAACAACGCCGCGACCCGTTCCAACGGCTATGAAACCGTGCTCAGCCAGTATCCGAGCCTTGAGCGTGTCGGTTCGGACGTGGCCAACTGGGACCGTACTCAGGGCTACAACAAGATGCAGAGCATGCTGCAGGCCAACCCCGATGTCGACGGCGTGATCAGCGGCAACGATGAAATGGCGCTGGGCGCTATCGCGGCACTCAAGGAGGCCGGCAAGCTGGACGACGTGGTGGTCGGTGGCTTCGATGGTTCGCCGGATGCCGTGGAAGCGGTCAGGGCCGGCGAGATGGCCTACACGGTGCTGCAGCCAGTAGCGATCTTCGCCGAAGAGGCGGTGCGCATGGCAGACGAGTACATTCGCACCGGCGAGACCGGCATCGAAGACGAGAAGAAGCTCTTCGACTGCATGCTGGTCACGGCCGAGAACTTGGATCAGTACACCGATCCCTTCGTGCTCGAGCAGTAATGCAGGCAATTGCCATGGCGGAGCATCCGCTTCCGGCATGTCGAGCCTCAAGCGCCGCCAGGGTTTCCTGGCGGCGTTTTGACGATGGGCCTTGTCAGGCCTCGATCAGCTTGCGTGCCTGACTCAGGTTCTCCAGGGTCAGGGCGCAGGCGTCCGCGGCTTCACGGCCCTTGGTCAAGAAATGCTCATGGTAGAACGCCGTGTGGGGGGCGTGCTCGTGGAAGTGATGGGGTGTCAGCACTACCGAGAGAACGGGGACTTCGGTGTCCAACTGCACTCGCATCATGCCGTCGATGACCGCCTGGGCGACGAAGTCGTGACGATAGATGCCGCCATCGACCACGAAACCGGCGCCGATGATGGCTGCGTAGCGGCCGCTTCTGGCCAGCAGCTTGGCTTGCAAGGGGATCTCGTAGGCGCCTGCAACGCTGAAGACCTCGACGCGCTCGCGCTCGATGCCGTGCTGCTCGGCGAGGGTGGCGGTGAATGCCTCTCGGGCCTGGTCGACGATGTCGCTGTGCCAACTGGCCTGGATGAAGGCGATGCGGGGGGCGTGATCGGTATTCGACTGATTCATGGTCTTCCTCGATAAAGTTACCAGAATCAGGGCATGCGGGACCCGTCGTCGGGCAAGCCGGGGCAGGCGGCATGAACCGCGGGCGCACGTCCGGCCCGTCTAAGGTGCCGTTCTCTTTCATCCGGACTATCACCGTCGGCTTCGGTATCTCACCGAATCTGCTGTCCCCGGCCGTAGTACCGATGCCGGGCGCTCGCGGGCTTGTGCGCGCCTTCTCTTTCACTGAATGGAAGGGTGCCATCACCGCCGGTGGGGACTTTCACCCCGCCCTGAGAACAGTGGCCATGTATGGCCGCGCTCTATTCTACGTATGCCACCGGACGGGCGCCAGATGCCGATGGCGTCTCGCGACATGAGGAGGTGGAACCAAAAAGGGCGCGGCCGACTGGCCGCGCCCTTTTCGTCGTGGTTGCCCGGTCGGTATCAGGCGTCGAGCAGTTCGCGCGCCTGGCCCACCACGTTGTCGACGGTGAAGCCGAAGTGCTTGAACAGGTCGCCCGCCGGGGCCGATTCGCCGAAGGTGCGCATGCCGATCACGCGGCCGTCGAGCCCCACGTACTTGCTCCAGTAGTCGGGATGGCCGGCCTCGATGGCGAGACGCTGGGTCACGGCCCTGGGCAGCACGCGTTCGCGATACTCGGCCTCCTGGCCGTCGAAGCGATAGGTCGAGGGCATGGAGACCACGCGCACGGCGCGGCCCTGTGCCTCGAGCTCGGCGGCGGCGTCCATGGCCAGGCCGACCTCGGAGCCGGTGGCGATGAGGATCAGCTCGGGCGTGCCGTCGCTGTCCTTGAGGATGTAGCCGCCGCGCTGAATCTCGGCGAGCTGCTGCTTGGTGCGCTCCTGGTGGGGCAGGTTCTGGCGTGACAGCACTAGCGCCGTGGGGCCAGCATTGCGCTTGAGTGCGGCATCCCAGGCTGCCGCCGTCTCCACGGCATCGCAGGGGCGCCAGGTGGCCAGGTTGGGCGTGGTGCGCAGGTTGGTCAACTGCTCCACCGGCTGGTGGGTGGGGCCGTCCTCGCCCAGGCCGATGGAGTCGTGGGTGAACACGTAGATCGCCCGCTTGCCCATCAGCGCCGCCATGCGCAGCGAGTTGCGCATGTACTCCATGAAGATCAGGAAGGTCGCGCCATAGGGAATGAAGCCGCCGTGCAGCACGATGCCGTTGACGATGGCGCCCATGCCGAACTCGCGCACCCCGTAGTGCAGGTAGTTGCCGTCGGGGGTGTCGGGAGTGATGGCCTTGGCACCGTCCCAGAAGGTGAGGTTGGAGGGCGCCAGATCGGCACTGCCGCCGAGCAGCTCGGGCAGCTGCGGGCCGAGCTCGTTGAGGCAGGCCAGCGACGCCTTGCGCGAGGGAATGGACTCCGCCCGCTCCTGGGCACGCTGGATCTGGGCCTCGCTGGTCAGCTCGGTGGGCAGCTTGCACTGCACGCGGCGCTGGAATTCGCGGGCCAGCTCCGGGAACGCTTCCTGGTAGCGGGCAAAGCGCGCCTGCCAGTCATCCTGGCGCGCCTGACCCGCCTCGCGGGCATCCCAGCCCTGATAGACCGGCTCCGGCACATGGAAGGGAGCGTGGGGCCAGTCGAGCTGCTTGCGTGCCGCGGCGACCTCGTCCTCCCCCAGGGCGGCGCCATGGCACTCTTCCTTGCCCTGCTTGTTGGGCGCGCCGAAACCGATGATGGTCTGGCAGATGATCAAGCTCGGTTTGTCGTCGTGGCTCTTGGCCAGCTCGATGGCGGCCTGAACCTCCTCGGGCTGGTGGCCGTCGACCTTGGGTACCACGTGCCAGCCATAGGCCTCGAAGCGCTTGGCGGTGTCGTCGGTGAACCAGCCCTTCACCTCGCCGTCGATGGAAATGCCGTTGTCGTCGTAGAAGGCGACCAGCTTGCCGAGCTGCTGGGTACCGGCCAGCGAGCCGACCTCGTGGGAGATGCCCTCCATCAGGCAGCCGTCGCCGACGAAGCAGTAGGTGTGATGGTCGACGATGGTGTGGCCGGGGCGGTTGAACTGGGCGGCGAGCGTCTTCTCGGCCAGCGCCATGCCCACGGCATTGGCCAGCCCCTGACCGAGCGGGCCAGTGGTGGTCTCGACGCCCGGCGCGTAGCCGTACTCGGGGTGGCCGGCGGTCTTGGCGTGCAGCTGGCGGAAGTTCTGCAGCTCTTCCAGGCTCAGCTCGTAGCCGGTCAGGTGCAGCAGGGAATAGAGCAGCATGGAGCCGTGGCCGTTGGAGAGCACGAAACGATCCCGGTCGGGCCACTGGGGATCGTTGGGGTTGTGCTTCAGATGGTCGTTCCACAGCACCTCGGCAATGTCGGCCATACCCATGGGGGCACCGGGGTGGCCGGACTTGGCCTTCTGGACGGCATCCATTGATAGGGCACGAATGGCGTTGGCCAGTTCGAATCGAGACGGCATGGGGTTGAGCTCCTCGCCTGCGGCAGAATGGGGCAGCGTTCCGACGGCGCCGCGGGTGGGGCGGCCGGGCGTTGCCTTCTGGCTGGGGAGGCCGCAGGTAGTGCGGCCAGAATCGGTCGCTATTGTCGCCGACTTGATGGCCGGCATCAAATGACGGATGTCAGGGTGCCGACCAGCGTGTAAACTCGGGTTCTCGAACCGGTCGCTGGCGTATCCGGCCCGTATCGGGCCTACCCGCGCCGGCAGGCCGCGTGGCCAGCCGGGCTGCGCTTGAGCACCTTGCCGTACCACCAAGGGTCGAGGACGCCATGAGCGAATACTCCCTGTTTACCTCCGAGTCCGTGTCCGAGGGGCACCCCGATAAGATCGCCGATCAAATATCCGATGCGGTGCTGGATGCCATCATCGCTCGCGACAAGCAGGCTCGCGTAGCCTGCGAGACGCTGGTCAAGACCGGCGTGGCCATCGTGGCGGGCGAGATCAGCACCACCGCCTGGGTCGATCTCGAGGCGCTGGTGCGCGAAGTCATCACGCGCATTGGCTATACCTCCTCGGAAGTGGGCTTCGACGGCGAGACCTGCGGCGTACTCAACCTGATCGGCAAGCAGAGCGTGGACATCGCCCAAGGGGTCGATCGCACCAAGCCAGATGACCAGGGCGCCGGCGACCAGGGGTTGATGTTCGGCTATGCCACCAACGAGACCGACTCCTACATGCCGGCGCCGGTGCACTACGCCCACCGTCTGGTGGAGCGCCAGGCCGAGCTGCGCCGCCATGGCCTGTTGCCCTGGCTGCGTCCCGATGCCAAGAGTCAGGTCACTTTCCGTTATGACGCCGACGGTAAGCCCAGTGCTGTGGAAGCCGTGGTGCTGTCCACACAGCACGACCCGGGCATCGACCAGGAGGAGCTGCGCGAGATGGTGCGCCGCGAGATCATCGCAGAGGTGATTCCCGAGGCGTGGCTCTCAGCCGCGACCCGTTACCACATCAATCCCACCGGCAAGTTCGTGATCGGCGGCCCGGTGGGCGACTGCGGGCTGACCGGGCGCAAGATCATCGTCGATACCTATGGCGGCATGGCGCGCCACGGCGGCGGCGCCTTCTCCGGCAAGGATCCCTCCAAGGTCGACCGCAGCGCCGCCTACGCCGGCCGCTACGTGGCCAAGAACATCGTCGCCGCCGGCCTGGCCGACAAGTGCGAGATTCAGGTCTCGTATGCCATCGGCGTGGCCGAGCCGACCTCGGTGGCGATCAACACCTTCGGTACCGGCAAGATCGACGATGCACGCATCATCGAGCTGGTCCGCGAGCATTTCGACCTGCGTCCCTACGCCATCACCCGCATGCTCGACCTGCTGCATCCCATGTATCAGCTCACCGCGGCCTACGGTCACTTCGGTCGCGAGCCCTTCGAGACCAGCTACACCTGGAAGGACGACCAGGGACAGGAACACACTGAGCGCTTTTTGGCCTTCCCCTGGGAGAAGACCGACCGGGCACATGCGCTGCGTCAGGCGGCCGGGCTCTAACGCTTCTTAATCCATCGCTTACATGACACGAAGCGCCCCGCCGGCAGAATCGCGCGGGGCGCTTTATTAGGATTCTCGGACATGTCCGCCGGGAATCCGTCATGCCCCGATTCGCCGCCCTCGTTTTTCTGCTGCTGGCCAGTCCTGTCTTTGCCGTCGACTGCCCCGACTGGAGCGGTGCACGCGCCGAACGCGAGCTGGCCGCACTCACGGAGCGTTTGGCAGCGTGGGACGACGCCTATCATCGGCGCGGTCAGTCGCCGGTCAGCGATACCATCTACGATCAGGCTAGGGCGCGGCTTGCCGAGTGGCGGCGCTGCTTTCCCGAGGCGGCAGGTTCGGCCGAGGCAGTGGCACTGCCCGCCGGTGAAGTGGTTCATCCGGTGCCCCAGACGGGGCTGGTCAAGCTCGACGGGAAAGCCGCCGTGCGTACCTGGCTGGCACGGCGTGATGACGTCTGGGTGCAGCCCAAGGTCGATGGCGTGGCGGTGACTCTGGTCTACGCCGAAGGTCGCCTGGAGCGAGCGATCAGCCGTGGCGACGGGCGCACCGGGCAGGACTGGACCACGCGCGTTCGCCGCCTGCCAGCGGTGCCCGAGCGGTTGACCGAGCCCCTGGACGCCGTGCTGCAGGGCGAACTCTATCTGCGCCTCGACGATCATGTTCAGGCCGAGGCGGGCGGCGCCGGGGCGCGCAGTCGTGTGGCCGGGCTGCTGGCCCGTGAGCGGCTGGACGACGCGACCGGCTTACGGATCGGCCTGTTCGTCTGGGACTGGCCGAACGGCCCGGCGACGCTGGCGGCACGCTTGGAGGGGCTGGCGGCGCTGGGCCTGACCGAGAGCGCTGCCATGACTCACCCGGTGTCCGGGGTCGAAGATGCCGCCCGCTGGCGCGATCGCTGGTATCGCGGCGCGCTACCTTTCGCTACCGACGGCATCGTGCTGCGTCAGGCGGGGCGGCCCCCCGGCACGGCCTGGCGAGCGGAGCCGCCCGACTGGGCGGCGGCCTGGAAGCACCTACCACGCGAGGCGTTGGCCGAAGTGCGAGGTGTCGAATTTCGCATTGGCCGGACCGGGCGTATCACGCCGCTATTGCACCTGCGGCCAATCGAACTCGACGGACGCACCATACGCCGGGTCAGCCTGGGGTCGCTCGCGCGCTGGCAGACGCTGGACGTTCGCACTGGCGACCAGGTTGCCGTTGCCCTGGGCGGGCTGACCATTCCGCGTCTCGAGGGCGTGGTATGGCGTGCCAGTGAGCGACCGGCCGTCTCGCCACCCGACGAGAGCGAGTATCATGCACTGAGCTGCTTTCGCCCCGTCGCCGGCTGCGAGGAGCAGTTCCTGGCGCGGCTCGAATGGCTGGGTGGAGACCAGGGCCTCGACCTCGTCGGCGTGGGGCCGGGTACCTGGCGAGCACTGCTGGAGGCGGGGCTGTTGAACGGTCTGCTCGACTGGCTGTTTCTGGATGCCGACCAGTTGGCCGCGGCGCCAGGTATCGGCAAGGCGCGGGCCGACGCTCTCCAGGCTCGTTTCAGTGCCGCACGTCAGCGTCCTTTTGCCGCCTGGCTGGCTGCGCTGGGAGTGCCGCCGGGTGTCGAGCCGGCTCCCGGTGACGACTGGCCGACCTTGGCGAGTCGCAGCAAGGCAAGCTGGCAGGCCCGACCGGGCGTGGGTGAGGTGCGTGCCGCCGACCTTCACGCCTTCTTTGCTCACGAGGCAGTGCAGAAACTGGCCAGTCGTCTGCGCGCGGAAGGCATCGTGGATTTTTGAAGGTTGCCAGCGGTTGTTTGCCGCGTCCTCCCCTGCCTATAGTGGAAGGCATTGATCGATCCGTGGAGGAGGTAACGCATGAACGAACCCGCCGTGTCCGCTCTGAATGCTCAGGATTACCGGGTCGCCGATATCGGCCTGGCCGACTGGGGACGCAGCGAGATCCGCATTGCCGAGACGGAAATGCCGGCGCTGATGACCATCCGTGACAAGTACCGTGCCCAGCAACCGCTGGCCGGGGCACGCATTGCCGGCTGCATCCACATGACCATCCAGACGGCGGTGCTGATCGAGACGCTGATCGATCTGGGAGCTTCGGTACGCTGGTCGTCGTGCAACATCTTTTCCACCCAGGATCATGCCGCTGCCGCGATTGCGGCAGCCGGCATCCCGGTGTTCGCCTGGAAGGGCGAGACGGAGGAGGAATTCTGGTGGTGCATCGAGCAGACCGTGGAGGGCCCCGGTGGCTGGACGCCCAACATGGTGCTCGACGATGGCGGCGACCTCACGGCGTTGCTCCATGAGCGGCGCCCCGAGCTGCTCGACGCCGTCCACGGCATCAGCGAGGAGACCACCACCGGCGTGCATCGCCTGCAGGAGATGCTGCGCGACGGCACGCTCAAGGTGCCGGCGATCAACGTCAACGATGCCGTGACCAAGTCGAAGAACGACAACAAGTACGGCTGCCGACACTCGCTCAACGATGCCATCAAGCGTGCCACCGACCACCTGCTGGCCGGCAAGCAGGCACTGGTGGTGGGCTATGGCGACGTGGGCAAGGGCTCGGCCGCCTCGTTGCGTCAGGAAGGCATGATCGTCAAGGTGGCCGAGATCGACCCGCTGTGCGCCATGCAGGCGTGCATGGACGGCTTCGAGGTCGTCTCGCCTTACCGCGACGGCATCAACCGCGGTGCCGATAGCATCGACCGCGACCTGCTGGCACGCATCGACCTGGTGGTCACCGCCACCGGCAACATCGACGCCTGCGATGCCGCCATGCTCGAGGCGCTCAAGCCCGGTGCGGTGGTGTGCAACATCGGCCACTTCGACAGCGAGATCGACACCGCCCACATGCGCCGTCACTGGCACTGGGAGGAGATCAAGCCGCAGGTGCACAAGGTGCATCGTGACGGCACGCCGGGCGAATTCGATCCCGACAGCCGCGACTACCTCATCCTGCTTTCCGAGGGGCGCCTGGTTAACCTGGGTAACGCCACCGGCCACCCCTCGCGAGTGATGGACGGCTCCTTCGCCAACCAGGTGCTGGCTCAGATGCACCTCTTCGAGCGGTGTTTCGCCGAGCTGCCAGCTGAGCAGCGGCGCGAGGCGCTGGCAGTGACGGTGCTGCCCCGGCATCTCGACGAGGAGGTGGCACGCTACATGGTGGCTGGCTTCGGCGGGGTGATCACCCGCATGACCGAAGCTCAGGCCGAGTATACCGGCGTGCCGGCCGACGGCCCCTTCAAGCCCGATAGCTACCGCTACTAGACGAAGGCGAGAAAACGGCCGCTGACCAGAATGGCCAGCCACAGTAGCAGCGACAGTGCTGCGGATAGCCGAAGTCGTCGGGGCGTGGCGCTGGCGATGCCCGGCCTCAGATTGAGGGCGAGCGCATTGGCCAGCGCCAGGGCGATCAGCGATAGCTTGATTTGGAAAAGGGGCATGGCTGCGTAGTCGGCAGGATCGGCAAGGAACAGCAGGCAGCCGGCGCCCAGGGCGAGTAGTAGCCCGGTGGCGGCGATCGGTTGCAGCAGCCGGGCGGCTTGCGTCAGAGGTAGCCGGCGGCGCCAGCCCAGCAGGCGCAAGTCGAGGGCAGCGATGGCCCCCACCAGCAGGGCGATACCCAGTACGTGCAGGGCGTTGACGGCCGCGTAGCCCCAGCGCGATAGGCGCATCCACTCTGCCAGCGGCGTTGCGGCCAGCCAGTCCAGCAGCTCAGCCATCGGCCGTTTCAGATGCGGTCGGAATAGAGCACGTAGTGGCGCTCGCCGATCCACAACTGCTCGGCTTTCATCAGGCGCTCGCCGGAGCGTTCGCCGGAGACGCGGATCTCGACGCCTTCGGCCAGGTCGCCCTCCTCGAGGCCGGCACGGTCGTTGCGCCACGGCTGACCGACTTCCACCGTCCAGCTTTCGCCCTCGACGTCCAGGGTCAGCTCGCCGTGCGGGTTGCCCAGCCGCAGCGCAGCGATGGTGCCGGTGAGCTCGATGGTCTCGCCGCCGGTCCAGCCGTGATGCGCCGCCGCCGGGGCAAGGGGCAGTAGTGTGCCGAGCAGGAGTGTCAGCAGAAAGAGTCGCCGTCGCATGGCTTACGTCTCCCGGGGGATATTCTTTCAGGCTAGTTCGCCGACGCTAGGGTGCAAGACCCATGGGGGGTCAGCCTAGCCCGGCCAAGTGCGCCATGCCCGTGAGGTAGAGCGGAATCAACAGCGGCGCGGCCAGGGTGGTGATGAGTACCGCCAGGGCACCTTTCTCCGGGCGAATGCCCAGTTCCATGGCCACCACCACCACGTTGGCGGCCATGGGCACCACTCCCAGCAGCAGAATGACCATGGCCATGTCCGCCGACAGCAGCGGTTGCAGGCCGACCGCCACGGCGAGCGACAGCAGTGGCCAGAGGATGAAACGCACCGCCACGCAAGCCGCGATGAAACGGGCATCGAACTCGCGCAGCGAGACTCGCCCCAGCGTCATGCCGATGATCATCATGCCCAGCAAGGTGTAGGTGGCCGGAAAGGCCTCGAGCCCTTCCATGACCGGTGCCGGCATGTCGACGCCTAGCCCACTCACCAGGAGGGCGGCCAGGAACGCATAGATCAGCGGCAAGCGAAGGATCTTGACGAGGCTGTCACGTACCGAAAACTGGCCTCGGGCGCTCAGGTAGAAGCCTACCGTGAACTCGTAGAGCGTCACGCCGAGAATGCAGAACAGATAGAGCGTCACACCCTCCGGTGGCAGCAGGACCATGGCCACCGGCAGGCCGAAGTAGCCAGTGTTGCCGGTGCCGGCGGAAAACGCCAGCAGGGCGCTCTCCATCGACGGAAGCAGGCCGCGGGCTAGCCGGTTCACCAGCAGAGCGAGCAGGCTGGCGGTGGCGAACAACGCGGTGGTGAGCAGCAGATAGTCGGGAGTGGGGCCTCCCAGGATCAGCCCGCGAAAGAAAGTCAGCGGTGCGATCAGGTAGATCAGCAGGGTGGCGATGGGGCGTGGGTCCACTGCCAGGCGGCGAGCTGCCAGCCAGCCCAGGGCCACGAAGACCAGCAGCGTCCATAGCGGGCCCATCAAGGTCGCAGGATCGATCATCGGATACCGTTCATCCTTGTCAAAACCGCCATCATGCCTGTCGATGGGTCGGCTGTCAGGCACCATCATGAACGGCATCGATAGTGCGCTGCGGAACTTTCATTGGCCGTGCGGGCCGGGCCTGGGCAGAATGGCGTCAACGATGAAAGGGACATGAGGTGAATCGATGAGTACGCAGGCACACCCGTTGGGGATCAGCTTCGAGTTCTTTCCCCCGGGCACCGAGGCGGGGCGCGACAAGCTGATACGGGCACGCGATGCTCTGGCTGAGCGCTGTCCGCGTTTCTTCTCGGTGACCTATGGTGCAGGGGGTTCCACCCAGGCGCGCACTCGCCAGGTGGTACGCCAGGTGCGCGAAGCGGGGATCACCACAGCGCCGCATCTGTCGTGCATCGGCAGTGAAAAGGCCCAGTTGCGTGATCTGCTGCAGCAATACCGTGAAGAAGGCATCGACAGCCTGGTGGCGCTGCGTGGCGACCTGCCTTCCGGGATGGGCGGTGTCGGCGAGTTGCGCTACGCCAACGAACTGGTCGAGTTCATCCGTGCCGAAACCGGCGACCACTTCGAGATCGCCGTGGCCGCCTACCCGGAGTCGCATCCCCAGGCGCCGAGTTTCGAGCGGGATCTCGAGAACTTCGCACGCAAGATGCACGCAGGTGCGAATCTCGCCATCACCCAATACTTCTTCACCGCCGAGGCCTACTTCCACTTCGTCGAGCGGGCTCGTGCCCTGGGCGTGGAAGCCCCCATCGTGCCGGGCATCATGCCCATCACCAACTACACCAAGCTGGCGCGTTTCTCCGATGCCTGCGGCGCCGAGATCCCGCGCTGGATCCGCAAGCAGCTCGAGGCCTATGGCGATGACAGCGAGGCGATCGCCGCCTTCGGCGAGGAGGTGGTATCGCGTCTCTGCCAGCGGCTGCTCGATGGCGGGGCGCCGGGACTGCACTTCTATACGTTGAATCAGGCCGAACCGACGCTGGCGATCCTCGATAACATCACCGTCTGACTCCGCCGCGAAGAGCGTCGCATAGCGTCGTCACCCACAACGAGAAAGGGCCCCGCCATGGCGGGGCCCTTGTGCTGATGGGATGACCCAACGGTGCGTTCAGCCCGAAGAGGCAGCTGGCTGGGCACCGCCGCCGTGGCGGCCGCGCTGCAGCAGGAACAGCAGCCCGCCGATCGCCAGGCCGGCGATGTCGGTGTAGATGCCGCCGTAGATCATGCACAGGGCGCCGACCAGCATCAGCACGCGCATCCACGCCTTCACCGGCCCGAAGAACCAGGCCTGCACGGCGGAGGCGAGCAGGATGATGCCCAGCGTGGCGGTAACGCCGACGCGCAGGATTTGCATCCAGGATCCTTCCAGCAGCATGGCCGGGCTGTAGAAGAACATGAAGGGCACGATGAAGGCGGCCAGGCCCACCTTGAAGGAGGCGACCGAGGTGCCCATGGCGTTGTCGCCGGAGATGCCTGCGGCGGCGTAGGAGGCCAGCGCCACCGGCGGCGTGATCGCCGAAACCACCGCGAAGTAGAACACGAAGAAGTGCGCCACCAGTGGCTGAATGCCGATGTTGATCAGGCCGGGTGCCACCACTGAGGCGGCCACGGCATAGGCGGCCGTGGTGGGCATGCCCATTCCCAGCAGGATAGAGATGCACATGGCAAAGAATAGCGCCAGCAGCTGGCTGACGCCGGCCAGGCCCAGCAGCAGCGACGAGAAGCGTGCGCCGACGCCGGTCAACGAGATGACGCCGACGATCAGTCCGGCACAGGCGCATACGGCGATGATCTGAATCGACATGGTGCCGGCCAGCTGCAGGGCACGCAGGATAGAGCGGATGCCCATCTTGTGAGGCGAGATCCAGCTCACCACGGCGGCAGAGGCGGTGGCCAGGGTGCCGGCGCGGATCACCGAGTAGCCCATGAAGAGCGCGGCGATCAGGATGATGATCGGGGCAAACAGATACACCTGCTTGGCCAGCTTGGAGAAGAGCGGAATCTCCTCCTTGCGCATGCCGCGCATGCCTTTGCGGGCCGCTTCCAGGTCGACCATGAAATAGATCGACACGAAGTAGAGGATGGCCGGGATCAATGCCGCTACGGCGATCTCGGTATAGGGGATGCCGGTGATTTCGGCCATGATGAAGGCCCCGGCGCCCATGATTGGCGGCATGATCTGTCCGCCGGTGGAGGCGGCGGCCTCGATGGCACCGGCGCTGCGGCCGGGATAGCCCACCTTCTTCATCAGCGGGATGGTCAGCGAGCCGGTGGAGACGACGTTGCCGGCACTGGTGCCGTTGATCATGCCCATCAGGCCGGAGGCGAAGATCGCCACCTTGGCGGGGCCGCCACGCGCGCGGCCAGCGGCGGCGAAAGCGAAGTTGACGAAGTAGTCGCCGACCTTGGAGGCCTGCAGGAAGGCCGCGAAGATGATGAACAGGATGATGTAGGTGGACGACACGGCGGTGGTCGGCCCGAGAATGCCGGCATCGGTGTAGACCTGGCTGAAGAAGCGACCCACCGAGAGCCCAGGGTAGCCGAGAAAACCGGGGAGGTAGGGGCCGGCGAAGACGTAGAGCAGGAACACGACCGAGATGACCACCAGAGCGAGACCGGCAACGCGACGCGTCAGCTCAAGGATCAGCAACGACCCGGCGATGGCGGCGTAGGAGATGCCCATGGGTGCGAACGAGGTGCCGGTCGAGGCGCGCAGCGGCGTGTTGAAGATCACCAGCAAATAGCCGGCCACGGCGGCGGTACATGCCATCAGCACCAGGTCGGGCGGCGACAGCTTCTGGCGCACCTGGCGATAGCCCCAGGAGAGCATGATGGCGGCCGAGGTGGCCAGGATCAGCGGGTAGCCGTAGTGCCAGGCCTCGACGTGAGGGGCGATGCGCATGGCGCCGCCGGCGATGTCGCGCTGCATCAGGAAGACCTGCACGAGTGCGTACAGGGCAGGCAGCAGCAGAGCATAGCTGACCCAGGTCAGCCATGGGGAAGCGGGGCCTCGGCTGTCGTCGGCGAAACGCGTGCCGGCGTAGAGGCCGTAGCCGAGGATCAACGCACCGGCGATGTGGACGATACGAAATGACCAGGTTTCCATCGGGTAGACGTTCAGCGACACCAGGTGGAAAGCGGAGTAGACGATGGCCAGGACGGCGAACAGGATCAGCTGCCACCCCTTGTAGAGGCGTCGGTTGGACTCGACAACCTCCTCGTCGACGCCCTCGACGACGTGGTCGGGGCCGTTGTCGCGGGCCTCGTTGTCACGCTCGGGATGGGTGTCGGGTGTATGACTCATGGGTAGGTCACCCTCGGGTGTGGGACGGTGGAATGCCAATCATGCCCCGGCCGTGGGCCGGCGCGGGGCATGACACATGGGAGCGAGGCTTGCCTCAGTTCAGCTTGCGCTCTTCGGGGATTTCGTAGCCGTTCTCCTCGTACCAGCGCACGGCACCCGGATGGAAGGGCAGCACGGTGTTGTACTGGATGTTCTCCGGAACGCTGGTGGCAGCGCTGCGGTGGATATCACGCATCCGGTCGTTGTTTTCCATGCTCAGCTTGGTGATTTCGTAGACGAAATCTTCCGATACGTCGCAGCCGGCGATGGTGAAGTTCCACATGGAGACGGCGCGAGCATCCTCTTCGAGGGTTTCGTAGGTGCTGGCCGGAATCTGGAAGGGTGAGACGGGGAACGCCTCGAGCACTTGGGCTTGCTCCTCCTCGCTGAACTCGACGATGTTGACGTCGGTCTGCACCTCGAGCTGGCTGACGGCCGGAATCGGGATGCCGGCAGCGAAGGCGATGACATCGATGAGACCGTCCTGCAGCTGGCCGCCCAGGTCCGTCCAGCCGCCGTTGCGGCGCTCGAAGTCGACGCCCAGCTCCTCGAGCATGGCCGGGAAGTAGGTGTCGGAGGTGGAAGCCGCCGGGCCGAAGCCGATGCGCGCGCCATCAGGGATGTCGGAGATCGACTCGATGCCGCTGTCTGCGAGGGTAGTGATCGAGAAGGGCGTTTCGTACATCGGGAACAGCGCGCAGACGTTGTCCATCGGAACGCCGGGAGCCAGCGGGCTCTCGCCGGCCAGTGCCTCGGCGGCCGGGCCCATGGTGGTCAGGCCCAGGGCCAGCTCGCCGGTATGCACCAGCGCGAGGTTCTGGTTGGGACCACCGGTGACCTCGCCGCCGCCGGAAACGTCCAGCTCGTCGGCGATCAGGTTGGCCCAGCCGGAGCCGTAGACGAAGTAGGTGCCGCCCTGGCTGGCGGTGCCCACGGTGAAGTTGTCCGGCCAGTCGGAACGGTCGGCCTGGGCGCTACCTGCGACCAGCAGGGCGCCGGTCAGGGTGCCGGTGAGGACCTGGCTCATTGTGATGCGCATGGCGTCTCTCCTGTTGCGATTGTGGTTGTGCGTCGGCATGTCACGCCCATGGTGAACGTGTCATGCGAACGAGTGACAGGCACTTCGCCAAGCAGTATGGCAAAGACGGGCCATTGCTGCCCTGACCCTGTCAATGGTGAGCAATGTTCATGGGAGAGTAAGCAGGTTACCTGCCAGTTTAATATTTATTTTTTTATATCAAATAGTTGTTGAAGTTGATTGCGACCAAGGTCGAGTATGCTTGGCTTGAATGGGGCTGGATATCCGCACGTCACGCCATTTCTGGTGTGCGGATATCCGCACGGATTGTGGGCAAATTCTGGCGTTCTGGCTTCAACGGCTCCTGGGATCGAGGATCTTCACCGGCTGCAAGTCGTCCTGACGCCGCTCTTCTCGGTGGCGGTTCACGCGGGTCTCGAGTTCCGCAGCGTTGCCGTCTTCGATGGGCAGCTGCTCGAAGAAGTCGCAGTTGATGCAGTCGCGGTAGCGCACGCCGTTCTGCTCCCAGGTGCGGATGCGATCCATTGCGGCGCAGCGGGGGCAGATGGCACCGGCGATGAAGCGTTTCTGAACGGCCATGGGGCCTCCCGGAATGGCCGCCGGGGCGGGATGCGTCCGGCGGCGATGGTCGATGGTCGGTGTCAGGCGGCGCGAATGCCGCTGTGGCGAAGTAGTGGCTCGACGCTCGGTTCGCGGCCGCGGAAGGCGCGAAACAGCTCGGCAGCATCGCGCGAGCCGCCCGGCTCGAGAATCTCACGGCGGAAGCGCCGGCCGGTCTCGGTATCAAAAATACCCGCTTCCTCGAAGGCGCTCCAGGCGTCGGCGGACAACACTTCGGCCCACTTGTAGCTGTAGTAGCCCGCTGCGTAGCCGCCGGCGAAGATATGACCGAAGCCGTTCTGGAAGCGATTGAACGAGGCGCGTGGCACCACCGAGACGGCATTGCGTACCGTGTCGAGCAGAGACTGGACCTCCGCCGCCGAAGGTGCCGTGAGTTCGTGATGCAGACGCAGGTCGAACAGCGAGAATTCGAGTTGGCGTACCATGCCCATGGCCGACTGGAAGTTGCGTGCCGCCTGCAACTTCTCCAGCAGCTCGGCGGGTAGCGGTTCGCCGGTGTCGACATGGCTGGCGATCAGATCGAGTCCTTCGCGTTCCCAGCAGAAATTCTCCATGAACTGGCTGGGCAGCTCCACGGCATCCCAGGCCACGCCGTTGATGCCCGAGATATCGGCGATCGTCTGACGGGTCAGCATATGGTGCAGGCCGTGGCCGAACTCGTGGAATAGGGTGGTGACCTCATCGTGGGTCAGTAGCGCCGGTTTGTCGCCCACCGGGCGGGTGAAGTTGCAGGTCAGATAGGCAACCGGCAATTGTAGGGTGTCGCCCTCCTGGCGGCGTACCCGGCATTCGTCCATCCAGGCGCCGCCCCGCTTGCCTTCGCGGGCATAGAGATCGAGATAGAAGCCGGCAATGGGTTTTGCCCCTTCCAGTATGCGGAAGTAGCGCACGTCCGGATGGTATCGCGGAGCGTTCGCGTCTTCTACGAAGGTGACGCCGTAGAGGCGCTCGACCACCCGGAACAGCCCGTCGACCACTTGAGGAGCAGGAAAGTAAGGGCGTAGCTGCTCCTGGGAGATGGCATGACGCGCTTCCCGCAGCTTCTCGCTGGCATAGCCCACGTCCCAGGGCTCGAGGTCGGCCAGGCCCAGCGTATCGCGGGCGTAGGCGGCGAGTTCGGCAAACTCCTCGCGCGCCTGCGGCACGGCACGCCGGGCCAGGTCGTCGAGGAAATCGAGCACCTGGCAGGGCGACTCGGCCATCTTGGTCTGAAGCGACAGCTCGGCATAGCTGGCAAACCCCAGCAGCCCGGCGAGCTCGTGGCGCAGGCGCAGGGTTTCCTCGATGATCGGGGCGTTGTCGTACTCGCCGGCATTGGGGCCCTGGTCGGAGGCACGGGTGATGAAGGCCGTGTAGATCTCGCGGCGCAGCTCGCGGTCGTCGGCGAAGGTGAGCACCGGATAGAAACTGGGAAAGTCCAGGGTGATACGGTAGCCCTTCACCCCCTTGGCTTCGGCATTGGCGGCGAGCGTTGCTAGGGCGCTTTCCGGTAGGCCGGCGAGCCGGGCGTCGTCGACGATGTCCTTGTGCCATGCCTGGGTGGCATCGAGCAGCTGGTTGGAGAAGGTGTTGGCCAGCTCCGAGAGGCGTGCCTTGATCTCGCCGTAGCGGCGCTTCTGCTCGGCGGGCAGGTCGACGCCGGCCAGACGGAAGTCGCGCAGGGTGTTGTCTACCGTGCGGCGCTGCGCTGCGTCCAGTCCGACCCAGGCGGGCCCCTCCTTCAGGGCCCGCCAGGCGCGGAACAGTCCCTCGTGCTGGCCGAGCCAGGTGCTGTAGTCGGAGAGCTTGGCTAGGCACGCCTGGTAGGCCTCGCGCAGTTCGGGGCTGTTCATGGTGCCGTTGAGGTGCGAAACCGGCGACCAGGCTCGCGACAGGCGGTCGTTGAATGCCTCCAGCGGGGCAGCGAGGCTCTGCCAGGTGGGGGGTTCCCGCTCGGCGCGCGCGACCAGGTCGTCGATGGCGGCGCGGTTCTCGGCCAGCAGGGTGTCGATGGCGGGCACCACGTGTTCCGGCTGGATGGCCTCGAAGGGAGGCAGCTCATGGGACTCGAGCAGGGGGTTGCGGGTCATGCGCACCTCGGCGACGGTGAAGGGGACGAAAAGAACGTGCCTGGCTTAGATGCGGCCGATGAGGCCGGGTTTCAACGCCGACAAAGGGTTTGGTGGCATCGCGCCGGCCTGATAGGCTTTGCGCCTTTCCAACGAGAGGGCACTGGCATGCAGGCAACCCTGGAGCGCTGGAGCTCCCGACGCGCCTTTATCCTGGCGGTGACCGGGGCTGCCGTGGGGCTGGGCAATATCTGGCGCTTTCCCTATATCACCGGCGAGAATGGGGGAGCCGCCTTCCTGGTGCTCTACGTGGCTTTCGTGTTGCTGCTGGGGCTGCCGGTGATGATGGCCGAGATCCTCATTGGCCGGGCCGGCAGGCGCTCGCCGGTGGCCTCGCTCGGCCACCTGGCGGCGCAGGCGGGAGCCAGTCGTCACTGGCGGCTGCTGGGGGTGTTCGGGGCCGTCACGGTGTTCTGCATCCTGTCCTTCTACTCGGTGGTTTCGGGCTGGTCCATCGAATTCCTGGTGACCGCGATCAACGGCGACTTCGTCGGCGCCGGCCCGGCGGAGATCGGCGCCGGCTTCGATGCCTTCCTCGCCGACCCGGCGCGCATGACCTTCAATCACACACTCTTCCTGTTGCTGACCATGACGGTGGTCGCCGCCGGGGTCTCCAAGGGTCTGGAGCGGCTCAACAACCTGCTGATGCCGCTTCTCTACCTGCTGCTGGTACTGCTGGCCGGCTTCGCGGCCACTACCACGGGCTTCGGTCCGGCGCTGGCCTGGTTGTTCCAGCCCGACCCCTCGGCCATCACCCCGCTGGTGGTGCTGCACGCCATGGGACATGCCTTCTTCACTCTGGCGGTGGGTGCCTGCGCGCTGATGGCGTACGGCGCCTACATGCCCGACCGGCAGAGCCTGCCGAGGGCGGCCGGCGCGGTGGCGGCGCTCGACGTCACGGTGGCGCTGCTGGCCGGCATTGCCATCTTCTCGGTGGTGTTCACCCAGGGCATGGATCCCGCCGAAGGTCCGGGGCTGATGTTCGTCACCCTGCCCATCGCCTTCGCCGAACTGCCCTGGGGGGCGCTATGGCTGTCGCTGTTCTTCCTGCTGCTGTTGCTCGCCACCTGGACCTCGTCGATCAACCTGGCCGAGCCGATGGTCGCTACCCTTCAGGGGCTCGGTGTGCGTCGCGGCCGGGCGGCAGCGCTCATCGGCGTGGCGGTGTGGCTGGTGGGATTGCTCTCGGTACTGTCGTTCTCGACGCTGGCCGAGTGGCATCCGGTGGCGGGCAAGACGTTTTTCGATCTGGTGACCAGCGTGCCCACCGAAATCTTCCTGCCGTTGGGCGGACTGGCGATAGCGATATTTGCCGCCTGGGTGATGGCGAACGACACCGCTAACGAAGCGCTGGGCGTGGGCGAGTCGGGTTTCCGGCTGTGGCAGGGCGTGGTGCGCTGGGTGTCGATTCCGCTGACGCTGGTAGTATTGGGTGCCGGCCTGATCTGACCTCTGGAGGAGAGCCATGAACGAACGAGCGACGGCCCGTGCAGGGGCGCTGCGTCCCTGGCGCGGCATCACCCCTCGGCTGGGCAAGCGGGTCTACGTGGATGCGGCCAGCGTGGTGCTGGGCGACGTGGAACTGGGCGACGACTGCTCGGTGTGGCCCATGGCGGTGGTACGTGGAGACATGCACCGCATCCGCATCGGCGCGCGAGTGAGCGTGCAGGATGGCAGCGTACTGCATATCACCCATGCCAGCGACTTCAACCCCGAGGGCTTTCCGCTCACCGTGGGCGACGACGTCACCATCGGTCACAAGGCGATTCTCCATGGGGCTACCCTGGGCAGCCGTATCCTGGTGGGCATGGGGGCCATCGTCATGGATGGCGCCGTCGTCGAGGATGAGGTGATCATTGCGGCCGGCGCCGTGGTGCCGCCCGGCAAGCGTCTGGAAAGCGGCCATGTCTATGCGGGCAATCCGGCCAAGGCGCTGCGGCCACTCAAGGAGAGCGAGCGCGCCTTTTTCCCCTACACCGCGGGCAACTATGTGAAGCTCAAGGATGAGTACCTGGCCGCCCCCTGAGGTGCGTTCCTCAGCTTGCAGTATTGTGACGGTAGTCCTCGGCCTTGAGACCGTATTTCCTGAGCTTGTCGTAGAGTGTCTTGCGCGGCAGGCCCAGGTGCTCGCATACCTCCGAGATGCGTCCGTGGTGACTGGCCAGCGACTGGGCGATCAGGCTCTTTTCGAAGAGTTCCACCTGCTGGGGCAGGGCAACGTCGGTGGTGTCGGTGTCTACACCCTCGAGCAGTGCATCGAGACGGTAGTCGAAGGCCGAGCCGAGCAACACGTAGCGTTCGGCGAGATTGCGCAGCTCGCGCACGTTGCCTGGCCAATCATGAGCCATCAGCGCGGAGGTGCCGCCGGTGTCGAGCGGCGGTGCCTCCAGCCCGCTGCGGTTGGCAGCGACCACGGCGAAGTGCTGGAAGAGCAGCGGGATGTCCTCGAGCCGTTCGCGGAGTGGCGGAATGGGTAGGGTGACGACGTTGAGCCGGTAGTAGAGATCCTCACGAAAGCGGCCCGCTTCGGCGGCGGCCTTGAGGTCGATCTTGGTGGCGGCGATCACCCGAATGTCGAGACCCACCGGCTCGTTGGCGCCCAGGCGCTCCACGCAGCGCTCCTGGAGTACCCGCAGCAGCTTGACCTGCAGCGCCAGCGGCATCGATTCGATCTCGTCGAGGAACACGCTGCCGCCATCGGCGTGTTCGAACTTGCCGATGCGCCGATCGAGGGCGCCGGTGAAGGCTCCCTTCTCGTGGCCGAACAGTTCCGACTCGATGATGCTTTCGGGCACGGCGCCACAGTTGATGGCCACGAAGGGGTGGCCGCCGCGCGGGCTGCGCTCGTGGATGGCTCGTGCCACCAGATCCTTGCCGGTACCGGTCTCGCCGAACAGCAGCACGTCAGTCTCGACCTGGCTGATGCGCTGGACCATGGAGGCGAGACGCTGGATCGCCGCGGTACGGCCGACCAGGCGTGGTCCAGGGGCGGCCTGCTGTGCCTCGAGCTCGGCCTTGAGCTGGCGGTTCTCCAGGCTCAGTCGCCGCTTTTCCACGCCGCGACGCACCATCTCGACCAGGCGTTCTCCAGCGAAAGGCTTCTCCAGGAAGTCCCAGGCTCCCTCGCGCATCGCCTCCACGGCCGTCGAAATGTCACCGTGGCCGGTAATCAGGATGACCGGCAAGTCGGGGTCGCGGTTTCTCACTTCGCGCAGCAGCGCCATGCCATCCATGCCCGGCATGCGGATGTCGCTGACGATCACGCCGGGAAAATCCGTCGGGAGCGCGGCCAGGGCGCGTTCCGCGCGGTCGAAGGGTTCGGGCCGGTAGCCGGCGAGCTCCAGAGTCTGGCCGGCAGTGATGCGTAGGTGGGGTTCGTCGTCGATGACCAGCACCGGCGTGTCGACCGGGTCATGCATGGGTGGACGGCTCCTGAGTGGATGATGGGCTCGTAGGGGTGGTGGCGCGAGGCAAGGTCACGGTGAAGTGGGCGCCGCCGCCAGGCCGGTTGGCGGCAGTGAGGTGGCCGCCCAGGTCGTCGACGATGCGCGACGAGATCGACAGGCCTAGCCCCAGACCGCTGCCCGGCGCCTTGGTGGTGAAGAAGGGTTCGAAGATGCGCCCGAGGTGCTCTTCGGCGATGCCGGGGCCGGTATCGGCCACCCCGATGGCAACCTCGGATTCACCGGGTTCGATGCTCAGTATCAGTCGAGGCTGGAGAGTGTCGCTCATGGCCTGCAGGGCGTTGCCGATCAGGTTGACCAGAACCTGTTCGAGACGCACCAGGTCGGCCACTACCCACGTCGTCTCTACCGGCCACTGGCGCTCGACCTCGACCTGAGCGCTGCGCAGCCGAGCCTGGTAGAGGCGCAGGGCATACTCGAAGCAGGCAGGTACCGAGATGGCCGTTAGGCTGTCGCCGCTCTTGCGCGAGAACTGACGCAACTGGGCACTGATCTCGGCCATGCGTCCGGTGAGCTCGATGACCTGGGCAAGGTTGGCGTCGGCGGCCTCGAGCCGCTGGCGCTCGAGGAAGGCGCGGGCATTCTCGGTGTAAGCACGAATCGCTGCCAGTGGCTGGTTGAGCTCGTGATTGATGCCGGCAGCCAGCTGTCCAAGCACGGCGAGCTTCGCGGCCTGTACCAGTTCGTCCTGGGTGCGCCGTAGATTCTCCTCGGCACGACGGCGCTCCTCGATCTCGCCGGAGAGCCGACGGTTGGTCTCCACCAGGTCGCGGGTGCGCCGTTCGACGTTGCGTTCCAGCTCGTCGCGGGCATGGGCCAGCGTGTCCCGCTCGCGCTCGGCGAACTGCTCGCGCTCACGGCGCAGGCGCAGGCGCTGCCAGCCTACGCCGCCGGCCAGGACCACCACGCTGTAGAGACCGCCAGCCAGCAGGGCGGCCAGCCACTGCGCGCGGTGGACCGGGGCCAGCGGTTTGAGGATGTGCATTTCCCAGTCGAAGGCCGGCATGGCGCGCGACAGGCGAAGGTAGCTGCCTTCCTCGAGTGGGCCGTCGGCGAAACGCACCAGCTCGCTACGATCGCCGCGCGTTTCCAGCACCTCGATACCCGAGGGCGAGAGGGGCTCGTCGGCATAGCGACGGGTGGCCAGCAGGGCCTGGCGTTCGTCTTCAGAGAGTGGATGCAGGGCGGCCAGCCGCAACTCCGGTTGGCTGGCCATGAAGATGATGTCGTCGCGGTCGGTGACCAGCAGTTCGGCATCCTGGTCAGCCCAGCTGGCTTCGACATCGTCGAGCAGTACCTTGATCACCATGACGCCGTCGGGGCGGGCGTTGGGGGCGGTTTCGTCCAGCCATACCGGGGCGGAGAAGTAATAGCCACGCTCCATGGACTGCACGCCCAGGCCGTAGAAACGGCCGCGTTGACCGGCGATGGCATCCTGAAAGTAGCTGCGAAAGGCGTAGTTCTGGCCGATGAAGGTGTTGGGGCGGTGCCAGTTGCTCGCCGCCAGGGTGTCGCCGTTACGGTCGATCAGGTAAACGTCGGAAACGTCCGCGGTGGCGCGGAAACGATCGAGCAGCAGGTTGAGCGGCATGGGGTCCTGACGGCCACGCTTGGCCAGAAAGCGTTGGACCATTTCGCGTGAGGCGAGCAGCTGCGGCAGATAGTCGTGCCGGGTGAGGTGCCCTTCGAGGCCGGTGGCTGAGAGGCGCAGCTCGTTCTCGGCTTCACGGGCCAGGCTCGCCAGAGCCTGCTCGCGGGCGATCTCCGCAGCCTGCCAGACGCTGACTGCCAGTCCCAGTGGCAGCAGTACCAGAAGGGTGCGCCGCAAGGTGCGCGGCATGCGTGACGGGCGGTGTGGAGCGCGGTTCATGGCGCTACCCTAGAGTTCTTGCTCGGGCAGCGCCTGGGCGCGGCGCAGTGCCCGCTGGGCACGGGTCTCGGCGCGTTCCATCTCCAGCAGGCCTTCTTCCACGAACACCAAGTGTTCGTGGGAGCGTGCACGAGCGTCTTCGGCGCGCCCTTCGAGAATGGCGTCGAGCAGTGCCCGGTGCTGTTTCATCAACAGGGGGCGCGACTGGGGTTTCTCGAACAGATGCGCTAGGTTGTCCACGATGCTGCGTTCGAGCAGATGGAAGATGCCGCGAATGGTGTGCAGCAGCAGCACGTTGTGAGCCGCCTCGGCGATGGCCAGGTGAAAGGCGGCGTCGGCGCCGGCTTCGAGTTCGGGGTCGCGGCCGGCAAAGCTGGCTTCGAGTTCCTCGTAGCGCTTGATCAACATCGCTTTGTCGGCAGGGGTGGAGCGCAACGCAGCGTAGTAGGCGGAGAGGCCCTCCATGGCATCGCGGAATTCCAGCAGATCGAGGTGAAACTCCTGGTGCCGCGAGAGCATGTCCAGCAGTGGGTCGCTGTAGCCGCTGTTGAGTTCCTGGGTGACGAAGGTGCCGCCCCCCTGGCGGCTGCTCAGCAGGCCGCGGGCGGCGAGTTTCTGAATCGCTTCGCGAAGCGAAGGGCGCGAGACTCCGAAGCGTTCCGCCAGCTCGCGCTCGGGGGGCAAGCGCTGCCCCGGCTTGAGACTGCCTTCGAGGATCATGGCTTCGAGGCGTTCGGTAATGACATCGGCCAGCCGTGGCTGGCGGAGGGCTTGGTAGGTCATGCGCGATTCCCGAAGTATGCCAAATTGGTCAAACCAATAGTGCCTGTATTGGCGGGGGGCATGCAATCCTGGAAGCGGTGCGGAAAGCCGATGCACGTCAAACGCCTGACGCTTATTGAATCAGGCTTGATACCAAAGTCTAGGGGTTGGAGGTGGCAGTTGGTTTGACAGGGTGAGGGCCGCCCCCTAAGGTTCACTCACTCTTGGAGGTAAATTGGTTTTACCAATTTACCACAATAATGATCGCCTTCGTTCGCCTATCCCGTCAATCCCCTCTGAGCGCTCGACATGATGTCTTCGATGGCCACTCATGCATAGCGCATCATCTGCACAGGGCTCGCCATGATCATTTCAGCATCCACGGACTACCGCCAAGCCGCCAAGCGCCGGATTCCTCCCTTCCTTTTTCACTACGCCGACGGTGGGGCCTACGCCGAGCATACGCTGCGGCGTAATGTCGAGGATCTTGCCGGTATTGCGTTGCGTCAGCGCGTGCTGAAGGACATGTCTACGTTATCGCTGGAGACCGAGCTGTTCGGTGAGTCTCTAGCCATGCCCGTTGCCTTGGCACCCGTGGGGTTGGCAGGTATGTACGCCCGGCGCGGTGAGGTGCAGGCAGCACGAGCAGCTACCAGCAAAGGCATACCGTTCACGTTGTCGACGGTGTCGGTATGCCCCATCGACGAGGTGGCCTCGGCGGTCGACCGTCCCATCTGGTTTCAGCTCTACGTGCTGAAGGATAGGGGCTTCATGAAGCATGTCCTGGAACGCGCCAAGGCCGCCGGCGTCAAGACGCTGGTCTTCACGGTCGACATGCCGGTGCCGGGGGCGCGTTACCGCGATGCGCACTCCGGCATGAGCGGCAAGCATGGCGGGATTCGGCGTATGCTGCAGGCGGCGACGCATCCTTTCTGGGCCTGGGACGTGGGCATTCATGGCCGCCCTCATGACTTGGGCAACGTCTCGGAATATCGCGGTCATCCGACGGAGCTCGAGGACTACATCGCCTGGCTCGGCGACAACTTCGATCCCTCAATTTCCTGGAAGGACCTGGAGTGGATTCGCGAATTCTGGGACGGTCCGATGATCATCAAGGGGATACTCGACCCTGAAGACGCCCGTGATGCAGTCCGCTTCGGTGCGGATGGCATCGTCGTTTCCAACCATGGCGGGCGACAACTCGATGGTGTTCCTTCTACCGCACATGCCTTGCCTGCCATCGCCGATGCGGTCAAGGGCGATCTGGCCATTCTGGCCGATTCCGGCGTGCGCAACGGGCTCGATGTGGTGCGGATGATTGCCATGGGTGCCGATACCGTATTGCTTGGGCGGGCTTTCATCTACGCACTCGCTACTGCCGGGGAGGCGGGCGTTTCCCATTTGCTCGAGCTATTCGAAAAGGAGATGCGGGTGGCGATGACGCTCACCGGGGCGCGCACCATTGCCGACCTCGGCTCGGATTCGCTGGTGTCGGGCGCCAGCCACGGCGTCGACTGAATGCCTGGCCACGCCCGCTCTGATCCTTTCGCTGACCGAGAGCCGTCATGAAAGCTCCTTACAAGGCACTGCTCGAAACGTTGCGCGACACGCTCCCCGCCGAGCGGCTGATCGACGACCCCCTGCGTACCCTGGCTTATGGCACCGATGCCAGCTTCTATCGGCTGATTCCCCAGTTGGTAGTGCGCCCGGCCAATGAGGACGAACTGTCTCGCGTGCTCGCCGAGTGTCGAGATCGCCGCCTCCCGGTTACCTTCCGTGCGGCAGGCACCTCGCTCTCGGGCCAGGCGGTGACCGACTCGGTGTTGATTCAACTGGGGCGCGGCTGGCGCGGTCACGAGATCCTCGACGGCGGCCGGGCCATCCGCCTGCAGCCCGGAGTGATCGGCGCACGCGCCAACCAGCTTCTGGCGCCTCATGGTCGCAAGATCGGTCCCGATCCGGCATCGATCAATAGCTGCATGGTGGGTGGCATCGCCGCCAACAACGCCTCGGGCATGTGCTGCGGCACGGCCCAGAACAGCTATCGCACGGTGCGCGACATGCGCGTGATTCTCGCCGACGGCACACGGCTGGATACCGCCGATCCGTCGAGCCGCGAGGCCTTCCGCCGCAGCCATGTCGACCTCGTCGAAGGGCTCGAGGAGCTCGCCGCCGAGACTCGCGCCAACGCGGCGTTGGCCGACAAGATTCGCCACAAGTACCGGCTCAAGAACACTACTGGCTACGCGCTGAACAGCCTGGTGGACTTCGATGATGGCATCGAGATTCTCAAACACCTGATGATCGGCTCCGAGGGCACGCTGGGCTTCATCAGCACCATCACCTACGAGACCGTGGTCGATGAACCGGAGAAGGCTGCGGCGCTGGCCTTCTTCCCCGACATGGCGGCCACCTGCCGCGCCACTATTGCCCTCAAGCGGGCACCGGTATCGGCAGTGGAGCTGATGGACCGCGCCGCCCTGCGCTCGGTAGCCGGTGAGGCGGGCATGCCCGAGGTGCTTGGCACCCTGCCGGACGGAGCGGCGGCACTGCTCGTCGACGTGCGCGGCAATGACGAAGGCGACCTCGCCGCCCGGCTCGAGGCGGTGCAGACGACGCTGGCCGACATCGAGACCCTCGAGCCCGTCGCCTTCACTCGCGACCCTGCCACCTACGCGCTCTACTGGAAGATCCGCAAGGGGCTGTTCCCCGCCGTGGGTGCGGTGCGCGAGGTCGGTACCACGGTGATCATCGAGGATGTCGCCTTTCCCATTGAGCGACTCGACGAGGGCGTGCTGGCGCTCACCGACATCTTTCACCGTCACGGCTACCACGACGCCATCCTCTTCGGTCACGCCTTGGAGGGCAATCTGCACTTCGTCTTCCCCCAGGGTTTCGAGAAGCCTGGTGAGGTCGAGCGCTACCAGGCATTGATGGATGAGGTGGCCCGGCTGGTGGGCGTGGAGTACGGCGGCTCGCTCAAGGCCGAGCACGGTACCGGACGCAACATGGCTCCCTACGTGGAGCTCGAGTGGGGGCCCGAGGCCTACGCTCTGATGTGGCGGATCAAGACACTCTTCGACCCGGAGAGCCTGCTCAATCCCGAGGTGATCCTGAGCCGCAACCCCACGCTGCATCTGGAGAACCTCAAGCCGCTGCCGTCTGCCGATCCCATCGTCGACAAATGCATCGAGTGCGGTTTCTGCGAACACGTCTGTCCCTCGAAAGACCTGACCCTGACACCGCGCCAGCGCATCGTCATCGCGCGCGAGATGGCTCGACTCGAGGCGCTGGGTGAAAGCCTCGACAGTGAAGAGGCCGAACGTCTCCAGCGGCTGCGTAAGGGTTACCGCTACGCGGGTGACGAGACGTGTGCCGTCGACGGGCTTTGCGCGACCCAATGTCCGGTCGGCATCAATACCGGCGAACTGATCCGCGACATGCGCCATGAACGGCTCGCTCATGCTGCCGGGCTGGCAGCTCGCGTAGGGCGACATTTCTCTGCCGTCACGCGTTCTGCGCGGGGCGTATTGCGCTTGGCCGGCGTCGGTCGTGCCATGTTGGGCGAGCGCGGGCTCGCCGGGGTGAGCCGCACGGCGACGCGCCTCAGTGGGCAACGGGTTCCGCAGTGGGTGCCTAGCGTCCCCAAAGCAGCGCCGGTGCGAGTGCTGCAGCGCCCATTCCCAACCCGAGGTGAGTCGCGGGACAAGGTCGTCTACTTGCCTTCCTGTGCCACGCGCGTATTCGGAGCGAGCCATGGCGACAGCGAGACGCGCTCGATCATGGAGGTCACGCTGACTCTACTGGAGCGGGCCGGCTTCGATGTCATCGTGCCGGCACAAGTCAGCCGCCTGTGCTGCGGCATGGCTTTCCACTCCAAGGGGCAGTTCGATGAGGCGAAGCGCAAGGCTGGCGAACTCAACCATGAGCTGCTGGTGGCCAGCGAGAACGGTCGCTACCCGATCGTGAGCGACACCAGTCCCTGCATGCTGCACCTGCAGTCGCGCCTGGATGAGCGCTTGTCGGTGCAGGAGCCGGTCGGCTTCGCGCATGACCACTTGCTGTCGCGTCTCCGGATCACGCCGCTGGATGAGCGCGTAGCGGTGCACGTCACCTGTTCCAGCACCCACATGGGGCTCGGCGAGCGTATGGTCGCTTTGGCTCGTGCCTGCGCCCGTGACGTGGTGGTGCCGGCGGAAATCTCCTGCTGTGGCTTTGCGGGCGACAAGGGGCTGGTGACGCCGGAACTCAACGCTTCGGCGCTCCATGGTCTGGCCGAGCAGGTGGCGGGTTGTGATGCCGGCTATTCCAATTCGCGAACCTGCGAGATCGGGCTGACCCAGCATGGTGGTATATCCTATCGCTCGATTCTTTCGTTGCTAGAGCGGGCCAGCCAGCCGCTCCAGCACCCATGAGAGCGGCTGGAGTATCCACAGGCGGGAAGCGCGCCTGGCCTGTGGATAGGTGGGTCGAGGCTGAGGCACGCCCTAGCCTGAAAGAATTTTACAAAGGGCCTTGCGTTGCCGTCATCGAGGCCGTAAAGTACGCATCCGCTGCCGGCGACGGGTCACGTTGCCAGCGGTGGAGAGTGACGGAAGCGCTTGATGCGGCGGAGTTTTTTGCCGGCATGGCGCGGCGTTCGTCACTGACGTGGATAGGCCGCTGAGCGAGGCGATCGCTCTTGACAGCCGGCGCCGATCACGTAGAATACGCCTTCCTCGCTAGGCGCTGGCGGCACGGCCGACGGCAGCAGCGGGACGCTCCCCTCTTCACAAGAGCCCGGAGCCGCTCTTTAACAATCGATCAGGTAATTCATGTGGGCGCTTGTCGATGAGGCAGTGAGCAGTCACTGATCATCAAGGCAAGCGACTCGTCAACGAGACGTTTGACCCTTGAGC